>NZ_LQIV01000034.1 GCF_001500125.1 Mycobacterium sp. IS-1742 | reverse complement strand
CAAGGAAGGTGCGCCCCGCACCGACCGCGCATTGAAGATGCCCAGACGCCGCCGCACCCGCGCCCAAGACCGCGCCCACCGCATCCAAACCGAACGCCGCCTCAACGACGACCTCGTCGCCGAACGCACCAAACCACCACCGTTCTAGTGGGCGAACGGCTGCACCTCGTCGAAGTGGCCGCCGGGCTTGAGCTCGTCGAGATGCTTGAGCACGGTGACCATGTCGTCGCGCAACGCACGGGCCAGGTCGGCGGAGAAGCCCTCCCGCACCACGACCCTCAGCACCGTGACGTCCTCCGCACCCTCCGGCATGGTGTACGCAGGCACCTGCCAGCCGTAGGAGCGCAGCGTCTGCGAGATGTCGAATTCGGTGTAGCCCGGATCGCCCTTCAGTCGGAAGCTCACGACCGGGATTGCCGAGCCGTCGGTGATCAGTTCGAAGTGCTCGCTGTCGCGAAGCTCGTCGCCCAACCACCGAGCGGTCTGCGACAGCGATTGCATGACCTGGGCGTACCCGCCGCGGCCCAGCCGCAGGAAGTTGTAGTACTGGCCGACGACCTGATTGCCCGGACGTGAGAAGTTCAGCGTGAACGTCGGCATGTCACCGCCCAGGTAGTTGACCCGGAACACGAGATCCTCCGGGAGGTGCTCGGCATTGCGCCACACCACGAAGCCGATCCCGGGATAGGTCAGCCCGTATTTGTGCCCACTGACGTTTATCGACACCACCCGCGGTAACCGGAAGTCCCACACCAGATCCGGATGTACGAACGGCACCACGAACCCGCCGCTGGCCGCATCGACATGGACGGGCACGTCGACTCCGCCGTCGGCGGCCAGCTTGTCGAGCGCGGCGCAGATCTCGGCGATCGGTTCGAGCTCACCGGTGTAGGTGGTGCCGAGGATCGCCACCACGCCGATCGTGTCCTCGTCGACGTGCTCGAGCACCTGTTCCGGCGTGATGACGTAACGCCCGTCGGCCATCGGCAGGTAACGGGGTTCGACGTCGAAGTACCGGCAGAACTTCTCCCACACCACCTGCACGTTCGAACCCATCACCAGGTTCGGGGTGCGGCCCTTCCACGCATCGCCGCCGAGGCGTTGGCGCCACCGCCACTTCATCGCCAGCCCGGCCAGCATGACGGCCTCGCTCGAGCCGATCGTCGACACGCCGATCGCGCTGTAGGGGTCGTCGTCGCGCAGATCCTCGGCGTGGAACAGGTCGGCCACCATGCACACGCAACGCTGCTCGATGGCCGCGGTCGCCGGGTACTCGTCCTTGTCGATCATGTTCTTGTCGAACGTCTCGGCCATCAGTTTCTCGGCCTCGGGGTCCATCCACGTGGTGACGAAAGTGGCCAGATTGAGCCGCGAACTGCCGTCGAGCATCAGTTCGTCGTGGATGAACCGGTATGCCGCCTGGGGTTCCATCGCCTCGTCCGGCAGCCGCAAGGACGGCACCGGTGCCATCGCCAGCCTGCCGGTGTAGGCGGGCGAGATCTGCGGGACGCGACGGTGTGTGCGCGACATAGACGGTTCCTTTCGGGGATCAGATACTGGCGAGTGCGGTGCGGATGTGGTGCAGGATGCGCGACGCCGAGGTCGGCGCCGCCCGGGGTCCGGGGTCCGCCGCGGACGCATTCGCGGCATAAGCGTGGACGAAGGCCGCCATCGCCGCAGCCTCGCCGGGAGGCAGGCCCGCGGCCAGCAGGGCGCCGATCATCCCCGACAGGACGTCGCCGGAACCGGCGGTGGCGGCCCACGCCTCGCCCGCCGGGTTGAGGTATGCCCGACCGTCCGGTTCGGCGACGACGGTGACGTTGCCCTTCAGCAGCACGGTGGCGCCGAACTGCTCGGCCAGCCTGCGGGCCGAGCGGATCCGGTCGTCTCCCGGTGGCGATCCGGCCAGCCGCGCGAATTCCCCGGCATGCGGGGTCAGCACCGTCGGCGCGCTGCGGTCGGCGACCAGGTAGGGATGGGCGGCCAGCAGCGTGAGGCCGTCGGCGTCGACGATCACCGGCAGGTCCGTGTCCAACGCGAAGCACAACGCCGCCGCCCCGGCCTCGTCGGTTCCGAGCCCGGGGCCCACCACCCAGGACTGCACCCGTCCCGCGGCGGCGGCGCTGGGTGCGGCCACCACTTCCGGCCAATGCGAAACAACCTCGGCTGCAGCGCTTCCGGCGTAGCGGACCATGCCGCTGGTGGCGGCGACGGCCGCACCGGTGCACAGGATCGCCGCACCCGGGTAGGTCGACGACCCGGCGAGCACGCCGGTGACACCCTGGGTGTACTTGTCGTCTTTCGGCACCGGCCGTGGCCACCGGGCGGACACGTCGGCCGCCTCGATACCCAGCACGTCCGACGGTGGCAGGTCCAGACCGATGTCGATCAGGTCGACGCGGCCGCACTCCCCCAGCGCATGCACGGGTTTGAACCCGCCGAACGTCACGGTCGAGGTGGCGTGCACATGCGGCCCGTCGGCGGCACCGGTCTGCACGTCGAGACCGCTGGGGATGTCGACGGCCACCACGGGGATCCCGGCGGCGTCGACGGCGGCGAACACCTCGGCCGCGGCGGGCCGCAGCGGCCCGGAACCGGAGATGCCCACCACACCGTCGATCACCAGATCCGTTGCCGTGGGCACACTCCCGACGACCCGGCCCCCGGCCGCGCGCAACGCGGCGAGCCCCTTCGGATGGGCGCGGTCGGGGTTGAGGAGTACAGCGGTGGCCGACGCCCCGCGCCGACGCAGGAACGTCGCGGCCCACAGCGCGTCACCGCCGTTGTCCCCCGACCCGACGACGGCGCAGACGTTGCGGCCGGCGACGCCGCCGGTGCGCGCGGTGAGTTCGCGGGCGATCGCGGTCGCCAGACCGAACGCCGCGCGCCGCATGAGAGCGCCGTCGGGGAGGCGCTGCAACAGCGGTGCTTCCGCGTCGCGGATCGCCTCCGCGCTGTAGTAGTGCCGCATCAGCCACACCCTACGTGGGGAACTGGTGCGTGCGGGTGGCCTTACTCGACGATGTCCGCGGCGGCCGGACCGAACAGGTACAGCGCGTCGAGAACCGGTTCGGGGTCACCCGACCAGTCCATCGCGGCCAACTGCGCGCGGCTGCGACGCCCCGTCCGCCACCGCAGCGTCTCGAATCGCGATGTCCGCAACCGGACTTCGCCATCGCCGGTCACCGGACCGCTCAGGTACTCGCCGTCCTCGACGACAACGCGCAGCGTGACGGGCGGATCCAGCATCTCGAGCAGTTGGCCGCAGACGTATCGGACGGCTTCCGAATCGCGTGCACCCGGTCGGCCGAGCGCCCCGCGGATGTCGTGCTCGTGGCTGACGATGTCGCCGACCGGTGCGACCAATCCGCGAGTGCGCGCCGACTCCCGCAGTTGGCGCACCGCCTCGCCCCAGGAGGTGAGCAGGTCGGCGATGCCGGTCTCCCGCGACCTGGCGACCTGGGCGGCCGTCTGCGCGTCGGTCGGCACTCCGGACAGGCGTCCGTCGCACCATTCCTCGGCGACGGCCACGACGTGCCCCACGACATCGCGGACCGTCCACGCCGGGCACGCGGGCACCGCGGTGGCCCACTGCGCGTCGTCCAGCGGGGAGACGAGCTCGACGATCCGTTCGTGGCACCCCCGGTACAGTTCTGCGCTGCGCTCGGCCTCAGTGATCGACACAGCGGTCACGCTCCTCGGACCGGCTCGGACCGTATTCGTCGTGCCAGCACCACCATTCGTAAGGGGGCTCCTGGGGATAGCCGCTTGGCGAATCCTCCCACGTCTCCTGCCGCCCGAGCGCGGTCATGTCGAGGAAGGACCAGGTGTTGACGAACACCTCGTCACCGCGGTCGTTGATGAAGTAGGTGCGGTAAACCCTGTCGCCGTCGCGGATGAAGGCGTTGGTGCCGTGCCACTGGTCGCACCCGAAGTCGGCGTCGAAGTCGTCGGTGATGCTGTACCACGGGATGTTCCAGCCCATTCGGGCCTTCACCCGGTCGAGGTCCGCCTGCGGTGCGCGCGAGGCGTAGACCAGCGTGGTGTCGCGTGCGTTGAGGTGGGCGAGGTGACCGATGTGGTCGGCCATCAACGAACAGCCGACGCATCCATGCTCGGGCCAGCCGTGCACACCCGGTTCGACGAAGGCGCGGTACACGATCAACTGGCGGCGGCCGTCGAACAGATCGAGCAGCGTCGCCGGTCCGCCGGGCCCTTCGAACACGTACGGTTTGTCGACCGCCATCCACGGCATCCGCCTGCGCATGGCGGCCAGTGCGTCACGGGCGCGCGTCATCTCCTTCTCCTTGACGAGCATCTGCTGATGCGCGTCGTGCCATTCCCGCGCCGACACGATCGGTGGCGTGTCCATCACCTCTCCCTTCGACAAACATTAAACAAAACCGTTGAACGTCTTTTCGGTCAGCACACCACACGAGTCCCGCTATAGTCAACAATGTGGTTGAAGATCAGGTGCTGGATCGCGCGTACGCCGCGCTCGCTGATCCGACGCGACGACGACTCCTGGAGACCCTGCGCCGCGGTGACGCGCGCATCACCGATCTGGCCGCTCCGCTGCCCATGACCTTCGCCGGCGTATCCCGCCACATCGGGGTGCTCGAATCGGCCGGTCTGGTCACCCGCGAGGTGCGCGGCCGCGAACACTGGTTGTCGCTGCGGCCAGACGGTCTCACCGGCGCCGCCCAGTGGATGGACGAGCAGACCGAGTTCTGGTCCGCCCGCGCCGACGCCCTGGCGGCCCGGCTGTCCCGGAAGCGGCGGGCGAGATGACCGAGGCGCCGACGGTCCGTGTGCAGCGCCTGATGCCCGCGCCCCCGGACGAGGTGTTCGACGAGTGGCTCGACCCGGAATCGCTCAAGGAATGGATGTGCCCACATCCGACCCGCGTCGTCGACGTGCACCTCGAGCCCCGCGTCGGGGGGCGGGTCCTCTTCGACGTCGACAACGTGGGCGTCCCGCTGCTGATCACCGGGCAGTTCCTCGAGATCGACCGGCCACGCCTCCTGCGCTTCACATGGAGCAACTCGGACTGGCCCGACCCCACGACGGTCAGCATCGTCGAGGTCACCTTCGCTCCCGCCGACAACGACGAGACGCTGATGTCGATCGAGCACTCGTTGCTCCCGCCGACGGAATTCGAGAACTTCCGCAGCGGATGGGCGCTCACCTTCGATCAGCTCGCCGCGCTGTTGCCCAGCTAGGCGTCGACGCCCCCGGCGCTATTCGACGGTGACGGACTTCGCCAGGTTACGCGGCTTGTCGACGTCGTAGCCGCGGGCCCGGGCGACCTCGGCGGCGAAGACCTGAAGCGGGATCGTCGAGAGCAACGGCTGGAAAAGCGTTGTGGTGGCCGGGATCTCGAAGATGTAGTCCGCGAATGGCCGGACGGTGTCGTCGCCCTCCTCGGCGATCACGATGGTGACCGCGCCGCGGGCCTGGATCTCCCGGATGTTCGACAGCAGCTTCGCGTGCAGCATCGACGCCCCCTTGGGCGACGGCATCACCACGATCACCGGAAGGTCCTCGTCGATCAGCGCGATCGGACCGTGTTTGAGCTCGCCGGCGGCGAAGCCCTCGGCGTGCATGTACGCCAGTTCCTTGAGCTTGAGCGCGCCCTCGAGCGCCACCGGATAGCCGACGTGACGACCGAGGAACAGGATCGTCGGCTTCTCGGCGAAGCGCCGCGCGAGTTCCACGATCGGGTTGAGCTGTTTGAGCACCTGAGCGACCAGGCCGGGCATGGCCTCGAGTTCGCGGTACTCCCGTGAGACCTCGTCGGGGTACTTGGTGCCGCGCGCCTGGGCCAGCGCCAGGCCGACGAGATAGTTGGCGGCGATCTGCGCGAGGAACGTCTTGGTCGCCGCGACGCCGATCTCCGGTCCGGCACGGGTGTAGAGCACCGCATCCGCTTCGCGCGGGATCTGGCTGCCGTTGGTGTTGCAGATCGCCAGCACCTTGGCCTTCTGCTTCTTGGCATGCCGCACCGCTTCGAGGGTGTCGGCGGTCTCACCGGACTGGGAGATGGCGACCACCAGGGTGCTGCGATCGAGCACCGGGTCCCGATAGCGGAACTCGCTGGCGAGTTCGGCCTCGACGGGCAGCCGCGTCCAGTGTTCGATCGCGTACTTGGCCAGCAGCCCGGAGTGGTACGCCGTTCCGCAGGCCACCACGAACACCTTGTCGATGTCGCGCAGTTCCTGATCGCTCAGGCGCTGCTCGTCGAGCACGATGCGACCGTCGACGAAGTGGCCGAGCAGTGTGTCGGACACCGCCGCGGGCTGCTCGGCGATCTCCTTGAGCATGAAGTACTCGTAGCCGCCCTTCTCGGCGGCCGACAGGTCCCAGTCGATGTGGAACTCTCGAAAGTCCACGTCGGTGTTGCCGTGGAAGTCGCTGACCGTGTAGCCGTCCGCGGTGACCACGACGGCCTGGTCCTGCCCCAACTCCACCGCGTGGCGGGTGTGCTCGATGAACGCCGCGACGTCGGAGCTGACGAACATCTCGCCGTCGCCGATCCCGAGCACCAGCGGCGTCGAGCGGCGGGCCGCGACGATCGTGCCCGGTTCGTCGGCGTTGGCGAACACCAGCGTGAAATGCCCCTCCAGCCGGCGCAGCACGGCCAGCACCGACGCCGGAAAATCACCCGCGGTCTCGCCGTAGCGGTACTGACGGCCGACCAGGTGGACGGCGACCTCGGTGTCGGTGTCGCTGGCGAACTCGACGCCCTCGGCCTCGAGCTCACCGCGCAGCGGGGCGTAGTTCTCGATGATGCCGTTGTGAACGACGACGATCTTGCCGTCCGAGTCGCGGTGCGGGTGCGCGTTGCGGTCGGTGGGCCGACCGTGCGTCGCCCACCGCGTGTGCCCGAGTCCGCTGCAGCCGGCCAGCGTCTCCGGCGCGGAACATTCGAGAACCTCGCCGAGATTGGCCAGCCGGCCCGCCCGCCGGTGCACCGTCATCCCGCCCTGTCCGTCGAGTAGCGCGATGCCTGCCGAGTCGTACCCGCGGTACTCCATCCGGTGCAACGCATCGACCACGATGGCGCAGGCAGGACGATGCCCGACGTAGCCGACGATTCCACACATAGAGAACCAGGGTAGTGCAAGAGCCTCACGGGGGACGGTGAGCTACGGTCGTCAGGTGGCCAGCACAAAGAAGCTGTTCAAGGCTTTGACCCGCCGCGGCCCGCATCGCGTTCTGCGCGGTGACCTGGCCTTCGCCGGTCTATCCGGCGTGGTGTACACCCCCGAGTCGGGGCTGAACCTGCCCGGTGTGGCGTTCGGTCACGACTGGCTGGCCAGTGGCATGCGTTACAGCGGCACGCTCGAACACCTCGCGTCGTGGGGCATCGTCGCCGCCGCTCCGGACACCGAGACCGGTATCGCGCCGTCGGTTCTGAACCTGGCCTTCGACCTGGGCACCACCCTGGACATCATCGCCGGTGTGCGGCTCGGACCCGGCAAGATCAGCGTGCACCCGACGAAGCTGGCCGTCGCCGGGCACGGGTTCGGCGGATCGGCGGCGGTGTTCACCGCCGCGGGGATGCCGGGACGGCTGAAGGCGGTCGCCGCGCTCTTCCCGACCGTGTCGCGGCCCCCTGCCGAGCAACCGGCGGCATCGCTGGAGCTGCCGGGGCTGATCCTGGCCGACCCGGGCGATCCGATGTCGCTGCGGTCGAATGCGGTCGAGTTGGCGCGCGCCTGGAAGCCGGCGACGTTGCGCGCGGTGCACAAGGTGACCGCCGGCGGCCTGGTGGAGGGCCGCCGGTTGGCGCGGGTGATGAAACTGCCCGGCGAGGACAAGGGCACGCAGAAGATCGTGCGCGCGCTGCTCACCGGGTACCTGTTGCACGAGTTGACCGGTGACAAGGCGTACCGCGACTTCAGCGATCCCGAGGCGGTGCTCCCCAAGACCGACCTGATGGATCCGCATTCCGACGATCCGGTCGATCTGGAGAACAAGGTCGTCGCATTGCTCAAGCCGTGATTACACCCAACCAACCGGTTGGGTGTATAACGCTTCCATGTCCTCTCTGCGCACTGGCATCTTCTTGAGTTATGCGGGCGGCTTCCGTGAGGCCGTCGAAGACGTGGTCGAACTCGAGAAGGTGGGGGTCGACCTCGCCCTGGTGGCGGAGGCCTACTCGTTCGACGCGATCAGCCAGCTGGGCTACCTGGCAGCCAAGACCACGCGCATCGAACTCGGCTCCGGGGTGGTGCCGATCTACGTGCGGACCCCGTCGCTGCTGGCGATGACCGCGGCTGGGCTGGATTACGTCTCCGACGGCCGGTTCCGGCTGGGCATCGGCACGTCCGGTCCGCAGGTGATGGAGGGGTTCCACGGCGTCCCGTTCGACGCGCCGCTGGGCCGCACCCGCGAGGTGGTGGAGATCTGCCGCAAGGTGTGGCGCCGCGAAAAGGTCGAGTTCGACGGCCGTTACTATCAGATCCCGTTGCCCGCCGACCGTGGCAGCGGTCTCGGGAAACCGCTGCATCTGATCAATCATCCGGTGCGCGAACGCATTCCGATCACCATCGCCGCGCTCGGGCCGAAGAACGTCGAGCTGACCGCCGAGATCGCCGAGGGGTGGCAGCCGGTGTTCTTCTACCCCGAGAAGGCGGACGCGGTGTGGGGTGACGCCCTGCGCGCGGGCTTCGCCAAACGCGACCCGGAGCTCGGGCCGCTCGACGTGATGGTGAGTGCGGCGCTGGCGATCGGCGACGACGTCGACGACCGGCTGGAGTGGGTGAAACCCCAATTGGCGCTGTACATCGGCGGTATGGGTGCGCGCGGCAAGAACTTCTACCACAACCTCGCGACGCGCTACGGGTTCGGCGAGGTGGCCGACCGGATCCAGGATCTGTACCTGTCGGGTAGGAAGGCGGAGGCGATCGCCGCGGTGCCCGACGAGCTGGTCCGCTCGGTGTCGCTGATCGGGCCGAGGGGCTTCGTCCAGGAGCGGCTGGCCGCGTTCGCCGAGGGCGGCGCCACCACCCTGCTGCTGCAGCCGGTGACGGCCGACCGCGGCGAATCCGTGCGCTACGTGGAAGAGCTGCAGGCGCTGCTGCCCTGAGCTCGGCCGTCCCCATCGGCCTCACTCGCCCACCTGGGGAACCTCGTCGGCGGCGATCTCACAGGGCGTGGCCGGCTCGGCCGGGGGTGCCGGTGCGGCCACCGGCGCGGCCGGAGCCGGAGCCGGGGTCGGGGTGGGCTGCTCGGGAACGGGCTCGTCGGCGATGACGGAGCCCGGCTCCTGCACCGCAGCCTCCTCCTCGTCGGATTCAGGTTCGGGCTCGGGTTCAGGTTCGGGCTCAGGTTCGGGCTCCGGGATGTCCTCCTGCTCCTCCGTCTCCTCGTCCTTGGCCTCGTCGTCCGCGGCCTCTTCGCCGTCGGTGTCTTCGAGGTCCTCGGGCTCCTCGAGTTCGAGCGGATCGTCGAGGCCGGGCTCTGTGACGTCACCGAGCGCATCGCCGATCGACGGCATCAGTCCGCCGATCATCTCGCCGAGCTGTTGGCCGAGACCGCCGATCTCGGACATGCCCGACACACCCGGGAGGCCCGAGCCGACATCGGGTAGCGCGCCGGCCGACGGTATCGGCGGGGTCGGCATCGCGGCCGCGGGTTCGGTCATCGGCGGGAGGGCGGCCGCCGGCGGTGCCCACGGCGCGGCGGCGGGAGCGGATGCCCACGACTGGGTGGGCTCCGGGAAACCGGGCGCCGCTTCACTTCTCACCGCGGCGGTGGCGGAATCGAAGCACCGGGTGATCGCCGCACTGGCCGCCTCCATTGCCGCCACCCACTCCGCGCGCACGTCGTGTTCGACGAACGGTGCTATGTGGGCGTCGACCAGTTCGCTGGCTGCGGCCCGGTCACCTGACCCGGTGGTGACGGTCTCCGCAGCCGCCCGCCACTCACCGCGCACCCCATCAATTCTCGCGTCGACCTCCTCCGCCACCGCGACCTTGGCGTCGACGATCCGCCAGAGCTCGTCGCGCAGCGCCCCCACCTGTTCGGCCGCCGCGGACAGCGCCGTGACCGCCCGCGCCGACGCCGCGCTGTGCCGGCGCAGGAGCTCGGCGGCCGCATCCGCGCCGGCCCCCGTCCACGCCGCACCCAGCGCTTCCACCTGAGCGTCCTGTAACTCCTGCGCGTCGCGCACCGCGCCCACCGCCGCGCGAAGTGTGGCGTGATCGGCGTCGAGCGCGTGCAGGTCGAGCCCCGCCTCGCTGGCGTAGGCATGCTCCACGCGGTCGGTCAGGCCGTGACCGCAGGTGCCGAGCGCCTGGCAGGCCGAGGCGTACCGCGCGAAGTCGTCGACGGCAGGGCGTCCTTCCGCCAGCCGGCCCGCCACGTCGAAGGTGCCCGCCACGGCTCACCGCACCCGGGCTGCCGCGTCGGCGTCGACCTGGGCGTACCGGACGGCCGAGGCGCGCAACTCCGCGGCGATACCGGACGCCGAACGTGCCCACCCGTGCAGCGCCACGACGACGTCGTCGACCGCGGCGCGCAGCGCCTCGCCGTGTGCGGCATGGTCCCGGCCGGCGGCCGAGCCGTCGAACGACAACGCCGAAAGATGCTTACGGACAACGGAATCGACGATGTCCGCCACGCTGTCGAACTGCGTGGCGATGCTGACGAGTGCCGCACCGTCGACGCGGGCGGCCCGAACTGCTCCCATGTCAGGTTAAGACGCCGCCCGGGCCACGCCGGTTCCCCAGGTGTCAGCGCTGTTCGCTCACCGATTCGGCCACCCGGACGGCCAACTGCCGGGCCGTGTCCTCGTCGGCCGCCTCGACCATCACCCGGACCACCTGTTCGGTGCCCGAGGGCCGCAACAGGATTCGCCCGGTGTCACCGAGCGCCGCCTCCGCTTCGGCCACCGCGGACTGCACCGAGGGCGCCTGGGCGACGGTCGCCTTGTCCGCGACCTGGACGTTGATCAGCACCTGCGGCAGGGTCTGCATCGGTTCGGCCAGCGCCGCCAACGACCTGCGCGTCTGCGCCATCCGTGACATCAACCGCAGACCGGTCAGGATGCCGTCACCGGTGGTGCCCATCGAGGGCATGACGATGTGACCGGACTGCTCGCCGCCGAGCGCGTAGTTTCCGGCGCGAAGTTCCTCGAGCACGTAGCGGTCCCCGACGCTCGTGGTGCGGACCTCGATGCCCGCCTCGCGCATCGCCAGATGCAGACCGAGATTGCTCATCACCGTGGCGACCAGCGTGTCGGAGGCCAACTCACCGGCCTCACGCATGGCCAACGCGAGGACCACCATGATCGCGTCGCCGTCGATCACGCGGCCGTTGGCGTCGACGGCCAGGCAGCGGTCGGCGTCTCCGTCGTGGGCCAGGCCCAGATCGGCGCCGTAGGACACGACCGCCGACTGCAGGGACTCCATGTGTGTGGATCCGCAGCCGTCGTTGATGTTGAGGCCGTCGGGATCGGCGTTGATGGTCAGCACGTTGGCGCCGGCCGCACGGTAGGCCAGCGGCGCGGCCAACGAGGCGGCGCCGTGGGCGCAGTCGACCACGACGGTCAGCGCGTCGAGGCGGGTGGTCACGGCCTTGCCGACGTGGCGCAGGTAGCGGTCGAGGGCGTCGGGTGCGTCGACCACGCGGCCGATCCCGGCACCCACCGGGCGCACCCCCGGGCCCTGCTGCACGAGTTCTGCGATGCGGTCCTCGGTCGCGTCGTCGAGTTTGTGCCCGCCGGGCCCGAAGATCTTGATTCCGTTGTCGGGCATCGGGTTGTGCGAGGCGGAGATCATGACCCCGAAGTCGGCGTCATAGGCACTGGTCAGGTAGGCCACCGCCGGGGTGGGCAGTACCCCCACGCGCAGGGCGTCGACGCCTTCGCTGGTCAGCCCGGCGATCACCGCCGCCTCCAGCATCTCGCCGCTGGCGCGGGGATCGCGGCCCACCACGGCGACTCGGCGGCGCGGTCGGCCGGTGGAGCTCAGCCGTCTGGCGGCCGCTGAGCCGAGCGCCAGGGCGAGCTCAGCGGTGAGATCGCGGTTGGCGACCCCGCGCACGCCGTCGGTGCCGAACAGTCGAGCCATGCGGACAAACTTCTCACACATGGCGGCCGCGGAGCCAACCGCCGACACCACACCGCCCGCATCCGAGGTGGATGCGGGCGGTGCGGTCGGGTCGGTTATCCCTGGGGCCGGTTCGCGGCGCCCGGAGCCTGCTCGGAGCCACCCGGGCCGTTCTGCGTCACGGTGACCGGACCCGCGCCCTCGATCGCGCAGACGGAATCCGAAGCGGTGCCGCTGTCAGTGGCCTCCGCCAGCACGTTCACGCTGCCGATGTCCGCGACATCGCAGATCTGCGCGACGACGTTGGCGGCCACACCGACGTTGACGTCCTCGAGGATCGTCACGTCGCCGATGCCCACGTTCACCAGGCCGTCACCGATGATCGTGTCGGGCTGAGCCTGGGCCAGACCCAGACCGGCGGAGAAGAGAAGCCCTCCACCCAGGACGGCACCAGCGGACGCACGCTTCACAATGCTCTTCACGTAAATAACTCCTTCAGTCGCAGAAGCGTGATCCGGCCCCCTATTCGAGCGACTGACCCATACCGGCGGCGGGAACGGCCCACCGTCGCCTTTTCGACGTTCACGCTTCCGGGGAGAGGCTTCCTTGATCCACGCGGATTCAAACAGTTTTCTCACCGCTTTTTCACCAGCAAAGCGTATAATTGCGCGAAGCTAATTAACTGATGCGTTAATACTGTTCGGCGTCGCGCGCTGGTCAGAGCCCCTCGGAGACCTTCGCCGTACGTCCACTCTCCGTTACTACCGCTTGCAAATAAATCCCGCCAGCACTGACGCCGACGCCCCCCGAAACGACTCACCGCCCGCAACCGGGTGGATGCGGGCGGTGAGCACGTGGATCGCTTATCCGATCGGCGCGGTGTCGGCCGGAGCGGTCTCACTCGACTCGCCCTCGGCGGGGAGCTGCGCGCCGTCCGGGGTGGTGGCGGGGGCCTCAGCCGGCACCTCACCGGCGGGCGCCTCGGCAGCCGGCACGCCGTTCTTGATGGCCAGCGCACCACCAGGCAGGTTCTCGCACACCGTCTGGTCGGTGCCCTCGCTGGTGACGCGCTCGACCAGAGCGGTCACATCGGAGGCCGGGGTGCCGCAGATCGCGCCGGCGGCGGTGGCGGCGGTCTCGACGTCCACACCCTCGAGGATCGCGGTGTTGCCGACGGCGACGGTCACGACGCCCTCAGGCGCCTCGACCGGCTGGGCATTGGCCAGGCCGAGCCCGGCGGTGAACAGGAGTCCGCCACCCAGGATGGTGCCGGCAGCGGTGTTCTTCATGATCTTGTTCATGGGGATTGCTCCTTTCAGTCAGGAAGCCACGGCCCGGTTCGGTAACGAGTGACTGACTCGCCCCCGGGGGCAGAAGGTCCGCCTACGCCGCCCAGCGGCGCCCGTGCTTCTCACCGAGGTTTTCCGAACCAGCCACTCGATTTCAACCGGCCGCGAATGTTCGAGCGCCATTATGCGGGCCGCCTAATTAACTCAGCCGCCGCAACAATGGGCGAATTTCCAGTGCACAGGTTTATGGCGATCGGCGATGAATTCACTGAATTCGCGGTGTGGCACCGCTCACAAAATGCAAATCGCCGGGCACATCGGATGATGTGCCCGGCGATTCGGTGGACCGATCAGCGCTTGCTGTACTGAGGCGCCTTGCGCGCCTTCTTGAGTCCGTACTTCTTGCGCTCGATGGCGCGCGGGTCACGGGTGAGGAACCCGGCCTTCTTCAACGCGGGCCGATCCTCGGGCTGCACGAGGATCAGCGCACGGGCGAGGGCGAGACGCAGTGCGCCTGCCTGGCCGGACGGCCCGCCACCGTCGAGGTGGGCGTAGACGTCAAAGCTCTCCACCCGGTCGACGGTCACCAGCGGCGCCTTGATGAGCTGCTGGTGCACCTTATTGGGGAAGTAATCCTCCAACGTGCGGCCGTCCAGGTCGAACTTGCCGGTGCCCGGCACGAGGCGCACCCGCACCACGGCCTCCTTACGGCGGCCGACGGTCTGGATCGGACGGTCGATGTACACGGGCTCGCGGGGTTCGACGTCCGCAGCGGTCGCATCGTCCGTGGTGGGCTCGACGGCTTCGGTACCGCTCGCCGTTCCGGTTACCTCTGTCATTGCGCCACCTGCTTGATCTCGAACGGAATCGGCTGCTGTGCAGCGTGCGGGTGGTTGGGACCCGCGTACACCTTGAGCTTCTTCTGCACCTGCCGGCTGAGCTTGTTGTGCGGCAGCATGCCGACGATCGCGTTCTCCACGACGCGGGTCGGGTGCTTGAGCAGCAGTTCGCCGATGGTGCGCCGGCGCAGGCCGCCGGGGTAACCCGAGTGGCGGTAGGCGTACTTGTTGTTGAGCTTGTCGCCGCTGACGGCGATCTTCTCGGCGTTGATGACGATGACGAAATCGCCACCGTCGACGTTGGGCGTGAATGTCGGCTTGTGCTTGCCGCGCAGCAGCTTGGCTGCTTCGACGGCGAGCCGGCCGAGCACCACGTCGGTGGCGTCGATGACGTACCACGAACGCGTGGTGTCACCCGCCTTCGGCGTGTACGTAGGCACAGTGCTTACCCTTCTCATCTCGGGTTTTACCCCGCTCGGACCCCGGTGACCCGGGTGACGGTCTGGCGTGACGGAGGGTGGTCCCGGCGACCGACGTTGACCCGGGGACCCGCGTTACCGTGACGGCACCGCACGCCAACGTGGGAGCTTACCTGCGTGCGTCGTCGCAGGTCAAAACGCGGTTGCGCCGCCGCCCGCACAGAACTGTGCGGTCCCGCGGGGCTCCCCTCCCGTTGGGACCGCACAGGGTCTGTGTGCGTGGGTCACCACCCCCACGCGTTGGCCGCGCTGCGGTCGGTCGCCGCGACGTCGTCGGCTCCGTCACGCACCGCGTTGCCGAGGCCGAACAGGATCTCGTTCAGCGCCGCGGCGGCCTGGTCCCAGCGCAGTTGCTCGGTGCGGTAGGCCTCGGCGGCGTGCCGCGTCCACACCTGCTGCAGCGGGGCGATCTGCGCCCGCAGTTCGTCGAGCGCGGCGTTGAGTCGGCCATGCGTCGCGTGGATCTCCTGGCGGACGGTGTACTCGATCTGGTCGAAGTCGTAGGACAGAACCTGGTCCATGGTGTCTCCCATTCTCGCTGCTACAGGGTGGTGCCGATGACACCGATTTGGTGTGCGTGCCCGTCGGAAGCGGCGAGCAGCGTCTGCTGATTGCTCCGCATGGTTTCGGCGATGCGCGCCAGAGCGGTGTGCAGCTTCACCGATTCGCCGTTCCAGCGGTCCACCACCTCGCGGAACCGGACGGCCGCCACCCCGCCCCACACCGACGGCGGCACGCCGGCCATCCGGCCGATGAACGACTGCAACATCGCCCGGATCTCTTCGTTGCGGGCGTCGATCGCGCCGGCAACGGAGCCCATGAGCTCGAAGTCGGTGTTGAGCGCGCCGCCGGTGGGTGTCGTCATCGAGGGCTTCCCTTCTGCTGTGGTCGGATATGAGTTAGGACGGCGCGGGTCCCCTTCCGGTTCCGTTCTCCGGCGGCTTTTCTCAGATGACCGCGTGTGCGGAGCGCACCGCTGCGTCACACACCGACCGGAGGGCGTCAGCGCTCCCGGGCGGGGTCTGGCAGCCGATCGCGATGCGCAGCGCGTCGTCGACCAGCACGGCCCACTCGGTCTGGTGGTTCGCGCGGTGCTCGCGGTAGGTGACGACCTCCCGGTCACCGCGGACGTCGTCGGCGCGGAAATCCGTGAACACCCCGTCCGGCTCCCCGCCAAGTGCGTCGCGCAGTGTGCGCGCCACCTCGTCCAGCGACTGGGCGCGCGGTAGCGGCGACTGCGTGATATGGAGTGCGACAGCGTGATCCGCGTGTGAGGTGATCTGCACGCGGGCCGATCCGCGCCCGTCGGTGATGCGCTGAACGGCCCACAGCGCCGGTACCACGACGGCCGCGCGGCCCTCGACCAGAAGGGTGCTGGGCTCCGCAGGCGGCGGTGCCGGCTCATGGGTGATCCCCACCGCGCCCACACCGACGGCGGCCAGCAGCGCACCGGCCAGCACCGGTACCGCGCGCCGGCCGGACCGTTCGGGCGGCGGCGCGTCGGAAGGCGCGGGTGACGGCACCCGGGCCAGGTGGGCGCCGGCCATCGCGACGGCCACACCGCGCTCGCGGAGCGCCACAGCGATCGCCGTCGCCAAGGGCGTGGCACCGACACCCGGTGGGGCATCGACGACAACCGTTCTCGCCCCGCCTGTCTCGTTGACCACCGCGGCGCACACCGCGTCGTCGGACGTGCGGGTGAAAGTGCAGGTGCCTCCCGAGCTGACCGTCACATGTTCTGCGGCGATCTCCACGACTGCGTCGGATCCGTCGGCGAGCGCTTCAGCCCGCGGGACGGCGACCGCAACGCCGCAGATGTCCCCTGCCGCGTCGAGCACCGCCTCCACCCGGCGCCCGCTCCACCACGTGGGATGGACCACGCTGAGCCCGTCGGAGCAGGAACCCGCGGCCGACCGCAGGAGGTTCGCGATGACCGCGCGGACCGTGACCGGGCGGTCATCCACGATCATCAGCGTGTCGTCGATCGCTTCGATTGCCGCGCAGGCCAAGTCGTCGTCGACCGGGAAAGTGCCACGCACCGTTGCGGGTCCCACCTCGACGGTGGTCACGGTGGCTCGGTCCACGCCACCTGGATGAGCTGATCGGCGGCACCACGGGTGATCAGCGTCGCGCGTCCGGGGGCCAGCACGCTGGAGCGCACCGATCCCAGCAGGACGCCCTCCTCGGGTCCGGCGCTCATCATCAGTCCCATCGCGCCAAGATCGCGCAGCCGCGCCAGCAGCGGGTCGAACATCGCCCGTGCCGCGCCACCCGAGCGGCGGGCCGCGATGACGTGCAACCCGATGTCACGCGCGTGTGGCAGGTACGCGAGCAGCGGTGTGAGCGCGGTGGCGCCGGCCGCCAGGTCGTAATCGTCGATGACGACGTAGATCTCGGGACCCGACCACCACGTTCGGTCGCGCAGCTGGCGCTGGGTGACGCCCGCCCCGGGCATCCGGGCGGCGAGGCGCTCGATCAGGGCGGGCATCGCGGCGGTCAGACCGGCCTCCGCCATCACGTAGCCGGCCAGGTGGGCGGATTCGACGACCCCGAGCAGGGTGCGGCGGAAGTCGACGAGGAGCAGTTGCACCGCATCCGGCGCATTGCTCGCGGTCAGCCCGGTGCACAGCGCGCGCAGCGCGGCCGTCTTTCCGCACTCGACATCGCCGAGCACGATCAGGTGGGGCTGCGTGCCGAAGTCCATCGTCACGACCTTTGCGCCGTTCTCGGCGATACCGATGACCACCTGCGTCGGCGACTCCACCGCGGCGAGCTCGTCTCGGTGGACCAGCGCGGGCAGCGGTGCGATCGGCGGCGCGCCGCGGTGGTCGTAGCGGGTCCGCAGCGTGTCCGCCGCGGCGACGAGGGCGGCCCCGAGCCCGTCGGCGGTCGGGCGGCCGTCGAGACGTGGGACCGCGATGACCGTCTCGCGCCCGTCGTGGGTCAGCCCCCGCCCCGGTGCGCCGCCCGCGAGTTGCCGGGCCCGCTTGCGGTCCATCTCGGATTCGGCCGGGTCCCCCAGTTGCAGTTCGATTCTGGTGCCGAGTTGGTCTTTGAGCGCAGGGCGCAGATCGGCCCACCGCGATGCGGCGAGCATGACGTGCACACCGTAGGACAATCCCTGCACGGCCAGCGCGGTGATCGACGACTCGAGCTGCTCGAGATCGCGCCGCAGCACCGACCAGCCGTCGACGACGAGGAACACCTCGCCGAACGGATCCGCCTCGGCGACGGTATCGCCCGCCGCGCGGCGCCGTCGATACTCCGCGATCGACTCGACGCCGCCCCGCCGGAAGCGTTGCTCCCTGATGCGCACGAGCGATTCGCACTCCGCGACGATCCGCCGGGCCAGATCGGCATCTTGCCGCCCCGCCACGGCCCCCACGTGCGGAAGCTCCGACATCGCGGCCAGGGCACCGCCGCCGAGATCGAGGCCGTAGAACTGCACCTCGTGCGGATCGTTGGTGGCCGCCAGGGCCAGCATCAGCGTGCGCAGCGTCATCGACTTGCCGGACCGCGGACCTCCGATGACGGCGACGTTGCCGGCCGCTCCACCCAGTGCGACGGAGAAGAGGTCGCGACGCTGCTCGAACGGACAGTCGATGAGCCCGATGGGCACCGTCAGTGGCGCGGCCTGGTCGGTGGGGGCGCGTGACAGCACCGCGTCGAGCGCGGGCGGACCGGACAGCGGCGGCAACCACACGCGGTGCGCAGGCGTGCCGAGCCCGGCCAGCCGATCCACCACCGTGTCGAGCACCGTCGGCGCAGACGGCCACGCGTTCGGCGCAGGACGCTCCGACTCATCGGATGAGGCGGTGAACAGTCGCGGTGTCGGATTCTCGTCCGACGGCGCCGGGCCCGCGGCGACGGGGCCGGAGACGAAAGCCGTCCGGAACCGGATCATGTCTCCGGACGCCGTTTTGAGGTACCCCACGCCCGGGGTGCCGGGCAGTTGGTGGGCGTCCCCGACACCGAGGACGGCCCGGGATTCGCTCGCCGAGAACGTCTTCAGGCAGATCCGGTACGACAGATGGGTGTCGAGCCCGCGGAGCCGGCCTTCGTCGAGCCGTTGACTCGCCAGCAGCAGATGCATGCCCAGCGACCTGCCGACACGACCGATGGCGAGGAACAGTTCCGCGAAATCCGGATGCTGGGTGAGCAGTTCGGAGAATTCGTCGACCACGATCAGCAGCACGGGCAGGGCCGGCAGGTCGGGACGGGTCACCCGCGCCCGCCGGTGATCGGCGATGTTGGCGAGGTTGCCTGCGGTGCGCAGCACCTGCTGGCGCCGGTGCATCTCGCCGGCCAGGGCATCGCGCATGCGGGCGACGAGGTGGGACTCCTCATCGAGATTAGTGATGACGGCCGAGACGTGCGCGGCTCGCTCGAGCCCGAGAAAGGTTGCGCCGCCCTTGAAGTCGACGAGGATCAGATTGAGCGCATCGGGCGGATGCGAGGCGATCAGGCCGAGTGTCAGCGTGCGTAACAGCTCCGACTTGCCCGACCCCGTGGCCCCGACGCACAGCCCGTGCGGTCCCATGCCACCGTGCGCGGCCTCCTTGAGGTCGAGTTCGACCGGTGTCCCGTGGTCGGACAGCCCGATGGGCACCCGGAGGAACCGATCCGGCGTGTGCGACCGCCAGGTCGCGGCGGGGTCGAGCGTCGTGGGATCGCCGATGCCGAGCAGGTCCTGCCAGTTGCGCGGCCCGGTGCGAACCGGCGCCTCGGCGACATCCCCGGCGCTCCCGGCCACCCGCCGGGCGCAGGCCACGGCCTGATCGATCGTCAGACCATCGGGGTGGCCCGCATGTTCGACACCCGTGCGGTCGCGAATCGTCAGCTCCCCGTCTTCGACGCGCACGGTCACGTCACTGCGCGGCGGTTCACCGAGGCACACCACGGTCACGTCCGATGCGGGGACCGGAGGCGGTACCCCGTCGACGATCAACAGCGTGTGCCCGCCGGACGACCTGTGGTGCGGTAGCCACTTGAGCCACTCCCACTCACCGGCGACCGGTGGGGCGGATTCGGCACGCACCGAGACGTCCCGTGGCCCGTGCAGCGCCACGACTTGGCACAGCGCCGCCCGGACGAGAGCCCGCCCCGCCGGCAGGTCGCCGGTGACCCCGAGCACTCCCGGCTCGGTGAGCTTCACGGTGAGCGGGGCACCCTCCATCGTGGACCGGTCCCGGACCAGCGCCAGCATCGCTTCGACGGTCACCGGGTCGACGTCGTCCACGCGGCCGACCTCCGGGGCGATGAGCCGGACACTCATGGGCACACTCCCCAGACCGATTCGTACGCAACCGAAGTCGACGTGGCCGACACTGCGCTCCCACATCCGTGCGCTGCCGGCGATCGCCCACAGCGTCTCGGGTGCCGGGTGCAGGCGGTGGTCGTCGTCGTACTGTCGGCGCGCGGAACCGGCGACGGCCCGGTCGACGCCGTCGAGATAGCGCAGATAGTCGCGCCGGTTCCGCTCCACCTCGGCCCCGCGCTGGGTGCCGCGGGCACCGAACACCAGGGTGCCCAGCAACGACATCGCCATCATCACGGGGAAGAGGCCGGCCACCGGACTCCTGGTCTGGCCGGTGCCGGACGTGAGATACAGCAGCATCATCCCGCCGGCGGCGATGAGCATCGCGAACGGCATGAGCCGGGCCAACGGATGACCGCCGGCCGGGCGCGGCACCGGTGGCGGCGCGTCCAGTGCGAAATCACCCGTGCGGGGCATGCGTTCGGCGATGTCCATCAGTAATTGGACGGTGCGCGGCGTCGACCGGTTCCCTGTCCACAGGATTCGATTTTCGTGCGTGGTGGTGTCGGCATGCGTGGTTACGGTGACGACACCTTCAGCGATGGGAGTGTTCATGTCCGCCAACGTGTGTCACGTGTCGGTGGTCGCCGACGACGATGCCGGAGCGGTGGATCTCGCGTTGCCGGCCCGGCTGCCGTTGGCGTCCCTGATCCCCGATATCGCCCGGCTGGCGGGTGCCGACACCGACGCACCGGCACGCTGGCAGCTCGCGACCCTGTGCGGCGCCGTCCTCGACGAGTCGGTCCCGCTGCGCGATCAGGACGTTCGCGACGGCGACGTGTTGCTGTTGAGCGCTGCACCGCCCCGGGTGCCACGGTTCGACCGGACCGACGTCGTCACGGCGGTGCTGGAGTCCGCTCCCTCGCCGGGTGACACGCGCGCACTCCGGGTGAGCGTGGGCTCGCTCGTGGCGGCGGCGGGGGCGCTCGCCGCCGTCGTCGGGCACGGATCGGCGTCGCCGGCCGTCGTCGCGGTGCTGCTGTGCGCGGTCGCGGGTGCCGCGGTGACCGTCTCGCGCGCGGGCCGCGAACCGTGGGTGGGTGCGCCGCTGGGCTGCCTCACCGTCCTGTTGACCGCGCTGTGCGGGGCACTGCTGGTGCCGGGTCGGTTCGATGCGCCACACGCACTGCTGGGAACTGCTGCCGCAGCGGCTGTCTCGCTGGTCCTCCTCCGCCTCCGGGTCGGCTCACCGGTCGCGTCGACGGCGTCGGCGTGCGCGGGTCTGCTGTGCACCGCAGCGGTGTCGGGCGCGGTGGTGTGGTCCGTGCCCGGGCAGGCGGCCGGGGTAGTGCTCGCCCTGCTCGCGCTCGGTGCGTTGAGCCTGAGCCCGCGCCTCTCGGTCGTCTTGTCCGGTCTGGCTCCGGCGCCCTCGCTGACGGACCCGCCCGTCGCGGATGCGGACCGTCGGGCTGCGGCCGGCCATCGGGTTCTCGTCGGGTTGGTGATCGGGGTCGGTGCGGCGGCGTGTGCCGGCACCGCCGTGGTGTCGATCGCCGTTCTCCGTGGCGCGGGGCACTGGCCGTCGAGCGCCGCGTTCTGCGCCGTCGTGGGGGCGGCGTTGCTGCTGCGGTCACGCTGCTACGCCGCCGGACGGTGCCGGTGGGCGTTGGCCATGTCCGGATTATTCTCGCTCGCAACGGCGTTCGTGATCGTGGCCGTGCGTCACGGCGATTGGGTCGCGGTCATCGCGGTCTGCGCCGGCGTCGCCGCGATCGTGCGTGAGAGTCCATCCGAGCCGTCACCGGTCGCCTCGCGGTCCGTCGAGGTGTTCGAGTACGTCGTTCTGGCCGCCGTGGCGCCGGTCGCCTGCGCCGCGCTGGACGTCTTCACCCTCATCCGGACCTCGAGCCTGATATGACCGGCCGGCTCACCGCCGTCGCGGTGACCGGGCTGGTCGTGGCAGCGCTGCCGGTGGCCACGGCGACACCCGCGTCGGCGGTGACCCCACCCGCGGTCGACGAATCATTCCTGCCCGAAGCCGCACCACCGGCACCGCCACAGCGCACCGAACAGCGGGCGGAGTGTTCCGGCGCCGTCGCCGACCGGGACCCGCCCGGGGACGCACACCAGTTGGACATGCTGAACCTGCCGGAGGTGTGGCCGCTGACCCGGGGTGCGGGGCAGACGGTCGCCGTCATCGACACCGGCGTCGCGCGGCACCGACTGCTCCCCCGGCTCGTCGCCGGCGGGGACTACGTGTCGCGGGGCGACGGCACCGACGACTGTGACGGACACGGCACGCTGGTCGCCGGGATCATCGCGGCCACAGGCGAATTCACCGGCGTGGCACCGGACGCCGCGCTGTTGGGCATCCGACAGTCGAGCAACAAGTTCGGGCCTGCCGACGAACCGGGCGTCACCGGGTACGGCGACGTGCAGACACTGGCGAAGGCGGTGCGCGCCGCCGCCGACCTCGGCGCCACGGTGATCAACGTGTCATCGGTGGCGTGCCTGGCCGCGGCCGCCGCGCTCGACGACCGGGCGCTGGGCGCCGCACTCGCCTATGCGGTCGACGTGCGCAACGCGGTCGTGGTCACCGCGGCGGGCAACGTCGGCGGGCCGGGCCAGTGCCCGGCGCAGAATCCGGCACACCCCGGCCGACCCGACTGGCAGAGAGTCGAATCCGTCGCCAGCCCAGCCTGGTACGACGACCTGGTGCTCACCGTCGGCTCGGTGGGCCTCGACGGCACACCGTCGCGGTTCAGCCTCGCAGGCCCGTGGGTCGACGTCGCCGCACCGGGCGAGCACGTCGTGTCGCTGGACCCCGACGGCGACGGCCTCGTCGACGCGCTGCCGGCGGCCGACGGCCACGCGTCGATCGCGGGCACCAGTTACGCCGCGCCGGTGGTCTCGGGGATCGTTGCGCTGGTCCGCTCCCGCTGGCCCCACCTCACGGCGCGCCAGGTGATGCAGCGCATCGAGGACACCGCGCATCCGCCGCCGGCAGGGTGGGATCCCGTCATCGGTCGTGGTGTCGTGGACGTCGCGGCCGCCGTGAGCGGTGGCCTGCCCGCCGGCCCCGCCGAAACCCCGGCGCGTTCTCTGAGCGCCCCGACCGACGTCCCGCACGACACCAGACCCCGCCGGATCGCGACGGCGGGCGCGGGGATCTGCGTCGTGATCACGCTGCTGGTCGCGGCTGCCTCGTCATCGCACCGGCGCGGCCACCCCGAGCGCGTCGCGCGTCACTGACGCTGCGGCGCGGCTCAATTCGGGTCCGCGGGGCAGACGGGCGAGCACCGGCCACGGGGACGGCACGGGCGGCGACGTCACGCCGAGTGTGCGCGCGGTGTCGTCATCGGGCACCCCGAACAGCACGCCGCGGTCCGTCATCAGATACCGCGGTTGTGCGCCGCCCCCGCCACCGGTGACGCTGACCGGACGGGCGAACACGCTGCGACCCGGCGGGACGAAGACCGCATCCACGTTCGGACCCGCACCGTCCGCCTGCGCCAGATCCAGGACGGGCGCGGGCGGGACCGCGTCGACCAGCGTGGTCGTCACGTCGCCGCCGTCCATCGCCCAGTGCGCGCACAGGACGGCCGGTTCGGTGATCACCACCCGGTCGGGATGGGTGGCGGTCGGCAGCGTGTCGACGACGTCGGCCGCCGCCACGGCATCGGGTGCGACGGTGGGGATGTCGCCGCCGCGCTGACCGACGGTGAACCGGATCAGGTCGGCGGTCACCTTGCCGACGCGCTGCACGCCGTCGGCCAGCACGACGTAGTACTCCGTGGCGTCGGCGCGGGGCAGCCGCACGACCTCGCCCACGGTGCGGCCGGCGAGCGCGCCCCGGTCACCGGCGCGCGGCACCGCGGGTGCGGTGATCGGCGGGCTCTCGGGCAGTGCGTCGAGGAGCGCGCGGGAGACCGGACGCGGCGTGGCGGCTTCCATCCGCAGGGCCCGCACGACGGCGGTGTCACGCAGGTCGACCGCCGCCCGCCGCCCGGCGTACAGGAGGTAGGTGACCGCCGGACCTTCCGACCGCGCGGTGACCAGCACGGCGCGGTCCGCCCCGAGCGCACCACCCGGTGGTGACGGACCGACCAGGACCGACGTCGACGCGGCGCCGTCGCAGACCGTCCATCCCGCGTCCTGCGGCGGCACCGCGGGTTCGATCGCCGCGGGCGCCCCGGCGATGCCGACCTGCGGTCCGCGCGGCGCCTCGGCCAGAGCGCGGGCGCTGACCGTCCGCGGCTCCGCGGCGCTGCCGGCCGCGAGCCGGGCCGAGGCGAGGTTGGGCACCGGATGCACGGTGTCGCCGATCCGCACGTACAACGCCCCGGACTGCGCGTCCATCACGATCGGGGCGTCGGCGAGGCCGCCCTGCGGGCGCAGTACCGCCAGGATCGCGCAGCCGGCCACCACGATGGCCGCGAGCACGGCACCGGCGACGAGCGCGAGCGACTGTCCGCGCAGCGGATCGTCGAGCATCCGGACGTCCGCACGGACCAGCGCGTGTTCCACGCGACGCATCAGGAACCGGTACCCGCTCACGTGGAGCCCGGTGGTCGGTCGGCCCATGTCCACCCCCGAGGGGAGCGTAACCGCGCTCTCGACCCCCTTTCGACGCCGATTTCGTGGTCGCGGTGTCGGTGGCCGGGCATACAGTGGGTGAAGCGGTGGGAGGTACCAGAGATGTTCCAGGCGGTGCGGCAGTACTGGCGCCAGCCAGAGCATTTCTACTGGCTCACCTCGTTCTTGGCGGCCCGCGAAGCACAGTCGGCGACGTGCCGGTTGATCGCGATGTTCGTCGCGACGCTCGGGCTGGTGCCACTGGCGATGCAATGGAGCGATGCCGGACCGCAGACCGCATTCGAACGCGGCATCGCGGTGACGGTCACGTTCACCTGTCTGGTGATCGCAGGGTTCTGGCTACGGCGCCGGTGGCCGTCCCGGCACCAGTCCGGTGTGTTCGTGGTGGTGACGGCCGTCCTCATCGCCGCGGGGTGCCTCATCATGTCCGACCCCGAGGCGGGGCTCCTCCTGGCGACGGGTTTCGCGGTGCTCGGCGCCTACATCGCGCTGTTCCACACCGCCCACTACATCGTCCTGGTGTTCGTGCTCGCCGAGTTCACCGGGATCGTGCTGGCCTTCCGCCTTGCCGAGACGGCCGATCCGGTGTGGGCGGCGACGTCGCTGGCCATCGTCATGACCGTCACCGTGGCGGTGCCGTTCGCGTGCCACCTGCTGCTCTACGCGGTGGACATCGATGTGGACAACGCCGACATCGACCCGTTGACCGGGTTGCTGAACCGCGAGGCGTTCTACCGGGCCGCCGGCCACGTCGTCGCCCGCAGCCGCGACGACGACCAGCGTCTCGTCCTGGTGGTGATCAACCTCGACAACATGCGCCTGCTGTGCGAGACCGACGGTGAACTCGCGTGCGAGCGGGCCCGCGTGGCGATCGGCCAGACGCTGCGGGAGACCACCCGCCACAACGCGTTCGTGGCCCATACCGGCGACGACGAGTACCTCATCGCCGACACCTTCGCCACGACGGACTCGTTCCCGCTGGTCGAACGCGTGCGCAAGGCGATCGCCGCGACCCCGCCGCGGGTGACGGCGAGCATGGGCGTCGTCAGCACCCCAATGCGCGGGTTGGGCGCCTGCCCGCCTGCGGAGTTGCTCGACGAGCTGATCACGATCGCGACGATGGCGATGTACGACGCCCGTCGCGCCGGCGGCAATCAGGCCCGTTACGTCTCGTGCGACCGGCCGGCCGTCCTCGACAACGCACGCCGACTGGGCAGCGACGACCTCTAGGAGTCCTTGGCACGCCGTTCGCGGTAAGCCGCCACGTGTTGACGGTTGCCGCAGTTGCCGGTGTCGCAGAACATCCGGGACCGGTTGCGCGACAGGTCCACCAACACCGCTTCACAGTCCGGGGCGGCGCACGTCTTCAGCCGACGCAACTCACCGGCGCGGATCAGGTCGGCCAGCGCCATCGCCATCTCCGCACCCATCCGTTGCCACAGCGGGTCGTGGACCGATGCCAGGTGCAGATGCCATTCGGGCATCTCGGGGTGACGGGTCAGCCAGGGTGCGGCCTTGGTGTCCGCGAGCAGCGCATTGACCTGACCGACGGTGCCCTCCTCGTCGTCGGCGGCCGCCCAGATCCGGCCCAGCCGTACCCGCAGCCCGCGTACGGCGGCGAGTTCCGCGTCGTCGCGGTCCCGCCGCCCGGTCCAGCCGAACCCGTCGAGGTACTCGTCGAGAGCGGACATGTCGCCGAGTTGTTCGCCGTCGACCCGATCGGTGTTGACCAGTACACACGCCGCCCGCAGTGTGAGTTCGGTGTCATGAGTGAAATGCATTTGACTCATGACTCCTTCGATCGATACGGTCAGGACCAAAGCTCACTTTACTCATTACATCCTCTCGGAGGTGCCATGGCTTCGCTCGGCGCGCTCACGCCACAGCGTGCAGCGGTCGACCACTTCCGGGTCGGCCTGATGCTCGCCGTCGGTTCGGCGTTCGCGTTCGGCATGTCCGGGCCGCTCGGCAAGTCGCTGATGGTGGCCGGATGGAGCCCCACCGCGGCCGTGACGGCCCGGCTGGCCGGCGGCGCCCTCCTCATGGCGGTCTTCGCGACGGTCGTCCGCCGCGGCTGGCTGCGGGAGGCGGTGTCGCACTGGCGGACCGTCCTCGTCTACGGGGCGGTCCCGATCGCCGGCGCCCAGCTCTTCTACTACAACGCCGTCTCCCACCTGACCGTCGGCGTGGCACTGCTGCTGGAGTACACCGCCCCGCTGCTGGTCGTGGCGTGGCTGTGGCTGACCACCCGCCGCAGGCCGTCCACGCTGACCTTGGCCGGCGTGACCCTCGCGGTCACGGGCATCATGCTCGTCCTCGGGGTCGTCGACAGCAGCGGATTCGCCGCCGCGCAGATCAACCTCGTCGGCGTCGGCTGGGGCCTGGCCGCCGGTGTGTGCGCCGCCTGCTACTTCCTGATGTCGGAGCGGGTCGCCACCGGCGAGGAGAACGCAGACAGCGTCCATCCGGTCACCCTCGCCGCGGCCGGACTGGCGGTCGGCGGGGCGCTCACCGCATTGCTCGGCATCGTCGGCGTCATGCCGCTGACCTTCACGACCGACGACACCGTGATCGCCGGGTGGACCACGTCGTGGGTGGTGCCGGTCCTCGCTCTCGGCCTGATCCCGACCGCGATCGCCTACACGTTGGGCATCATGGGTATCGCCCGGCTGCGGCCGCGGTTCGCCTCGCTGGTCGGCCTCTCGGAGGTGCTGTTCGCTGTCCTGGCGGCCTGGGTCCTGCTCGGTGAATCGATGACCGCGGTGCAGGCCGTCGGCGGCGCCATCGTCCTGTGCGGCCTCGCCCTTGCCCGCCAGGGAGACCGGCACGATTCCCGCGACGCCGACGGCCCGGATCTGGTCGCGGCGGCGATGTGGCCGGAAACACCGGTCGAGGAGGCCGGAGAAGCCCGAACTGTTGGCTCTAGCTAGCCCACCTATGTGAGTATGTGCCGGTGATCTCGCTTCGCGCCGGTGCGCGTCTGGCCGCCACCGCACTCTCCGTCGTCACCGCCGGTGCCCTCGTCGCAGCGGGCCCGGCACCGACCGCCGCCGCGCAGGGCTGCTCCGATGTCGAGCTGATCTTCGCGCGAGGCACCAGCGAACCCGTGGGCATCGGCCGCGTCGGCCAGGCGCTCGCCGATGCGATGCGCCCCATGCTCGGGGGCCGCACGCTGAGCACCTATGGCGTGAACTACCCGGCCACCTACGACTTCCTGACCACCGCCGCGGGCGCAGCCGATGCGACCGCACGCATCGCGTCGGTCTCGACGCAGTGCCCTGGCACCCGGTTCGTCCTCGGCGGATATTCGCAGGGCGCGGCGGTGATCGACATGCTGGCCGGCGTTCCGCCCCTGGGGAACCGGATCGGTGACATCGGCTCGGCACCGCCGCTACCCGGCGGTTACGTCAGCGACGTCGCGGCGGTCGCGGTGTTCGGTAACCCGGCCACCAAGTTCGGCAACCCCGTCAACGCGCGAGGGCTGTTCGCCGGCCGCGGGATCGACCTGTGCAGCGACGGTGACCCGATCTGTTCGAACGGCCGCAATCCGTTCGCTCATAAGAACTACGAGTCCTCGCCGTTCATCGGGCAGGCGGCAGGTTTCGCAGCCAGCCTGATTTGACGATCATGTCGGTTAACATCGACGGGGTGCATGATCACTCTGCGTCGCTCAGCTGGGTCCGTCGGTCTCTGACGCTCGCCGCGTCCGTCCTCGTCGCCGCCGGACTACTCATCGCGCCCTCGACCCTGTCCCGGACCGCCGCCGTCGCGTCCGCCCAATCGTGCCCGCAGGCCGAGCTCATCTTCGCGCGCGGTCGCACCGAGGCGCCCGGCGCAGGCGTGATCGGCAATGCCCTGATCAGCGCCCTGCGCAACAAGACCGACAAGGACATCGACCTCTACACCGTGCAGTACCCGGCGGACACCGAGATCGATGTGGGCGCCAACGACATGAGTTCGCGCATCCAGGACATGGCAGGGCGGTGCCCCGACACCCGCCTGGTGCTGGGCGGCTACTCGCTCGGCGCCGCCGTGACCGACGTCGTGCTTGCCGCGCCGATCGCGGCGTTCGGCTTCGAGAAGCCGCTGCCGCCGGGGATGGACCGGCACATCGCCGCGATCGCCCTGTTCGGCAACGGCGTCGCGTGGGTCGGGCCGATCACCAACTTCAGCCCGCTCTACCGCGAACGCACGATCGAGTTGTGCCACGGCGCCGATCCGATCTGCAGCCCGGCCGACCCCAATACCTGGGAGGGCAACTGGCCCGACCACGCGGCGCGGGCCTACGTCAACGCCGGCATGGTCAACCAGGCCGCCGACTTCATCGCCGGGCGCATCTGACCGAGGCTAGATGACGCGCAGATCGCGGGTGACCAGGGTGCGCGCCGCTAACTCGTCATCCGGCGGATAGTCCACCCCCACGAGGGTGAGCCCCTGCGGCGGGGCGGCCGCGAACTCGCTGGATCGCCGCGTGGCGCTCAACAACCCGGCACACCATCCGGGTTCGCGGCGATGCTCCCCCACCGCGATCAGCGCACCGACGAGCGAGCGCACCATCGACCAGCAGAACGCATCCGCGCTGACGTACGCGGTGACCAGATCGCCGTCGCGCGCCCACTCCAGCCGCTGCAGATCGCGGATCGTCGTCGCGCCGTCGCGGTGACGGCAGAACGCCGCGAAATCGCGCAGCCCGACCAGCTGTGCGCTCGCCGCGTTCATCGCCTCGACGTCGAGCGGCCGCGGCCACGGCGTCACGAAGCGCGCCAAGTGCGGTTCCACGCCGTAGGGGGCGGTGCCGAGCCGGTAGGTGTAGTGGCGCCGTAACGCGGAGAAGCGTGCGTCGAATCCCGTTGGCGCACGGCTGATGTCGCGGATCCGGACGTCGGCGGGCAGAAACCGCCCGAGCCGACGGACGAGCGGCAGGAACTCGGGCTCACCGGGCCGCGCGGTACGCGGGTACGCGTGGTGCAGCGCGTCCTCGGGCACGTCGACGTGCGCCACCTGGCCGGTGGCGTGCACACCCGTGTCCGTGCGCCCGGCCGCCCGCACCGCCAACGGGGTGCGGAACACCGTCGTGAGCGCCTCGTCGATCAGCCCGGCCACCGTGCGCTGACCGGTCTGCGGCGCCCAGCCCGCGAAGTCGGTGCCGTCGTAGCTGACGTCGAGCCGAAGACGAACCAGCCCGCCACTCCGGGGAGTGACGGGCTGGTCTGCGTTCATACCGCTAGGACTTGTCAGCGTCCGAACCCTCAGTGGGATCGTCGGTCTCGGTCGACCGCGACGCCTCCGAAGCCGTGGTGTCCTCGGCCTCCGTGACAGCCTCGACCTCGGTGGCCTCGGGACCTTCTGTGGCCTCGGGCTCGACGGCAGCCTGCGGGGCAGCCGCGGCCGCGACCTTCTGCGAACCGGCACTCCGGCGGGCCCTGTTGGCCTCCGACGTCACCGTCTTCTCCCGCACCAACTCGATGACCGCCATCGGGGCGTTGTCGCCCTTGCGCGGCTCGACCTTGATGATGCGGGTGTAGCCGCCCTCGCGGTCGGCGAAGAACGGGCCGATCTCGGCGAACAGGGTGTGCACGACGTCCTTGTCGCGGATCTTCTTGAGCACCTCACGCCGATTGTGCAGCGTGCCCTTCTTGGCGTGGGTGATCAGCTTCTCCGCGTAGGGCCGCAACGCCCGCGCCTTCGGCTCGGTCGTCTTGATGCGGCCGTGCTCGAAGAGCGACGTGGCCAGGTTGGCCAGGAGCGCCTTCTGGTGGCTGGACGACCCGCCGAGGCGAGGGCCCTTCGTGGGCTTGGGCATTGCGACTATCTCCTCAATGGGGCCGGCCCCCGTATCAGGTAGGGCCGGGACGGTTCTCTTTCGAGAGTTTGCGAATTACAGCTGTTCGGTTTCGGCGAAGTCCTGGTCGGTGTCCAGGTCGTAGCCGGCGTCGCTGTTCCAGGTGCCGGTGGCGGCGTCGTAACCGGCGACCTCGGACGGATCGAACGTCGCCGGGCTGTCCTTGAGCGAGAGACCGAGCTGGTGCAGCTTGATCTTCACCTCGTCGATGGACTTCTGGCCGAAGTTGCGGATGTCCAGCAGATCGGACTCGGTGCGGGCGACGAGCTCGCCCACGGTGTGCACACCCTCGCGCTTGAGGCAGTTGTACGACCGGACGGTCAGGTCGAGATCGTCGATGGGCAGCGCGAACGACGCGATGTGGTCGGCCTCGGCCGGCGACGGCCCGATCTCGATGCCCTCCGCCTCGACGTTGAGCTCCCGGGCCAGGCCGAACAGCTCGACCAGCGTCTTGCCCGCCGAGGCGAGCGCGTCACGCGGAGAGATCGAGTTCTTGGTCTCGACGTCGAGGATCAGCTTGTCGAAGTCGGTGCGCTGCTCGACGCGGGTGGCCTCCACCTTGTAGGTCACCTTGAGCACCGGGCTGTAGATCGAGTCGACCGGGATGCGGCCGATCTCGGCGCCGGACGCCTTGTTCTGCACGGCGGGCACGTAGCCGCGACCGCGCTCGACGACCAGCTCGACCTCGAGCTTGCCCTTGTCGTTCAGCGTCGCGATGTGCATCTCGGGGTTGTGCACGGTGACACCGGCGGGCGGCACGATGTCGCCCGCGGTGACCTCACCCGGTCCCTGCTTGCGCAGGTACATGGTGACCGGCTCGTCCTCCTCCGAGGACACGACCAGGCTCTTGAGGTTCAGGATGATGTCGGTGACGTCTTCCTTCACCCCGGGCACGGTGGTGAACTCGTGCAGCACACCGTCGATGCGGATGCTGGTGACCGCTGCGCCGGGGATCGACGACAGCAGCGTGCGCCGCAGCGAGTTGCCCAGCGTGTAGCCGAAGCCGGGCTCCAGCGGCTCGATGACGAACCGGGAGCGGTTCTCGGCAACCGTCTCTTCGGACAGTGTGGGGCGCTGAGAGATCAGCATGGTGTTTTCTCCTTCGTCACGACACCCGCTATTTGATGCCGCGTGACCCTGCCGCCATCGGGACGGCCGGGGGTGTTACTTCGAGTAGAGCTCGACGATCAGCTGCTCGGTCAGCGGCACGTCGATCTGTGCGCGCTCGGGCAGCTGGTGGACGAGGATGCGCTGACGTTCGCCGATGACCTGCAGCCACGACGGGATCGGCCGGTCACCCGCGGTCTCCCGCGCGATCACGAACGGATCGGTGTTGAGCGACTTCTCCTTGACGTCGATGATGTCGTACTGCGACACCCGGTAGCTGGGGATGTCGACCTTGACGCCGTTGACGGTGAAGTGTCCGTGGCTGACCAGCTGACGGGCCATCCGGCGGGTGCGCGCCAGGCCGGCGCGGTACACGACGTTGTCCAGCCGGCTCTCGAGGATGCGCAGCAGGTTGTCGCCGGTCTTGCCGGGCTGCCGGTTCGCCTCGTCGTAGTAGCGACGGAACTGCTTCTCCAGCACCCCGTAGGTGAAGCGGGCCTTCTGCTTCTCCTGCAGCTGGGTGCGGTATTCGCTCTCCTTGATCCGCGCGCGGCCGTGCTGGCCGGGCGGGTAGGGGCGCTTCTCGAACGACTGATCACCACCGACGAGGTCGACGCCGAGGCGGCGCGACTTGCGGGTGGCAGGTCCGGTGTAACGAGCCATGAGTTCTTAGTCCCTACTTCCTAGACCCGGCGCCGCTTGGGCGGACGGCAACCGTTGTGCGGCTGCGGCGTGACATCGGCGATGGCGCCGACCTCGAGGCCGGCGGCCTGCAGCGAGCGGATGGCGGTCTCGCGGCCCGAACCGGGCCCCTTCACGAACACGTCGACCTTCTTGACCCCGTGCTCCTGGGCCTTGCGGGCGGCGTTCTCGGCGGCGAGCTGCGCGGCGAACGGCGTCGACTTACGCGAGCCCTTGAAGCCGACGTGACCCGACGAGGCCCAGGCGATGACGTTGCCCTGGGGATCGGTGATCGACACGATCGTGTTGTTGAACGTGCTCTTGATGTGTGCGGCGCCGTGCGGGACGTTCTTCTTTTCCCTGCGGCGGGTCTTCTGCCCCTTCTTCGCGGAGGAAGCGGCGGCTTTCTTCGGTGGCATCTACTTACCTGGCCTTCTTCTTGCCGGCGATGGTGCGCTTCGGGCCCTTGCGGGTGCGCGCGTTGGTCTTGGTCCGCTGGCCACGCACCGGCAGGCCGCGGCGGTGCCGCAGACCCTGGTAGCAGCCGATCTCGATCTTGCGGCGGATGTCCGCCTGCACCTCGCGGCGCAGGTCGCCCTCCACCTTCAGGTTCGCTTCGATGTAGTCGCGCAGCTGGGTCACCTGGTCGTCGGTGAGGTCCTTGGTGCGCAGGTCGCGGTCGATGCCGGTCGCCTCCAGGATCTCCTGGGAGCGGGTACGGCCGACGCCGTAGATATAGGTCAGTGCGATCTCCATGCGCTTGTCGCGCGGGAGGTCAACGCCCACTAGTCGGGCCATGGGTGTGCCATTCCTTCTTCTTGGCGGAGGTCTGTTCCCAGTCCGATCCCGCCGTGGTGGCGGGGCCCGGCCTCCGTCCGGGCGTGTCCGAGCAGCCAATCCGCTCGGTGGTACTGGGAGGTCAGCATTCAGTTGTTTCGAGGGTGTGGCCGGCGTAGGAGCCGGGCCGGGATCAGCCCTGCCGCTGCTTGTGGCGGGGGTCGGAGCAGATCACCATGACCCGCCCATGCCGACGGATCACCCTGCACTTGTCGCAGATGGGCTTGACGCTCGGGTTCACCTTCACGGCGTGCAGATCCTTCTTGGTCGTTCTGTCTGGGTTTTTACTTGTACCGATACACGATGCGGCCCCGGGACAGGTCGTAGGGAGACAGCTCCACCACGACGCGGTCCTCGGGCAGGATGCGGATGTAGTGCTGCCGCATCTTGCCGCTGATGTGGGCGAGAACCTTGTGACCGTTCTCCAGCTCAATGCGGAACATCGCATTGGGCAGGGGTTCGACCACACGACCCTCGACCTCTATGGCACCGTCTTTCTTTGCCATAACTTTTCGGAGATCCTCCGTTGTCTTCTTGGTTGTTCGGCGCCCGCCGCCGTTCGGCGACACACTGCACTGGCACAGTTGCGCTCCGACCACGAAACGTGAGCCGGTAGTCGGATATTCCGGAAACCAGAGGCACGCAAGAGCCGGCGCGGGCACCGCACCGTTGGTCAATACTACCTGCTCGGGTTGGTTGCCCAAAATCGCGCCGATCAGCGCATCTACCGGGCGTCGGAGCCGCCGGAACGGAGATCCACCTCGACCGATACCACCGCGCCGTCGAGGTGACGGCGGCAGGGCCAGCTGGAGTCCGAGAGCACCGTCTGCATCTCGTGATTCTCGGCCAGGATGTCGGCGACGAAGAAACGTTGGCCGTTGGCCCGGGCGATATGGCCGAGCGCGTCGAGCAGGACGGTGCCGATGCCGCGATGGTGATGACCGTGGGCGACCACGATCGCGACCTCCGCATGGCCCGGGCGGGCCGACTCGACGTAGTTGGCCACCCCGAGCAGCGTGTCGCCGTCGAACGCCGCGAGCGTGAATCGGTCCGCGGCTGTCTGCAGCAGAGTGGTCACCCACCGGTCGATGTGCTGGGGGTGCGCGGTGAAGAACCGCAGATAGCGTTCCCGCTCGGTGAGGCCGTGGGCCATCGCCGTGATCGCTGCCCGGTCGGCGTCGGTGACGCGCCGGAGGGTGACCGCACCGCCGTCGAGAAGTGCCACGCTGGCGGGCAGGTCGCGCCCACCGCGGCAGAGGTCCGGCGGATCCGACATCAGCGGACCACGAGCACCGAGTGCCGCCTGCCGCTGTCGAACAGTGTGCCGCGCGCCCCGACGATGTCGGCCACCACCCCGGCGTCGGCAGCGCCGATGACGACCATGCCGATGTCGCGCTCCCGCTGGTGGGCGAGGTAGCGCACGATGGTGTCGCTGGTCGGCACCACGAGCGTGCGCACATCCGGATAGCGTCGCGTCGATTCGGTTGTCCGCCGATCCAGTTCGTCGCGGCTGGGCTCGTGCGATTCCCAGCGGCGAACTCCGACGATCACGACCGGGGAACCGCGTAACCGGGCCTCCTCGAGCGCGCCGGTGATGACGCTGCCGCTCTCCGGGGTGGCGTCGGTGGCGACCGCCAGCCAGTCCCGCGGCGCGGGGAGGGCGTCGGCCCGCAGCACCGCGACGCAACACTGCGCCTCGGTCGAGACCGTGACGGCGGTGGAGCCGAGGACGACGCTGGCGATCGCACCGATGCCCACCGATCCGATGCAGATCATTGCCGCCGTGCGTGATTCGGCGAGCAGTTCGCGCTCCGGCGGCCCCCAGAGAATGTCCGTGTCGACGTCGACGTCCCGACCTACGGCCTTCGCCGCGGTCGACGCCGCCCGGAGAACCGTCTCGGCGTACTCGCGTTCCATCCGGAACTCGTCGTCAGACCGGCCCGGTTGTCGCGTCACCCCTGTCGCGTGTACCAGTCGCAGCGGCGCCGAGCGCGCGGCGGCTTCGTCGACCGCCCACCTCACGGCATCGAGTGCGGCCTGTGAACCGTCCACTCCGACGACGACCGGCCGGATGCGATGTGTCGTTTCCATCGGGGCTCCCGTTCTGCTGCGCGGTACGAGGGTAGGGGACCGACGGCGCCGCCGACGGAGTAGTTCGAACCACGGGACCGGGTCTTTGGTCCTGCGCCGCGGGCGGACGTGGTGACCAACGCCTCCTGCGCATCCGGCCATCCGAGCCCTAACGTCAGCACTACTCGAGGGATCACCGAGGAGGCGAGATGACCACATCAGCCGGTCAGGGAATCGTGGTGGGGGTCGACGGCTCACCAGAGGCATTGCGAGCCGTCACGTGGGCAGCACGGGAAGCCGCCGGCCGGGATGTGCCGTTGACACTCGCCCACGTGCTGCCCGACATCGAAGTGCAGATGTGGCTGGATGTTCCACCGACAGAGGAGTTCTGGCGGACGGTCGAACACCAGAGTCGTGAGATCCAGGCCGAGGCGGTGAGGACGGCTGAGTCCGCGGTCACAACTACCGACCCAGGTCAGCTCACCCTGCGCCAGTGCAGCGTGCCGGGCAACACGGTGTCGACGATGGTGGACCTGTCCAAGGATGCCGAGATGGTGGTGGTGGGCAGTCGCGGCCTCGGTGCGATCGGACGACGGCTGTTGGGCTCGGTGAGCCGGGGTCTGGTGCACCACGCGCATTGCCCGGTCGCGGTGATCCACGAGGATGAGCGCCCCGCCCCCGATCGGGAGCGCGCGCCTGTTGTGGTCGGTATCGACGGATCGCAGGCATCCGAACTGGCCACCGCGATCGCGTTCGACCAGGCCTCGCGGAAACACGTCGATCTCGTCGCCGTCCATGCGTGGAGTGATCCGACGATCTATGCGTTCCCCAGCGAGGAGTGGATGATGTTCAGACCCCAGGCCGACGAGGTGCTGGCGGAACGGTTGGCCGGCTGGCAGGAACGGTATCCCGATGTCCCGGTGCGCCGCGTGGTGGTGCGGGACCGAGCGGTGCGCCAACTTCTGGAGCAGTCCGAACACGCTCAACTTCTGGTGGTCGGCAGCCACGGCCGGGGCGGGTTCGCGGGGATGCTCCTGGGATCGGTCAGTTCCGCGGTCGCCCAGGCGGCCTCGGTACCGGTGATCGTTGCGCGCAAGTCGTGATGACGGTATGGCGCCGACGAGCCCGTCTATCGCGAACGAGACGGAATTCCTGGGCCCGCCCGACCGCGCGCTGCACCACGCGTCGCTCGGGATTCCCGTTGCCGCGCCCGGAGACTCCGTCGGCGACACGCTGAGCGCCATGCGCGGCAGGCACTTCGACAGCGCCGCTGCGGTCGCGGTGATGGACGGGGACCGCCTGGCGGGCATCGCGACCATCGAGCGCATGTTCGCCGCGGGGGACGGCGCGCTGCTGCGTGACGTGATGGACCCGGATCCGCCGGTGGTCGCGCCCGACACCGATCAGGAGCGTGCGGCATGGGAGGCCGTGCACCGCGCGGAACCGGGGCTGGCCGTGGTCGACGAGACCGGCCGCTTCCGCGGGCTGATCTCGCCGCACCGCCTGCTGACCGTTCTGCTGGCCGAACACGACGAGGACCTGGCGCGGCTCGGCGGCTTCCTGCGCGGTGCCGCGACGGCCCGGTCGTCGAGCGTCGAAGCGGTCAGGCGGCGGCTGTGGCACCGGCTGCCGTGGCTGCATCGGCCTTCTCGGGGCCATGGTGTCCGCGGTGCTGATGACGGTGTTCGAAGACCAGCTCCACGCGAATCTCGCTGTCGCGTACTTCATTCCGGGTATCGTCTACCTCGCCGACGCGGTCGGCACCCAGACCGAGACCCTGGCGATCCGTGGGTTGTCGGTGGGTGTCGGCATCCGGCGCATCACCGGTCGCGAGACGCTGACCGGAATGTCGGTGGGGTTGCTGTTGGGTGCGCTCATGTGGCCGGTGGTCACGGTGATGACGGGAAGCATGACGCTGGCATCGGCGGTGTCCGTCGCGGTCCTGGGCGCCAGCGCGATCGCGACGCTGGTGGCGTTGTTCCTGCCGTGGCTGCTGCAGCGGCTCGGGATGGACCCGGCGTTCGGCGCCGGTCCGCTGTCCACCGTCGTGCAGGATCTGCTGACGATCATGATCTACTTCGGCGCAGTCAGCATCCTGGTGACCTGATCCGCTACAGGGGGGCACCCGACACCGGCCGCGCGAGTGCCGGCACCTGGCCGGTCAGGATGCGGTTGACGAGCGCCATCGCGGCCCTCATCTGCTTCTCGGCCTGATCGAGATTGGCGGTGAACTCACCCTCGTAGTTGTGCGGCGAGTTCGCGACCACGGCCAGACACATGTGTGCCGCCGAGTGCGCGTCCTCCGTCGCGGCGCTCAGTTCCGCGGTCAGATCGCGGTCAGGAGTCGGCATTTCAGCAGGGACGCCCACGGCAGCGGAGTCGTGCATCCGCTGACAGGCGGCGGCCAGGGCTGAGGCGTTCATCCGGCGCAGCGAGCTCTCGGCGTCGTAGAGCGATTCCTGCAGGTCCGTGACCGCCGGCTGCGCCGCCGACCACCACTCGCGGACAGCTGCCTGCTCGGACGGGACGACGGCATCGTGCGTCCGGGAGGCGTCGACGACGAGCAGAGCCGCCACGCCGACGACGGCGGCCACGATCGCGACCGCCACGCCACGGCGGCGGTGCGCCCGCTCCGGCGGCACGGTCAGGGGCGCGCCGCACCTCGGGCAGAATCCGGTCACCGTGCGGTGATCCTCGGGACAGGCGGCCGAGTCGTCCATGACGGTTCTCCCTGTCGGGCGTGGTGCTCCTGCTTCCGACGGTAGGAAACCCACGCCGCCACCGCCAGGGTCGTTGGTCCCGAGGCGGCGAGCCGGTGGACATGTCCGTTGGGACGCTCAGACGAGCAGGACCGCGGCGCCTGCGATTCGGCCGGCGCTCAGATCGTCGAGCGCGGCGTCCGCACGGTCCAAGGGGTACTCGGGGCTGGTCACCTCGATGTGGTGGCGGCCGGCGAATTCGAGGAATGCCCGGGCGTCCGCGCGGGTGTTCGCGGTCACCGACCGCACCTGACGCTCCTGGAACAGGTGGCGCTGATAGTGCAGAGCCGGGATGTCGCTGAGGTGTATGCCCGCAATGGCGAGCGTCCCCCCGCGGTCGAGACCCTCGAGCGCGGGCAGCACCAGGTCCCCCACCGGGGCGAAGAGGATCGCGGCATCCAGCTTCACCGGGGGCGGCTCGTCGGCGTCCTGCACCGACGCGGCGCCCAGCCCCCGCGCCAGCTCCCGTGCCCGCTCCCCTCGGGTCATGACGTGAACCTCGGCGCCCTGCGCCACCGCCACCTGCGCGGTGATGTGGGCGCTGCCACCGAATCCGTAGATACCCAACCGGCCGCCGGGCGGCAGGTCCGCCCGCAGCAGCGACCGGTATCCGATGATTCCCGCACACAGCAGCGGTGCCAACTCGGTGTCGGTGTAACCGGACGGCAGTCGGTGCACGAACGCCGCGGGCGCCGTGGTGAATTCGGCGTAGCCACCGTCGGCGTCCCATCCGGTGTAACGCGACCGGGGGCACAGGTTCTCCTGCCCGCGCAGACAGTAGCGGCACTGTCCGCAGGTGTGCCGGAGCCAGGCCACGCCGACCCGGTCGCCGACCGCGAACTGAGCGTCGACGCCGGTGCCCAGCCCGACGACCTCGCCCACGACCTCGTGTCCGGGCGTCACGTGGTGACGGTGGACGGACAGATCACCCTCTGCGATGTGCAGGTCGGTGCGGCACACCCCGCAGGCCCGGACGGCGATCAGGAGCTCGCCGTCACCGGGTTCGGGCACCTCGGTGGCGCTCCACTCGAGCGGCCGTGTGCCCATCGGCCCCGGAACGCGTATCCGCCAGGCATGCATGGTCTGCACAGTCACCGCGGGCGGTCCGGGCGTTCGGAGGGGATCCTGATCACGAGGACCGACGAACGTCCGTGCGGGAACACCGGATGTCCGTACGGGCCCAGGATCGCCGCGAGTTCGCCGGCGTCCGTGGCGCCGATCACCGCCAGGTCGATCGGTTCGTCGTGCTCGCGGACGAAGTCGGCGACGCTCCCCGGCACGGCGACGGGATAGATGTGGACGTCCTCGAAGCTCCTTCGCCACTGCGCGACGGTGCGGTCGAGTTCGCCGATCTCGGCGCCACCGCGAGGTGGCCGACCGAGGAGGAGCACCGGGAGCCTGCGCAGTCGCGCTTCGCGCACCGCGCCTTCGATGACCGCCTCGTCCTCGCGTGTTCCCTTCGCCCCGGCGACGATCCAGCGGACGTCGCCGGGATCGCCGGTCTCGGCGGGCCGGATCACCGCCACCGGGCAGTGCGCCTGTTCGGCGAGATCTGTTGCGGTGGAGCCCAATATAGACCTCCCGTACCGGCCGATACCGACCGATCCGACGCACACGAGGTCGGCGTCCCGGGAGCGGGCGATGAGCACCGCCGCGGGCTGGCCGGTGGCGATCTCGGTGTCCACCTTGACCGGACGCCCGGTCGCCTCGACCGCCGCGCGCGCGGCGCGAAGCGACGCATCGGCGTGGTGCAGTTCCCGTTGATACTCGTCGGCGGACGGATGCAGGGACCTCATCACGCACACGAGCGTCAGAGGGACGGATCGGCTGACCGCCTCCTCCACCGCCCACGTCGCGGCGCCGATCGCCGCGTCGGAGCCGTCGATCCCCACCAGCACCGACGAGTCTCGCCGTTGATCGCCCATCCGAGCCACCCCTCCCCGCGGAAGCCGACTACTTCTCGTCGCCGTGGAGAATGGCGGACTGCACGGCTCCGAATCGGTGACGTGCACGTTCGTCGGCGGCGCGTTGCTCTTCGGCGGTGAGGACCACCGCATCCGGGCCCGGGAACACCGTCGCCACGTGATCGGTCTCCAACCAGCGCACCACGTACGGCGGTGAGCCGTCCTCGGAATGCACCTCGGTGATCAACCCCCGGTGTTCGGGTCGGTCGACCGCCGTTCCCTTGACGACGAGCCAGTCACCCACCTTGGCCTTCATGGCATCCCCTTCCATCTGGGGACCACTGTCGTCGGCCACGCGTCCGGCGGGTAAGGGCAGGAGGACACCAGCCGGCGGGTCGAACGTCCCGACGGCCCTCCGTCGGTGGGGACTTTGGACCCTGTTGTCCGCGGAGCCTGTCACCGACACTCGTGCCATGGCTGTGGAGCGAGAGGTCGACGATGGGTCGAGGGGCCGCGATAGCGTCGCAGCCATGTCCGACGAAACCAGATCCGGATCCGCGCCGGTCTCCGTCCTGTCCCTGAGCGAATGCTGGAACCTCTTGTCGGCTGTGACCCTCGGGCGACTCGTCACGAGCGTCGACGGCCAGCCCGAGATCTTCCCGGTCAACTTCGTGGTTCAGCGGCGCACCGTGCTGTTCCGGACGGCGGAGGGAACCAAGCTGGTGAGCACGGCGATCAACCACAACGTGCTGTTCGAGGCCGACGACCACAACGTCGCCGAAGGCTGGAGCGTCGTGGTCAAGGGGGTGGCCAAGATCCTCCACGATGACGACGAGTTGGCCGAAGCCGAACGGGGGCAGCTACTTCCGTGGACATCGACGGCGAAGCAGCACTACGTCCGCATCCGGCCGCTGACCGTCACCGGCCGGCGGTTCACGTTCGGACCCGGCACGGCGAGCTAACCGACGCGGTGCGCCTGCGCGCTCGCCGCGGCCGCGGCCGCCTCGGCCTGTCGGTAGCTCTCCGCGCGACGCTTGATGCCGATGAGCATGCCCCGGGTGAGCAACGCCCTCGCCGGCCCGAACAGTTCGGCGAGCATCACCTCGCCGGGGTGACGTAACCCCAGACGAGACCGGATGAGCAATCTGCAGCGGTCCTGTCCGCGGGGCATCAGGTGGAACGACCACACCACCGTCCACGGCACCCCAGGCGGTTCGGCGAACAGCACGATCGTCTGCCCCTCGGCGAGTTCGGCGACCCGCATCTCGACGCCGTCGTCCAGTCCCAGCCAGCCCTTCGGCGCCAGCCTCACCGTGTCGCCCTCCGCGAGGTGCTGCCACTCCTCGTGCAGCTGGCCGGCGTTGCGGTACTTCAGACCCAGGCTGTTCTCGACTCGCTCGTAGCTGTAGAGGCCACCCCGGTCCTGGCCCATCTGGACCAGCCACGGCCACGTCGCCTCGGCGGGCGCATCGATCCACACCGCCTCGGTGGCTTGGATCACCGGCGGATGCACCAGTCGGTCACCGGGTAAGTGGCTGCCGGATTCGGCTTTGGTGGTGCCCCAGTCGCGGAAGTAGCGCCTCGCCGCGTAGAGCAGGGCCCCAGTGGCACCCAGTTTCACCACACCATTCGTCATGTGTTCAGCCTTCTCCGCCCCGTCCCCATCCGCTAGGGCCGGTGGTCCTTTCTGCGTCGCCCTGTGCGAACGGCCCCCACAGCGGGGACTTCCGTCCCTAGCGACGCCGATCCGGCGGTGGTCGGATACCGGTGTAGTCAGCACCCGACGACGCTGATCTCGGAGACGACGATGACGAGAAGACGACGCCCGCCCGCCGTCCCAGCCCGACTCGGTGTGTGATGGGCGGGCGGATTCGGTGGGTCTCGCGGCTTCGTCCGCTGCTCGAGCCGGCGTTGGTGGTGCTCACCGTGGCGGCGCTCGCCGCGGGCGGCATCGCGTGGCTGGCCGGATGGCGGTCTGTCGCCGACGCGTGCTGGATCGCGGGCACGGTGCTCGCGGTGGCGCCTGCGGTGGTGTGGGTCGCGGCGGGGTTGCGTCGGGGACGGCTCGGCGTCGACGTCATCGCGGTGCTGTCGCTCGTCGGCACTCTGCTGGTGGAGGAATATCTGGCCGGAGCGCTGGTCGCGGTGATGCTGGCCGGTGGCCGCGCGCTGGACGCCGCCGCCACGCGCCGCGCCTCCCACGACCTGCGAGCGCTGCTGGAGCGGGCCCCACGGTTCGCACGGCGGCGGATCGGCATGCAGGTCAGCGTGATCCCGCTGGACGAGGTCGCCCCCGATGACGTACTGATCGTCGGGCCGGGCGAGGTGGTGCCCGTCGACGGCCGGGTGCTCGACGTGGTGGCGGTGCTCGACGAGTCCGCGTTGACCGGCGAGCCGCTCCAGGTCGAGCATGCGGTCGGCGAACCGGTCCGCAGCGGTGTGGTCAACGCCGGCGGAGCGTTCGAATTGTGCGCGGGCGCCACCGCCGAGGACAGCACCTATGCCGGGATCGTGCGACTGGCCCGTCAGGCCGGCGCGGAGAGCGCACCCCTGGTGCGGTTGGCCGACCGCTACGCGGCCTGGTTCCTGCCGCTGACGCTGCTGCTGGCCGGCGCGGCATGGCTGGCCGGCGGTTCAGCGGTGCGAGCGGTCGCGGTCCTCGTGGTGGCCACCCCGTGTCCGTTGCTCCTGGCTGCCCCCGTCGCGATCGTCTCGGGATTGTCGCGGGCCACCCGCACCGGGGTGATCATCCGCAGCGGCGGGGCGCTCGAGAACCTCGGCCAGGCAACCACTTTGGTGATGGACAAGACCGGCACCCTGACAATGGGGCGTCCGGCGGTCGTCGATGTGGCCGCCGCTCCCGGCCGCGAGCCGACCGAGGTGCTGCGGCAGGCGGCGTCGGTGGACCAGCTCTCCCCGCACGTACTGGCCGAGGCCATCGTCACCGAGGCGCTCAACCGCGGCCTGACGCTGTCACTTCCCACCGATGTGCTCGAAGAACCCGGCCGGGGCGTCACCGCCACCCTCGACGGCCGTCGCGTCTCGGTGGGAAAGCTGGACGCCGCAGGCACGGCCGGCGACTGGCATCGCGGCGTCCTCAACCGGGCCGGTCTGGACGGTGCGGCGATCGCGTGGGTGAGCGTCGAGGGCGAGGCGGCCGGTGCGGTGCTGCTGCGGGATCCGTTGCGCCGCGACGCACCCCGCACCATGCGCCGGTTGCGGGCGGCAGGACTGAACCGGCTGGTGATGCTGACCGGCGACCGCGCCGAGCCGGCCCGCGAGGTCGCCACCGTGCTGGGGCTCGACGAGGTGTACGCCGAGCAGACACCGGCGGACAAGGTCGCCGCGGTGCGCGCCGAACGCGAACGCGCGGTGACGGTGATGGTGGGTGACGGGATCAACGACGCCCCGGCGCTGGCTGCGGCGACCGTGGGTGTCGCGATGGGTGCGCGAGGGGCGACCGCGTCCTCGGAGGCCGCCGACATCGTGCTGACGACCGATCGGGTCGACCGCCTCGCCGACGCGATGGACGTGGCCCGCTGGTCGCGGCGCATCGCCGTGCAGAGTGCCGTGGTGGGCATGAGTCTGTCGCTCCTGGCAATGGTGGTCGCGGCCTTCGGCTGGCTACCGCCGCCGGTCGGCGCCCTCCTGCAGGAGGGCATCGACGTCGCGGTGATCCTCAATGCGCTGCGCGCGCTGCGCGGGAACCCCGGCTCGGCAATGGATCTGCCGCCCGCGACCGAGCAGCTGCTGCGGCGTTTCGCCGCTGAACACGATGAGCTTCGCGAGACACTCCCCCTGCTGCGCGACAGTGCCGACCGGCTTGCCGCAGCACCCGACGCCGCCGCACTGGATTCGCTGACCACCGTTCACCGGTTGCTCACCGACCGGATCCTGCCGCATGAACTGGCCGAGGAGAACGAGCTGTATCCCGCGTTGGCCCGCCCGTTGGGCAGTGGTGAGGCCACCGCCACCATGAGCCGCACCCACGCCGAGATCCAGCGGCTCGCCGACCGTATCGGCGCACATGTCGGCCTCGCCCGATCGGCCGGCGCCATCCAGCCCGACCAGGTCGACGACCTGCTGGCGTGTCTCTACGGTTTGTACACGCTGCTGCGGCTGCACTTCGTGCAGGAAGAAGAGAACTACTTCACCCTCGCCGAGGATGAACCCGCGTCCTGAACCCCGGGGCCATTCGCCGTCGCATTCGGGCCGATGGTCCCTATCCCGTTCGGCGGCCACGCGATGTAGTCGGAAGTGTTCCCGCTCAGGAACTTTGACTTATCGGAGGAGGCGCGCCATGACCGTCGGCACCACCGCACCGGGCCCGGATAAGGACACCGTGCACGTCGCTCTCTCGCTGGCGGTTCGCGCACCCTCCATCCACAATTCGCAGCCGTGGCGCTGGCGCGTCGGAGACAACAGCGTGCACCTGTACGCGGAGCAGCCTCCGCACCTGTCACACACCGATCCCGACGGCCGCGAGCTCCTGATCAGCTGCGGCGCCGCGCTGAACCACTGCGTGACCGCTCTGTCCGCACTGGGCTGGCGTTCGGTGGTCCACCGGTTCCCCAATCCCGCGCAGCCCCTTCACCTGGCTGCGATCGAGATGCACCGCCAGGCCCCGAGCGAGGTCGACATCGCGCTTGCGGCGGCGATTCCGCGGCGGCGGACCGACCGCAGGCATTTCAGCGCCTGGCCGGTCGCCGTCGGTGACATCGCCCTGATGGGCGCCCGCGCCGCACGAGCGGGGGTGTCCATGCGCCGGGTGGAGCCCACCACCGACTTCCGGGCCGTCGTGGCGCAGGCCGTCTGGGAGCACGTCTCGGATCCGGACTACCGCGACGAGCTGTCGCTGTGGAGTGGACGGCACGCGTCCACCGCCGGTGTGCCCGCCCGCAGCATCCCCGTGTCGGTTCCCGAGGCACGCGTCCCCGGGCGGTTGTTCGTCGGCGCCGCACTCGATCAGCCGGCAGACGCCGGTCCGGCCGACGACAACGCCGTGCTGCTCGCCCTCGGCACCGCCACCGACGACGAGCTGGCACGGCTGCGCGCCGGCGAAGCGACCAGCCTGGTGCTGCTCACCGCCACGGCACTCGGGCTGGCGACGTGCCCGGTCACCGAGCCGCTCGAGATCCCCGCCACGCGCGCCGCCGTGCGGACCGAGGTCTTCGGCGACGGCGCCTTCCCCCAGCTGCTCTTCCGGGCCGGCTGGGCGCCGGTCAACGCCGATCCCCTGCCGTCGACCCCCCGCCGACCGCTTGGCGACGTCGTCACGTGGCTGGACGGTTCACCCTTCGAGTGAGCCGGCGGTTCAGCCGGTGTGGCCGTGCGTGCGGTCGAGTCTCGACACGAACACCGCGGCCTGGGTGCGGCGTTCCACGCCGAGCTTGGCGAGCAGCCGCGACACGTAGTTCTTCACGGTCTTCTCCGACAGGAACATCCGGGCGGCGATCTGCTTGTTGGTCAGGCCCTCGCCGAGCAGCCCGAGCAGGACCCGCTCCTGGTCGCTGAGCGCGGACAGCGGATCGGAGTGTTCGGCGGCCCCACGCAGTTTGACCATCAGCGCGGCGGCGGCGCGGTTGTCGAGCAGGGACCGGCCCGCGCCGACCTCCTTGATCGCCTTGGCGAGTTCCATGCCCCTGATGTCCTTGACGACGTAACCGCTGGCGCCGGCGAGGATGGCGTCCACCATCGCCTCGTCGGAGGTGAACGAGGTCAACATCAGACAGCGCAGATCCGGCAACCGCGACAGCAGGTCGCGGCACAGCTCGATGCCGTTGCCGTCGGGCAGCCGGACGTCGAGTACGGCGACCTGGGGCCGCAGCGCCGGGATGCGTGCCAATGCCTCCGAGACCGAGCCGGCCTCACCGATCACCTCGAGGTCCGGTTCGGCGCTGAGCACGTCGATCAGGCCGCGACGCACCACCTCGTGATCGTCGACGAGGAACACCGTCACGGGCTCTCCCGTCACAACCGCACCTCGAGGACGTCGTCGAGACGCCGCCGGGGCGTCGGCGGCGGGACGGGATCGTAGGCGGGAGCCGCTCCGACACGGACCAGCACCTGCGGGAGGTCGCGGTCGACCAGTGCGGAGATGATGTCGCGGCTGGCGCGCAGTTCGGTGAGATGGGTCAGCGTGCAGGTGGCCATGCCGGCCAACGTCGCCTCCAACAGCACCTGCGACAGCGTCTCACCGCAGCCGAGCACGTCGCGGCGCGTGTCGTCGTGCGCCGAGATGACCAGCACCTTCGAGTGATCCTCCGGCACGCTCATGCGCCGCTCGGCTGCGCCGTGGGTGACCGGGAAGTGACGGCCGATGTCAACGCGGTCGCTCTCCGCGGCCGATACCAGGGAGCTGTGCGGTATGCCGTCGGACACCGCCAACCAGCCGGTCCACCAAGCCAGTTCGGCGTGGTACTGGGAGTCGTAGAGCCGCAGCGACTCGGTGAGCTGTGAGGCCTCCGCCAGTTGCGGCCGGGCGTCGTCGGCCACGACGTCGAGCATCGCCACCGACTCGTCGATCGCCTCCCGCAGCAGGATCTCCAGCGAGTCCCAGTCCGGCGGCGGCCCGAACGGCAGCCGATCGGTGAAGCGGCGCGCGATCGCCTCGGCGCGGGCGCGGTGGCCGTCGGTCACATAGGACATCGGCGAGAAGTCGATGGCGGCCAGGTGCAGGTGGTCGTTCGGATTGGGATAGCGGTCGATGTGGGCGATCCAGCCGCCGGCCGCCATGGCCACCCGCAGATGGTCCAGAACGGCGCCGCAACTCAGGACCGCCTCTCGACCGGACTGGTCGGTCGCGACCAGCCGGTCGGTGTCGAGGAAGAGCTGCAGCCCGGACCGGTCGGCGACCCAGCGCCACGGCTGGCTGTTGTGCACAGACGGAGCCCGGCACGCCAGCTGCACCGCGTCGCTGATCGTGTCGATGTCCGCTCGCGTCGTGGTCATCGATCAGCCTTCCTGTTCACGTGTTTCCCAAGACCACGGTCACGTCCCGCCGGACCGACGGCAAGAGTCTTTGGTCACACGCGGCGAGGTTGGGGACTTAAGACCCCGTCCGGCCGGGACCTTTCGATCCGGCATGAGGCCGGAAGGCCGCTGCGCCCCGTCGGTTCCCGGCGCGACGATTGCCTCATGACCACCACGGAGGACATCACCGCTGCCCACGATCTGCCGGTGAACGATATGGCCGCCGAGGTGTACGAGACGCACACCGGTGTGGTGATCCTGCTCGGCGAGAAGGCCTACAAGGTCAAGAAACCGGTGGTCACGGACTTCCTCGACTTCAGCACGCCGCAACGGCGGGAACAGGTGTGCGCCCGCGAGGTCGAGCTGAACAGCCGCCTGGCGCCGGGCAGTTACCTCGGGGTCGCCCACCTGCGCGGACCCGGTCACGCCGCACCCGAACCGGTCGTGGTGATGCGCCGCTACCCCGACCGGTACCGGCTGCGGACCATGGTGGCGCGCGGTGAGCCGACCGAACACCACCTGACGATGCTCGCGAGCATGCTCGCCCGCTTCCACGCGACCGCGCACCGCGGCGTGGACGTCGACGCCGCCGCAACGACCACCGCCGTCCGGCAGCGGTGGTCCGAGAACCTCACCGAGCTGGACCATTCCGTCGGGACCGTGGTGTCCGCCGAGACCGTCGACGAGATCCGCCGCCTGGCGATGCGCTATCTCGACGGCAGGGACGCGCTGTTCGCCGGCCGCATCGCCGACCGCCGCATCGTCGACGGCCACGGCGATCTGCTGGCCGACGACGTCTTCTGCACCCCTGACGGCCCGGTCCCGCTGGACTGTCTGGAGTTCGACGACCGGCTGCGCTTCGTCGACGGCGTCGACGACGCCGCGTTCCTGGCGATGGACCTGGAGTTCCTGGGCCGGCGCGACCTCGCCGACCACTTCCTCGACCGGTATCGGGAACTCGCCGGCGACACCGCGCCCCGCTCGCTGATCGACTTCTCCATCGCCTACCGCGCCGTCGTCCGCGCGAAGGTCGACTGCATCAGGGTCAGCCAGGGTCATGCGGGCGCGGCGGCCGACGCCCGGTGGCATCTCGACATCGCCGCCGCCCACCTCAAGGCGGCCGCGGTTCGGCTCGTGATCGTCGGCGGTGGCCCCGGGACCGGTAAGACCACACTGTCCGGCGCGCTCGGCGAGTCCGTTGGCGCCCACGTCATCTCGACCGACGACGTCCGTCGGGAACTGCAGGAGTCCGGGATCGTCCGCGGCGCCGCGGGCGCGCTGGAGAGCGGACTGTACTCACCCGACAACGTGGCGCTGGTCTACGACACGGTGCTGCATCGGGCGGCGGCCCTGCTGGCGCACGGCGAGTCGGTGGTCCTCGACGGCACCTGGCGGGATGCGCGTCACCGCCGCGCGGCCCGGGAGTGCGCCGATCACGCGTCGGCGGTTCTGGTGGAACTCGCCTGCGACACAGATCTTTCCGCCGCACAGACCCGGATCGAGCACCGGTCGTCGACGACGTCCGATGCGACACCGCAGATCGCGGCCGACATCACGGCGCCGGTCTGGTCGGGCGCACACCGTCTCGACACGGGTCGCCCCTTGGCCGACTCCGTGGCCGAGGCACAGCAGATCTGCTGTCTGGCGTACTGACGGCGCGCGAGCCAGCACCGATCGAAAGGCACGCTCATGACGCAACGCACCGCCCCGGTCGTCGTCGGGATCGACGGCTCGCAGACCAGCATCCACGCCGCGCGGTGGGCTGCCGCGGCGGCCGCGGCGTACCGCACGTCGTTGCGGCTCGTCCACTCGACCGCCACGGCCGGTCACTTCTTCACGGACGCAGCGGTGGTCGCCATCCGGGCGGCCGCACCCGAGGATCAGCAGGCCGCCGCGGAGAAGACCCTCGATATCGCCAAAGAGGCGGTGGCCGAGCACTTCCCGCATCTGGACACCGTCGCCGAAGCGGTCGGCGAGCCGGCCCACGAGGCGTTGATCGGCCGGAGCCGCGACGCCGCCCTGGTCGTCGTGGGCTGCGACGACGTCAGTCCGGCCGCCGCGGTGCTGGTCGGGTCCACGACGTTGCGGGTCGCCACACACGCGTCGTGTCCGGTGGTGGCGTGGCGTCACATCGCGCAACCGGGGACGGCGCCGGTCGTGGTCGGGGTCGACGGCACGCCGGCCGCGGCGGCGGCCCTGGCGGCCGCGTTCGAGTTCGCCGACCGGTTCGGCGCGCCCCTGACCGCCGTGCACTCGTGGTCGGCCGGGCTGGACGCCGACGCCGTGGCCATCCCCTACCTCATCGACTGGGACGCCCTGGAAGCCGCGGAGTGGGCGCTGCTGACCCGGGCCCTCGAGCCCTGGACCGACAGGTATCCCGGTGTCGAGGTCGCGACGCTGCTCGACGAGGCGAAGCCGGGCCACGCACTGCTCGACCGCCTCACCGGCGCGCAGCTCGTCGTGGTCGGCAACCATCGGGCCAACGTCGTGAGCGCTGCGGTGCTGGGCTCGACGGGCCTGAACCTGTTGCACCACAGCCGCGTGCCGGTCATGGTCTGCCACGCAGCCGACGTCTAGGCGGTCTCGGCCGTCCGCTTGATCGCGGCCAGCGTCTCGGGGATGCCGGAGTGCGCGGCCGACGTCCGCTCGGCGATCTGTGCGTCGGCGTCGGCGCCGTAGCGTTCGCGAAACCCGTCGACACCGCGGGCCAGCAGCCGCCAATGCTCGGTCAACCGGGTCCCGTCGCCCTCGGGCGCCACGCTGAAGCCCCACCGCACCCAGCCGCCGTTGACCTCCCAGACGAAGTCGCGGCCGTCGGCCACCGTCACCTGGCTGCGCGTCTCCCACACCCGCTGGGGAGTCTCGTTGCGTCCGGTGAACCAGGCGCCCGCGACCGGCCCGGCGTCCGGGTCGTCCCACCAGCAGGCCCGGCACACCGGGCTCCACTCGCCCATCCGGGTCACGTCGGACACCAACGCGTAGACGGCGTCGGGGTCGCGCGCCACGAACACCGAATCGGAGAACTGGAGTTCGGCCACGGGCGAAGTCTAGGTCCGTGACCCCGGCTTCCCCGATATCGGCTGGACGACCGGCGCATACTTGATCGCGATGACAGGCCCTGCTGCTGCGGCACCCCGCAAACCCGTGATCCTCACCGTCGACGACGACCCGGCGGTCTCTCGTGCGGTGGCGCGCGACCTGCGCCGTCACTACGGCGAGCACTTCCGGATCGTGCGGGCCGAATCCGGCCCGGATGCGCTCGAGACGCTCAACGAGCTGAAACTGCGTGGCGAGACGGTCGCGGTGTTCGTCGCCGACTACCGGATGCCGCAGATGAGCGGTATCGAGTTCCTCGAGGAGGCGATGGACCTCTACCCGATGGCGCGTCGCGTGCTGCTCACCGCCTACGCCGACACCCACGCCGCGATCGACGCGATCAACGTCGTCGACCTGGACCACTACCTGCTCAAGCCGTGGGACCCCCCGGAGGAGAAGCTCTACCCCGTCGTCGACGCACTGATCGAGGCGTGGCGCGAGACCGGGGACCGGGCCATCCCGCACACCAAGATCATCGGCCACCCGTGGAACGCCCGATCGTCGGAGGTGCGCGAGTTCCTGGCCCGGAACCGGTTGTACTACACCTGGTTCCGCGCCGACGAGCGCAAGGGCAGGCAGCTGCTGGAGGCAGCCGGCCAGGACGGGATGACGCTGCCGGTGGTGATCACCGAGCAGGGCGAGACCCTTGTCGACCCGTCCGACGCCGAACTGGGCGCCACACTCGGGCTGACCACCACCCCCGCCGAGGACTTCTACGACCTGGTGGTGATCGGCGGCGGGCCCGCCGGTCTGGCCGCCGCCGTGTACGGCGCCTCCGAGGGCCTCGAGACGGTGCTCATCGAGCGCACCGCCACCGGCGGGCAGGCCGGGCAGAGCTCCCGCATCGAGAACTACCTCGGTTTCCCCGACGGCCTCTCGGGTGCGCAGCTCGCCGAGCGGGCGCGCCGACAGGCCGAGAAGTTCGACGCCGAGCTGATCACCGCGGCCGAGGTGACCGCCCTGGAGATCGACGGGTCGGCGCGCACCGTGCGGCTGTCCGACGGCCGGTCGATCGGCGCGCGCGCGGTGATCCTGGCGATGGGCGTGGAATACCGCCAGCTGCCCGCCGAGGGATGTGACGGGTTGACCGGTGCGGGGGTGTACTACGGCGCGACGGCGTCGGTCGCCGCCGACTGCGAGAACGACGAGGTGTACGTGATCGGCGGTGCGAACTCGGCCGGCCAGGCCGCGATGCACCTGTCGCGCACGGCCGAGAAGGTCACCATCGTCAGCCGCCGCAGGCTCGAGGACTCGATGTCGCATTACCTGATCCAGCAGATCCGGGCCAACGACAAGATCCGGGAGTTGCCGAACACCGTGGTCCACGCGGTCAAGGGCAACGGTCACCTCGAGGGCATCTGCCTGGAGAACACGCTGACCGGAGACCGTGAGGAACACGCCTGCGGCCGGATGTTCATCTTCATCGGCGCCGAACCGCGCACCGAATGGCTCGACGGCATCGTCGTGCGCGACGACCACGGGTTCATCCTGGCCGGGCCCGATCTGCGGGAGATCTCCGGCTGGACGCTGGACCGTCCGCCGCACCACCTGGAAACAAGCGTGCCGGGTGTGTTCGTTGCAGGTGATGTGCGCGCCGAGTCCGCCAAACGGGTGGCCGCCGCCGTCGGCGAAGGGTCGATGGCGGTCATGCTGGTGCACCGGTACCTGGCGGAAGCCTGAAAGGGGTCACCATGGGCGAGACGTGCCTGCGCGACGAACTGCGCACGCTTTTCCTGTTCGAGGCGCTGTCCGACGAGCAGCTCGACACGCTGTGCGCGAACGGCCACATCGAGACCTTCCCCGCGGGCCCGCTGTGCAACGAAGGGGACCCGGCGACCTGCTTCTACGTGCTCATCGACGGTGAGCTGGTGATGTCGAAACGCTCGGGCGGGACCGACATCCAGACCGGCCGCACCTCACAGCGCGGGGTGTACTGCGGTGCGTGGTCGGCCTACGTCCCGGGTGAGGAACACGTCTACGAGGCCACGGTGCGGTTGACCACACCGTCGAGGTTCTTCGTCCTCGACGCCGACGCGTTCGCCCGGTTCATGCAGACCGAGTTCCCGATGGCGGTGCACCTGCTCGAAGGCCAGACCGTCGGCAGGCGCAGGCAGCATCAGATCATCGGCCAGCGGGAGAAGCTGCTCGCGCTGGGCACCATCACCGCCGGTCTCACCCACCAGCTCAACAACCCCGCCGCGGCCACCGCGCGGGCCGTCGCCGACCTGCAGGAGGGCGTCGGCAAGATGCGGCACAAGCTGGCGATGCTCGCCGACGGCAAGTTCAGCCCCGAGGCGCTGCGGGTGCTGGTCAAGATCCAGGACGAGGTGGCCGAACAGGTCGCCAAGTTCCGCAGCCAGGACCTCACGGCGCTGGAGACCTCCGACCGCGAGGAGCAGATCGGTGACTGGCTCGAAGCCCACGGGATCGCCGGCGGCTGGGACTACGCCCCGACGTTCGTCGAGGCGGGCCTCGACGTCGACTGGCTCGAGCGGATCTCGGCGTCGGTCGACGACGTCATGGACGGGACCTGCTCGTCGTCGCTGCCGAGCGCGCTCGGCTGGCTGAAGTACACCATCGACACCGAACTGCGGATGCGGGAGATCGCCGACGCCAGCAAGCGGATCTCCACGCTGCTCGCCGGGGCCAAGCAGTACTCGCAGATGGACCGCGGCGCCTATCAGAGCGCCAATGTCCACGAGTTGATCCACAGCACGATCAAGACGATCTTCGGCGACAAGATCGGCAAGGACAAACCGGTCGCACTGGTGTGGGAGAAGGACACGTCGCTGCCCGAATTACTCTGCTATCCAGGCGATCTCAACGAGGTGTGGTCGAACCTCATCCAGAACGCGATCCAGGCGATGGGCGGGCGGGGCACGCTGACCGTGCGCACCATGCGCGAGAACGAGGACCGGGTGCGCGTGGAGATCTGCGACGACGGGCCGGGCATCCCGGACGAGATCGTCGACCGTATCTTCACACCGTTCTTCACCACCAAACCGGTCGGCGAGGGCACCGGGCTGGGCCTGGACCTGGCGCGCCGCATCATCGTCGAGAAGCACCACGGCGACCTGTCGGTCCAGTCCGCGCCCGGCGATACCCGTTTCATCGTCTGCCTGCCCCTGCAGGCGCCCTCGCCGGAGGAATAGTCGCCGCCGCGGCGTCGGTTGCAGCGGTCATGACCAAACCCGATCTCGGCACATTCGGCGTATTCGGCCGCGCCGTGACACCCGCGCAAGCCAGGGAGATCGAGGCGCTCGGCTACGGCGCCGTCTGGGTGGGCGGCTCACCGCCCGCCGAACTGGACTGGGTCGAACCCATCCTCGACCACACCACGACCCTGCAGATCGCGACCGGCATCGTCAACATCTGGACGGCGGCGGCCGGGCCGGTGGCGGAATCCTTCCACCGCATCGAGGCGGCCCATCCCGGCCGATTCCTGCTGGGGATCGGCGTCGGCCATCCCGAGGCGCACCAGGCGTACCGCAAACCGCTCGCGGCGCTCACCGAGTACCTCGACAAGCTCGACGAGTACGGGGTGCCGCGGGAGCGGCGCGTGGTGGCCGCGCTCGGCCCCAAGGCGCTGAAGCTCTCGGCCGACCGGGCGGCGGGGGCGCACCCGTACCTCACCACCCCCGAGCACACGGCCACCGCACGCGAGGTGATCGGCGCCGGGGCGTTCCTGGCGCCCGAGCACAAGGTGGTGATGACCACCGACGCCGAGAAGGCCCGCGCGGTCGGCCGCAGGGCGCTCGACGTGTATCTGAATCTGGCCAATTACCTCAACAACTGGAAGCGTCTGGGTTTCGGTGATCAGGACGTGGCAAAACCGGGTAGTGATCGGTTGGTGGACGCCGTCGTGGCCTACGGCAGCGTCGACGCCATCGCGGCCCGGCTGAAACAGCACCTCGACGCCGGCGCCGACCACGTGCCCGTGCAGGTGCTGACCGGGCCTGACAAGCTGGTGGCCGCACTGGCCGACCTGGCCGGTCCGCTCGGCCTGCAGTGAGAGCCGGCTCGCAGACGACTGGAGGAACGGATATGACCGAAGGCGTTTCCCTCAAACCCGGCCTGGGCCGTTACGGCGTGTGGACCCCCGGCGCCCCCACACCGGAGCAGGCCGCGGAGATCGAGAAGCTGGGCTACGGCGCGGTCTGGGTCGGCGCCTCTCCGGCGGCCGATCTCGAGTTCGTCGAGCCGATCCTCGAGGCGACCGAGACCCTGCAGGTCGCGACGGGCATCGTGAACGTGTGGGCGTCGCCGGCCGAGGAGGTCGCCGCCTCCTACCACCGCATCGAGGACAAGTTCCCGAGCCGGTTCCTGCTCGGCATCGGCATCGGGCACCCCGAGGCCACCGAGGAGTACCGCAAACCCTACGACGTGCTGGTGGAGTACATCGACAAGCTCGACGGGGCGAAGGTGCCGACGAGCCGGCTGGTCGTCGCAGCGCTCGGACCGCAGGTGCTCAAACTCGCCGCGCGGCGCAGCGCGGGCGCCCACCCGTACCTGACCACACCCGAGCACACCGGCCAGGCCCGCAACCTCGTCGGCCCGACGGTGTTCCTGGCGCCCGAGCACAAGGTGGTGCTCGGCTCCGACGTCGACGAGGCGCGCCGGATCGGCCGCGAGACCGTCGACTTCTACCTCGGCCTGAGCAACTACGTGAACAACTGGAAGCGGCTGGGCTTCACCGACGAGGACGTCGCCAAACCGGGCAGTGACAAGCTGATCGACGCGGTGGTGGCGCACGGTTCGGCGGACGCGGTCGCGGCCCGGCTCGAGGAGCACCACGAGCGCGGCGCCGACCACGTGGCCATCCAGGTGCTCGGCGGCTGGGACAAGCTGCTTCCCACGCTGAAGGAGCTGGCGGGCCCGCTCGGGCTGCAGAAGTGACACGGGGCTGCCGCTAGGGTTTCCCCATGCGGTTGCTGATCACCGGCGGTGCCGGGTTCATCGGCGCGAACTTCGTCCACGCCACCGTGCGCGAGCATCCGGACTGCGCGGTGACGGTGCTCGACGCGCTGACCTACGCGGGCAGCCGCGAGTCGCTGGCGCCGGTGGCCGATCGGATCCGGCTGGTCGAGGGCGACGTGGCCGACGCCGGACTGGTCGACACGCTGGTCGCCGATCTCGACCCCGCGACCGACGCCGTCGTGCACTTCGCCGCCGAGACCCACGTCGACAACGCACTGGCCGACCCGGGTCCGTTCGTGCAGACCAACGTCGTCGGCACCTACACGGTGCTCGAGGCGGTGCGCCGCGCCGGTGTCCGCCTGCATCACGTGTCCACCGACGAGGTCTACGGCGACCTGCCCCTCGACGATGCGCGGCGGTTCACCGAGTCGACGCCGTACAACCCGTCGAGTCCGTACTCGTCGACCAAGGCCGCCGCCGACCTGCTGGTGCGGGCGTGGGTGCGGTCCTACGGCGTGCGCGCGACGATCTCGAACTGCTCCAACAACTACGGGCCGTATCAGCATGTGGAGAAGTTCATCCCCCGCCAGATCACCAATGTGCTGACCGGGCGACGGCCCAAGCTCTACGGCGCCGGCGCCAACGTGCGCGACTGGATCCACGTCGACGACCACAACAGCGCGGTGTGGCGGATCCTGCGCGACGGCGTCGCGGGCCGGACCTATCTGATCGGCGCCGAGGGCGAGCGGGACAACCTCACGGTGCTGCGCGCGCTGCTGCGGATCATGGGCCGCGATCCCGACGACTTCGACCACGTCACCGACCGGGCCGGCCACGATCTGCGCTACGCCATCGACCCGTCGACGCTCTACAACGAATTGGGTTGGAAGCCGGCTCATCTCGACTTCGAAGCAGGGCTGCGCGCGACGGTGCAGTGGTATCGGGACAACGAGGCGTGGTGGCGTCCGCTCAAGGACGCGGCCGAAGCGGCCTACGAGGAGCGCGGCCAGTGACCGCCCGGGAGTTGACGGTGCCCGGCGCCTGGGAGATCACCCCCACGGTGCACGCCGATGCGCGCGGGTCGTTCTTCGAGTGGTTCACCGACCGGGAGTTCAGCGGGTTCGCCGGCCACCGCCTCGACCTCCGGCAGGCCAACTGTTCGGTGTCGCGGGCCGGGGTCCTGCGGGGGTTGCACTTCGCGGCGGTGCCGCCCGGGCAGGCCAAGTACGTGACCTGCGTGCGCGGCGCGGTGTACGACGTGGCCGTCGACATCCGGGTGGGCTCGCCGACGTTCGGGGAGTGGGATGCCGTCCTGCTCGACGACCGCGACCGCCGCACGATCTACCTGTCCGAGGGTCTGGGACACGCTTTCCTTGCGCTGCAGGATGATTCGACGGTGATGTACCTGTGCTCGACGGGTTACGACCCGGCCCGTGAGCACACCGTGCTGCCGACCGACCCGGCGCTGGGCATCGACTGGCCGTTCGACGGTGAGCCGGTGCTCTCCGATCGCGACGCCGCCGCGCCCACCCTCGACCAGGCCCGCGAGGCCGGTCTGCTGCCGACGTGGGACGCGTGCCGCGCGTACGTCGACACCCTGCGCCGAGACTGCTGACAGAGCGCGTCCGGGCAGTCTCGGCGTCAAGACCCGCCAGCCCCTTGTCAACGACCCCGACCAGTTACTAGGATGTCCTAGTATCTCGAGCGAGGGGCTTTCTCATGACCAACCAGATCCAGCACTTCATCAACGGCAAGCGCACCGCAGGCGAATCGACCCGCACGGCGGACGTGATGAACCCGAGCACCGGGGCGGTGCAGGCCAAGGTCCTACTCGGCTCGCGCGCCGACGTCGACGCCGCGGTCGCGGGCGCCGCCGAGGCCCAGAAAGAGTGGGCCGCCTGGAACCCGCAGCGCCGCGCCCGCGTGATGATGCGCTTCATCGAGCTGGTGAACCAGAACATCGAGGAACTGGCCGAGCTGCTGTCCATCGAACACGGCAAGACCGTGCCCGACGCCAAGGGCGACATCCAGCGCGGCATCGAGGTCATCGAGTTCGCGATCGGCATCCCGCACCTGATCAAGGGTGAGTACACCGAGGGCGCGGGCACCGGCATCGACGTCTACTCGATGCGCCAGCCGCTCGGCGTGGTCGCGGGCATCACCCCGTTCAACTTCCCGGCGATGATCCCGCTGTGGAAGGCGGGCCCCGCGCTGGCCTGCGGTAACGCGTTCATCCTCAAGCCGTCCGAGCGCGATCCCTCGGTGCCGGTGCGCCTGGCCGAACTGTTCATCGAGGCCGGTCTGCCCGCGGGCGTGTTCCAGGTCGTGCACGGCGACAAGGAGGCCGTCGACGCGATCCTCGAGCATCCGGTCATCCAGGCCGTCGGCTTCGTCGGCAGCTCCGACATCGCCCAGTACATCTACGCGGGCGCCACCGCCAACGGGAAGCGCGCGCAGTGCTTCGGCGGCGCGAAGAACCACATGATCGTGATGCCCGACGCCGATCTCGACCAGGCCGTCGACGCGCTGATCGGTGCCGGCTACGGCAGCGCCGGTGAACGCTGCATGGCGATCAGCGTCGCGGTGCCCGTCGGCAAGGAGACCGCGGACCGGCTGCGCAACCGGCTGGTCGAGCGGGTGAACAACCTGCGCGTCGGCCACAGCCTCGACCCGAAGGCCGACTACGGCCCCCTGGTCACCGAGGCCGCGCTCCACCGGGTCCGCGACTACATCACCCAGGGTGTCGAGGCCGGCGCCGAAGCCGTCGTCGACGGGCGCGAACGTGCCAGCGACGAGATGCAGTTCGGCGACGACAGCCTCGAGGGCGGCTACTTCATCGGCCCCACGCTGTTCGACCACGTCACCCCGGACATGTCGATCTACACCGACGAGATCTTCGGCCCGGTGCTGTGCATCGTGCGCGCCGACACCTACGAGGAGGCGTTGCGCCTGCCCACCGAGCACGAGTACGGCAACGGCGTGGCGATCTTCACCCGCGACGGCGACACCGCACGCGACTTCGTCGCCAAGGTCCAGGTCGGCATGGTCGGCGTCAACGTCCCGATCCCGGTGCCGGTGTCCTACCACACCTTCGGCGGCTGGAAGCGCTCCGGCTTCGGCGACCTCAACCAGCACGGGCCGCACTCGATCCTGTTCTACACCAAGACCAAGACCGTCACGCAGCGCTGGCCGTCGGGCATCAAGGATGGCGCCGAGTTCGTCATCCCGACCATGAAGTAATCGGTGATGGACTACTTCGGTCTCGACGACGACGAGCGGGTGATCGCCGAGACGGCGGCCGCGTTCGCCGAGAAACGCCTGGCCCCGTACGCGTCGGAATGGGATGAGAGCCACCACTTCCCCACCGATGTGCTGCGGGAGGCGGCCGAACTCGGCATGGCGGCGATCTACTGCCGGGAGGACGTCGGTGGCAGCGGGCTGCGGCGCGTGGATGCGGTGCGCATCTTCGAGCAGCTGTCCGCCGCCGATCCGGCCATCGCGGCGTTCCTGTCGATCCACAACATGTGCGCGTGGATGGTGGACACCTACGGCTCGGAGGAACAACGCAAGGCGTGGGTGCCGCGGCTGGCGTCGATGGAGGCCATCGCGAGCTACTGCCTCACCGAACCGGGGGCGGGGTCGGATGCCAGTGCGTTGCGCACCAGGGCCGTCCGCGAGGGTGACCATTACGTCCTCGACGGGGTGAAGCAGTTCATCTCCGGCGCGGGCAGTTCCGACGTGTACGTGGTGATGGCCCGCACCGGCAGCGAAGGACCGCGCGGCATCTCGGCGTTCGTGGTCGAAAAGGACACCCCCGGTGTCAGTTTCGGCGCGCAGGAACAGAAGATGGGCTGGAACGCCCAGCCCACGGCGCAGGTCGTGTTCGAGGGCGCCCGGGTGCCCGCCGAGAACATGCTCGGCGGCACCGAGGCCGAGGGCAGCGGATTCGGGATCGCGATGAACGGGCTCAACGGCGGGCGTCTCAACATCGCGGCCTGCTCGCTGGGCGGCGCGCAGACGGCCTACGAGAAGGCGGCGGCCTATCTGGCCGACCGTCAGGCCTTCGGCGGCAGCCTGCTCGACGAACCGACCATTCGGTTCACCCTCGCCGACATGGCCACCGCCCTGCAGACGTCACGGCTGATGTTGTGGCGGGCCGCATCCGCGCTCGACGAGAACCACCCCGACAAGGTGGAGTTGTGCGCGATGGCCAAGCGCTACGTCACCGACGCCTGCTACGAGGTGGCCGATCAGGCACTGCAGCTGCACGGCGGCTACGGCTACCTGAAGGAGTACGGCGTGGAGAAGATCGTCCGCGATCTTCGCGTGCATCGAATCCTCGAGGGCAGCAATGAGATCATGCGGGTCGTCATCGGGCGAGCGGCAGCGGCCCGGGCGCGGGCATCGGCATAGGGAGGATGACACAGTGACGACGATTGCGTTCTTCGGGCTGGGCCACATGGGCGGGCCGATGGCGGCCAACCTGGCCAAGGCCGGTCACACCGTGCAGGGTTTCGATCCGGTGCCCGCGCTTCGCGCCGCCGCGGAGGACAACGGCATCGCCACGTTCGACAGCGGCACCGACGCGGTGGCCGGCGCCGAGGTGGTGATCACCTCGCTGCCCAACGGCGCGATCGTGAAGAGCGTGTACGACGAGGTGCTGCCCTCGGTGGCGGCGGGCACGCTGTTCATCGACACCTCCACCATCTCGGTCGACGACGCACGCGAGATCAACGCCGCCGCCACCGCGAAGGGGTTCGCCCAGCTCGACGCCCCGGTCTCCGGCGGCGTCAAGGGCGCCACGGCGGGAACGCTGGCGTTCATGGTCGGTGGTGACGACGAGGCCGTCGAGCGTGCCCGCCCGGTGCTGGACCCCATGGCGGGCAAGGTCGTTCACTGCGGTGCGTCGGGCACCGGCCAGGCCGCCAAACTGTGCAACAACATGGTGCTCGCCGTCCAGCAGATCGCCATCGGTGAGGCGTTCGTCCTGGCCGAGAAGCTCGGCCTGTCGGCGCAGTCGCTGTTCGACGTGATCACCGGCGCGACCGGCAACTGCTGGGCGGTGCACACGAACTGCCCTGTGCCGGGACCGGTTCCGGCCTCGCCGGCGAACAACGACTTCACGCCGGGATTCGCGACGGCGCTGATGAACAAGGACCTCGGCCTGGCCATGGCCGCGGTGTCGTCGACGGGTGCGTCCGCACCGCTGGGCAGCCACGCCGCCGAGCTCTACGCACAGTTCGCGACCGAGCACGCCGACAAGGACTTCAGCGCGATCATCGAGACCCTGCGGGGCTGAGCGGGCGTCAGGCCGCGAGTCGGTTCACGACGCCGGCGAACACGCCGGGCAGTGCCCGGGCGGCGGGCACGATGCGTGGCCGGATGGACGGAGTCGACCCGGCCCGGACCAGACCCTCGGTCAGCAGCCGGTAACGGCGGGTCAGCGCGCGCCACCGACGGTCGTAGTCGTCGACGCGTTCTGCCACAACGCACTTCACGAGCAGCTCCGCCGCGCCGAACGCCAGCCCGATGCCCTCTCCCGTGAGCGCGTCGACGTACCCGGCGGCGTCCCCGACGAGCAACACCCGTCCGGCGGTGCGGCTTCGGGCTCTCTGCCGCAGCGGACCCGCCGCGCGGTCCGGCCCGTGGTCGTGGCCGCGGACCCGTTCGGCGAGCGCGGGGAACTCCGCGAGATGCCGGTCGAATCCGCCGCGTGACGAGCTGAGGATCGCGATCCCGACGCAGTCGTCGGCCACCGGCGTCACGTAGGCCTCGCTGTGCGCACCCCAGTGGACTTCGACGTGATCGTTCCACGGTGCGGTGTGGATGTGCCTGCGGATCCCCCACCGGCGCGCACCGCGGCTGGGCTGGTCCAAATCGAGCGCCCGTCGGATCGGTGAGTGCAGGCCGTCGGCGGCCGCGAGATACCTGGCCCGGAACTCGCCCGCCCGCACCGACACCGCGTCCTGGCTGATGTCACCGGCGTCGCCGCCGACGATCCGCACCCCCGCCGACCGGGCGGCGTCCTGCAGCGCGGCGTGCAGCACGGTGCGTCGCACCCCACACCCGGGTCCGGTCCGGAACGCCGCCTCGACGCGCCGGTCCCCGTCGAGGTAGGCGATCCCGCGCAGCGGCATCCCCGGCGGCGCCACGCCAAGGCGGTCCAGATGCGCGACGGTGTGCGGCATCATGCCTTCCCCGCAGGCCTTGTCCAGCGTGCCGGGGCGGCGCTCGACGACGACGACGTCGAGTCCGGCCCGTGCGCCGTGCACCGCGGTGGCCAGCCCGGCCGGCCCGCCGCCCGCGACGAGCAGGTCGATCACCGCAACCCCTCGAGCGCGGCGTTCTCGACCTGGACGCGGGTCCGCAACAGCACGGCGTTGAGGACGGTGAACACGATCGCGGTGATCCAGGCGCCGTGCACCAGGGGCAGCGCGACACCCTCGACGACCACTGCGACGTAGTTGGGATGTGGGATCAGCCGGTACGGGCCGCCGGTGACCCGCGACGCGCCGGGAACCACGATGACCCTGGTGTTCCACTGGTGGCCGAGGGTGGTGATACACCACCACCGCAGGGCCTGCGCGACGACCACCAGCGCGAGCATCGGGAGTCCGAGCGCCGGGGTGAAGGGCCGGTGCAGTGCGGTCACCTCCAGCAGGCACCCGGCGAGCAGACCGGTGTGCAGCACCACCATCACCGGATAGTGCCCTCCCCCGTACTCCACCCCGCCGCGCTGTCGACTCCAGCGCCGATTGCGTTCGGCGACAACGAGTTCGGCCAGCCGCTCGACGGCGACCGCGGCGATCAGCAGCACATACCAGACCATGGCTCAGCGCCAGCGCAGCAGCACGAGTTCGGAGCAGAAGCCCGGCCCCATCGCCAGCATCAGCCCGTGACTGCCCGTGGGCGGATGCTTGGCGATGGTGTCGCGCAGCACATGCAGCACCGACGCCGACGAGAGGTTGCCGACCTCGGCCAGCGAGCGCCACGTCAACTCCAGGGCGTCGTCGGGGAGTCCGAGGGTCTCGGTGATGGCCTCGATCACCTTGGGTCCGCCGGGATGGCTCACCCAGGTGGCGATGTCGTCGACCTCCATATCGTGGCCGTGCAGGAACCGCGCGACGTCGTCGCCGAGATGGCGTTCGACGACCTTCGGCACGTCCGGGGACAGCACGAGGCGAAAGCCGCTGGCGTCGACGTCCCAGCCCATCGTCCGCAGCGAGTCCGGATAGAGGTGGCTGCGGGAGTCGATGATCTCCGGGCCCGATGCGCCGCCGGTTCGTCGGTCGCCGACCGCGACCACCGCCGCAGCCCCGTCACCGAACAGACTGCTGCCCACCACCGTCGCCATCGACGGGTCCGATTTGGACACCAGGGAACACAACTCGACGGCCAGCAGCACCGCCACCGCGTCGGGGTTCCCGCGCAGGTAGTCGTGCAGCCGGGCGACCCCTGCCGCCCCGGCCACACAGCCCAGCCCGAACAGCGGGAGGCGTCGGACGTCGGGACGCAGGCCGACGCAGGCGGCGATGCGGGCGTCCAGCGGCGGCACCGCGATGCCGGTGACCGTGGTCGTCATGATCAGGTCGACGTCGGACGGATCGAGGCAGGCGTCGTCGAGCGCACCGGTCAGCGCCGCGGCGCCGAGTTCCACGGCGTGTTCGATGTAGAGGTCGTTGGCCCGGCCGAAATCGGTCAGCCCGGCGTACTCCTCCAGCGGCAGAACCGTATGGCGGGTGGCAACTTTCGCGCTGCGGTGCAACGCGCGGATGTTGTCGGCGTACTCGCCGTACCCGGGGATCGCCAGCAGCGCCTCGGTCACCTCTTCCTGGGTGTAGCCATGTGGCGGCACCTCGCCGCGGACAGCTGCGACAACACTCATGGCGATCCTCCCTCTACCTCCACAACGGGTTCCGGCGTCACGCCGTTCAATGCGGAGGCGGGCCCGGGTCGGGGAGGGCGTCAGTCGGAGACGGGCCCCAGGAGGAGTTGGTGGATGACGGGACGCGCGAAGCGCATCAGGTCGTCGCGGCCGAGGTCGGCGACCGCGGGGTTGGCGAGCACATAGCGGGTGGTGGCCAAGCCGATCACGAACGCGCCCATCAGACCGGCGCGCTGGGCCGGATGGTCCGGGGTGACGGCGGCGAGCGCGGGTGCCACCTGCGTGGCGAACACGTGGCGCAGCGCGTCGGCGGCGGATTCACTGGTCATCGAGGCACGCAGGAGCGCGAGGAACGTGGTGTCCTGCTCCCACACGGCGAAGAAGCGGGACAGCAACACGTCGGCGATCCGATCGGCCGCGACCGCGGTCAGGTCTGGCAGGTCGATCCTGAATTCCGCTGCCTCGGCGAACAATTCCTGCTTACTGCCGAAGTACCGGATGATCAGCGCGGGGTCCACGCCCACGTCGGCCGCCACCGCACGCAGCGTGGTGCCCTGGTAGCCGTCGGAACCGAAGCGCCGCCTGGCCGCGGCGAGGATGTCGGCGCGCGTCTGCGGGGCGTTGCGCGTTCGGTCCGTACCCATTCGAAGAACAATAAACAGCGGGGCGTCGGCAACCCCTCGAACGCCGACGGTCCGTTATGCCGCGGGCGCGGTCCGGCGAGCGGTGGAGCGCGCGTAGAGGCGTTCGCAGGTGGCGAGCCGCAGCGGCTCTGCGCCGGCGTAGTCGGCGCGCACCGCCAGCGCCGTCACCGCATCGCGCGGTGCGCTGTCCTGACCGACGAGGATGGTCGCCAACCCGGCGGCCGTCGCCGTGCGCAGGCCCGCCGGCGTGCCGGTCAGCGCGACGACGCGGTCGGTGGTGACGCCGAGTTCGGTCATCGCGAGGTGGTAGGCGTCGATCCCCGGCGCCGCCACGTCGTCGCGGGTGACGATGGTCTCGACCTGCCCCTCCCCCACGAGCTGGCGCACCAGCGGCTCGGCCCAGGCGCGCCGGCCGGCGGTCACGACCGCGACCGGGATGCCGGCGGCGAAGGCGTCGCCGACGAGATCGTCGAGGCCGGGCCGTGGGGTCGCGCCCGCATCGAGCACCATCTCGTCGAACATCATCGCCTTGGTCGAGCAGATCTCGTCGGCGAGCAGTTCGATCAGCACGTCGCACTCCGGGCCCACGCAGTGGTTGCGCAGTTCGGCCAGCACGCGACGGCGTTCGTCGGGCAGTACCCGCAGCCGCCGGTACCGGGCCCGCGACCATTCGATGGGCACGCCGTGCGCGGCGAACGCGGCGTTGAACACCACGCGGTGCACGTCGTCGTCGAGGTCGGTCAACGCCTCGAGGTCGAAGATCAGGGCCCGCAACGGGGTGACGTCGGCATCGACCGGTCGGGCGCCGTCCCACCAGAACCGGCCCGCACACCATGTTCTCTCACGCGTTGTCTGCACATGATCACAGTGGCCCAGGTCACACGGCGCCGTCCTCCCCCCTATGGGGGATTCGACGTGGCGAAGTTGCCCAGCCGGTGGGCGTCGCGCCTCTAAGGTGATGCCATGACCGCCCAGCGAGAAGCGCAGCGGCATCGCGCATGACCGACGGGCCGGTGCGGATCGTCCTGGTCGACGACCACGAGATGGTCATCGAAGGACTCAAGGCCATGCTCGCGACGTACGCCGACCGCGTGTCGGTGGTCGGACAGGCGGTGGGCGCCGAACGGGCCGTCGGGGTCGTCGGCGACCTGCGCCCGGACATCGTGCTGTGCGACGTCCGGATGCAGGGTGCCAGTGGGCTGGACCTGTGCCTGGAACTGCGCGGACGCGATCCGGACCAGAAGGTGGTCATGCTGTCGGTCTACGACGACGAGCAGTACCTGTTCCAGGCGCTGCGGGTGGGCGCGTCGGGTTATCTGCTCAAGAGCATCAGCAGCGACGAACTGGTCCGCCAGATCGAACTGGCGCACCGCGGGGAGACGGCCATCGATCCGGGGATGGCGGCGCGGGCCGTCGACACCGCCGCCCGGATCCAGCGCGACGAGTTCTGGCCCGGGGCCCGCCAGGGGCTCACCCAGCGCGAGAGCGAGATCCTGTCCTTCGTCGTGACCGGTCTGTCCAACCGCGGGATCGCCAACAAGCTGGTCATCGGCGAGGAGACGGTGAAGACCCATCTGCGGTCGATCTACCGCAAACTCGGTGTGGGCGACCGCGCGGGTGCGGTGGCGACGGCGTTGCGTGAGGGCATCTACCAGTGAGCGCTCGACCGCTGCTGACCGCCGACCGCGAGTTGGCCCTGCTCCGCGAGCTCATCCAGGCGACCTCCAGCGGACCCGGCGTGGAACCGCTCGCGGCCGCTGCGGCCCGCATGATCACCGCGGCCACCGGCACCGACGTGTGTTTCGTCCATGTACTCGACGACTCCGACCGGTCGCTGACCCTGGCCGGCGCCACCCCGCCGTTCGACCGCCAGATCGGCAAGATCCGGCTGCCGCTGGGTCAGGGCATCTCCGGCTGGGTCGCCAGTCACCGGGAGCCGGTGGTGATCGGCCACGACAAGGAGTCCGATCCGCGTTACATGCCGTTCCAGTCGTTGCGCGGCAAGGACTTCACCTCGATGGTGTCGGTGCCGATGCTGACCGACCCGGGAGGCCTGGTCGGGGTGCTCAACGTGCACACCGTCGACCGTCGCGACTTCTCCGAGCGGGACGTGGAGCTGCTGCTCGTGATCGGCCGGCTCATCGCGGGCGCCCTTCACCAGGCCCGGCTGCACCGGCAGTTGGTGGCGCGCGAACGGGCCCACGAGAACTTCGTCGAGCAGGTGATCGAGGCCCAGGAGATCGAGCGCCGCCGGCTGGCCGGCGACATCCACGACGGGATCTCGCAACGCCTGGTGACGCTGTCCTACCGGCTCGACGCCGCGGTCCGCGCGATCGACGATCCGAACGTGGTGGGCGAACAGCTCGGCAAGGCGCGGGAACTGGTGGCGCTGACGCTGGGCGAGGCCCGCGCCGCGATCAGCGGGCTGCGTCCACCGGTGCTCGACGACCTCGGGCTGGCGGGCGGGCTGGCCAGCCTGGCCCGCTCGATCCCGCAGGTCGACATCGATGTCGACCTCGCCGAGCGCCGGCTGCCCGACCACATCGAACTGGCGCTGTACCGCATCGCGCAGGAGTGCCTGCAGAACGTCGTCAAACACTCCGGCGCCGCGACGGCGCGGCTGACGTTCGGGGTGGCCGACGATGTCGCGCGGCTCGAGATCATCGACGACGGCGTGGGCTTCGACACCTTCGAACACCCGCTCGGCGGCGACGAGATGGGCGGCTACGGGCTGCTGTCGATGGCCGAGCGCGCGGAGATCGTCGGCGGCCGCCTCAACATCCGGTCCCGGCCGGGCGCGGGGACCGCGGTGACGGCGACGATCCCGCTGCCCTCGGTCACCGACTGAGCTGCCCCGCTGAGGTCACCCGGGCAGCGTGCACTCGGTGCGCCGATGCGCCTCGACCGCGGCGACGACGTCGTCGGCGATCTCACGCAGCACCTCGAGGCGGTCGGGTCCGACCACGTCGATGAACAGCTCGCGCACCCGCGCGGCGTTGGCCGGCGCGCACGCCGCCAATGCGGCGCGGCCGTCGTCGGTCAGCGCGACCAGCGGATACCGCCCGCCACCGGGTTCGCGCCGGACCAGCCCGCGCGACTCCATCCGGCTCAGGTGGTGGGACAACCGGCTCTTCTCCCACTGGGTCGCCGCACCGAGGTCGACCGGGCGCATGTGACCGCCGTCGGCCTCCGACAGGTTCACCAGGATCTCGAAGTCCGAGTCGGACAGGTCGAATTCGCGGTGCAGGTGCTGGTGCAGGTGCCGGCCCAGGATCTGCTGCATGGCGATGTACGCGCGCCACGTCCGCTGCTCCTCGTCGGTGAGCCATCTCCCGGTCGCCATGCACCGATCCTAGCCGACGGGTTGACGCATCAACCAACTTGCGCCTAAAGTCGGATCGAGGTTGATACATCAACTCCGAAGGGGATCGACATGTCAGAGAAGAAGATCATCGCGGTCGTCGGCGCCACCGGCGCACAGGGCGGCGGCATGGCCCGGGCCCTGCTCGACGACGGCGAGTTCGCCGTGCGCGCGCTGACGCGGGACCCCGCGTCCGCGAAGGCGGCCGCGCTGACCGAGGCGGGCGCGCAGGTCGTCGCGGCCGACCTCGACGACGAGGCCAGCCTGGACGCGGCGTTCGCAGGCGTTCACGGCGCGTTCGTCGTCACGAACTACTGGGCGCCGGTCGCACCGGACGACCAGCGGACGCCGGCGCAGCGGGAACTCGCTCAGGCCCGGGCCGCCGCGCGGGCGCTCGACCGTGCCGGCGCGGGCCACGTCATCTGGTCGACGCTCGAGGACACCCGGGGTCACTTCGCCGATGACGACGCCGTCCCGGACGTCGAGGGTTACAAGGTGCCGCACTTCGACGCCAAGGCCGATGCGGACGCGTACTTCGCGGATCTGCCGACCACGTACCTGCGGACCACGCTGTTCTTCGAGAACTTCGCCGATTCGTTCCCGCCGAGGCGCGGTGAGGACGGCGCGCTGACACTGGCGCTGCCCATCGCCGACCAGCCGCTGGCGGGTATCGCGGTCGCCGACATCGGCCGCACGGCGCTGGGCGTCTTCCAGCGCGGTGACGCCCTCGCCGGGCAGACGGTGAGCATCGCCGGCGACATCCTCACCGGCGACGGGTACGCCGCGGCGCTGACGGACGCGCTCGGCGAGCCGGTGACCTACCGCCCGGTGCCGTTCGACGACTTCCGCGCACAGGGATTCCCGTCAGCGGTCGAGATGGGCAACATGTTCCAGTACTACGCGGAGAACTCCGCGGCGTTCACCGGCGCCCGCGATCTGGACCGGGTGCGGGAACTCAACCCGCGGTTGGAGTCCTTCCGGGACTGGCTGGCCGGCCGTCAGAAATCGCCCGCGTGACGGCGCAGCGTCTCGATCGAGGCGGCCAGGGCCCGCGACTCGTCGGCGGACATGCCGATGTCGGCGAACACCTCGTTGTTGAGCGTCACGGTGGCGTCCTCGACGGTCTTGCGGCCGAGTTCGGTGATCCGCACGAGCGTGGTGCGGCCGTCGGTCGGGTGGGGGACGCGCTCCACCAGACCGCCGGCCTCCAGCCGCCGGATGGCGTGCGTGACGCTGGTGACGTGCACCTGCAGCCGGTCGGAGGCCTTCGTGATGGGCAGCGCACCGGACCGGCTGAACGCCAGCAGCCGCAGCAGTTCGAAGCGCGAGAAGCTCAGATCGTAGGGCCGTAACGCGGTCTCGACGCGGGCCAGCAGGATCTGGTGGGCCCGCATGACGGAGGTGACGGCGACCATACCGTCGGCGACCTCACCCCAGCCGGCGGATTCCCAGTTCGCGCGGGCCAGGGCGATCGGGTCATGCTCATCGGGCCCTTCGGTCACCGACCTTTCATACCATTGCCCGGACTCACAGCGTCTTCTCGAGCAGCACTTCGCGGGTGTCGGCCGAGACCAGTTGCACCGAGGCGATCTCGTCGCGACGCATGGTGGTGTTGCCGCTCGGCAGGGCGGTCGCGCCGGACAGTCCCAGCCAGGTCGCGATCTCCGAACGGGTGCCGTCGCGGCCGACCACCACCATGCCGAGCCGGCTCGGCGGCGCCGAGGGCCCGCCGCCGGACCACTGGCCGTACGTGCACGCCATGTCGATGCGGGTGCCCCAGCCGAACTCCGACAGGCTCACGGTCGCGTTGAACGGCGTCGGCGCCAGTTTGGTCATCTCGTAGGTGGCCGCGGTGACCTCCGGTGCGGTGGGCTGCAGGCCGAGCCCGCCCGGGCGGATCGCGATCACCAGCCCGACGGCGAGCAGCGCCGCCGCCAGCCCCACCGCCGCCGAGGTCAGCCACCGCGACCGGCGCCTGCGCCACTTCGCCTTGGCGAGCACCGAGTCGAGCACCTCCGGCCGCAGCGGCGGCGCGTCGGTCTGGTCCCCGGATTCGTCGTCGAGCGCGCGCACGTCGTCGGCGTCGAGCATGGCCAGCAGCGCGGGTACGCCGCTGACCTCGGCGACCGCGCAGCGGCCCCGGGCGCAGGTCTGCATGTGCGCCTCGAACTCGCGCCGGTCGGCACTGGTCAACGAGCCGAGCACATAGGCGGCGTCCCATTGCAGATAGGGATCGCCCAAGGCCTCGATCATCGCGTCACCCCCATCTCCTGCAGGTTCAGTCGCAATGCCCGCACCGCGTAGTGCAGCCGGGACTTCACGGTGCCCTCCGGGATCTCCAGTTCGGCCGCGATCTGCCCCGTCGTCCACCCCTGGTAGTACGCCCGCCGCACGACCGCCCGGTGGTCGTCGGACAACTGGGCGAGCGCCGAGCCGATGAGCATCCGGTCCAGCGCGGAGTCCACCTTGTCGGGTTCGGTGGGCTGCGCGACGGATTCGACGTCCGGGGTGCCGGACTCCCTGCGGTAGCGTGCGCTGCGCCGCTCGTCGATCACCAGGTTGCGCGCCACGGTGAACAGCCATGCCCGCGGCGAGCCGTCCGGCCGGTGCCGCCACGCGCGCAGCAGCGTCTCCTGCACGACGTCCTCGGCGGCCGCGGCGTCTCCGGTCAGTTTGAGCGCGTACCGCCACAGCGCATCGGCGTGCTCGTCGTAGAGCACGCGCATCATCGTGGCTTCCGGATCGTCCATCGCCACCTCCGTCATGGACACGACGTCGGCGGCGGTTTGGTTCAGCGGGTCCGGCCCCGGCGGCCGCCGGATCAGGCCGCGGGCAGGGTGAGGATGCGGGGCCCGTCCTCGGTGACGGCCACGGTGTGCTCCCAGTGCGCCGCGCGCGAACCGTCCGAGGTGACGACCGTCCACTCGTCCTCGAGCACCGTGGTCCTGGTCGTGCCGAGGGTGAGCATCGGCTCGATCGCCAGCACCGACCCCGGGGCGAGGCGCGGGCCACGGCCGGGGGCGCCCTCGTTGGGCAGGAACGGGTCCATGTGCATCTGCCTGCCGATGCCGTGCCCGCCGTAGCCGTCGACGATGCCGAAGGCCCGCTGATAGCGCGCCTCGGCGGCGCGGGTGCCCTTCTCGATGGCGTGGGAGACGTCGGTCAGGCGGTTGCCGGGCAGCATGGCGGCGATTCCCGCCTCCATGGATTCCCGGGTGGCCTCCGAGAGGTTGCGGTCAGCGTCGATCAGCGGGCCGACGCCGAACGTGACCGCCGAGTCGCCGTGCCAACCGTCGAGGATGGCGCCGCAGTCGATCGAGACCAGGTCGCCGGAGGCCAGGATCTCCGTGGCCGACGGGATGCCGTGGACAACGCGGTCGTTGACCGACGAGCAGATGCTGGCGGGGAAGCCGTGGTAGCCGAGGAACGACGGGATGCCGCCACCGTCGCGGATGACGCCTTCGGCGATCGCGTCGAGTTCCTTGGTGCTCACCCCCGGGACGGCCGCTTCCCGCACCGCGCTCAGGGCCGCGGCGACCAGCGCACCGGCGGCGGCCATCGCGTCCAACTCCGCGGGGGTGCGTTGCGCGACGACCTTGTCCTTGCGCAGCCTCAGGCCGGCCACGTCACTTGCCCAGAGCCTGCAGCGCCCGGGCGAACACCTCGTCCATGGAGCCGACGGCGTCGACCGTCTTGAGCTCGTCGCGGTAGTGGTCGAGCAGCGGGGCCGTCTCGTCGCGGTACACCTTCATCCGGTTGAGGATGATCTCCTCGGTGTCGTCGGCGCGGCCGCGGCCCTTGAGCCGGGAGAGCAGTTCGTCCTCGGAGACGCGGAATTCGACCACCGCGTCGAGGGACAGGTTGCGGGCCTCGAGCATGTCGTTGAGCGCCCGGGCCTGTTCGACCGAACGCGGGTAGCCGTCGAGGATGAAGCCGTTCTCGGCGTCGTCCTGACCGATGCGGTCCTCCACGAGCGCGTTGGTGAGGGTGCTCGGCACGAGGTCACCGGCGTCGAGGTAACGCTTGGCCTCCACCCCGAGCTCGGTCTCGTTCGTGATGTTGTCGCGGAACAGATCACCGGTCGAGATGTGCGGGATGCCCAGCTTGTCGGCCAGCTTCGCGGCCTGCGTGCCCTTGCCCGCACCCGGCGGTCCGAGTAGAACGATCCTCACTTCAGGAACCCTTCGTAGTTGCGCTGCATGAGCTGGCTTTCGATCTGCTTCACGGTGTCCAGACCCACGCCGATCATGATCAGCACCCCGACGCCGCCGAAGGGCAGGTTCTGCACGGGACCGCCGCTGCCGACGGTGAGGAACAGGTTCGGCAGCACCGCGATGACACCCAGGTAGATCGAGCCGGGCAGCGTGATCCGGCTCAGCACGTAGCGCAGGTAGTCGGCGGTCGGCTTACCCGGGCGGATGCCGGGGATGAAGCCGCCGAACTTCTTCATCTCGTCGGCCCGCTCGTCCGGGTTGAACGTGATCGAGACGTAGAAGTAGGTGAAGAAGATGATCAGCGCGAAGTAGATCCCGATGTACCAGGGGCTGCTCGGGTCGGTCAGATACTCGGCGACCAGCCGATCCCACCAGCCGGTGCCCGGATTCGAGCTGCCGCTCTGGATCAACTGCGTGATCAGCTGCGGAATATAGATCAGCGACGAGGCGAAGATGACGGGGATGACGCCGGCCTGGTTGACCTTCAACGGCAGGTAGGTCGAGGTGCCGCCGTACATCCGGCGGCCGACCATGCGTTTGGCGTACTGCACGGGGATGCGGCGCTGGCCCTGCTCGACGAACACGACGCCGATGATGATGATCAGCGCGCCGGCGCAGACGGCGGCGAAGACCATGCCACCGCGGCTGTCCAGGATCGACTTGCCCTCGCCGGGCATGGCCGCGGCGATGCTGGCGAAGATGATCAGCGACATGCCGTTGCCGATACCGCGTTCGGTGACCAGCTCGCCCATCCACATCACCAGAGTGGCGCCCGCGGTCATCACCAGGACGATGACCAGCAGCGAGAAGATCGACTGGTCGTTGATGATGTCGAGCGCGCAGCCCTGCAGGAGGCCGCCGTTGGCGGCCAGCGCGACGATGCTGGTGGACTGCAGGACGGCCAGCGCGACCGCCAGATAACGCGTGTACTGCGTCATCTTGGCCTGACCGGCCTGACCCTCCTTGCGCAGCTGCTCGAACCGCGGGATGACCACGGTCAACAGCTGCACGATGATGCTCGCGGTGATGTAGGGCATGACGCCCACCGCGAACACCGACAGCTGGAGCAGCGCACCGCCGGAGAACAGGTTGATCAGCGAGTAGATCTGGCCCGACTCACCGCCGCTGACCTGTGCGATGCACTCCTGCACGTTGGGGTAGTTGACCCCGGGAGACGGCAGCGAGGCGCCGACCCGATAGAGCAGGACCACGCCCAGCGTGAACAGGATCTTGCGCCTCAGGTCGGCCGTCCGCAGCGACGAGATGAAAGCCGAAAGCACTCTTTCCTCCTGCGCAGCCGACCTCTTGAGCGCGGCGTGCCAAATGGGGCTGGACAAACCAGCGTCATGGTCAAGTCACACGCACCGTCTGGCCTGCTAGCGGCACGCGTCAAACAGTCTACGAGAGTAACAGTTGCCACCGGGCATGCCCGCATCGCTGCGCACTCGCAGATTGCCTACAGATTCGAAGCGTACAGTCGGCGCCAGCTGGTTAACCCGGCTAATTAGTTTGACGGGCCGCACTCTCGATGAAGGGGTCTACCGATGGCACGTACCGACAACGACACATGGGATCTGGCGTCCAGCGTCGGAGCGACCGCCACCATGGTCGCCGCGGCGCGGGCGGTGGCGACCCGGCAGCCGGACGCGGTGATCGACGATCCGTTCGCCGAACCTCTGGTGCGCGCGGTGGGTGTGGACTTCTTCACCCGGCTCGCGACCGGGGACATCACGCCGACCGATCTCGATCCGGACGGCACCGGCGGCGCCGGCAACATGGATCGGTTCGCCGACGGGATGGCCGCGCGCACCCGATTCTTCGACGACTTCTTCTCCGACGCCGCCTATGCCGGGGTCCGCCAGGCGGTCATCCTGGCCGCAGGGCTGGACTCGCGCGCCTACCGGCTGCCGTGGCCCGCGGGCACCGTGGTGTTCGAGATCGACCAGCCCGGTGTGATCACGTTCAAGACCGACACGCTCGCCCGGCTGGGGGCGCGGCCGACCGCCGACCGGCGGACGGTGTCGGTGGACCTGCGCGACGACTGGATCGGCGCGCTGGACGCCGCGGGGTTCGACCGCACGGCGGCGACGGCCTGGATCGCCGAGGGGCTGTTCGGATATCTGCCGCCCGAGGCGCAGGACCGGCTCCTCGACCAGATCACCGAACTCAGCCCGCCGGGGAGCCGGCTGGCCGCCGAGGGTGTGGTGAGTTCGCCGGACGTCGACGAGGAGCAGATCCGCGAGCGGATGCAGGCGGTGCGCGACCAGTGGCGCAGGTACGGGTTCGACCTCGACTTCTCCGAGTTGGTCTACACCGGCGAGCGCGCCGAGGTGGCGGCCTACCTGGGTGAGCGCGGCTGGCGGACCGACAGCATCACCGCGACGGCCCTGCTCGAGAAGTGCGGGCTGCAGTCGGCCGACCACTCCAGCGCCAACTTCGCCGACGTCCGCTACGTCACCGCGGTCAGGTAGGGGCGCCGGCGATGGCACGCAGCGCGCGCGGTGGCCGGCCGCGGACCCGACCCGTTGATCGACGACCCGTACGCCGAGGCGCTCGTGCGCGCGGTGGGCGTGAAGTACTTCGTCAAACTGCTCGACGGTGAGATCGCCCTCGAGGCGGACGACGCCGCGATGCTGGCGACAATGACCGACGTGATGGCGGTGCGCACCCGCTTCTTCGACGACTTCTTCCTCTCGTCGAGTGAGGCGGGGGTCCACCAGGCGGTCATCCTGGCGTCCGGTCTCGACGCCCGCGCGTACCGGCTGCCGTGGCCGTCGGACTCGGTGGTCTACGAGATCGACCAGCCCGCGGTCATCGAGTTCAAGACCCGCACGCTGAACGACATCGGCGCCTCACCCGCGACCGAACTGCGCACGGTGGCCGTCGACCTGCGCGAGGACTGGCCGCGTGCGCTGCGGGACCGCGGCTTCGACCCGCTGGTACCCACGGCATGGATCGCCGAGGGGCTGTTGATCTATCTGCCGCCCGAGGCGCAGGACCGGCTGTTCGACAACATCACCGCGCTGTCCGCGCCGGGCAGCCGGTTGGCCACCGAGTTCCACCCGGACCCGAATGCACGGATCGGCGCGGCGTCGGCGCGCCTGAGCCGGGAGTGGCGCCGCCACGGCCTCGACCTCGACATGGCCGACCTGTTCTACGACGGTGAGCGCAACCCGGTCGTCGGCTACCTGGGCGAGCGGGGCTGGGACGTCGAGGCGCGGAGCAGACCGGACATGTTCGCCCACTACGGGCGGCCCTTCCCCACCGGCGACGACGTGGCGGCGCTACGCCAGTCGCTCGCCGTGACCGCGACGAAGACGTAACAGCCCTCGTGGCTGACGTCGACTCAGGCGTACGCTGCCAACGGATTCGAGTATCCGGAAGACCTGGCCACGGTGCCGCCGACTCCGGGTATCTCACGGCGACACTCGAAACGAGGTAGGCCATGGCACGCGCCGAGGGCGACAGCTGGGATGTGGCATCGAGCGTCGGCGCGACGGCCACGATGGTGGCGGCGGGCCGGGCGGTCGCGAGCCGCGATCCGCGGGGCCTGATCGACGATCCGTATGCCGCGCCGCTGGTGCGCGCAGTCGGGATCGAGTTCTTCACCAAGGTCGCCGACGGCGAATTCGACATGAGCGAACTCGATCCGTCGGCCGGCGCGGAGATGCAGGCGCGCATCGACGAGATGGCCTTGCGGACACGGTTTTTCGACGACTACTTCGTGGAGTCCACCGCCGATGGCATCCGTCAGGTGGTGATCCTGGCGTCGGGCTTGGACTCGCGGGCCTACCGCCGGCCGTGGCCCGAGGGCACGGTGGTCTACGAGATCGATCAGCCGGCCGTGATCGAGTTCAAGACGTCCACGCTGGCCGCGATCGGGGCCGAGCCCACGGCGCAGCGGCGGACCGTCGCGATCGACCTGCGGGAGGACTGGCCTGCCGCGTTGCGGGCGGCCGGTTTCGACAGCGAGGCGCCCACCGCGTGGTGCGCCGAAGGTCTACTGATCTACCTGCCACCCGAGGCCCAGGATCTGTTGTTCGACAACGTCACCACGCTGAGCGCGGCAGGCAGCACGGTGGCGACGGAGTACGTGCCGGGGATACTGAACTTCGACGCCGAGAAGGCCAGGGCGTCGACGGCGCAGATGCGCGAGCACGGGCTGGACCTGGACATGCCGTCGCTGGTCTACCACGGCGACCGCAAACACGTCATGGAGTACCTGACGTCACTGGGGTGGCAGGTGACGGGGCTGCCCCGTGCGGAGCTGTTCGCCAAGCACGGTGTGACGATGGTGGACCACGACAACGATCCGCTCGGTGAGATCGTCTACGTGAGCGGCCGGCTTCAGAACCTGTAGTCCCCCAACCACATTGCGTTGACGCCGCTCATCGACCGCTCGGCCTGGTCGATGAGGTTGACCACGGACCGGCCGACCAGCACCCCGATGGCGTCGGGCAACGATGCCGCGGCGGGCTGAGAGGACTGCTTGGGGCGGAGCATGTCGAGCAGCGACGACGCCGGGTAGCTGACGACGCGGACGTCGGTGTCGGACTCCAGCCCCGCCAGCACCTTGGCCCGGTCGATCGCGGTGCGCAGCCCGCCGAGCTCGTCGACCAGTCCACGCTCCTTGGCGTCGGCGCCGGTCCACACCCGGCCGCGCGCCACCTCACCGACGGCGTCCACGGACAGCCCACGGCCGTCGGCGACGCGTTCGACGAAGTCGGTGTAGAACAGGTCGGCCTCGGCTTCGACGTGCGCCTGCTGTTCGTCGGTGAACGGCGAATTGGCCGACCAGGCATCGGCATTGGCGTTGGTACGCACCGAGTCCGAGCCGACGCCCAGACGGTCCTTGAGCTCACGGGCGACGAGCTTGCCCGTGACGACGCCGATCGATCCGGTGATGGTGCCCGGGTTGGCGACGATCGCGTCGGCACCCATCGAGACGTAGTAACCGCCGGATGCGGCGACCGCACCCATGGACGCGACGACGGGGGTGCCGCCCTCGCGGACGCGCAGCACCTCGCGCCAGATGGTCTCCGATCCGGTGACCGAACCGCCGGGGCTCTCGACTCGGAGCACGATCGCCGAAACATCCTTGTCGGCGGCCGCTTCCCGCAGTGCCGCGGCGATGGTGTCACCGCCGGCGCTCGAATTGCCAAGCGGCAGCAGGCCGGGTCCCCCGCGGCCGCTGACGATCGGACCGTGGAGGGTGACGACGGCGACGGTGGGTTTGGCTTTGCGGCCGGGGATCGAGGGACCGCCACCGGGCGCGGTCGCGCGGGCGTAGCGCGACAAGAACAGCCGCGGCGGCGCGTCGGGGCCGTCGACGTTATGGGGTGTGACGCCGTCGACCCCGGCGAGTTCGGCGATGCGCGCGTAGGCCTCGTCGCGGAAGCCGATGCGGTCGACCAGGCCGCCGTTCACCGCGGCGTCGCGCAGCAGGGGGGCGTTGTCGGCCAGCGCGTCGACGTCGTCCGCGTTGAGGTTGCGGGAGTCGGCGACGGCCGTGAGCACCTGCTGGTTGAGGCTCTCGATCAGCCGGCTGTCGGCCTCGCGGTGCGGCTCGGTGTAGCTGTCCTGGGTGAAAAGGTTTGCCGCGGACTTGTATTCGCCGCGGGCGGTGAACTGAGCCTCGATGCCGGCCTTGTCGAGGGCGTCACGCAGGAACAGCGCGCTGGTGGCGAAGCCGACCAGGCCGACGGTGCCGGACGGTTGCATCCACACCTCACGAAACGCGGAGGCGAGGTAGTAGGACAGCGTGCCGGGATAGGTTTCCGCCCAGGCGACCGAGGGCTTCTTGGCGCTGAAGGCGGCGATGGCCTGCCGCAGTTCCTGTACGGGCGCGGCGGGCGCGGCGCTGATCTGCACACGCGCGATCAGGCCGGCCACGCGGTCGTCCTCGGCGGCGCGGTGGATGGCGGCGATCACCTGTCGGAGCACCAGGGGGCGTCCGCCTGCCGAGATCATCGCCAACGGGTCGAACCCGCTGGTCTCCGGTGGCACCGACATGAGGTCGAGTTCGAGCACGCAGCCGTTGGGGATGCCCTTGTGACGAGCGGTGTCGACCCGCCGAACCAGGGCGCGCACATCGTCGGCGCCGGGGATGCCGGGTAAGAAGGCGAACATAGGACCGAGGGTACCGGCGTGCCGAGAGTGCACCGGCGGGTCGCCGTACCGTGGTGGCGTGCGGTTCTCGATCTCGATCCCCCAGCTCGACCCCGACGGCTTCGACGCGGAGGGCGTGAAGAGTTACCTGGCCCGCGCCGAGGAGTTGGGCTTCGAAGCCGGATGGGTGTTGGAGCAGCCGATCGGGCCGACGCCGCTCATCGCACCGCTGGAACTGCTCGCGTATGCGGCGGCGTGTACGACGCGGTTGCGGCTCGGCGTGGGGGTGCTGGTGTCGTCGCTGCACGACCCGCTGCAGTTGGCGGCCTCCATCACCGCGGTGGACCGGCTCAGCCACGGACGGCTGGATGTCGGGGTGGCGCCGGGCGGTGGGAGGCGGAAGTTCGCGGCGTTCGGCGTGGCCAGCGAGACGTTCGTGGGGTACTTCACCGAAGGCCTCGAGCTGATGAAGGCGGCGTGGTCGGATGAGACGCGGGTGTCCTTCCACGGGCGGTTCCGCGATGTCGACGACCTGCCGATCGAGCCGAAGCCGGTCCAACGTCCGCATCCGCCGATCTGGTTCGGCGCCAACGCTCCTGCGGCGCTCGCGAGGGCGGTTCGACATGGTGACGGATTCCTGGGCGCCGGCTCGTCGAGCACTGAGAGCTTCGCCGCCGCCGTGCTGACGGTGCGCCGCGAACTCACTGAACAGGGCCGTGACGCAACGCGATTCAGGATCGGTAAGCGCGTGTACCTGATGGTCGACGACGACGCGGCGCGGGCCAGGGAACGTGTGATGGCCGGGTTGCACCGCATCTACGGCAGCATGGCGGGGATCGATGCCGTTCCCGTGGCCGGCAGGCCGGATGAGGTGGCGCAGGGACTGCAGGAGGTCATCGACGCCGGCGCGCAGATGGTGCTGTGCAATCCGGTCGGGGCGACCGTCGCCGAGGACCGCGAGCAGATGGAACGCCTGGCGGCCGAGGTGCTCCCGCAACTGGGTTGAAATGCCCCTTAGAAGGGTGGGGGTATGTCGTGATCGGCGGCGCTCGGGTGGTCGAATAGGCCAGCCAGGCAATCCGTTTCGCTGTCGGCGGGTGCTTCCGCCGTGCTCGGTTCGGGTGGCGGGTTGTGGTGCCGTGTGAGGTGGGCCTGATTGCGGGCGCGTTCGGCGTTGATGTGGGCGCGGCGTTCGGCGGCGCGGGTGCGGCGGCGTTTGGGCATCTTCAGTCCCCGTGATGCCGTCGCGGGAGTATCGGTGCGGGGTGGGGGTCGGCCGGCGGTGGTGGTGTTCCAGTCGGGGAAGAACAGTCGGCTGCCGGGTTTGGTGTGGTATCGGCGGCCGGTGGGGGAGGTCCAGATGATGGTGCCGTTGGGCAGTTGTTCATCGGCCCAGCCGCCGATGCCGATCCAGAAGGTTTTCAGCAAGTGGTGGAGTCTGCACAGGCATTTGGTGTTCGACGCGCAGGTCGGGCCGGCCGGATGAGGGGTGGTGTGGTCGATGTCGGCGCGGTCGGCGGGCCGGTTGCAGCCGGGGAACCGGCACGTCAGATCGCGCATCCGCACAAACGCCGCCAACCGGGCGGAGGGGCGGTACCGCGGCTCCGGGGCGGCGGCGGGTGGCCGGATCGGAGCCAGCTTCGCCCCCGCCTGGATCAATTCGGCCAGTAGCGGCGTCGGCACCACACCGCCACCCACGATCACCGCGGTACCGGCTGGGCTCACCTGCGCCACCGGCCGGGGCGCCGACTCCGCCGCTGGCGGGTCGGGTTGCGCGTGAGCGGCTACAGGTTCCGCAGCGGCGCCGTCGCACGGGGCGATCGCGGCGTTCTGGTCGGCGAGGATGTGGATGCTCACCGCCTCGGCGCGGGCATCGGGGGCGGCGGCCGCGCAGTTGGGGTCACCGCACCGGCAGGCCAACCGGTCCCCGCCGGCGGCGAGCACGCCGAGTGCATCTGAGCGCCGCTGCCCGGCGGTGCGCGGATCGTTGGCGCACACCCCGGCCACCAGTTGCGCCACCCGCCGCCGCAACAGCTCCGCGTCCGTGGCCGACAACCGCCCCCAGACCGATGTCGTCATGGCCCCGTCATTATGCGCCCCGATCGAGAAATCCCGTTCCTGGGCGGCGGTGCGCCCGCGGATCACCGCCGCCGGATCGAACCGCTCCACCCATACGTCGATGGCCTGATCGAGTCTGTCGCCCGCCAGGACGCCCCACCCGCGCACCGCCTCGGCGATCGCGGCGTCGATCTGCTGCAGCGGGGCGCCCTCGGCGACCAGTCGGGTACGCCAGGTGATCGCGATGACCATCCGGGAACTGATCGTGCCCTCGGCGTAGAGCGCCGCCAGCATCGGCAACCGGTCCCGCAACGCCAGCGCGATGCACATCTCCTTCGACGCCGCGCGGGCGCTGATGCCCATCGCGGCACTGATCTCGGCGGCGGTGGCCGCCCAGGGATCGACCACCCACAGTTGGCGCTCCTCGTCATCGGCGTCGACGCGGCGCCGGCTGGCCAACTCGGCCACCAACGCCGACCGCTTCGCCCCGGAGATCGCTTCGGCGCGGGCGGTCTCCTCGATGGCTGCCACCACAGCTGCATCCGAGAGGTCGTCGAACATGCTTTCGATTATGGCAGTCGGCACCGACACGCCACGAGGCCAAAACCCAACGCCTGTGGATGAATTCGCCGCTGTGGACAACCGGCCGCCGAACTCACCCCGAGGCCCGCGCGAACGCGCTCGGCGACACCCCGTCATCCGGTGAACGCGGTGGTGAACGCACTCGCCGACTGATACACCCGGCGACGATCTACCGCCCTATTGATTCATCCTCGTACGCCGGCGCAGCTCTCGGACCAGACTGTCTAACGACCGGTGAGGCGGTAGTGCTGAGGACAGTAGGTGGTGACCGAGGCCTTCAAGAAGCCCACCGCCTGCTCCCGCGACATGTTGCTGTTCTCCAACGACGCGACGATCCCGCGCACCAACGGCACCGGGTTGGGATTGGCGGCCATCTGTTGAGTCAGCGTGGCGCACAGAGACCTCCCCATGGCGGGCAGATCCGTCTCGGGCCCTGCCTTGATACCCATGGAAGTCACCATCTCCTGGAATCGCTCGTCGCTGGTCTGTGCGTGGGCGGTCGCCGCGCCACCGCAAACGGCCATGCCCGCGACTGCCAGCGTGGCGATGGTACGTCGGCTCCAGAACATCGGCTGCTCCTCGGTTGGGTGTCCGAAAGTGTAATCGCGCATCGATGACGGCCGCGTTACGGAGCGCAAGGACCAAGGCGGATACGAGAAAACCCCGGCACACCGAAGTGCGCCGGGGTCTCCTGCGGACGTGTCAGGACAGCTCGGTCGCCGAACCGCCTGCCGCCGTGATCTTCTCGCGGGCGCTACCGCTGAACTTGTGGGCGGACACGTTTACCGCCGCGGTCAGCTTGCCGTCTCCGAGCACCTTCACCAGCGTGTTCTTGCGAACGGCGCCGGAGGCCACCAGCTCGTCGACGCCGATGTCGCCACCGTTCGGGAACAGCCGCTCGAGGTCGCCGACGTTGATGACGGCGTACTCGGTGCGGAAGCGGTTACGGAAGCCCTTGAGCTTCGGCAGCCGCATGTGGATCGGCATCTGGCCGCCCTCGAACGTCGAGGGGACGTTCTTGCGGGCCTTGGTGCCCTTGGTGCCGCGGCCCGAGGTCTTACCCTTCGAGCCCTCACCGCGCCCGAGGCGCGTCTTCGCGGTCTTGGACCCCGGAGCCGGCTTCAGGTCGTGAAGTTTGATCGGCTGTGTCATCGTCTCAGACCTCCTCTACGACGACGAGGTGATGCACGGTCTTGATGAGGCCGCGGGTCTGCGCGTTGTCCTCACGGACGACCGACTGGCGGATCTTCCGCAAGCCGAGCGTGCGCAGGCTCTCCCGCTGCTTCCAGCGCGCACCGATGGTGCCGCGCACCTGGGTGATCTTCAGTTCCGCCATGGTCACACCGACCCTTCACGTGACGAGGACGCGGCGAGCGCGTCGGCCTCACGCCGGGCCTTGAGCATGCTGGCCGGCGCGACGTCCTCGAGGGGCAGACCGCGACGGGCCGCGACCTCTTCGGGACGCTGGATCTGCTTCAGCGCGGCAACGGTGGCATGCACCACGTTGATCGCGTTGTCGCTGCCCAGGGACTTGGCCAGGATGTCGTGGACGCCGGCGCATTCCAGCACCGCACGGGCCGCGCCACCGGCGATCACACCGGTACCGGGGCTCGCCGGACGCAGCATGACGACGCCCGCGGCGGCCTCACCCTGCACGGGGTGCACGATGGTCCCGCCGATCAGCGGCACGCGGAAGAAGCCCTTGCGAGCCTCCTCGACACCCTTGGCGATGGCGGCCGGAACTTCCTTGGCCTTGCCGTACCCGACACCGACCATGCCGTTGCCGTCGCCGACGATGACCAGGGCGGTGAAGCTGAACCGACGGCCACCCTTGACCACCTTGGAGACGCGGTTGATCGAGACGACGCGCTCCAGGTAATTGCTCTTGTCGCCACCGTCGCGGCCACGGCCGCCACGGTCGTCGCGGCGGCCGCGACCATCGCGGTCACCCCGCGCGCCCCGGCCGTCGGATGTCGCCGGCCCGGCATTGTTTGCCTGCTCGGCCATCATGCAGTCCTTCCAGTCTTGTACACGTCGGTCATCAGAACTTCAGCCCGCCTTCACGAGCGGCGTCGGCGAGCGCGGCGATACGTCCGCCGTAGCTGTAACCGCCACGGTCGAAGACCACCTCGTCGATACCCGCCGCCTTCGCGCGCTCGGCGATCAGCTGACCGACACGCACGCTGTGCGCCTTCTTGTCACCGTCGACCGCCCGCACGTCACCCTCGATCGAGGATGCGGCGGCCAGCGTCGTGCCGGTGAGGTCGTCCACCAACTGTACGTGGATGTGCCGCGAGGAGCGGTTCACGACCAGACGGGGCCGCTGCGCGGTACCCGAGACCTTCTTGCGCAGCCGGGCGTGGCGGCGGATGCGGTCCCGCCGGCGCGTCTGGGAGATGTTCGCCCCGACCGGCTTGTGCTGCTTGGTTGCATCAGCTTGTTGAGCAGTAGCCATCGCTTACTTACCTGTCTTTCCGACCTTGCGGCGGATCTGCTCACCCTCGTAACGCACGCCCTTGCCCTTGTAGGGGTCGGGGCGGCGCAGACGACGGATGATCGCCGAGATCTGGCCGACCTTCTGCTTGTCGATACCCGTGACCGAGAACTTCGTGGGCGTCTCGACCGCGAAGGTGATGCCCTCCGGCGGCTCGATGACCACGGGGTGGCTGTAACCGAGCGCGAACTCCAGGTTGGAACCCTTGAGCGCGACGCGGTAACCGACGCCGTAGATCTCCATCTTGGTGGTGTAACCCTGCGTGACGCCCTCGACGAGGTTGGCGACCAGGGTGCGGGACAGCCCGTGCAGCGAACGGTTGCGCCGCTCGTCGTTGGGCCGGGTCACCACGATGGCGCCGTCGTCGTCACGCGCCACCGCGATGGGCTCCGCGACGGCCAGCGACAGGGAACCCTTGGGCCCCTTCACCGACACGTTCTGGCCTTCGATCGTCACATCGACTCCGGCGGGAACCGGAACCGGCTGCTTACCAATACGCGACATGTTTCCTACCCCCTCACCACACGTAGGCGAGGACTTCGCCGCCCACGCCGGATCGGGCTGCCTGACGGTCGGTGAGCAGACCCGAGGACGTGGAGATGATCGCCACGCCCAGGCCGCCGAGCACCCGAGGCAGGTTGGTGGATTTCGCGTAGACCCGCAGACCGGGCTTGGACACCCGTCGCAGGCCGGCGATGCTGCGCTCACGGCTCGGGCCGTACTTGAGCTGCACCACGAGCGACTTGCCCACGCGGGCGTCCTCGGTGCGGTAGTCGGAGATGTAGCCCTCCGCCTTGAGGATCTCGGCGATGTTCGCCTTGATCTTGCTGTGTGGCAGGGCCACCTCGTCGTGGTACGCCGAATTGGCGTTGCGCAGACGTGTCAAGAAGTCTGCGATCGGATCCGTCATGGTCATGACAGCCGGTTCACCTTTCTCGCGGCGGTTCCCTGAACTGGGCCTACCGCAACTGTTTTCGTAGTGGCTGGCTTACCAGCTGGACTTCTGCACGCCCGGCAGTTCGCCGGCGTGGGCCATCTCGCGCAGGCAGATCCGGCACAGGCCGAACTTGCGGAAGACGGCGTGCGGGCGACCGCAGCGCTGGCAGCGGGTGTAACCCCGCACCTTGAACTTCGGCTTTTTGTTGGCCTTGTTGACCAGTGCTTTCTTTGCCATTAGCTCAGTTCTCCTTGAAGGGGAAGCCCAGGGCCCGCAGCAACGCCCGACCCTCGTCGTCGTTGGTCGCCGAGGTCACGACGGTGATGTCCATGCCGCGCGGGCGGTCGATGCTGTCGACGTCGATCTCGTGGAACATCGACTGCTCGGTCAGGCCGAAGGTGTAGTTGCCGGTGCCGTCGAACTGCTTGGGGTTCAGGCCGCGGAAGTCGCGGATACGCGGCAGCGCGATCGCGACGAGGCGGTCCAGGAACTCCCACATGCGGTCGCCGCGCAGCGTGACGCGGGCGCCGATCGGCATGCCCTCACGCAGCTTGAACTGGGCGATGGACTTGCGGGCCCGGCGGATCTCCGGCTTCTGGCCGGTGATCAAGGCGAGGTCGTTGACCGCGCCGTTGATCAGCTTCGCGTCGCGGGCGGCGTCACCGACGCCCATGTTCACGACGACCTTCACGACGCCCGGGATCTGCATCACGTTGGCGTAGCCGAACTGCTGCTGCAGCGACTCGCGGATCTCCTCGCGGTAGCGCTGCTTGAGCCGGGGAAGGGTCTTCTCAGTGTTCTCTACCGTGGTCATGTCAGCCGATGTCCTTGCCGTTGCGCTTCGAGATACGCACCTTCTTGCCGGTCTCTTCGTCGAAGCGGTAGCCGACTCGGGTGGGGTTGCCGTCGGAGTCGACCACCATCACGTTGGACACGTGGATCGGCGCCTCCTGGGTGACGATGCCGCCCGACGACGCGCCGCGCTCGTTGGCCGACTGCGCGGTGTGCTTCTTGATCCGGTTGACGCCCTCGACGAGGACCTTGTTGCGGTCGGGGTAGGCCTGGATGACCTTGCCCTTGGCGCCCTTGTCCTTGCCGGAGACCACCAGCACGGTGTCGCCCTTGTGGACCTTCATCTACAACACCTCCGGGGCGAGCGAGACGATCTTCATGAAGCGCTTCTCGCGCAGTTCGCGACCGACGGGCCCGAAGATGCGGGTGCCGCGCGGGTCGTTGTCGTTCTTGATGATCACCGCGGCGTTCTCGTCGAACTTGATGTAGCTGCCGTCGGCGCGGCGGCGCTCCTTGACGGTGCGCACCACGACGGCCTTCACGACGTCGCCGCGCTTGACGTTGGCGCCCGGGATGGCTTCCTTGACGGTGGCCACGATGACATCACCGATGCCTGCGTAGCGTCGCGATGAACCACCGAGAACGCGGATGCACAAGATCTCCTTGGCGCCCGTGTTGTCGGCGACCTTCAACCGCGATTCCTGCTGAATCACTCGATCTCCTGACCTGGTTATGTCTGCACGCCAGATACCGACCTGACGTACGCGGTCCTTGCTGTCACCGAAGAGCACGCAGGGCCGGTCACACATGATCGGCCGAGGTCTGCCCAAGGCAACCGTTTGATTCTAGGTGAGCGCCAGCGCAGAACCAAATCGCCGCAGGTCAGCTTCCGCGCACCGCGCGCGTCAGGCCACGCAGCGGAAACCGATGTGCGTCGTGGCGCTGTCCTGCGACTGCGGCGACCGCGCGGCGGGCCGGTACCGGTGACAGTACTCGGGTGCGCACAGGTGCGAGCCGCCCTTGAGGGCCTGGTTGACGGACGGATCGAAATCGGCCGGCCCGCAACAGGATTCGATCGCGCCGTCGGGCCGGTGGTGCGCCGAGAACCGGGTGGTCGTCCACTCCCACACGTTGCCGATCATGTCGACCAGGCCGAACTCGTTGGCGGGGAACGCGCCGACCGGCGACGTGCCGACCCAGCCCAGCGCACCGTCGTTGCGGTACGGGAACCGGCCCTGCCACGTGTTGGCCATCAGCCGGCCCCCGGGTTGCGGGTCGTCCCCCCACGGATAGGTGGCGGCCACTCCGGCGCGAGCCGCGTACTCCCACTGCGCCTCGGAGGGCAACGCCCGTCCGGCCCACTTCGCATAGGCGGCGGCGTCCGGATAGGCGACCTGGACCACGGGGTGGTCGGGGCGGTCGCGCCAGTCCGAGTCCGGGCCGAACGGGTGGCGCCAGCACGCCCCCGGCGACCACGTCCACCACTGCCGCCAGTCGCGCAGGTCGACCGGCCCCGGGGTCGGCCGGAACACCAGCGCACCGGGTACCAGGACGGCAGGGGCGGCGCCCGGATACAGCGCGGGGTCGAGCGCCCGTTCGGCGACGGTGACGTAGCCGGTGGCGTCGACGAAGTCGGCGAACTGCGCGTTCGTGACCGGGTGCCGCTCGATCGCGAACGGTCCGACCGTCACCGTGTGGACCGGCACTTCCTCCGGATAGAACTGCGTGGATCCCATCCGGTAGGCGCCGCCGGGCAGTTCGACCAGCTCGGTCAGCATGGGTCCAGCCTAAGCGTCAGTCCCTCGCGAACGCGCGGGCGAACTCGCGCTCCAGATCGAGGTAGGGCGTGCCGGAGACGTCGAACGAGATCTGGGCGATGGTGCCGCCGGTGAACGCGAAAGGCGGCCGGTAGTCGCGCGAGACCGGCGACCCGGTGTTGCGCCCGACGGCGAGCGTGGCGCCGGCCAGACCGAACGTCCCGGGGTGGCTCATCATGCCCGGGTACGAGGCGACCTCGTCGTCGTCGATGTAGAGCACCGCGTCACCGAGGGGTGTGTGGCTGCCCTCGACGGTGCCGGTGCGGGTGTAGGCGATGCCGAAGGTGTGCCTGCCGGACGTGATCGGCACCGACGACGTCAGCTTCTGTTCGGTTTCGCCGAGGAAGTTGTAGACGTAGTGCAGCCGGCCGTCCTGCACGAACATCACGTGCCCGCCGTGTGCGCCGCCGTGTTTGAACACCACACCCTGGGCTGCGCCGTCGTCGTCGACGGTGACCTCGGCGAGCACGACGAACGAGCGGCCCTGGATCTCGACGACGGCACCCATGCCGACGTCCGCCGTGCCCGGGTAGTAGACGTAGGCGTCGCGGGCGCCCGACAGGGTGGGCCGGAAGCGCCCGATGGTGTCGAAGATGTTGAGGTCACCGAGCGGCAGCCCGTTGTACTTGCCCGCCTCGCTGAACCACAGCGCCTTGAGTTCCTCGAGCTTCTCGGGATGTTCGGCGGCCAGATCACGCACCTGCGCGCGGTCGGCCTCGATGTGGAACAACTCCCACCGGTCCTCGTCGAAGTGCGACCAGCCGGCGGGCGAGGCCGCGTGCACGGTGTTGGCGAACCAGCCCTTGTGCCAGATCCCCCGGGTGCCGAGCATCGAGTAGAACTGGGTGTCCTTACCGGTGGGCGCGGTCGGATTGTCAAGTGTCACTGTGAAACTCACACCGTCGAGCGGCTTCTGCGGCACCCCGCGCACCGATGCCGGGGCGGTGAGGCCGAGCAGGTCGTAGACGGTGGGGGTGATGTCGCAGACGTTGACGTAGTTGTCGCGTACCTCGCCGTGGGCGGCGATCCCGTCGGGCCAGGAGATGATCGCGGTGTCGGCGATGCCGCCCTCGTGGGAGGCGTAGCGCTTGAACAGCTTGTAGGGCGTGTTGAACGCCATCGCCCAGCCGGTCGGATAGTGGTTGTAGGTGTGCGGGCCGCCGAGGTCGTCGATGACCTTCAGACCTTCCTCGGCGGTGTCGATGTAGCCGTTGAAGAATTTCGTCTCGTTGACCGAACCGTCGGGCCCGCCTTCGCCGCTGGCCCCGTTGTCGGAGATCACGACGATGATCGTGTTGTCGAGCTGACCCGAATCCTCCAGGTAGTCGAGGATCCTGCCGATCTGCGCGTCGGTGTAGGACAGGAACCCGGCGAACACCTCCGCCATCCGGCTGAACAACCGTTTCTCGCTGTCGGACAACGAATCCCACGGACGCACGGTGTCCTGGACGGGCCACGGCTCGCCGTTGGGTCCGGTGACGTCGGCGTACGGGTTCACCGGTGACAGCTCGGTGTCCGGCGGGACGATGCCGAGCTGTTTCTGGTTCTCGAGCACGATGTCGCGGTATTGCTCGTAGCCCATGTCGAAGCGGCCTGCATAGCGGTCGGCCCACTCCTTGAAGACGTGGTGCGGGGCATGTCCGGCGCCGGGGCAGACGTAGGCAAACCACGGCTTGTCCGGTGCGATCACCTTGGAGTCGCGGATGAACTCGATCGTCTTGTCGGCCAGATCTTTTGACAGGTGATAGCCGTCGTCGGGGGTTCCCGGCGGGGCGACCGGGTGGTTGTCGTAGACGAGTTCGGGATACCACTGGTCGGTCTCGCCGCCCATGAACCCGTAGAACCGTTCGAACCCGCGCGACAGCGGCCAGTGCCGTTTGGTGGCGGCGAGATTCGATTCCTCGAGCGGCGTGAGGTGCCACTTGCCGACGCAGTAGGTGTTGTACCCGTTCTCCGCGAGGACCTCCGAGATCAGCGCGGTGTCGAAGGGGATGCGGCCGTTGGAGTTCGGGAAGCCGTCGGTGAACTCCTCGATGGTGGCCATCCCGACGGTCGTGGGATTGCGGCCGGTCAGCAGGGAGGCCCGGGTCGGCGAGCACAGCGCCGTGGTGTGGAACTGCGACAGGCGCACCCCGCGCTCGGCGATGCGGGACATCGCCGGCATCTCCACCAGTCCGCCGAAGCAGTCCCATGTCGCGATGCCGGTGTCATCCCACACGAGGTACAGCACGTTGGGGGCGCCCTCGGGCGCGGTCGGCGCGGCGTACGGCCCCCAGTCCGGCTCGGAGTCGCGGATGTCCAACTCGATCTTGCCGTTGAAATCGGTCGTCACAGCCGGAGGTTACACCGGACGCCCCTGTCGTCCTCGCCGAACGGGCGACGGTTCTGGATCATGCCGTCGCAACCACACATTCAGCAGCGTCAACGGCAACAGCCATCCGAGCCATCCACCCAACCCGGCCACCAACCAGAGGTAGTGTTCGTCGTTGCTCTGGAACACGCTGTCGCGCAATGGATACAGTGCGACAAACAGCACCGGCGTCCAGACCCGGTTGCTGATCACCGACAGCGCGAGAACCGCGCTGCACAGCATGTGCCGCCGATGGGCGCCGAACCGACGCCCGCGGGCGTGCCGATACCCGCCGACCGTGAACCAGAGCCACAGCGTCGCCAGGACCACGTTGCTCACCGCGAGCAGCGGACCGAACGGCGTCAGCGCGCCGATCACCAACGCCGAGGCCGCCGCCGGGACGGCCGTGACCACGTAGACCCGCCCGATCCACGGGTGCACGCGTGGGCGCCTGACACACATCTGCGCGACGACGGCCAGCATCGCCACGGTGGCCAGCAGGACGTGTGCCACCAGGAGGGGGTGGTGCAGCGTGAAGGTCGGCGGAACGCGTGAGCCGCCCGTCAGGTACGGCGGCACGGAATAGGCCAGGAAGCCGGCCGCGGCAAGGACGACGAGGATCAGCGGCGTCGACGGTCGGCGCCCGGGAGCGGATGCGTATGTCATACGCACGGAGCGTACGGCATACGCATCGGGTGTGGGACCGATAGGGTCGAGGCGATGTCAGGCGACGATCGTGATGAGGCACCGCTCCCCCGGGCACTGGAACTGCTGTGGCGGGAGCCCTCCCCCGATGCCGCTCGCCCGCGCGGGCTCAGCAGGCACCTCATCGTGGCCGCCGCGATCGAGCTCGCCGACGCCGAGGGACTCGCCGCGCTGTCGATGGCCCGCCTCGCCGAGCGGCTGAACTGCGGCACGATGTCGCTCTACCGCCACATCGCCAACAAGGACGAGCTGCTCACGTTCATGGTGTCGCAGGCGCCCGGTCCACCGCCGACCCGCGGTGAGGCGGATTGGCGCGCGGCGCTGGAGAATTGGGCACACGGCCTCTGGGCGATCTACCACCGGCATCGGTGGATCCTGCAGACCGCGAAGGCCGGCCCCCCGCTCGACCCGGGGCAGCTGGCGTGGCTCGATGCGGGGCTGGCGGCGCTGGCCGACACCCACCTGAGTGAACGCGACAAGCTCGCCGCCGTGATGGCGATTTTGAATTTCGTGCGGGGTGCGGCCGCGCTCGCGCTGGACGGCGCCGGCCGGGAGTTCGGCTATTCCGCGGTCTTGCGCCGCGTGGTCGTCGCGGACCGGTTACCCGCCTTGGCTGCGGCTGTCGACGCCGGCGTGTTCGACGATCCCGACGGTGAACAAGCCGGATTCCGGTCCGGGCTGGCGCAGCTGCTCGACGGCATCGCCGCGCGCACCACTCCCGCTTGAGACGGAAAAACCCGACACGCGAATGCGTGTCGGGTTGTCCGCGGAAGTGGCTACTTGGCCTTTTCGAGAACTTCGACCAGCCGCCAGCGCTTGGTGGCCGACAGCGGGCGGGTCTCCATCAGCGAGACGCGGTCGCCGACACCGGCGTCGCCGTTCTCGTCGTGCGCCTTGACCTTGGTGGTGGTCCGGATGATCTTGCCGTAGAGCGGGTGGCTCTTACGCGACTCCAGCTCGACCACGATGGTCTTTTCCATCTTGTCGCTGACCACGTAGCCGATGGCCGTCTTGCGGCGGTTACGCGGCTTCTCGGTGCGCGGGGTGTAGGCCGGCCCCTTGCCCGAATCGGTTCCAGTCTCTGCCATTACGATTCCTCACCTGTGGGCCCGGAAGCCAGGCCCAGTTCACGTTCGCGCAGCACGGTGTACACGCGCGCAATCTCCTGCCGCACGACGCGAAGCCGGCGGTTGTTGGACAGCTGGCCCGTGGCCATCTGGAAGCGAAGGTTGAACAGCTCTTCCTTCGACTCGCGCAGACGCTCGGTCAGCTCGTCGTCACTCAGCTCGCGCAGTTCACCAGGCGAAACTCCAACTGCCATCAGAAGTTCTCCTCTCTGGTCACGATGCGCGCCTTGATCGGCAACTTGTGGATCGCACGGGTCAGCGCGTCACGGGCGGTCTTCTCGTCCGGGTAGCTCAACTCGAAGAGCACGCGGCCGGGCTTGACGTTGGCGACCCACCACTCCGGCGAACCCTTACCGGAACCCATGCGGGTCTCGGCGGGCTTCTTGGTCAGCGGACGGTCGGGGAAGATGTTGATCCACACCTTGCCGCCACGCTTGATGTGCCGGTTGATGGCGATACGAGCGGACTCGATCTGCCGGTTGGTGATGTAGGCGTGCTCGAGCGCCTGGATGCCATAGTCACCGAAGCTCACCGACGTGCCACCGCTGGCGATGCCGCGCTGTCGGGGGTGATGCTGCTTGCGGTGCTTGACCTTACGAGGGATCAGCATGCTCAGCTCCCTGGATTCTGGGTGGTCGTTTCGGCGGCCGCGCCGGCAGCTGCCTCGGTGCCGGCGGCGGCCTCGGCCGCAGCCGGGGCTTCCTGGGTGCCGCTGGTGGCGGCACGACCGGCGTCGGTGCTGGTGGCCGTGGTCCCCGACGCACCGCTGCGACGCGGGCGGCTGCCCGACGGACGCTCACGGCGCGGGCGATCGGCACCCGCGGGCGCCGCGGCGGTCAGCTCACGCTTGCCACCGACGATGTCGCCCTTGTATATCCACACCTTCACGCCGATGCGGCCGAAGGTTGTCTTGGCCTCGTACAGGCCGTAGTCGATGTCGGCGCGCAGCGTGTGCAGCGGGACGCGGCCCTCGCGGTAGAACTCCGAGCGGCTCATCTCGGCGCCACCGAGGCGGCCCGAGCACTGGACCCGGATGCCCTTGACGTTCGGCTGACGCATCGCGGACTGGATCGCCTTGCGCATCGCGCGGCGGAACGCCACACGATTCGAGAGCTGCTCGGCGACACCCTGGGCGACGAGCTGAGCCTGCGACTCAGGGTTCTTCACCTCGAGGATGTTCAGCTGCACCTGCTTCTTGGTGAGCTTCTCCAGGTCGGCGCGGATGCGGTCGGCCTCGGTGCCACGGCGGCCGATGACGATGCCCGGACGCGCGGTGTGGATGTCGACACGGACCCGGTCGCGAGTCCTCTCGATCTCCACGTCGGCGATGCCGGCGCGCTCGAGACCGGTGGCCAGCAGCCGCCGGATCGCCACGTCTTCCTTGACGTAGTCCTTGTACTGCTTGTCCGCGTACCACCGCGACTTCCAGTCGGTGGTGATGCCGAGGCGGAAGCCGTGCGGGTTGATCTTCTGGCCCACTACTCGGAGCCTCCCTTCGAATCGGCGGCGGCGGTCTTCGAGGACGCAGCCTTACTGGCCTGCGCACGACGCGCGCGCGCCGCTGAAGCCGAAGCGCCTTGGTTCTTCTGCGGCCGGCTCTCGACGATCACGGTGATGTGGCTGGTGCGCTTGCGGATCCGGAACGCGCGGCCCTGGGCACGCGGGCGGATGCGCTTGGCCGTCGGGCCCTCATCGGCGTAGATCGCGGCGACCACGAGCGTCGCCGGGTCCAGACCCTCGTTGTTCTGCGCGTTGGCTGCGGCGCTGGCGATCACCTTGGCAACCGGCTCGCTGGCCTGCTGCGGCGCCCACCGCAGGATGTCGAGGGCTTCCTCGACGCTCTTGCCGCGAACCAGGTCGATCACCCGGCGCGCCTTGGTCGCCGAGACGCGCACGAAGCGCGCCTTGGCCGTCGCAGACGGATACTCAATCGTGGTAGTCATCGCCTCTTGCTCTTCCGGTCATCCTTGATGTGACCCTTGAAGGTGCGGGTGGGGGCGAACTCGCCCAGCTTGTGCCCGACCATCGCCTCGGTGACGAACACCGGCACGTGCTTGCGGCCGTCGTGGACCGCGAAGGTGTGACCGATGAAGTCAGGGATGATGGTCGACCGACGCGACCAGGTCTTGATGACCTGCTTGGTGTTCTTCTCGTTCTGCACGTCGACCTTCTTGAGCAGATGGTCGTCGACGAACGGGCCCTTCTTCAGGCTGCGTGGCATCGCTTTGGTTCCTTCCCCGGCCTAGCGCTTCTTGCCGGTGCGCCGGCGTCGGACGATGAGCTTGTCGCTCGGCTTGTTCGGCTTGCGGGTGCGGCCCTCGGGCTTGCCCCACGGGCTGACCGGGTGGCGACCACCGGAGGTCTTGCCCTCACCACCGCCGTGCGGGTGGTCCACCGGGTTCATCACGACACCACGGACGGTCGGGCGCTTGCCCTTCCACCGCATCCGGCCGGCCTTGCCCCAGTTGATGTTGGCCTGCTCGGCGTTGCCGACCTCGCCGACGGTGGCGCGGCAGCGCACGTCGACGCGACGGATCTCACCGGACGGCATACGCAGGGAGGCGTAGGTGCCCTCCTTGCCCAGCAGCTGGATGCTGACACCGGCCGAGCGGGCCAGCTTCGCCCCGCCACCGGGCCGCAGCTCCACAGCGTGGATCACGGTGCCGGCGGGGATGTTGCGCAGCGGCAGGTTGTTGCCCGGCTTGATGTCGGCGTTGGCGCCGGACTCCACGATCGCGCCCTGCTTCAGCCCGTACGGCGCGATGATGTAGCGCTTCTCGCCGTCCAGGTAGTGCAGCAGCGCGATGTTCGCGGTGCGGTTGGGGTCGTACTCGATGTGGGCGACCTTGGCGTCGACGCCGTCCTTGTCGTGGCGACGGAAGTCGATGACGCGGTAGGCACGCTTGTGGCCACCGCCCTTGTGCCGGGTGGTGATCCGACCGTGCGCGTTGCGTCCGCCCTTACCGTGCAGCGGACGAACCAGCGACTTCTCCGGGGTCGAGCGAGTGATCTCGGCGAAATCGGAGACGCTGGCACCGCGGCGACCGGGGGTCGTCGGCTTGTACTTGCGAATTGCCATTTCTCTTCAGTCTCTCCAGCTTCTCGCCCGGCTCAGGCCGGTGCTCCGAACAGGTCGATCGGCTTGCTTCCCGCGGCCAGCGTCACGATCGCGCGCTTGGTGCTCTTGCGCTGCCCGAAGCCGGTGCGGGTGCGCTTGCGCTTGCCCTGCCGGTTGGCCGTGTTCACGGAATCGACCTTGACCTTGAAGATCTTCTCGATGGCGATCTTGATCTGGGTCTTGTTCGAGTCCGGGTGCACGATGAACGTGTAGACGTTGTCCTCGATCAGTCCATAGGACTTCTCCGAGATGACCGGCGCCAGGATGATGTCGCGGGGATCGGTCACGGTTGCCATCAGGCCTTAACACCTTCCTTTTCGGTGCGTGCTGTCTGCGCGCTGATATACGCGTTCAGCGCCTCGACGCTGAAGACCACGTCGTCGGCCTTGAGCACGTCGTAGGTGTTGAGCTGATCCGGCGAGATGATGTGCACCCCGGGCAGGTTGCGCACGCTGCGCTCGCTGGTCTCATCGGTGCGGCCGATGACGATCAGAACCTTGTGGTTCTCGGCCGCGCGCTCGGACAGAAGCGACGACAGGAACGCCTTGGCGCTCTTGGTCGACGGAGTCTGACCCTCCACCAGCTCGGTGACCGCGTGGATACGGCCGTTGCGCGCCCGGTCCGAGAGCGCCCCGCGCAGGGCGGCGGCGATCATCTTCTTCGGGGTGCGCTGGCTGTAGTCGCGCGGCTGCGGGCCGTGGACGGTGCCGCCACCGGTGAACTGCGGAGCCCGGGTCGAACCCTGACGCGCGCGGCCGGTGCCCTTCTGCCGGTACGGCTTCTTGCCGCCGCCGGAGACCTCACCGCGGGTCTTGGTCGAGTGCGTGCCCTGCCGCTTGGCGGCCAGTTGCGCGGTCACGACCTGGTGCATCAGCGCGATGTTGGCCTCGACGTCGAACAGCTCAGCGGGCAGTTCGACGGAGCCGTCGGTGGTCCCGGCCGGCGTCTTGACCTCGATTGTGGTTGCCATTTACTTCTCGCCTCGCTTGATTGCGCTGCGGACCATCACCAGTCCACCGTTGCGGCCGGGGATGGCGCCCTTGATCAGGAGAACGCCCTTTTCGGCGTCGACCTTGTGCACCACCAGGTTCTGCGTGGTGACCCGGTCGCTGCCCATGCGGCCCGACATGCGGGTGCCCTTGAACACGCGGCCCGGGGTGGCGCAGCCACCGATCGAACCGGGCCGGCGGTGCACGGCCTGGGCGCCGTGCGCGGCGCCCTGGCCACGGAAGCCGTGGCGCTTCATGGTGCCGGCGAAGCCCTTGCCCTTGCTGGTGCCGGTCACGTCGACGTAGGCGCCCTCGGCGAAGACCTCCGCCGTGAGCTCCTGGCCGACCTCGTAGTCGGCGGCCGCGGCCTCGTCGTCGAGCCGGAGCTCGGCGAGATGGCGGCGCGGGTTGACGCCTGCGGCGGCGAACTGACCGGTCACCGGCTTGGTGACCTTGCGCGGGCTGATCTCGCCGTAGGCGATCTGCACCGCGCTGTAACCGTCACGCTCCGGGGTACGGATGCGCGTCACGACGTTGGGCCCGGCCTTGACGACCGTCACCGGCACGACCTTGTTGTTCTCGTCGAACACCTGCGTCATGCCCAGCTTGGTGCCCAAAATGCCTTTTCTAGCCATTTGTTCTGGGTCTCCTACTGGATGTTGACGTCGACGCTGGCCGGGAGGTCGATGCGCATGAGCGCGTCGACGGTCTTCGGCGTCGGGTCGAGGATGTCGATCAGCCGCTTGTGCGTCCGCATCTCGAAGTGCTCACGCGAGTCCTTGTACTTGTGCGGTGAGCGGATGACGCAGTACACGTTCTTCTCGGTCGGCAGCGGCACGGGGCCCACCACGCTGGCACCGGTACGGGTGACCGTCTCCACGATCTTGCGCGCCGAGGCGTCGATGGCCTCGTGGTCGTAGGCCTTGAGCCTGATGCGGATCTTTTGTCCCGCCACGCTTTTCCTACCTCACTCCTGCTTGTTGCCCGCGCTGGGAAACCCCAGCGCGGCCTGGTGTCGGCTGTTGCCGCCGCTGTTTACCTGTCTGTGGTCCACCGGTCCCCGCGGTCGGGTGTGTCGCCCTACGCGCACTCGAATCCGGCGGAAATCCGTCACACTCGAGAGGTGGGACCGATGCGCCCGTGCGGGCGCCGGTCGGATGCCTCTGCGAGGCGGTCCGAACAGGCACCGTCCCGGCTCAAGGCAACCCGAACAGTATGCCTGACGATCGGGCCTCGTCCAAATCCCTGCGGACCTGCGGGCGACCGCTCTCTCAGTCTTCCAGGTCGGCCCAGAATGCGCATTGGTGTTCCTGCGCGTAATCCCTCGTCACCGTGTTGCCGCCGGGGTGCAGAGACAGATGGGAGCCGGCCCCGAACTGCGGCCATTCGGGCGCGCCGGGGGCCGACGGCACGCCTGCGGCCACGAAGGCGCTCCAGTAGTCGATCATCTGGTCGGACAGCGTCTGCTGGGCGGGGTTCAGCGGCGGCGCCCCGCCGACGTCGAACAGATAGCGCAACTCGAGTGAGTGGCTGGCGCCGACGGGGAACGGCAGCGTCTGCAGTGGCTCGGGGGCCGGGGCCGCCCGGTCGTTGAACTCGTAGGCGTAGACGGGTGCGCCGGCACCGCCGAGTTCGGCGGCCATGCGATCGGCGATGCAGGCGAATTCACCGTCGGTGACGGTGGCGGCGTAGGCGAGCGGGACGCTCCGGCGAGGGTCGGGCCCGAAGTGGTCGATCGGGTAGCGCGCGGCGACCTGCTCGGCGTCCGGGCCGAAGGTGTCGGCCAGCAGGCCGGGGTACTGCTCGGGGGTGTACCGGTCGTCGTGCTGGAGGTAGCGCAGCGCGACGAAGAGCGTGAACTCGTCGCGGTTCGTGCCGATCAGGACCGGCACCTTGGCCGCCGCCCCGTCGGCGATGGCCCGGACCGGATCGACCGGCAGGGCTCTGGTGCCGGTGACCGGCCCGGTGAGCTGGTCGGCCCCGATCTCGACGAACCAGACGGGTTTGCGCAGCGTGTCGGCGGGCAGCGCGCGCAGGCACTGCGCGGCGGTCGTCGGATCCGGGCAGCCCACGTCGGCGGCGTAGTCGAGGCTGCGACGCTCGGCCACGGGCAGCGGGGCCTGCGCCTGACAGGGTGCGCTCTGGACGATGGCTGCCCGGAAAAGTCCCTCGGAGCCGGGCGCGACGAGGTGGTCGCACACCGACATCCCGCCGGCGGATTCACCGGCCACGGTCACCTTCTCGGGGTCGCCGCCGAAGTCGGCGATGTTGTCGCGCACCCACCGCAGCGCGGCCTGCTGATCGGCCAGCCCGTAGTTGCCGACGTCGCCGGGCTCCCCCAGCGCAGGGTGCGCCAGGAACCCCATGGTGCCGAGGCGGTAGTTGACGGTGACGACGACGATGTCGCCGCGGGCGGCCAGCCGGCGGGCGTCGTAGATCCCGCCGCTGCCGTTGACGAACGCGCCGCCGTGGATCCACACCATCACCGGGCGTCTCTCCGTCGACACCGGCGGCGTCCACACGTTGAGCGTCAGGCAGTCCTCGTCGGTCTGCCTGCCGAGCTCCAGGTCACCGCCCGGATCCTGCAGGCAGCGCGGACCGGACCAGGTGGCCTGGCGTTCTCCGTCCCACGCCGCGGCGGGTTCGGGTGGACGCCAGCGCAGTTCGCCGACGGGCGGCGCCGCGTAGGGGATGCCGGCGAACAGGCGGTGGTCGGCGCCGACCGTGCCGCGCAGCGCGCCGGAGGCGGTGCGGACCAATGCGGGGTCGGGGTTCGCCGCGGCGTCGGGCCGGTCCGGCGGTCCGCCGGTCGTGCATCCGACGACCAGCGCGAGCGCCAGGAGAAGCGCCGCCGACCGGCGGTGGCGAACCGGTCCGGGCTGCACGCCCCCGACAGTACTGAGGCGCAGGCGGGACCTCGACTACCGGTCGTGTCGGCGATCACATAAGCTCACTTTTGACACCCGTCAAGTCATCTTTTCGAGCGAGGAATCATGAGCAGTCTGATCGTCGACGACGCGGCGAAGGTTCTCGCCGATCCGAAGGCCTACGCCGACGAGGCGCGCCTGCACGCCGCGCTGGCCCACCTGCGCGAGCACGCGCCGGTGTCCCTGGTCGACGTCCCCGACTACCGGCCCTTCTGGGGGGTCACCAAACACGCCGACATCATGGCCATCGAGCGTGACAACGAGTTGTGGATCAACGCCCCGCGCCCGATGCTCGTCACGGCCGCCACCGACGACCTGTCCCAGGCCAACCTCGCCGCCGGCGGCGGGATCCGCACGCTGATCCACATGGACGACCCGCTGCACCGCGACATCCGCAGGGTCGGCGCGGACTGGTTCCGTCCCAAGGCCATGCGCGCGTTGAAGGCCCGCGTCGACGAGCTGGCCAAGATCTACGTCGACAAGATGGTGGCCAACGGCCCGGAGTGCGACTTCGTCCAGGAGGTCGCGGTGAACTTCCCGCTGTACGTGATCCTCTCCCTGCTGGGCCTGCCCGAGTCCGACTTCGGCCGGATGCTCAAGCTCACCCAGGAGATGTTCGGCGGCGACGACGACGAGTTCACCCGGGGCAAGAGCCCCGAGGAACTGCACGAGGTCATCACCGACTTCTTCCGCTACTTCACCGCGCTGACCGCCGAACGCCGCGCACACCCCACCGACGACCTGGCCTCGGCCATCGCGAACGCCAAGATCGACGGCGAGTTCCTCAACGACATCGATTGCCTGTCCTATTACGTGATCGTGGCCAGCGCCGGACACGACACCACCAGTGCCGCCATCTCCGGTGGCCTGCTCGCCCTGATCGAGAACCAGGACCAACTGGCCCGGCTCAAGGCCCAACCGGAACTGATAGGCACCGCGGTCGAGGAGATGATCCGGTGGACCACACCGGTGAAGGAGTTCATGCGCACCGCCACCGCGGACACCGAGGTGCGCGGCGTGCCGATCGCCGAGGGCGAGTCGGTCCTGCTGTCCTATGTCTCGGCCAACCGCGACGAGGACATCTTCGAGGAGCCGTTCCGCTTCGACGTCGGCCGCGACCCGAACAAGCACCTGTCGTTCGGCTACGGCGTGCACTTCTGCCTCGGCGCCGCGCTGGCGCGGATGGAGATCAACAGCTTCTTCACCGAACTGGTGCCGCGCCTGGAGTCCATCGAACTCGCGGGCGATCCCGAGTTCATCGCGACGATCTTCGTCGGGGGCCTCAAGCACCTGCCCATCCGGTATTCGCTGCGCTGACGCGGGAGTGACACAGGTAACCCTGAGCTGTCCCCAGTGGTTCCGATCACATAAGCTTGTTTATGACAGCCGTCAAGAACAGCCGTGTGAGGAGTCCCATGAGCACACCGACGATGGACGAGGCAGCCAAGGTCCTGGCCGACCCGTCGGCGTACGCCGACGACCAGCGCCTGCACGCGGCACTGACCCACCTGCGGGCCAACAACCCGGTGGCGTGGGTGGACAACCCGCCGTACCGGCCGTTCTGGGCGATCACCAAACACGCCGACATCATGGCGATCGAACGGGCCAACGACCTGTTCCTGTCGGAGCCGCGTCCGCTGCTGTCCACCGCGGAGGCCGACGACCTCGCCAAGGCCCAGCTCGAGGCCGGGATGGGGCTGCGGACCCTGATCCACATGGATGATCCGCACCACCGCAAGGTGAGGGCCATCGGCGCGGACTGGTTCCGCCCGAAAGCAATGCGCGACTTGAAGATCCGCGTCGACGAGCTGGCCAAACGCTACGTCGACAAGATGCGCGACATCGGCCCGGAATGCGACTTCGTCACCGAGATCGCGGTCAACTTCCCGCTGTACGTGATCATGTCGCTGCTCGGGTTGCCCGAAGAGGACTTCGGCCGGATGCACGCCCTGACCCAGGAGTTGTTCGGCGGCGACGACGAGGAGTACAAGCGCGGCACCACGCCGGAGGAGCAGATGGCGGTGCTGCTCGACTTCTTCGATTACTTCGCTCGGTTGACGGCCTCACGCCGGGAGCATCCGACCGGCGACCTCGCGTCCGCGATCGCCAACGGGCGCATCGACGGTGAACCGCTGTCCGACGTCGACACCGCGTCCTACTACGTGATCGTGGCCAGCGCCGGTCACGACACCACCAAGGACGCGATCTCGGGCGGCCTCCTCGCACTCATCGAGAACCCGGGCGAACTGCAGCGTCTGAAGGACGATCCCAGCCTGATGGGCACGGCGGTGGAGGAGATGATCCGCTGGTCCACTCCGGTCAAGGAGTTCATGCGCACCGCCGCCGAAGACACCGAGGTGCGCGGCGTGCCGATCGCGAAGGGCGAATCCGTCTATCTCGCATACGTTTCCGCGAACCGGGACGAAGAGATCTTCGACGAGCCGTTCCGCTTCGACGTCGGCCGCGACCCGAACAAGCACCTCGCCTTCGGCTACGGCGTGCACTTCTGCCTGGGCGCCGCCCTGGCGCGGATGGAGATGAACAGCCTGTTCACCGAACTGCTGCCGCGCCTGGACCACATCGAGCTGGCCGGCGAACCCGAATTGTCGTCGACCGTCTTCGTCGGCGGGCTCAAGCACCTGCCGATTCGGTACGCGTTGCGCTGACGGTGTGGGTGGCCAGGAAACCGTCCACGGCCGCCTCGGCGCACGCGCGGTAGTCGAAGTCGGCCAGGGTGCTCATCCGGCCGAGGATCAGCGGACCGATCAGCAGGGCGATGGCCTGGATGCGGCCCTTCTCGTCGAGGACGAGGTCGGCGGCCGCGGGGCCGTCGAAGATCGCGTCGAACGGTGCGGCGTAGTACTGCAGGATCCGCTCGCGCAGCGAGGCGACCGAGCCGCCCGCATGGGGGTCTCGCGCCTCGGCCCACGGCCCGAGGTCGGGCCCCGAGGCGAGCCACGTCATCGCGGCCAGGGTGGTCGGCACCTCCGAGATCGCGTCGGCCCAGCCGACGACCACCGCGATCAGCTGGTCCCGTAGGCCGCCCTCGACCGGCGGCATCGGGGCCGGCTGCAGCAGGCTCTGGAAGGCCGCCGCCAACAGGTCGTTGGCACCGGTGAAATGCCGGTAGAGCGTCGCCCTGGCGACGTTGGCGGTGCGGGTGACCGCATCGATCGTCACCGCGTGGGGCCCGCCCGTGCGCAGCAACGTCGTCGCGGCCTCGAGGAGGCGGGCGCGCGAACGGGCGGGGCGCGGGTCAGCGTTGGCGTCAGTCATCGTTTACATCATCTCCCAGCCGGGTAACAAGACTATCGGTCTAGCTACGAGACTGTTAGTCTCGTTACACGTTTTGGGGGTGCGCTCTCGAAACCCTGCTGAAGAGAGACGACATGGTCGACACCCTCCCACGCACCGGACTCGACGACACTGAGATCGCCACGCTGTCCAACCGAAAGCGGATCTGGCTGCTCGCCGTCGCCAGCGTCGACGTCTTGATGGTCATCTCGTCGATGGTGGCGCTCAACGCCGCACTGCCCGACATCGCGCTCCAGACCTCCGCGACCCAGGCCCAGCTCACCTGGATCGTTGACGGCTACACGCTGGCGCTGGCGTGTCTCCTCCTGCCTGCCGGCGCCATCGGCGACCGGTACGGCAGACGCGGTGCGCTGCTGGTCGGTCTCGCGATCTTCTCCCTGGCGTCGCTGGCACCGGTGTTCCTGGACAGTCCGATGCAGATCATCATCGCGCGGGCCGTCGCAGGCGTCGGCGCCGCGTTCATCATGCCCGCCACCCTCTCCCTGCTGACCGCCGCGTTCCCGAAGTCGGAGCGCAACAAGGCGGTCGGCATCTGGGCCGGCGTCGCGGGTTCCGGAGCGGTGTTCGGGTTCCTCGGCACCGGCATTCTGCTGCACTTCTTCTCGTGGCAGTCGATCTTCTACATGTTCGCCGGCGGGGCGCTGCTGATGTTCGTGGCGACCTGCACCATCGGCTCCTCCCGCGACGAGACCGCCACCCCCATCGACTGGGTGGGCGCCGCGCTGATCGGCACCGCGATCGCGGTGTTCGTGCTGGGTGTGGTCGAGGCTCCGGCACGCGGGTGGACCGACCCGGCCGTGCTCGGCTGCCTGGGCGCCGGGGTGGTGCTGGCCGTGTTGTTCGCGATGGTGCAGCTGCGCCGTGCGCATCCGCTGCTCGACGTCCGGCTCTTCCGACGGCCGGATTTCGCCACCGGCGCGGTGGGCATCACGTTCCTGTTCATCGCGAACTTCGGGTTCTTCTACGTCGCGATGCAGTTCATGCAGCTGGTCATGGGCTACAGCGCGCTGGAGACGGCATTCGCGCTGTCGCCGTTGGCTTTTCCGGTGCTGATTCTCGGCGGCACACTGCCGCTGTATCTGCCGAAGGTGGGTCTGCGCTTCGCGGTCACGGTCGGCCTGCTCCTGCTTGCCTCGGGCCTGTTCCTCATGCGGTTCCTGGAGGCCGACGCGACCTTCCTGGACCTCATGTGGCCGATGCTGCTCGCCGCGTCGGGCATCGGACTGTGCACGGCGCCGACGACGTCGGCGATCATGAACGCCGTGCCGGACGAGAAGCAGGGCGTCGCCTCGGCGGTCAACGACGCCACCCGCGAGGTCGGCGCCGCCGTCGGCATCGCGGTGGCGGGATCGGTGCTGGCCGCCGTGTACCAGAGCGCGCTGGCCCCGAAGCTCGCCGCTCTGCCCGAGCAGATCCGCGACGCCGCAACCGATTCGCTGGCCAATGCGTTGTCGATCTCCGAACAGATGGGTCCGCAGGGCGAGCAGTTGGCCGACTTCGCCCGAGACGCGTTCATGCAGGCCGCCGACCAGGCGTTGTTCGTACTCTCGGCGCTATTGGTGGTCGGGGCGGTGTTCGTGGCGATCTGGTCACCCGGTCGGGACGGAGGGCAGTGGGCCGCGATCCGGCGGCGGCGACGAGCAGACGAGAACCGCTCGGCGCCCGCGGAGGTTCAGCCGTAGGCTCTCCAGTCGTGCGGTTGCTCCTGGTGAACCCGAACACGACTGCGGCGATGACGGCCGCCATCGCCGCGAGCGCCGCCGCGGTGGCCCGCCCGGACACGCTCGTCGAGGCGGTGAATCCCGCCGACGGGCCCGCCAGCATCGAGAACGAATCGGACGAACATCATTGTGTCCCACATCTTCTCGATGTCGTTCGGGATTCTGCCGCGCGCCGGCCGTCGGAGCGCCCGGACGTCTACGTCATCGCGTGTTTCGGCGACCCGGGCCTCGACGAGGCGCGCGGGCTGGTCGACGCTCCGGTGTTCGGCATCGCCCAGGCGGCCATGCACACGGCTGCGCTGGTCGCCGGGAGCTTCTCGGTGGTGACGTCGATGTCCGCGACGGTGCCGCGCGGATGGCAGCTGGCCAAGGCGTACACCCCGTCGGCCTGCCTGGGCGTGTACGCCTGCGACATTCCGGTGCTGCGCATCGACTCCGATCCGGCCACCATCGACCCGATCGCCGACCTGTGCGAGCGTGCGCTGCGCGCCGACGGGAGCCGCTCGATCGTGCTCGGCTGTGCGGCGATGGCCCGCTTCGCCGAACCGCTGTCGCGGCGGCTCGGTGTCCCGGTGGTCGACGGCGTGGCGGCCGCCACCCGCCTGGCCGAGGCGCTGGCACCCCTCAGCCCGCGATGAACTCCACCGCCCGGTGACCGATCATCGCGATCGTCGCATGCGGGCCGCGGCTGGTGATGGCCGGCATCACCGAACCGTCGACCACCCACAGCCCGTCGACGCCGCGCACCCGGCACCGCCCGTCGAGCACTGCGGACGGGTCGTCATCGCCGCCCATCGGCGCCGTCCCGGTCAGATGCTGTGACGTCGACCAGGATGGGTCACCCGAAGACACTGTGCCGCTGATGATCTCGTGCGCCATCGCGGCACCCGCGGCGAGGTCGGCCACGTCGTCGGGTTCGCTGTCGTAGCGGTGTTCGATCAGCGGGGGGACCAGCGGATCGGCTGACGCGAGAGCGAGGCGGCCCCTGGACCGCGGCCGCATCAACGCCACGCCGACATGCGGACTGTCGGCCGGATCATGCCCGGGACCGTGCACCATCGCCACGAAACCCGATGTGTAAGGCCGGATCTCCAAACCCGACTCGGTGGTGAGCACCGCCTCCAGCGGAGGCAGGTCGTGCGTCGGCGTCCACCCCACCGGAATCACCCACTCCGGATGGTCGGAGGTGGACGCACCGACGGGCAGATCCGCCCAAACACCGATTTCTAGCTCGCGCAACGCATCTGCGGGCCCGACACCGGACAGCATCAGCAGCTGCGCGGTGGCGATCGCTCCGGCGCAGAGCACGATCCGGTCCGCTGTCACGGTTCGGGGACCTGCCGGACCCACGCAGTCGACGGCCACCGCCCGGCCCCGCGTGATGTGGACCCGCCTCACGCGCGTGTCGCACAGCAGGTCGAGGTTGTCCCGCTCGAGCGCCGGCTGCAGGAACGCCCCACCCGGTCCCACGCGGGTTCCGCTGTCGACGTTCAGCGGCACCGCACCGACGCCGTCGGCGGACACACCCGCGTCGAGTCCGCTCAGATCCTCGACCCAGCGGAAGCCGGCCCGCCGGGTGGCCTCGACGAAAGACGCGGTGCACCCGTCGAAGTCGCGCACCCGGCTGATCCGGATGGGTCCGTTGTGGCCGTGTAGCGGCCCGCCGAAGTCGAGGTCGGTCTCGATCGCCCGGAAATGCGGCAGCACGTCGCGCCATGTCCAGCCGGGCACTCCCCACCCGTCGAAATCGGCGGGCAGCCCGCGGCAGAAGTATCCGCCGTTGACCGCGCCCGACCCGCCGACGACCGCACCCCGGGTGATCTGCGCACGACGGACGGGGTCGTCGGTGAGGGTGGTCAGGTAGTGCCGGACCACCGAACTGGCGGTGCCGATCGGCAGCCGCAACCCGTCGCTGATCTGCTCTGCCACCCGCGGGTCGGACGGCGCCGGTCCGGCCTCGACCACGGTGACGTGGCACTGCGGATCGGCGGAAAGACCTTCGGCCAGTACTGATCCGGCGCTTCCAGCACCGACGATCAGCACGTCGCGAGCGCGGGCGGTGGCTGCGGGCAAGGCAGCCTTTATGTTCGGATCTGCGGTTTGAGCGCACCGAGGTGGCGTTCGCGCACCACCCCGGTCCACAGCCCCAGCCCGTAGGCGATGTCGTCCAGCCGGCGCAGCAGCACGTAGGTCAGCAACCCGACCTGTTGGGCGTCCTCGTCGGTGGTGCGACGGCGGGCGGCCCAGTCCACGACTCCGTCGACGACCGCGGCGATCAGCACCGCCTGCCGGCAGCGACGCGACACCAGCGCCGCCAGCAGCGCGATCGGCCAGTAGTGCCGGCAGATCGCCGACGCCAGTTGCAGCGCCGCCGACCACAGTCCGTGCGCGGCGATCGCGGCCACCTGCCGGGGCCCGGTCTCGACCGAACGCAACGAATTGGCCACCCGCCGGGCGGTCAGGCCGGCGACGAGGACCGATGCGAGGTAGCCGATGCAGCTGCCCATCGCCATCAGCACCCAGGTCACCAGCGTCCACCCCGAGATCACCAGCGGCGCGGTCTTGCCCGGATGCCGCACCGACAGTGGCGCCGCGGACTTGCCGTAGAAGGCCTTGCGGAGGAACCACTCCCCCAGCTCGGTCCGGTGGTCGTGGGCGACCAGGGCGATCGGTTCGTAGCGCAGCCGCGCTCCGGCCTCCACGAGCCGCCAGCACAGGTCGACGTCCTCACCCGACTGCAGCGTCTCGTCGAAGCCGCCGACCTCCTCGAGCGTGCGCCGCCGGCAGATGATCGCGGCGCTCGGCACGTAGGACACCGGACCGTAGGGCACCACCGGCGCCTCGCGGTGCCCGAGGTCGAGCGAGGAGCGCACCGCCTCGTACCGCGCCACCGGGTTGTCGGCGGTGCCGAGCCCCACGATGCGCGGCGCCACCAACGCCACCGCCGGGTCGCAGAAGTGGCCCAGCAACGCCTCGAGCCATCCCCGTCGCGGGAGGACGTCGGAGTCGAGGAACGCGACGAAGTCGGTCGAACACGCCGCGGCGCCGGTGTTGCGGGCGGCCGCGGGTCCCCTGCTGTGATCGTGTCGGATCAACTGCACGTCGCAGTGCACACCGGCCAGATCGCTGGGCTCGACCGGCGTCGCGGATCCGTCGTCGACGACGACGACGCGCAGACCGCGCAACGAACCGACGAGGCGCTGAAGTCCGAAAAGGTTGTCGCGCACCGGGATCACGATCGTCACGTCACGGTGCGACGGGCCGCTCGCGGGTCGCGGGTGGGCGACGGTGGCGTCCAGCAGGGTGCGGGCCAGCTGGGCACTGGTGGCGTCGTGCACCTCGAGGCGGCCGCCGCTGAGCATGGTCTGCGCGGCCGGGGCGAGCCGCAGCAACCGGGTGGGCGACCCGCCGAGCAGCGCTGCCCCCTCACCGAGCACCTTGACCCGCCGGTCGACCTGGACGGCAAACCCGTCGGGCAGCCGGGGCCCGGTCACCGCAGCATCCCGTTGCGGTCCGGCGCCCAACGCGCGATCCGGTCGATGCAGTGCCGCACCATCTCGTCGAACAGCCGTGCGCCGTCGGTGTCGGTGGCCGTGGTGGGGTCGCCGAGCACGCCGACCTCGCTGACCGCCGCGACACCGCCCCGACGCAGCTGCGGCATCAGGTCGCGCAGCGGTGCGGTGTTGCCGCGCTCCCAGTGGTCGGTGTGCACGTCGCCGGGTGAGATGTGCAGCAGTACGGACGTTTCGGTGTGGCCGGCGTGGGCGTCGGAATCGTCGGCGATGCATGGGCACCAGGCGACGTCGCGGTCCTCGTAGCGCAGCAGTGCCGTCGCGCCGGCGAGGGCCTCGGTGTTGCCGCCGTGGCCGTTGAGGAACACCACCCGCGACGCCCAGTTGGTGGCCGATCTGCCGAATTCGACCAGCAGCAGGCGCAGTGCGGCGGTGCCGATCGAGATGGTGCCGGGGAAGCTCTCGTGTTCGCCGCTGGCGCCGTAGCCGATGGCGGGGGCCAGCGACCAGGACGGCGGCAGGGTGCCCGCGACCGCGCGGGCCACCGCGGTGGCGATGCGGGTGTCGGTGTCCAGCGGAAGGTGAGGTCCATGCTGCTCGGTGGAACCTAGGGGAACGATCAACGCCGTCGATGTCGCACGCAGCTGCCTCGACGTCGAGTTCCCCAGCTCGCTGGGAAAAGCCACCCCGCGATGGTAAGCCGAATTCACCTGGCGTGCGCCGTTTGTTGGTGTACGGGATTGAAAAGATTCCACCCCGGCAGCACCGTCTGCCCCCTGTGTCACAGCAGGTGGTTCAGCCGATCAGTTGTCGTTCCCGGCCGGCACGCCGAGCGCACGGGTGAAACCGTCGGGCACGAGGATGTCGTCGGGCCCCAGATCGTGGATCGAGGCACGTCCGAGGCCCATCAGCGCGGAGTCGATGCCGCCGCGCAGGATGTCCAGGACGTTCTCGACGCCTGCCTGTCCGTTCGCCGCGAGTCCCCACAGGTAGGCCCGGCCGATCATCACCGCGCGGGCACCGAGCGCCAGGGCCTTGACGACGTCGCTGCCGCGCCGGATACCTCCGTCGAGCAGGACCTCGACCTGGTCGCCCACAGCGTCGGCGACGGCGGGCAGGCACCGGATCGCGGCCGGGGTGCCGTCGAGGTTGTTCCCACCGTGGTTGGACACCGAGATGGCTGAAACACCCGCGTCAACAGCGCGTTTGGCGTCGTCCACCCGCACGATTCCCTTGAGCATGAACGGACCGTCCCACCGTTCGCGTAACCAGGCGATGTCCTCCCAGGTGGGCGGCGGCGTCCCCATCCACTCGCCGTAGGCCTGGAAGAACGGCGGTCCGGGCTCACCGCGGCGGCCCTGATTGGGGACCCGCAGATCGGGCGGGCTCAGCGTCTTCCCGAAATCCCACAGCCAGCGCGGCTTGGTGAGCACCTCGGGCGACATCCTCAACATCGTCTTGAGGTTCATCTGCTCGGGGATCTTGGGGCTGCCCCAGTCGCGACCGTGGGAGAAGCTCCAGTCGGTCGTGGCGATCAACCCGACCGCGCCGGCCTCCCTGGCTCGCTGCGCCCGCTCCAGGATCGCCTCGCGGCCGCCCAGCCAGTAGATCTGGAAGAACAGCTTGGGGTTGGCGGCGATGACCTCCTCGATCGGCTTGCTGGCGAACGAGGACAACCCCATCGCGGTGCCCCGGGCGGCCGCCGCGCGCGCCACCGCCACCTCACCGTCGGGGTCCACGGCCTGCACGCCGGTCGGCGAGATCATGACCGGCATCGAGATCTCTTGCCCCATCACCGTTGTCGACAGGTCACGCTTCTCGGCGACACCGACGACGTGCGGTGCGAAGCCGAGCTCGGAGAAGGACTCCACGTTGTCGGAGACCGTCACACCCTTTTCGCTGGCGGAGATCAGCGAGGAGTACACGGACTTGGGCAACCGCTTCTTCGCCCGCTGCTGGGCGATGGCGACGGTCTCGAACCAGGTATCGCGCGCCATGACTACACCGGGCTTTCGTTGCACAGCCGAGCGGGCGGCTTGGTCAGCAGAGTGAGCGGTACGGGACCGGTCAGCTTTGTCCCGCGCGAGTGGTCGCCGCTGGGCTTGGGCTTGACCCGGTCGAGTTCGAGGGCCGGCGCGCCGTACCCCTGCACGCACTCCGGGTCGGGACCGTCGAGCGGCAGACCGGTGAAGAACTTCGCCGCCATGCATCCGCCGCGGCAGGCGTCGTAGTGCCCGCAACCGCTGCAGGCCCCCGCCGACTGCGGCTCGCGCAGTTCGCGGAACAGTTCGGAGTTCTGCCAGACGTTCTGGAATCCGTTGTCGGACAAGATGTTTCCGGCCAAGAACGTGTCGTGGATGGCGAACGGGCAGGCGTACACGTCGCCCACCGGGTCGATCAGGCAGACCACGCGTCCGGCGCCGCACAGGTTCAGCCCGGCCAGCGCACCCGGCTCGCCCAGACCCGAGAGGTGGAAGAACGAATCGCCGGTGAGCACCCGCTCACCCTTGGCGACGAGCCAGTTGTAGAGCTGCACCTGCTGCTCGGCGGTGGGGTGCAGATCGTCCCACACGTCGGCGCCGCGGCCGGAGGGACGCAGCCTGGTGATGCGCAGGGTGGCGCCGTACCGGCTCGCCAGCGCAGCGAAGTCGTCGAGCTGGCCGACGTTGTGCCGGGTGACGACGACGGAGATCTTGGCGTCCTTGAAGCCCGCGGCGGCGAGGTTCTCCAGGGCGCGCTCGGCCATCGCGAAGGAGCCGGGGCCGCGGACGGCGTCGTTGATCTCGGCGGTCGCGCCGTCGAGGGAGATCTGAACGTCGACGTAGTCGCTGGCGGCGAGCTTGGCGGCGACCTCCGGGGTGATGCGCACGCCGTTGGTCGAGAACTTCACCCCGACGTGGTGGGCGGTCGCATAGTCGACCAGCTCCCAGAAGTCCGGCCGCACCGTGGGTTCCCCGCCACCGATGTTGACGTAGAACACCTGCATGCGCTCGAGCTCGTCGATGATGTCCTTGCACTGCTGCGTGGACAGCTCGCGAGGATCGCGTTTGCCCGAGGAGGACAGGCAGTGCACGCAGGCCAGGTTGCAGGCGTAGGTGAGTTCCCACGTAAGGCAGATCGGTGCGTCGAGGCCGTGCTCGAACTGTTCGACCAGACGGGGTACGGGCGCCGCTTCGGCGGTCATGGCGTCTCCTCGCAGACGAGCATCTTGGATTGGACGAGCACGCCGAGGGCGTGCAGGTACGGCGCCTGTTGCGCATCGTCGATACCCGCTGCCCGACAGGCCGAGCGGGCGTCGCGGTGCTCGGGAAGCGAGTTCACCACGTCGACGATCGTGCGGTTCTTCAGGAAGGACAGCTTGCGCGTCCCGAAGTGGTACAGCAGCGCCCCGAACGGTTCGGGGCGCACGGCCACCTGGTGGTGCAGCCGCCACCGCAGATCGGGGTCGAACGCAGCAGGCGCCGTCACGGTCAGTAGACCCCGCACATCCCGTCGATCGAGACCTCTTCGACCAGCGTCTCGGTGACCATCTCGGTGTCGGCTTCAACGTGCTGGTTGGGCTCCATGAGCACTGCCTTTCGTCGGATAGGGTCACTCAGATGTGACCTAGGTCGCCTAGGATATGGCATCGAGTGCCAGAACGGAAGGGGTGGGTCGTCATGCGGCAGGACTCCGCCCCTCGGGTGGGCCGGCGTCGCTCCACCACCCAGGACCACATCACCGACGTCGCGCTCGAACTGTTCGCCGCCCGCGGGTTCGACGAGGTCAGCGTCGACGACCTGGGCGGCGCCGCGGGGATCGCGCGGCGCACGCTGTTCCGCTACTACTCGTCCAAGAGCGCGATTCCGTGGGGCGACTTCGACGCGCACCTCGAGCACATGCGGCACCTGTTCGACGACCTCGACCCCACCGTCCCGGTCGACGAGGCGCTGCGGGCCGCGCTGCTGGCGTTCAACCGCTTCGACGCCGCGGAGACCGCCAGGCACCGCCAGCGGATGCGCGTCATCCTGCAAACCGATGCGCTGCAGGCCTATTCGATGACCATGTATGCCGGCTGGCGGGCCGTGATCGCCCGGTTCGTGGCCGGCCGGATCGGAAGCAAGGCCGACGAACTCGTGCCGCAGACGGTGGCGTGGACGATGCTCGGCGTCGCGTTGTCGGCCTACGAGCAGTGGCTGGCCGACGAGACGGTGTCGCTGGCGCAGGCGCTCGGCGACGCGTTCGACACCGTGCGCGACGGCCTGCGCGCCCTCCGGTAGCGAATTTCACTCAAGGGCGTCGGAGTTCGGCGCGCAACGGCGACGATGAGGGTGTGAGCGGCGAACCTGACGGTGCGGACGCTCCGCGGGCCCTGCTGGCGCTCTACGACGACGCCCTGCCGACGGTGTACGGCTACTTCGTCAGGCGCTGTCCGGACCGCGGAACCGCCGAGGATCTGACGTCGGAGACCTTCCTGGCGGCGATGGACGCCGCCAGGCGGGGCACCTCCGCGCCGATCGGCGTGCCGTGGCTGATCGGGGTGGCGCGGCACAAACTGGCCGACCACTACCGCCGCAGACACGATCGGCACGCCGTTCCGGTCGCCGATGTGCCCGAACCCGGTGAGCCCGTCGACGGCTGGGACGCCGAACTGGACCGGATCGTCGCCGAGAGCGTGCTGGCGCGACTGCCCGAACACCATCGGACGGTGCTCGCGCTGCGCTACCTCGACGGCTGCTCGGTCCCCGAATGCGCCGAGTTGATCGGCCGGACGGTGCACGCCACCGAGGCGCTGCTGGTGCGGGCCCGTCGCGCTTTCCGCTCGCACTACCCGGAAGGAGGCACGCCGTGAACGACCACACGGACCCGCTGTGGGTTCTGCACGGTGACGAGCTTCCGGTCCAGCCCGACCCGGCGTTCGCGGCGCGGCTGCGCGCCCGCCTGGAGTCGGCGCTCAGATTGCCCGATCACACCGAAGGAGTCGAGATGAGTGGAACCGATACCGCGCTGGCCGCCGTCACCCGCCCGGCCGCGCTGCCCTACCTGGCCGTCGCGGACGCCCGAGCGGCCATCGACTGGTACGTCGAGGCGCTGGGCGCGACACCGGCCGGCGAACCGATCGTGATGGACGACGGCCGCATCGGTCACGCGGAACTAATGCTGTCCGGCGGCATGCTCTACCTGGCCGACGAGTTTCCCGAGCTCGGGCTGAAAGCGCCTGCGGCCGAGCATGTCTCGGTGAGCCTGATGCTGCAGGTGACGGACACCGACGCGGCGTTGCGCCGGGCCCAGGGGCAGGGCGCGCGCGTGCAGCGGGAACCGTACGAGGCCCACGGGTCCCGCACCGCGGTGATCGTCGACCCGTTCGGACACCGCTGGATGCTGTCCGGGCCGGCCACCGGGGCGGGCTCACCGATCCGGCACGGCGACGTCGGGTACGTGTCGCTGTGGACGCGCGACGCCGAACGGGCGGCCGCGTTCTACGGCCGGGTCCTGGGGTGGACCTACGATCCGGCCGGCCGCCAGGTCACCAACACCGACCTGCCCACCGGCATCTTCGCCGGCGACGGACCCGCCACCCTGTTCTGCTGCTACGCGGTCGACGATCTCGACGGCGCACGGAAGGCCATCGTCGCCGCGGGCGGAACAGTCGGCGCGACAACCGAACACGACTTCGGCACGACATTGGACGCCACCGATCCGCTCGGCAGCGCGTTCGCGGTATTCACGCCCTCACGGCCGACGCCGCGCCCCGCGCTCAACGGCACCGGCCCCGGCGAACTGTCCTACATCACCCACACTGTGGCCGACTCGGCGGTGTTCCGGGCGTTCTACGGCCGGGTGCTGTCCTGGACCTTCGAGTCGGGCCGGGTCGACGACGGCTGGCAGGTCGAGAACGCCCGGCCGATGACGGGGATCGCCGGCGGCAGCGCGGGGTCGTCGACCATACCGATGTGGACGGTTGCCGACATCGACGATGCGGTGCGGCGGGTCCGGGAGGCGGGCGGTTCGGTGGTGCAGGAGCCCAGTCGCCAGCCCTACGGCGTGATGGCCGAATGCGTCGACGACCAGGGCGCCCGGTTCTACCTCGGCGAGTTCTAGAGCACGTCGCCGATCGGCGCGCCTTTGGCGATCTTGTTACGGGTCTTCATCACCTTGCCGGGCATCCCGCCGCCGACCACGCCGGCCACCACGCCGTCGCGTTCGTAGTACGCCAGGAACTTGCGGCCGTCGTCCTCGACGATGTGCACGGTGTCGTCGGCCTCCGGCTCGCCGAGGCACTGGATCTTCACGTCGTACTGGTCGCTCCAGAAGTACGGCACCGAGACCACGCCCGGGACGTCCTGACCGAGCATCGCGGGCACCAGTACCCGCGCCTGGTCGGCGACGTTGCTCCAATGTTCCACGCGCACTTGGTTGCCGACGGTGTCGAGCCACGACGCGACGTCGCCGATCGCCCACACGTGCGGTGCGCTGGAGCGGCCCTCGGCGTCGCACACCACGCCGTTGTCCAGCGTGATGCCGCTGCCGTCGAGCCAGTCGGTGGCCGGCCGTGAGCCGATTCCGACGACGACGAGGTCGGCCTCGACCTCCGCGCCGTCGGACAGGACGACCGACTGCACCCGGTCCTGCCCCTTGACCTCGGCGACTCCGACACCGCAGCGCACGTCGACTCCTTCGGCGCGGTGCAACCGGGCCACCAGTTCGCCGATCTGCTGACCGAGCACCGACGCCAGCGGCGCGGGCTGCGGTTCGACCAGCGCCACCTCGACGCCGAGTTTGCGCAGGCTCGCGGCGACCTCGCAGCCGATGAACCCGGCGCCGATCACCACCGCACGCCGCGCCGAGCCGGCCTCCTCGCGCAGCTTGAGGCTCTCGTTGAAGTTGCGCAGGACGTGGATACCGGGCAGATCGGGAAACGACGGGATCCGCTTGGGCACCAGCCCGGTCGCGATCACCAGTTCCTCGTAACCGATCTCGCGACCGTCGGTCAGCGTGAGCGTTCGGCCCTCGGTGTCCAGGGTGGCCGCACCGGCGCCGAGCAGCACGGTGATGTCGTTCTCCTGGTAGAACTCGGCGGGCTTGAGCGTGACGTCGTCGGTCTCGCTGCGCAGCACTTCCTTGGACAGCGGCGGCCGGTCGTACGGCAGATGGTCCTCGTCGCTGACGATGGTGACCGGGCCGGAATACTCGGAACGCCGCAGCTGCTCGGCGGTGCGGGCCGCTGCCAGACCGCCGCCGACGATGACGATGCCACCTGAAGTGCTCACGTGGTGGTTGTACACGATGGGTCGCCGGATCGGTACGCCACCCTGTGATTCGGGTAACTCAGGGCAGCGCGCGCTCGATGAGGTTCGACAGCACCACGATGCTCTCGCTGCGCTCGATGTCGGCGCTGGAACGGATGCGTTCCAGTGCCTCCTCGAGGTGGCGCATATCGCGGGCGAGCACGTGCAGCACGGCGTCGGCGGTGCCGGTGACCGTCGCCGCGCTGACCACCTCCGGGATGTCCACCCACGCCGCCCGAAGTCGTTCCGGCGCAATGGTTCCGTGGCAGAACACCAGCACGTAGGCCTCGGTGTTCCAGCCCAGCGCGTTACGGTCCACGACGGTGGTGAAGCCGCGGATCACACCGTCGTCGAGCATCCGGTCCACCCGGCGCTTGACCGCGGGCGCCGACAGGTTGACCCGCTGACCGATCTCGGCGAACGTGGCGCGCGCATGCTCGTTGAGTTCGGCCAGGATGCGTTCATCGATGTGGTCCAGCCGGTCCATGACCCTCCCGCGCAACAAATCACCACTGAGACGGCCTCAGCACAACAGATCGTGCCTCAACGCGCAATATCCGGCGATTGTTTGCATGTGAACGCCCACCTATCGTCGATCCATGCCGTTCCCGGTCACCCGCACGCCGCGGGTCCGCCACTATGCGATGACCCCGCCGACCTTCTTCGCCGTCGAATACGCGATCAACCCGTGGATGGATCCCACCGCGACGGTCGACACCCACCGCGCCATGGACCAGTGGGACACCCTGCGCCGCACCTACAAGGAACTCGGCCACACCGTGGAACTGCTCGAGCCAATCGCCGGCCTCCCCGACATGGTCTATACGGCCAACGGCGGACTTCTCGTCGGCGGTCACGCGGTGGTCGCCCGGTTCGCCCACCCGCAGCGCGCCGCCGAAGAGCCCGCCTACGCCGAATGGATGACCCGCCACGGCTACGTCCCGGTGCGCACCGAGCACGTCAACGAGGGCCAGGGCGATCTTCTTCTCGCAGGGCGGGTCCTGTTGGCCGGACACGGTTTTCGCACCGACATCCGGGCGCATCACGAGATCGGAGCGGCGGTCGGCCTGCCCGTCGTCAGCCTCGAACTCGTCGACCCGCGGTTCTACCACCTCGACACCGCACTCGCCGTGCTCGACGACACGACGGTCGCGTTCCACCCGCCGGCCTTCGACAGCGCCTCGGTCGCGCTCCTGCGGGCCCTGTTCCCCGACGCGATCGAGGTCGGCGCCGCCGATGCCCACGTCCTCGGCCTCAACGCGGTCTCCGACGGCCGCAACGTCGTGCTGCCCGCCGCGGCGACCGGCTTCGCCGGGCAACTGCGGGCGGCGGGCTTCGACCCCGTCGGCGTCGACCTGTCCGAACTGCTCAAGGGCGGCGGTTCCGTCAAATGCTGCACGCTGGAGGTGCATCCATGACCGTCGCCGATCACAGGACCGCTACCGACGCGGTGATCGCCGCCGATCGCCGCCACGTCGCGCACAACTACTCCCCGCTGCCGGTGGTGGCCGCCACCGCGGAGGGCGCCTGGATCACCGACGTGGAGGGGCGGCGCTACCTCGACTGCCTGGCCGCGTACTCCGCGGTGAACTTCGGCCACCGCCACCCGCGGATCATCGACGCCGCCCACGCCCAACTCGACGCCGTCACGCTGGTCAGCCGCGCCTTCCACTCCGACCGGCTGGCCCCGTTCTGCCAGGCGCTGGCCGGGCTGTGCGGCAAGGACATGGTGTTGCCGATGAACAGCGGCGCCGAGGCCGTCGAGAGCGGCATCAAGGTGGCCCGCAAATGGGGCACCGACGTCAAGGGCGTACCCGCCGGCCTGGGCACCATCATCGTGGCGCGCAACAACTTCCACGGCCGCACCACCACGATCATCAGTTTCTCCGACGACGACTGCGCGCGCCGCGGTTTCGGCCCGTACACACCGGGTTTCCGCGCCGTGCCGTTCGGTGACGCCGACGCACTGGCCGCCGCCGTCGACGACCACACCGTCGCGGTGCTGCTGGAACCGATCCAAGGTGAGGCCGGGATCGTCGTCCCGCCCGACGATTACCTGCCGAGAGTGCGCCGCGTCTGCACCGAACGGGGTGTGCTGCTGATCGCCGACGAGATCCAATCGGGCCTCGCGCGCACCGGGCGCACATTCGCGTGCGACCACTGGGGCGTGGTGCCCGATCTGTACCTGCTCGGCAAGGCGCTGGGCGGTGGCGTCCTCCCCCTGTCGGCCGTGGTGGGCGACCGCGACGTGCTGGGCGTGCTGCATCCCGGCGAGCACGGCTCCACCTTCGGCGGCAACCCACTGGCGGCCGCGGTCGGCTCGACGGTGATCGACCTCCTGCGCACCGGTGAATTCCAAGCCCGCGCAGCAGAACTCGGCGAGCATCTGCACGCACGGCTGGGGGACCTCGTCGGAGGCGGTGTCGTGGCGGTGCGCGGCAAGGGGCTGTGGGCCGGTGTCGACGTCGACCCGGCGCTGGGTACCGGTAAGCAGATCAGTCTCGCCCTGGCCGAACGCGGGGTGCTGGTCAAGGACACCCACGGCTCGACGTTGCGATTCGCCCCGCCGCTGGTCATCACCGCCGCCGAAATCGATTGGGCCGTCTCGCTATTCGCGGACGTACTGGCGGCTCGGTCTTAGCTCAGTACTTCATCACGCCGCGGTCGACGGCGATCTGGCTGCCGGACAGCGTGGCCGACCCGTCACCGGCCAGCCAGGCCACCACGTCGGCGACCTCTTCTGCCGTCATGAACTCCTGCAGGCCCTTCTTGCCGTCCTTGTCCACCCGGTGCAGCGGCATGGGCGCGAAGCTGTGCAGGTAGCTCGGATGCTTGGCGAAGATCTCCATCATCGCGTCGCGCTCGATCATCGGGGTGTCGATGGAGTACGGGTGGATGGAGTTGACCCGGATGCCGTACTCCCCGGCCTCGAGCGCCAACCCGTTCGTCAGCGCCGTCAGGCCGTGCTTGGACGCCGCGTAGTGGCCGTTGCCCGGGGTCGCCTTGAGGCCCGCCGAGGAACTCACGATGATGATCGACCCGCCGTTGCCCGCTTCGATCATCGCGGGCACCACGGCGCGGATGGTCTTCCACGTGCCGTTGAGGTTGACCTCGATGACGGCGTCCCACTGGTCTTCCGACATCTCCCACAGCCGGCCCCAACTGAGCACGCCGGCGTTGGCCACCAGGATGTCGAGCCGGCCGAACTGTTCGACGCCGTCGGCGACCACCTGCTCGAGCGCGGCGAGGTCCCGGACGTCGACCTCACGGGCGAGCACCTTGCGTCCCGTCGACTCGACCGCGCGGACCGTCTCGGCGAGGTCCTCGGCCGTGGCGGCGGGATAGGTGATGGTCTCGTGCACCGGAGCGCAGATGTCGATCGCGATGATGTCGGCGCCCTCGGTGGCGAGGCGGACGGCGTGTGCGCGTCCCTGGCCCCGGGCGGCCCCGGTGATCAACGCGACCCGACCGGCCAGCGGGCCCTCAACTGCGCTCACCGACGCTCCTTTCGATCAGACTGCCGACAGGCTAACAGCAGAACTGGAACGTGTTCTAGGAACGGTGCGTGACCGCCGCGCCTCCGACGCATACGATCGGTCGAAATCGAGGGAGGTCCCATGGCGCTCGGCGTGCTCATCGGATACGACGGCTCACCGGCCGCCACCGCCGCGATCGAAGTGGGGGGCACACTGCTGCCGCAGGCCCACGCCTGGGTGGCGCAGCTCTGGACGCCGCCGTTCGCCAGCGAGCCGGTGCGCCGGCGCCTGCGGGCCATCGTCGGCAGCGCCAACGAACTCGTCGAGCGCACGGAACAGGAAGGCGAACGCGAAGCCCAGCGCATCGCGGCCACCGGCACCACCCTGGCCCGGGCCGCCGGCCTGGACGCCGAACCGCTGGTCAAAAGGTCATGGGGCGGTGAGGGTTTGGTGCTCGCGCAGCTGGCCGAGCAGGTGTCGGCGGACGTCCTGCTGGTCGGCTCGCGCGGGCTCGGCGGCGCCCAGGCACTGATGGGCAGCGTGTCGGACACGGCCGTGCACTACGCATCGCGGCCCACGCTGGTCGCACCGGCACCCATGCTGGCCGACGAGTACGACGCGCTGGCCGACGGTCCCGTCGTCGTCGGTTGGGACGGGTCCGGTGGCGCCAGGACCGCGCTGGCGGCCGCCCAGCATCTCTTTCCCGGCCGCGAGATCGTCGTGGCGTCGATCGGGCAGGGTGTCACCGAGGCGCCGCCCGAGGGTGTCGCCACCGAACACATCGACGCGCCGTCGGGAGCCAAGGAACACGCCGTCGCCGACGCGTTGACCGGTCTGGCCGCACACCGCAGGGCCGCGGCGATCGTGGTGGGTTCGCGCGGCCAGTCCGCGATCCGCCAGGTTCTGCTCGGCAGCGTCGCCCGCGCGACGTTGCGCGGGGCGCACCGACCGGTGCTGGTGGTGCCGGGTCCCTGACTACAGGGCTTCGATGATCTGCTGACGTTTCGCCGCGTACTCGGCGTCGGTGATGGCGCCCGTCGCGCGCAGCGTCTCGAGTTCCTGCAGACGCTGTGCGGTCGACGGACCCGTCGGCGCGCCGCCCGGGGCGGGCGGCGCCATGGTCGCGGGCGCGGGCATCTGCTGTGCGGCGGCCCGCCGGACGATGGCCTGGACCTGTTGCCGCGCGGACGGATTCGCGCGCAGGTCCACCATGTTGTTCATCCCGATGCCGTGCGTCTTGAGGATCTGCAGGATCTCCAGCAGCGGACCGGACTGCCCGGTGAGGTCGTAGGTGTGGTTGTCCTCGGACACGGTGAACGTCGCAGGCATCAGACCCCCCACCAGAGCGCTTCTCTCCCAGTCGATCTGATACTCGTTGGTGGTCGGGTCGACGATCGCGACGAGTGTGCGGTTGGTGATCATCGGCAGGCGGGACACCGAGGCCACCACCCGGTCCTGGGCGGTGAACGGTGTCAGGCCCGGGCCGGTGATGGACAGGTCGAGTTTCACCAGCGGCTGTTCGTTGATCCGGGTGTTCGTCTCATGGATCCCGGTGATCTGCGCGAGCGCCAGCACACCACGCGCCTCGAGTTCGGCGGTCTTCGCGGCCGAGTGGGCGCCGAACGCGGTGATGCCCAGGGCGATCAGCACGTCCGCGGCGGTGATGAGCAGACCCGTCCAGAACATCCACTCCAGCATCGGGTCCGGCCCGGTCATGAAGTAGATGGCGAGGAAGATCGGACCGACGATGCCGCACAGCAGCACGAAGAGCTGGATGCGGATGTAGCGCCAGAAGGTCGACATGGCCATGCTCCTGTGGGTCGCGCGGGCGAACACAGACTAGCCGGTGAAGGTGCCTGCAGGCGTGGCGAACAGCCCGAGAATCTCAGCCCGCCGCAACGGTGACGGTGTCGACGGGTTCGGCGGCCGCCGCCGGGCCGAGCAGCTGATAGAGCGGTGCTGTCCAGGTGTATCCGCCACCGGTCGCCCGGGCGTAGCTGGTGTGGACGGCCACGCCCGTGGCCGTCACCTCTTCGGCGTCGGGGTCGTAGTCGCAGACCGCGTCGCCCAGTTCGCAGACGCTGATCGTGCGGGCACCGACGTGCGGCGGCAGCGGCGCGGGTGCGTGCGCCAGGATCGGCCAGTCCTGGGCGACGCCCTTCCCGGCGCCGGGGACCGCGGTGACCGAACCGAGGTTGTAGGTGGGGTCGGTCGGCAGCCGGTCGCCGTCGGCGATCAGCAGCGCGCCGGCGAAGTTGGGGCTGGCGCCGAGGGTGTGCAGGTTGCGGTGGACGACCATGGCGCCCTGGGAGTATCCGGCCAGCACCACCTTGCTGGTCGGGCACTGCTGCACGAACGTCGCGTACTGGTTGGCCAGCGCGGCGGTGCCGGCGTCGACGCTGCTGATGAAGCCGGCCCAGTCGAGGATCCCGCCGTCCTCGGGCACCTCGGTCGCCGGGTACACGACGGCTTCGGCGGTCATGGTGCGGCCGTCACTCTGGACGAACTGCTGCAGGTCGGCGCGGGAACGGGAGATGACGCGGCCCATGCCGTCGTTCATCGACACCTCGGCGCCACGCTCACCGGATCCGGCGGCGCCGATCCAGTGGACGTCGGGGCACTGTGGCTGGGCGTTCGCGGTGCCGGCCAACCCGATCAGCGCGGCGCCACCGAGTGCGACGGCACCGGCCAATGCATGAAGACGACGAAACACGAAAAACCCCAACCTTCCCGGCCCACACACGGCCACTGCGAAGATCATCGGACCGGCGCCCGTCCGCGTTACGCGCCTGCCCCGGGAACGCGAAACGGCGCCCACCCGAAGGTGAGCGCCGCTTCGGCGTACTGGTCTTACTTGTGGATCTTCGTCACGCGGCCGGCGCCGACGGTACGGCCACCCTCACGGATGGCGAACCGCAGGCCCTCGTCCATGGCCACGGGCTGGATCAGCTTGACGGAGATGTCGGTGTTGTCACCGGGCATCACCATCTCGGTGCCCTCGGGCAGCGTCACCACGCCGGTCACGTCCGTGGTCCGGAAGTAGAACTGCGGACGGTAGTTGTTGAAGAACGGCGTGTGGCGGCCGCCCTCGTCCTTGGACAGGATGTAGACCTGGCCGTCGAACTCGGTGTGCGGGGTGGTGGTGCCGGGCTTGACCACGACCTGGCCGCGCTCGACGTCCTCACGCTTGATACCGCGCAGCAGCAGACCGACGTTGTCACCGGCCTGGCCCTGGTCGAGCAGCTTGCGGAACATCTCGACACCGGTGACCGTGGTCTTGGTGGTGCCGGGGCGGATGCCGACGATCTCGACTTCCTCGTTCACGTTGACCACGCCGCGCTCCACACGACCGGTGACCACGGTGCCGCGGCCGGTGATCGTGAAGACGTCCTCGACGGGCATCAGGAACGGACGGTCGGTGTCGCGGACCGGGTCCGGGATCGACTCGTCGACGGCGTCCATGAGGTCCTCGACGGACTTGACCCACTTCTCGTCGCCCTCGAGCGCCTTGAGCGCCGAGACGCGCACGACCGGGGCGTCCTCGTCGAAGTCCTGGGCGGCCAGCAGTTCGCGGACCTCCATCTCGACGAGCTCGATGAGCTCCTCGTCGTCGACCGCGTCGGCCTTGTTCAGCGCCACCAGGATGTAGGGGACGCCGACCTGGCGGGCCAGCAGCACGTGCTCACGGGTCTGCGGCATGGGGCCGTCGGTGGCGGCGACCACCAGGATCGCGCCGTCCATCTGGGCGGCACCGGTGATCATGTTCTTGATGTAGTCAGCGTGACCGGGGGCGTCGACGTGCGCGTAGTGACGCTTCTCGGTCTGGTACTCCACGTGGGAGATGTTGATCGTGATGCCGCGCTGACGCTCCTCAGGCGCATTGTCGATCTGGTCGAATGCGCGCGACTCGTTCAACTCGGGGTACTTGTCGTGCAGAACCTTGGTGATTGCTGCGGTCAGCGTGGTCTTGCCGTGGTCAACGTGACCGATGGTCCCGATGTTGACGTGCGGCTTCGTCCGCTCGAACTTCGCCTTCGCCACTTCTGTGTCCTCCTGGACTTGTTGGTGCTTGTTACAGCAGGTTGGTTTGTTCAGTTGTGGTCCGTGAAGAGACGGTTACTGACCCGTCGCCTTCGCGATGATCTCCTTCGACACGTTCGCCGGAACCTCGGCGTACGAGTCGAACACCATGGAGTAGTTCGCCCGGCCCTGGGTCTTCGACCGAAGGTCGCCGACGTAGCCGAACATCTCCGACAGCGGCACTTGCGCCTTGACGACGCGCGCACCGGCCCGCTCCTCCATGGCCTGGATCTGACCACGGCGGGAGTTCAAATCGCCGATCACCTCACCCATGTAGTCCTCGGGTGTGGTCACCTCGACGGCCATGATCGGCTCGAGGATCACCGGCTGAGCCGCCTGCGCGGCCTTCTTCAAGACCTGCGAACCGGCGACCTTGAACGCCATCTCCGACGAGTCGACCTCGTGGTAGGCGCCGTCGAGCAGGGTCACCTTGATGTTCACCAGCGGGTAGCCGGCGAGCACGCCGTACTGCATGGCGTCCTGCGCACCGGCATCCACCGACGGGATGTACTCGCGCGGGATGCGGCCACCGGTGACCTTGTTCTCGAACTCGTAGGTGGCACCGTCCTCGCCGCTGAACGGCTCGAGGTCGATGAGCACCTTCGCGAACTGGCCGGAGCCACCCGTCTGCTTCTTGTGGGTGAACTCGACCTTCTCGACCTTGCGCTTGATGGTCTCGCGGTAGGCCACCTGGGGCTTGCCGACGTTGGCCTCGACCTTGAACTCGCGACGCATGCGGTCGACGAGGATGTCGAGATGGAGCTCGCCCATGCCGCCGATGACGGTCTGGCCGGTCTCCTGGTCCAGGTGCACCTTGAACGTGGGATCCTCTTCGGCCAGCTTCTGGATCGCCGTGCCGAGCTTCTCCTGGTCGCTCTTGGTCTTGGGCTCGATGGCCACCTCGATCACCGGATCGGGGAAGGTCATCGACTCGAGCACGATCTGCTGGTTCGCGTCGCTCAGGGTGTCACCGGTGGTGGTGTCCTTGAGGCCGATGACCGCGTAGATGTGGCCGGCCGACGCACGCTCGACAGGGTTCTCCTTGTTGGCGTGCATCTGGAACAGCTTGCCCAGCCGCTCCTTCTTGCCCTTGGTGGAGTTGATGACCTGCGAACCGGACTCGACGGTGCCGGAGTAGACGCGGACGTAGGTCAGCTTGCCGAAGAACGGGTGCACCGCGATCTTGAACGCCAGCGCCGAGAAGGGCTCGTCGACCGACGGCTTGCGGGTGATGACCTCGTCCTCTTTGTTGGGCACGTGGCCCTGCACGGACTCGACGTCCAGCGGTGAGGGCAGGTAGTCGACGACCGCGTCGAGCATGGGCTGCACACCCTTGTTCTTGAACGCGCTGCCGCACAGCACCGGGTACAGCTCGGAGTTGACCGTCAGCTTGCGGATCGCGCCCTTGATCTCGTCGATCGTGAGCTCTTCCCCACCGAAGTACTTCTCCAGCAGCGCCTCGTCGGTCTCGGCGACCGCCTCGAGCAGCTTGGTGCGGTACTCGTCGGCCTTGTCGGCGAGATCGGCAGGGATGTCCTCGACCTCGTACTTCTCGCCGAGGGCGGTCTCACCGCGCCAGACCTTGGCCTTCATCTCGACCAGGTCGATGATGCCGATGAAGTCGTTCTCGGCGCCGATCGGCAGCTGGATGACCAGCGGGGTCGCGCCGAGGCGCTCCTCGATGGTGCGCACGGTGAAGTAGAAGTCCGCGCCCAGCTTGTCCATCTTGTTGACGAAGCAGATGCGCGGCACGTCGTACTTGTCGGCCTGACGCCAGACCTGCTCGGACTGCGGCTCGACGCCCTCTTTGCCGTCGAACACGGCAACGGCGCCGTCGAGCACACGGAGGCTGCGCTCCACCTCGACGGTGAAGTCGACGTGCCCGGGGGTGTCGATGATGTTGATCTGGTTGTCGTTCCAGAAGCAGGTCACCGCGGCGGAGGTGATGGTGATGCCGCGCTCCTGCTCCTGTTCCATCCAGTCGGTGGTCGATGCACCGTCGTGCGTCTCACCGATCTTGTAGTTGACACCCGTGTAATACAGGATGCGCTCGGTCGTCGTCGTCTTACCGGCGTCGATGTGCGCCATGATGCCGATGTTGCGGACCTTGTTCAGGTCGGTCAACACGTCCTTCTGTGCCACAGAAGTCTTCCCACTCTCGCTTGCTCGATTGCTGTTGTCAGCCGATACCGCACACGCCGGCCGCTTGCTGCCGCCGGCCGAAGATCACCAGCGGTAGTGCGCGAAGGCGCGGTTGGCCTCGGCCATCTTGTGGGTGTCCTCACGCCGTTTGACGGCGGCACCCAGGCCATTGCTGGCATCGAGGATCTCGTTGGCCAGCCGCTCGACCATGGTCTTCTCCCGACGCGCCTTCGAGAAGCTCACCAGCCACCGCAGGGCCAGCGTCACGGAGCGATCGGGACGAACCTCGACCGGCACCTGATAGGTGGCGCCACCGACGCGGCGGCTGCGCACCTCGAGGGCGGGCTTGACGTTGTCGAGAGCGCGCTTCAGGGTGACCACCGGATCGGTGCCCGTCTTGTCACGGGCCTGTTCGAGCGCACCATAGACAATGCGTTCGGCCAGCGATTTCTTCCCGTCCAGCAGCACTTTGTTGACCAGCTGGGTGACCAGCTGGGACCCGTAGACCGGGTCGTTGACCAGCGGACGCTTGGGTGCGGGGCCCTTGCGCGGCATCAGCTCTTCTCCTTCTTGGCGCCGTAGCGGCTGCGCGCTTGCTTGCGGTTCTTGACGCCCTGGGTGTCGAGCGAACCGCGGATGATCTTGTAACGCACACCGGGGAGGTCCTTCACACGACCACCGCGCACCAGCACCATCGAGTGCTCCTGCAGGTTGTGGCCCTCACCGGGGATGTATGCGGTCACCTCGACCTGGCTGGTCAGCTTCACGCGCGCGACCTTCCGAAGCGCCGAGTTCGGCTTCTTCGGGGTGGTCGTGTACACGCGGGTGCACACGCCGCGGCGCTGCGGGCTGCCCTTGAGGGCCGCGGTCTTCACCTTGGCGATCTTGTCGCGGCGACCCTTGCGGACCAGCTGGTTGATGGTTGGCATGTACCGGCTTTCTGTGTTGCTTTCGGGTGATGCTTGTCGTCTGTGGTGCTGCTCTGTACTGCTTCGGTGCTGCTCAAGTCTCTGTACTGCTGTTTCGGCCCGTTCGCGTCCCCCGCGTCCGGGCGTGTCGCACGCGCACACCTCGAAGCAATTCCGCTGCGTGGTAGACATGCGAATTTGCCCGGCATGTGGGCATGCTGTCTGGTTGTCACCCCGTCGCATGCGCCTCGACGGCCAGGCACGATCCCCCACAATACCAGGATGGCCCCGTCGCTCCAAAAGTCGTTCCACGCGGGACGCGCAGCGCGCTGACCGGCGCTTAGTGCAGGTCAGCGCCCACGCCGCCGGAGCGGCGTTCCATACCGGAGGCCAGGCGCAGGACCATGTCGGTGAACACCGCGTCGGTGTCGATGCCGTTCATCACCCCGGTCATCTCCAGCAGCACGAACCCGTGCATGGCCGACCAGAACTCCAGCGCGGCGTAGAACGCTTCCTCGCCGTCGAGGCCGTAGGAGGCCAGCACCTCGATCACCGGGGTGGCCGCGGCGCGGGTGGCGTCGGTGAATTCCGGGTCGTCCCCGCCCAGCGGCATCCGGGTGAATGCGGAGTACCGGCCCGGGTGGTGGTGGGCGTAGCTGCGGTAGGAGCTGGCCATCGCCATCACCGCATCGTCGCGGGTGCGGCCCTGCGCGACGGTGGTGAGCATGCCGATGATGTCGCCGACCACCCGCATCCGCACGGTGCGCCGCAGATCGTCGAGGCTGTGCACGTGGTTGTACAGCGACGGCCCCTTGGTGCCGAGCTGGGTGGCCAGCGCGTTGATGGTCAGCGCGTCCCAGCCCTCGCGGTCCAGGAACGTCAGGGCGGCGTTGACGATCGCGTCGCGGCTCAGCCGGGTGGTCTTGGCGGCAGCACGCGCCCGACCGCCCGCCGTCCGCGGGTCCGGTTGAGCCGGCATGTCCTTCCCACCCTTCGTCTGTCACCGATCGAATTGCGGTCGGCGGAGACTCTAACCCTACGGCGGCTCAGTTCACCCGTTGCTGGCTGAGTTGGGCGAGGCGTTCGGTGATCGAGCACAGATCGGGGAGCATGTCGGGGTTCATGGTCTGGATCGACCAGGTGATCACGTCGCCGCCCTTGGCCACATAGATACTGCAGGCGTTGGTGTCGGCGGCCTTGAAACCCTTGTTGCCGTCGACCGACAGTTCGGTGATCTTGCGGCCCGCCTGCTGTTCGAGCTCCCGTTCGACGTCCATGTCGCTGCCGCGGTACCACCAGGTCGAGATTCCCATCCCGGCGCCGAACGTGCCGAGCATGGTGTCCTCCTGCCAGAAGCAGCCGGCGTCGCTGTCGACGACCTTCTTGAACACCGTCGACTCCGCCGCCTTGGTGACGTCCTCGTCGGTCACGCCGTTGCACCCGTCGCTGCGGAAGGATCCGGCGGACGGGCCGGCCGGCGGGGTGGGTGCCTGTTCGTCGGCGCCGCCGCAGCCGGACAGAAGCAGCGCCGCCGCCGCCGAGATGCCGAGGATGAGCCGCTTCATCACAGATCCGCCGAAAGAGTGGCCGACAACAACTTCTCCGCGTCCACGCACGGGTCGCCGGACTGCCGGCCCCGGTACTGCACCCACCAGCTGAGCACACCCTGTCCGGCCGCCGCGGTCGCCGCGCATCCCGGCCCGGTGCTGTCGCGGCGGGCCAGGAAGGCGGGGTGACGTTCGATGTCGGTGTCGGTGACCTCGGCGCCCCGTTCGACGGCCAGCGAGCGTTCCCGCCCGAGGTTGCCCCTGTCGAACCAGGAGAAGGTGACGTCGACCATGACCTCGTCACGCATGAGGACGTACTGGCACACCGCACCGCTGTAGGGCCGGACCACCTCGTCGGCGGCCAGGGTCTCCGAGACCGTGGAGTCCTCGAGCAGCCCGCAGCGGTTGTCGACGTATCCGTAATCGCGGTCGGGGTCGGGCGCGACGCCGGTGCGGACGGGTGCCGCGGTGCCGGTGACCTCGTGCGCACAACCTGCGGCGGTCACCACCGCGGCGATCGCCGCAGCGGTCCAACCCGCAACAACGCTGACACGACGACCCATCACCGAGAGAGGGTACCCAGCCATCCCGTGTTCAGCGACCTGTGCAAACAGCGAACTCACAGAAGCCTGCCGCGGTGGTGAGCGGGGCCACGTACGCTGCTCATATCGAGTGGGCGCGACGAAGGGATCCGACGGTGCGATCGATCGGTTGTGTGGCGGCCGGAGCCGCCGTGTTGTTCGCCGCGGCGGTGGTGGGGGCCCCGAGCGCGCACGCCGAGAACGGCGACACCCACATCACCAGCACCGGGACGGCTCAGACCATCGACTGCCGCAACGCCACCCTGCACATCAACGGCAACAACAACCAGATCTACGCGCTCGGCACCTGTTACGCGGTGACGATGCAGGGGTCGGGCAACCTCGTGGTGGCCGACAACGTGATCAACGACATCACCGTCTACGGCTGGGATCAGACCGTGATGTACAAGAACGGCGACCCCATCATCTGGGACCGCGGCCGTGAACTGGGCATGACCAACCGGATCAACAAGGTGCCGGCCTGACCGTCCGAATGACCGGAAAGCGAGAAGCCATGTCCGCCTGCCCCGTGGTCCGTACCGGGTTCGTGGCCCTGGCGGCGGCGGCCGCGTTCGCGCTGGCCGGGTGCGGCTCGGAGAGCGGCGACACGAACACCCCGACCGCGACGGCGGGCTCGTCGGGCGCGCAGGTGGAGATCGGCAACACGATCAACTACGGCTCGGTCGGCACCACCGCGGACGTCGACTGCGCCGACGGCAAGGCGCTCAACGTCGGCGGATCGAACAACAAGCTGACGGTGACCGGGACGTGCGCGAACGTCAACATCGGTGGCACCGACAACACCATCTCCTTCGAGCGCGTCGACAAGGAGATCACCGTCGTGGGGCTCAACAACACGATCACCTACGCCGACGGCGACCCCAAGATCGACGATCTCGGCTCGAACAACAAGATCACCAAGGGCTGAGTCACGCGGTCGCGCCGTGGCGGCCCGCGCCGGCGGCGAAGCGCCCCGCGCCCTCGAGCGCCTCGTGTTTGACCCGCGAGATGCTGGCGAACTCCCGGTCGATCGCCTCGGCCTCCGGCAACCCCCACTGCCCCAGCGCCGAGAGCCGGTCGGCGCGCATGCACTGCTGCGGGAACCGGGCGATCTCGGCCGCCAACTCCTCGGCCTGCCGCCGGGCCTGACCCTTCGGGACGACGCGGTTGGCCAGGCCGATCGCGTGGGCCTCGGCGGCGTCGACGGCGCGGCCGGTGAGGATCAGGTCCATCGCCCGGCTCTGCCCGATCAGCCGGGGCAGCCGCACGGTGCCGCCGTCGATCAGCGGGACGCCCCAGCGGCGGCAGAACACCCCGAGCACCGCGTCCTCCTCGACGACCCGCAGATCGCACCACAGCGCGAGTTCGAGTCCACCGGCGACGGCGTAGCCGCTGACCGCCGCGATCACCGGTTTGGACAGCACCATGCGCGTCGGCCCCATCGGTCCCGGCCCGCTGCGGTGCACGGCGTTGGCGTCCGGGGTGCCGAACGCCTTGAGATCGGCGCCGGCGCAGAACGTCCCGTGATCGCCCCACAGCACCGCGACCGCTGCCGAGTCGTCGCGGTCGAAGTCGTCGAAGGCTTCGTAGAGCGCCTCGGCGGTGGGCCGGTTGACGGCGTTGCGGGCGTCGGGCCGGTCGAGGATGACGGTGGTCACCGCACCGTTGCGGTCGACGCGGACGGGTCCTGTCATGTCGCCTCCATCAGTTGGGCATCGCGCCGCTCGACGAGTTCGGCGGCGAAAGCGGTGTAGGCCCTGCGGAGTTCGTCACCGGGCCAGGTGTCGGGCAGCAGTTCGGCCGGCAGCACGGGATCGGTGAGCAGGTGCCGGACGATCGCGGCGGCGGTGACGAACCGGGCCGGGACGTCGTGCGCGGCGGCCATGTCGTCGAGCAGCCGACGGCCCCGGTCGGCCCAGCCGGGCAGGTCCCAGAGCCGGCCCGTCAGGCTGTGCGGATCGTCGTCGCGGGCGTGCAGCACGCGCACGCGGTCGGCGATGTCGTCGGGCACCGTCGCGTCCAGATTGTGCGGCCGCAGCCACACTCCTTCGCGCAGTTCGCCGAAACGGTTGTCCTGCAACGTGTTGCGCATGGCGGCGCGGGTGCGGGCGTCGGTCCCGATGCTGGTGATCACCAGCGTGGTCCAGGTTCCGTCCCATGGACGCACCCGCGGGTTGATCGCGTCGTCCTGCCGGCGCTGCCGGGCCAGCAGCCGATCGGAGAGCCGGTAGCCGTCCGCGGAGCGGACCAGGTCACCCGCGCTCACCATCCGCGTCAGCGCCACCCGCACGGTCTGTTCGCGCAGGCCGAAATCGGCGGTCAGACGGATCAATTCGCCGGCCGTGGCCCAGGCCGGATGCGCGCCGAGCAGGACCGACAGCACCACCGAACGCGCCGTCAACCGCACGGTCACACCCCGGACGCTCGACGGCCGTGGTCGCCGAACGGTTCGTCACGCTGCCGGACCGCCTCGCGAAAGCCGTGTTCGCGAGACTGCGCGACGAACGCGTGCCCCTCGGGCGTGTGCCGCGCGATGCCGTCGAACACCGTGCTCACCATGCGGCTGGTGGCCACGCCCTGCTGGAGCAGCGCCGAGTTCATCGCGAGTTTGACCATGATCAGCTGGTTGATCGGGACAGCGGCGATGCGCTCGACGAGGCGTTCGGTGCGTTCGTCGAGGTCCTCGGGTTCGGGCGCCTCGACGGCCAGACCCCATTCGGCGGCCTGGCGGCCGGTGAGGCAATCCCCGGTCAGCAGAAGGCGTTTGGCGCGCTGGTCGCCGAGCCGGTGGGCCCACATGCCGGCGGCGGGCACACCCCAGACCCGGGTGGGCGGGTAACCGATCTTGGCGTCCGCGGCGGCGATCACCTGGTCGGCGTGCAGGGCGATGTCGGTGCCGCCGGCCACGCAGTAGCCGTGGATCTTGACCACCGTCGGCTTGTCGCAGTGCAGCAGGCTGGAGAAGCCGCGGACGAAGCGGCTCATCATCTGGTAGTCGATCATCGGATCCCACGGCTGGTCCGGCAGGTGGTTGACCGCCTGGGTCTTACCGGAGAGCACCGTGTCGCGGTACGGGCTGCCCCCGCCGGCCGACGACGACCCTTCGGCGTAGGCGGACAGGTCGAATCCGGCGCAGAAACCCTCCCCCCGGCCGGACACCAGGATCACGTGGACGTTCGGGTCGAGATCGGCGCGTTCGACCAGGGCCGACAGTTCCAGCGGCGTGTCCGCGACGATCGCGTTGCCCTTCTCGGGCCGGTTGAACGTGATCCGGGCGATGCGGTCGGTGACCTCGTAGGTCATGGTCTTGAGGTCGTCGAAGTCGACGGGCCGTATCGCGTGCGTCATCGGGTCACCCTAGTGCGCCGAAACAGCATTCCCTGCTGCGAAGCGCGCGTCTTGACGACAGGGAATGCTGTTTCGCGGCGGAGGCGTGACCCCGTCATCCCTTCACCAGCGCGCGCTCGAGGATCGGCGCGAGGTCCAGGCCGACGGGCAGCGTGCCGAACGCGCCACCCCACTGCCCGCCCATCCGGGTGGCCAGGAACGCCTCGGCGACTGCGGGGTGCCCGTGCCGGACCAGCAGCGCGCCCTGCAGCGCGAGGCAGATGTCCTCGGCCACCTTGCGGGCGCGGTACTGGACGGTCGCGAGGTCGTCGAGCGCCGGGCGCAGCGCGTCGACGTGCGCGTCGAGCCGGGCGTCCTGACCGGCGGTCTGGGCGAGCTCGTCGAACAGCACCTCGACGCTCTCCGGGCGGGTTGCCATGGCGCGCAACGTATCCAGCGCGCTGACGTTTCCGGACCCCTCCCAGATGCCCATCAGCGGCGCCTCCCGGTAGAGCCGCGGCATGCCCGAGTCCTCGACGTAGCCGTTGCCGCCCAGGCATTCCATCGCCTCGGCCGCGTGCGGGGTCGCGCGTTTGCACACCCAGTACTTCGCGGCGGCCAGGCCGATGCGGCGCAGCAGCGCTTCGCGGGAGTCGCCGCGCACCGCACGGTCGGTGGCGCCGGCCATCCGCATCGCGACCATGGTGGCGGCCTCGGCCTCGACGGCCAGGTCGGCCAGGACGTTGCGCATCAGCGGTTGGTCGATGAGGTACTCGCCGAAGGCCTTGCGGTGCTGGGCGTGGTGGATCGCCCGGGTGAGCCCGCTGCGCATGCTGGTCGCCGACCCCAGCGTGCAGTCGAGTCGCGTCAGGTTGACCATCTCGATGATGGTCGGCACGCCGCGGCCCTCCTCGCCGACCAGCCACGCCGTCGCGCCGTCGTATTCGACCTCGCTCGAGGCGTTGGCGTGGTTGCCGAGCTTGTCCTTGAGGCGCTGCAGGAACATCCGGTTGCGTGTTCCATCCGGCAGGATGCGCGGCAGGAAGAAGCACGACAGACCGCCGGGAGCCTGCGCGAGCACCAGGAAGATGTCGCACATCGGCGCCGAGGTGAACCACTTGTGGCCGGTCAGCGAGTAGGTGCCGTCGCCGTTGGGCACCGCCTGCGTGGTGCCCGCCCGCACGTCGGAGCCGCCCTGCTTCTCGGTCATCGACATTCCCGCGGTGATGCCGGCCTTGGTGGCGGGCACCTTGAGTTCGGGGTCGTAGACCCGGCTGGTCAGTAGCGGTTTGTAGACCGCGGCGAGATCGGGGTTGACGCGCAGCGCGGGGACGACGGCGTAGGTCATCGAGATCGGGCAGATGTGTCCGGGTTCGGGTGTCCACACCGACGTCTTGGCCGCGCGCACGACGTGCGCCCCGGCGCGGTCGTCCGCCCACGGCGCGGCGTGTAGCCCGTGTTCGACCGCGACCGTCATCAGCTCGTGATAGGCGGGGTCGAATTCGACCTCGTCGATGCGGTGGCCGACGCGGTCATGGGTGTGCAGCACGGGCCGGTTGCGGTCGGCGAGTTCGCCCCAGCGCTGGGCCCGGGCGCTTCCCGAGAGCGCGCCCAACTCGGTGACCTCGTCGAGGCCCCACTCCCCGCCCTCGCGGATGAGCGCCTCGGTGAGCACCGGCGAGGCCGCCGGGTTGTGGTCCTCCAGCGGCGGGACCTGGTTGGTGACGAGGTGCGTGCCCGCGGATGCGGGGCGCGAGACATTGACGGCCATACCCGCAGTGTTACACCTACGTCGACAACCGCACAAGACCTGTAATACGCTCAGCGCGGGTCGAGTTCTCCCACGGCAGCCCGGTGCTCGACCGGAACCGCCGCGACCTGGTCCCCTTCCGGATGGGAGGTCACCCGGTCCGGACTGCCGTCGAGACGCTCGGCCGCGGCCCTCGACCTGCGCCAGGCGTCGTAGCGGTTGAGCGCGACCACCGCGACCGCGGCGAACGCCCAGCCCAGCAGGATGTCGACGACGTAGTGCTCGGCGGTGTACACCAGCGTGAAGGCCATCACCAGCACGTAGCCGACCAGCACCGGACGCCACCCGCGGTGGACGCGGTGCCACAGGAACGCCGCGATCGCCGCGGTCATCCCGGCGTGCAGCGACGGGATGGCCGCCACCAGGTTCACACTCGCCTGCCCGGCGTCGAGCAGTGCCGTCGCCGAGTGCAGGTTCAACTTGCCCCACCCGCGCCCGACGATCCGCTCGATCCACTGGTTCGCGCCGTCCTGGCTGAACTGCATCGAGCCGAGGACGCCGCCGTCGGGCACGCCGCGGGCGGAACGGAACATGCACCGCGGATCCGACGGACCGCCCTCCACGTCGGCCGCCGTGCAGCGCGCCGCGGCCCACGGCGGCGCGGCCGGGAACAACGCGTAGACGATCAGCGCGGCGACGTTCAGGCCGACGAACAACCGCACGAACGCCTTCCACTCCTCGCGGTTGCGCAGCCACAGCACGCCGGCGATCACGTACGGGAGGATGAAGAACGACATGTAGACGGTGCTGATGCCGATCTCCCACCACGGTGGGGTGCGCTCTTTGAGCCGCTCCTGCAGCCATACGGTCGGCATCGTCCCGAAGAAGAGCCACCGGTCGGCGTCGGCCTGCCAGTGCCACAGGGTGGGCCTACCGATCAGCGTGGCCGCGCCGCGGCTCAGGTCGTAGGCCAGCAGGACCAGCGCGAACGGCAGCCAGTCGCGGATCACGAACAGCATCCGGCGGCCCCGGCCGATGCTCGCGGCCAGCAGTCCGGTGGCGATGTAGAGCAGCACCAGTTCGCGGTTGAAGGCCAGACCGTCGGTGGCCGTGCGATACACCACGACGACGGCCCACACGGCGATCGCCGTCCACCGCGCGATCGTCAGCCAACGCCTCCTCGAGGAGACGTCAGGTGGCGTCAGCGCAATCGACGACTGGTCAACCGCGGACACATCGGCCTTTCGGAGTCGGTGCTGGTCCGACTGAGCCTAGTTAACCGTTCCGCTACCCGTCGTTCGACGTCCGTTTGCGCGATCGAAGTGTGACCCTCAGAGGTTCTCGCGCAGGAAGGCGATGTCGTCTTTGCGGCCGTCGTCGGAGGTCTCGCAGATGACCGGCGCATCGGCGGCCTGCACCACCGCGACGAGCAGTTGCGGATCGATCTGGCCGTTGCCGAAGTTGGCGTGCCGGTCGGCCCCCGACCCCGCCGCATCGCGGGAGTCGTTGCAGTGGACCAGGTCGATCCGCCCGGTGATGCGCTTGATCCGCGAGACGGCGTCGATCAGCGCCTCGCCGGCCGCCCAGGCGTGGCAGGTGTCGAGGCAGAAGCCGATGCCGTAGTCGCCGATGTGGTCCCACAGCCGGCCGATGGTGTCGAAGTAGCGGGCCATGGCGTGCTCGCCGCCGGCGGTGTTCTCCAGGTAGACGGGCACCGTGGTCTCGAGCCGGTCGAGCGCCTTGACCCACCGCTCGAACCCGGCCTCCATGTCCTTGTCGTCGGCGTGCCCGCCGTGCACGATCACCGCGGTGGCGCCCACCTCGGCCGCCGCGTCGCAGGTGTCCTGAAGGATCTTGCGCGACGGGATCCGCACCCGGTTGTTCGCCGACGCCACGTTGATCAGGTACGGCGCGTGGACGTAGAGCGGGATGCTCGAGGCCTTCAGCGTCTCGGCGTCCTCGCGGGGTTTGGGCTTCTTCCAGCTCTGCGGGTCGCCGAGGAAGAACTGCACCACGTCGGCGCCGTCGGCCTCGGCGGCGGCCAGGGGATCGTCGTTGCGGACATGGGAACCGATGAGCACGCCGTCGAGTCTAGGCGCGGGGGCCGACATGCCGGCCGGCGCGCTCCGCGGCGCGCACAATGACTCCCCATGGATCAGGACACCTATGACAAGGGCAGGCGGGTACGCACCGAGGTCCTCGGCGAGGCCTACGTACGCAACGCCACGGCCGGCGCCGACGAGTTCGCCAAGCCGCTGCAGGATCTGCTCACCGAGTACTGCTGGGGTGCGGTGTGGGGCCGCGACGGGCTGCCGCGCACCGTCCGCAGCATGCTCAACATCGCGATGCTCTCGGTGCTCAACCGGCCCCACGAACTGCGCACCCACATCCGGGGGGCGCTGACCAACGGTGTCACACGCGAGGAGATCCAAGAGGTGCTGCTGCAGGTGACCGTCTACGCCGGCGCGCCCGCGGGTGTCGACGGATTCCGCGCGGCGCGCGAGGTGTTCACCGAACTCGACGGCGGGCAGTGACGGTGGCGGGTCTGGATCTCGGGTTCATCGGGCTCGGCAACATGGGGCTGCCGATGGTCGGACGGCTGGTCGCAGCGGGTCACCGGGTCGTCGCGTTCGATCCCCGCGGTGAGGCGCTCGACGCCGCGGCGGCGCTCGGCGCGCAGGCCGCGCCGTCGGTCCGGGCCGTCGGCGACCGCGCGGACACGGTGTTGGCCAGCCTGCCGACGCCGGAGGTGTCGAAGCAGGTGGCCACCGGCCCCGACGGCGTCCTCGACGGCACGCGAGTCAAGCAGTTCGTCGACCTCTCCACGGTCGGCAGCACGGTCGCCGGTGACAATCACGACGTGCTGGCGGCGCGCGGCATCGCGGCGTTCGACGCCCCGGTCAGCGGCGGTGTCGCGGGTGCGGAGAACGGGACGCTGGCGGTCATGGTCTCCGGACCGCGCGAGCGATTCGACACCGTGGCGCCTGCGCTCGAGGCGATCGGCCGGCCCATCTTCGTCGGCGAGACACCCGGTGCGGCACAGACCATGAAGCTGATGAACAACCTCGTGGCGGCCACGACCCTGGCGGTCACCGCGGAGGTCATGGTGATGGGCGTGAAGGCCGGTCTCGCACCGCAGACCATCCTCGACGTCCTCAACGCCGGCTCCGGGGCCACGCACGCCAGCCGTGACAAGTTCCCCCGCGCGGTGCTGCCGCGCACCTTCGACTACGGCTTCGCCACCGGCCTGATGGTCAAGGACGTCCGGCTCTACGTCGACGAGGCACAGACGGCGGGATCTCCGGCACCGATCGCCGCCGCGGTGCGCGAGATCTGGGAGCAGGTCATGGCCGAGTGCGGCCCCGACTCCGATTTCACGTCGGTGGTCAAACCCTTCGAGGACGCGGCGGGTGTGGTGATCGACGGCCGGTGAGGCCGTGTCAGGTCTGCGTGCTGAGCAGGAAGGCGAGATACCCGAGGTACACGACGACCATCGCGCCGCCCTCGCCGCGGGACACCCGGCGTCCGGACAGGAAGATCGGGACACAGGCCAGGGCGACGGTGACCATGATGGGGATGTCGATGCGCACCAGGCTCTCCGGCAGCGCGATGCCGTCGGCGACCAGACAGGTGAGGCCGAGGATCAGCAGGATGTTGTAGACCGAGCTGCCGATCAGGTTGCCGATCGCGACGTCGCGGTCACCGCGCAGTGTGGAGATCACCGTGGTCATCAGCTCCGGTGCGGACGTGCCGATGGCCACCACCGTCAGCCCGATCAGCGCGTCGGACACTCCGAGTTCCCGGGACACCCCGACCGCGCCGTCGACGAGCCAGTCCGCACCGACCACCAGGAGCGCGATGCCGCCGACGGTCATCACGACGTCCATCACCGCACCGCGTCCGCCCGTCATGACCGTGCCGACCGCGCCGGGCCCGAACTCGTCGGCGAACTCCAGCGCAACCTGCCGAGACTCCCGTCGAGCCGACTGCACCACCGCAACCGTGTAGCCGACCGCGCAGGTGACCAGGATCGTCCCGTCGAGCCGGGACAAGAGGCCGTCAGCGGCCAGCAACCAGAACAGCACCGCGACACCGGCCATTACCGGAAGTTCGGAGCGGATGGTCCGCATCTGCAGTGCGAGCGGCACCAGCAGCGCGCTGAGGCCGAGGATCAGCAGCACGTTGACCACGTTGGTGCCGGCGATGTTGCCCACCGCGAGCGCACCGGTACCCTCCCCCACCGCGATCACACCGACGGCGAGTTCGGGCATGCTGGTGCCGATCGAGACCACGGTGAGGCCGATGACGATCGGGGTGACGCCCAACCTCGACGCCAGCGCGGTCGCGCCGCGGACCATCACCTCGGACCCCACGGCCAACACGGTCAGCCCGGCGAGGAACCACGCGGCGTTCGTCAGCATCTCCGCAGAACCTAGTCAGTGCGACCGCGCGGGGCCAGAAGCGGTGCGCTGCTACCGTCCGACATGATCCGGCCGACCATGGGAGACCGATGTGGAACTGACCACGCTGCAGCACGACGTCGACGACAACGTGCTCGTGGTGACGCTCAACCGTCCCGACCACCTGAATGCGTTCACCGTGGCGATGGCCGAGGAACTGGAATGGACCTTCCAGCACGTCAACGAGCGTGACGACATCCGAGCGGTGATCGTGACCGGGGCCGGGCGGGCCTTCTGCGCGGGTATGGATCTCGCGGCGTCGGGTAACGCGTTCGGGCTCGACGAGACGCAACGGCCGACGCTCGCCGACATGGACCACCTGTCCGACCCGAACCTGAGCCGGGTCCGCGACACCGGAGGGCGGGTCACGTTGGCCATCCACGCCTGCCGCAAACCGGTGATCGCCGCGATCAACGGCGCGGCGGTCGGGATCGGGGCGACGATGACGCTGGCGATGGATGCCCGCCTGATCGCCGATCGCGGTCGGATCGGTTTCGTGTTCGGCAAACTCGGGATCACCCCCGAGGCGGCGTCGACGTGGTTCCTGCCGCGGATCGTCGGCCTGGACGCGGCGCTGGACCTCGTGTTCTCGGCCGACATCCTCGACGCGGAGTCGGCCCACCGGATCGGCCTGGTCCGTTCGGTGCACAGTGCCGACGAACTGCTCGGTGCGGCGAAGGCTCTCGCGGACCGGTGGACCAAGGGCCGCTCCCCGGTCGCCGTGGCGCTCGCTCGTCAGATGCTCCACCGCAACGTCACGCTCGACCATCCGGTCGACGCCCACCGGGTCGACTCGCTGGCGATGTTCTACACCAGCATCGGCGACGGCGCCGACGGCGCCGCCGCGTTCCGCGAGAAGCGGGAGCCGCGGTTCACCGCGCGCGCCTCGGCCGACATGCCGCCGTTCTACGACGAGTGGATCAGCGGCACCTGACCGCAGGCCCTCCAACGAAAAAGCCCCCGGGGCGAACCCGGGGGCTTTCTCGTGACGTGACTAGCGGTAGTCGCTGTATCCGTAGTCGTCCAGCGGCACCGCAGCGCCGGTCGCCTGGCCGAAGTCGGGGCTGTAGTACTGATCCTCGTAGGACGGGATCGTGTACGCCGCGGCCCGCGCCTCTTCGGTCGGCTGCACCTGGATGTTGCGGTAGCGGTTGATCCCGGTACCGGCCGGGATCAGCTTGCCGATGATCACGTTCTCCTTCAGACCCTGCAGCTTGTCGCTGCGGCAGTTGATCGCCGCATCGGTCAGCACGCGAGTGGTCTCCTGGAACGACGCCGCCGACAGCCACGAATCCGTGGCCAGCGATGCCTTCGTGATACCCATCAGCACCGGGCGGCCGGCGGCGGGCTCGCCACCTTCCGCGACGACGCGACGGTTCTCCGACTCGAACTCCGCACGCTCGGTCAGCGAGCCGGGCAGGAACTCCGTCGCACCCGAATCGATGATCGTGACGCGACGCAGCATCTGCCGGACGATGACCTCGATGTGCTTGTCGTGGATCGACACGCCCTGGGCCCGGTAGACCTCCTGGACCTCGTGGACCAGGTGGATCTGCACCTCACGCGGACCCTGCACACGCAGGACCTCGTGCGGATCGGCCGAACCCTCCATCAGCTGGTCGCCGACCTCGACGTGGTCGCCGTCGGAGAGCACACCTTCGGAGCCGTCCTCGTGCTTGATCACGCGCAGCCGCTGACGCTTGGAGAGCTTGTCGTAGACCACTTCCTCGCCACCGTCGTCCGGGACGATGGTGATCTTGTAGAAGCGCTCGCCCTCCTCGAGCTGCACCCGGCCGGAGACGTCGGCGATCGGCGCCTTGTTGCGCGGCACGCGGGCCTCGAACAGCTCCTGCACGCGGGGCAGACCGCCGGTGATGTCCTCACCCACACCGCCCTGGTGGAAGGTGCGCATGGTCAGCTGCGTGCCGGGCTCGCCGATGGACTGCGCGGCCACGATGCCGACGGCCTCACCGATGTCGACCAGCTTGCCGGTCGCCATCGACCGGCCGTAGCACATGGCGCACACACCGCTGGCCGACGCACAGGTCAGCACCGAACGCACCTTGACGTGGTCGATGCCGGCCGCCAGCAGCTTGTCGATGGCCGGATCGCCCAGGTCGTGCCCGCGCTCGATGACGACGTTGCCGTCGGCGTCGACCGCGTCGGTGGCCAGGGTCCGCGCGAACGCCGAGGTCTCGACATGCGGATCGCGGATGAGCGAGCCGTCGGGCTGACGCTCGGCCAGCGTGACGTTGATGCCACGCTCGGTCTCGCAGTCGTGCTCGCGCACGATGACGTCCTGGCTGACGTCGACCAGACGACGGGTCAGGTAACCCGAGTCGGCGGTACGCAGAGCGGTGTCCGCCAGACCCTTACGGGCGCCGTGGGTGTTGATGAAGTACTCCAGCACCGTCAGGCCCTCGCGGAACGAGGACTTGATCGGCCGCGGGATGAACTCACCCTTCGGGTTGGTCACCAGACCCTTCATGCCGGCCAGCGTTCTGGTCTGCGTGAAGTTACCCGTGGCGCCCGACTTCACGATCGTGATGATCGGGTTGTCCGCCGGGTAGTGCTCCTCAAGGGCCTTACCGACCTCTTCGGTGGCGTCCTGCCAGATCTTGACCAGCGAGTCGTTGCGCTCCTTGTGGTTCAGGGCGCCACGCTGGTACTTGCGCTCGATCCCGTCGGCTTCGCGCTCGTAGCGGTCGAGGATCTCCTGCTTCTGTGGCGGCACGAGCACGTCGGCCATCGAGACCGTGACACCCGAACGGGTGGCCCAGTGGAAACCGGCGTCCTTGAGCTTGTCGACGGTCTGCGCCACGACGATCATCGGGAAGCGCTCGGCCAGATCGTTGATGATCCGGGCCTGGACCTTCTTGTGCATCTGCTCGTTGATGAACGGATACGAGATCGGCAGCAGCTCGTTGAACAGCACGCGACCCAGCGTGGTCTCGGCGGTCCAGGCGTCGCCCGGCTTCCAGCCGTTCTCGAACAGCTCCTGCTCCAGGGCGGCCGGCGGCCGCAGCTGGGTCAGGCGCACCTTGATCTTCGCGCGCACGCTCAGCGCACCGCGGTCCATCGCCATGATCGCCTCGGCGGGCGAGCTGTAGACGCCCTCCTCCGGCTGATCCTTGGCGGCGGGGCGGTACTCGCCCTTGTCGCCCTCGATCATCGTGGTCAGGAAGTACAGACCGGTGACCATGTCCAGACGCGGCATGGCCAGCGGCTTACCCGACGCGGGCGACAGGATGTTGTTGCTGGACAGCATCAGGATGCGGGCCTCGGCCTGCGCCTCCGCACTCAGCGGGAGGTGCACGGCCATCTGGTCGCCGTCGAAGTCGGCGTTGAACGCCTCACAGACCAGCGGGTGCAGCTGGATGGCCTTGCCCTCCACCAGCTGCGGCTCGAAGGCCTGGATGCCCAGGCGGTGCAGCGTGGGTGCGCGGTTGAGCAGCACCGGATGCTCGGCGATGACCTCTTCGAGCACGTCCCACACCTGCGGACGCTGACGCTCCACCATGCGCTTGGCGCTCTTGATGTTCTGCGCGTGGTTCAGGTCGACCAGACGCTTCATCACGAACGGCTTGAACAGCTCGAGCGCCATCAGCTTCGGCAGACCGCACTGGTGCAGCTTGAGCTGCGGGCCGACGACGATGACCGAACGGCCCGAGTAGTCGACGCGCTTGCCGAGCAGGTTCTGACGGAACCGGCCCTGCTTGCCCTTGAGCAGATCGGACAGCGACTTGAGCGGACGGTTGCCGGGCCCGGTGACGGGCCGGCCGCGACGGCCGTTGTCGAACAGCGCGTCCACCGACTCCTGCAGCATGCGCTTCTCGTTGTTGACGATGATCTCGGGCGCGCCGAGGTCGATCAGTCGCTTCAACCGGTTGTTGCGGTTGATCACGCGGCGGTACAGGTCGTTCAGGTCGGAGGTGGCGAAGCGGCCACCGTCGAGCTGAACCATCGGGCGCAGCTCCGGCGGGATCACCGGAACGGCGTCGAGGACCATGCCCATCGGCGAGTTGGCGTTGCTCTGGAACGCCGCGACGACCTTGAGCCGCTTGAGCGCACGGAGCTTCTTCTGCCCCTTGCCGTTCTTGATGGTGTCGCGCAGGTTCTCGGCCTCGGCGTCGATGTCGAAGTTCTCGATGAGCTTCTTGATCGACTCCGCGCCCATGGCACCGGTGAAGTACTCGCCGTAGCGGTCGACGAGCTCGCGGTAGAGCACCTCGTCGACGATGAGCTGCTTGGGAGCCAGCTTGGTGAAGGTGGTCCAGATCTCGTCGAGCCGGTCCAGCTCACGCTGGGCCCGGTCGCGGAGCTGACGCATCTCCCGCTCGCCGCCGTCGCGCACCTTGCGGCGCACATCGCTCTTGGCGCCTTCGGCCTCGAGCTCGGCCAGGTCGGCTTCGAGCTTCTGGGCCCGGGCCTCCAGGTCGGCGTCGCGCTGATCCTCGACGGCCTTCTTCTCGACGACCATCTCGGCCTCGAGGGTCGAGAGCTCGTTGTGGCGCATCTCGTCGTTGACGTCGGTGATGACGTACGCCGCGAAGTAGATGATCTTCTCGAGATCCTTCGGGGCCAGGTCGAGCAGGTAGCCCAACCGCGACGGCACACCCTTGAAGTACCAGATGTGCGTGACGGGCGCGGCCAGCTCGATGTGGCCCATCCGCTCACGGCGCACCTTGGCGCGGGTCACCTCGACGCCGCAGCGCTCGCAGATGATGCCCTTGAAGCGGACGCGCTTGTACTTACCGCAGTAGCACTCCCAGTCGCGAGTCGGTCCGAAGATCTTCTCGCAGAACAAGCCGTCCTTCTCGGGCTTGAGCGTGCGGTAGTTGATGGTCTCCGGCTTCTTGACCTCACCGTAGGACCACTGACGGATGTCGTCCGCGGTCGCGAGACCGATGCGGAGTTCATCGAAGAAGTTGACGTCTAGCACGTAACTCCCTTTCCCCTTTCGGGACTAGAAATCTGAATCACCGCGGCTACGCCGCGATCAGGCCAGGTCTTCGACAGAGGCGGACTCGTTGCGGGACAGGTTGATGCCGAGGTTGGCAGCGGCACGCTCCAGGTCCTCGTCGTCACCGTCGCGCATCTCGATCGCCGCGCCGTCCGAAGACAGCACCTCGACATTCAGGCAGAGCGACTGCAGCTCCTTGAGAAGCACCTTGAACGACTCCGGGATACCGGGTTCGGGGATGTTCTCGCCCTTGACGATGGCCTCGTACACCTTGACGCGGCCGACGGTGTCGTCGGACTTGATCGTCAGCAGCTCCTGCAGCGTGTAGGCGGCGCCGTAGGCCTGCATGGCCCAGCACTCCATCTCGCCGAACCGCTGACCACCGAACTGCGCCTTACCACCGAGCGGCTGCTGGGTGATCATCGAGTACGGACCGGTCGAGCGGGCGTGGATCTTGTCGTCCACCAGGTGGTGCAGCTTGAGGATGTACATGTAGCCGACCGTCACCGGGTACGGGAACGGCTCGCCACTGCGTCCGTCGAACAACTCGGCCTTGCCGTCCTCGTTGACCATGACGTCGCCGTCGCGGTTGGGCAGCGTGGAGCCGAGCAGACCCGACAGCTCGTTCTCGCGGGCACCGTCGAACACCGGGGTGGCGACGATGCTGTCCGACGGAGCCGAGTACAGCTCCTCGGGCAGCTTCTCCGCCCAGTCCGGCACACCCTCGGCGCCGGCCACGTTGATGTTCCAGCCGGCCTTGGCGACCCACCCGAGGTGGGTTTCCAGGATCTGGCCGATGTTCATACGACGCGGCACGCCGTGGGTGTTCAGGATGATGTCCACCGGGGTGCCGTCGGGCAGGAACGGCATGTCCTCGACGGGCAGGATCTTGCCGATGACGCCCTTGTTCCCGTGGCGTCCGGCCAGCTTGTCGCCGTCGGAGATCTTGCGCTTCTGCGCGACGTACACGCGGACCAGCTCGTTGACGCCGGCGGGCAGCTCGTCGTCGTCCTCGCGGGAGAACACGCGGATGCCGATGACCTTGCCGGACTCACCGTGGGGCACCTTGAGCGACGTGTCGCGGACCTCGCGCGCCTTCTCACCGAAGATCGCGCGGAGCAGCCGCTCCTCCGGGGTCAGCTCGGTCTCGCCCTTCGGGGTGACCTTGCCGACCAGGATGTCGCCGTCGCGGACCTCGGCGCCGATGCGGACGATGCCGCGCTCGTCGAGGTCGGCGAGCACCTCGTCGGAGACGTTCGGGATGTCCCGGGTGATCTCCTCGGCGCCCAGCTTGGTGTCGCGCGCATCGATCTCGTGCTCCTCGATGTGGATCGAGGTGAGCACGTCCTCCTCAACCAGGCGGTTGGAGAGGATGATCGCGTCCTCGTAGTTGTGGCCCTCCCACGGCATGATCGCCACGAGCAGGTTCTTGCCCAGGGCCATCTCACCGTTCTGGGTGCAGGGGCCGTCGGCGACGACCTGCCCCGCCTCGACACGCTGGCCGGCGTCCACGATCGGACGCTGGTTGGCGCAGGTGCCGTGGTTGGAGCGGGCGAACTTGCGCATCCGGTAGGTGTGCCGGGTGCCGTCGTCGGCCATCACGGTGATGTAGTCCGCGGAGACCTCTTCGACCACGCCCGCCTTCTCGCTGACGACGACGTCGCCGGCGTCGATCGCGGCGCGCAGCTCCATACCGGTGCCGACCAGCGGGGCCTCGCTGCGGACCAGCGGAACGGCCTGGCGCTGCATGTTGGCACCCATGAGGGCACGGTTGGCGTCGTCGTGCTCGAGGAACGGGATCATCGCCGTCGCAACCGACACCATCTGGCGCGGTGAGACGTCCATGTAGTCCACCTCGGTCGCCGAGACGAACTCGACCTCGCCGCCCTTACGGCGGACCAGGACGCGGTCCTCGGTGAAGTGGCCCTCGTCGTCGAGCGGCGAGTTGGCCTGCGCCACGACGTGGCGGTCCTCCTCGTCGGCGGTGAGGTAGTCGATCTGGTCGGTGACCACACCGTTCTCGACCTTGCGGTACGGCGTCTCGATGAAGCCGAACGGGTTGACCCGCGCGTACACCGACAGCGAGCCGATCAGGCCAATGTTCGGGCCCTCAGGGGTCTCGATCGGGCACATGCGGCCGTAGTGGCTCGAGTGCACGTCGCGGACCTCGAGGCCGGCGCGCTCACGGGACAGACCGCCGGGGCCCAGCGCCGACAGGCGGCGCTTGTGGGTCAGACCCGACAGCGGGTTGTTCTGGTCCATGAACTGCGACAGCTGGCTGGTGCCGAAGAACTCCTTGATCGCCGCCACGACGGGACGGATGTTGATCAGGGTCTGCGGCGTGATCGCCTCGACGTCCTGGGTGGTCATGCGCTCACGCACGACGCGTTCCATACGCGAGAGGCCGACGCGGATCTGGTTCTGGATCAGCTCGCCCACGGTCCGCAGACGACGGTTGCCGAAGTGGTCGATGTCGTCGACCTCGACGGGCACCTCGGTGCCGCCGGGCACGGTCATCACCGTGTCGCCCTGGTGCAGGCGCACCAGGTACTCGATGGTGGCGACGACGTCCTCTTCGGTCAGCGTCGAGCTGGTGATCGGCTGGCCGGTGTTGAGGCCCAGCTTCTTGTTGACCTTGTAGCGGCCGACGCGGGCCAGGTCGTAGCGCTTCTCCTTGAAGAACAGGTTCTCCAGCAGGGTCTGCGCGGACTCCTTGGTGGGGGGCTCGCCCGGACGCAGCTTCCGGTAGATGTCGAGCAGCGCCTCGTCGGTGCCTGCCGTGTTGTCCTTCTCCAGCGTGCTCATCATGATCTCGCTGAAGCCGAACCGCTCGGTGATCTGCTCGTTGGTCCAACCGAGGGCCTTGAGCAGCACGGTGACGGGCTGGCGGCGCTTGCGGTCGATGCGGACGCCGACGGTGTCGCGCTTGTCGACGTCGAACTCCAGCCACGCGCCGCGGCCGGGGATCACCTTGACGCTGTGCAGCGTCTTCTCGGTGGACTTGTCGATCGACTCGTCGAAGTACACACCCGGCGAGCGGACCAGCTGGCTCACCACGACACGCTCGGTGCCGTTGATGATGAAGGTGCCCTTCTCGGTCATCATCGGGAAATCACCCATGAAGACCGTCTGGCTCTTGATCTCACCGGTGTTGTTGTTGATGAACTCGGCCGTGACGAACAGCGGGGCCGCGTACGTCATGTCCTTGTCTTTGCACTCGTCGACGGGCGCCTTGACCTCGTCGAAGCGCGGATCGGAGAAGGACAGCGACATCGAGCCGGAGAAGTCCTCGATGGGCGAGAGCTCGGTCAGCACCTCTTCGAGGCCACCGGTCGGGTTCACGTCACCGCGTGCGACGGCCCGCTCGCGCCAGGCATCGGCGCCGATCAGCCAGTCGAAGGACTCCGTCTGCACGTCGAGAAGCCCCGGAACCTCGAGAGGCTCGCGGAGCTTGGCGAAGGAAATGCGATTTGGTGCTCCGGGAACGGAGTTATTGGTGATAGCTTTTGCTGACTTGCTCTGGCTAGAGACTGCCAAGATGCATCCTTCCAGCACCTCAAGCGACTACGGGAAGGGCAGGTGGCCGGTTCCGTTTGCCGCGTATCTGCGTCGGTTCGGCTGGCATAGCGGCCCGTCCGGACTCTCCGAAACACGGCACGCGTCTAGATCACTGAGTTTTGGGGCTCAGGCTGAGACTAGCGTGTCGGGTGCAGGTGAGGTGGGCAGGATGCAGCCAGCGCAACGTCCAACAATAGCGCAGGAGGGCGCATTCCTCAACTGCCATACAGCGGCGGTATGACACGACCGGTCAGGCGCTGGCTGGCGTCCTCAATCGGTGCATACATGCTGCCCAACAGATTGGCGCGTCAAACGGTGTCCGTCAAGAGATAACACGATCTTGGTGCGGAGTTCTGTCCTGGACCGGGCCGCGCCTCGACGCCGAGCGTGCGCTCACTGCGAGAAACCAGCCGGAGTTTCGCACTGCACGCACGTTCGGCGCAGACGGACCCCCACAAACACGTCAGCCCCGGCAGACTCTGCCGGGGCTGACGCGATAGTGGAAAGTTCAGGCCTCGCGCGACACGGGGATCGACGCGGTCGGGGCGTCGTCCTCGTGCTGACGGTGCCGGTGGGTCGACTCGTCGGGGTAATCCTGGACCTGCGAACCGCCGCCGGTGCTGTCGAGGTCCTCACGGATCGCCTGCTGGGCCTTCGGGGGCAGCGTGTGCAGGATCTCGCGCACACGAGCCTGCCGACGGCCGACCGCGCGACGCTCCGGCATACCCGGGGTCGCCTGGATCTGCGGCGGCACGCCCTCGATTTCCTCGACGCCGCCGTCGTGGTGACCGGCGTCGACCATGGCCTGCTCTTCGGCCATCGTCGACTCGTCCTTCTCCTCCGACATACCGATCGGCCCGAGACGCCGGCCGTTGAGGAACTGGCGCACCACCGGCTCGTCCGAGGTCAGCAGCACCTCGCGCGGGCCGAACATGACCAGGTGCTTGCGGAAGAGCATGCCCATGTTGTCGGGGACCGTGCGGGCGATGTTGATGTTGTGCGTGACGATGAGGATCGTGCAGTCGATCTGCGCGTTGATGTCGATCAGCAGCTGCGAGAGGTACGCGGTACGCACCGGGTCCAGACCGGAGTCGGGCTCGTCGCAGAGGATGATCTGCGGGTCCAGCACCAGCGACCGGGCCAGGCCGGCGCGCTTGCGCATACCGCCGGAGATCTCGCCGGGGAACTTGTTCTCGTCGCCGCCGAGACCGACGAGCTCCAACTTCTCCATGACGATCTTGCGGATCTCGCTCTCCTTCTTCTTCGTGTGCTCACGAAGCGGGAAAGCGGTGTTGTCGTAGAGGCTCATCGAGCCGAACAGCGCACCGTCCTGGAACATGACGCCGAACAGGGTGCGGATTTCGTAGAGCTCTTTGGCCGAGCACTCGATGATGTTGGTGCCGTCGACGATGATCTTGCCGCGCTCGGGGCGCAGCAGGCCGATGAGCGACTTCAGGAACACCGACTTACCGGTACCGGACGGGCCGAGCAGAACGCTGACCTCACCGGCCGGCACCTCCATGGTGACGTCTTCCCAGATTCGCTGGGGCCCGAAGGACTTCGTCAGTCCCTCAACCTGAATGCCAATGCCCACGCGCGATCCTTCCCAAGAGTGCCTTTTTGCCACGTCTACCAGGCTTGTGGCTTGAGTCACTGTAGCGCACACGGCTTCGGCCCACGGCGTGTGTGCCGAACCGCATACCCCAGTCCGGCGGATTGCGCTACGCAATACGCGTCGTGAGCTTGAATGGTGCAAGGGCCTGCGGGAAGGGGACCCCCGATGGACGTCGCGGTCGACGGGGTTGCCCAATTGGTGTCCACCGGCGGGCTGCCCGAACCCTCCGAGGTCGAGGCGCTGGTCGAGGCCGCCCACCGCCGATGCAGTGCGGAATCCGGCGGTGCGGTGGCCGACTACATCCCGGCGCTCGCGACGGCCGACCCGAACTGGTTCGCGGTGTGCGTGGCCGACGTCGACGGCGGTGTGCACTCGTCGGGCGACAGCGACGTCGAATTCTCCGTCCAGTCCATCTCGAAGGCCTTCGTCTACGCGCTCGTCTGCGACGAGTTCGGCCACGACGTGGTGCGCGACCGGATCGGTGTGAACAACACCGGCCTACCGTTCAACTCGATCATCGCGATCGAGCTCAACCACGGCCATCCGATGAACCCGATGGTCAACGCGGGTGCGATCGCCACCACCGCACTGGTTCGGGGAGACACCCCCGAGGAGAAGTGGGAGACCATCCGGGCCGGTCTCTCGGAGTTCGCCGGCCACCCGTTGGCGGTCGACGAGGTCGTCTACGAATCGGCGTCGCGAACGAATCAGCGCAACCGCGCGATCGCCCGACTGCTCGAGAGCTACGGGCGCATCGACGTCGATCCGCTCGCCGTGGTCGACGTCTACACCAGGCAGTGCGCGCTGCGGGTGACGACGGAAGACCTCGCCGTCATGGGCGCCACGTTGGCCGACGGCGGGGTCAACCCGAGGACGGGCCGACGGGTGGTGTCGGCGGACGTCTGCCGCGACACGCTGGCGATCCTGGCGGCCAACGGCGCGTACGAGCGGTCGGGGGAATGGCTCTTCGAGATCGGCCTGCCCGGGAAGTCGGGGGTGGCAGGCGGCATCGTCACCGTCGCCCCCGGCAAGGGCGGCATCGGCACGTTCTCCCCGCCGCTGGATCCGGCGGGCAACAGCGTGCGTGGCCAGCGGGCGACGGCCTATCTGTCCCGGGCGCTCGGGCTCAACATCTTCGCATCTCAGGCACATACGCGCGCGGCCCGCAGATGACGAAACCGCCCGGGATCCGTGGATCCCGGGCGGTTCGCGTGTAGCCGTGAACTACTTGACGGTGACCGTCGCGCCTGCGGCCTCGAGCTTGGCCTTGGCGTCGTCGGCAGCCTCCTTGGCGGCCTTCTCCAGGATCGGCTTGGGAGCGCTGTCGACCAGGTCCTTGGCTTCCTTGAGGCCCAGGCCCGAGACGATCTCGCGGACGACCTTGATGACGCCGATCTTCTTCTCACCGGCGCTCTCGAGGATGACGTCGAACTCCGACTGCTCCTCGGCGGCCTCGGCGGGGGCGCCACCGGCGGGGCCGGCAGCGGCGACCGCGACCGGAGCGGCAGCGGTGACCTCGAAGGTCTCCTCGAACTGCTTGACGAACTCCGAGAGCTCCAGCAGCGTCATTTCCTTGAACGCGTCGAGCAGCTCATCAGTGGACAGCTTGGCCATGATTGGTCCTTCCTAGTTTCTTCGGTCTGGTGGGGTTCGAGAAACTGCTACGCAGCTTCTTCGGCGGACTTCTTCTCCTGCAGCGCCGCGGCGAGGCGGGCGACCTGAGAAGCGGGAGCGTTGAACAGCCCGGCGGCCTTGGCCAGGTTGCCCTTCATCGCGCCGGCCAGCTTGGCCAGCAGCACCTCGCGGGATTCGAGGTCGGCGATCCGGTTGACCTCGTCGACGGAGAGCGCGCGGCCCTCCATGTAGCCGCCCTTGATGACGAGCGCCTTGTGCTCCTTGGCGAACGCCTTGATCGCCTTGGCGGCGTCGACCGGCTCGCCCTGGACGAACGCGATCGCGGTCGGGCCGGTGAACAGCTCGTCGAGGCCGTCGATGCCTGCTTCGGCAGCGGCGCGCTTGACCAGCGTGTTCTTTGCGACGGAGTAGGTGGCGGATTCCCCGAGCGAGCGACGAAGCTGCGCGAGGTTGGCCACCGTCAGCCCGCGGTACTCGGTGACGACGGTGGCCGTCGCCTCCTTGAACTGCTCGGCAATGTCGGCAACCGCCGTGGCCTTGTCAGCCTTGGCCATGCATGCCTCCTTGTGGTGGGTATCGGATGCCCCACCGAAGCGAAGGAAGGCCGGAAACGACGAACGCCCCGACGCAGACAGGTCGGGGCGCGGCTGAATACTCAGTACTACCTCGTCCTCCTGCGTGGGCCGCCCGGAATGATCCGGGACCTTCAACCAATTGCTTGGTGACCGACGGTCTTCGGTGGAACGAGAAGAAGGATAGCGGACGGGTCCGCGATCAGCCAAAACGACGATCAGCCGAACGCGCTACTCGGGCGACAGGCGCTCGGGGGCTTCCGCGGGGGTGAGCCGCTCGGGCGTCTCCGCGGGGACGAGGCGTTCGGGGGTCTCGCTCGGCGTGCCGGGGTTGGGTGTCTGGGCGGGCTGGGGTTCGGACGGAGCGGTCATGCCGGTGGCGTACCCGATCGGTCTATCCGGCAACCGCGAGCGCCGCGGCGCCGACCAGGCCGGCGTCGCCGCCCAGTGCGGCGGGGACCACGCGCAGGTCACGCAGGAACGACAGGCCCGCATAGTCGGCGAGTGCCGCCCGCAACGGGTCGAACAGCAGCGCGCCGGCGCGGGCCACTCCCCCGCCGACCACCACCCGGTCGAGGTCGCACACCGCACCGACGGAGGCGATCATCGCCGCGACCGCCCGCGCGCCGCGCGCATACGCCCGCGCAGCGATGTCGGAGCCCGCGGCCGCGGCGTCGGCCAGTTCCCTGGCGTCGGCGTCGGGCGGGGCGTCCCATCCCTGGCTGCGCGCCCACTGCGCCATCCGCGGTCCGGCCGCGACGGTCTCCACGCAGCCGCGTCCGCCGCACGTGCACGACGTCCCCGCCGGGTCGACGACGACGTGGCCGACGTGGCCCGCGTTGCCGGTGCGCCCGTCATAGGGGGCGCCGTCGAGCACCAGTCCGCCGCCGACCCCCGTCGACACGACGATCCCGAGCAGGAACTGCGCGTCCCGACCGGCGCCGCGCCACCGCTCCCCCATCGCCATGCACAGCCCGTCGCCGCCGAGCCGGACCGGCAGACCGGTCACCGAAGAGACCCGCGAGACGATCGGAAACCGTTGCCAGGCAATCAGATTGATGGGGCTCACGGTGCCCGTCGGCAGGTCGATGGGCCCGGCCGAGGCGATCCCCACCCGCCGGACGGCACCACCGCCCGCCGCCATCGCCTCACCGATGAGCGCCGAGGTGGCCGCCCACACCGCCTCGGCATCGGCCCGGGGAGTGGGTGACTGGGCGCGGTGCACGATCGTCCCGTCGGCGTCGACGAGCCCGGCGGCGATCTTCGTGCCCCCGATGTCGAGCGCGAGGGTCACCTCCGTCATCAGTCGCGGCTGATGTCGACCACGAGCGCGCGGTGGTCGGAGATCGGCAGGCTCACCGCCGCACAGTTGTCGACCCGCAGTCGCGGATCGTCGGTCAGGACGTGGTCGAGCTGACGGTCGGGGGCGTGGGCGGGGAAGGTCAGCGCCTCGCCGAGCTGGCGCATCCGCGCCCACCGGGCCGGTGTCGGCGGGGTCATGTTGAGGTCGCCGACGAGCATCCGCGGTCCCTTGAACCCGCGCAGGTCCCGGACGAGGTGACGCATCTGCATACGGTTCCAGCCGGGCACGAACGACAGGTGCGTGTTGGCGACGGTCAGCGGTCCGAGCGGGGTGTCGAAGGTTCCGACCATCGCGGCGCGGGGTTCCTCGTTGACCACCTGTACGCGGTTCGGCCCGGGCAGGTACATGGGGAAGCGCACCGGGATCCGCGGCAGCCGCACCACCTGCCAGGTCTCGGCCGGGAACCGGGACAGCAGTGCGATGCCGTAGGCGGCGGTGCCGGGCTGCTCACGGCCCGTCGCCGCCATCCACGTCGCCCCGGGGGTGCCGGCGATCGCGGCGACGAAGCGGTGGCTGACCGCGCGCATGGCCTCGGCCGCGACGGCGGTCAGATCGGCTTTGCCGGAGCGCGGCTGGTCGAGGTCCACCTCTTGGAGCGCGATGATGTCGGCGTCGAGTTCGCGGATGGACTCCGCCAGCCGGTCGAGGTCGACGTCGCCGTCGTGCACGCTGCGCCCGTGCAGAATGTTGAATGTCGCCACCCGCATGGGGTACTAGGTACCCGCCCCGGCAAGTCACAGACACCTCGAAAGTAGGCCGATGTCCGCCCGTAACGACGCGCTGCGTGACGCGCTGCGCCGCTCGGCCTCCGCATTGCGCGCGCACGGCCCCGATTTCGCGCTGGCGGGCAGCTACGCGCTGTGGGCGTACGGCGGTCCGGAACCGGTGCACGATGTGGACTTCGTGGTCGCCGAGGAGGACACCGAGTCGGCGGCGCTGACGCTGGAGAAGGCCGGGTTCCGCATCGAGCGCACCCCGGAGGACTGGTTGTTCAAGGCGTGTGTGGGCGACGACTTCGTGATCGACGTTCTGCACGCGCTCAACGGAACGCCGGTGACGGCGCAGGATGTGGCCGCCGCCGAGGAACTCGACGTGCTGGCGATCCGGATGCGGGTGCTGCCGCCGACGCACGTGATGACCGAGAAGCTCAATTCGCTCAACGAACACAACTGCGACTTCTCGGCGCTCCTGCCCGCGGCGCGCGCGGTCCGCGAGACCGTGGACTGGGAAATGGTGCGCGCCGACACCGCCGAAAACCCTTTCGCCAGTACGTTCTTGGTTCTGACCGACAGGCTGGGCATCACGGGCTGAGGGCGCGGCGATCTCACCTCAGTCTCAGGTAGGTACCGCTTCGGTGTCTCCACCGTCGGCGACGGCCCGTTCCCCATACGATCCGCTCCATGGTGGCGTTCCGGCGTGTGCTCGCGATTGCGCTGGTGGCCGGGTGCCTCGGCGGAGGTGCGGCGTTGACGGCCCCGACCGCCGGTGCCCTGGGTTGGGGCGCGATCGCGGTGTCGCCCGATACCGGCAGGGTGGGCTACACGCAGGGCTTCAACTCGGCCGTCGAGGCCGAGCGCGCGGCGATCGGCCTCTGCAAGGCCCGCGACTGTCGGGCAGTCGTGAACTTCACGAAGGGCTGCGGCGCTGTCGCCCAGGCGCCCGACGCGTCGTGGGCGTCGGGCGTGGCCCGCGACAGCGCCGGTGCGCAGAAGTTGGCCTTCATTTCGTGCAGTCGATACGGCCCCGGATGCCGTGTCGTGGGCGTGTCCTGTAGCTGACCCCGGCATCACGGGCTGACGGCGCGGCGCAACCGGTCGGCGACGGTGCCGACGGCGGCGATCACCTCGGGGGGTTCGAGCACCTCGAATTCGGCTCCGGCGACGGCGAAGTAGAGCGCCATGCGTTCGGGGTCGTCAGCGCCCGCGGTGACGATGCACGCGTTCGGCCCGTCGGGCTCGATCTGCGCCGAGGCGGGTGGGAAGTGCGCGGCGATGACATCGACGGGCGCGCGGTAGCGCACCCGCGCGACGTAGCGGTAGGGCGAGGTGCTGATGGAGCGCCGCACGTAGTCGGCGGCGTCGGGCGCCTCGCGCGGGGCGAATGTGGTTCCTGCCGCGGTGACGTCGGCCATCCGGTCCAACCGCAGGCTGCGCCAGTCCTGTCTGTCGCGGTCGTAGCCCAGCAGGTACCAGCGCCGCCCGGTGGTCACCAGTTGGTAGGGCTCGAGGCGGCGCCGGGTGGCGTTGCCGCCGCGGTCGACGTAGGCGGCGGTGACGTGTTCGTGGTCGCGGCAGGCCCGGGCCAGGGTCATCAGCGCGTCGGGTGCGACGACCTCGGAGGTGTTCGACGTGATCGTGACGGTCGCGTCGTGGATGGCGGAGACCTGTGAGCGCAGTCGGGCGGGCATCACCTGGTCGAGCTTGCTCAGGGCGCGCAGCGCGGACTCCCCGACCCCGGCAACGGAACCGCCGGCGGCCAGCCGCAGGCAGACGGCCATCGCGACAGCCTCGTCGGGGTCGAGCAACAGCGGCGGCAGGGCGGCGCCGGCGCCCAGTTGGTAGCCGCCGCCGTGGCCCTTGCTGGCCGCGACGGGGTAGCCGAGCTCGCGCAGGCGGTCGATGTCGCGGCGCACGCTGCGGGTGGTCACGCCGAGGCGCTCGGCCAGTTCCTCACCGCTCCACACCCGTCGCGACTGCAACAGCCCCAGCAGTTGCAGCACCCGGCTGGTCGTTTCGGACACACGGTCAGCCTGCCAGACTCATAGGACCGAAACTGTCCTAAGAGGATGCGACGCTGTTCGCATGGATCTCACCGAGCAACTGGTCGACCAGCTGGACTTCCACTGGACACAGGCGTTGCGGCCCCGCCTGGAGGGCCTGTCCGACGACGAGTACTTCTGGCAGCCGGTGCCCGACTGCTGGACCGTGCACCCCGACGGCGGCGTCGACTTCAGTTATCCGCCACCGCAACCGGAACCGTTCACCACGATCGCGTGGCGGATGGCGCACGTGATCATCGGCGTCCTCGCAATGCGCAGCCATTCGCACTTCGGCGGCCCGCCCGCGGACTACCAGTCCTGGCCCTACGCCACCGACGCCGCCACGGCGCTGCGCCAACTCGACGAGGAGTACGCGCGCTGGATCACCGGGGTGCGCACGCTCGACGCCGACGCGCTGGCTCGTCCGTGCGGACCGGCCGAGGGTCCGTACGCCGACTATCCGATGCTCGCGCTGGTGTTGCACATCAACCGCGAAGTGATCCACCACGGCGCCGAGATCGCTTGTCTGCGAGACCTGTACGTCCACACCATGAAGGAGAATCACTGATGCCCGGTATGCCCCCGCCCGCCGCCGACGAACGGCAGACCCTCATCGAGTTCCTGGCGTTCAACCAGAACGCGTTCTTCTCGGTCGCCTACGGGTTGACCGACGAGCAGGCCCGCTCGACACCGTCGGTGAGTGCGCTGTCGATCGGCGGCCTGATCAAACATGCGGCCGGAGTGCAGCACGGATGGGCGCAGCGGGCCGCATGTGCCCCGGAGTTCCCGCCGCCGGACCCGCGGCCGATCGAGGAGCAGATGCGCGACTACCAGGACCAGTACGTGATGCGCGAGGACGAGACGCTCGAGGGCCTGCTGGAGGCGCTCCGTGTGCAGAACGCCGAGACGTTGCGGGTGCTGCGTGAGGCCGACCTCGACACACCGGTGCCGGTCCCGCACGAGGTGCCGTGGTTCCCGCACGACATCGACCACTGGTCGGTGCGCTGGGTGGCGCTGCACCTCATCGAGGAACTGACGCGGCACGCCGGGCACGCCGACATCATCCGCGAGTCGATCGACCGGGCGACGATGTACGAGTTGATGGCGGCGAACGAGGAGTGGCCGGAGACGGACTTCATCCGGCGCTGGCGGCCGACGCAGCCCGCGTAGTGCCCGCGAGCGCACGGTTGTTGACGGCCCCTCTCGGCCAATGCGTACAACAACCGTGCGTTCGGCGGGCTCGACTTCAGCGGTCGAGCACCAACCGCAGGGCGTAGTCGACGACGGCGTCGAGGTCGTCGCCCAATGTGCCGGCCAGCCACTGCTGGGCCAATTCCGCCATCGCGCCGGTGTACATCGCGGCGCCCACCTGCGCGGCCACCGGATCCGAGCCCGGATGCAGCCGCCACCCCTCGACCAGCACCGCCTCGCGCAGCAGGTCCTGGGTGGCGGTGCGGCGGGCGGCCAGCACCGGGTTGGCCCGCGCGTCGGTGAACAGCACGCGCCCGCGCCGCGGGTCGGCCGAGCTGAACCCGAGCACCGCGGCCACCCCGGCGCGGGTGCGCGCGCGCAACGACTCCCCCGCCGCGGCCATGGCGGCGTCGACGTCGGCGGCCAATTGGGCGCTCACCTCGTCATACAGCGCGCCGAGCAGGTCGTCGGTGTCGGCGAAGCTCTCGTAGAAGTAGCGGGTGTTGAGCCCGCATTCGCGACACACCGAGCGCACCGCGAGCGCGCTCTCGCCGCCTTCGCCGAACAACCGCAGCGCCGCGCCGATCAGCAGGGCGCGGCGTTCGGCGCGCCGGTCGGTCAACGGCACACCGGCCCAGCGGGTGGGTGTCGGCATCCGTTCAGCGTACGTGTCGACGCGTGATCTGGTCACAGATGTAGCCAAAGCGGTAGGGTTGGGCACACCCGTCGCCACACCGCATCTGGAGGCCCACCGTGGACATGCCGCACGAGATCCTCACCCAGTGGTTGCGCGGCCGCATCGACTACGGCGGCATGCGGCGCAATTACTTCCGCGGGATGGAGTTCGCGGCGCCGGTCGGCGACCCGGGCTGGTTCGGGCCGAAAAGCGCGGTCTGGCATGTGCATTCGCACATGGAGGCGCTGATCTTCGGTCTGCAGTGCGCGGCCTACATGGAACGCCTCGACCCCAGCATCTTCTGGATGGGCATGCATCACTCCCGTCTGGTCCAACGCGACGAGAGCGGCACCGCCACCGGACGCCTCGACCCCGAAGGCGCGATGGCCCGCCTCGGGCATTCGGTGGCGTTCTTCATCGGCACCGCCTACGGGTCGACGGAGACGGCAGAGAAGCTGGCGACCACCGTCCGGTCCATGCACCACACCATCAAGGGGGTGCGCCCAGACGGGCTGCGCTACGACGCCGACGATCCGGACTGGTTGCGGTGGAACTACGCCACCGTCGTCTGGGGCATCGCCACCGCGCACGAGCTCTACCACCCGAACCCATTGCGCGGCAAGGAAATCGACCGCTACTACGGCGAGTTCGTCCGCGTCGGCCACGCGCTGGGCGGCACCGACCTGCCCGCCACCAAGGCCGACACCGCCGAATGCCTCAAGTCCTATCTGCCCAGGCTCGCGGTCACCCACGGCACCGCGATGGCCACCGGGCCGAACGTCGCGATACCGCAGAGCATCGTCGACTGGGCCATCCGCGACACCATGCCGAAGTGGGCCAAGCAGCTGATTCAGCACAGCGACCCGAACATCGTCGAACGCACGGCCCGGCGCACCGCGGTGTGGGGCGTGATCAACGGGCTGCACGCCGCGGCCGGCCCGGCGCCGGAGTTCCAGCAGGCGCAGGCACGTGTCAAGGGCGGCACCACGGTCCCGCACACCGTGCCGACGTACGTCCTGGGATCAGACCCGAAGCTCAGCCGCGACGAGGTCGAGCACAGCTTCGCCTGAGCCGGCCTACTCGCACTGGTTGGGCCGCGCGACCTCGAGTTCCGGCGGCTCGTCCGCGGTGACCACCCCGCCTTCGGACGGCGACTGCTCGCACACCACCCAGTTCGTCAGGTTGATCTGCTCGTAGGGCGTCCCGTCGGCGGCGGAGGTCTCGGGCACCAGGGCGCCGTCGCTCGTGGAGAGGATCTCGTCCCAGGCCTGCTGGAGGATCATCCCTTCGACGTCGGGCATCGCCCACGCCTCTGCCGCTGAGGCCGGGCCCGCCATCCCGAGGGTGCCTGCGGCGAACAGGACCGCCGCGCCGAGTGCCGTCGCGTGCTTCGTCATCTCAACACCTGGTTTCTCGATAGTGGAACGGATCACCTCCGCCATACCCGTCGACCAGCCACTTCCCCCGGAATCCCCGGTGAATTCTGCCGGTACTGCGCAAGAACAGTTATCGCGCTGCGGTGCCGTCCGGACGCCTATGATCCGGCGCCACGGCCGGCAACGGTCGTCACCGACGGACTGTGACCCGGGGCACACGTTTTTTCGCGTCACCGCGCATTTTGCAACACTGGAACCCATGAGTGCCACGCGTAAGACCCAGCACCGAGAGGTGGCCAGCCTGGACCGGGTGCCGTTGCCGGTCGAGGCCGCGCGCTTCGGCGCGACCGGGTGGCAGATCACCCGCACCGGCGCCCGTGTCGTCACGAACATCCGCGGCCGCGGCAACCTCTCGCAGAAGATCATCAAACAGGTCCCGCAGACGTTCGCCGATCTCGGACCCACCTACGTCAAGTTCGGGCAGATCATCGCGTCCAGCCCGGGCGCGTTCGGCGAGGGGCTGTCCAAGGAGTTCCGCAGCCTGCTCGACCGGGTGCCGCCGGCCAACCCCGAGCAGGTGGCCAAGCTGCTGCGCGAGGAACTCGGTGACGACCCGAAGAACCTCTACAAGACCTTCGACGACAAGCCGTTCGCCTCGGCGTCCATCGCGCAGGTGCACTACGCGACGCTGCACACCGGTGAAGAGGTCGTGGTCAAGATCCAGCGGCCCGGCATCCGCCGACGGGTCGCCGCCGACCTGCAGATCCTCAAGCGCGGCGCCCGCATCGTCGAGTTCGCCAAACTCGGCCAGCGGCTCAGCGCCCAGGACGTCGTCGCCGACTTCGCCGACAACCTCGCCGAGGAACTCGACTTCCGGCTCGAGGCGCAGTCGATGGACGCGTGGGTGGCGCACATGCACGCCAGCCCGCTGGGCCGCAACATCCGGGTGCCGCAGGTGTACTGGGATCTGACCAGCGAGCGGGTGCTGACCATGGAGCGGGTGTCGGGCATCCGCATCGACGACGCCGCCGCGATCCGCAAGGCCGGCTTCGACGGCACCGAACTGGTCAAGGCGCTGCTGTTCAGCCTGTTCGAGGGCGGGCTGCGGCACGGGCTGTTCCACGGTGACCTGCACGCGGGCAACCTCTACATCGACGCCGACGGCAAGATCGTCTTCTTCGACTTCGGGATCATGGGCCGGATCGACCCGCGCACCCGGTGGCTGCTGCGCGAACTGGTGTACGCGCTGCTGGTGAAGAAGGACCACGCCGCGGCGGGCAAGATCGTCGTGATGATGGGCGCGGTAGGCACCGTCAAACCGGAGGCCCAGGCCGCCAAGGACCTGGAGAGGTTCGCGACACCGCTGACCATGTCGACGCTGGGCGATATGAGCTACGCCGAGATCGGCAAGCAGCTCTCGGCGCTGGCCGACGCCTACGACGTGAAGCTGCCCCGCGAGCTGGTGCTCATCGGAAAACAGTTCCTCTACGTCGAGCGGTACATGAAGTTGTTGGCGCCGAAGTGGCAGATGATGAGCGATCCGCAGCTGACCGGGTACTTCGCCAACTTCATGGTCGACATCAGCCGTGAGCACAAGGAACGCGAAGACGAAGACGTGGAGGTCTGACGTGCAGGTCCGGGAGGGCAAGGCGGTCTCGGGCGACATCGAGATCCACTACGAGGACATGGGCAACGTCGGCGATCCGGCCGTCCTGCTCATCATGGGCCTCGGCGCGCAGCTGACGTTCTGGCGTGAGGACTTCTGCCGCAAGCTCGTCGACCAGGGGCTGCGGGTGATCCGCTACGACAACCGCGACGTCGGCCTGTCGACCTACTTTGACGGCCAGCGCACGAAGGGGTCGCAGGTCGGCAACATGGTCCGCTCGGTGCTCGGCCGGCCCAGCCCCGCGCTGTACACGCTCGAGGACATGGCCGACGACGCGGCGGCGCTGCTCGACCACCTGGGCATCGACCGGGCGCACGTCGTCGGCGGCTCGATGGGCGGGATGATCGCGCAGATCGTCGCGGCGCGGCACGCCGAGCGCACGAAGACGCTCGGCGTCATCTTCTCGTCGAACAATCAGGCGTTCCTACCGCCGCCCGGACCGCGCCACCTGCTCGCCGTCATCACCGGACCGTCGCCGAGCTCGCCGCGCGAGGTCATCATCGAGAACTCGGTCAAGGTCAGCCGGATCATCGGCAGCCCGGGCTATCCGCGATCGGAGGACGCGCTGCGCGCCGACGCCATGGCGTTCTACGACCGGGCGTTCAACCCGGTCGGTGTGGCCCGGCAGTTCAACGCGATCACCGGCAGCGGCAGCCTGCGCAAGTACAACCGGCAGACGACCGTGCCGACCGTCGTCATCCACGGCAAAGCCGACAAGCTCATGCGGCCGTCGGGCGGGAAGGCGATCGCGAAGGCGATTCCGCACGCGCGGTTGGTGTTGTTCGACGGGATGGGCCACGAGTTGCCGGAGCCGCTGTGGGACGACATCGTCGGCGAACTCAAGACCACCTTCGCCGAGCGGCCCTGACCAGCGACAAATATTTCGTAATTGGGCTGGTGGTAATCCATCCGATACCATCGCCACTTGAGCGCAGGTGGGCCATTGCGGCCGTCAATGACGACGCGCGCGAGGCCCGATCCCGCCAGGAAAGGCACCACCATGGCCCCCACGGGCAAACTGAAGCCGCATTTCGAAGACGTCCAGGCCCATTACGACCTGTCCGACGACTTCTTCCGGCTGTTCCTCGACCCCAGCCAGATGTACAGCTGCGCGTACTTCGAGCGCGACGACATGACGCTCGAGGAGGCCCAGCGGGCCAAGGTCGACCTCGCGCTGGGCAAGCTGGGCCTGCAGCCCGGTATGACGCTGCTCGACGTCGGCTGCGGCTGGGGCTACACGATGATGCGCGCGGTCGAGAAATACGACGTCAACGTCATCGGTCTGACGCTGAGCAAGAACCAGCACGCGCATGTCGAGAACGTGTTCGCCGCCTCGGACAGCCCGCGCAGCAAGCAGGTGCTGCTGAAGGGCTGGGAGGATTTCGACCAGCCCGTCGATCGGATCGTCTCGATCGGCGCGTTCGAGCACTTCGGCCGCGACCGCTGGGACGACTTCTTCACCATGGCCTACCGGGTGCTGCCGGACGACGGGGTGATGCTGCTGCACACGATCACGGCGCTGACCATCCCGCAGATGATCGAGCGCGGCATCCCGCTGACGTTCTCGGTGGCGCGGTTCATCAAGTTCATCCTCACCGAGATCTTCCCCGGTGGTTACCTGCCGACGATCGAGCTGGTGGGTGAGCACGCCGGCAAGGCCGGGTTCACGCTGACGCGTGAGCAGTCGCTGCAGCCGCACTACGCCAAGACGCTGGACCATTGGGCCGACGCGCTGCAGGCCCACAGGGACGAGGCCATCGCGGTGCAGTCCGAAGAGGTCTACGACCGCTACATGCACTACCTGACCGGCTGTGCGGACGCGTTCCGCAAGGGATACACCGACGTCAACCAGTTCACGCTGGTGAAGTAGCGCACACCCAGCAAAGCCATTGACTATCGCGGGCGTCAAACAGCTGGCGCCGGGGTCCACCGACACGTGCCGGGGTGGCCAGAAGGCCATCCGAAGGCAGGTAGGGTGCGGTCCAACCAACGTTTCGATGAACTGGATTTGACCTGTCATCAGGAAGGCCGAATAGCGACCATGTCTGACAAAGCCACCGGCACCAAGGATCTGATCCCTCACTTCGAGGACATCCAGGCCCACTACGACCTCTCGGACGATTTCTTCGGGGTCTTCCAGGATCCGACGCGTAAGTACAGCTGCGCATACTTCACCGGGCCGACCGTGACGCTGTCCGAGGCGCAGATCGCCAACGTCGATCAGCATTTGGACCGCCTGGACCTCAAGCCGGGGATGACGCTGCTCGAGGTGGGCTGCGGCTGGGGGCTGACGCTGGCGCGGGCGATGGAGAAGTACGACGTCAACGTCATCGGCCTGACGCTGAGCAAGAACCAGCAGGCGTACTGCAACAAGATGCTCTCGGAGCTCAACAGCGAGCGCACCTTCGATGTGCGGCTGGAGGGCTGGGAGCAGTTCCACTCCCCCGTCGACCGCATCGTGTCGATCGAGGCGTTCGAGCACTTCGGGTTCGAGCGGTATGACGACTTCTTCAAGACGTGCTTCGACGTCATGCCCGACGACGGCCGCATGACGGTGCAGAGCAGCTGCGGGTATCACCCCAACGACCTGCAGGCTCGCGGCAAGAAGCTCACCTTCGAGCTGGCGCGGTTCGCCAAGTTCATCCACGAGGTGATCTTCCCGGGTGGCCGCATCCCGACCACGCAGATGATGGTCGAGCACGGCGAGAAGGCCGGGTTCGTGGTGCCGGAGACGCTGTCGCTGCGCAACCACTACATCAAGACCCTCGGCATCTGGGCCGCCCGCCTGGAGCACCACAAGGACGAGGCGATCGCCGCCGCCGGGGAGCAGAGCTACAACGACTACATGCGGTACCTGACCGGCTGCCAGTACTACTTCGTCGACGAGGCGCTCGACGTCAGCCTGGTCACCTACCTCAAGCCGGGCGCTGCCGCGGCTTAGGACGCCGACCGCTGAAATCCCCCCGCGGCGCCCTCACCGTGCTCGCGTTGGCCCTCATCGCGGGCTGCGCGTCCGAGCCGTCGGCGCCGAGTGCGATCGCGGACACGTTCATCGGGCCCGACGGTCTCATCGCCGCACCGGACGATCCGCCCGCGGCGGGCGAACCGTGGGAGATGACCAGCGGAACGCTCTTTCGCGCCGACAACACCGCGTGGTCGGGTGTTCCGGACGACGGCCGCGCGCAAGGGTCGAACGGGTCGGCGGTCTTCCGGATGGTCTCTCGGGAGCGGGACTTCCGCGACGTCGACATGACCCTCACCCTCCGGGTCGATGCGTTGTCGGAAACCGAGCGCACCCCGGCTCAGGGCTACGACGGGGCCCACATCTGGGTTCGCTACAGCTCGGAGGCGCAGCTCTATGCCGTCAGCGTCGACCGGCGTGACGGCACGATGATCGTCAAGAAGAAGTGCCCGGGCGGCGACACCAACGGCGGGACCTACCACGACCTCAGCGAACCGGTGCGCGATGCCCCCATCCCGCTGGGCGAATGGCAACGGATCGTGGTGACCGTGCGCGACCGGTCCGACGGCAGTGTCGAAATCGACGCCACCCGCGACGGTCGCTCGGTGCGAGCCGTCGACACGGGCGTCGGCTGCCCGGTCATCACCGAAGGTGGTGTGGGTGTGCGCGGAGACAATGCCGAACTGCGGTTCGGCAGCGTGATCGTGGCGCCGGTTTAGCGCACGGTCAGGTTCGCGAACAGCGCCGCGGGGCTCGAGTCGAACGCACGGGTGACGTGGAGCCCCACACCGCCGCCCTTCTGCCTCGGCGGCGCAGCGGGCAGGGGCACCTCCGCGGCGAGCGCGCCGTCGATTCTGACGATCACCTGATTCGGCGAGACGTCGATGTCGACGTGATGTGAGGACGTGTCGGCGAGTTTGCCTCTCTTCGTGAAGAACCGAGGCTCCCGTCCCACGTTGATCGTGTAACCGCTTCTGCCGATGCTGACGTCGACCTCGTGCTTGGCGTCACCGGACAGCGCCATCACACCGGCGGTCGTCCCGTCGGTCGCCGACCGGAAGTTCCCCACGTCGACCGACACGCCGTACGTATCCCACATGGAGCTCCGCTGTGGCGCGTAGCGCCGGCCCAGGTGTTCGCGCGGCGCGGGTTCGAGCAGCGCGGTCCCGTTGCCGTCGATGTTGATCCGCACCGGTCGTGCGCCGTAGTCGGTCCAGCCACCGGGATCGGCCAGCGGTCTGGCGAACCGGGGCTCCAACGGGCTTGCCGCGACCAGCCTGTCGACCCAGTCGGCGGTCGAGACGTCGGAGGTGATGTCCATCCGCGCGACGAGGCCGGCCGAGACGTCCTCGGTGTTGGTGACGCGCTCCCTGTCGGCGGTGTCGCTCAACGAGGCCGCGAAGCGTTCCGCGAGGGCGTCCCTCAGGACACCGGTGCCAGTCGGTGCGTCGTCGAGATCGGAGAAGGGATAGGCGAACAACGTCGGAGCGGGCAGATCGTGCAGCGCGAACTGCCGTATCCCCTCGTCGAGATCGCTCACGACGCGGTGCGCGTACTCGTCGGATGTCTCCACACGCCGCTTGTCGGTGAGGTACCGGAGCTTGGTGAGGAAGGGGCCTTCCCCTCCCTCGGCGTCGGTGGGGATGTGAACGTGGCCGAGGTGGGTGTGTGCCTGCAGTTCCCAACGGCCGCTCTCGTGGAGCCGAGTGAGCTCCTGCCACGTCATGTAATAGGGCGCCCTGGTGCCGACGAATCCCGTGACGACGAATGAGACGGCGTTGAAGCCGTAACGCCGCAGGATCGGGTCGGCGTACTTCCACACCCCTTTCGCTCCGTCGTCGAACGTGATCAGAACGCTGTGCGGCGGAACCGGTTCTCCGTGTAGCCAGCGCACCAGGTCGTCGGATCCGATGGTGCGCCAACCGGCACGGTGCAGCGTCTGCATCTGCGCTTCGAACGCCTGCGGGGTGAGCGTGTACCGGGAGTCTCGATCACCGATGTCGTGGTAGGTGATGACCAGGGGCGCGGACTGGCGGCCGGTCGTCGCGTTGCGCAGTTTCTCGACCAGTCGGTCGTCGACGTCCTGGGGCGGTGTCTCGACCTGGTCGTAGACCTCCGGGTTGATGTTGGCGCGGGCTTCTGCCCGCGTCCACTGCCCCACCGCAGGGACGACGAGGTACGCGGCGACCGCCGAGAACGCCACGACGGTGATCACCACCGACTTGAGAAACGCTCCCATGCGGCGGACCCGAAACATGTTCGTGCTCACCGTGTTCCCCATTTCGAGTCGCGGATGGTGGCCATGGCGTACGGCAGCTGCAGGACCAGGACGACGGTGTAGAACATGGTGAAGAAGATGCCGAGGTACCACCGCTTGCCGGGCCGGTGCATCCGGTAGTAGAGCCCGTAGATCAACGCGATCGTCGCGACGCCGCCGAAGTACCAGAAGGGCAGCTCGTTGATGAAGTGCGGTTGGACCACCATGGCGCGGAACACGACCTGCGGCGCCATCAGCGGCAGGATGATGCTCAGGGAGAACATCACGACCATCACCGGGTTCTTGCGCATCACTGCCCGTGCGGCACGCATGGATTCGCGCAGCCAGCTCTTCTTCCAGCGCAGCTGCTGGCGCAGGAACTGGCGCAGATGCTCGGGAACGTTGGTGTAGGCCTGAGCGTCCGGAGCGTAGAGCACCCGCCAGTTCGGCAGCAGGAAGTTGGTCAGGCTGCGGTCGTCCCCGAAGGTGCTCGGCTGCCCCAGGAAGGTCTGGTGGAGCCACGCGTCGGCGACGGGGGCGACGGCGTCACGCCGGTACGCCGAGAAGCAGCCGGAGCAGCAGGTGACCGAACCGAACAGCGCCTCGGCCGACTTGTGGATGCGGAACGCGACGTAGTACTGGATCGTCTGCATCCGCGTCAGCAGGTTGGTCCCGCTGTTGGCGACGTCGGTATGCCCCGCCACCGCACCGACTTCGGGGTTGGCGAAGTAGCGCACGATGGTCCGGACCGCGTCAGGTGTCACCTGTGAGTCCGAGTCGATGAACACGAAGACCTCGGCGTCGTCGGCGGCCTTCATCCCGGTCGCCATCGCATGCCGTTTGCCTCGGTTGACCTCTGAGGCGATCACCGTCAGTTCCGGTCGCGACGCGGCGACGGCCTCGATCCGGCGCAGGGTGTCGTCGGTGGACTTGTCGTCCACGACGACCACCCGCAGCCGGCCGGGATAGTCGGCGTCCAGGCATGCCGCCAGCGTGCGGGCGATGTCGGGCTCGTTGTAGGCGGGGATGATGATCGCGACGTCCGGCAGGTAGTCGGTGTCGCCGTCGACGCGCGGGGGTCGGTACAGCCACGCCAAGCCGAACCGGGAGAAGATGAACGCCGTCACGACGAGGCTGTACACCGCCCAGACGGGTTCGCGGCGCAGGTTGTCGACGCTCGCGATCTTGAAGAGGACGACGGCGACGACGATCAGCGCGATGATCCCGAACAGGGTGACCTTCAGCGGGCGACCGGCGGGCGTACCCGCGTCGGGGCCACCGTCCCGTTCGAGAAGCCGGGGCGGTTCGTCGAGCGTCGTCACTTCCCCGCCTTCAGCGCGGGTTGGGTGCGAAACGTCATGTCCAGCACGTGTTCCTGGCTCGCCAGCCAGTCGTGGTCCTCGGTCGGATGGTTCGTGTGGACGATCACCAGGTCCCACTGCCGCTCGGCCGGCCGGTCCACCCGCGGCAGGCAACCGTCCGCGGTCTGGATGACCTCGATGTAGGGGTCCCAGAACGCCACCTCGGCGCCGGCCTCCCGGAGGTCGTCGATGATCTCCAGCGCGGGAGATTCGCGAAGGTCGGCGACGCCCGGCTTGTAGGTCACCCCCACCACCAGGACGTTGGCTCCCGCAGTCTTACGTCCGCTGTCGCCGAGCGTCTGCCGGGCCAGGGCCGCCACCTGGCGTGGGCGCGTGGCGATTCCCTTCATGGCCGCTTCGATGAGCGGTGCGGTGGCCCGGCGGGCACGCAACTGCCACAGGAGGTAGTGCGGATCGCAGGGGATGCAGTGGCCGCCGACACCGGCGCCGGGCCAGAACGGCATGAACCCGTAGGGTTTGGTCGCCGCCGCGTCGATGACCTCGACGATGTCGACCTTGAGCTCCCTTGCCGCATCGGAGATCTCGTTGGCGAGCGCGATGTTGACGGCCCGGAACGTGTTCTCCAGCAGCTTCGTCATCTCCGCGGTCTCCGGCGATGAGACCCGGTGGATCCCGCTGGAGGTGTGCTGCAGGATGTCGACGGCCCGGTCGGCGCACTCCGGGGTGGATCCGCCGACCACCCGCGGCGTCGCCTCGGGCGCGTGCGCCTCGACACCCGGGTCGATGCGTTCCGGGCTGAAGGCCACGTACACGTCGGTGCCGACTTCGAACCCTCGGGCTGTGAGCGGCTTGATCAGCAGGTCACGGGTGCATCCGGCGTAGGTGGTGGACGTCAGCACGATGGTCTGCCCACGAACCGCGTGTTCGACGACACTGGCGCAGGCGGTGGTCAGAGCGGTGAGGTCGGGGGTCTGGTGCGAATCGACCGGCGTTGGGACGCAGATGATCACGGCGTCGGCCCCCGCGACCGCCGACGGCTCGGTGGTCAGCTCGAGCGACTCGTTGATCAGGTGCCGGCTCAGTCGCGCGTGCTCGCGAGGGAGCATGTCGACGCGGCCGGACTTGATGTCGGCCAGCCGCACCTCGCTGATGTCGCATCCGACGATCGCAGCGCCGCGGTCGGCCAGGGAGAGCGCGGTGGGCAGTCCGACGTAGCCCATGCCGATCACCGCGACGCGCCGGCCGTCCAGCGGTAGCCCTTCGGCGATCGGGGCGATGTCGTGCAGCGGGACGTAGAGCTCCGCGGTCACTTCTGCTCCTCCCCACCGACGATCCACACCGGCGCGGCGCCGCTGAGCCCGTGGACGACCCCGTACGGGTCAACGGCTCCGGTGGGGCTCGGGCTCGACCGGATGTACTGCGCGCAGACCTCGTCGTGGACCGGGACGCCCGCGATGAGGCAGGCAACGTTTTCGGCGGAGAGCCCGGTGTCGGCCGGCGGCCTGTGCGGGCTCGCGCATCCCAACAGTTTCGGGAAACGCGGCGGCTCCTCGGCGGGGCGAGGCAGGCAGGACGCGATCGGACTCGACACGTGGAACTCCCCCTGGTCAGTGCTCGTCGGCGCAATCTCTCGAATGTGCACCGCAAGCGCAGTTTCAGCGAATCAGTTAGGACTGTAATACAAGTTTGGTGACGTGCTCGTCAAAAATTTTCCCCTAAGTCAACTTTTAAGCCGTTTGGCGTACAAACCCAGCCGCTACTGGGCGTTATACAGGGGCTTTGCGGACAGCGCATCGCATGCGTTCAGCGCCACTAAGTAGCCACAGATGTACTACAGCGTTGGTTCTGACGCCTTACGCACGTACTGACACTGTTTCAGCAACGTATAGGGCGAACATGATCACAACCGGGTATCGGGCAGCCGTCGACGACCAAGAACTTGGGGGTGCAACGACCGGCGGCACGAAGGCACCGCCCGGCGACCGTGACCGTGGCGTCAGCGCAAACAGTCCGAGGCGGAAAGCTCAGATCTCGTCGGTGCTGAGGAAGCCGTCCTGGATGGCCCGGACAACGAGGGCCGCCTTGGTGGAGGCCGGCCGGCCGGCGGCGGCATATTTGGAGCGGATGCGTTGCAGGTGCGTGCGCACGGTCGCCGACTCGATGAAGAGCCGGCGCGCGACTTCTTCCTTGTTCTCGGTGCGACACCATTGTTGGAGCACCTCGATCTCACGCTGGCTGAGGCGTGGACGGCCGACCGTTTTGTCGCGGAGGAGTGCTTCGGCCATGCGGGGTGGGATGTGCGGTTGGTTCGAGCGCGCGCTGTAGATCGCTTGGCAGAGGTGCATGCCGTCTTCGTATTTGACGACGAACGAGATGGCGCCGGCGTCGAGGCACCGGAGGATCGCTTCGTCGGTGGCGAGGTAGGAGTAGACGATGACGCAGTGGCCGACCCGGCTCATCTGACGGATGGCGTCGAAGTCGGGTGCACCGGCGCCGAACTGGAGTGCGCTCAGGACAACGTCGACGGTGGGCGAGGCTTTCGGATGCTCTTTGATGAAAGCCTTTGGCGCGGAGTAGTTTCCGACTATCTTGATGGGTGGTCGCGACCCAGCGAGCCAGGAGGCGATGCCGGCGTGAACGACGTCCTGGCCGTCCACGATGACGATCGAGATACTCGAATTGCACGCTTCATCGACCGACACCTAGCCCCCGCTGTGTTCGCTCTCGTTACCGCGACCTCTGGCTGCACCCCTGCGGTAACCAGCATGCGGTTCATCGCCGTCCGACGCCAGGCGAATGGCGAAGTTTTTTCGAGTTCAAGGGTTGCCGTCGGCGGTGCGGCCGCGCACTCCCCTGGCCGGTCGACGTCGTCGGATCAGGTGGTCAGCACTTGTTGGGGCGGTTGACACCCACCCCGGCCCAGGATTTCGCGGTGAACGTCTGGCCCGCTCGCGGCGACTGCCAGCAGACGGTCCAGTTGGTCAGGTTGATGACCTCGCTGGGGCCGGACTCGTTGCTGTACTCGAGCTCCGGGCCCGCGCCGTCGGTCGCCGCGGTGTAGGCCTCCTGCGCTGCGGCGAGATTCATGCCGCGCAGGTCCGGCATCGTCCAGCGGGTCGGTTGCGCCATGGCCGGCGGTGCGGTGAGCGCCAGCGTCGTCGCGAACGCGACGGTGCCTGCAGCAATGCGGTATTTCATCGTCATCCCCTCCAGAAACTCCCCTACGGCTACGGTAAACGACCGCTTGCTCGTCGCCGACCGATTCGGTGCGTTCTGGTGAATACCCGGAAAACCGCCGCCGCCAATCAGGGACGGTCAGGCGGCCGCCTGCTCTTCGGCGGGTGCGGAGACGGTCTCCGGTTCGGCGCTCTCGGTCTCGGCCTCGTCGGTCTCCTCGTCCGAGACCTCGTCGTCCTCGTCGACGTCCTGCTCGAGTTCCGCCTCCTCGAGGTCCTCTTGCGGCGAACTCTCTTCCTCGAGCTGGTCTTCTTTCGGGCCTTCGACCGGTTCCTGCTCGTCGACGGCGGCGGTATCGGCGAGCTGCGGTGTGGGGGTTTCTTCGACCAACGCGGCGCCGTCATCGGCGACGGGCTCGATCACGGCGGCAGGCGCCTCGGCCTGGTCGTCGGCGGCGAGGCGGCCCAGTGCCGTGCCCGCGGCCAGCACGTCGTCGGACTCGGACTGGTCCGGCGTCGGGACCGGAACGGCGACCATGCCGCCGCCGTGGACGGCGTCTTCGATCCCTTGGGCGATGGCTTCGACGAAGTCCACCGAGAACTGGATGGGATTGAAGGTGAACGGGTTGAACGGCAGGATCGACAGGTTCCGCGCGAGCCCGGGGTTGGCCTGACGGTCGTAGCCGAGGTCGATCAGCAGTTTGGTCACCGGCTGGAGGAACCGGACGACGGGGTCGACGAATGCGGATGTGCCGGTGGCGTTTCCGAGTTCGACGAGCGGCATGAGGATCGGCAGCGTGCCGCGCTGGGGAATGAGCACGAAGGTGGCGTCACCGTGGACGCGCTTCGGTGCGGCGGCGATGGCGGCGGCCAGGCTCGCCTCGTCGTAGCCGTAGGGCATCGAGTCGGTGGGTGAGTTGGCGTTGGGGTCGAGGTAGTAGCCGTGGACGTAGTCGAATGCGAAGAGCGCGTTGAGGACCGCCAGGGGGTTGCCCCAGTACTGCGGGGCGTCGCCGACGGGGTCGTACTCGAAGGAGTAGTTGGTGCTCTTGACGCCGATGTCGGTCGGCAGCTGCGGCCCGAAGGACACGTCGAGGAGCGGGATGTAGCGCAGGAAGCTCAGCCGCGACCACAACCCTTGGGGGTTGTTGATGTTGCCGATGGTGACGACGGTGATGCGGTCTTTGTCCTCGTCGGGGATGTCGTACATGGCGCGGGAGACAACGGCGCCGCCCTGGGAGTAGCCGAAGACGATGATGTCCTCGTCGTCTTTGGTGGGGTCGGCCAGGATGCCGGCGAGTTGCGTGTCGAGGTTGGTGACGCCCTCGCCCACGGACTTGTTCCAGGTGTCGCAGGTCAGGCCGGGGCACCAGCCGGGCAGCGGGATGGGCCAGAAGCTGGCGGGATAGTCGACGCCTCGGAGGTCGCAGCCGTCGGTCGAGGTGCAGGGGACGCCGGACGGGTTGATGTAGCGATTGGCGGCGTTGTCGCGGTATTGCGTGTCGGTGGTGACGTTGTGCGTACCGGTGCCGGGGACGATGAGCGCGATGGCGCCGAAGGCAATCGCGGCGGCGAAGGTGGAGGCGAGCCAGAGGCCGACGGTGGCGATGAGCGAGACGATGACGATGCTTGCGTTTGCAGACTTACGCATGGGTAAAAGGGTCACATACCGCGACCACGCCTGTGTCGGATTTGCCTCGCCCTATTTGTCGGGATAGATGTGGGCTGGGAGGTCCTGCTCACTACCGGAGAGGTGGCCACGATGCGTTACTTCGCGCTACTGCTCGTTGCGACGACGCCGACGAGGCCGCCACGCAGCAGAAGCAGGCCGCCGAGATAGACGGGCTACGAGGAACTCACAGCCGCGCCACCTCTGCGCTGCGGGCCGGCGGCGCGCCGCTCTCCCGCTGAAGGTGCGGCGATCACGGCGACCTTGACGACCGGGTGGTGACGGACGGGTCGTTCGCAGAGTTGACCAGTGGGCGACTATTCCTTTGAGGCCTAAACTTCGACGAGTGACGCGGGACATCCCGGCCGCCCACAACGGCGCGGCACGAGAATTGGCAAAGTGCCCCGCTGCGCGATGTGAACGAATGTCGCGTGGCCGCCCTGTCGGTTCGGTGCCGCGAAGGCGGCACTTGCGTCGTCGTAGCTGTCAGACATTTGCGTCTGTCGACCCGTTTCTGTTGGGGGTCGCGTTCGTCTCCGTGGACCTACTCGAATGCCCTTAGTGCTCTGATAACGGCCAGCTGGTTCCCTCAGCACTGCGGTCGCGTCGCTCGTGGGGGCGTACTCAGAGATGTAGTTCGCCCTCTTCACGCAATGTCGGTCGGAAGCTGTTGACCCGACGAGACGTTGGGGACGGGCTGTAGCGCTGCCTTGCTGGTCGCTCGTGGCGTCGTCGCTCTATCACCCGATTGAGGCGGAACGGCAGAGTTTTATGATGGGCGGCAGCAAATCAGCGATTTGCTGACCGACTTTCGCGAAGACTTCCGGGCTCTGTCCAATCGGGTCTTGAACATCCGGCGCTTGCTCAGCCACCAACTGCGGACGGAGATCTGCCAGATCCGCCACTGCGTGTGGGTTGAAGATTGAAACAAGCTGCGCGGCCTCGGTAAGCGTGAACGTTCTGCGCAATTGACGCGGAGCAAGTTCGAGGACCCGGTCCCGGTGGAACCGGGTCATGGTGAGCACAAGATCCGCATTTGACGCGATCTTCGGGGTGAGTTGACGGGCCGCAAAATCGGCCGTATCGCCTCCGAGTCTGTTCAATACCTGCGCGGCATGCTCATGGATTGGATGCGAAATGACTGCGCGCGTGCCTGCGCTAGACACCTGCAGGCCCGACAGCTCAAGCTGTGCGCCGGCTGCGGCGGCGAGCCGCTCTGCCATCGGAGATCGACAGATGTTTCCAGTGCAGACGAAAAGAACGTGCAAACCAGACTCCTTAGGCAGCCCGCGATACCGGCGCGGAACTTCGGTTCACGCTTTGAATGTAGAAGTGGCGCAACATGTTCCGGCTACAGTTAGCCGTCCGTCTCCCGTTCAACTAGATCCTGACAACTACCTCCTCGAGCTGTCGTCGCGGCGACCGTGCGACACGGTAGCCCGGACGGGCATAGCCGATTGCGATCATCATTATGATCAGTTCGCTGTCTGCTAATCCAAACTCCTCACGAAGAGCGTCTGATTGACGATTAGGCACACTCATATTGAGCATGCACGAGTCCAAGCCAAGTGCGTGCAGCGCCCAGACCAAGGACATCGAGAAGATGCCGCCCTCGATCCAAGGTTGATTGCGTTCACCTGGGGCCGAGAACAAACGGGTGTCCACTGTGATCAGACCAACGACCGGCACGACGTGCGAGAAACCGCGGTTCCCATTCTGATGACGAAGCACTCGTGAAACATCGCCATCCCGGTAGAAACGAATCAGCCAAGCTTGCCGATTGCACACCGAAGGAGATTGCAAAGCCAGAGCCACCGCGTTGAACAACACGTCGTCGGGTACCTCTGCTGACTCAAAGTCCCGAACACTGTGCCTCGAGCGAAAGAAGCGATCAGCGTTACTTATCCCGCGGTCGCCTGCTTTCACGACCGGCGCGACGTCATCGGAGATATGGCCATGCACGTTCCAGTGATGCAGCGCCTCCTGCGCAGTTTCAGCCGAAGTCAGAACCAAATCGGCTGTTCCTGCCTCCCTCCCCACCCGCACGTTGCCTTCGAGGCGATTGGTCACCGCTACCCCGAACGGGCGCTTTGGTTCCGGTAGCGCCAGGCCCTTCTCGATCCGGTGGTAATCCTTGATCAATTGAGCCTCGAGGTTCCTGGGTTCCACGCGCGAGCCGCTGGTCTCGCCGGGTAGGCAGTGGCGGCCATAACGCAATCGATCCGTACGAAACTCCGAGCGAAGTGTCATTCTGTAACGCACCGAGATCATGGCGAGAAGCGCACGCTCGGGTAAAGCCCGCTTCACGCGAGTAGAAATCAATCGCTTGGCTGTGTAGAGCCGGTTGTCCCCGCCTATCAAGGTAAGTCCTTTCCTCCGATCCCCTCTTGGGGGCGACCGGCAATAATCGAGCGCGGATAGGCACCGGGTCGATCGGCGCCGGCGATACATACGGAACGCCGAATTGCAACATTAGGCGCATTCAAGAGCAGACTTCCTCACGCCGGTCTGACCCTGCCAACCTCTCCGCATCCGCGCGGCCTGGGTACCGCGCGATGAACGCAGATAGGACAGCCCCCGCGATGGGCCAGATAGCTAGCGGGACACCGCGATTCGTGAAGTGCGAATGCACGGTGCTGATGACTATCAACCCAACGATTCCCCAGAGGACAGGTTGAATCCACGAGCCGTAGAGCCTACTAATTCGCGCGACCTTGAAGATCAGGATCAACAGCAAGACCACCTCCGCCGCTAGAAGCAGCCAGCCACCCGTCACGAAAGTCCGGATCCACTCTGATTCCGGCGACGGCCACCGCAGCTCCGGGGGCGTAGCACTTTCCCCTATGCGGCTGTATACCCATGAACCCCACCCTACGAACTCGCGCCGCAGTCCTGCAGGAATTGCCTCAGTGACCCAAATGTTCATACGGTAACCCATGGATTCGGGAAGCCAGGCGTACTGAGTTGTTGCTGCTGTAGTCTCGTAAGTCTGTTTGTCGTATCTATCCGATAGCACCGGATACATCAAGTACAGGAATGCCAGGGCGGGCCCTCCCGCGAGCAGTACGGACTCAATTCGCCGGAAATACAGCAGTATCGTGAAGAGGATGACTACGAAACCTGCGATAATCGGAGCGAAGGTTGCGGTCGATAACAAGCCGCCCATCAACAGGTTCAATCCAGCCACATATCGCCACGTTTTCTTGCGGTCGCAGGTCGCTGTGTACGCGATAAGGGCGCAACTGCCAGCAATCATAACGACGAGGTAGCCGCCCAGCGCGGTCCAATGTCCGATCGTGCTGGTCGCTCGCAACTCGGTCCAGCCGAGCGCTATCCGATTGTCCAGTCCGGCGCTTCGTGTGAATGTGTCGACCAACCGTGTGACGACCCCGACACCAGCGATCTGCAACACTCCAATTGCGGCCACAAAGTAGCCTGGCGCAAGAAAATATCTAAGGAACGTCACTAACTCCGAAGGCAAGTTGACGACCGCCCGGGCAGATACGAAAGCGAGTAGAATTATCACCCAATCGGCAAGGGCCGGTATAGGGAGTGCTACGTCGAGGGTAGCCGAGTTTGTAACATCAGTGAGAATTCTGATGGCCACGAAGACGACGAGCGCAACGTCGAGACTGCTAAGACGAATCAGGAACAATTGGCGAGGTTCCGTGCACACCACCGTAAGGAGAGCGATAACAACTATTACGGAGGACGGATAAATCTGGCTAAGGCTTCCGGGTAGCCGTACTGCCACCGTCGCCGCGGCAATTCCGAGCAGCAGTGCGACAGAGCCTGTCCGCTGGCTAACCTCGGGGCGCATGTCCTGTAGGGGTGTCATGAGCACACCGCATCGATTCTGTCGGCAATGTGCTCTGAAACAGCCTTCGCGTCGCGGGCGCAATCGGCAACGTAATTGCGACGGTCAAGCATAGTGTCGATTCGTTGCACGACATCTGACGCTTCAGCGTCCGAAATCAATGTGGAGTGACGCCCCAAGCCGACCGCCGCAAGGTGGGTGCGCAATTTGAAGTCATCGAACTGCGACAGGCCGATCGGGACACACCCCTCGTTGACCCCCATGATTAAGGCGTGCAGTCGGTCGCTAACAACACCTTCGGCCGATCGCAGCAGCTTACGCACGGTCTCTTCCTGATCTGCATGGGAAACCGAGGCGCCCCAGCTGATGAGGTCAGAACCAAGCTTATTCGACAGCTCCCTGGCAACGTCGTTGTCGCGGAGTACTTGCACAAATACGACCGGACGTAATTGGCGCTCATCGCACAAACGCTTAACACCCTCGATGATTTTGCTATGCCAGACGGGTCGGTCGCCCCTGCATGTAATCGCTAGAAGGTCCCTACGGCGGGGAGCCCACGCTGCTGCTTCGTATGAATCGAAAGCCCAGTCGCAGCTGAGCAGTCCTCCAGGAAAGTGCCGGGGCGTTTCGAGATCTCGCCAGGTGACCAAGTCAGATAGCCGATTACTCAGGTCGAACAGTCGTACAGAGAGCGGGACAGGTATCCAGTCTGGGTTGACAGCGATACCGGACTTGATCGAGGCGCCGCCACGAGCCTTGACGAGAACTTGCAGCGGGATCAGCGCGAGGTGGGCGTTCCGGGCTTGACCGTCCAGGCGATACTCGCCCGGATCGAAAACAATCACGGCACGGCGACTATGTCTCGCAATCGCCTTCAGCCAACCGGTCTTCGACCGGTAGATCACGGAGTTGGCCGGAATCCGCAGAGCCTGGACGAAGCTATCTGACGCCGATCCGACGTACACGTGCACGTCACCAAGTTCTCGGACCCGGTTAAACAGGTTGCGTCGAAGTACGACATCACCGATGTTGTCGTCTTGCCCGCTACACCAGTAGAACACTCTATCCATCTGGACCCCCTCTAACAAGATGGCGCAAAGTGACGACCTCGCGTACGTCTTCACGGAATCGACGTATTAGGCCGTACAGAAGAATGAGAACAAACAGGTATACAAACGCGGCGACGGAGACGACCAACCAACTGCTGTCGATGGAAACGGTGGATAGATATGCCGCACCACCGGCGATACCGTAGATGACGTACAGCGCAGCCGGCTGGAAGAACATTCGCGCTGCTGGGACTTCTGGACAGACCTTATTGAGGAACACCAGGAAAGACGGCCACGTAAGAACCACGACGATTGCGTAGCCAAGGGCGACTCCGATCACACCGAAGAAAGCACCGCCGATAATCGCCGCAACGAGGACTCCCCGGGTAAGTGCGGTCATCGTCAAGACCTCGCGTGTCTTGCCTTGCGAGAGAAAGACCCAATAGCTCGCGAAACTGGCCGCTTGAGCAAGACCGCCAACCGCCAGAATTTGGTAGATCGGTGCGACGTCGCTCCACTCGGTTCCGAGTGCAATGTCGATCCCTGCAGGAGCGATCACGATGGTGAAGACGAAGACAAGCGCTACAACATGAACCAATGCACGCTGACCGATGAGTAGGAAGCGAACGTATCGCTGGCGGTCGTCACGAATACGGGATAAGACCGGGAAGGCGACCTTCGTCGCTGGCGTACTCAGTTGATTGATCGGCACCGTCATGAGCTGGTAAGCGCGGTTATAGAAGCCAAGCGAAGTTGCACCGAACATACTGCCGACAACAACTGTGTCCACGTTCCTTGACACGTAATTGATGACCTGCGTCAACCCCACATGCCATCCGAACTTGAGAAGCGCGCGAGTGCCGGCATGCCGTGACGGAAGGGAGGGCATCCAGCGTGCGGCTGCCATATTGAGGAGTGTTGTTGTAGCGGCAGTGGTGATCTGCTGGATCACAAGGGCCCACAGCCCGGCGCCCAAGAGAGCCAGTACGACCGCGACGATCAACGCGGAGAGAGCCGCAAACACATCGATACTCGAGATAGCGGTGAAGCGAAAATCGCGCGTCAGTTGCGCCCTGAATTGCGTACCGATCCCGCCGAGTAAGAAGACAACCGATATTGCGACGCATGCTGGCGCCAGATCGGGCGATTCGTAGAAACTTGCAGTCAACGGCGCGGATGCGGCGCACGCAACGGTCAGAACCAGCCCTATCGTCGAGTTCACCCAAAACAAGTTCGACCGTTGACCCTGCGTAACCACCTCCGCTTGTATCATCGCCGACGACATACCGAAATCCCGAACAACTTCCCCGAATGCGACAATCATGACGATCATCGCGAACAACCCAATAACCGATGGGCCCAAGATGCGAGAGAGCACTACGATACTCGCAAGTTGAATTACGAACCGGACGACTTGACCGGCGAGCGTTGCTAACGCGCCCCGCGCTGCCTGAGTCTTTACCGAGGCGTTTCCTGGGATTACGCCTCTCATCGAAAACCACGCCGACGAACCGACATAAGAGCCTTCTTGTAAACCGCATAATGCTCGTGTGCCACCGCGGTCCACTCCCGATTGTCGAGGTTCGGGGCGCGGTCAGAGCCAACGCCCACTGACTCTGCCTGCGCAAGCGCTTTCGACAGCCGTTCGCCCGTCAGCTCTTGATCAAGAATGAGCCAGTCGGGACCTACCTCTCCTTGGATCCAATCATTGACCTCTGACGGGACGGTGTAGACGACGCGCCCCAGAGAAAGTGCAACAAGAAGGGCCCCCGAGTTGTGCATTTGAGTGTAGTGGAGCACCACAAGCTGCGACTTGGTAATCTCTTCGACGAGCGCTTCATCGGAAACAAATTCGAACCGCGCCGTCACGCGAGGTGTGTCTTCCACCGCCCGCCGCAGCCGCTCGCCACGGTCAGGGAATGCCGATTCATCGAGCGATCCAACGATGCGGAGCGTGTGCCGTTCCGACCGCATTGCGGCGAATACGTCAATTAACGCGTTCACATTCTTGTACGGCTCAATACGACCGAAAAATAAAATCCGACCCGGTATTACCGGCTGCTTTGCATAGCCCGCGAAACGCGTGACATAACTTCCATGGCGGATCAGGGTCGTCGGCCCTGAACTAGGCGTAAACGGGTTCAGGATCACGTACTCTGTAGTGCGTCTGTCAAGTGCCGCCACCAGGAAGCGTTCGATCGATCCGCCAGCCCGGTGTGGCTCGACATTATGGATAGTACGGACGACAGCAGTAGATTTGAGTCTGAGCCTGAGCAATAGCAACAGCATGAGAACGTACTTCGCCCAGCGAACGGCACGTCGACTATGCCGTAACATCCACTCAGGCCAGTGAACATGCAAGACGTCGTAAGCGCCGAGTACCGCTGTTCGCCAAGAGAAATACCTGATAACTTCTTGCGGCGGCTTGAAGGTGACTATCTGGTCGACGAAGCGCGTAGTTCCGTCTGGCGCCTTCATCGACAGCAGGACGGTTATTCTGGTCTGCTCCTCGCGCTTAGTCAACAGCTTCGCTTCCGGCTGGCTCTATAGTTCTGCTTAAGCCGCTCGGCGGCCCCACTGAGGCCTACGACTGCGGCGGTCCAGTGCGGCCGCATAAGTTCTCGTTGCGAAAGGGCAAAACGTACGCCAGCGAAGTCGCCCTTTTGTAGCGACGCACGGATGATTTGACTCCACACGAAATCTGCTGCCGCTTTTCGCGAAAGTTCGTTTCTGTGATCACGAAGAAATTCGGCACTCGCACGCCAATCGCATGTCATGGAAATCGACTCCTGAGAGCCCTTGGTAACGATGGCCAAAGGCTCGTTCACCCACACGAAATTTACGTCCTCGAACGATAGGCACCGGGTTACATAGTCCCAGTCCTGGTGCTTACGTAGGTTGGCGTTCCACGTACAACGTTGGACAAGAAGCTTACTCATGAGCAGCGTACTACTTTGGACAACATTGCTTCCAAAGCGCAGTTCGGGCCGTTGCACCATGTAGCTTCCAATGCCGTCTTGTGTCTCTGGCGGTCTCCTAGGTATAACGACGTGATCGAAGCTCCGATCAAAAACCATCGCCGATGCTGACAGGAGGAAGGGACTCTGCACTTTCGAGCACGCCTCTAGCTGAGTCTCCGTCTTGTGGGGTAACCAGGTGTCATCGTCATCGAGAAAACAGATATAGTCAGCTTCGGAATGTTCTATCCCGAGGTTCCGTGCCGCTGCTCCCCCAGTTGCTCCTTCGGTAATGACGAGTGTGTGATCGAAGGGATCAAGGACCGAGCGAACGTCGTCAGCTTTCTCTGGACGATCAAGCACGATGATCGGGTGCACCGGAATCGTTTGCCTCATAACTGACTTCACAGCAGCCGCCAGTGAGGGGCGCCCCGTAGTTGGTATAACGGCTTGCACTTCAAATCTGCTATCAGCCACAGGTCTGCCTCAACTTTCGAAGGAGAGCTCGCCGGATCAGCAGGAAGCCTAGGAGGTGCGGCTCGATTATGTAACGGTAGAACAGCCGCCGCGGAGAACGCGCAAGACGAAACAACCACTCGCACCCCAACTTTCCCATCCATCGCGGGGCCAGCGGCTGACTGCCACTGAGATAGTCAATGCATCCACCAACGTTCGCTACGACACATCTGTCGAGCTTCGCTCTGTTCTTGTCAATCCAAAGTTCTTGTTGGGGCATCCCCATACCGACGACCACGAGATCTGCTGCTTTCAACGCGGTGTCGAGTGACTCCAGCGAGTTAACGTCGTCACGCCGCGCGAATCGGTAGCCGTCGAAGGCGATCCAAGTGTGGTTCGGGTGGAGCCGTGAAACCACCTCGGCTGCGCGAGCCGACGAGCTGGGCGTTCCTCCAATAGCGACGATATTCAGTTCCCGCTTAGAGCACTCGAGCAGACGAAAAAGCCAGTCGGTCGAACCAATCCGATGATCCGTTGTGAGTGTTCGTCCCTCCCGGGTGGCACGCGCGAGTGCAAGCACAGGCCACCCGTCGATCAACACGCGGTCCGCGTAGCGATACGCCGTCGCGAAGCTGACGTTAGTGAGGTGGACATAAAGTGAATGCAGGTTGTGATTGGCGATCCACGCTCCGCGTCGCTGCTGAATTAGTCTGTCGATGTACTCCGTGACCTCAGCTGCCGTCATCGGAGTTACGGTAACGCCGGTCAACGGTATTTGCACGCGCACTGTGGCGTCACCGTGATCCACTTCGGCGCGAGGTGTTGCAAATGCGGTCATCTTCTAACTTTCACTCAGCATGTGCTTCGTCTGATTCTTGGCAATCCTGACTTCATTCAGACGAATGCTCAACCGTGGGCTTCAAGGTTTAGGCGCGCGTTTGCGCGGGCTCTTGATAAATCAGCAGACACTTCACCCCCAAGCCCGCCTTGCTGCTTCCATACGCCCCTCTGTTCCGCCCTAGCGGAACGAGTCCACGACCCCCGCGACACTCAGTTGTAAGGGACTCGCCAATCCCGCAATCTTGAGCTGTCTCGGGGCGTTCTTATCGTATCCGACGATCGGTCAGTGGCGCAGCGCTTGCTCGATGCTGCACGAGTCAACGGATTGCCGTCAGATTCGTCTTCTTTATTTCCGCGCCCGCTACCACTTGCTTGTTCGTAGTTCAGGTGCATTTTGAGTCAGTTGAACGGAAGACGAGACAGTTTCCGTATTCGGCTGAGCGCATCGTCACCTGGGAAGTCGAAACCTGACTCATTAGATTCCGCGAATGCACGGTTGACAGTGGTGCTGAAATCGGTGTGCCCGTCAAGCACCCAATCAGGACGCCCTAACAGGTCGTACAGACCGTCGACCTTGCCCTGTGTGGCGAGTGTCAACACAGGCGTCCCCGCCATCGACGCCAGCACAGCCAGATGCATTCGCCCCGTTACGACTAGTTTCGCTTCGCTTGCAAGCCGCGTGACTTGGGCCGGCGTGAGCAGTCTGTCGACCAGAATGAGTTGACCATCGCAGGCATCACGGAGCCTGCGTAAGCAGTCGAAGTCGCTGCTTCCGCGCATCACGTGCGGCAGTAGTACAACGCCGACTCCCGCATCCTGACACATTTTCACGATCGACCGATATTCCGAATGAACGGTTTGATCATCGCCGATATAGCCACTTGCATTGAGTATCACATACTCCGGGTAAGCGCGCACTTGGGCTGCAATATCGTCGGGTATTTTATCTAATCCTAAATCACCATCGGCTGCCGGGTGCGCGAACACAATGTCGGCACATAATCGCGCGTTCAAGGCGCCCGCCTCCTCTACCCTACGTAGGGATGTTGGATCCCGAACCCAGAGATACGCGGACTTACCTGCTTCTAACAGGCCTGCTTTACTCGACTCACTGGGTGTGGCATTCCAACTGAATCCTATTACTGATACACGCGCGCCACACCGGCTAGCGAGAACAGCGAGTGACCACCTGTTTATCGAGGCAATGGTCTTGTAATTGCCGTCCATAATATCCGCACCGATGATTACTACTGATATCACGCGTTGTGCGGTAGCAAAAAACCTAATCACATCCCGCAGGTGCTTAAAGCCCACGCCGTACACCAAGTCAACGAGGGGGACCGTTGTAATCTTTTTGCCTACTAACCACTGCGGGATGGCATAGTTGCTCTCGCTGCGAACAGCCAATGTGACCGGCCCCTCTAAGTTCCAGGCCGCGGATTCAACCAGCGCTTGGTCTCCGATGTTTCCCCCACCGGGCGGGCATACGACCAACACACCTTGCCGCGCATTTGCATTAGACCGCTTGAGAAGAAGGGAACTTATCGAGAACAAACGCCACAGAAATAGATGCGCACCATGGATCAAATGGAATCCGGTCGACCGCTCAAGGAGCGCCCTCAGCAGAACACCAGCCGTCCTGAGGCCTAACGGAATGAGGCTCTTCAGCGGCCAAGGACTGCTCTCCCTCTGGGCCGGCTCAGCCCTCTTGGCCGGGCTGCCATCTACCGTCGGGGGTTCTGAACGACGCGGCATCAGTCAGGATTCTCGGATGCTCTATTGCCGACCGACTGCGCCGCGGTGTCACGAGCGCTAGAGCGAGAACTCGCGGCACCTGAAAATCTCTCCGGCGTCTTAGGCGTATCGGGCGAGCCGCCATGCCGCGGCGACCGTCTACTCCCTTCGTCGCCGTAGTAGCTATAGCTGTAACTGTAGGAAGACCCGCCTCGACTCGGAGTCATTGTGAACACCGCGCCGAGCACAGATGCACCCACGTCTCTGAGATTGCCCACAGCGTGCGTGAGCTGATCGCGTTTAGTCTGACCAAACTTCGTCATAACGAGCACACCATCGGCCTCTGCTGCGAGAATGGCCGCGTCTGTCACGGCAAGCAATGGCGTCGAATCTACGATCACATAGTCGAACTGAGCCGCGAGCTCGCCTAATAGTTTCTTAGCCGTTTGGGAACCCAAGAGCTCACTCGGGTTCGGAGGGATGGCCCCTGAGGTCAAAACGGTCAGCCCGGGGAATCCAGTCTTCTGTAGAGCTTCGTCAAGAGACGCTTGGCCGCTGAGGACCGTGCTAAATCCCACCGGTCCCACTAGCTTAAGATTCTTATGCACAGTCGGACGCCGCATATCACCATCGACGAGGACCACATTGTGTTCAGCCTCAGCGAGCGCGAGTGCGATGTTAATCGCCGTGATCGACTTTCCCTCGCTAGGCGTCGAACTAGTCACGACGATAGTTCGTGGCGGGTTGTCCACGGATAGAAACTGAAGGTTTGTCCTGATCTTACGGAAAGCTTCGGCGGTCGGAGAATTGTCCGCTTCAAAGGATATTGCCGCCTCCTTACGGCGTTCCTTGTCCAGCGGTATTGTGCCCACCAAGCCGGCGCCGGTGATCTCTTCCAGAACCTGGCGGTCCTTCACCGTATTGTCGAGCAATTCGCGCATCACAGCCAGGCAGATCCCTAAGAATATTCCAACAGCAAGCCCAATCCCGATGTTGCGTCCGGTTTTCGGCACGACGGGCTGACTCGGTACTGACGCCCGTTGCTCGACAACAACGCGAGCCTCGGGGGTCGCTCCACTCTCTGGCGTTTCGAGCTCACGCACCAATACGACGAACTCGTCGGATAGTGCATTCGCGACGTCACGCGCCCGAACTGCAGATTCATCGAGCACCGCAACATTGATCAATACCGTGTCAAGCTTTGAGCTCGCCGTCACGTTCTCACGCAGTTGTTCGGCACTCATAGCAAGGCCGAGCTTGTCGATGGTGCGTTGGGCGAGCGTCTCGCCCATGAGCAGCTGGGCGTACGAGATGACGCGCTCCTGAGAAAATCGGTTTCCTTGGTAAGTCTCCGTCAGCGTTGATCCGCCGTTGGTTGAGACGAAAAGCCTCGTTGTAGCTTGGTACAAAGGTGTTGTTGCGAGGGAGAAGGCAACTGCGCATAGGCCCGCTGCGATAACCGTCACGCAGATGGTCATCCATCGGGCGCGCATAGTCTTTACGAAGTCCTGCAGAGTCAAAACAGCCCTTTCACCGTTAGAAGAAACGGCTGCACCCGTATCCCACCGGTTTTCAAATCAGAAGGCACGTTTTGCTCCGACCCGGACGGATCTGGAGTAGAGGTGTTTCGCAGTCCAGGCCGGCACTCAGGTGCAATGCTTACTCCCAGCAATGGAATACTCATATCCGGCATGCAGGCACCGATTCTGCGGGTGAGACGTCGTCGATGAGGGGTTGAACACGCACGCGCGCTTCGCTGGCAGATGTCAGTTCGAAAAGTCGAAAGGTCGGCTCAACCAACTTACCCGGCGGTACAGCGACCTGCACTTTATGCCTTCGATGGTCGAGTTCCGTAGTCGAAGCTTGGTCGTCGAAATTCAGAACGCCGCAGCCTCGGCAAGAGCCGCTCGCCACCGCGCCGGTACAGGAGTGACTATCGACTCTCGAAATGCGGTCTAGCCCGAACACTGCGGCACCGAGACCTTGGGTTCGACAGTATCGATCAGTGGCTGCACCGGGACACGCGCTTGGCCGGGTGGCGTCGGTTCGGAAAGGCGGAATGTGAGTTCTCCGGATTGCCCGGGAGGTATACCGAGCTGCACTTCGAAGGTCGGATGACCCCGTTCCATCCCGCTGAAGACGGGAACTTGTTGTCCGTCGACCAATGCGCTGACCAGCGTCGCACCTGTGGTCGCCAGCAGACGAACGGAGGTCACCATCGCACCCTTCGGTACATCAAGGGGAATATCGGGGCGGATTCCAGGTGCCGCCGCAACATAATCCGGAAGCCCAGACGAAGGCGCTTCATTCGATAGCCGGATCGTGACGGTGGTGTTCCGATTGTCACCGTTGCAGCTGTCGGCGACGTACTCGATCTGCCTTCTCAAGTAATAGTCGAGCTTGTTTCCACCGAGATTGTTGATCACGACTCCTGCGTAAGGTGCGGCGTCGTCGGGGACGACGTGCGCCAATGGAGTCTCTTCGAGCAACTCCTGATCAGCGGGCGCCGAGCTCCACACCGCGATCCGCCGTTCGCCCACCGCCTTCCCCAGGGCGTCGAGCAACTTCTGCGGCGATTCAACCCGCCCCGTGATCTTTCGGACCACCTCGCTGGCGATGTCCTGGAGGTACATCTTGCGCGCCGTCTGATCCGTGGGGAAGCGGGCGTACGCGGTGGATTCGGTGAGTTCAACGACGTTGTCCTTGGTGATCACCTCACCATCAGGCATTCGCACCGAACCAACCGCGCCAAGGATGTAACTCAGCGCCACAGGGTCCAACGCGATCACCCCGTCGACGTTCGTCCCGGTCTGCTCGGCCCACATGGACCTCCAGATCTGCGCCGCGTACGGGAAGTGCGAGCTCAGGTTGCTGTTTCGGAAATCCGTTGTGGGATTGGTGAACCCGTACATCTCGGTGAACTCACGACCGAGATCCACTGACGCCTTCGCCGTATCCAGATCTCGGTTCGATGCCAACGTGTCCACGGTCGCAGTGCCGTTCTCGAACCGCAGCAGTCCGAAGCCTCCGAGCAAGCCCCCCGTGCCTCGCGCCTCGGCGTTCGTCTGGAACGCCATGAAATACGTGCGTGTGCCGTCCGCTCCCATCATGGAGGGCGCGAGACGGGCGGCCATTGCGGTGTTGTCGAGCAAGCCGGCGACGTTGGCGGTCTGTTCCTGCAATTGCGAACGCGCGTCACCCAGAAGCGAGACGAATCCCGGGTCTGAGATTGCTCGGGCGTTGTCGTTCAGTTTGGTGGCGGCCGCGGCCAATGTGGTCAGCTGCGGTTCGCGCTCGCGAAGCACCTCGACATCCACCCTGCTGCCCTGGAGCAGCTGGTCAGGCGACAGGACGGCGCCGACCTTTGCGGCCGGCTGAAGCACATCAGTCGCGAGTCCGAGAACCACGTCCGAGATTTCCTGACCCGTGGTGAACGGATCGCCTAACCACGGGATTGCCGAAACAACATTCCAGGGAATCGAATGGGTCGCGTCGCGCGCTTCCTGGGCGTGCGCATAGGCCTGATCTGCGCGCTCAGTGGCAACGTCGGTGTCGCCCTCCAACAGCGCGTCTTTCGCCTGCTGAGCGCTGTTGCGTGCCGCCTCGAGATTCGATTTCGCCTCGAAGGCACGGAATGCAAGCCAACTCACGAATACCACGCCGACCACTATGAGGATCAACCCCGCCAAGGCGATATGACGCCGCCGAAGATGTCGCAGCATCTTCGGCCGCCCCTCTCCCTTGTCAGTAAATGAAGAATCGCCTAGCGCATCGCCGTCACCGCTTAGTTCACGCATTGACAACCAAATAGCAAATACGTGGACTCAGTGATGAACCGCGTTCGTTCGAAGCTCTAGTTCGCATATCCGCCAGTACAGATGCGGTCCGCTCAGTGAGCGAACCGCACCTGACGTGTCGTGAGGGCAGGTTTAGCCGCGGCCCGTGGAGTAGGGGCCGATCTGGAAGAAGCGCTGAACGGCGGTGATGACCGCCTGGGCGAATTCCACGATCGGTGCAATGAATCCTCGAGCGACTTCGAACACCAACGCTCCGAACCGATCGATGATCCTACGACCGTTCTCCAGCCATGCGGGCTGCTCAGCGAGGTTCATGACCGGGCTCAGCGGCATGACCTTGTCCATGATCGGGCTGAGCGGCGCGTCGATCAGGATCTGCGTCACCGGCGCCATGGGCGCCGGCACGGCAGGTTCGGCGTTGGCAACTACCGCCGGGAAAGCAGCAGCGGCAGCGACCGCGCACGCTGCCGTTCCCACCTGCAGTCGAGTGAATCCCGCACGAAAAGGTGTCGTCATTGTCGACATTTCCCCCCCTTTATTAGAACGACCTTTGTGAGCAAAGCTTCCCAGACTGTAGTGGCGGTGTCAACCGGAACACAGAGTGTTCAAAGCGCCGTCTACTGGTGACCAAATTCGACAACAGCATCGTTTCCTACAACATTGAAACATCGACATTGCCGCTACACGGTGAGATCGATGATAAAGGCAGGTCAACCGTTGCGAAATGCGCGCATCCACGTCGAGTTCACATCTGCGAAACAACTAGAATTCGCGTGTGACCTCGATGTTCTCGACGCAACGTAAAATCTGGCAAACTACTGTCTTCCATCCATCTGTTTGCCACTTTGCAGTGGGTTGAGCAAACAATCCATGTCAACCGCTACCCACCTGCGACAACCCGCGCTTGCTCAAGGCGCTGTAAGGAGACCGTAAACATCGTGAACGGTTGGATGCTCGCATCCATACGAAGAACAAATGCCTTCCTCTTGCAGTCCACACCGAGCTTCCCGTGCCGCGCATCGTCGGCTGTCGCGAGTCCCTGCAGCCGGTAGGACCGGCCCTACGGCCTACCGATCCCCCGGTACGTCCATCCGGCGTCGCGCCACAGCTGCGGGCTGAGGCAATTGCGGCCGTCGATGATGCTGCGCCGGCGCACCACTTCACTGAGTTCATCGGGATCCATTGCGACGAACTGCTTCCACTCGGTCAGAATCAATACGAGGTCGGCGCCGGCACAAGCCTCGCGAATGCCCGATGCGTACTGCAACGTCGGAAACAACTGACGCGCATTCTGCATCGCCTCCGGGTCGTACACACTCACCGCCGCACCCTGTAGCTGCATCTGCCCGGCGATATTCAACGCCGGCGAGTCCCGGACATCATCGGAGTCCGGTTTGAACGCCGCGCCCAGCACCGCCACCCGCGCGCCGATGAAGGAACCGCCCGAAGCCTCCCGCGCCAACTCCACGACTTTATTGCGCCGCCGCATGTTGATGCTGTCCACCTCGCGCAGTAGCGCGAACGCCTGGCCGGCCCCCAATTCACCGGCCATCGCGATGAACGCACGAATGTCCTTCGGCAGACAACCGCCACCGAAGCCTATGCCGGCATTGAGGAACCGCCGCCCGATTCGGGCGTCGTGCCCGATCGCGTCTGCCAGCACCGACACGTCCGCACCGGTTGCCTCGCAGACCTCAGCAATGGCGTTGATGAACGAGATCTTCGTTGCCAGAAAGGCATTCGCCGAGGTCTTGACCAATTCGGCCGTCGCCAAATCGGTGACCAGGAACGGGATGTCTTCTTCGAGCAGTGACGCGTACACCTCGCGGGCGACAGCCTCCGCATTACCAGGACGGTCGCGCGACACACCGAGCACAATCCGGTCTGGATGCAACGTGTCCTGAACCGCAAATCCCTCTCTGAGGAATTCCGGATTCCAGGCGAGCTCCACCTGCTCGCCGGCAGGCGCCAAGTCGCGCAAACGGACACCCAAGCGCGCCGCCGTACCGGCGGGCACTGTCGACTTCCCGAAGATCACCGCCGGACGGGTGAGTAGCGGGGCCAACGACTCGACCACCGCGTCGACGTAGCGTAGGTCAGCGGCGAGCTCGCCATGCTTCTGCGGCGTACCGACCGCGATGAAGTGGACGTCCGCGAACTCGGCGGCTTCCTCGTACGACGTGGTGAACCGCAACCGCCCCGCGTCGATGTTCGAGCGCAAAACCTCCGGCAACCCCGGCTCGAAGAATGGGAGCTCGCCCGCGGCCAACTTCGCCAGCTTGCCCTCGTCTATGTCGACTCCGAGAACCTCGTGCCCTAATTCGGCCATACAGGCTGCGTGGGTCGCACCTAAATAGCCTGTACCGAACACCGCGATGCGGCGACTCATCATCCCCCCTCAAGAATCTCCCGTGCATCATCCTAGGGGCCACTGCCCGAGCTTTCGCATCAAGGACAATGGGCTCATTGCAGTCCGATCAACGCGAATGTCGTTTCTTCCCAGAGGATTGCACTGCTGTTCACGCTCAACCACCTGGTTTTTCATCGAGACGACACTCGAATCCGAAGCGGACCGGCACAAGGTCGTTCAGTCGCTTACGGGTCCGTGCGCCCATTCCCCCGCTGTCCCGGCGTCCCTGGCTCGCCTCGGTTGCCATCGACCCCGTCGTCGCCGTTTGCGCCGCGAGAACCGGATGCTGCACCCAGCCCGCCCGTGCCGCCGACGCCACCAGCACCACCGGTCCCTCGAGTGCCCTCGGCGCCGCCTTGACCGCCCTCACCACCTTCACCGCCGAGACCATCGGTGAGCGCGTCGGAACCGTCACCACCGTTGCCGCCGTTGCCACCCCGGTCTCCATCACCACCGTTGCCGCCGGCGCCGCCCCTGCCACCGGCACCGCCGCGCCCGCCGATCAGTCCTCCCCGTCCGCCGGCGCCACCGGCTCCGCCGGCCTGTCCGTCACCGCCCGCCGCGCCGGGTCCGCCGTCGCCGCCTCGCCCGCCGCTACCTCCGTTACCTTGGAAGCCCTGTTCGGGAGACGGAAACTCCTGTGACGCAACGGCAAAGCCGCCGGCACCACCGTTGCCTCCGTCGGCACCGGTACCTCCGTTGCCGCCGTTACCGCCGTTGCCTCCCCAGGCCTCCTCGCCTCCGACGACTCCCACACTGAAGGCGTCACCGCCTTTACCGCCGTCGCCGCCTCGCCCTCCGGGAGCGCCGTCGCCTCCCTGACCACCATTGCCGCCCACCGCGCGACCGCCCGGCGGAGTCACCACTGGCTGTCCATTCATGTCTTGGATACCGCTGTAAACAGTCTGACCTCCGCCGCCGGAACCATCCCCCTGACCGGTGATGGTGCCGTCGGACCCCCGGCCGCCCGCCGAGCCGATCTGGTCTCCAGGGCCTGACTTCTGTGGCGACGACGAACCGGGATCGGCTGGGATGTTGTTCGGCCCAGGATTGACGCCGTCGGCACCGTCGGATCCTCGGGCTCCGTCGCCCCCGTTGCCACCCGTACCGAAGAAGAGACCACCGTTTCCACCAGCACCACCGGCCTGGCCGGCGGCTGTGCCGTCACCGCCTCGTCCGCCGTTGCCGAACCAGGAGGCGTTACCGCCCTTGCCGCCGTTGGCACCGTCTCCCCCGTTCCCCCACAGCAAGCCGCCATTTCCGCCGTTGCACGCAGCGCCGGTGCAGTCGGACGGCGCATCCACACCGTCACCGATCAAGCCGAGAAAAGGACCGGTGTACGTGACCGTCGCCCCAAGGCGCGCAGCGCCGCCCGCTTCGCCGCCGCAATCACTCAAGACCTGTGAACAGAGTGGCCCGGCTGGCTTTGGTCCGCGATCTACGGACGCCGACGCGTCCGCGAACGCCGGCGACGCCAGTGTGATCGCGACCGGGCCGCCGGCGAGCAACCCTCCCGCGACAAGGGCACCGCTCACCACACGGCTGTTGCGCCGCGTGCACCGTTTGTTGTGCCGACCCATGATCTCTCCCCCTGTGCGTTGAGCACCACCGATGTGGCCGACTGGCCGAGGCCTGACGCCCTGTCGGTGGCAGCGATGAACCGGGGACGAGATGAGTGGGAACGAAAGCCTGAAGCAATCGTGCAAAAAGCAGAATTCACTGCGTCTCCCCCCGAAGCGCAGGCGTCAGCAAATGGACGCCCGGAAGGAAGCGTTGCACGTACGTGCGTGCGGTTGTCCTATATCGGAAGCAACGCCGGTCCTGTTTTTGTATTCGCAAGTTAATCGAGCTTCGGCGAACCCGGCCGAGCGTCCGCAACACTCGGGAGTTCGATCGTTTCCGCCCCGGCAAAGTGGCCAACGCCCAACTTCCACCCAAGATTGACGATACTCAGCCGCAATTGTTTGCTGCATATACACTGGCGACATGGGGGAACCTCAGGCCTACCTTGTCACTTCCTGGCTTAACAACCGCGCTCAATGCCAATGCGGCTATCAAGGCAAACGACGGTGGTTTCGCGGTAATGCCGTACTCGATGTCATTGAGCATTGCCAGAACACCAAGCACAAGCCGGTGGGACTACCTGCGGTCCGCCAGATGCAGGGCTTCGCATCCCTCTGATGCTGACCTCGACTCGAGAACGACAAATTGACGACATCGTGACCGCGCGCTGCGCTGTCATCGGGCTGCCCGCTATCAGGCAGATGCAGTCACTCTGAGCCCCACAAACGCCGAACGCCCCCGCCATCGGCGGGGGCGTTCGGAGTTAGAGACTTACGCCTCGGCGAAGTTCCGCGTCACCTGCGGGTCGACCGGGATGCCCGGGCCCGTCGTCGTCGACACGACGATCTTCTTCAGGTAACGGCCCTTCGACGCCGACGGCTTGGCCCGCAGGATCTCGTCCAGCGCGGCGCCGTAGTTCTCGGCCAGCTTCTTCTCGTCGAACGAGGCCTTGCCGATCACGATGTGCAGGTTGGCCTGCTTGTCCACGCGGAAGTTGATCTTGCCGCCCTTGATGTCCTGCACGGCCTTGGCCACATCCGCGGTCACCGTGCCGGTCTTCGGGTTCGGCATCAGACCACGCGGGCCCAGGATGCGCGCGATCCGGCCGACCTTGGCCATCTGATCCGGCGTCGCGATCGCCGCGTCGAAGTCGAGCATGCCGCCCTGGATCTGCTCGATCAGGTCGTCACTGCCGACGATGTCCGCACCCGCGGCCGCAGCCTGCTCGGCCTTGTCACCCACGGCGAACACTGCGACGCGCGCGGTCTTACCGGTGCCGTGCGGCAGGTTCACGGTGCCGCGCACCATCTGATCGGCCTTACGCGGGTCGACGCCCAAGCGGATCGCGACCTCGACGGTGGCGTCCTGCTTCTTCGACGACGTCTCCTTGGCCAGCTTCGCGGCCTCCAGCGGCGAGTAGAGCTTGGTCTTGTCGACCTTCTCGGCGGCTTCGCGGTATGCCTTGCTGTTCTTGCTCATTGATCTCTCCTGTTTCGAAGTTGTGGTGTCCGAGCCGATGCCAGCTCTCCCACGCTTACGACGTCGAACTATTCGACGGTGATGCCCATCGACCGGGCGGTGCCGGCGATGATCTTGGCGGCCTGATCGATGTCGTTGGCGTTCAGGTCCGACTTCTTGGTCTCGGCGATCTCGCGCACCTGATCCCACGTCACCTTGGCGACCTTGGTCTTGTGCGGCTCACCGGAACCCTTCTGCACACCGGCGGCCTTCAGCAGCAGCTTGGCTGCCGGCGGCGTCTTGAGTGCGAAGGTGAAGCTGCGGTCCTCGTAGACGGTGATCTCCACGGGGATGACGTTGCCGCGCTGCGACTCGGTCGCGGCGTTGTACGCCTTGCAGAACTCCATGATGTTGACGCCGTGCTGACCGAGCGCCGGACCCACGGGCGGGGCGGGGTTGGCCTGCCCGGCCTGGATCTGCAGCTTGATCAGCCCGGTGACCTTCTTCTTCGGGGCCATGCTGTGTGTGTTCCTCTTCTTTTTCTGGGGCTTCTAGTTAGATCTTGGAGACCTGGTTGAAGGTCAGTTCCACCGGTGTCTCGCGACCGAAGATCGACACCAGCACCTTGAGCTTCTGCTGTTCGGCGTTGACCTCGCTGATCGAGGCGGGCAGCGTCGCGAACGGGCCGTCCATGACGGTGACCGACTCGCCGACCTCGAAGTCGACCAGGATCTCCGGACGCTCCAGCGTCGCCTCCGACGAGGCGGCACCGGCCGCCGTCGAGGCGGCCTTGCCGGGCTTCTTCGCCGCGGCGGGCGGCAGCAAAAACTTCACCACGTCGTCGAGGCTCAGCGGCGACGGACGCGACGTCGCGCCGACGAACCCGGTGACGCCCGGGGTGTTGCGCACCGCGCCCCAGGACTCGTCGTTGAGTTCCATCCGAACCAGGATGTAACCCGGCAGCACCTTGCGGTTGACCTGCTTGCGCTGGCCGTTCTTGATCTCGGTGACCTCTTCGGTCGGCACCTCGACCTGGAAGATGTAATCGCCCACGTCCAGGTTCTGCACGCGGGTCTCGAGGTTGGCCTTCACCTTGTTCTCGTAACCGGCGTAGGAGTGGATCACGTACCAGTCGCCGGGCCGCAGGCGCAGTTCCTTCTTCAGGGCGACGGCGGGATCCTCGTCCTCGACCGGAGCCGCTTCGGCAGCGGGCTCGGAGTCGGCCGGGGTGGCGGCCTCTTCGCTCACCTCGCCGCCGGCGACGTCGGCGTCCTCGGTCGCGGGGTCGGTGGTCGCCGTGTCGGTCTCATCGGTGTCGACCAGATCGACGCTCTCGGCCGAAGGCGTATCGCCCTCGAAGCTCGTCACGGTTGTAGTCCTCTCTTGTTACCGGTCGATCCTCGGCTATTCGCCGAACACCAGGCCGACCAGTCGGGCCATGCCATAGTCGAACCCGGCGATCAGCGCCACCATGAAGGCGAGGAACACGAGAACCACGCTGGTGTAGCTGACCATCTGCTTGCGGTTCGGCCAGATGACCTTGCGCAGCTCGGCGACGACCTGCTTGATGTAGTTGACGACGAACAGGAACGGGTTCGGGTACCGACCCGGCTCCTTCTTCGCGGCCTTCTTCTTGGTGCCGGAGCCGTTCTCGGTGCCCGCGCTCTCGGTGAGCTCGGTGGCCTCCGATTCGGCGTCGGTCTCGACGGCCGCACGCCGCGTCCGCTTGCCGGTCGGGCGCAGCGGCCGGGTCACCACAGCTGTCTGACCGCGGGTGTCGTCGACGCCGTCGGTCCCTGCGTCGTCACCGGTGCCTGCGGAGCCGGCACTATCGCGCTCGTCGCTCACCGCATGCCTTTCGTCTCAGGTTCTCGTGGACTCTTCGTTGTCATCACTGTCCAGTGTCCACGCTTGTCCAGTATTCAGTTGGCAGGGGCGACAGGACTTGAACCTGCAACCTGCGGTTTTGGAGACCGCTGCTCTGCCAGTTGAGCTACGCCCCTTCGGCGACGACGCTGGCACTGCCGTCACCACGTACGGGGCTCACACAATTCGCGCGCTTCCAGACGTTCTGTCGGAAGCGCGCTGTAATGGGAAAACCCCGGTTCCCGAGTTTAGCGCGCAGGCTGTCGGACTTCCTAATCCGCGTCCTGAACCGCAACCTCGTCGTCGTGTTTGACCGGTTTGCGAACCACCTGCCCCGTCTCCGGATCCCACCCCGCGGAGATCGAGTTGTCGCCTTCATGGCCCATCAGCGTGGTGAACGCCTCCATGACGACCGCACCCGTCGGGTCGGTCAGCACGTTGCGGGTGGTGACGATGTCGGCGCCGAACCGCTCGGCGACGCTCTCGATGTGCATCGTGGCGACGAGCGCGTCACCTTCTTTGATCGGGCGGTGGAACAGGAACTTCTGGTCGACCTGGACGATCTGCATGGTCTCGAAGCCCACGTCGACGTGCTGGAAGAAGTGCCGCTGCGTCATCACCGCGAGAATCGACATGAACGTCGGGGGCGCGACGAGGCCGTCGTGGCCCATCGCGGCCGCGGCCTCCACGTCGTGGCTGGCGGGATCCTTGGCCTTGACGGCGGCGGCGTACTGACGGATCTGCTCGCGGCCCACCACGAACGCCTCCGGGTACTGCCAGACCATGCCCTCGATGTTGGTTTTCAGCGCCATGTGACCGAACCCCTACGCCAGCGTCGCGACCGCGACGGCGCGGCCGAAGATCTTCTTGCCGCCGGCGGTGGCCGACAGCGCGATGGTCACCGACTTGGTCTCCGGGTCCGTCGACTTCACGCGTCCGCTGAAGACGATCTCGGCGCCCACCCCGTCGTTGGGCACCGGCACCACCGCGGTGAAGCGCACGTTGTACTCCTTGACCGCGGCCGGGTCGCCCACCCACGAGGTGATGTACCCGCCGCCGAGCCCCATCGTGAGCATGCCGTGCGCGATCGCTGTGTCGAGCCCGACCTGCTTGGCGATGTCGTCGTCCCAGTGGATGGGGTTGAGGTCGCCGGAGACGCCGGCGTAGTTCACCAGGTCCTGACGGGTCAGGGGGATGACCTTCTCCGGGAGCTGATCCCCGACCTTGACCGAATCGAACTCACGCAGTGCCATTGCTGAAGCCACTCTCTCCGTCTTCTTCGCTACGCCCCGCGAGGGTGGTGTAGCACTCCTGTACGACGTCGCCGTTCTCGTTCGAGATGATGTTCCTGGTCGTGATGATGTCGGTGCCGTGCGCCTTGCGGATCGCGTCGATGTAGACGTCGCAGTGCAGCGTGTCGCCCGCCTTGATCGGCCGGATGAACTTCAGCGTCTGATCGACCTGGACGATCTGCGCGTCGCTGATCGCGATGCCGTTGGCCTGGAACATCGCCAACTGGGCCTGATAGCCGAAGACCGAGATGAACGTCAGCGGCGCCAGCAGCGCGTCGAACCCGAGGTCGGCGGCCGCCTTCTCGTCGAAGAACGCCGCGTCGTCGTTCTTGACGGCGACGGCGTACTCGCGGATCTTCTCGCGGCCCACGACATAGTGGTCGGGATGGCGGTAGTGCGTCCCGACGTAGTTGTCCAAAAACGACACGAGTGTTGAACCTAACTAGCCGAACCCCGGCGTCAAGCCGACGGGCCGACCGATCAGCGCGACTCCTTGTGCGCACGGTGCACACCGCAGTTCGGGCAGAACTTCTTGAGCTCCAGCCGGTCGGGGTCGTTGCGGCGGTTCTTCTTCGTGATGTAGTTGCGGTGCTTGCACACCTCGCAGGCCAAGGTGATCTTCGGCCGGACGTCGGTACTGGAGGCCACGTCAGCTGCCCTCTTTCACAATCTCGTGTCGTTGCTCGTGCTCTGTAGCGGTGGGGGGGCTCGATCCCCCGACCTCACGATTATGAGTCGTGCGCTCTAACCAGCTGAGCTACACCGCCATTCCAGGCGCCTACCACTCGGCGGTCGCCGAGCCCCCTAACGGAATCGAACCGTTGACCTTTTCCTTACCATGGAAACGCTCTGCCGACTGAGCTAAGGGGGCCTGACCCTCGGACGCGGACAAGGCCGTGCCGTGGGCCTTAAAGAGAGTACAGTCTGGCCCGCTCAGGCGCCAAACCGCTGGTCAGTGCGACCATCCGCGGGCCAGTCCGTACTCGCTCGATCAGGCCAGCAGCCAGTCGTTCGGGGAGAACAACTCGCAGTGCAGCCGGTCGCTGGGCACACCGCGCTCCTGCAGCTGGGCGCGCACCGCCTGCACGAAACCGTTGCCGCCGCACAGGTACACCTCCGCGTCCTCGGGCAGCTCCACCGCACTCACGTCGAGCAGGCCCACGCGGGCGTCGGCGCCGTCGGCCTCCTCGTACCACAGTTCGAGCGTGGCGTCGGGCAACGCGGCGACCAGTTCCTGCTGGCGGTCCTTGAGCGGATGGGTGGCCGCCGACCGGTCGGCGTGCCACACCAGCACGCTCGTCGCGGGCGCGACGGCGGCGAGGTGCTCGAGGATGCCGATCATCGGGGTGATGCCGATGCCCGCGGACACCAGCACCAGCGGCCGGTGGTGCTGCTCGGGGTCGGGCAGGTCGCCGAACGGCACGGTGACGTCGAGGACGTCGCCGGCCCGCACGTTGGCGCGGATCCAGTTCGACACCTCGCCCAGCGGACGCACCGCGAAGGTCAGGTCGCCGTCGGCGTCCGGGGTGTTGATGAGGCTGTACTGCCGCAGTTGGCGCGCGCCGTCGGGCAGCGTCACGCCCACCGACACGTACTGGCCGGGCCGGAAGCCGGAGAACGGCTGTGTGGTCGAGCGCACGGTCAGCAGGACGGCGCCGGACGGATCGTCCTCACGGGCGACCACCCGGGCGCGGCGGTAGACGTCACCGTCCTCGACGCCGGCCTCGGCGTAGAGCCCGCGCTCCAACTCGATCAGCGTGCGGGCCATCATCCAGTACACGGCGTCCCAGGCCTCTGCCACCGGCGCGGTGACGGTGTCGGCGCCGAGCACCTCGACGATCGCGGCGAACAGGTGCTCGTGCACGACCTCGTACTGGCCGGCGGTGATGCCGAGCGATGCGTGCTTGTGCCCGATCCGCGACAACAGTTCGGCCGGATGCGGCAGGTTCGGGTCCACGAGGTGGGTCGCGTAGGTGGCGATGGACGCGGCCAGGGCCCGCTGCTGAGCGCCCTGGGCCTGGTTGCCCCGGTTGAACAGGTTGCGCAGCAGTTCCGGGCGGGCGGCGAACATCCGGCTGTAGAAGACCGTCGTGATCTCGTCGATGTGCGCGCCGACGAGCGGCAGCGTGGCGGTGATGATCTCCGCGTGCTGCGGGTCGAGTTCTTCGCCGACGGCAACGTGTGCGGTGACGGTCATCAGAGGGTCCTTTCATCGGTGGGGTTCTTCACCGGTGCTCCGAGGAACACCAGGGGAAGTGCGGGGGCCGCCAGATCGGTGATCGTGTAGCGGTCGAGTTCGCGGTAGAACGCTTCTTTGGCATCGCTCATCGCCTTGCGCAGCCGGCAGGCCGCGAGCAGCGGGCAGGGGTCCTCGCCGCCGCACTCGATGACCTCGCGGTCGCCTTCGAGGCGGCGCACCAGCCACCCGACCGACGCGGTACGGCCGGCGTCGGTGAGGGTCAGCCCGCCGACGCGACCGCGGCGCGCGTGCACCATGCCGAGGTCGGCCAGGCGCGCGACGGCCTTGGCGATGTGGTGTTCGGACGCGTTGGCGCCCGCGGCGATCGTGCGGGTGGTCACGCGCTGCCCGTCGACCTCGCCGGCGGCCAGCAGCATCATGGTCCGCAGGCCCAGGTCGGTGAATCGGGTGAGTTGCACACCGAGAACGCTATGTAAATGCGTAGATCGGATGCCACTTTTGCGGGTGTGCCCTTAAACACCCCGCGACGTGCGGTTTTTTCACCAGCCGCTTTAGGCTGTGGGACGTGTCGAATTCCGAACGCCTCTACTTCCGCCAACTGCTCGCCGGGCGCGACTTCGCCGTCGGCGACATGATCGCCACGCAGATGCGCAACTTCGCCTACCTCATCGGCGACCGGGAGACCGGTGACTGCGTGGTCATCGATCCGGCCTACGCCGCCGGTGATCTGGTCGACGCGCTCGAGGCCGACGGCATGCACCTCTCGGGTGTGCTGGCGACCCACCACCACCCCGACCACGTGGGCGGGTCGATGATGGGCTTCGAGCTCAAGGGGCTGGCCGAACTGCTCGAGCGGGTCAGCGTGCCGGTGCACGTCAACAGCCACGAGGCGGATTGGGTCTCGCGGGTCACCGGGATCGCCCGCAGCGATCTGACCGCCCACGACCACGGTGACGTGGTCAGTGTCGGCGGTATCGACATCGAACTGCTGCACACTCCCGGCCACACCCCGGGCAGCCAGTGCTTCCTGCTCGACGGCCGGTTGGTCGCCGGGGACACGCTGTTCCTCGAGGGCTGCGGCCGCACCGACTTCCCGGGCGGCGACGTCGACGACATGTTCCGCAGCCTGCAGGCCCTGGCCCAGTTGCCCGGCGACCCGACGGTGTTCCCCGGTCACTGGTACTCCGCGGAACCCAGCGACGCGCTGTCGAACGTGAAGCGGTCGAACTACGTCTACCGGGCCCGCGATCTCGACCAGTGGCGCATGTTGATGGGCGGTTGAGTTTTCGCAAACGTCTCGCTGTGCGCACCCTGTTGCGCGCGCGCCGGAGCGTTTCGTGAGCTGTCGGGGCCACGTGCCACGGATTTCGTCGCTCAAACCCCTGCTTCGTCAAGAAAACGTGGCGAACTCGCGAAAAGTCCACTCAAAGTAGTGACATGACGCGCGCGAGCGCGCAAACTGAGACGTGGACAGAGTCGTTCACCAGCCGGGGGTCGCTGTGAAGAACATCGTGATGTGCTTCGACCGTTCACAGGACCAACCTGGCCGACGCGCCGCAACCAACGCCGGCGCACTCTTCGGACTCGTCGAGAGTTCGCCGCGACAGCGCACCTGGTATGACCCCGGCGCCGGTGCGCAACCCCGCGGGATGAACGCGCTCAAATGGCGACAGACCGCCGCCGACGCCGCCCGGACGAGCATCGTCGAGGCGTACCGCTTCCTCGTCGACACCTGGGTTCCCGGCGACGAGATCGTCCTGCTCGGCGTCGGCCGCGGCGCCTCGTGCGCCCGCGAACTGGCCCGGCTGCTCGGCACCATCGGCGTCTGGCACGACGGACGCGACCATCTGCTCGACTACCTGCTGGCCACCTACGTGCTGCCGCGCGCCGGCCGCAACGCCGCGGACTGGCAACGGATCAGCCGCCTGGCCGCCGAGCTGAGCGGCCGGCGCCACGCGGCCGTGCCCGTCCGCTATCTCGGCCTGTTCGACGCGGTGACCGTGCCCGGCACCGCGCGCCCGGCGGACGACGACCTCGCCCACGTCGCCGCCGGACGGCACGCCGTGGCGATCGACGGCGGTCACTTCGGTGAGCGCATCGGGGCGGACACCGTCGAGGAGGTCTGGTTCCGCGGCGCGCACTGCGACGTGGCCGGCACGCGGGGCGCCTGCTGGCCGCTGGCCGACATCCCGCTGGACTGGGTGCTCGACGGCGCGGTGCGTGCGGGAGTGCGGTTGCGCGGCGGGTGCCGACTGCCGACGCCGACGGAGTTCGACGCGCTCGCGGGCAGCAGCCATCCGTTGTCGATGCGCAAACTGCCCGAGGACGCCCGCGTGCACGCCGGCGTCGAGCTGTACCTACGCGCCCACCCGCAGTACTGGCGACGGCTCCCGGCCCGGTTCGAATGGGCGGACGCCGAATGGCTGGCCCGCGGCGAGCGGCTCGTGCACACGCACGCGCCATTGCCGGTCGCACCTGCCGCACCGCGTGAGCTGGCCGCCGCCGCGCACTAGCGCCGTCGAACGTGTCACCGGTCGACGGGCTGATCCCCCCAGCCGGAGTTCTTCACCATGTCCAGGAAGGTGAGCGAACCGCCGTTGAGCAGCTCGTGCACATGGGCGGGGAACGTGAACGGCGGCGCCTTGCGCGGATTGGCCGCGGCACCGCGGGCGATCAGGTCGGCGATCGTGTAGCCGAGATCGTGGCGCGGCCACGTCGCGTTCACCCGGTCGACGAACCCGGGCGACAGCAGTTGCCGGTCGACGCCGTTGATGTCGAGCGAGATCCCGTTGAACGACACGGCCTGCTCGGCGCCGAACCGGTCCGCCAGGCCCACGCTGGTGTGCAGCGCGATGCCCTCCCACACCGTGCGGGCCCGGGCGCCGTCGACGCCGTACTCACGCAGGAAGCGCACCGCGGCGTCGGCACCGTCGACCTCGAAGCGCTGATCGCCGTCGCCATGGTCGGTGACGCCGAGGTCGTGCAGCACGCAGGTGAGGTAGACGAGCTCGTCGTCGTAGTCGGCGCCGCTACGCAGACCCTTGGCCGCGGCGAGTTCGCGGGCGAACACGTAACTGCGGACGGTGTGGTTGGCGATGCACGGCGTCGACACGTCGAGCACCAATCGCAGTGCGGCGGAACAGACTTCGTTGTCAGGTAGATCCCACGGTTGCGTCATGCGATGAGCCTGCCGTACTCGCGACCGTTCCGGCGAGTGGCTAGATCGCCATATAACGCCGGGATCTAGCCAGGCTCTTGGTTTTCGTAACAGCGTTACGTAACGTCGCCCACATGAGCGGCACCGTGACCTACGACCTGACCGAATCCGTCGCGACCATCGCGATGGACGACGGCAAAGCCAACGTCCTCTCACCGGCCATGCAGGCCAACCTCAACGAGGCCTTCGACCGCGCAGAGAAAGACGATTCGAAAGCCGTTGTGCTGGCGGGCAATCAGAAGTTGTTCAGCGGCGGCTTCGACCTGGCGGTGTTCGCCTCCGGAGATGCGCAGGCCGCGCTCGGCATGCTCACCGGCGGGTTCGAACTGGCTGTGCGCTGCCTGACCTTCCCGAAGCCGGTGATCATGGCCGCGACCGGACCGGCCATCGCCATGGGTTCGTTCCTGCTGCTGTCGGGCGACGTCCGGATCGGCTCACCGCGCTCGCGCTGCCAGGCCAACGAGGTCGCGATCGGCATGGTGCTGCCGATCAGCGCGATCGAACTGATGCGCATGCGGTTGACACCCGCGGCGTTCCACCGCGGCATCTCGATGGCCGCGACGTTCGCCGGGGACGCGGCGATCGCCGCCGGCTGGCTCGACGAGGTGGTGGAGCAGGACGCCGTGCTCACGCGGGCGCAGGAGGTGGCGGCCGAGGCGGCTTCGACGCTGCACCTGAGCGCGCACCTCGCGAGCAAGCTCAAGGCCCGCGACCACGCTGTGCAGGCGATCCGTGCCGGAATCGACGGGCTGGCAACAGAGTTCGGCGGCTAGGACGTCCATGCCCCGAGCCAAGCAGCGCACCCCCGAACTGCGGGACCGGCTGCTGGAGGTCGCCGTCGCGACGCTCGACGAGGAGGGCGTCGCCCGGCTCACCACACGGCGGGTCGCCGAGCGGGCGGGCACGTCGGTGCCCGCGGTCTACGAGTTGTTCGACGACAAGGCCGGGCTGGTTCGGGCGATCTTCTTCGAGGGGTTCCGGCGGTTGGGCCGCGACCTTGCGCAGACGCCGGTGACCGACGACCCGGTCGCGGACGTCGAGGCGCTGGTACCGGTGTTCCGTCGCTTCTGCCTGGACTCGCCGAGGCTGGCGCAGGTGATGTTCTCCCGCCCGTTCGCCGACTTCGACCCCGGCCCCGAGGAACTGGCCGCAGGCGAGGCGGTGCGCGACACCTTCCTCGACCGCATCCAGCGGTGCCTCGACGAGGGCGCGCTGACCGGCGACGCGGTGGACATCGCGCACGTCCTGCTCGCCATGGCGAAAGGCCTGGCGGTGCAGGAGGCCGGCTGCTGGCTCGGCACGACGGCCCGTTCGGTCGAGCGCCGGTGGCGGCTCGGCGTGCACGCGCTGCTGGCGGGTTTCTCGTGATTTCGGCGTGCTGGGTTGCTCCCAGCGCGACCGCGCACGCCGAAATCGCCGTGTAGTTGAGGCGAATGCCCCATGCCCGCCGGGGGTCCCCCGCCGCAGCATCGGTGGCATGACCACACAACCCACTCCCCAGGCGGCCGCCCAGGCGACCGCGACCCAACCCCTCCCCGACGGTGACGACGAGCGCGTCGTCGGCTTCGGCGTGATGGGCCTGCCGTTCACCAGCGGCCACTACCTCGCCTACCGCGACTTCCCCGCGACGTCGTTCTCCCCCGCCTACCTGTCGGTGTGGCACCGCACCCCCGACGGCGTGTGGACGTTCTACGCCACCACGCCCGGCGCACAGAGCTGTTCGCGCTACTTCAGCTCCGCCACCACCGTCGACCCCGTCGTCTGCGACATCACCGCGACGTGGACGACACCCTGGACGCTGGACATCTCGATCCCCGACGTCCTGCGGTGGCGGGTCGACATCGCCGCCACGTCCGCGACCAAGGCCCTCACGGCCGTCGGCACCCGGCTGCCCGCCCGGACGTGGACCAACCGCGCCGCGCTCGGCATCCTCGGCCGCGCGGTCGGCCCGGTCCTCGGCGCGGGCAGCATCCGGCTGACGGGCACGTCGTCCAACGGCCAGCACTTCCGCATCGGCCCCAAGCGTGTGTGGGTGGTCGCCGGCTCCACCGCGACGGTGCGCGGTGAGGATCTCGGACCGACCGGGGCACTGCCACAGCAGGCCCGGCTGGCCGACTTCCGGCTGCCGCAGCGCGGCATCTGCGTCGTCGGGCAGGGCCTGTTCGACCCGTTCGACACTCACCGGCATCGTGACGCCGACCGGCTTTCGCTGACCTGATGACCGGGCCATGACGACGGCGCACAATCAGCTCGTGACCAGTCGCGTGCAGGCCGCGGGACTCCCGACACGGGCGGAGGTCCTCGCGGCCCTGTCGGTGGCCATCGACCTCGGCCTCGGCCAGCCCGCCGAGCACATGCTGCGTTCGGCGCTGATCGCCACCCGGCTCGCCGACCGCCTGGGACTCACACGGGCACAACGTGATTGCGTGTACTACGCGACGCTGATCATGTGGATCGGCTGCCACGCCGACTCGCACGAGTACGCGCGGTGGTTCGGCGACGACATCGCGGTGCGCCGGGCGTCGTATCTCGTCGACTGGTCCGGGCTGCCGTATCAGCGCTTTCTGCTGGCCAACATCGCCCACGGCGAACCGCTGCTGCAGCGGCTGCGGACCGCGGCGGCGCTGTATGCCGATGCGCGGGGCAACATCTCGCGGCTCATCCACTCCCACTGCGCGTCGGCGTCGATGCTGGCCGAGCGGATCGGCCTGGACGACGACGTGCAGCGGGTGCTCGGGTACACCTTCGAACGCTTCGACGGCGGCGGACTGCCCGGCGGCGCCGCCGGAGACGCGATCCCCGTCGAGATGCGGGTGGCGCAGTTCGCGGATCTGGTGGAGGTGCATCACCGCGACCACGGCGTGGAGGGTGCGGTGGCGATGGCCCGCAGCCGCCGCGGCGGCCAATTCGACCCCGCGGTCGTCGACGCGTTCGTCGCCGATCCCGACGCGGTGCTGGCGATGCCCACGACCGTGTGGGCGACAGCGCTGCAACAGGCGCCGGACCGGCACGCCCGGCTCGACGCACCCGGCCTCGATGCCCTGCTGATCGCGCTCGGCGACTTCGTCGACCTCAAATGTCCTTTCACGGCCGGACATTCGCGTGCGGTCGCCGCGCTGGCGGAGTCCGCGGCCGGCGTGCTGGGCCTCGACGCCGAGGCGGTGGCGTCGACGCGCCGGGCCGGCCACCTCCACGACGTCGGCCGCATCGGGGTGTCCAACCAGGTGTGGTCGAAGGCGTCGGCGCTGAGCACGGCTGAGTTCGAACGGGTGCGATTGCATCCGTACCTGACCGAGCGGATACTGCGCCAGGTGCCCGGTCTCGGGCAGGTGGCGTCGGTCGCGGCGAACCACCACGAGCGTCTCGACGGCGCCGGGTACCCGCGGGGGCTCGGTGCCCGGGAGCTCACGGTGCCCGATCGGGTGCTGGCGGCGGCCGTGGCGTTTCAGGCGGCGTGCGAGCCTCGGCCGTACCGTGCGCAGATGGCGGCCGGTGACGCGGCGCGACGGGTGCAGCAGCGGGTGCGCGACGGCGGACTGGATCCGGCCGCCGCCGAGGCGGTGCTGCACGCCGCGGGCCAACCGGTCCGGCCCAGGGCACGATCCGGTGCGCTGACCGCGCGCGAAGCCGAGGTGCTGTGCCTGGTGGCTCAGGGCGCGACGAACAGGGAGATCGCGGCGAGGCTCGTCATCAGCGAGAAGACCGCACGCAACCATGTCGAGCGCACGTACGCCAAGATCGGGGTGTCCAACCGCGTCGCGGCGAGCCTGTACGCCCTCGAGCACGGACTCCTCGGGCGCCCCGGTTAGGCGGCGGGCCGGTGCGTGGCGTCCGAATGCTGGCTGCGCCAGAGCCGTTCGATGCGCAGCACGCGGCGGTGCTCGAGTGCGATCAGGCCACCACCCGCGGTGACCACGGCGCCGGTGACCAACGCGAGCGGGAGCACCAGGCTGGTCTCTCCGTACGCGGCCGAGGCCACGATGGCGGCCAGCCCGATGACGCCGAGCGCGATCAACACCAGCCCGGGAAACCAGAGAGTGTCGATGAACGATTCGCCCGCGCGGGGCTGGTAGGTCCGCGAATGGTCGATGGGATCGTGATGCGCGCCCTTCATCGCATCCTTCTTTCTTCGAGGGATACCCCAGGCTACGCCCGAAGTGATGCACGTCACATGACGTCTTCCTGACAAGATGGGCGCCGTGAGTGACGTCCGTGGGCGCGTGTGGCGGAACGGGGAACCGCAGGACGAGTTCGAGTTCGCCGGGATATCCGACTACCTCGCCGAACCGGGCACCCTCGTCTGGGCGGATGTCTACGCCTCCGACCACGCCATCCTCAAGGACCTCGCCCACGAACTCGGCCTCAACGCGTGGGCCGTCGAGGACGCGGTCGCCGAAGCCGAACGCACCAAGGCCACCGTCTATCCGACGCACACGTTCTTCACCGTCTACAGCGTCGACACCCACGAGCCGGACAGCGACACCGACTCCACGCTGGCGGTGCACCGCATCTCCGGGTTCGTGCTGCCGCAGGGGCTGATCACCGTGCGGTTGTCGGCGGACTTCGACATCGACGCGGTCTCCGAGCGGTTCGACGAACTCGGCGGGCAGGAGTTCGGCATCGGCGCACTGGTGCACGCCCTGCTCGACACGGTGGTCGACAGCCATTTCACGGCGGTGCAGTACCTCGACGACGCCATCGAGGAGGTCGAGGACGCGCTGTTCTCCGACGCGAAGCTGCCAGGTGGGCTGCAGCGCAGGACGTTTCAGCTACGGAAGGACCTCGTGCACCTGCGGCGGGTGGTGCTTCCGATGCGTGAGGTGGTCAATTCGATCCAGCACCGCCGCTTCGACGCGAAAACCTCGCCCGAGCTCGACCCGCGCTACGCCGACCTCTACGACCACGTGCTGCGCGCGTCGGAATGGACCGAGTCGTTGCGCGACATGATCACGACCGTCTTCGAGACGAACCTGTCGCTACAGGACGCCCGGCTCAACATGGTGATGAAGAAGCTGACCGGCTGGGCGGCGATCATCGCGGTGCCGACGGCCATCACCGGCTTCTACGGCCAGAACGTCACCTATCCGGGGATCGAGACGGTCGCGGGGTTCATCACCAGTTCGGTGCTGATCATGCTGCTGGTCGCGATCCTCTACGTGATGTTCAAGCGCCGCGACTGGCTCTGAGGTTCGGCATCGCTTCACGCGCCCTGGGCCCGTTGTCGACACCACGGTCGTCGATTCCCGTCCCTGCCGCCCCACCACAGCCCTGTCGTCGACAACGGGCACAGCATCGAGAAAGGCTCCCTCGCCCTGAACCGCCGGCTTGTCGGTGAGGCCGGTCATCATCGCGGCATGTACCCGATCGTGGGTTCCGAGGAGATCGCCGCAGGGCGGCTGACGCGGGCCGCGTTACGGTGGAACTACACCGCGATCCACCCGAACATCTACCTGCCCAGAGGCGCTCCCCCCACACCTCACGCCAGAGCCGTGGCCGCGTTCCTCTGGACAGGACGGAAGGGCGTGATCGCCGGCCGGGCCGCCGCCTATTGGCACGGCGTCCGGTGGGCCCTCGAGAACCATGACATCGAGGTGATCGGCAGGCACCGCAGATCCGCACACGGTGTCGAGATCCACGACGAACGCATCGCCCCGGACGAGATCCGCCGCTACGGAGCCGAACTCCTCCTCACCTCTCCGGCCCGCACCGCTCTCGATCTCGGCCGCCGTTTGCCCCGGGTCGAGGCGGTGGCCGTGCTCGACGCGCTGGCGGCCGCGTCGGGTGTGACGGCCGCGGAGGTTCAGGCGCTGGCAGCCCGCTACCCGGGCATGCGCGGGATCCCCGCGGCTCGGGAAGCCGTCGGGCTGATGGACGGCGGCGCCCGGTCTCGGGAGGAGACAATCACTCGACTGTTCCTCACCGACGCCGGCCTGCCGAGACCGAGTACGGGCATCCAGCTCGAGGACAAACACTGGGCGGCGCGCATCGCCATGGGCTGGGAATTCGCGAAGGTCGGAATCAGCTTCGAGTCCGACGACCAGCTCGAGAGATACTCACAGGTGCAGCGGCTCGAGACCGAGGAACTGGTGCAACGCCTCGGCTGGTTGCACATTCGCGCACATCCGTGGCGAAGCCTCCGGATCGTCCGGTCACGAGCGCGGGCGGCGCTCATGTCCCGTGCTCACCGCACCTGGAGCGGCGAGTGGGTGCCCACCAGATCGGCGGCCAGCCGGTAGTCGTCGTCGGCGTTGAGGCTGAGCACCCCGACCACCTCACCGCCCGCCTCGTACCAGACCGTGAAGCCGTCGCGGTGGTCGACGAGCCGGCTGTGCTCGTACGGAACACCCCAGCCGCGGTACTTGAGCCGGGCCGCGCCGATCGCGCAGTGGAACCCCGGCACCTTGGCCCAGTCGGTGGGATATCCGGCGGCGGAAGCACCGGCGATCTCCCCCTGGTCGGCCGCATCGCGCCAGTGTTCGGTCGGGATCGGCCTGCCCGCGGTGACGTTGAACGCCAGCGCGACGTCGCCCGCGGCGAAGACGTTGGGCGCCGACGTGTGCATGTGCTCGTTGACGACGATCCGCCCGTCCCGGGTGCGGATCCCCGCCGCCTCGGCCAACCGGGCGTCCGGGCGCACCCCGGTTGCGGCGACGACGAGGTCGCCGTCGAGCGCGCCGCCGTCGTCGAGGAGCACGCCGTCCTCGTGCACCTCCACCACCCGCGAGGGGCCGGTGAACCGGACGCCGTTGTCCGACAACAGCTTCGCGATACGCTCACCCGCGTCGAGGCCGAACCGGCGCTGCAGCGGCACCGGTTCGCCGGCCACCATGGTCGTGGCGATCCCGTTGGCCGCCAGACACGCCGCCGCCTCGCACCCGATCAGCCCACCGCCGATCACCACGGCGGTGCGGGCCTGCAGCGCGGTCATGCGGACGGCGACGGCGTCCGCGAGCGAACGCAGCTGCAGCGCGTTCGCGGCGCCGGGCACCTCGAGGGGGACGGGCGCGGCGCCGGGTGCGAGGACCAGGCTCCAGTACGGGTAGCGCCGCCCGCCGCGGGTGATCACCTCGCGGGCGTCGAGGTCGATGTGGTCGACGGTGATGCCGCGGATCAGTTCGAGGCGCCGCTTGTCGAACCAGTCGGGCGTGTGGAGGTCCACGTGCTGGTCGCGACCGCAGAGGAAGTCTTTGCTCAGCGGCGGCTTGGCATAGGGCATCGCGGGGTCGGCGGTGAGGATCTGCACGCGCAGATGCGGATGCCGCTCGCGGAACGCCGCGGCCGCGCTGAGCCCGGCCGGTCCGCTGCCGACGGCGATCAACCCTGACGACGTTGCCACTCCCGGGGAGTACCACCGCCGTCGCCCGGTTATGCGCTGTTCGGACGTGGTGTCCGGATACATGTATGTGCTATGCATATAACCGTGCCGTCTTCCCGCTACGACCATCTCGACGAGCTGCTCACCCGGATCCACGTCATCCGGCAGCGGCCCGAGTGGCGGCGGCAGCTGCTCGACCACACCGAACCGGTGACCACGGTCTCGACGCTCCGGGTCCTGCGCGCCGTCGAGCAGTGTGAGACGAGCGGCCGCGGGGCATCCATCGGCGATGTCGCCGAGTACATGGCCGTGGAACATTCGACGGCCAGCCGGACCGTCGGATCCGTCGTCGCCGCCGGGCTGTTGACGAAGACCCTCGCCGCCGACGATCAGCGCCGCTGCGTGCTGGTCCTGACCGATGCCGGGCGCGCCGCGCTGGCCGCCGTCACCGACCGTCGCCGCGAGATCGTCGCCGACGTGGTGTCCGGCTGGCCCGACACCGACGTCGACGCGCTGGTCGGACTGCTCGACCGGCTCGTCGTGGACTTCGAACGCGGGGTGCGGGCATGACCGCACAGGCCACCGCACCGCCGCAGGCCCGCGGCGCGCTCGGGTTGATGTTCGACCCGGTGTTCGGCGCCCTGTTCTGGGGCAAGATGTTCTCGATCGTCGCCGTCTGGACGCACGGCATCATCTCGGCGATCGTCATGTACGAGGCGACCGGTTCGGCGCTGATGGTCGGTCTGGTCGGCGTCGTGCAGTTCGGGCCGCAGCTCATCTTCAGCCCGACCAGCGGCAAGTGGGCCGACACCGGCAACCCGGCGCGCCAGATCCTGCTGGGCCGTCTGCTGTGCCTGGTCGGTTCGGGGTCGATCGCGGTGTGGCTGGCGATCACCGAGGAACAGGCCGCCGCGGCGGTGCTGCTCGGCACCCTGCTCGTCGGCATCGGCTTCGTGGTGGGCGGGCCGGCGATGCAGTCGATCGTGCCCAACCTCATCCGCAGCGGCGAACTGTCGACGGCCATGGCGCTCAACAGCATTCCGATGACCATCGGCCGGATGATCGGCCCGGTGATCGGCGCCTACCTGGCCGCGCACCTCGGATACGCCGAAGGATTCGCGGTCAGCGCGGGTCTGCACCTGATCTTCGCGATGTTCCTGCTGGTGGTCCGGTTCCCCGCTCCCCCGGTGCGCCGGGAGGGCGCGGACTACCGGGTCCGCGCGGCGCTGAAGTACGTCTGGCACGACAAGCCGCTGTTCCTGGCGCTGCTGGCGGTGACGACGGTCGGTTTCGCGGCCGACCCGTCGATCACGCTGACGCCGTCGATGGCCGATGCGCTCGGCGGGGACACCCGCCTGGTCGGCGCGCTGTCGGCGGTGTTCGGCATCGGAGCGGCCCTGGGCATGGCGGTGCTGGCGTTGCTGCGCGGGCGCATCGCGGCCGGGTGGGTGTCGTCGGTCGGGCTGTGGCTGCTGTGTGCCGGATGCGCGGTGCTGGCGGTCGGGACGGTCACGCCGGTGGCGGTGGCGGGGTTCGCGCTGGCGGGTCTCGGCTTCGGCTGGGCGATGACCGGGCTGAGCACCGTTGTGCAGGAGCGGGCGCCGGAGGAGCTGCGCGGCCGCATCATGGCGCTGTGGCTGGTCGGGTTCCTGGGATCGCGGCCGATTGCGGCGGCGGTGCTGGGCGGGGCGGCCGACGCGGTGAACGTGTTCGCGGCGTTCGGGGTCGCGGCGGTGTCGGTGGTGGGCGTCGGGCTGTTGTGCCGCCCGTCGGCGCTGACCGGACCTCAGACCGTCGCGGCGACCGGGGGGCCGATCTCCTCCCCGAGGTCCTGAACCACCCGCGCCAACTCGTCGACCAGCCAGCTCTCGCTGCGCCGGCGGTACACGTCGAGCAGCGACCTGTAGTACCAGAGATGGTCCTGCGGATCGGCGGTGCTGAACCGCTCCCACAGCGGCGGCCCGAGCCGGCGCAGATCCCGCAGGATCGCCCGCGCGTTGTCGAGTTTGTCGGCCAGTGACACCAGCACTGCGCTGTCCGACGCCTTGCCCAGATCGGCGATGTAGTCCTCCTTGCGCTGCCGCCACGGCGGCTTCGGCGTGACCATCGTGTCGCTGCACTCCTCGACGATGTCGGCGACCTCCGCCCCGAACCTCGTCCGGATCTCGTCGAGCGTCTGTTCCCCGCCCTGATCCTCGGCCGCGTCGTGCAGCAGCCCGGCGATCGCCTCGGTCTCGGTGCCGCCCGCCTCGATCACCAGGCCCGCCACCGAGAGCAGATGCCCCACGTAGGGCACGTCCCCGCCCTTGCGCTGCTGCGTGCGGTGCAACGCCGATGTGTAGGAGAGCGCCTCGTCGAATCGTTCGGTCAGTCGTGTCGCCATACGCGGGGGATGCCCGCCTTACCCGCGATTAGTCGGACCCGCGCTCTATGGTTTGGGTTGATGCCATTCCATGTGCACCGGGCGGAGCGCACCGACCTGCTGGCCGACGGACTCGGCGCCCTGCTGTCCACTCCCCTGGCCGACCCCTTCGCCGAAGAACTCGTCATCGTCCCGGCCAAAGGGGTCGAGCGGTGGCTGAGCCAGCGCCTGTCCCACGTCCTGGGCCGCGGTTCCGGCGACGACGGCGTCTGCGCGGGCATCACCTTTCGCAGCCCTCACTCGTTGATCGCAGAGGTCACCGGCACCCGCGACGACGATCCGTGGGCGCCCGACACCCTGGTCTGGCCGCTGCTCGAGGTCATCGACGACAGCCTCGACCAACCGTGGTGCACCACGCTCGCCACCCACCTGGGCCACTTCGAACACGGCGAGGAAAGAGAGCTCCGGCAGAGCCGGCGCTACGCCGTCGCCCGCCGCCTCGCCGGCCTGTTCGCCTGCTACGCCCGGCAACGCCCGCAGTTGCTCGTCGACTGGCTCGCCGGCGACACCGGGGACCTCGACGACGACCTGCACTGGCAACCGCATCTGTGGCGCGCGCTCGCCGACCGGGTGCCCGCCGACCCGCCACACGTCCGGCACGCCGAAATCGTTGCGCGACTGCGTAAGTCACCCATCGGCCTCCCCGAGCGCCTGTCGCTGTTCGGTCACACCCGACTGCCCTTCACCGAGGTCGAACTGCTCGGCGCGCTCGCCACCCACCACGACCTGCACCTGTGGCTGCCGCATCCCAGCGACCCGCTGTGGACCTCGCTACGGGCCCACCGCGGCCCCATCCGCCGTCGCGACGACACCACACACCGCGAGGTCGGCCACCCGCTGCTCGCCACCCTCGGCCGCGACCTGCGCGAAATGCAGCGCAGCCTGCCCGCCGACCCGCGGACCGACGACCATCTCGGCCACGCCGACCATCCCGACTCCCTGCTCGGCTGGCTGCAGTCCGACATCGCCGCCAACGCGATGCGCCCCGCCGGCCGCCGGCTGCCCGACCACGACCGCTCGGTGCAGGTGCACAGCTGCCACGGCGCCGCCCGGCAGATCGACGTGCTGCGTGAGGTGCTGCTCGGCCTGCTCGTCGACGACCCGACACTCGAACCGCGCGACATCCTCGTCATGTGCCCCGACATCGAGCACTACGCGCCGTTGATCGTCGCCGGGTTCGGGCTGGGCGACGTGGTGCACGGCGCGCATCCGGCCCACCGGCTCCGCGTCAAACTCGCCGACCGCGCACTCACGCAGACCAACCCGCTGCTCGGCGTCGCCGCCCAACTGCTCGCCCTGGCCGGCGGTCGCGCCACCGCCACCGAAGTGCTCAACCTCGCCGAGGCGCCGTCGGTCCGGGCCAGGTTCGGCTTCAGCGACGACGACCTCGACGCGATCGGCGACTGGGTGCGCGAGGCCAACATCCGGTGGGGCTTCGACCGCGGACACCGCCATCCCTACGGCGTCGACTTCGTCCAGAACACCTGGCGTTTCGGGCTCGACCGGGTGCTCGCCGGGGTCGCGATGTCCGACGACTCCCACGCCTGGCTCGACACCACCCTGCCCCTCGACGACGTCGGCAGCGACAGGGTCGAACTCGCCGGCCGCCTCGCCGAGTACGTCGACCGGCTGCAGCACTGCGTCGAATCACTCAGCGGCACACGACCTCTGCACCAGTGGCTCGACGCCCTGCGCACCGGCATCGATCAACTGACCACGGTCCCCGACGACGACACCTGGCAGACCACTCAGCTGGAACGTGAGTTCGCCGACGTGCTGGCCCAGGCCGGCGCGCGGCGCGACACGCTGCTGCGCCTGCCGGACGTGAGGGCACTGCTGGACCGCCACCTCGCCGGACGGCCCACCCGCGCGAACTTCCGCACCGGCACGCTCACGGTGTGCACGATGGTGCCGATGCGTTCGGTCCCGCACCGGGTGGTGTGCCTGGTGGGTCTCGACGACGGGGCCTTCCCGCGCCTCGGCGTCGTCGACGGCGACGACGCGCTGGCCCGCGACCCGATGACCGGCGAGCGCGACATCCGCTCCGAGGACCGCCAACTGCTGCTCGACGCGATCGGCGCGGCGACGGAGAAACTCGTCGTCACCTACACCGGCGCCAACGAATACTCCGGGCAGCGCAGGCCGCCGGCGGTGCCGCTGGTCGAACTGCTCGACGCGCTCGACGTCACCACCGAGAGCCCGGTGCGCGACACGATCGTCGTCGAACATCCGTTGCAGCCCTTCGATGTTCGCAACGTCACACCGGGCGCGCTCGGGGTGCCCGGCACACCGTTCACGTTCGACTCGACCGCGCTGACCGCGGCGACGGTCGCGGCGGGCGACCGCGCCGAGCGGCCCGGCCTGCTCACCCATCCCCTGCCCGCGCCACCGGAGGACGACGTCGCGCTCGACGACCTGATCGGGTTCTTCAGGGATCCGGTCAAGGGGTTCTTCCGTGCGTTGGACTTCACGCTGCCGTGGGATGTCGACGCCGTCGAGGACGCGATGCCGGTCGAGATCGACGCGCTGGCCGAATGGCAAGTCGGCGAACGGATGCTCGACGACATGCTGCGCGGCCTCAATCCTGAACAGGCACAACAGGCCGAGTGGCGGCGCGGGTCGCTGCCGCCGGGCCGGCTCGGCTGGCGCAAGGCGCAGGAGTTGCGGGATCAGGCCGCCGCGCTCGCGGTCGCCGCGCACCGGCACCGCGGGCAGCCGCCGCAGGCCTACGACGTCGACTTCCACCTCGGCGGTGGTCGCCGCGTCACCGGCACGGTCGCCAGGGTGTACGGCGACCGGACGGTCACCGTCACGTACTCCAAGCTCGACGGCCGCCACCTGCTGGGGTCGTGGATCCAGTTGGCGGCGTTGACCGCTGCGCGCCCGGGCGCCGACTGGGCGGCGGTGTGCATCGGCCGCGCGAAGCGGGGTACCGCGCCGCGGGAGCGGATGCTGGGCGCACCGCAGGACGCGACGGGTGTGCTGCGGGACCTGGTGAGCATGTACGACGCGGGGCGGCGTGAGCCGATTCCGCTGCCGCCGAAGACCTCGTACGCGTGGGCCGAGGCGCGCCACGGCCGTGGGGACGCGGAACGGGCGGCGCGGTTCCGCTGGAAGTCGGACCGCTACCCCGGCGAGGACGCCGAACCCGCCAACGTGCGGGTGTGGGGTCCGAACGCCTGGCTCGGCACCCTGATCGCCGCCGGCCTCGACGGATACGCGACCCGCCTGTGGGTGCCGATGCTCGACGCCGAGAGGGACCCCGACTGATGGACGGTTTCGATCTGCTCGGCCCGCTTCCCGCCCCGCGGACCACGACCGTGCTGGAGGCCAGTGCCGGCACCGGTAAGACATTCGCGCTCGCGGGTCTGGTGACGCGCTACATCGCCGAGGGTGTCGCGACGCTCGACCAGATGCTGCTGGTGACGTTCGGCCGGGCGGCCAGCCAGGAACTGCGCGAGCGGGTCCGCTGCCAGATGCTCGACGCGCTGGTGGCGTTCGATGACGAATCGACGGTCGGCGACAACCAACTGGTCGCCCACCTCATCAAGGGCTCCGACCAGGAACGCCACGCCCGCAGACAAAGGCTCAGGGACGCGCTGGCCGGTTTCGACGCCGCCACGATCGCGACCACACATCAGTTCTGCCAACTCGTCCTCAAATCGCTTGGTGTTGCGGGCGATACGGACACCGGCGTGCAACTGGTGGAGAGTCTCGACGACCTCACCGCCGAGATCGTCGACGATCTGTACCTCGCCCACTTCGGCCAACAGCGCGACGATCCGGCGCTGACCCGCGCGCAGGCGCTGGAGCTCGCCCGCGAAGTCGTCCGCAACGCCGGCACCGAACTGCGGCCGCAGCACCCGCCCATCGGCACGGAGGCCGCGGTGCGCGTCGAGTTCGCCAGGGCGGTGTGCTCCGAACTCGAGAGACGCAAACGCCGGCTGGGCATCCTGCACTACGACGATCTGCTGTCCCGACTGGCCAACGCGCTGACCGATCAGGACTCACCCGCGCGCGCCCGCATGCACCGCCGCTGGTCGATCGTCATGGTCGACGAATTCCAGGACACCGATCCGGTGCAGTGGCAGGTGATCGACCGGGCCTTCACCGGCCGCTCGACGCTGATCCTGATCGGCGACCCCAAACAGGCGATCTACGCGTTCCGCGGCGGCGACATCGTCACCTACCTGCACGCCGCCAGCACGGCCGGGCACCGGCAGACGCTCGGCACCAACTGGCGCAGCGACGGCGACCTGGTCGACCGGCTGCAGGTCGTGCTGCGCGACGCCGAACTCGGCCACTCCGACATCGTCGTGCGGCCCGTCGAGGCCAGACACCCGGGGCACCGGCTCGAAGGCGCCCCGCACAACGACCCCTTCCGCCTGCGCATCGTCTCGCGCGACACCTTCGGCACCCGTTCGGACCGCGTCATCCCGATGGACAGGCTGCGGCCGCACATAAGCCGGGACCTCGCCGCCGACGTCGGCCGGCTGCTCGCCAGCGGAGCGACGTTCTGCGACAAGCGGATCGAGGCCAAGGACGTCGCGGTCATCGTCGAGACGCACAAGGACGCCCGCGCCTGTTTCGACGCGCTCTCGGCGGCAGGTATCCCCGCGGTCTACACCGGGGACTCCGACGTGTTCAACTCCCCGGCGGGGGACGACTGGCTGTGCCTGCTCGAGGCGTTCGACCAGCCGCACCGCTCCGGGCTCGTGCGGGCGGCGGCCACCACGATGTTCTTCGGCCGCACCGCCGAGGAGCTCGCCGCACGGGGCGACACGCTGACCGACGAGATCGCCGACCGGCTGCGGGAGTGGGCCGATCACGCCCGCGAGCGCGGTGTCGCCGCCATCTTCGAAGCGGCCAACATGACCGGCATGGGCAGGCGGGTGCTGTCGTGGCGCGACGGCGCCCGGCACATGACCGACCTTTCGCACCTGACGCAGGTGCTGCACGAGGTCGCCCATCGCGAACACTTCAGCCTGCCCGCGCTGCGGGACTGGCTGCGCACCCAGCGCGAGGACCGCAGCGGCGCCACCGAACGCAACCGCAGGCTCGACAACGACGCCGCGGCCGTGCAGATCATGACGGTGTGGGTCAGCAAGGGCCTGCAGTATCCGGTGGTGTACCTGCCGTTCGCGTTCAACCGCAACATCCAGACCCGCGACTGCGTGCTGTTCCACGACGGCCGCACCCGTTGCCTGCACATCGGCGCCGACGACAGCCCGGACCACGCCCAGGCCGAACGCCTCGGCCGGATCGAGGCGGCCGGCGACGACGTGCGCCTCACCTACGTCGCGCTGACGCGCGCGCAGTCTCAGGTGGTGGCGTGGTGGGCACCGTCGTGGGACGAACCCAACGGCGGGCTGTCCCGGCTGCTGCGGGGCCGCCGGCCCGGGGAGGCGGTGGTGCCCGACCGCTGCGACCCGCCCAGACTCGACGACGCGGACGCGAGGACCGCGCTGCGCGCGTGGGCGGACCTCGGCGGGCCGGTGCTCGAGGACTCCGAGATCGCCGAACCCGCCGCACCCCACCCCGGTGAGCACCCGACGGGGCTGGCGGTCCGGCACTTCCACCGCGGCATCGACACCGCGTGGCGGCGCACGTCGTACTCGGGTCTGCTGCGGGCCGCGGAGGACTCCCGAGGCGGCGGGGTGACCAGTGAACCCGAGGTGGCCGAACTCGACGACGAGATCGTCGACGTGCCGGTGTCCGAGCAGGACGACGAGGTGGCGGCGGTGCCGTCGCCGATGGCCGAGTTGCCGACGGGGGCGAAGTTCGGGTCACTGGTGCACGCGGTGCTCGAGCACGCCGACCCGTTCGCCACCGACTTCCGCGCCGAACTCGAACGCACGATCCGCGAGCAGGCGGTGTGGTGGCCGGTCGACGTCGCACCCGAGGTGCTGGCCGACGCGCTGCTGCCGATGCACGACACCCCGCTCGGTCCGCTCGCACCGGAGGTGACGTTGCGGAAGATCGGTCTCCGAGACCGTCTGCGCGAACTGGATTTTGAGTTCCCGCTGGCCGGCGGCGACGCGCGCGCCGACGCGCCGGTCATCACGCTCGCCGACGTCGGCCGCCTGCTCGCCGCGCATCTGCCCGCCGACGACGTGCTTGCGTCGTATGCCGACCGGCTCACCGATCGGGCGCTCGGCGGTCAGTCACTGAAGGGGTATCTGACGGGGTCGATCGACGCGGTGCTGCGGGTGGGCGGCCGCCATGTGGTGGTCGACTACAAGACGAACTGGCTCGGTGAACCCGAATCCCCGCTCACCGCAGCCGATTACAGCCGTCACCGGATGGCCGAGGCGATGCTGCACTCGGACTATCCGCTGCAGGCTCTGCTGTATTGCGTTGTGCTGCATCGTTTTCTGCGTTGGCGGCAGCCGGGTTACGACCCGGCTGAACATCTCGGCGGGGTGCAGTACCTGTTCGTGCGGGGCATGTGCGGAGCGTCGACACCGATGGCGGACGGGCAGCCGGCGGGGGTGTTCACCTGGCAACCGCCCGCGGAGTTGATCGTCGCGCTGTCGAACCTGCTCGACGCGGGCGCGAAAGTATGACGTCTCGCGCGCGGGCTTGCGCCGATGGGGGGCCACCGGCGTAAAGTCTGTCGAGGTTGATCAATCAGCCGCGGGCATGTCGCACTAAAAGGCTCATGGAGCCAGCCTCGCAGACGCCCCCCACATCTTCCCTTGCGCCGTATCGGCGCGGTTCCGGAGCTTGATCCTTATGCCTTCCATCGATCATCTGACCTTTTCCACCGAATGGCTCGACGCATACGACGTGCGCATCACCGTCGCCGGGTCCATCGACGCGTCGAACGCCCCTGAGCTGGAGGAGTACGTGCTGCGCCGGGGCGCGAACTCGCGCCGGCTGACCCTCGACATGACGGGTGTCGACTTCCTGTCCACCGCGGGGTTCTCGGTGCTGTGCACGATCGGTCAACGTTGCGTCCGCGCCGAGGTCCCGTGGACGCTGGTGAGCAACCCGACGGTGCGCCGGGTGCTCGAGGTCTGCGATCCGCACGTGACACTGCCGCAGGCCTCCTGACTACGGAAGCCCGATACGCGACACTGAACGGGTGACGGAACCGGGAGCCACACGCGTCGCGGTCTACCTCGACTTCGACAACATCGTCATCTCGCGGTACGACCAGGTCAACGGGCGCAATTCGTTCCAGCGAGACAAGACCAAGGCCGCCGACGACTTCGCCGAGAAGCTCACCCGGGCAACCGTCGACATCGGCGCGGTGATCGACTTCGCGTCGTCGTTCGGCACCCTGGTGCTCACCCGCGCGTACGCGGACTGGTCCTCGGACGTCAACGCGAACTACCGCGGCCAACTCGTGGCCCGCGCCGTCGACCTGGTGCAACTGTTCCCGGCCGCCGCCTACGGCAAGAACGGCGCCGACATCCGCCTGGCCGTCGACGCGGTCGAGGACATGTTCCGGCTCCCCGACCTGACCCACGTCGTCATCGTCGGCGGCGATTCGGACTACATCGCGCTGGCGCAGCGCTGCAAACGGCTCGGCCGGTATGTGGTCGGCATCGGAGTGGCGGGCGCGTCGAGCCGGTCGCTGGCGGCGGCGTGCGACGAGTTCGTCACCTACGACGCGCTGCCCGGCGTCCCGGTGCCCCAGCCCGACCCGCCGCCCGCCGAGGCCGGCGACGCACCGAAGAAGCGCACGCGGCGCCGCAAGACCGACTCGGACTCCGACGAGCCCGACCCGCAGATCGCCGCCACGGGTCTGCTCGCCCGCGCCCTGCAGATCGGCCTGGAGAAGGACGACGCCGACTGGCTGCACAACTCCGCGGTCAAGGCGCAGATGAAGCGGATGGACCCGTCGTTTTCCGAGAAGTCGCTGGGCTTCAAGTCGTTCAGCGACTTCCTGCGTTCACGCCAGGACCTCGTCGAACTCGACGAGAGCTCGACCACCCGCATGGTGCGGCTGCGCGCTCCCGGCGGCTCATGACCGCGTTCGCCCCCGCTTTCACCGACGCCGAGGTCTTCGAACCCGCCGACGTGCACGTCGCCCGGCGGCTCACCGAATTGGCCGGGGACGCCGACGAATCCGTGGCGCTCGCCGTCGCGTTCGCGGTGCGTGCGCTGCGGAACGGATCGGTGTGCGTCGACCTGAGGTCGGTGGCCGCCCAGGTCGGTATGCCGGAGCTGCCGTGGCCCGATCCGGAGGTGTGGCTGGCGGCGGTGCGGGCGAGCCCGCTGACCGGCGCGCCGCCCGTGCTGCGGCTGCATGCCGACCTGCTCTACCTCGATCGCTACTGGCGCGAAGAACAGCAGGTGTGCGACGACGTGCTCGCGCTGCTGGAATCGTCGCCGCCCGGGGATGTGCCGGGCCTGGACCGCCTGTTCCCCGCCGCGGACTTCCCCGAGCAACGCGTCGCCGCGGAAATCGCGCTGTCGCAATCGCTCACCGTGCTGACGGGCGGCCCCGGCACCGGCAAGACGACGACCGTGGCGCGGCTGCTGGCGCTGCTCGCCGAGCAGGCGTCGTTGCAGAACCGTCCGCCGCTGCGCATCGCGCTGGCCGCCCCGACGGGCAAGGCCGCGGCGCGTCTGCTCGAGGCCGTGCACCTGCAGATCGCCGAACTCGACGCCGTCGACCGTGACCGGCTGCCCGAGCTGACGGCCTCGACGCTGCACCGGCTGTTGCAGCGGCGCAGGGACAACGCGTCGCGGTTCCGCCACCACCGGGAGAACCGGTTGCCGCACGACGTGATCGTCGTCGACGAGACGTCGATGGTGTCTCTGACGTTGATGGCCCGGCTGCTGGAGGCCGTTCGGCCCGACAGCCGGTTGCTACTCGTGGGGGACGCCGACCAGCTGGCCTCGGTGGAGGCCGGCGCCGTGTTGGCCGACCTGGTCGACGGGTTGGGTGCGCGCGACGACGTGCGGATCGCCCGGCTCGTCACCTCCCACCGCTTCGGCGCGCCGATCGGGGCGCTCGCGTCGGCGATCCGGGAGGGCCACACCGACGACGTGATCGCGCTGCTGCGCGACGGCGGCTCGGACATCGAGTGGGTCGACACCGACAACCCCGGTGAGCAGTTGCGCAGAGTGCTTGTGCCGCATGCGTTGCGGCTGCGCGAGGCGGCGGTCCTCGGCGACGCGCGGACCGCGTTGGCCACGCTCGACGAGCACCGGCTGCTGTGCGCGCACCGGCGCGGGCCGTACGGCGTGCGGTACTGGAACCGGCAGGTCGAACGCTGGCTCACCGATGCGACCGGCGAGCCGATCTGGTCGGACTGGTATGCCGGGCGGCCGCTGCTGGTCACCGCGAACGACTACGGACTGCAGCTCTACAACGGCGACACCGGTGTGACCGTCGTGCGCGACCACGGGCTGGCGGCCGTGGTGGGCGCGGGCGCCGGGCCGGTGGAGTTCTCGACCAGCCGGCTCGCCGACGTCGAGACCGTGCACGCCATGACGATCCACAAGAGCCAGGGCAGCCAGGCACAGGAGGTGACCGTGCTGCTCCCCGACGAGGAGTCGCGGTTGCTGACCCGGGAGCTGTTCTACACCGCGGTCACCCGCGCGAAGACGAAGGTGCGGGTGGTCGGTTCGGAGGCGGCGGTGCGGGCCGCGATCGAACGGCGCGTGGTGCGGGCGTCGGGACTGGCCGACCGGTTGAGCGCCGCGGGCCGATAGCGTCCGACTCGCCCGTTACTGCTGACCATCGCGCATCCCGCACCGTAGGGTGGCCCTGTGGTGGCCCAGATCAGTCGTCGCCGGATCGTGCGCGCCGACCCGCAGACGGTGTGGGCGGCGCTCGCCGATTTCGGGGCGATCGGGGACTGGCTGTCCGGTGTCGACCATTCGTGCCTGCTGCGCACCGATCCCGACGGGCCGATCGGCACCGCGCGCCGCGTGCAGATGGGCCGTCTCACGCTGGTCGAGACCATCACCGACTTCGACGCCCCGACCACGCTGGCCTACGACATCGTCGGGTTGCCCCGCCGGCTGCGACGCTTCAACAACCGCTGGACGCTGCGACCCGACGGCTCCGCGACGGCCGTCACGCTGACCACCACCGTGGACCTCGGACCCGGCCGGATCCGGGGACTGGCCGCACGGCTGGTGTGTCTGGTGCTGGCGAAGATGTCGTCCGACACCATGCTCGTCGCCCTGGCAACGCGATCGGAGTCCACCCGTGTCTGAAATCAAGCCCGACATCGTCATCCTCATGACCGACGAGGAACGCGCGGTCCCGCCCTACGAGGCGCCCGAGGTGTTGGCCTGGCGCGACCGGGCGCTGCCCGGCCGCGGATGGTTCGACGAGCACGGCGTCAGCTTCGGCAGGCACTACACCGGATCGCTGGCCTGCGTGCCCAGCCGCCCGACGATCTTCACCGGGCAGTTCCCCGATCTGCACGGCGTCACCCAGACCGACGGCATCGGCAAGACGTACGAGGACTCCCGCATGCGCTGGCTGCGCCCGGGTGAGGTGCCGACGCTGGGCAACTGGTTCCGCGCCGCCGGTTACGACACCCACTACGACGGCAAGTGGCACATCTCCCACGCCGACGTCACCGACCCGGCGACCGGGCTGCCACTGGACACCAACGACGACGACGGTGTGGTCGACCCGGATGCGGTGCGGCGCTATCTCGACGCGGATCCGTTGGCCCCGTACGGGTTCTCCGGGTGGGTCGGCCCCGAACCGCACGGAGCGGCGTTGTCCAACAGCGGGTTTCGCCGCGACCCGCTGATCGCCGCCCGCGTGGTGGCGTGGCTGCAGGACCGTTACGCCCGACGCCGCGCCGGTGACGCGGATGCCCTTCGGCCGTTCCTGCTGGTGGCCAGCTTCGTCAACCCGCACGACATCGTGTTGTTCCCGCAGTGGGTGCGGCGCAGCCCGGTGAAACCCTCACCGCTGGACCCTCCGCATGTGCCCGCGGCGCCCACCGCCGACGAGGACCTGTCGACCAAACCGGCCGCGCAGATCGCCTTCCGCGAGGCGTACTACTCCGGCTACGGCCCCGCGGCGGTGATGGAGCGCACCTATCGGCGCAACGCCCAGCGATATCGCGACCTTTACTACCGCCTGCACGCCGAGGTGGACGGTCCGCTGGACCGGGTGCGCCGCGCCGTCGTCGAGGGTTCACGCGATGCCGTGCTGGTCCGCACCGCCGACCACGGCGACCTGCTCGGCGCGCACGGCGGCCTGCACCAGAAGTGGTTCAACCTCTACGACGAGGCGACCCGCGTCCCGTTCGTCATCGCCCGGACGGGTTCCCGTGCCACCGGGGCGCGCACGGTGACCGCACCCACCTCGCACGTCGACCTCGTTCCGACGCTGCTGGGCGCCGCCGGTATCGACGTCGACGCCACTGCCGCCGCCCTCGCAGAATCGTTCTCCGAGGTCCATCCCCTTCCGGGCCGGAACCTGATGCCGGTGGTCGACGGCGGCGCGCCCGACGAGGACCGCGCGGTGTACCTGATGACCCGCGACAACATGCTCGAAGGCGACAGCGGCGCATCGGGTCTGGCCCGCAAGCTCAAGCGCACCGTCAATCCGCCGGGCCCGCTGCGGATCCGGGTACCCGCGCACGTGGCGTCGAACTTCGAGGGGCTCGTCACCCGGGTCGACGGCCACCTGTGGAAGCTGGTGCGCAGTTTCGACGATCCGGCAACCTGGACCGAACCGGGTGTGCGCCACCTCGCCGCCAACGGTCTGGGTGGCGAGGCGTACCGCGCGAGCCCGCTCGACGACCAGTGGGAACTCTACGACCTCACCGACGACCCGACCGAGGCGGTCAACCGCTGGTTCGACCCGGGCTTGCACGAACTGCGCGCACACCTGCGCCGGCAACTCAAACTCGTCAGGGCCGAATCGGTTCCGGAGCGCAATGAGCCGTGGCCGTACGCCGTCCGGCGCCCACCGGCGGGACGGGCCCGCGTCGGCCTCGTCCGCCGGGCGCTCGGGCGCCTGGGGGTCGGCGCCGCGGTTTGAGCATGCGAGTCGACGGGCGGGAGATCGCCGTAACGGGCAGCTTGCTGCTGCCGCTGACTCGACGCACCAACGACATCCTGCGCCTGGCGTTGGCGACGGTGCTGTTGGCCGTCGTGATCACCAGTTCGTTCATCACCCGCTACGAGTGGAGCGCGCTCGAACAGTCGATCTCCGAGATCGTCGGGGTGCTCACGCCGACGCAGTCCAACCTGGTCTACCTCGCCTACGGCGTCGCGATCCTGGCGCTGCCGTTCGTGATCCTGGTCGGTCTGATCATCGTGCGGCAGTGGCGGTTGCTCGGCGCGTTCGCCGCGGCCGGGTTGATCGCGACGCTGTCGTTGTCGATCACGGGTAACGGGATCGCGGCGCCGACATGGCATTTCGACCTGTCCGAGCGGCTCGACACGCTGCTCTCGCAGATCCTCGACGATCCGCGGTGGATCGCGATGCTCGCCGCGGTGCTGACGGTCTCGGGGCCGTGGGTGCCCGCACGGTGGCGGCGCTGGTGGTGGGCGCTGCTGCTGGCGTTCGTGCCGATCCATCTGGTGGTCAGCGCCGTCGTCCCGGCCCGCTCGCTGCTGGGGCTGTCGGTGGGCTTCTTCGTCGGGGCGCTGGTGGTGCTGGTGGTGGGCACACCCGCCCTGGAGGTGCCGCTGGCCGACGCGGTGCGGGCGCTGGCGCGGCGCGGATTCGAGGTGACCGCGCTGACGGTGGTGCGGCCGGCAGGCCGCGGCCCGCTGGTGATGACCGCCGACACCGCGGGCCAGGGTCACGCGACCGTGCACATGTACGGGCCGAACCAGCGAAGTGGCGGCGCCGTCCGGCAGGTCTGGCGCAAGCTGCGGCTGCGGTCGTCGGAGACGGCGCCGCTGCAGGCCTCCTTGCGGCGCGCCGTCGAACACCGGGCGCTGATGGCGATCGCGATCGGCGAGGCGGGCCTGGCCAACACGTCGTCGGTGGCGGCGGGGACGCTGGCGCGCAGCTGGGCGCTCTACGCGCACGACGCCGTCCACGGGGTGCCGCTCGACGTCGGCACCCCGCCGGAGAAGGTGTGGGAGGCGTTGCGCGATCTGCACGCGCGCACGATCTCCCACGGGGACCTGCGGGCGGCCGAGATCACCGTCGACGACGGTACGGTGCTGTTCGGCGGCTTCGGATACGCCGAGTACGGTGCGACGGACACGCAGCTGCAGACCGATGTCGCTCAGCTGCTGCTGACCACCGCCGAACTGCACGGCGCGGAGCGGGCTGTCGCCGCGGCGATCGAGGTGCTCGGCGCGGAGGCCGTCCTGGTCGCGTCGCGCCGTCTCACCAAACACGCGGTGGGCGGAAGGTTCTGGAAGCTGCTCCCCGATGCGCGGGCCGTCGCCGCGGCCACCCGCGAAGAGGTGATGCGGCAGACCGGAACCGACAGCATCAGCACCGAGAGCATCACCCGGTTCACCCGCAACCAGATCATCCAGCTGGTGCTGATCGGCGCACTGGTGTACGTCGCCTACCCGTTCCTCACCGCCGTCCCGACGTTCTCCAACGAGCTGCGCAACGTCAACATGTGGTGGGCGCTGCTCGGGCTGGCCGTGTCGGCGCTCAAGTACCTCGGCGCCGCGGCCGCGCTGTGGGCGTGCGCCGACGGGCTGGTGACCTTCCGGCATCTGGCGCTGATGCAGGTGGCGAACACCTTCGCCGCGACCACCACCCCGGCCGGAGTGGGCGGGCTCGCGCTGAGCACGCGGTTCCTGCAGAAGGGCGGACTGGGCGCGGTGCGGGCCACCACCGCGGTGGCGCTGCAGCAGTCGGTGCAGGTGGTCACGCACATCACGCTGCTGATCGTGTTCAGCTTCGTGGCGGGCGCGTCGGCCGACCTGTCGAAGTTCGTCCCGTCCACCACGCTGATCTATCTGATCGGCGGGGTGGTGCTGGGCCTGGTCGGGGTGTTCCTCGTGGTGCCGAGCCTGCGGCAGTGGGTGCTCACGACCGTCCGGCCCAGGCTGCTCGAGGTGCTTCAGGACTTCCGCGACCTGGCCGCCGAACCGCAGCGGCTGGCGCTGATCGTGCTCGGTTGTGCGGCAACGACATTGGGCGCCGCGTTCGCGCTGTGGGCCAGCATCGAGGCGTTCGGCGGGGACACGTCGTTCGTGACGGTGACCGTGGTGACGATGGTCGGCGGCACGCTGGCCTCGGCGGCGCCCACCCCGGGCGGTGTCGGCGCGGTGGAGGCGGCGCTGATCGGCGGGCTCGCGGCGTTCGGGGTGGCCGCGGCGGTGGCGGTCCCGGCGGTGCTGCTCTACCGGGTGCTGACGTGCTGGCTGCCGGTGTTCATCGGCTGGCAGGTCATGCGGTGGCTCACCCGCCGGGAGATGATCTGACCCCTCCCCGCCGAACGGCGCAGGCATCGCCCCAGAATCGCGCTGAGTCGAACCCGTGACCGGCCCGGCGCCATCGGCAACGATTTCGCGGTGACTCGTGTGATCCGCTTCAACGCCTTCGACATGAACTGCGTCGCCCATCAGTCCCCCGGGCTGTGGAAGCACCCCGAGGACCAGTCCTGGCGGTACAAGGACCTGCACTACTGGACCGAACTGGCCCAGCTGCTCGAACGCGGCCGTTTCGACGGGCTGTTCATCGCCGACGTGCTGGGCACCTACGACGTGTACGGCGCCAGTGACGAGGCCGCGATCCGGCAGGCCGCGCAGGTGCCGGTCAACGATCCGCTGCTGCTGGTGTCCGCGATGGCGTACGTCACCGACGACCTCGGCTTCGGGATCACCACCGGCACCGGCTTCGAACACCCCTATCCGTTCGCCCGGCGGCTCTCGACGCTCGACCACCTGACGAACGGCCGCATCGGCTGGAACGTCGTCACCGGCTATCTGCCCGCCGCCGCGCGCAACATGGGCCAGACCGACCAACCCGCCCACGACGCCCGCTACGACCACGCCGACGAATACCTCGAGGTCCTCTACAAGCTGTGGGAGGGCTCCTGGGAGGACGACGCCGTCGTCCGCGACGCCCAGCGCGGCATCTTCACCGATCCGGCCAAGATCCACCACATCGGCCATGAGGGAACGCATTTCACCGTCCCGGGCATTCACCTGTCCGAGCCGTCACCGCAGCGCACCCCGGTCATCTACCAGGCCGGCTCCAGCCCGCGCGGGGTGCGGTTCGCCGCCGAGAACGCGGAGGCCATCTTCACCGCCGCTCCCACCAAGGCGCTGCTGCGCGAGACGGTGACCACGATCCGTCGTGAACTCGAGATCGCCGGCCGCGATCCGTACGCGGTGAAGATCTTCAACCTGTCGACGGTGATCACCGCCGCGACCGACGAGGAGGCCCACGCCAAGCACGCCGAGTACCTGTCCTACGGCGACGCGGAGGGCGCGTTGACGTTCATGTCCGGGTGGATGGGCGTCGACCTGGCCCGCTTCGGGCTCGACGAACCCGTCGGCAACGTCGATTCCAACGCGATCCTGTCGGCGGTCTCGGCGTTCCAGTCCGCCGACCCCGACGGCCGCGAGTGGGCCGTCCGCGACATCGCCGAATGGGGCAAGATCGGCGGCATGGGCCCGCGCATCGTCGGTTCCGGTGTCTCCGTAGCCGATACGATCCAGGAGTGGGTGGACGAGACCGACGTCGACGGCTTCAACCTCGCCTACGCCGTCACGCCCGGGTCGTTCGCGGACTTCGTCGACCACGTCGTGCCGGTGCTGACCGCCCGCGGCGCCTACCAGTCGTCTTACGCGCCGGGTACGCTGCGCCACAAGCTGCTCGGCCGCGGCGACCGGCTGCCCGAGGAGCATCGCGGCGCGCGCTACCGTGTCGGCGGGCCGGCGTCCACGATCATCGACCGGCCCTCGACCGTGCCGTCCTCACCAGCGGGAGGCCGCTGACATGACCATCCACTTGCACTGGTTCCTGCCCACCTACGGCGACAGCAGGCTGATCGTCGGCGGCGGTCACGGCATGCCCGCGGGCGCGGCCCACGGTGACCGCGACGCGTCGATCGACTACCTCGGGTCGATCGTGCGGGCGGCGGAGTCGTTCGGCTTCACCGGCGCGCTGATCCCGACGGGCGCGTGGTGCGAGGACGCGTTCATCACCGCGGCGCTGCTGGCCCGCGAGACCACGTCGCTGGCCTTCCTCGTCGCGTTCCGCCCCGGCCTGGTCAGCCCGACGCTGTCGGCGCAGATGGCCGCGACGTTCGCCCGGCACGCGCCGGGCCGCATACTGCTCAACGTCGTCGTCGGCGGCGAGGCGCACGAGCAGCGCGCGTTCGGCGACCACCTCGACAAGGACGGCCGCTACCAGCGCTGCGACGAGTTTCTCGAGGTGGTGCGCCGCCTGTGGGCGGGTGAGACGGTGTCGCTCGACGGCGAGCACATCCAGGTCGAGAACGCGGCGATCCCGACGCTGCCGAACCCGGTGCCGCCGTTGTACTTCGGCGGCAGCTCGGCCGCCGCGGGGCCGGTCGCCGCCAGACACGCCGACGTCTACTTGACGTGGGGCGAACCGCCGGCGGCGGTGGCCGAGAAGATCGACTGGATCCGCCGGCTGGCCGAAGCGGAGGGTCGCCAGGTCCGCTTCGGCATCCGCCTGCACACCATCTCCCGCGACACCGCCGACGAGGCGTGGCAGCAGGCCGACAGACTGGTCGCCGCACTCGACGAGGACACCGTCCGCAAGGCGCAGGAAGGGTTGCACCGCAGCCAGTCCGAGGGCCAGAAGCGGATGCTCGCCCTGCACGAGGAGAACCGGCGCAACGGCAGCTGGAACGACGCCCGCACCCTCGAGGTCGCCCCGAACCTGTGGGCCGGTGTGGGCCTGGTGCGCGGCGGCGCCGGCACGGCGCTGGTCGGCAGCCACGCCGAGGTGGCCGACCGGATCGCCGAATACGCCGAGATCGGTATCGACGAGTTCATCTTCTCCGGCTATCCGCACCTCGAGGAGTTGTTCTGGTTCGGCGAGGGCGTCGTGCCGATCCTGCGCGAGCGCGGGCTGTTCAAGGGCCAGGCCACGTCGGCGTCACCGGCGCACATCCCGTTCATCGGCGCGACGCGATGACGGTGATCGCCACCGCCGACGACGCACTCGACGTCGCGGCGAAGCTGTCCGCGGAGTTCGACGCCGAGGCCTCCGCTCGCGACGCCGAGCGGCAACTCCCGCACGAGCAGGTCCGCGCACTGAAAGAGTCGGGGCTGCTGGCGATCTCGGTGCCGGTCGAGCACGGCGGCATCGACGCGCCCGCGACCGTGCTGGCCGAGGTGTTCCGGCTGATCGCCCACGCCGACCCGTCGCTGGCGCAGATCCCGCACTCGCATTTCGTGTTCCTCGAAGCACTGCGGTTGCAGGGCACCGCCGCCCAGCAGGCCTACTTCTACCGGCAGGTGCTCGACGGCGCACTGCTGGTGAACGCACAGTCCGAACGCGGGCCGCATCCGATCGACGTCGACACGACCACGCTGACCCGGAACCCGTCGGGTGACCACCTGCTGACGGGACGCAAGTTCTACTCGACGGGTGCGCTGTTCGCGGACTGGGTGGTCGTGCGGGCGTCGCTGGACGACGGGTCGGTGCCGACGGCGTCGACGCCCAAGGCGGTCGCGTTCGTCCCGCGCGATGCGGCCGGCGTCTCGATCGTCGACGACTGGGAGGGGATGGGCCAGCGGACGACGGCGTCGGGCACCGTGACGCTGACCGACGTCGCGGTGCCCGACGAACACGTCGTGCCGTTCTCCCCGATCTTCTCCGAGCCGACGACCTATGGCGCGCGAGCACAGTTGCTGCACAGCGCGATCGATGTCGGCATCGCGACGGGTGCGCTGGCCGCCGGGGTACGCCAGGCGGAACGCGCGCGCCCGCACTTCGAGGCGAACGTCGCGACGGCGGTCGACGATCCGACGCTGATCCAGGCCGCCGCCGAGTTGACGGTGACAGTCCGCGGGGCGCAGGCCCTGCTCGCCGACGCCGCCCGCGCGGTGGATGTCGCGACCGAGCACCTGACCGACGAGTCGGCGGCCGCGGCGTCGGTGGCCGTGGCCGTCGTGAAGGTGGCCGCGGTGCGCGCGTCGCTGGAGGCGTCGACCGGGCTGTTCGAATTGGGCGGTACGCGAAGCGCTTCGGTCTCGGGCAACCTGTCCCGCTACTGGCGCGACGCGCGCACGCACACGCTGCACGACCCGGTGCGGTGGAAGCTGCAGCACATCGGCCGCTACACGCTCGCGGGCACGCACCCGCCCCGCCACGGCCAGATCTAGGGTCCCTACCACCCCCCGCGAGGGTGCGTGTCTGCACACGACACGCCGCGAGGAGTGCAGCAGTCTGCGCACGCTCGCGGTGGGTGTCTCAGGTGTAGAGCGCGATCGGCTGCACGTCGCCGGTCAGGTAGTGCGCGCCGACCTCGAGCCTCTTGTAGTCGACGGGGTCGTGCAGTGAATGCGTTCGGACGTTGCGCCAGAACAGATCCAGCCCCACGTCACTGCGGGCGGAACTGGAACCGGTGACCGCGTAGACGCGGTGCGCGCCCTCGGCGATCCCCAGGTACATGTTGCCGAGGCGCACAGAGAAAAACTCAGTGCGATCTTGACTTGCGCATCATCGAACGGTGTGACCGCTCAGGATCGAGACGCGGTTGAACGCGTTGATGGTCGTCGCCACCCAGATGACCGCGGAGAGTTCGTCGTCGTCGAGAACCTCGCGGGCCAAGGCGTATTCGCGTTCGGCGGCGTCGTGGTCGGGCAGCGTGGTGGTGATCTCCGCCAGGCGCAGCGCGGCCTGTTCGCGCTCGTCGAACAGTTCGGTGTCCCGCCAGACCGACACCGTCGCGAGTTGTTTGGCGCTCACGCCGGCGTCGTCGGCGCGGCGGTGGTGCACCTCGAGACACGAGGCGCAGCCGTTGAGTTGGGATACCCGTACGTTGACCAGTTCGACGAGGCTGCGCGGCAGGCCGGTCTCCTTGGCCAGCGCGGTGACGGCGGTCGAGACGCCGATCAGCGATTTGTACGCCGACGGCGAATGCTTGTCGATGTGGAGGTGCCGGGTGCCCATCGCCCGATGCTACGCAGCATCCGGCGGCCTTCGGACGGGCGCGCTCAGCAGACGGTGCCGAGGATGACCGCGCTGGAGATCAGCGCGATGATGATCGCCGCCGTGGACTGTCCGAGGGTCAGGGCGCCGATGACGCCGATGAGCCCGAGGATGAACACCGCGGTCAACAGGACGGACTGAACGGTGTGGCGGTCGGCCGGCTTGGCTCGACGGGTTACCGCGGGCTGGGCCGGAGTCAACGAACCGTCGTTTACCGCATCCATGGTTCGGCCTTTCGTTGTGGTGGCGGACACAATTTAAACTGATCGTGATCGCAATCACAACCGGATCCGGCAACGCACGTTGTCATGCGGGCTCGGAGCGGGCACGACTAACGCCAGTTGATCGCGTCGTCGGTGTCGCGGGCGCTGGACGGCGAGTTCCTCGAGTCGGGCCTGTGGGGGCTGATCACCGTGCTCGGCGTGGTGTTCGTCGGGGCGACGGCGGTGGTGCAGCAGGTGCGCTCGCAGACCCGCTGATCAGCCATTGAGCAGGGGCGATGCGTGTGGGAGCATCTGCGCATGAACCCGCAGGACGACCCCGAGGCCCGCATCCGTGACCTCGAGCGCCCGTTGGCCGACCGGGCACAGACGTCCGAGCTGGGCACCCAGCCCTACACCGTCGCCGGGGCGTATCCACAGCCGGTCTACGACACGCCGTATCAGGCTGCGCCGCAACCGTATTCGAAGACGACCTCGCATACGGGCGTGATCGTGCTGGTGGTCGTGGTGCTGCTGCTGCTGGTCTTCGGCGCGGGCGTGGCGATCTACTTCGCGAAGGCCGGGCCGGGCGACGGGGCGGTCACGGCGGGCCGGCCGACGATCGCCGGCGGTGGCGGGGCGCTCGACGAGACGCCGGAGGCGCCGGCCACCGGGGAGTTGCCGATCGTGATCCTGCCCGGCGGGCCGTCCGGTGGCGGCGAGGCGATCGCGCAGGCGCCACCGGGCGGGCAGTTCAGCGTGTCGGGTGTCGAGGGCGACAAGCGAGTTGCCTGTAACGACAGCCTGATCAGCGTGAGCGGGGTGTCGAACACGGTGACGATCACCGGGCACTGCGTGAGCGTGACGGTGTCCGGAGTGAGCAACGAGGTGGTCGTGGAGAGCGCGGACCGCATCAGCGCGTCGGGTTTCGAGAACCGGGTGACGTTCCAGACCGGCGACCCCCAGATCGACAGCTTCGGGGACAACGTCGTCGAGCGCGGCTGAGGCACTCCCCCCAGCCCGAACCTCGTCCGTAACACCTGCGACAGAGATCACGATCACACCGTCAGCACCATCAACCCCGGTGGTCGCAGGAGTCGGAGAGGCGTATGCGGAGATCCTGGAGAACCGCCGCGGCAGCCGTGGCGCTCGCAGCGGCCGCCGTCGTCGCCGACGTCTCCCCGCCGGTCGCCCATGCGCAACCTGCCGTCGCGGTCAAGGACTTCTCGAAGCCGGCCATCGTCATCCTGGGCTACGGCCTGGAACCCGACGGCACCATGCGACCGATCCTGCGCCGCCGCGTCATCACCGGCCTGACGGTCGCCCAGTTCTTTCCACAGTCGCCGATCATCGTCACCGGCGGCAACCCCCGCAACGGCATCACCGAGGCCGCCGCGATGCGGCGCATGCTGACCATCCTGGGCTTCCCCGCCCACCGAATCATCGTGGAGGACAAGGCGAACAGCACCGTTCAGAACGCCCGCTTCTCGGTGCCGCTCGCCAGGGAGGCGGGCACCTCGGGCATCATTCTCGTCACCTCGTCGACCCATCAGGACCGTGCCGACGGCAACTTCGTCGACGCGGGCGCGAACGTGCTCGCGACGGTCAGCTATCCCGACGGCAACCCGCAGGTGAACGCCGCGCAGTTCGCCCGCGACGTCATCAGCCCGCTCGTCAACCAGAGCTGACGCGCCCCAGGGTTTCACCGGACACTACGAGGGGTACTGTCCGGTGCCATCCTTCCGCAACGCCGCAACCGGGGGTTCGATGAAAGTTCTGGTCACAGGGGGCACCGGTTTCGTCGGCGCCTGGACCGCCAAGGCCGTTCAAGACGCCGGCCATCAGGTCCGCTTCCTGGTCCGCAAACCCGAACGCCTGACCACCAGCGCGCAGAAGATCGGTGCCGACATCGGCGATTACGTCGTCGGCGACATCTCCGATCCCGAGTCGACCGCCGCGGCGCTCGACGGTTGCGATGCGGTGATCCACTGTGCGGCAACGGTTTCCACCGACCCGGCGATGGCCGACGAGATGCTGCGCACCAATCTCGAGGGCGCTCGGTACGTCCTCGGCGGCGCGGCCAAGGCCAAGCTGGACCCGATCATCCACGTCTCGAGCTTCACCGCGCTGTTCCGTCCGGGCCTCGACGTGCTGAACGCCGACCTGCCCGTCACCGGCGGATCCGACGGCTACGGGAAGTCGAAGGCCGTCGTCGAGGCGTACGCCCGGGGCCTGCAGGATGCCGGGGCGCCGGTGAACATCACCTACCCGGGCATGGTGCTCGGCCCGCCCGCCGGCGACCAGTTCGGCGAGGCCGCCGAAGGTGTCGAGGCGTCGATCAAGATGCGCTCGGTGCCCGGACGCGGGGCGGGGTGGATCGTCATCGACGTCCGCGATCTGGCCGCGCTGCACGTGGCGCTGCTGGAGAAGGGCCGCGGACCGCGCCGCTACATGCTGGGCGGCCGGCGGGTGCCGGTCGGTGAACTGGCCTCGGTGATCGGCGACGCCGCCGCCCGCGACCTGGCGCCGATCCCGATCCCCGACGTCGCGCTGCGCACCGTGGGCCGGATCTTCGACGTGATCGGCGACCAACTGCCGTTCGAGACGCCGATCAACTCAGCGGCGATGCAGTACTACACGCAGATGCCGACGTCCGACGACTCCCCCGCGGAGCGCGACCTCGGCATCACCCAGCGCGAGGTCGCCGAGACGATCGCCGACACCGTCGCGGGACTGCGCGAAGTTGGTCGCCTGTAGCCCGTTGTCGGTGCCCTCTTCTAGCCTCGGGCCATGGGGGCGAGGCGTCAGAACGACCACGGTGCCGGCTTCGCGGCGGTGTTCGTGCTGCTGGTCGTCCTCGGCCTGATCGTCGAGTACTTCTTGTGGTTCGCCGGCGCGGCGGCGTTGGTGGGCGCGTTCTTCGCCGCGCGCGCGATCGTGCGGGGAGTCGAGAAGCGTCGCCTCGAGGCGGCTGAACGGGACGCCGAACTGGCGCGACGCGCCGAGCAACAACACCGGTGGACCTTGCGCGGCGACAGGAGAGGTGTCTTCGGCCCCGGCGGCGCCGAGGCGATGGACGCGATCTCCCCGGCACCGAGACTCGAGGACACCGGCGGCGCACCACCTGATCTTCCGGCGGTGGCCGCCGTCGCGTACACCAAGGAAGATTTGGCCGTCCTCCTGCGGGACAAGCCGCCGTGCTGGCAGTGGGCGGCTTTCGCGTCCGTTCTCGTGCAGCGGCGCGCGCCGCTGCAGGCGCGATTACGCGACAGCGCACTGGGTTTCACCTCCGCCACGGGAGAGCGTCTGTACACCGGCACGCGGGTGGTGCACTACTTCAGCGGGCTGCTCGACGAGTTGGTCGTCCTCGTCGACCAACTGGAGAGCTTCATGCGGGCGCCGGCCTTCACCGACGTGTTCGGCCATGACGAGCAGACCGCCGACGCCGACGGTGTCGTGCACACCGCCAACCGGCTGATGGATTACCACGACCGGTTGCTCGACATCTCGGAGCGCTGTCGCAGCGTCTCGGTCTCCGGTGAGTACGCCGACGTGCTGCGCGACTGCGCACGGGTGGCGGACATCCCGCTGCAGGCGTATCGCACGTTCGTCGACGAGTTCGTCGAGCGGGTCGGCGAGATGCCCCAGTTGTTGCGCTACGCGAACGGAGGCATCGTCGAGGCGGATCCGGTGGTGCTGCACATGGACATCGACGAGCAGTTGACCAGCCGCATCGCCAGACGGATGAACGCGATCCTGGCGGATTGACCTCACATTCGCCGGCGAAGGTGGGAATGGGACGCCGGTCACACCGGTTGTCCGGAGACATGGAACTCGGATACCACGTACCCATCTTCGACATCGACGGCGGAACGACGGCCATCGCCGGTGAACTCGCCCGCGTCGGCCAGGCGGCGGAAACGTCCGGTGCGACCTGGCTGTCGTTCATGGACCACTTCTTTCAGATCGAACCGACCGGCCTGCCCGCCGAGGCGAACATGCTCGAGGGCTACACGTCGCTCGGCTTCATGGCCGCCCACACCTCCACCATCGAGCTCGGCCTGCTGGTCACGGGCGTGACATACCGGCATCCCGGGCTGCTCGCCAAGACGGTGACGACGGTCGACGTGCTCTCCGGCGGACGGGCGTGGCTGGGAATCGGCGCCGCCTGGTTCGAACGTGAACACCACGGGCTCGGCGTGCCGTATCCGCCTGTCTCCGAGCGCTTCGAGCGTCTGGAGGAGACGCTGCGGATCTGTGCGCAGATGTGGGATCCCGCAAACAACGGGCCGTTCGAGGGCAAGCACTACCAGCTGGCCGAGACGCTGTGCAATCCGCAGCCGATCAACAAGCCGAAGGTGATGATCGGCGGTAGCGGTGAACGTAAGACCCTGCGACTGGTGGCGCAGTACGGCGACGCGTGCAACCTGTTCGGCTCGCCGGACGAGGTGGCGCACAAACTCGACGTGCTGCGGCGGCACTGCGACGACGTCGGCGGCGACGTCGACGACATCCGCGTCACGATCCTCGCCCACGACGGCCCCACCCCGGACACCAAGGACGAATTCGTGCGCGCCATGGCCGAATACGCGAAGGTCGGCGTGCAGACCGCGATCGTCATGCCGCCGGGCGGATCGCCGTCGTCGTGGATCGAAGGCATCGCGCCGGTCGTGCCGCAACTCGCCGATCTGGGGTAGCGGGCGCGTGGACCTCTAGCCCCCGCACCGCCGATGTCCCCGCCGTGGCCTATGTTGGGTCGTCCGGCCACGGGCGAGGCAGACGGACGGGGACAGATCGAGAAATGCAGGTGGACGACAACAGGGGGCTGTCGGCGGCTGAGCTGCTCGAATTCAACCGCGACCTGCACGGATCCCGGGCGATTCGGTTGCTGGCCACCCACAACCTCGGGCTCTACGCGACGCTCATGGAGCGCCATCTCAGCGACGGTGTCGTCCCCGAGACCGAACTGGTGGTGCGCCTGGAGCGTGACCTGCACGACCTCGACCCCGATGGCCAGTCCGGCCTGGCGCTGATCAAGTCGTGGGCCAGCCAGGGCTGGCTGCACCGCATCGTCGACGAACGCAGCGACCAGAACATCTGCTACCTCACCCAGGACGCCCGCCGCGCGCTGGACTTCCTGCGCGGAATGCGCCGCCAGGACACCATCGCCACCGGCGGGTCGATCAACGGCATCGCCTCGCGCCTCAAGCAGGTCGCGATCCGCGTCGGCAACGACCCCGCGCGCATCCGCAAGAGCATCGAAGCCGAGATCGCCGCGCTGCAGGCCGAGCTCGACGAGCTCGACACCGGCCGGCGCCCCGAGCCCGATGTCACCGACGCCTACGACGAGGCCCGCGCGATCGCGCTGCAGATGGAACGGCTCATCACCGACATCGGCCAGTACGGGTCGATGATCGAACAGGCGACCGCGGCGCTGGACGAGCCGATCGACAGCAATGCCGAGTACCGCGACCGGCAGCGCCAGATGTACGCCGACTACCAGGCCGCGTGGGATTCGCAGGGCCGCGACAGCCACCGCGCGTTCCTGCGGATGATCAACGACCCCGACCAGCGCGCGGAGTTCGAGGCCGACGTCGCGGCGGTCGCCGAGGCGTTGCCCGCCCTGGATCCGGCGCTGCGCAAGGTGATGGCCGGGTTCTTCGAACTGGTGGGCCACCAGATCGACGAGGTCGAACGCATCCAGCAGCGCTGCGCACAGCGGGTCAAGCGGTTCACCGCGTTCGGGACGCTCGAGCAGAGCCGCGGGGTGGCCCGTCAGCTCAACGAGGCGATCGGCGCCGCGCGGGCCCTGCTCAAGACGTCGTTGGCCGACTCGCGGCTCGGCATCGACGTGCCGCTGGCCCGCCACGCAATCAGCTCCGTCGGCGCGCTGACCTTCAAGATCGGCGACCTGTCCGCACCCAAACCCGCCAAACCCGCTGGGGGCGAGGTGGATCTGGCCAGCTTCGCCGCGCTCACCACGCAGGTCGACGCGCCCGCGATGTCGGACATGCTGAACGAGGCGCTGCCCGTGTCCCTGCCCGACGCGGTGGCGATGCTGGACAACGCGTACCTCGGCCACGTGATCGTCCTGTGGTCGTGGGCGTTGAAGCAGCCCTTCGACGGCCCGCCGGCGTCGACCACCGTGCGGTTCCGGTCCCTCGACGGCCGTGACCGCGAAATAGCCGTCCCCGCATTGATGTTCACCGAACCGATCACCACCCTCGCCGGAGTTTCGCAGTGACCACCGAGCCGGACATCGACTTCTCACAACTCCCCCAGGTCGACCAGAACGCCCGGCCCCCGCACCAGCACAGGCCGCGGTTCGACGGCGACGTCTCCGAACTGCCCGACCGGGCGTGCTGGGCGCTGCAGAACCTGCTCACCCGCCGCTACATCAGCGCCGAGTCCGACAGCGATCTCTACAGCTGGGTGCTCGAGTACCGCAAGCAGCTCAGCGTGCGGCTCTCCGAACTTGACCTGATCCTGCGCATCGTCGACGGCACCGACGTCGCGTTCGTCGAACAGGCCCGATACGAATCTGCAAGGGGCGCCAAGCTTCTGCGCCGCGAACCGCTGGGCACCTACGATTCGATCCTGGCGTTGCACCTCGCGCAGATGATGCGCGCCGCCGGCGGGCAGAGCGTGCTGATCAGCCGCGAGGAGATCCACGGCCTGTTCTCCGGCGTGCTCAACGACACCGACCGCGACGCGGTGACGTTCACCGCGCGCATCGACGGCGCGATCGCCCGCCTCGCCGGGCTGGAGATCCTGCGCCGCAGCCGCGACGACGAGGACAGCTACACCATCAGCGCGGTGATCACCGCCGTGATGACGGCGAGCGTGATCACCGAACTGCAGCAGCAGTTCGAACAGCTGCTGGGCGGCGGCCCCGCGCCGGAGGACCAGGAGGAAGTGGCCGTTGACTGAACAGTTCCACCTGTCCCGGCTGCAGGTCATCAACTGGGGTGTCTTCGACGGTTACCACTCGATCCCGTTCAGCCCCGGCGGAGCGCTGATCGCCGGCGCCTCCGGCAGCGGCAAATCCTCGCTGCTGGACGCGATCTCGCTCGGCTTCCTGCCGTTCAACCGACGCAACTTCAATGCCTCGGGCGACAACACAGCAGCCGGGTCGAGCGCGGGCCGCCGCACCGTCGACAAGTACGTACGCGGCGCGTGGGGCCAGCGCAGCGACGGCGGCACCAGCCGGGTGATGTACCTGCGCGGGGACGGCACCGCCTGGTCGGCGGTCGCGGTCACCTACGCCGGCGACTCGGGGCGCACCGTGACCGGCCTGGTGCTCAAGTGGCTGACCGGGGAGTCGCGGTCGGACTCCTCGAGCCGGTTCGTGATCGGCGACGGGGACCTCGACATCGAGGACGTCTGCAACCGCTGGGCGGCGGGGCGTTTCGACACCGGCGTGTTCAAGAGTCACGGCTGGCGGTTCAGCACCAAGGTCGAATCGCAGTACCTGGCGCAGCTGTACGCGACCATCGGCATCCGCGCCTCAGACGCCGCCCAGCAGTTGCTCGGCAAGGCGAAGTCGCTGAAGAGCGTGGGCGGCCTCGAACAGTTCGTCCGCGAGTTCATGCTCGACGAACCCGACAGCCTGGCGCGCCTGCCCGAGGCGCTCAAGCAGATCGACCCGCTCGTCGAGGCGCGTGAACTGCTCGCGGTCGCGCAGCGCAAGCGCAAGATCCTCGGCGACATCGAGAAGATCCAGCACCGCTACGCCTCGGAGTCGTCGGATCTGGGCATCATCGACCTGGTCGACCTGCCGATGGTGCGCGCGTACACCGACCACGTCCGGCTAGCGCAGTGTCCGGCGCAGATCGCGCAGCTCGACACCACGATCGACCAGCTCGACAACGAGTACGAGGACGTCACCCGAAGCCTGAATCTCGCCAAGGCCGAGGCGGATTCACTCAACGCGCAGATCAGCGGCAACAGCGCGAGCATCGGGCCGCTGCAGTCGCAGGTGACCGCCGCCGAGACCGAGGCCGAGCAGGTGTCGCGCCGGCGCAGCGCCTACGAGGACATGGTGACCGCTCAGGGGCTCGACGTGCCGGACACCGCCGAGGAGTTCTGGAACCTGCGCGAGGAACTGCTCACCGAGGCGACCGAGCTGCTGGCCAAGGTCGAGCGCAACCGGGAGGCGTCCACCGACGCCGAATACGCCCAGAAGGCGGCGCGCATCGCCCGCGACGACGCGGCCAAAGAACTCAAACGCGTCGAACACGTCGGGTCGGCGCTGCCGGAATTCGCGCTGCTGATGCGCGACCAGATCTGCGCGGCGATCGGCGTCGAGGCGGCGGAGTTGCCCTACGTCGCCGAACTGATGGATCTGCGTCCGGACCAGACGCGCTGGCGGATCGCGGTGGAGAAGGTACTGCGCGGGGCGGGTCTGCGGCTGCTGGTCCCCGACCAGCACTGGACGAAGGTCCTGCAGTTCGTCAACGCGACGAACATGCGCGGGCGGCTGGCGCTGCACCACGTGCGGGCGAAGCTCTACGGGGCCGAACCGGTCGACCCCGAGCCGAACACGTTGGCGGGCAAGCTGTTCGCCGTCGACCCGAGCCATCCGTGCGCGGCCGAGGCCGTCGACGTCGTCACCGGGGCCGGTGACCACATCTGCGTCGACACCCCCGACGTGTTCGCGCGGTTCCGCCGCGCGGTCACCGACACGGGGCTCTACAAGGACTCCGACCGGTTGGCGATCAAGGACGACCGCCGCCCGCTCAAGCAGTCGGAGTATCTGTACCAGGGCGACGTGTCGGCGAAGATCAACGCGCTCACCGTCGATCTCGCCGCCGCCGAGGAGTCCTACCAGAAGGCCCGGCGCGCCGCCGATGAGATCGCCGCGCAGCGGCAGCAGTGGCGCGACCGGGCGGCCGCGTGCAAGGCGATCTGCGAGCAGTTCCCGCAGTGGAGCCACATCGATGTCGAGACCGCCGACGGGCACGCCGACCGCTTGCGCGAACAGTACGAGCTGCTGCTCGCCGACCACCCCGACATCGAGGCGCTCAACGCGCGCGCCGACGAATGCTGGTCGCAGATCCAGGTGTTGATGACGCGCCGCGGAGCGATCCAGACCCGCCGCGACGATCTCGACTCCCGGCGCACGCAGCTTCTGGAACTGTCCGAACGGTTGCAGCCCGCCTTCGTGTCGGAGCCGTTGACCGAGCTGCTGCACCGTTACGCCGGGCAGGTCCCGGTGACGCTGGAGCTGCTGAACCCGGAACCACACCGCGATGCGCTGTTCGCGGCGATCAAGAAGGAGCGCGAGCAGCTGCGGGAGAGCCGGCGCCGCTCCTACGACGAACTCGCCCGGATCCTCAACACGTTCGACACCGCGTTCCCCGACGCGATCCCCAACGACAGCACCAACTTCGACGAGCGCGTGCACGACTACGTGGCGCTGTGCCGGCACATCGACGAGCGTGAGCTGCCCGAGGCCTACGAGCGGATGATGCGGCTGGTGACCGAGCAGGCGCCCGACGCGATCCTGACCCTGCACCGGGTAGCCGAGCAGGAGGCGCGGCGCATCGCCGAGCAGATCGAGCGGGTCAATACCGGGCTCGGGGCGGTGGAGTTCAACCGCGGCACCCGGTTGACGCTGCGGGCCACGCCGCGGCAGCTGACCGCGGTGTCGGAGCTGACCGAGATCGTGCGGGCGATCTCCCGGCGCATCGCCGAGGTCGGCCTGGGCGACAAGCAGGCGATCCTCGACCAGTACGCCGACATCCTGCGGCTGCGCAACCGGCTGGCGTCTCCGGCGCCGGAGGACAAGGCGTGGACGCGCGATGCTCTGGACGTCCGTAACCGGTTCACGTTCGACTGCGCGGAGTGGGACATCAGTACCGAGGAGCTGATCCGTACGCATTCGAACGCGGGCGACAACTCCGGCGGTGAGCAGGAGAAGCTCATGGCGTTCTGCCTGGCGGGGGCGTTGAGCTTCAACCTCGCGAACCCCGAGAGCACCGACAACCGGCCGGTTTTCGCGCAGTTGATGCTCGACGAAGCGTTCTCCAAATCGGATCCGCAGTTCGCGCAGCAGGCGCTGCAGGCGTTCCGCAAGTTCGGATTCCAATTGGTGATCGTGGCGACGGTGCAGAACGCGACGACGATCCAGCCGTACATCGACAGCGTCGTGATGGTGAGCAAGACGGAGGCGACGGGCCGCAACGCCCGCCCGGTGGCGACGGTCGCGACGCGGACCATCTCGGAGTTCGGAGAGCTGCGCCGCGAGATGCGGGCCGGCGCGAAGGTGCCCGCCGGGGTGTGACGCACGGCCCCGTCGCCGAGTGTGAAACCACTGCGAGAATTCGGCCGGAAAATCGCAATGGATTCACATTCGGCAAGCACCGCGTAGGGTGCGAAACGTGCACGTCGACGCGATGACGACCCCGCAGCCACTGCAGTCGATCGGCGATCTCGCCCGGCGCACGCAGACGGCCGGTTTCGACGGTCTGCTGTTCACCGAGACCGGGAGAACCGCCTACCTCAACGCCGCGGTGGCGGCGCAGGCGGCGCCGGGTCTGGAGTTGTCGACCGGGGTGGCGGTCGCGTTCCCGCGCAGTCCCTTCGTGACCGCCGCGACGGCGTGGGAACTGCAGGAGGCGACGGACGGCAGGTTCCGGCTCGGGCTCGGCACGCAGGTCCGCACGCACGTGGTGCGCCGCTACGGCACGGAGTTCGAGCATCCGGGCCCGCGGCTGCGGGACTACGTGCTGGCGGTGAAGGCGTGCTTCCGGGCGTTCCGGACCGGCAAGCTCGACCACCGCGGCGACTTCTACAGTCTCGACTTCATCACCCCCCAGTGGAGCGCCGGGCCGATCGACGCGCCGGACCCCAAGGTCGACATCGCCGCGGTGAATCCGTGGATGCTGCGGATGGCCGGTGAGGTGGCCGACGGCATCCATGTGCATCCGCTCGGCGAACCGGGTTACATCGCCCGGCACGTGCTGCCGAATCGCGCTGAGGGAGCGGCGAAGTCGGGCCGCTCACCGGAGGACATCGCGCTGATCGTGCCGGTGATGACGATCGTCGGCGACACCGACGAGGAACGTCACCGCGAACGCGAGCTGGTGCGGGCGAGCATGAGCTTCTACGGCAGCACGCCGAACTATGCGTTCATCTGGGACGAGGCCGGCTTCGAGGGCACGACAGCCCGGATCCGGGAGAAGCAGAAGGCCGGCGACTACGCGGGCATGGCCGCGCAGATTTCCGACGAGCACATCGCCACGTTCGCGACGGAGTCGACCTGGGACGGCTTGGCCGACGCGCTCACCGCCGCGTACGGCGACACCGCCACGCGGCTCGTGTTCTACAACGCGCTGTCCGACCCTGAGCGGTTCGAACGCTACGGCGCTGTGGCGCAACGCTTGTCGAGACCATGACGCAGGGCCTGGTCCTCACCGACGAGTTCCGGGAGGCGTTGGCGCTGCTGGCGGGTGGCCGGCATCTGTTCCTGACGGGCAAGGCCGGCACCGGTAAATCCACGCTCATCCGGCACTTCATGGCACAGACGGACCGCAGCGTGGTGGTGGTCGCGCCGACCGGCATCGCGGCGCTCAACGTCGACGGCTACACCGTCCACCGGCTGTTCGGGTTCCGCACCACGACCACGCTGGCCGACGTCACCGGCGGCGAGTACCGGCCGGGCCGGTTCGCCAGGACGCTGGCGTCGCTGCAGACGCTGATCATCGACGAGGCGTCCATGATCCGAGCCGACGTCTTCGACATGGTGGCCACCGCGCTGCAGCGGTACGGCCCGGAACCCGGCGCACCGTTCGGCGGAGTGCAGATCGTCCTCGTCGGCGATCTGTACCAGTTGCCGCCGGTGGTCGGCGACGGCGAGGCGGGCTACTTCTCGTCGGTCTATGACACGCCGTACTTCTTCTCGGCCCGCACGTTCTCCCGCGACGACTTTCCGACGATCTCGTTGACGACGGTGTTCCGCCAACTCGGTGACGATCGAATGACCGCCATCCTCAACGAGATTCGTGAAGGCATCCTGCTGGGGCATGCGCAGGCGCAGCTCAATGCCCGCGCCGACAAGGACTTCGTGCCGCCCGACGACGAGTTCTGGTTGACGCTGGCGCCGACCAATCGGCTGGTCACGGCGCGCAACCGCCAGCAGCTCGAGCGGCTGCCCGGCGACGAGATGCTGCACCGTGCCCGCGAGTCCGGCGACCTGTCGCTGTTCGACAAGCCGATCGAGGACGAGCTGCGGTTCAAGGTCGGCGCACAGGTGATGATGCTCAACAACGACCAGGGCGACCGGTGGGTCAACGGGTCGATCGGGCGCGTCGTCGGGGTGGGCTACGACCGGTACGGCGTGGTCGTCGAGGTGGAGTTCGCCGACGGATCGTGCGCAGACGTCACGCCGCTCACCTGGGAGGCGACGCGTCCGGTGGTCGACGGCGGTGCGCTGCGGCGCGAGGTCGTCGGAACGTTCACGCAGTTGCCGTTCAAGCTGGCGTGGGCGATCACCATCCACAAGAGCCAGGGCCAGACGCTCGAGCGGGTGGTCGTCGACCTGACCGGCGGCATGTTCTCGACGGGCCAGCTCTACGTGGCGTTGAGCCGCTGTACGTCGCTGGCGGGCCTGGTGCTCAAACGCCCTGTGCTGCCGAAGGATCTGAAGACCGACCGGCGTATCGCGCGGTTCCTGCGCAGCTCGGTGGAAAGCGCCGCCGCGCGGAGGTACTGCGCGATCGGCATGCTCACCGTCGGCGACGAGGGTCGGATGTCGCGGCCGCGGCCGGTGGAGCTGGCGGTGGCGTTCGACGACGGCACCGCGGTGTCGACGCTGGTGAACCCGCAGCGCGATCTCGCCGATGCGCGGAAGGCGTACGGCATCGGCGTGTCCGACGTGTTGTTGGCGCCGACACTGCGGGAGGCGTGGGCGGTGATCGCACCGATGCTGGCCGGTTGCACGCCGGTCGGGCCGGGGGTGGACGAGACCCTGGGACTGATCGACTTCGAGCTCAAACGATGCGGGCATGTGGCGGTGATGCCGCTGGGTGTCGAACTACGCGGGGCGAGAGTGTTGGGCCGGACGGCGCTCGAACGTGCGCGGTCGACGCTCGCGGCACTGGCCTCGGCGACCGTCGAGGAGGGCTCGTCGGCGTTCGAGGAACCCGAACCGGGGAATTCGGTTTCGGGTCTGCTGGTCAGCCGCGACCCCGACGTGCCGACGCCGGCGGCGGGCCATCTCCCGGCGTTGTCGGCGCTGCTGCGGGTCAGCCGCGATGTGGGGGCGGTGCTGCTGGGCGCGTCGGTGCGCCGAGGCCTCGACTCCTCCTGGGACGCGGCGGCGCGGCTGGCGGTGGCCGACCAGTTACGTGCGGCCGCCTCCAGGGCACTGCTGCCCGGCGAGGTGGTGGCACGCCTGCACGAGGCGTCGACGCTGCTCGGTGTCGACGTGGTGGGCGAGGCCGGGTCGGTGACCCGACACGACATCGGCGACACGTTGGTGCCCGGCGCGCGGATCTGTTTCACCGGAACGGCTCTGGACCCGTCGGGGCGCGTGGTGGAGCGCGACGAGATCGAGCGGATGGCCGAGGCGGCGGGTTTGACACCGGTGCGGTCGGTGACCAAGACGCGGTGCGAGGTGCTGGTGACGGCGGAGGCGGGCACGCAGTCGGGCAAGGCGCGCAAGGCGCAGGAGTACGGCAAGCCGGTGTTCACCGCCGAGGAGTTCTTCGCCTGGCTGAGCGGTGTCACACCGCCGACGTCGCGTGGGTGACACCACGCGGTGACGCTGCGCTACGGACAACCGGACTGGCCGACGAAGTTCCAGAATCCCTTGGTCTTGTACAGCGAATGGTCGCTCAGGAGGTTCGCCAATCCCCAACCGCCGCTGTAGCGATCAGTGATCCGCTTGGCTTGCCCGCTGTTGAGCTGGTCAGCGTTCTTCTTGAAGTAGCACTGGCTGATGTGGTTGAGGAACGCTGTCTGCTCGGAGTTCCCTATCGGCACCCAGAAGGATGCATAGAGCTTGGCCAGTTGGGCGGCGATGGCGATGGGAGCGCTGACTCGAGCCACGATGACGGAGGCTGTGTCGATCAGACCGCTGAGCTCTCTACCGGGGTCGTTCGATGCGTGGCCGACGATCATGTCGCGCAGCCCGAAGGCGAGGTTGCCGACACCGAGAACCGCGCTCATGATCGGTCTTCTCACCAGGTTGTCGGTGAGGAAGTTGCTGATGTCGTCGACGAGCCCGGCTATCGAGAAGCCAGTGCCGAGATCATTCCAGAACGGAACCTCTGCGTGGCTGTTGCCGTCAGCGAGGGCTATCTCGCGAGCGGACTGGACCAACCTGCCGATCGTCGTGACGCTGCGTTCGAGCGCATGCGCGATGGCCTGCGCCGAAGCGCGTCCCGCATTGGTCACCCCGCGCACGATGCGCGTGATCGGATTGACCGCCCTCGGCGGCGTCACCGAGTTGCTCGTCCCCGTGTCGATCACCGCGAGCTGTCCCGTCAGGCTTGTGGGGTCTCCCCCGTCGCCCACCAGCAGTTGACCAAGATAGATGCGGCTGCCGTTGGCGCTCAGCGCGATCCCCATCGGGGTTCCCGCGTCGATGGGGATCCGAGTGAGCATCGCGCCGTCCTGTGCGCTCACTGCGCCGATCGCGAGGTGGGGCTCGCCGTCGACGACCGCGACAGCCGGCACGTACAGCCGAGTGCCGTCAGCACTCATGACCGGCGCCGACGGGTACACTCCGCTCAACAGCGCCTGTGCAGTCCCGTTCACGGTGTCGATCTTCCACAGGGTCCCGGACGGCGTGGCGCCTGGCGTCAACGCGAAAGACTCGGTGTAGACGTACCGCCCGTTCGGGCTCACCAAGGTCATACCGTTGGTCGCAGGCCCTTCGGCGACCGAGCCGTAGGAGATCGGGGTCCCGACTATCGCTTTCGTCGCCGTGTTGACGACGACGAGGGTCGACTGGTTCGTCGGAGAGCCGAGTGGATCGGTGAACGACATGGCATTGACGAAGAGGCGCGAGCCGTCCGGCGACAGCGCCAACGACACCGGGTTGCCGTCGATCAGGATCGGATCGGGGTTCACCGCGTTGGTCGCGGGGTCGAGCACGTAGACCGCTCTCTCGGCGAAATCGGTGACGTACACGGTCTGGGCGTCGTTCTGACTGATCACGATGTCGACCCCGAAACCCCCGGACGACGGACCCGCGAAAATGCCGATTGGCACCGTCGCGACCGGGGTGTTGTTGTGCTGCAGGTCGATCACCGTCACGGTGCTGTTGCCGTTGGCCGTGTACAGGCGGCGGCCATCCGGACTGACGACCAGCCCGGTCGTCATCGCGTTGCCCAGATCAATGGCGTCGCCGGCCGCCCGCCCGGTGGCGGCATCGATCACGACGACTCGGCTGGTGACCTGGCCATCGGCCCCCCGATCCATCGACGAGACGTACACACGCCTTCCGTCGGGGCTGAAGGCGATTGGCTTGGCGGACGTCGCAAACGTCTGAGGTGCAACGTATCCCACCACCAGAGGGGTGCCGACAGGTCGATTCGTCCTGGTGTCGATGCCGTACACGGTGCTGGTCAGCAACGCTCCGCCGCCGGCCGACATCGTCGTGGTGATGACGTAGACCGTGCGTCCGTCGGGGCCGGCGACCACGGTGTACGGCAGGCCGTTGCCGAGAGGGATCCTGTCGATGACCCCAGACGGCGTGGCCGCTGCGGCGAGGCGCGGCGGGTCGGCTGGGGCCGACTGGCCGGTGGTCTGCACGGAGGCGGGCGTTGTGGTGAGGCCACGCTGGTTGGTGGGCCGGTAGGCGGCCACGACCAGCTCACTCAATGTCGGTGCGGCGGGCGGCCCGGGTACTTCAGGGCCGGTGTTCACGCCGACAGGCGCCGACAGTTCGGGAAGCGGTGCGGAGACCGGAGTTTCGGCGATCACCGGTTCAAAGTCTACCGCCGGCACCTCCTCGGCGACGACCTCGAGCTCCGGTTCGGAGGTTTCGTCGACGAGCGTGAGCGCACGCTGCGTCGTCGCCGTCTCCGTTGCGGTGTCGACACCGAGGTCGCCTGCGTCGTCCTCGTCGTCGAGTGTGTCGTCGTCGTCGAGTGTTTCGTCGTCCTCGTCGTCCTCGTTGCCGACGCTGTCGTCGATGTCGTCCGTATCGGCGTCCGCGTCGTTGCTGTCATCGTTGCCGACTGAGGGCCCCGCGTCGTCTCCTGGAGCCGAATCGCCGCCTGGTTTGTCCTGCGACGATGACGACGGGGGTGTCGATGGTGCGCCGTCGTCAGCGTGTGCGACACCGGATCCGTTCGCCACCGCGACGCCCAGTCCGAGCGCGACTGCGCCGGCACCGAGCCACTTGTACGGTTCGACATATCGGCGGTGGCGCCCTCGCCCGTTTGCCTTCGTCCGCCGTGCACTGTGCTGGCCCGCCATGCCGCCCCCCGTTGTCGACTTTGCCAGCGATATTTAACACGTACGTCAACGCATTGTTGGCAAATCAAGCATTCGGCGCGGCAGTATGTTTGCATCCGCAAACACCTTCGCGACGCGTTGACTCTGCGCTGGGGGCGACATTGTGTGAGAGCCCGCCGCCCTCAGCGCAGACTCAACGGCTGAGCAGTTCCTGCAACTCCGCGTCGAGGCGGTCGGCCAGATCCCAGAGGTCGTCGACCAGGGTCGGGCACGAGATGATGCCGACGTTCAGCTTGCCGCCCTGCGACATCGCGGTGATGTTCAGCCCCGATCCGTGGAAGATCGGCCCGAGCGGATACAACGCCTTGACTTCGGCGCCGCAGGTGTACAACGTCATCGGCGGCCCCGCGACGTTGGAGATCACCACGTTGTGAATCGCCGTGTGGCTCAACGGCGTCCTGGACAAGACGCCGAGCAGCCATCCGAAGGCACCGCGGGAGAAGGTGTCGGCCAGGTCCACCAGAAGCGTCGGTCCGAGAGCCGAACTGTGTTCTTTAGCACGCGAATCCGATTCGGCGATGGCGTGGAGCCGCTCGAGCGGATCGTCGATGTCGGTGTGCAGGTTGCAGAACATGCCAGAAAGCTGGTTGCGGCCCGGCCGGTCGGATTGTTCACGGACCGACGCCGGCACCACGGCGATCAGCGGACGGTCCGGAAGCAAGTCGCGGTCACGCAGATATCCGCGCAACGCGCCCGCGCACAGCGCCATCACCACGTCGTTGACCTTGACCTCGTAGTGGTTCTTCACACGTTTGACATCGTCCAGGCTGAGTTGGGCCAGGGCGATGGCGCGTTCAGAGGTCAACTCGGCGTTGAACGGTGTCGTCGGGGCGGTGAACGGTGCAGCCATGGCTTTCCCGCTGACCGCACGGCTCACCGTCTTGACGATCGTCGACGTTGTTTCCGGGATCACCCTGGTCAACTGCCACGGACGGGTGAGGAAGCGAAGCAGACCGCTCGCGGCGATCTCCCACGACGCGGCGTCGCCGGGACCGTCGACCGGGTCGGGCGGCGGTGCGTCGGGCGCGGGAGCACACAGCGTATTGAGCAGGTTGGCGGCCGAGACGCCGTCGACCGCGGCGTGGTGCAGTTTGAGCATCAGCACCAGCGGCTCACCGTCGTCGGGGTCGACGCGTTCGACGCCTTCGACCACCCACATCTCCCACAGCGGCTTGCTGCGGTCCAGCGGCATCGACGCGATGTGCGCGCACAGGTCGGTCAGTTCGCGGCGCCCGCCCGGCGCAGGAACACTGATCCGTTTCAGGTGACGGGTGAGGTCAAACGCCTTGTCCTCCACCCACACCGGGTGGTCCAGGTTCAGTTGGCTGTCGGCGAGCTTGGCGCGCAGTTCCGGCAGAGCACGCATCCGCGCCGCCAGGTCATCACGGAATCGATCGAAGGTGTAGCCGCCGGGGACCGTCGAGGTGTCCAGCGCGACGATCGAGCACACATGCAACGGCACCGCGGGCGACTCGCTGTACAACAGACCCGCGTCAAGACCGCTCAACCGCTCCACTTGTCGTCAGTACCCGCGCCGCCGGAGTGGTCAAACTGCGAGCACAGAGACTCGTTCCTCACGCACGCACGATCGGCCAGAACAACGCGAAGAGCCGCGTCTCCCAGTCGTCGGCCACCTCACCCGTGCGGGCGCGCTCGGCGATGTGCGCGCCGACGATCGCGTCGATCAGCGTCGCCCCCTCGACGTCGTCGCGAAACGACCCGTCGGCCTTGCCCGCGTTGATCACCGCCTCGATCTCGGACCGCTGATCGACGAGGATGCGCCGGAAGACCGCGGTGAAATCCGGATCGTCATCGGTGAGCAGCGCGGTGAAACCGCCGTAGCCGATCCCGTCCTCGATCGCCTTGACCGCTTCGTTGATCACCCACCGCAACCGATCCGGTGCGGCGGTGTCCGAGGCGAGCGGTTCCGGCGCGGTCACCCGCGACAGCGCCACGGACAGCATGTCCCGCCGGTCGCTGTGCCGACGGTAGATCGTCGTCTTCGCGATCCCGGACCGCGCGGTCACCGCCTCGACGGTCACCGACCGGGGCCCCTTCGTCCGGAGCAGGTCCAGGGTGGCCTCGGCGATGCCGACGTCGACGTCTCGTCGCTGCGCCATCGCTCCTCCTCGGGCTGCACCGCCGGGGAATACCGACGGCCCGATTTACGCTACACTAGCCGTAGCGCTACGATACGCGTAGCGAAGCGAGCCGAATCGGAGGGTGATGGACATGGTGAAGAAGTTGCGAGGCGATACGGTCACCTACCTGGCGTACGTGGGCTTCCTGGTGGGTTTCATCGGGCTGGGGCTGTTCGTCTACGCACTGGCAGTCGGGAGTGCGGTGGCGGGCGTCCTCGGTGTGGCCCTGGTCATCAGCGACATCGCGACCGTGGTGCTGTTCCGCAGAGGCGCGCGAAAGCGGGCGCAAGAGAACGACAGCGGCATCGAGATCCCCGGGGTGAACATCTTCGCGACACCGCTCAAACAGGACGAGATCGCTCAGTACCTCGAGCGCTACCGCGGTGTGCGGCCCAGGACCCGTCTTGTGTCGGTCGGTGCCGGCGCTCCGACGCCACGCGAGGACGAACGGCTCGCCGCCTGATCACGGAACGGCGAAATCGCCGACAGGTGACCGCGAATGCGTGTACAGCTTGCTCGGTGAAAATCAGATCCGTGATCGGTGCCGTGGTGGCCGCCTCACTCGTCCTGACCGCGTGCCAGGATGCGCAGCCGCCGGCCCGCGCCGGTGCGGACTACCCGTCGGGACCGGTGACGATGACGGCGGGCGCCAACCCCGGCAGCGGATTCGACATCACGATCCGCGCCGTGGTCGACGCTCTGCAGAAGGAGCGCCTCGTCGACGTGCCGCTGCCCGTGGAGAACCGGCCGGGCGGCATTGGCGCGGTGTTCCTCGCCACCATGGTCGAGCAGTACCGGGGCAGCGACGACCAGGTGTCGGTCACCTCGCTGTCGATGATGATGAACGAGCTGCGCGGTCTGTCGCCGTACGGCTACACCGACGTGACGATGATCGCCCGGCTCATGACCGAGTACTACGTCGTCGTCACCGGTCCGGGAAGCCCGTTCAAGGATCTGGGCGACGTGATGGCGGCCGTGAAGTCCGACCCCGGCGTCCCCATCGGGGCCGCCACCGACGACCAGGCGCCGTTCGACCTGCTCGTTGCGGCCGCGGGCGGCGACCCGTCGATGATCAACTATGTGCCGTTCGAGGGCGGCGGCGACCAGAGCACCGCCCTGCGCAACGGCGAGATCCCCGTTGCGATCACCGGTGTCAGTGAAGTCGTCGACCAGCTGAAGTCGGGAGAGTTCACGGCGCTCGGCGTGCTCTCCGAGGAGCGGCTGCCGGATCTCGACGTCCCCACCGCGCGCGAGCAGGGTCTCGACGTCACGCTGTCGAACTGGCGCGGCCTCTACGGTCCGCCGGGCATGCCGGACTTCGCGGTCGCCTACTGGCAGACAGCCCTCGGCGAGATGGTGAAGTCCCCGACCTGGCAGCAGATCGCCGCGCGCAGCCAGTTCACCACCACGTTCATGACCGGTGAGGAGTTCCAGACGTTCCTCGCGGAGACCCAGGCGGACGTCAAGACCGCGCTGGAGGAAGCGGGTCCCTGACCATTCCGTCAATAGGCCGCGTGAACGCGCTCCGCGCCCTACATTGTCAGCAAACGGCCAGCGCTTCGCCGACCGGACGGGGGTGCACCGCGGTGAGAGCAGCCATCAAACGGTCGTTGCGGCTGGCCGGCATGCGTCCCGTCCCGCGGTGGCCGGCGCGCACGACGGTCGATCTGCGCGGTAAGCGGATCCTGCTGACCGGCGCCTCCTCGGGGATCGGGGCCGTTGCCGCGCAGCGGCTCGCCGCCGAGGGCGCGTTCGTGATCGCCGTCGCGCGGCGGGAGGCACTGCTCGACGAGGTGGTCGCACGGATCGCCGCGGCCGGCGGCGCCGCGACGGCCATCCCGGCGAACCTGGCGAATCTCGACGAGGTGGACGCGCTGGTCGACCGGGCCGGCGCCGTGGACATCCTGATCAACAACGCCGCGCGGTCGATCCGCAGGCCCCTGGCCCAGTCGCTGGATCGCTGGCACGACGTCGAGCGGGTGATGCAGCTCAACTACTACGCCCCGCTACGGCTCATCCGCGGTGTGGCGCCCGGGATGATCGAACGCGGCGACGGTCACATCATCAACGTCGCCACTTGGCGGGTGCTGCCGGAGTCGTCGCCGATGTTCGCCGCCTACAACGCATCCAAGGCCGCGCTGAGCGCCGTCAGCCGTGTCATAGACACGGAGTGGGGTCGCGCGGGGGTGCACTCGACGACCGTGTACTACCCGTTGGTGGCCACGCCGATGATCGCGCCGACACAGGCGTACAGCGGTGTCGCGGCACTGTCCGCCGACGAGGCCGCGGAGTGGATGGTCACCGCGGCGCGCACCAGGCCGATCCGCATCGCGCCCCGAAAGGCCCTGGCGCTGCGGGCCCTCGACGTCGTCGCCCCGGGCGCGCTCAACACGATCCTCGAACGCGAGACGACCCGGATGAACAGCAACGTAATCAAAGCCGCTGCCGTCCAGAGGTTTTGAGTGGGAGCGACGGTAGGGCACCGGCCCGAGAATCTCGCGCTGGGTGCGGCGCTGACCACGGCCGCGTTCTTCTGTGTCGCACTGGTGGGCACGTTGGCGAAGGTGGCCGGTCAGTACACGTCGACCGGGGTGCTGCTGCTGTTCCAGAACCTGATCTGCCTGGTGTTCATCGTCCCGGTCGTGGCGCGCGACGGGTGGCCGTCGTTGCGGACCTCCACGATCGGATTGCATCTCACGCGGGCGATCACCGGGACGGCGTGCTGGTATGCGCTGTTCTTCGCGATCTCCCAGATCCCGTTGGCCAACGCGACGCTGCTGACCTACAGCGCCCCGCTGTGGATGCCTCTGGTGGCGTGGGTGGTGACGCGGCAGCCGGTGGCCCGGGCGACGTGGATCGGGGCGGGCATCGGCTTCGCCGGGGTGATGCTGGTGCTGCAGCCGCAGGCGCGCATGTTCCACATCGGCGAGGTGTCGGCGCTGGCCGGTGCGGTGCTGCTGGCCATCGCGATGATGACGGTGCGCTGGCTCGGCGCGACCGAACCGATGACCCGGGTGCTGTTCTACTACTTCCTGCTGTCGACCGTATTGTCCGTTCCCATTGCGGCTTCCGACTGGCAGGCGTTCCCGCCGCGGACGTGGGGCTGGCTGATCGCTCTCGGTTTCGCGCAGCTGTTCTCGCAGATCCTCGTCGTGATCGCCTACCGGTACGCCTCAGCCGAGAAGGTCGGACCATTCATCTACTGCGTCATCGTGTTCACCGCGCTGATCGACTGGATCGTCTGGCATCACGCGCCGACGCTGTCCATGTATCTCGGGATGGCACTGGTGATCGGCGGCGGTCTGGTGGCGGTGCGGGCGAAGCCGGGGGTGGCAGTTGGGTAACGCTTGCGTTGAGCAGGTGGAAAGCGGCCCGATGTGGGGGCACAGTTGAGGTATGGCTGACTCGAAGAATCCGCAGCCCCACGACGTTCGTGCGGCCGCGCAGGCCGCGCTGCAGGCCGCACAGGACGCGGCCAGTGGGGCGTTGCGTGTCCCCGCGGCGTCGGCCCAGATCGTCGCGCAGCTCCCCGGGTTGCTCGAAAACCTCGCGGCCGCAACGGAACGGCTCAACACCACGCTCGACCGGGTCGAGCGGTACATGGCGCTCGCGGATCCCACCCTGCAGGCGATGGACCGGATCCTGCCGCAGCTGGAGGCGCTGGCCGCGCAGCGTGACGCCGCGTTCCGGGTGGTGGGCGACCTCCCCGGAGTGGGCACGTTCGGGCGGATCACCGGGCTCACGCCGCGGGAGAACCCGCCGCAGGACAAGGGCAAGTCCCCGAAACAGCGCGGGCCGTCGCGCCGCAAAGACTGAACGCTCACCCGCAGTTCAGGCGCTGGTCTCGCGATGCGGATCGGCGACGGGCTTGGACTCTGCGGAACCCCGCTGGCGCAGGAAGATCGACAGGCCCACGATCGCGGCAACCGCGATGAACTCGCTCTGCCAGTTCTGCATCGACTCGAACCAGAACTGCGACGTCGTGAGGTATCGCCACAGCGGGATCGGCGCTTGGCCATGCTGTACCTGTTCCTCGTTGAACGCCGCCACACCGCCTACGGCGTGCAGCGTCCACGATGCGAAGAACAGCACGAAGAACGCGACGGCCAAGGAGTTCTCGTAGATCCTGAGCACCCATCCGCCCCGACGAACCGGCCACGGTGTGCTGGTGGTGATCTTGGCTTGACGCGGGTCGGCATCCTGGGGCGCCGTCCCACCGATGGGCTTGGACTCCGGCGAAGAAGACGGCGAACAGCGCCAGGCAGGCCAACAGGAGGCCGTTGTCACGGAACCGGTCACGCCACGGGTCGCGCGTCACGGGGTCAGTATCCACCGATTCGATCGGGTCACCCCGGATAGCCGCGGGGATGTTGCAACCGAACCCGGCCGCCGCCACGGGGGTGAACCGCGAATAAACCTGTCGGACCTGTCCTTAACGAGACTGTCACGACGCTTTACCGGGATGACACCGGCGCAGCCACATACTCGAAATACGACTGCAGTCGCATTTGAGTCCACATCGCCGAAGGCAACGGAGCCTGGCTGACCGCGCCGGAGGCCCACCCATGACCACGCTCAACCACGTTTCCGCCAGCACACCCGTCTCGGAGATCGTCGAACACATGAACCGGGACAACTACGTCATCGTCGACAACCTCGTCCCCACCTCGCTCATGGACGCGATCGACGAGGAGGTCGCCCCGTACATCGCCGACACCCCGATCGGGTACAACGCCATCCTCGGCAAGCGGACCCGACGCACAGGGGCGCTCATCGCGCGCTCCCCGTCCTGCCGCACGCTCATCCAGAACCCGACGATCCTCGGCGTCGTCGAACAGTTCCTCGGTCACGCCAGCGCATTCCAGCTGATGCTGACGCAGATCATCTCGATCGAGCCCGGCGAGTCCGCCCAAGGCCTGCACCGCGACCAGGTGGCGTGGGACTTCTTCCCCTTCCCCAGCGACTACCACGTGCAGTGCAACATGCTGTGGGCGCTGTCGGACTACACCGCGGAGATGGGCGCCACCCGCGTGGTGCCGGGCAGTCACCTGCCCGACGCGCTGACCCCCAAGGAGTACACCGACGCCGACTGTCTGCAGGCCGAGATGTCGCGCGGCTCGGTGCTCATCTACAGCGGCAAGATCGTGCACAGCGGCGGCGCGAACATGTCGGACAAAGTCCGCCGCGCCATCAACATCAACTACTCCGTCGGATGGGTGAGACAGGAGGAGAACCAATACCTTTCGGTGCCGCTCGAGATCGCCAAGACGCTCGACGACGATCTGCTCAAGTTGATGGGCTATCAGGAGGGCGCGTTCTCCATGGGCTACATCCGCGACTTCGAGGACCCGTTGCGCGCCGTCCGCGGCGACGAGGTCGCTTACGGCTTCGACCTCGACCGCGTGCGGGCCGGCGCCACCCCGGAGTTCACCGCCTTCATGGCCAACAGCGAGTAGACGGGACCCTGAGATGACCGACATGATCATCCCGGCCCCAGCGGTCGGCACCCCGGCGGCACCCGCGCCCTCGGCGACGAAGCTCACCGGCAACCTCGGCGTCGCCTCGATCGTCTTCATGGTGGTCGCCGCGGCCGCACCGCTCACCGTCGTCGGCGGTGTCATCCCCATGGGATTCGCCTTCGGCAACGGGCTCGGCTTCCCCGTCATGTTCTTCGCGTCGGCGGCGATCCTGATCCTGTTCTCCGTCGGCATGTCCCAGATGGCCTCACGCGTACCGAGGCCCGGCGCCTTCTACACCTATGTCCAGCACGGCATCGGTGAGAAGTCCGGCACGGCAACGGCACTGGTGGCCATCGTCACCTACGTGGCGGCCCCGGTGTCCGCGCTGACGCTCATGGGTGTGCAGCTCAACATCACGGTGGTGAGCCTCGGCGGACCCGACATCGCCTGGTGGGTCTACTGTCTGCTCACCATCGCCCTCGTCGGCGTTCTCGGGTACCGCCACATCGACCTGTCGTCGAAGGTGCTGGGCATCCTGCTCGTCGCCGAGGTCGGCATCGTCGCGGTGCTGGTGGCGGTCGTGTTCGCGACCGGCGGCGCCGAGGGGTACTCCGCGGAACCGTTCACCGCCGGTGCGGTCTTCTCCGGGGAGTTGGGCGTCGGGCTGACGTTCGCGCTGCTGGGGTTCGTCGGCTTCGAAGCCACCGCGGTGTTCCGCGACGAGGCCCGCAACCCCGGCAAGACCATTCCGCGGGCGACCTACATCGCCGTCGTCTCGATCGGCCTGTTCTACGCCGTCTCGGCGTACAGCATGGTCGTCGCGTGGGGGCCCGGCGGTGTCGTCGAGGAGTCGCTGGGCGATCCCGCGGGCATGCTCGTCGCGACCACGCAGAACTACCTCGGCGCGGTGGGCTCGATCGTCGCGCAGGTGCTGTTGTTGACGAGCATCTTCGCGTGCATCCTGTCGTTCCACAACGTGACGGCGCGGTACTTCCACGCGCTCGGTCAGTCCGGGGTGCTGCCGTCGCGGCTGGGGCGCACGCACGAGCGACATGTGTCCCCGCACATGGGATCTCTGACGCAGACCGGGCTCTGCGCGGCCGCCATCCTCGTTTTCGCGATGCTCGGCCTCGACCCCATGTTGCAGGTGTTCGCCTGGATGGGCGGGCTGACCACCTCCGGGTTCCTCATCCTGCTGATGTTGACCAGCCTGGCCGTGCTCACGTTCTTCGTGCGCGGTCTCGGGACGGGCAACGTATGGACGACGAGGGTGGCTCCGGCGCTCGGTCTGGCGGGACTCGTGCTCGCGGGCACGCTGGTGGTGCTCAACTTCCCGATGCTCGTGGGAGGTTCACCGGCCCTGGCGTACTCGCTGCTCGCGGTGTTCCCGGCGGCGGCGGCGATCGGGGTGGTCCTGGCGCTGCGGCGTAGGAAGATCCAGGCGGCGATCGCCTGACTCGTTCACGGCGTACTCGGGTCCGGATCGAGTCCCGAGTACGCCGTGCTGTCGGACCCCTGCGCCAGACTTCCGGACATGGGCAAGCGCAACCGCGAGCGGCGGACGGCCAAGCAGAGGCAGCGGCGCCGGTCGGCACCGAGAAGTGAACACAGCCGGCCGGGCCCGCAGCCAGATCGCGCGCTGCTGCTCGAAAGCCTGGTCATCGCATTGTGTGCGGCCGCGGGTACGCCCACGCCATGGCGCGCGGCCCAACTTCTGGAGCAGTCCCGCGGTGACGAGCGCGAACTCGATATCGCCGCCGACCTCGCCGTGCAGGGGGCGATCCGTGAGGTGTGGGAGCAAGGGTGGTCGCCGACGGATCTCCACGAGGTTGCGCGCCGCCGAGTGGACGCGCCCGCCGTGCGTTATCTCCGCGAGGCCATCGTGCTGGAGTCCCAGCGCTACTCGGTGTCGACGCTGCACCCACGGTGGCGCGCCGAGCTCGCCGAGATCGCGACCGGGTCGGCGCCGACTGCGCCACAGATGTGGCGTTGGGCGGCTTCGCATTCCATGGATGAGCGCACTGCACTGACTGTCGTTCTTCAGGTGTTGCACCTGCTGGGCACGATTCCGCGGATCGAGGCACTGCTTCCGCTGCCCGGCTCACACCGCCAGCTGACCGATGGCGTGGGCCAGGTCGACGAGAAGATGCTCGCCCGCGTGCGTGCATTGCTGGCCAAGGCCGAGTCCACCGAGTATCCCGACGAGGCCGAGGCGCTGTCGGCCAAGGCGCAGGCACTCATGTTCCGACACTCGTTGCAGGAAGCGGTGGCCGATCACGCCGACGGGCGAGCACCCGCGGTCAGGTCACGCCGAATCTGGATCGACAATCCCTATGTGGCTGCCAAGGTGGCGCTGGTGCAGACCGTCGCCCAGGCCAATCGGTGCCGCACGGTGTGGATCAAAGACCTGGGTTGCGTCGTCACCGTTGGTTCGGAGACCGACCTGAACCTCGTCGAACTGCTCACCACGTCTCTTCTGGTGCAGGCGAACCGGGCGATGTTGGCCGCGGGGCGCCAGCACAATATCCGCGGTCAGTCGAACGTCAAGTCGTTCCGATTCTCCTTCCTGGTCGCCTACGCCGGCCGCATCGGCGAACGGCTCACCGCCACCACGTCGTCGGTCACCGAGGAGTTGCAACGCGACAATCGGCAACTGCTGCCCGTCCTGGTCGCGCAGAACCGGGCGGCCGACGCAGCATTCGATCGGCTCTTTCCGAGAACGGTGGCCAGTCCGCTGACGGCCCACGACTCAATCGGCCTGGGCGCCGGGCGCTCGGCGGCGGATATGGCGACTCTCGACGTCCGGGATGGGATCGCGAGCTGAGCAGTTAGTGCGTACTAGGGTCCGGATCCGAGTACGCCGTGAAGTACTGGATCATCGCGACGCGGATCTCCCGGACGATGCGGGGGTCGCCGTCGACGTCGTCGGTGTAGGCGTACTGGAAGAGCCGCTCGAGGATCTCGACGGCGACGAGGCACTGCAGCAAGCTCAGCCGCACGAACTGTGGCTCGAACGCCTGGAACGCCGCGAGCATCATGGTCGCGACGGTGTTCATCCACTCCCGATCGGCGGCCCGCACCGGAGGGGTCAGGTGCTGGCACACCCACAGCTCACGCACGAGCGGGCGTTTGAACGAACCGACGTACGAGTCGATCAGCGTGTCGATCACGTCGTGCCAGTGAGCGTGCCGGCCCGGCCGCAGATCCTCCTCGAGCGCCGAGGCCGATTCCTGCATGCACTGGAAGGCGAGCTGCTCGAGGACCTTCACCGGTGTCTCGAAGAACGAGTAGAACGAGCCGCGGCTCACGCCGGACTCCTGCAGCAGCAGAGTCGGGGAGCCGGCGACGGCGTCGTAGCCGACGTCGACCAGCAGGCGTGAGGCCGTGTCGAGGATCTTCTGGATGGTCGCCCGCGACCGCTCCTGAACTGGCTGCTTGCGCAGTCCGCCCTGGGTCAATCCGCGCCCCGCTGTCTCGTGACCTGTGTGTGTCGCCATCCTAGATCGCGCGAGTGTGAGTCAGCTCCGCCGTAGTGTCGCCCAGCGCCGGACGCGACAACGGCGCCGCGCACGCGCCGCTGCCACCGGATCGAGCGTCTGAAGTTCGTCGAGCGCTTCGTCGCTGCCCGCGTCGGCCGCGCGCAGGTACCAATGGCGCGCGCGTTCGAGATTCGGTGGCGCGAGCGTGTCCGCGTAGAAGGATCCGAGGCTTTCCATGCCGTCGACATTGCCGGCGTTCGCCGCGCGCTCGTACCAGTGCAGCGCAGAGCGGAGGTCCGGCGGCTGCTTGCGCTTCTCGTAGAGGTAACCGAGGTTGCGCATGGCCTGCGTATCGCCATTGTCCGCGGCGCGTTTGTACCAACGCTCGGCCTGCCCGACGTCGGCGGGATGGGTGAGCGCTGCATACAGGTAACCCAACCCGTAGACGGCGTCGGTGTTGCCGGCGCTCACCGCTCGCCGGTACCAGCGTGCCGCGATGTCCAGTTCCGGCGGCAAGCTGTTGGCGTAGTGGTAGCCGAGCGCATACATCGCGGTGGCGTGACCCGCCGTGGCGGCGGCCTCGAACCAGCGCAGCGCCAGCTCGACATCTGCCGGGTCTGTCGACTGTTCGTAGAGGTATCCGAGGTAGTACATGGCATCGGCGTCACCGTGCAGGGCGGCGGCCTCGTACGTGCGGCGGAACAAGCGGAGCCTCAGATGCCCCATACGACGATCGAAGCACCCGGTCCCCGCCGGCCGGTTTGATTCGGCCGAGCGCGCACGCCGCCTCTTGCGGTCTCAACGAGCAGCCGGTGGTTGACGGCATGATGGAAGATGAACAACTGCCGAGACGTCGACGGAGGAAGTGAGCGCGCGTGAGCGAGCGGAACCAGCCAAGCGGTGCACCGCCTGGTGACGGGTCTTCGGCGGTCGATCCGGCGACCCAACGGGCGTTCGGGCGGCCCGATGGCGTCCAGGGCGCTTTCGCGGCCCACGACCGGCGTCGTGACCAGGGCGAATACACCCCGACCGACCAGTCCCCCGGCGCCGTCCTCGACGAGGTCTTCGGCCATCCCAAGGCCGACGACGACTCCGATGCCGCCGAGCCCTGGCCGCCGCAGGCCGAGGCCGAGACGCCGCAACCTGCACCAGCGCCGCCGCCCGCCCCGCCCGGTCCCAAGCTCGGCCTCGTCGACGTTTTGTTCAGCGGGAAGGTGTCGCGGCCCGCGCTCGTGCTGCTCGGCGTCCTGGCGCTGCTGATGGGGTTGGCCGGCGGGTGGATGGGCAGCCGGACGGCGTCGGTCATCGAGGCGTTCTCGATTCCGAAGGTGAACGTGTCGGAGAGCGTGCGCGACGGCGAGGCGGAGGGCCGGTTCACCAAGGTGGCCGACGCGGTCGCGGACTCGGTGGTCACGATCGAGGCGGTCAGCGACCAGTCCGGGTCGCAGGGCTCCGGAGTGGTCGTCGACGGCCGCGGTTACATCGTCACCAACAACCACGTGGTCGAAGAGGCCGCCAGCGACACGAAGAAATGGAAGCTGTCGGTGATCTTCAACGACGGCAAGACGGTGCCCGCGCACGTCGTCGGGCGTGACCCGGTGACGGACTTGGCGGTGCTGAAGGTCAACAACGTCGACCACCTGACGGTCGCCCGGTTGGGCGATTCGAACCGGCTGCGGGTGGGCCAGGAGGTGATCGCCGCGGGTGCGCCGCTGGGTCTGCGCAGCACCGACACCGTGGGCATCATCAGCGCGCTGAACCGCGCGGTGCGCCTGTCGGCCGAGCGTTCGGGTGAGGACATCGTCATCTCGGCGGTCCAGACCGACGCGGCGATCAACCATGGCAACTCGGGCGGCCCGTTGATCAACATGAACGCCGAGGTGATCGGGATCAACGCGGCGGGCAAGTCGCTGTCGGACAGCGCCAGCGGTCTCGGGTTCGCGATCCCGGTCAACGAGATGAAGCATGTCGTGGAGACGCTGATGCGTGACGGCGTGATCGCCCATCCCACACTGGGTTTGACCGCACAATCGGTCAGCGACACCAGCTCGGCCGGGGCGAAGGTGACCGAGGTCAAACAGGGCGAGCCGGCGGAACGCGCGGGCATCAAGGACGGCGACATCGTCGTGAAGATCGGTGACCGTCAGGTCGGCGACCTCGACTCGTTCGTCGTCGCGGTGCGCCAGCTCGAGATCGGCAAGGGCACGCCGGTCGAGATCATGCGCGAGGGCAAGCCGATGACGCTGACCGTCGAGCCGGTTGCGGGCAAGCCGACGACGAAGCCCTAGGAAAGCTCGTGGCGAGTGATCCGCTGCTGCTCGGCCAGCGCGTCATCGCCATCCTCGAGCAGGGGCAGCGCGACGCCACCTACAAGCTCGCCACGTTGATGGCGTTGATCGAGCATTCGATCGAGAATTTGCCGCGTGACGCGGACGATCCGCTGACAGTGCCGATCCCCGACATCGCTCACCGCGTTCTCGCGCTGTACTGGCATCAGGTACGGCCGTTCGAAGGGCATGACCTGGCCCAGCGCCGTACTGGAACCCGAACACGAATCATCGACGCCACGAAGAGCTTTCGGGCGGCGGCGAAGGCGGGCAACAGCCGATTGTCCCTTGAAGTCGCCATGTTGCGTGCGCCCACGGACTACGCGCTGGCGATCGACCGGATCGCCATCGCCTTGATCAAGCAGCCACTGCCCCGTCTGCAGAAGCTGCCTGGCTCATCGGTGAGTGATCCTTTTCTCTACGACGATTCGTTTCTCGGGGAGAATGTGTCACGGTCTGCGGTGCGGTCTCAGGGCGACGCCATTGAACTCAAGCCCGGCGTGGCCCACGGGCTGGCCCGGCTGGCCGGATTGTTGAAGCCGGCGCTGGAGATCATGTGGGTCGAGGACGTGCGGCGGATGAACAAATTCCTCGACTCCGACGTGCCCGACGTCGCGGGGCACCTGTTCGGACGGGAGCGGACGGCCTTGGCTGCGGTGCGAGAGCCCTACAAGGAGGCGTTCGGGCCACAGTGCTTCTACTGCGGGACGCACCTGCCGGCGGACAATCCAATCGACCATGTGCTGCCATGGTCGCTGGTCGGGATCGACGGTCTGGCCAATCTGGTGTTGGCGTGCCGGCGATGCAACGGCGACAAGAGCAATGCACTTCCCGCGGTGCCATTGGTCGACCGTGCGCTCGACGACCGTCGCCTCTCCGCGCTCGAGGACATCGCAACGGAATTGCAGTGGCCGACTCAGCGCGAGCGGGTGACCGCAGCTGCCCGCGGCGTCTACCGCGGGCAGCCGGAGGGTGTGCCGACGTGGTCGGGCTACCGACGTAGTGTGCGACTGGACATCAGTTTCCCGCCGTGGTGGGTGGGAGCGCACTGAAAACGGTTCAGTGCCCGGCACGCCCCGGTTTCAGTGACGCGCCAACCCCCTCTTTCTCAGACCCGTTCGCGGAGGCCGCCTCAATGCGCGACCCCGCCGAGGCTGCGCAGGCACTCCTCGACGCGCTTCCACCCGCTACTCGACTTCGCCTGCGGGGACGCGCTTTCCACCAGGTTGACGAGCAGGTCCCGAAGCGCCCGATCCTGTTCTGATAGGCCACTCGCATAGCGGCTGTCGAGCAGGTACTCGTTCGACAGTTCGCTCTGCGTCGACGCGGCCCACACCAGGCGGTCGAGGAAGATCTCGAGAATCCGTGCGCCTTTCGCGGACGACTCTGCGCCCATGGACAACATCTCGAGGTCCTTGTACTGCGCCCGCTCCAAGCCCTTCGCCGTGAGCGCCAGCGCTGTGCCGGGTTTCGACGACTCGCGGTCGTGGGCTCTGGCACGCACTTTCGAGACGGCCTTGGCCATCGCGAGGAAATTCGTGTCCGTAAGGCTGAACCCGACGAACAGCAGGTGGCTCGTCAACAACAGGGTCTGCACGACGCCTTCGAGCGCCTTGCGTTCGTCGGGATGACGCTCGAGGTCGGTCTCGGTGAGCACGATGGAGCCGGGCTGGCCGACGTCTCCGTTGATCTTGAGCAGCCAGCGCGACCCGCCGGCCGCAAGTTGGCGGGTGAGTACCCGGAAACGTTCGCCTGCAGGGGCTTTGAGGGCTGTCTCCATGCAGGGATCGAAGTTGGTGGTCACCATGCGTCGGACGTCGATGCTCGCCAGCAGTGCGTGGCCGACCCCGTGGAGCGGCTTGTCCAGAAGTCGCCGAACGGCATCGTGGCGACCGTCCCCGAGCTTGTCGATGATCGGCTCGGCGGCCCGATAGGGGTCATCGCCGACTGGCGGATCGATCTGTGCCTCCTCGGCGAGACGCTTGAGCAGCTCCCACCAGTCGGGCAGGCCTACCGGTTTGGACACCCCTGCCCCGAGGAACAGCGAGAGCTCGCCGTGGGCTGCGAGTCGACCCAAACGGTCTGCGTGGCCGCGCAGTTCGTCGGACAGGTCACGCCAATCGTCGTTGTTTCGGCGCTCCTGAACGGCTGCGAAGTCGCGGCGGTCGGACAGGACGAGTGCGACGTCGGCGTCCACAGCCGTCGCGCGCTGACGCTCCAGCAGTTTGGTGATCACCTCGGCGCGGCGGGTGCGCAGCCCACCGTGGCCGGTGCCGGGCAGCGGCAGCCCGACCAACGGCGCCGCGCGGCCCTCGCGTGCGGTCGTCGTGCCGGCCACCCGGCGGACTGCCGCCCAGGTGCGATCGACAACGTTGTCCGGCGTGGCATCGTGATCGACGTCGACGGTGACGAATGCCCGCACCGCACGGTCGTCGACGGCGGGCAGGTCGAAGACACCCGCTTTCGGCTCGCCGGGGATGGCCAGCCACCCGGGGTCGAACTGCGAGGCCGGGAGCCCTGCGGGCACCAGGTCCCTCCACACCGCGTTGACATTCCCGGCCGAATCGCAGGGGATCAGGATGGCGTCGCACGCCAACTTGGTCAGGTCACCCTGGGCGACGAAGAGATGGCCCATTCGCGTGACTGTAGCGTGGGATGACTGCTCGCTGAGGCGGCTTCACCAGGTGAGTGTGCATTCGGTGCACGTCCAAATATCGTCGGTGACGCAGCAGCCGCGGGCGTCGAGCCAGGGCGGGATATCCCGGTGCATCAACATCCCGAACAGTGCGCGCTGCGTGCGCCCCTCACCGCAGGCGAGGCACTTCGGATGCTGGGAGAACCGGAAGTCGAGCAGGTTGGTGCACCCGCCCTCGCGCATCCGGTCCTGGCAGCGCCGGCACAGCACGCCGGGCCAGTCCTCGGGCAACTCCGGGCGCCAGCAGCTGGCGGGGACGGGGCCTTCGAGGTAGCTGCACGCGTTGCGGTCGTCCATGATCAGCACTTCGGGCGCCTCACGGGCGGGTTCGTCGACGGTGTGGAAGACGAAGTTGTCGCGCGCGTGGTCCGACACCAGATCGATGGGGTCATCGCAGCCGGTGCACCGCCCGCGTGAATGCAGGAGGATGCGGGCTCGGGTCACTGAAGTGTGCCCGAACCGCAACGACGGGTCGGCGCGGTCATGGCACTCCGATAACGCGAGCTCCATGCGGACCGCGTCGTCGCCCTCGAGGCGCCACGCCCGGCGCGGATCGCGACCGAAAGTGACGACGTGTACCAGGGTGGCGAGGTCGAGGACATGGGGCTCGATGAAGGTCCAGTCGACGACAGCACGACCGGTGCCCTCGTCGGCGCCGATGCTGCCGAGCGTGGTGAGGATGGACGCCGGCTCGGTGTTCAAGACGATCGCCACGGGATCGCCGCGACGAGCCTCTCCAAAGCCGTAGCGCCACGGTCGGGTCCGCGACCGTGATTCGAGCAGGGCGATGATGCCGAGCAGCCAGTCGGTCGATTCGACGATGTGCAGGCGGTCGAGGGAAGTTTGCGTCACCTACCTATTATTCCAGTCAGGTACGACAATTCGACCTCTGCAGCGTTCGCTAGCGGCCTACTCCTCTGCCATCGCGTACACCCGCCCACGGGTCGGCAGTTCGATGTCGTTCTCGTCGTAGGCACGCAGGATTTCCCGTCGCAGCCGTCGCTGCACCGACCACTGCGCGTTCGGGCGGGTCTTGAGCGTCATCCGCAGCGTCAGCAGGTCGGGCGAGAGCTCCTGCACCCCGAGCATCTCCGGCTTGCCGAGCACCTTCGCGGACAACGCCGGGTCTTCGAGAGCCTCCTCGGCGGCCTCGACCGCCACCCTCTCGGCCTGCGCAACATCGGCGGTCAACGCAACAGGCATCTCGATACGGGCGACGGCGTAGTCCTGGCTCATGTTGCCGACGCGCGCGATCTCCCCGTTGCGGACGTACCAGAGGGTGCCGTCGATGTCGCGGACGGTGGTGACGCGCAGCCCGACACTCTCGACCTCGCCGACCGCTTCCCCGAGGTCGACGGTGTCGCCGACGCCGTATTGGTCCTCGAGCAGCATGAAGACGCCGGTGACGAAGTCGCGGACCAGGTTCTGCGCGCCGAAGCCGATGGCCAGGCCGACCACGCCGGCCGAGGCGATGAACGGCGCGATGTTTACGCCCACCACGTTCAGACCGGACAGCACCACCCAGATCAGCAGCACGATCGACACCGTCGACTTCAGCACCGAGCCGATGGTCTGCGCACGCTGCTGGCGCCGTTCTGCGTTTTTCGCGCCCGTCACCGTAGACGGGGCACGATCACGCAGGTGGCGCAGCAGCGGCGGCTTCTTGGCGGGATCCTGGTCAGAGTTGCTGCGGGATTTGGTGCGCCCGGTCGCGGCGCGGTCGATCAAGCGATGCAGCACGTAGCGGGCGATCAGCGCAACCACGACGTACGCGACGATCCGAATGGGAACCTCGATCAACCAATGCTTGTTGGTGTCCGTCCATTCAAAAGCGAGACTGTAGACATCCATGATCACGACCGTACCCAGAACGCCCACCCGGACACACATTGCGACATCGGTCACTGTCTCGACCGGTGGCGTTAACACGGATGTCAAATCGCCCGATACGCAGCGTTTTTCGAATAAGTCAGACGGTGAAGCCGCCGTCGATGTTGAGGTTCGCTCCGGTGATGTATCCGGACTCCGGGCCGGCCAGGAAGCTGACGAATGCCGCGACGTCGGTGGTGTGCCCGTAGCGGCCCTGAGCAGTGACGGCCTTGAGGCTGTCGGCGAAGTCGCCGCTGTCCGGGTTGGCGTCGGTGTCGATCGGGCCGGGCTGCACGTTGTTGACCGTGATGCCGCGCGGTCCGAGTTCGCGGGCCAGGCCGCGGGTGAACGACGACACCGCGCCTTTGGTCATGCCATAGACCGACAGTCCCGGGCCGGGGATGCGGTCGGCGTTGACGCTGCCGATGTTGATGATGCGCGCGCCCTCACCCAGATGTTTGATCGCGCTGCGGGTCGTCCAGAACATGCTGCCGATGTTGATGGCGACCTGGCGGTCGAACTCGTCGGCCGGATAGTCGTCGATCGGGGCGATGTGCGCGACGGCGGCGTTGTTCACCACCACGTCAAGGCCGCCGAGCTCGGCGACGGCGCGGTCGACGGCGCCCGCAGTCTGGGCCGCATCGGCGGCGTCGGCCTGGATTGCCACCGCCTTTCCGCCGTCCGCGGCCACCTCGGCGACGAGTTTCTCCGCGTTCGCCGCGGAGGCCGAGTACGTGAACGCCACGGCGGCCGCGTCGGCGACCAGCCGCCGCACGATCTCCGCGCCGATTCCGCGCGATCCGCCGGTCAGGAATACTCGGCGTCCGGTCAGGGGTGCTGTGCTCATCTCGATGGCCTCTCGTAGTTACGAACCGATGTGTTACTTAGTACGCTGAGGTCAAGCCGGTTCCCATACGACAACATTCCCGCTGTGACCGGCATCACAGAAAGGGTGGTCCGCTATGGCCATCGGGCGGCCGCGGGAGTTCGACCCCGAGCAGGTCGAGGACGCGGCGATGAAGCTGTTCTGGGAGCGCGGGTTCGACGGTGTCTCGATCTCGGACGTGACGGCTGCGACCGGCGTGAACCGCCGCAGCGTCTACGCGGAGTTCGGGTCCAAGGAGAATCTGTTCGACCGCGCTTTCCGGCGCTATCTCGCCGGCCCGAGCGCCTACACCGCCGAGGCGCTGACGCGGCCGACGGCACGCGAGGTCGCCGAGGCGATGATGCACGGTGCGGCCGACACGGTCAGCGGTGACGTGCACGGGTGCATGACCGTCGGCGAGGCGCCCGGCCTGGCCGAGTGGCGGGATGCGACGGTGCACCGGCTCGCCGAACGCTTCGACGAAGCGGCGGCCGCCGGCGAGCTGTCGCGCGTGGACACCCTGTTGCTGGCTCGCTGGGTCGCCGCGGTGTGCCAGGGCATCGCGATCCAGGCCCGCAGCGGAGCCGGCCGTGCCGATCTGCACGCCGTCGCAGACCTAGCGTTGAGCGGGTGGCCGTCGACGTGACCTACGCCTGAGCGCGACGGAACAATTCGGCCGGGCGACCCCGCGACCCGCTCGTGGTCATGCCCGTCGCCTCGAGCTTGCTTTCCATCGCGCGGCGAAACGTGTCCCGCTGCAACACCTTTCCTGCCACCGCCTCGTGGGCCAACCGCAGTTCGCGCAGGGTGAACTCCTCCCCCAGCAGACCGTCGGGATCGGGCTGGTCCGCGTAGCGGAATCGGATGCGCTCGACGGCCCGCACGATGATGTCGGCGTGGTCGTACGGCAGCCGCCCGGGTTTCGCGACCGGGACGAGTCGCGTCGCAGCCGGGAAGCGGGAGGCGAGCTGGCCACTCTGCACCACCTGGACATGCGCGACCGAGAGCACCCAACCGCGGTCGTCGCGGGCCGGATCGTCGAAGACCTGCAGCTGGCGGGGACGCAGGCCGCGGACGTTGGCCTTGACGCGCAGTGACCGGTCGACGGCGTCGGCGAGTCGCTCCCCCTCGTGCAGGAAGGTGCCGGGCAGCGCCCAACCCGGCCCGGTCGCCCGGCGCACCTCCAACACGACCAGCCCCAGCTCGTCGTCGAGAGTCAGGACCGCGGTGTCCACGGCGACCGACGGGCGCGGGTAGTCGGTGAGCGCGCGCCCGCTGCCGTCTCGAAAGTTGTGGCCCATGTCGGTACCTCAGCGTACAGTGATGCTCGATTAGCGCAGAACCGCGCAAATTGAGTGCCGAGGGGGATGTCATGACGTCTTTGCACGATCGCATCGAAGGGGTGCTGCTGGCGACGGCGGCGGGGGACGCGCTCGGCGCGCCGTACGAGTTCGGGCCGCCACGCGGACCGGAACTGCCGGTCGAGATGGCCGGCGGCGGCGTGTGGGAGCCCGGCGAGTGGACCGACGACACGTCGATGGCGATCGCCATCGCGGAGGCCGCCGCGACCGGCGCGGACCTGCGTGACCCGGCCGCGCAGGACAAGATCGTCGCGCGCTGGCACGAATGGTCGTTGCGCGCCAAGGACGTCGGTATCCAGACCCGGTCGGTGCTCAGCGCCGCGGCGCGCTCGGGCGCCGTGACGGCGACACGCACACGGGCGGAGTCGGCCAGGCTGCACGAGCTCACCGGGCGCACAGCGGGCAACGGGTCGCTGATGCGGACCGCACCGGTCGCGCTGGCCTACCTCGACGACGACGACGCGATGGTCGAGGCGGCACGCGCCGTCAGCGAGCTGACCCACGCCGATCCCGACGCCGGGGACGCGTGCGTGTTGTGGTGCTGCGCGATCCGTCATGCGGTGCTCACCGGGCAGCTCGACGCCCGAATAGGGTTGCGCCACATCGACAGGAGCCGCCGGAAACTGTGGCAGGAGCGGCTCGACGCGGCGGAGTCCGCGCGGCCGTCGTCGTTCGCGAACAATGGCTGGGTGGTGGCTGCGTTGCAGGCGGCGTGGTCGGCGATCGCCACGACGGCGGTGCCCGTCGACGACCCGGCCCGCGGGGTGTTCCGGGTGGATCATCTGCGGTTGGCGCTCGATGCGGCGGTGCGGGCGGGCCACGACACGGACACGGTGGCGGCGATCGCGGGTGGTCTGTTGGGGGCGGCATACGGGGCGTCGGCGGTGCCGGTGCGGTGGCGAGCGATGCTGCACGGGTGGCCGGGTCTGACGGCGCGGGGTGTGGTCGGGCTGGCGTCGGCGATCCAGCGGCGGGGTGAGCCGGATTCATTCGACTTCTCGTATCCCGGTTCGCCGGTCGACACGGTGGCGCGGCATCCGTATGACGACGGGGTGGTGCTGGGCGGCATCGGGGTGCTGCGCCGGCTGCCGCCGGACGTCGATGCGGTGGTGTCATTGTGCCGGGTGGCCGATGACGACGTGCCGGTGGGCATGCCGCATGTCGAGGTGCGGTTGATCGACCGTGTTGATGCGGATGAGAATCCGCATCTGGACTTCGTTCTGCTGGAGGGGGTGCGCGCGATCGAGACACTGCGGCGCGAAGGGCGAACGGTGTTGGTGCACTGCGTCGGTGCCTACAGCCGCACCCCGACGGTCGGCGCGTTCTACGGCGCGCGGCTGAAGGGTGTGAACGTTGAACGCGCTCTGGCCGATGTCGGCGCGGTGCTGCCGGGGGCGCATCCGAACCGCGCGTTCCGAGCCGCGTTGCGGCGCCTGCACGCGGCGCCGATTAATGCAGTGGGGTGACCGTCGCACTCCGTACGAATTGTGGGGGGGTGCTCACTGCACGTGAATCAACCTGGTCACGGTCTAGAGCAACCGTCCGAGGCGAACTCATCTGGTGAGATGCCGGTAGACGTATATCGGTCGAGTGCCTCGGCCATCGATCGCGTCGTCGTAACGGTTCAACGTGGAATCCCACGGTCGGTGCCGGGCTCCATGAAGAGGCGCTCGTCGCGTTCGCGTCGACGACACGAATCCGCGAAGTCTCGCGCGAGGTCCGAATCGGCGCGCAGCGCCTCATACTCCTCGTCGCTGAGCTTGTAGTACTCCATGTAGTCGATCATCTGGTTGCTCACCGGTATTGCCAAGTAGTGAAGACCGGATTCAGTCTCCCTACCCAACGAGTAGCGCTGCTCTCTCGAAACGAAAGACTTTTCGAATCTCATTGTCGTCACCTTCCCTCGAGATCTGTGATCTTGATATCGCTGGAGGGCACGGCCGCACCATCGATCACCGCCTCCGGCATGCCCGTCGGCAGAAATCCGCCTGGAATCCACTGATCGTTGGCACCGGCTTCATTCCCCGAGGGAATGCGCAGATCGAAGTTACTGGGTTCGGGCACGTCCACGCGTACCACCCCATCGACGTCGAAGTATCCGTTCGGAAGCCCGAGCGCTTGCTCCAACGCGCGACGGTCACCACCGGTTGTCTCCATGAGGGTCTCGAGCTCCCGAGTGGGGAAAACGAAGGTTGTGCCGTCGCGATGCCCAATCCCGAAATCTTCGAGCGCCTCTGCAGTCATGAACCGACTGGCGCCTTCGTCGAACTTCTCCAAATGATGTTCGATGAACTCCTGCGGAAGATACTCGGACGGATCAGGACGATTTCCTTTGTCTATTGCCTGAATCTCTTGGCGGGTCTCCTCTGAGAGCACATTTTGGTCCCACCTTTGTGGGTCCGGAACGCCGTCATAGCCAAGATTCGGGTCAACGCTGTCACTATGTTGGCCGCCACCGTCAAATCCACTCGTGGGTGTAGGGCCAGTCGACGGCGACATCGTGTCCTGCGGCGTATTGGGATGCGGCTGCGCGAAGGAGGGTGCCGACGGCGACGACTCCCAAGAATGCTCGCCGATCTGCCCCCGCGTCGTTCCTGACGCTCCCGAATGGGGCGACTCAGCAGCGTCGATCGGGCCAGAATCGGACTCCGCCCGCTCGTGTCCTGACATCGCCGGTGGTGGTGTCGGCCCGGCAAACTGTTCCGGGGCTGCGGGCGCACGGGGCGGCTCGGGACCCGGATCCGTCGCACGCGGCGCTTCATTCTCCGGCAGTGCCTGTGGAGGCACCTCCGCGCCTGAACCGCCTTTCGGCATGGCCTCCGGAGGCGGGGCGGCCGGACGCGAACTTGCACCGTCTGGAACCGCATGTGGCGTTTCCTGCAGCACAGTCGATTCCGGAAACCGCGGCGCTTCGGAAGCGTGTGGCGCATCCGGCTCGGCGAGCGACGGCGGCAGGGCCGGCCCGTGAGTGCCCGACGCGGCGCCGGACGGCACGTCGTCGGCCAGGGTGGTGAGGTCTTCGAGCTTGCTCGCGATGTCAGATGCCCGCCCGGCGATGGGAGCGGTGGCATCGGCGGTACCTGCCGCTGCGCGGACCGCCGGACCCGTATCACCGGCGTCCGCCGCAGCGCTGGCTCCTCGAAGCCCGGTCTTCGCCGCGCCGACGCCGGTTGCAGCCGAGCCCGCTTCGAACAGCACACCACCGAGGCCCAGTCCCGGGCGGTCCGCGCGCCAGTCCTCGGCGTGCACGATCCCTTCGACCATGTTCTTGCCGTGGTCGAACGCGCCGGCAGGATCAGCGGCGACCCCGCTCGGGGTCGCATACTTCAGCGTGTCGAGTACGCCTCCCCATGCGGCCGTGGCCCCTTCCGGATCCGAGGCGAACCGGACCGGATCCAACTGCTGGATACCAACGATCGACTCGAGGCCCGCCTTGATGGCGCCCTCGCCCACGTTGGACTGAAATTCGAAGGCGCTCGCGAGCGCCCCACCGACGTCGTCTCCCAGATAGTGGGTGAACTCGCGGCGGGCGCTCTGCTGCATCGACACCACCGCGGAGTCCAGAGCCGTGATCAACGACTCCATCAAAGCGATGCGGCCGTCAGCCTGGCGCCCGAAATTTTCCAACACCTCCTTGACGTCGTCGGCGATCTCCTTGATCTCATCGAGCGCGTCACCGCTGAACACCGCCTTGATGCCGTCGAAGATTCCTGACGGTGACACCCGATCGCAGAGGTCGCGGATGGCATCCTGAGTCGATTGCACGTCATCCGCGAACTCACGGGTCTGCGTGGCGAGGTTGTTCGCCTCAGTCGCCACGTCAGACAGCGATCGCGACAGTTCCGACATCGCCGATGTCATCGCGCCGCCCTCAGGAATCTGTTGACCGGCGATCACTCCGGCCGGCCCGCTCAGGCCGCCGGCGATTCCGCCGATTGCTGACGCGAAGCTCTGCCACGCCTCCGCCGAGGAGCGCAGGCGACCGGGATCGCCGTCGGGCCACGTGTCGGGGATGAAGCTCTGCAGCACCGACCAGAGGAACGGTGGTGGCACTCCGCCACCCAAGGACGGCGGGGTGGATGGCGTGGAGAACTCACTCGGCTTCACGGGTGCTGTCAGCAGCGCCGCGCCACCACCGATCGTCGACGCCGCATTCGCGTTCGAGTAGTTCGTCGCCGACATCCCGACGCCGAATCCGACGTTGTGCGACGCATTGACGAGGGCTGTGCCGGCCTCCAGCAGCGCCTGTGCAGACTTCTGATACGCCATCCCGAAAGCCAGTCCTGCGGCGTCCAGACCGCTGGGCGCGCCACCGCCGAGGCTCGATGAGAGCGCTTCGATCGCTGCCGAGAGCTCGTCACCGACGCCGGTGACAGATTCCCCGGCTCCGGCGAGGGCATCGGGATCGACGACGATGGGCGCCACGCCGAGTCAGCCCCACATGCGTTGATTCGTGGCGGCCGCGTTCGAATAGTTGGAGTGCGCCTGCTCGGCGATGTCGCGTAGTTGTCCCAGCGCTTCCCGCAATTGCTTTGCCCCGGAGTCCCATTGCTGCTGGGCAGCTTCCTGAGCCGATGCGGCATCGCCGTGCCATGTGAGACCCAGTGCCGAGACCGAGGAGCGGACCGCCGCCAGCTTCTGTTCGAGGTCGGAATGGAACGCCGACATGCGATCGACACCAGCCAGCAGTGCCTCGAGGTCCACAGTGAACCCGGCCATCATATTCCCGCCGACTCGACCGCCGCGCGACCCTGCGCGTCGGTGCCGCCATAGCTCTGGCCTGCCTCCTCCAACGCCGAGGCCATGGCCTCCAAGCCCTTGACCAAGCTCTGCGCGCCCTCATCCCAGCGTGCCCACACGTCACCGAACGCCGACGCCGCCTCGCCGGTCCACCCGGACCCCAAGAGACCGCCCAGCTCGTCGTCCAGACCCGCCAGACCGGAACGGGTGTCGTCGACGACCGTGCGCAACTCCTGCGCGATCCTGATCACCACCGACTGGGAAACGTGCAATTCGCTCATGACCACCCCCTGGAAGCCAATCAATCCTGGCATACCGGGGACCCCCATGAACGCGGCAATTCGCGGCTCCATTGCGGGCGGCGCGCTATGGCAGGTTCAGCCGCCGCGCCAGGTCCGGCCCGCCTACCTCACGGATGAAGTCCGGGTCGCCGCACACGACGAGTTGGTCTCGGGCGCGGGACAGTCCGACGTAAAGCCGTTCGCGAGAACGTTCGAACTTGCCTTCCTCGTTGACGACGAGGACGACGCACCGGCGCTCGAGCCCTTTGAACCCCAGCACGTGGCCGTAGAACACCTGATCGGTGTCCCAGAACGAATCCCAGTACGCCTTGTGTCCGTCCTTCTGCCGCTCGGCCTGCTCGGGATGGCGACTGCCCGTAGTCAGCAGCGCAACATCCTCAGGGCGCCAGCCCTGTTCGAGAAGGGAATCGATCTGGTCGTCGCCCACACCGAGAGCCTCGTCGCGGCTGCACGCCACGAATGTGACCGCCGGACCCTCCCCGCCGAGGAACCGCATCGGGTGGTCGACCAACGGTTGAAACGCATTGGCGATCTGCCGGGTGTTGCGCAGATTGTGGTCGAGGATCAACGGCACCAACGGAACCGGCGGCGAGCCGAACCGATCGAAGACCCGCTGCCCCTCGTCAGTGAAGACGTACAGGCCGCCGTCGACCGGGTCGCGCAGCGCGGCGAGCAGCGGGTCCCACCAGGCGTCGGCGAAGTCCTGGGCCTCGTCGACGACGATTGAGTCGAACCGATGCCCCGGCTCCAGTTGTGCTGCGAGATCGGCCATGTGCAGCGGGAGGTCATGCTCCCAGAACCGCACCGTCTCCTCTGTGCGCAGCGCTTCGTCGGGCCCCTCCGGCGCACCCCACTGCACGCCGAGGGCGTGGAACTCGCCAACATACGCCGGTTGTTGGCGGCGCGGCCAAGTGGCGGCGATGCGCTCGAGGTAGGACGCCAGCCCGTGGGAGTAGCAGACCAGCGCGACACGTTGACCGCGTTGCGCCAGCCGGCGCGCCTGCTCCATGGCCAGGAAGGTCTTTCCGCTGCCGGCGCCGCCGCGGACCTCCACGCGGTTCAGCAGGCGGATTGCGTCGAGGATGATGGCCTGATGTTCGGTCAGGGCGTCGGCGGCGTCCTCGTTGGCCAGGGCGCGGGCGACGACGTCACGTTGCGGTAGCCCGCGGCCGGACAGCGCGGTGCCGAGTTGGTCGATGCCCTCTTTGGTAAGCAGCGGCCGGTCGAGCTCCTGGCGGACGAGGACGTGCCGCAGCTTGTCGACGAGCGTCGGCAGGTCCGTGCGGTCGACGACCTTCCACCGTGGGCATTCGGGCAGGCCGAAGTCGGCGGGGAGTTCGATGTTCGGCAAGACGACGACGTGGTCCCACCGCAGGCGACCCTGCGTCCAGCGCGGGTCCTTCTCGATGAAGTCGCGCAACGCATAGCACGCTTCGCGGGCCTGCCGGACCGGCTCGATGGTGTACTGGCGGCCGCCGCGGATCTGGCGCCAACCGTCGCCGTCGTGCCACACCTCGCCGCCCTTGACCTCGATGCACACGATCCCGGCGCCCTCGATGGCGACGACGAAGTCGACCTCGTGGTCCTTGAGGTGGTCGGTGACCCGCTGGCCTGGGACGACGAGGTCGTTGGGCTCGAGCTGGTCGACCAGCGCCTGGTAGGTGCTGCGTTCGGAGCTCTTGAGGCGGGGGTGCTCATCGGGGGTGATGGTCACGAAGTCGATGCTAACGAGGGCGCTTCGATCTTCGACCCGAACCGAGAGGCCACAGATCGTTTCGACGGGAGAGATGCGTTCTCAGGTGCAGAACTGTCGGCGGTGCCGCACACTCCCCCGAATTTGCCGCGCTGAGGGGCACCGCAGCGGTGTTAGTCTGCGGCGAACAGGAGAAAGGGGGGCGCGGTGTCGCAACCGCACGAGCCGCTCGAGGTCGATCCGGCTGAGCTTCTCATGACGGCAGACCAACTCGAGGGTCACGCCAGCGGCTTCCGGAAGGCGCATCTCGCAGCACACTCGCGGGCGAGCAAACCCGCTCTCGGGTCGGGGTCGGCGGCGGCCGCGTTGCCGGGCATGTTGGCGGCCTGGGAAAGCGACGGTGCGACGTTCCATGAGCAGTTCGCGCGTCATGCGCAGGGACACCGCGACGCGGCGGACGCCTATATGCGCACCGATACCGGCAGCGCTGACCGAATCGACGACGCGGGTTCAGCGCCCTGAGTTGATCAGATGGGGCTTAACCTCAGGGAGCTCAGGGAGTGGCCTCCCGAGATCGCCGACCTGGCTCAATCGGCGCGTGACGCGGCCGCGAACCACACCGACTCCGCGGACTTCTACCGCTCGCTGATCGCGGTGTCCACCTGGGACGGGCAGGGCGCGCAGGCAGCCAGGTCAGCGATGGGGGTCACGGCGAGCGACCACGACGCCGTGGCCGACAATCTCGGAACCGCGGCGGGCCGGATGGAACGTGTCCATCAGGATGCGGAAGATCTCGCCGAGACGATCAAGCGCATCCTCGACGACGCCGCCGCCCAGCCGGCCGTGGCCATCGACGAGACCACCAATCAGGTGATCCCGCCCGACACCAGTCACATGACCGAGGAGTACGTCGCACGGGTCGCGGCCAAAGTCACTGAGCTACAGTCGCGCATTGCCGCCGCGCTTGCCGACGGTGAGCGAGTGGACGCCGAGCTAGCAGGTGCGATCACTGCGGCCAGTGGGAGTGCCGCGCCGACGGTGAATTCGACGGGGTCACTGGAGGACCTACTGCTCCCCCAGAACAGCGAGCAGCGCACATCAACTCCGGACGGTCTCGACGACGCGCTGAATCAGCTCACCGGGAAACCCGACGACGGGCCCGGATCATCGAAGTCGGGCGAATCCGCAGACAGCCCGGCCACCGGACCGCTGCCGATGGACCCCGCAAAGGTTCAGCAGTTCAAAGAGCTTGCCCGGCAGACGATGCTGCGCGATGGCGTGCCCCCAGACCAGATCGAGCAGCGGCTCGATGCGATCATCGCTGCAGCGCAGAAACCGCTGCCCGCGGCCAAGCCGGCCGAGAGCGGGCCGAAACCGCGCCCGAGCTTCGCTGACGGTTTCGCCGACGGCTGGTTCAACACAGAGGAAGGCATCAAGGACCTCGTCGGCGCCAATGGGTGGGAGGACCTCAAAGGCGCCTGGACTGACATGGCCAAAGGCAGCTGGGAACGAGTCACCAACCCCGTCGACTCCTTGACCGAGGAAGTCGAGCACTTGACGAAGTACCCCGAGCACTACCTGGGTGAAGTAGCCGGCGGCACTGCCATCACCGCGCCCGGCGCCCTCTTCGGCGGAGAAGCCGCCCTGGCCGCCCGCGGTACCGGAGCTGCAATCCCGGACGATGTCATCCATACGCCGAGTTCGACAGACGCAGTCGAGCATTCGACTCCACTCAGTCCCGTAACAGGAGATCACTCACCACCTGCAGGCTGGGATTACTCTGACGGCTACTCGCCTGACGCTCCACATGTGGCATCGAGTCTCAACGAGGCATTTGTGAACGGGCAGCCGACGGTTGAGCTTGCCCGCGAACTCGCAGACCTATCCACGCACCGCATGCCTAGTCCGACCGGGGACCCGGGATATGCCGACCGCGTGGTACTCGGCAAGTGGGCCGGCGAGGACGCTGGATACATAGGGGAAGCGAGACACAACGGCGGCATTTACTACGACACAGGAAGCGAGGCCTGGAGCGCTATCGGTCAGAGCCTGAGCAAACCAGAGGCTGACGCGCTCGGCTGGCAGGTCAATGAGCAATTCCTCAAAACTCAGTTGGAGAGCGGGGTTCCACGCATCGACTATGTCGTTGACGGCACGAAATTCTCATCCGTCGAGGACGTCGTGCGCAATGACCCCAATTCGTTCTCGGCAAAGGAGATAAAGTATCTGGTGCAGAATGCAGCCGCTTACGGATATGAGCGTATCGGAGATTCATGGGTTCGGGTAGGAAGTGGATGAGTAATGGCCGATCACTTTGCGGATGAAGTGCAATCCATAGTTGGCCCCGTATTGTCCGATCTTGGGTTCACGGTAGATAGCATTGACGATCATGTCGACGAGGGCGGGAGGCTCGGTTCTGTTGTCTACTACAAATCCGCGGATTGCAAGATGCAGATCTATCAATCGTCGCGCGAGGGCGCCACAAATTGTATGATCGCACCGCTAGATGCACCCAACGAATTCGGTCCTCGCGACAGGTCTTTCCGATGGCAGTACCTCACAAAGTTTGCACCGAAGCGTGACGCGTCACTCGAAGAGCTGGTAGCGACTGTGAGTTTTGAGCCGAAGACAAGCGCTGAGGAGCTGCGCTGGGTTCGGGACAATATCCAGATGTACTACGAAGCGGCGCGCGCTGGAATCCGCGAAATGCACGAAGGTTCCTGACTGCATAATTCACGATGAAGCTGTACGCCCGAACTGCGCCTATGATCCGTAGCCTTCAATCTCGCTTCGGTCGAGGGCAATCGAGGGCCCGGCGGGATTGATGACGATTGCGCTGTAGCCGTCCCTGCGAGCCATTTTCAGCACCTCGCGCGTCGTGAGGGCGACCACAGCATCCATCGGGCCGAACGCGACGACCTCTGGAGGACTGGTGAAGCCGGCCAGCGCGTACGAACCGTCGGCCAAAGACATGGACCGAGCGACGACCTTGCCCGCGACGGACTTCTCGTCCGCACCCAGCAACATCGGGCCTTCGTTCATGAGAACTTGTAGGACATCTCGCCTGTCGGCGTGACCGGCTTCCCACGCGGCGAGCGCCGTCTTCACAGGCTCGTTGTTCGGATTACGCAGAGCGAAATCGATGTCAGTGGCCGACAATGCACATGTCGGACCGGCGGGATCGATATAGAGCCAGGCATCGTGTTCGTTGCGCGCCATCGCCAGCGCGCCGGCAGCTGTCGTGACCATCGACTGAGTGTGAGTATCCGGCGGGTAGAGGCGGGCGACTTCCTCATGACGCGTGAATGCGAACAACGCGCGACCGCCGCCCGGGCCGGTGCCACCGCGGATCTGAATCCGAGAGCCGCGAGGAAACGAACCGTCTACGGTCGGATCTGACCCAGTCAGGTCGAGGAGTAGTTCGCCGTACATGCACGACCGAAGCACCTCGAGCGCACGGCGCTGGTCAGGATGGGCCGCGAACTCACCGACCGCTCGACGGACGGTCACATTGTCGACCAACCCCATGATCGGTCCACCTCCCCAGCATATGTAGTGCCGGACTCGTCGATGTGTGCGTCTCCGAGGATGCCGATGTTGCGAAGCCACCTCAGCAGCAAAGTGTCCAGCGCAGTCACCACTCCAGCGTATGGGCTTCGCGCCGGTCCCTTGTGCACCAATTGCGGGTCCGGAATTCGCCTCACTTATGTTTGCCGGCCCGCGAGGACAGGCAACTCAACACTGGAAGCGCGACCGAATAGCGGTGACACGAACGTGGCGGCCACCTAAGGGGGCAACGATGGCAGAGGACGACTTCAACACGGCACCCGGCGAGGCGGACAACTTGCCCGCGACCGCCGAAGCGGCGCCTGGTGAAGTCGTGGTGTCCGCGCAGCCGGAAGGACTGCTCGTCGGCGGCGACCCGGAGGCCGTCGAGTCCTACCTGCAACGGCTCACCGAGAACGCCGGATACGCCATCCAGGTCGTCGGGCTCGACAAGGCGTCGTTGGGCAATGCCACCGGCCTGGCCGCGGGGGCGGCGTCGCTGCTCGGCCAGTCCGCGAAGTTCGTGCAGCTGCACCCAGACAGCGTCCGGGCGATCCATGCCGAACGACTGATCCCGGGGACCGATGGCTTCTCCCGCATGATGACCCGGGGTAAGGACGGAAAGTTCCTCACTCAACTGCAGTGGAGAGAGACCAACGTCAACCCGGCGAAGCTCATGTCGGCGCAGATGCTCGCCGTGCAGATCGCGCTCAAGACGGCGATCAGTGAGGTCGAGGACGCCGTCCAGCGCGTCGAGAGCAAGGTGGAGGAGGTCCTCCGGCTCGCACAGGCCTCGCGCTCGGGTGATGTCCTCGGTGACCGGCTGTCCATCGAGCGCATGGTCAACTACCTGGACAAGCACGGTTCGTTCTCGGATACCGACTGGGACTGGATCTCGAGTGTCGGGCCGGGCCTGAACCGGACGGTCGAGCAATTGCGGCAGCACGCGCTCGCCACGCTCAAGACTTTCGACCCCTCACGACCCATACAAGACCGCGCCGAATTCGTCGTCAATGCGGTCGAGAATCAGCAGCTGGGCGAGACGCTCAGCTTACTCGTCGTCGCCGAGGAGTCGCTGTTCCAATGGCAGCGGCTGCGCATCGCCCGCGTGAAATCGACTGAGCCGCAACATCTTCAGAAGGTCCTCGACGACGCGCGCGAGTTGCTCGCACATCAGATGGCTGCCGACGGCGAGCTGTACCGGCGGGCACAGACAGTGCTCGACGCCGTCGCGAGAACGGAGGCAATCGACGGGTTCCGCTTCTGGTCCGTCCAAGGGCTGACACGGGACCTGCCGAAGCTGCGCGAGGATCTGGATCGCTTCGCCCACGCGCGTCGGGCACAAGCTCTGGAGTGGTCCGAGATCAATGCACCCACCCCGAAGGAGGCGATTCAGGCCGCCGCCGACAAAGCCTCCGTCGCGGCCACGCAGGCACTCGGCGCCGCCACCGAGGGCTACACGGCGGTGAGCAACTTCTTGTCGAAGACGACGCGGGAGGGGTCGAAGTTGTTCGGAAAGAGGCGATCTCGTGACCAGACGGACGAAGACTAGCTGACTTTCACGGCACGCTGCCGTGCCGACACTGCACCGGCATCGGCGGCGCGTCCCCGAGTAGCTTCCTCAGTGACGGGGGCCCATCGCCGTCGCGCAGCGCGACCACCGGCGGTAGCGACAACCGTACCTCGACGACGACCGCTCCCTCACCGGACACCGTCTGGCACCCGAAGCCGACCCGCTCCCCCGCCCCCGCGCCGAACGCCTCGTCGACGCGTCCCCGGACGGCGGCCAACGTGACCCTCCCGCCGGCCGCATCACGCAACACCGGATCGAGGGCGGTGCGCGCCTCGTCGGTCAGGGTCACCGCGTCCTCGAAGTAGGTGTCCGGCGAGACGCCCGCACACGTGCCGTGGGTGTACCACTCGTGCTGCATCAGCGAGCCGGTGTTGACGGTGGTCGACGCCAGCCCCTCGCGAACGTGGTCCGAGACCTGCACCGGCGGCAACGCGGATTCGCGGTCGTGAAACTCTTGTGGCACACCGCAGTACTGCCGGTCGCGCGGCTGCGGCCACAGCCCGTGCAGGATCAGCGTGTGCCCCATCGGGGCGACCTCACCGGAGACGCACGCCGCGTTCCCCAGTTCAGCGGTGCAGAAGCTCGGCGCCCAGGTGAGCACGAGCCAACTGGAGGCGGCTCCGTCGGACACCAGCGCCGACGGGTTCGGCGTCTTGTCGAGGGACGTCACGCTGTAGGTGACGGCAGCGATGACCACCGCGGCCAGCGCGGCGGATATCGACATTACGGCGACGTCGCCTCGCCGCATGGTGCACCCTTTCACCAGGGAAAGCGGCAGGTAGCGTGCTGCACGGCAACAGCCTCCCACAGCAATGCATCTGCGTTGCGGGATCGCCGACGAAAGGTGCCACGGACGTGTGGGCATGCCCGGGTATCTCGCGGTGAACGACATCGACCGCTGGTTCGCACGCACCGGTCGCCGCGAGCAGCGCACGGTGTCCCTATACGGCTGCCTGCTCACCGGCCGGATGTTCGAGTACTTCCGCTACCGCCTGCGCTACGCGCTGCTGGTCGACGGCACCACGTTCGTCGTCCACGTCGCCGAGTTCCTCATCATCCTCACCGCCCTCGGCGGACTCGCGGCGTTCACCGTGATGATCCTGCGCGTCGGCAGCCTCATCGTCAGCGGCGCATGGTGGGGACTGCTCGAGGTCATGCGCGAACGCCTCCGCGGCCTCTCGCTGACCCGCGACCGGGACGCCGTCGAACGCGAGATCAGCGGCTGGCTGGTGCTGTCGCTCATCGCGGCGACGGTCGTGGCGGTCGCCGGTGCAGCGGTGGCACTGTCCCTGTTGCCCTCTACCGGCGATCCACTCGGACTGCTGTACGCGCTGCTGGTCGTTCTGGAGCTCGCTTTGCGAATGCCGGTGCGAGTCTTGCATTCCGGCATGTTCGCCACCCGTCGGATCTACCGGCCGCTGTGGACGCTGTTCACCCCGACCCTCGTGCAGATCGTGGTCATCGGCGCCGGGGTGTTCTTCTACCCCACCGCGGCCGTGGTCGTCGCGATCATCGCCTCCAACGCGCTGTCGATCTGGATCACCGTCCACTTCACCCTGCGCCTCTACCGCCTGAACGGCGTCTCGCCTCGTCCGCGGGTATCGCGGTCGCTGCGGGACCGTCTGCCGACAATCCCTCTCCGACAGGGATTCGACACCACCGTGGCTGGTCTCGGCCTGCGGCTCGACGCGATCGCCGTCCTCGCGATCGCCGGGATCTACGGCACCAGCACCCGGTCCTTCGATCTGACCGCCGGGTTCGAGTCGTGGCGCGAGATCGACGCCTTCCAGTTCTTCTATTTGGTGCTGCCGCTGCTGCGCGGTGCCTACGAGGCCACCGCGGTCTTCTACTTCGATTTCGTTCGGCTGCGGCGCATTCCGGCGCTGCGGGAGTACCGGGTGTGGTTCTTCCACCGGCTGCTCATCGTCACGCCGGTGGTCACCCTGTACTTCTGGGGGCTCGCCGTGGCGCTCGGACTGTTCGTGCTTCCCGGCATTCCGTTCACATTCCTGCTGGCGCTGCTCCCGCTGTTCATTGTCCGCAGCTTCATCGGGACCTACGAGGTCCGGCTGTTCGCCGAGCGACAGTTTCGCGCGCTCAACCTGACCATCGCGTTCTCGGCAGTGCTGTTCGGCCTGGTGTGGATCGACGTGAACCCCGCCTCGGACCTCGTCGAGCTGACGGCGGCAATGATCACGCTGCTCATCGTGCACATCAACCTGCAGCACCTCCGTGACCGCACCCCGCCGGCCCCGACCCAGTTGCCGCTGGGCGACTGGATCCGGGCTCTGGCCGCCGAACCGGGCCCCGTGCGGGCCGGGACAATCACCGTGCCGGAGTGGATCCCGCAACGCCAGCGGGCCGCCGCCATCGACCTGATGCGAAGAACGTTGACAGACAGGGGAACCCTGGCCTTCTGTTCAGCGACGTCGCTGGTGTTCTTCGTACGCTCGCCCTTCTGTCCGGACCGGCAGCCCCATCTCGAGGTGCAGACCGCCACCGGCGGCGCCGCCAACCGGGGCCAGTACTGGCGGGACCCGGCGGCGAGCGGACGTGAGGCGCTCGACCGCATTATGGACGCGCAGTGGCTGAAAGGCGTTGCGGGCGTCCCGCAGGAGCCGCAGAGCCCGGAATGCCTCGCGCCGGAGTTCCTGGACATCTTCCCCGACGGGATGGCGGCAGACTTGGACACCCGCGCGGGCGCACAGGCCATGCGGACCCTCGACGAGAATCTGGTGCCGGCGATCCTGCCGGCGGCCATGAAGAGCCTCGACGACGACGCGTTGGTGGTGTCGGTGGCCGGACGGTGGTTGTCCCCGATCTTCCACGAGAACAAGGTGCGGATGATCTTCCTGCTGCCCCCGGACCCGGAGCCGGCGCAGTTCCAGCGCTGGCTACGGACGCTGCAGGCGTGGCGGCTCGGCCAGTGGGACCGGGAGACCGTCGCCCATGGCGCTTGAACCGGTCGACATCGACGCATGCCTCGTCGACCCGGCGACCTACGAGTCAACGATCCTGCGGATCTACGCCAAACGCAACGAACGGGGCATGGGCTTCACCGACGTCGCCGACGGCGTCACGTACTTCGATGCAGCGTCCGACCGAAAGGCGTTGTCCCGAGCCATCGCTGCGAGCATCGCCGACGGCAGCTACCGGCCGCAGCCGGTCGATCTGTGGTTCCTCGAGACCAACGGCAAACGTCGCGCCGCACACATGCCGGGATTCGTCGATCACATCGTCGGGTCGGCGTTGTTCAAGCTGTTGTCGCACAACGCCCGCTGCTACGGACTGCCGGGGGTGTACTCGTATCTGCCGGGGTTGACGAACGTCGGTGCGATGCGGGCGTTCGCGGCGTTCATCCGCGCCCACCGGGAGCGGGTCGGGCTGAGGGGCGGTCCGCTGTTCGTGCTGCAGTCCGACTTCGAGAAGTACGGCGACAACCTGCCGGTGGGGCCGGACGCCGCGCTGTGGACGAGTCTGCGGGAGGTGGCTGTCCTCGGCAGCGCACGTGGTGAGATCACCAATACTGCATGGGATTTGATCACCACGTTGGTGCGCCCGGTGGTGCGCGACGAGGGCGGCGCGGAGTTCACCCGAGTCAACGGGGTGGCGATGGGGACGCCGCTGGTGCCGCTGCTCGGGAATCTGGCGGTGGTGCCGATGGATCGGGCGATCACCGACATCGACGGGGTGTTCTATGCCCGGTACAACGACGACTTCATCGTCGCCCATGGGGATCTCGCGGTTCTCCACGAGGTGGACGCGCGGATCGACGCACTGGTGGCCGAACTGGGGGTCAAGCGGAAGCTGAGTAAGGAGTTGCGCACGGCGCTGTCGGTGCACGGCCGGCCATCGGAGGTTGATCCGGCGTACCGCGGGCGGGACCGGATCGACTGCCTGGGTATGTCGGTGACGGCGGCCGGAACGGTCACGCTGGGACCACATCGGTTGCGCCGCTTCGCTGCTCGGATCGCGGCGCGGATCGACGCAGCGGCGCCGACGCTGTCGCCGATGACGGTGCGGGAGCGGGCGGGGCACCTGGTCGCGGCGACGAATGTGATGCTGGATGTCACCAGCCCGTTCGCGGTAGCGGGGTTGTCGGCGCTGCTGGACACGGTGACGGACCGCGGGTCGCTCAAGGACATGGACTACCGGATCGCGCGTAAGATCGCCCAGGCGGCGACGGGCGTGCCGGGTGTGCGCGGGTTCAGGCAGGTGCCGCCGGAGGTGCTGTACCGGGAGATGGGGCTGGTGTCGTTGGTGGCGCTGCGGAATGCGCGGTGATCTTGCGGATCCGTCCGGCGTCTCGCTAGGTTGAGTCAGGCGCGGATCCCGCACGTGTGCGGTTACTGCGAGAGGCCACAGAGGTTGCGGCTTTCGGTCTCTCTTTTTCGGCGTTTTTCCCCGCGCCTCTTACTTTGGTGTGCGGGCGCCCGGCACAACACGAAACCGACGAGCAGTTGCCTCCAACCGCGGTTCTGTTCGACGGCCGTCGCCGTTCAGCTCGTCCGTTCTACTCGACCGTCGGCTCAGCTGCCAGCGATTGAGTTCTCGATGGATGGCTAACGAGCTCATGAGCACCCCTGCCCATGCCGAATCTAGAGCATCGATTGGTAAGTTTGGCGGGCACAACTGCGCCGCACACCATGGGAGCACGGATGTCAATCGAGCACGCGACGCGGACCCTCGCGACTCTTATCGCCGAATCGAACAGCGGCCAGGTGCTGCTGCCCAACTTTCAACGGTCATACGTCTGGCGGCCGGACGACCACAAGTCGCTAGCTGCGTCGATACTTCTCGGAATTCCGTGCGGGTCGCTTCTACTCGTGCGCGGAGAAAACACGGACTTCGCGACCAGAAAAGTTGGTATTATCCATTCCGAACCGGCCGGCACGGTGTTCAATTGCGACTTTCTACTGGACGGCCAGCAACGCGCTAGCACTATCCGGAGCATTTTCTCCGACACCTTCAGAGGCGAAGACTGGCGGAAGCCGTGGGGTGAGACGTTCAATGCTCTCAAGAACCGTTGGTCCATCAGCATTGTGCCGAAGCAAGACGACCCCGACCTATTTGGGTACCACACACTCCACTTCAGCGGGCTACCCCCAGAGCCGGACCTCGTTGCCGATGCTCTAGTTCAGCACAGCATCTACAAGACTAAGGGCCTCGACGCGTGGTTCCATCCAGCGTTCCAACCCAGGCTCGGTAAGAAGGAACGCTACTTAGCGGTTGGTGTTGGTGCCGCAGCAGACGGCGTTGCGCCGCTGTGGGAGGTGACCGAGTCGGGGAGCGCCGACGACGGCCCTATCAAGGTGGCTCTGCAACGAATTGCCGACGGACGTCGCGAAGAACTGTTCGCAGCATACAAAGACGGCACCCTCGACCAAGAAGAATTCTCCGACCTTCTGCGCGCGGGAGAAACTTGGTTGGACTTGACCGAAGACAAGGTTCGTGACCGTCTGGGCGACCGCCGCGCCGAGTGGATTCAAAAAGTCCTCAAGGTAATCACCGATCCTAACGATTTTAGGCTCGGGACCATTGAGTTAACTCAAGATGAACTTCCCAAAGCCATCGCTATTTTCGAGGCTATCAACCGCGGTGGGTCACCCCTAACGCCCTTTGACCTTGTAACCGCGCGGTATGCGCGAGGACAATCAGCCACTTCGCTTCCCGAAATGATCCAAGCAAGCATCGAGAAGTACGATGACACCGTTCCGGAGGCCCTCTACGGCACTCCCGGCAGAAAGTGGGCTGCGTCGAACCGCGTCGCCCTAGTCGACGACGCTCTCACCACCGCCTTCAAGACGCAATTCCTCCAAGTCCTTGTCATGCTACGCAGATTGTCAGCCGATCCTGAAGCCGAATTCTCCGTCGACGACATCAAGGCGGAAAAGGTTCTGGCTCTGAGCGCCGAAGATATTGACGCCGGGTGGGAAGCCGCCACGATGGCGGTCTTGGCTGCGTGGCGATATCTGCAGCTTCGGTGCGGCGTCAAAGACGAGGGAGCTCTTCGCAATAAGCTACTCGTCCTTCCCCTGGCAATGGCGCTTCGCGACCCAGACATCCCAGTTTCCACGTACAATAAAGTCGAATATTGGTATTGGACCTCAGTTCTCAGCAATACGTACACGGCACGTCAGAATGAAAACTCAGTTACCGACACGAACCTCCTCCTCGCCTGGATTAAGGACGGTGAGAGGAACCCCTTTGCGTCGCGCGAAGAGCGCGTTTTGAATGACGACGGGTATTCTTCCAAGGACACTCTGCTTCGTACGAGCGAAGACGAGCGCGTAGGTACGGACGTCGGCCTGTATTTGCTGCAGCTCACTCTGGCATTGGGCGGTCAAGATATCGCGCTCAAACAAAAACTCGATGCGGACATTGATGACCTCCAGGACCACCACCTCATCCCACTGGGCTCGGCTACGACGGTCGGCCAAGCCACGAAAGCAATTCGAAAAGGCAAAGGGGACATCGCGGCTCTTCTCAACAGCCCACTGAATCGCGTGTATCAGTCAGGCGCCACAAATCAAGCCATCGGAGCGAAGTCGATCGCGCAGTACATGAAAGACCTGCCAGGATCGGTGAAGTCGTCGCTCTTTCTCAGCGTTGATGACGATAAGTTCTTACAAGCTCCGGAACACGAGTTTGACGATTTTGTAAGGAGCATTTTGGGAGCGCGTTACGAGAGCCTTCGCTCCGCTATAGTGAACAGATTGTCAGTCCTGAAGCAGTAGCGGGAGTTTCCATTAAAAGGTGGGCCCCATCTGCCAGACCGTTGGACCGTCGCACAACTTCGGCGAAGCGAACTGTCTAAGCGGATACCCCGGATGGCCCGTACGAGACCCGAGACAGCCGAGCTTTCGCCGTTGGTAAATAGCAGTAAGTTGCATCGCCGGACGACTTCGCGCCACCCTTCGCTATAAGCACTCTCAGGCGCCTTACAACTTCCGCTTAACTAATCGATGTCCGCGCAGCACTACTCCACAACGCACCAATTCGGAGGCCCAACCATCCTCGAGTCCGATGATTGTCGGGTTCTGATACAAGCCGGCTCTGACCTCCGCCGCGGTCAAACGGCGGTACTTGGCGACGGCCGGATCATCGGGCGATAAGAACTCTTCCTTTCGGTGCAGTAGCGGGCGATTCGAACGATCGCCAAAGCGCTGGTAGCTACCTTCGAGCGAGGACATATCGACTGCGTAAATCCAGTCAAGAGTGGGATGCGGATCCGAATCGAACTCGGGATAGGACGACCAGGAGACCCTCCGGCCGCGGTGTTCAAGCTTGAGGATATTCCAGTCTTCCGGACGACCTGCCGCGACAAACCCACAATACTCGTACAGCCGCAAGACAACTGGAATCTTCGGCACGGCTCGGCGATGAACGTACAGGGCACTAGCCGTCAGTTTCCCGGGCGAATTGCGCATCGCCCCCCGGATGTACGTGTCGTCACGGATCTTCGCGAGGAGGCGATCCGCACGCGCACACGCTTCGCGGTAACTCCTGAAACAGTGCTTGATGTCCGCCTGAACGTGCAGAGGTAGATCGCTCAGCGCCACTCGGCCGCTAAAGAGTGACGTGCCGAGATAGAGCAGCGTATCCAACGTTGTCCGTCTATTCCCCGCGGCGACGCGCTCAGGCGATGCCCCTTGCTTCACAACTTCGAGGAGAGACCGTCGAGAGAGTCGCCCCAACAGCGGGAGCAAGTTCGGGGGTATTTCTTCGAACAGAGGGGGCCGCCCCCGCTCTTCTGCAAATGAAACAACCTCTGCGACAGCTGAAGCGTAGTCTTGGCTGTCTGTCCATTCGAAGTCGGTGATGGCGCCGCGGGCAAGGTAAGCGAATCGGTCCTCATCGCGACGGAAGACATACACGACACCAGGTGCAGGCGCTACGCAGCGTTGACCCGTCACAGATTCAACTAAACTGCGCAATTCGCCTGGAGTGTAGAAGTGCTGAAAAGTATTGCGGCTAGTAACGATGCCATCGCCGACCTCAGCGGCCGTGATAGGGCCTAGCTCCCACTTCAAGCGACACGCGACAATCAGTGCGTCCGACGTCAGTTGCCACGCCTTGCTGAGCGTCTCCCTACGCTCGCTCTGATCTTCGATGACATTGAGGACGTAGTTCAACAGGACCACGTTGTGGGTTTCTAAAGGCCCGTCGGGCGCATAGAACGGGTCCCAGCCACTCGCGTGCAATCCCATCTTTCGAAGACGGACCACGTCCTGCCCGCGCCCGCATCCGTAGTCGAGGATCGACGTCGAATCTTTCAAGATCGAATCTCGAATGCCAAGGCGCACAGGCATCGACAGATCCCCGCGTCCGATCGCGGTTCGCTGCCTTTCGATGGTCCGTTCCGTCATGCTCGCCTAGCCCGTTGTTTCCTCGAAAGCTCGGAGGCCACCTAATACATGCTGCAGGTGATCGTCATGAAAGTCGGCCGCCCTGGCGAGCGCGGCGAGACCTGTCATCAGCTCATTCTCTTGCAGGTGATCACCGATAAGGTCGTACTCCACCGCGATCGTACGAGACGTCTTGTAGTACACCCACCGGCCGAACTGAGATTCCTCGTTCAACCGGTTCACCTCTTTCAGAACCGTCTTAGTCCCCGCCTCAACGCCTGACAGAACGTTGCTGCGAATCTGAATAAGGGTTTGCGATCCCCAAGCGCCTAACTCTATCGCCACACCAGCACTGGAGAACCTCAGGTACATCCCTCCCGCGGGCGTATCTTTCCAAGTGAGGGAATTCGCCTCGAGTATTGCAGCAATTTGTTTAAGGATTCGCTGCGGACTCATTTGACCTCGTCCAACTTCGTGGATACCCGCGAGACCACTTCGGAGTGTCTGAAGGTGCTGTGTGCGTAGCGCGTCGGGAGGAACTCGAGCATCCAGCGCACGAGCGTTTGCCACGATTGCTCAGCTTGGTCTCGGTCGAGACCTACCGCACGGCTGAGCATGCCCCGCATCTCGCCGAATCTTCTTGGTTCGGTGAGATATTCGTCGATCTTTGCAAATACCGGCTGGCTGCTGAGGCGGTGACCCACGAGGGAATAAAATTGGTCCCGACTCAGTCCAACCGGCAGGTCAAGCACCTGCAGATCGGCAGCAGCCGCGTCGGCTGATCGCGTTGCAAGCGATGAGGGACCGCCGTCATACGCCGCGAAGAGATCCGAGGGCATTCGCAGCGCAGGTATCCAAATCCCCGGACCCGCCCTTCGTTCGATAGCGTCATCGACCTCTACCGAGGGCAACATCGCCGCAATAGCGTCGACCTCACGAGCGATCTCGTCGGTAGCGACTACCGAATGGGCACTCAAGTATTCTTCGAGCGGCGCGATCTCGTGGTCGCTTGACCGTATGAGTAACTCGAGATTGGGGTTCCGACTCCACCCCAGTGCCGTTGCCGTTAGATTCGCTGAACCCATAAGCGCGCCACCCTCATGTCGGTAGTACTTGGCATGCAACCGGTCGTGAAGGAAAACGGCTCCGCCTCTCGAACGGACGGCCCCCAGTACGCCGGTGTCTGACACACCCGCGGCGACTTCGTCCGGGCGCCATCTAGTAAACAGGCGAATAGACACATTGTCCGGGACAGCGCTCAATACTTGGGATACCACGCTCTCCTTCGCGAATGGGGCGCACATCACGAACTCACGACGTGATTCAGCAGCGAGCTCCATAAGCGCTGATCCCGGGCTCCTCACGCTTCTCGCTCCCTGAGCACCTCGACGGCTCGACGTCCCCACAGCAGACGCGCATCCTCCGTGGCGCGTTTCACCGATCCGCCCGGCAGTCCGTCCTCATAGAGAGCCCAAGCGGTAAGAAGGGTCTCGCAGAGTTCTTTGAATCCTTCCTCGCCCTCTGCTTCGAACGGCACGGGAAGTTCGGCGTAGAGCTCGTGCATTGAGTTGAGAGTCACGGTTAGCGTGTTGCCCGCCGATCGCACGGTGAAGAACGCGTCAGAGTCAAGAGGTCGACGGTTCACCGCCACCTTCAGCCCGCTAGACATGGTGAACGCACGCAACTCTTTTGGCTCCGCTGCTGACATCATGTTTGGCCGGGCGTCCGGAGCGTCTACACGTTCGTTATCCGTTGCGCGATGCTTGGCAGTCGCTACAGTCCACTTCTGTCCCGGCTGCCAGACGAAGTGACCTGGGTTCTGCCAGAGGACCGCGTCACACTCCCGTATGTCGCAGTTCGCGCGCGCCGCTATGTCAGTGACGGCGAGCGGCTCCGCTGCCTCTTCGAGAACTCTCTGGATGGCTTCCAACATCGCCATTGACTTAGTAAGAACGGCTCTCGAGGAAGCCTTCTGCCATACGTCCCCAGTCGTGTCGAATGTTCTGGGTGAGCCGCCGTTGGTCTGTCGGCTGTTCGTCTTCGTAGCGGGCCCAGGCGAAGAGCATCATTTCCAACCCCACTTGGGCGGCTTGCAACTTATCCTTCAGTTTGTCCGCATCGTCCGGCAGGTTCTTTGGATCGCGCGCCCCCAGCAAGAGGTCATAAGCAGGATGTTCTGTATTCAGAGTGACTAGCAGTATCCCGCCTCGGGGCTGAACAGAGAAGAATGCGCCTCCTTCGAGCGATGCGACCTCCATCCGGTACTTAAGGCCCTTATCGATCGTCTCGGCGGCGAGTGTCTCAGCGGTTTCTCTGGAATGCCCTAGATGCTCCAACTGGTTGGCAACGTCGGACTTACGTTCGTCAGCCGGCTTGTGCTCATCCTCGTCGCTGCGACCCCGATGCCCCTCTTCTTGACGTTTGCGGACTGCATCTGTTGCCTGCGCTTCGATGGTTCTTTCCGCGTGCCGAACGCGACGACGCCGGCCTTCCGCTTGAGTCTGGATAAGGCTCCGCATCAATTTTATATTCGTCTGAACCCGGTGGACGACTTCGAGCAAGGGTTCAAGCGGGTCCTCTTCGTCCTTTAGCGCTTCGCGGGCAGCGGAGATCGACCCACCGTGTTGTTTGATTATGGTGGCTGCGTCCACCTTGGCGGCTTCGGCGAAGTTGCGTGCGGATTGCTTGTTATTCGATACACCAAACAGTTCGTCGAGTCCTGGTTCGAATGACACCTCCACTCCCCACCACCGTTCGCGTGGGTCATACGTGGTTGTCCATGCCGGATCGAGCTCAAGTTCTCTGTCCGCCCGCACAACCGACACTCCGACGTTGCGCGCCGCGTGCTGTCCGAAAGGCAAACTTCCCGACGGTTGGCCTTCCACGCTGGCACGAGCTTCTTCAGACGCTAGCGAAAATTTGACAGTGACCACGTGGTCCTCGCCACGGAACCGCACCTTTATCGGAACGATGTTCTCCCCCTCAGCCGGGTACGGCTGAAACATAGGCTTTGTGTCGAACGGCGCGGGCGTGCTCGTCCCCGACATCAGGTACAGCGGGTCGTTCGGCTTCGCATACCGTTCCTGCAGAATGTGCTTGGGCTCGTCAAAGAGAAAACTCCTTAACGCGATGGAGACCCGGCCATCGTTGATCCAGTACCTGTACATCCGTCCGATGAGCTCTTCTGAATTGTCAACCAACGCTTTGGAAGTCCGCCAAAAGACGCGGTCCAACTCGCTCCAAACGACCAAGGTCCCTGACTCGCCAAACGATTGTTTACCCGCTGCTGCCTTCCACACGCTTGGCAGGGCTTTGCGCTTAGGCTGCGGAAGTACGCGCATGGTGCCAGCGCTAATTTCGCGCAAATCGATGTAGCTGTGCAGCGCACTCTCGACACCGTGTTGCCAGCTCCAGACGTCAACTCGCTGGCACTGGGAAATTGAGGCGCTGGGCAAGCCCATGCCAAAGCGGCCCATACCCTTCTGCTGCTCAGCGGTGAGGTGAGTACCGTTGCCGAACTGCAGGGCGATCTGAAGCGTCTCAGCATTCATGCCACGGCCATCGTCGAGTACAGCCACCTCGTGCAGCCGTTTGCGCGTTCGCTGCTCGACTTGCGATTCTCGGTCCGCGCACAGCAACTGGACACTGTGGGCTCCAGCCTGGATCGAGTTATCCATCAGCTCGGCGATCGCGTATGCCGCGTTCTTGTAGCCGTTATCTCGCATGGCCTTTACGGCAAGTGCTGTTGGAACGATGTCGAACTCTTCGATCGTCGCAGTCACCAGACGTCCTCCCAGTTGTCGAAAGCATCAGCCATGTTGCAGAAGCCCGGCAGCCGTGTGTCGACCACAGTCGCCACCTCAGCTTGCTTGTTCCCACCAGCCTTCGGTCCGCGGGTCGCTCGACCAACCATCTGACTGAACAGAACAAGACTTTTCGTGGGTCGCGCAATCACGGCTGCGCTGGTCTGCGGAGCGTCGAACCCGGTCGTCAATACACCGAAATTCACGATGATCCGAGGCTCATCGCTGGATGTTTTGAACGCAGCGATAATGCGGCCTCGATCGTTCGCCGGTGTCTCGCCAGTCACGGCGTAAGCCCAATACCCTCGCGCCCGTAAGACAGTAGCGAGCACGATTGCGTGACTCTTTGTTGCCGCGAAGACGATCAGACGATTGTGGCGACGACACATCGCCTCGGTCCGCGACAATATCAACATATTTCGCTGCTCGTCCGCGGCCAGAGCGTTGATGATGCGCTGTGGGATATCGAGAGCCTCTTCTAGTTCCTCGATCTCCCTGATGGACAGCTCGCCTTCGGACGTATACCGAAGCTGCTCGAATTCGGTATCTGCAAGGTAACCCTCATCGACAAGGTACTCAATCGGGTTGTCGTAACCGGCGACTTCGAGCGAAACCTTCCGGCGGTAGAAGAAGTCGGCGAGCCGTTCGTCCTCATCGATGTCATTCCACGTCCGCCCGGGAGTCGCCGTCAGCCCCAACAAGGGCGCCGGACGCCCGGATTCGGTCAGCACGTCCAATAGTTGACTGTATGTAGGAGCGACCGCTTGATGCGCCTCATCCATTACGACGAGGCCGACATGCCCCGCGATCGTGCCAATTTCGGCGAGCGATTTGCGAACCGATGAATAAGCCTTGCTGAGCCCTGCGACGATGATTCCGTCGCGGATGATCGGTTCAGCCAAGCCGTGGGATCCCCACCACCGCTGCACACCGACTGGACGGTTACCGAGATGCGCCCAGGCCTTCTTGAACTCTTCGACGGCTTGTTCACAGAGTTCTTCCGAATGCGCGAGCCAGACCACTAACCTGGGCTCCCTCTGATTCAGCAGATCGCATACCACCGACATTGCGGTTCGTGTCTTGCCGGATCCGGTCGGCATATGCAACATGACCCGGTGAGGTTCGCGTTCGAGATTGTCGAGCACCCGCGCCGCCGCCAAGCGTTGGTGTGCAAACAACGGATGTGCAGGTGTGATCGTTTCATTCGCTGGCAGCGTGACTACCTGCTCAGAGTCGTCGGCAACAGCAAAGAAATCTAACAGGTCCGTAGCCCGTGCGCTGCCCCGCCGCACCTTCATCGTAGTAAGGCCGTGGAACGGGTCGCCGGTTACTGAAAGACGCGTAGCGAGCGCTTCTGCGCTGTGTCGAGGAAGCAGCAGCAGGAGCTCGCTTCGCAAGGCACTATCGAGGAGCATGTCGGCTGGGGTGCGTAACCCCAGCGCGATCTCGCTGAGCCGCTCAGGCCGCGCAAGCGCTGGATCGAGACCGACCAGAAGCCGGACAACGTCATGCCCCACTAAATCCTGAAGCAGTTGGTCCGATGCACGATTCAACAGGTCTTCGAACGTCGTCATGCGGCCCCTGATCCAGCCCTCTCGCGCCATGCGCGCTCAGCCATTCCGTCGCGCAACGCTGTCGCTTGGCCGCCCCAACCCACTGGACCTACCCTAGGCGTACCGACTCAGCGAATGTTGGCAGATCGAAAAACTGGGCCCTCTTTGTTGCGGCGGGTTGCTCTTCGAGGCGCCTCTCGCGGTCTAGGCAGCGATGCCCTCAAAGAGCGCACACAGAGCACTGCATCGAATCGTCGTCGTCATCGAGAGCGTCCCCAAGGACGTCCCAGACTGGTCGATTCTTCTTGCGCTTCTTCGCCTGTTGCTGCGCCTCTTCATGCCGCATCAAGATCTCCTCCCGACGGGCGATTAAGTCTGTAAGCGATTCGCCTCCAGACCAGGTGTACTGGCGTCCCTTCATTGCGTACTCGCCGAAGGATGCATCACCGTCGGCGCCCGCGTCTTGACGTACTTTCGCCTCAATTGCGATCGCTCGTTGGAGAAGCTCAGGATGCTTGTCGGCGAGCCCAACCCACTCCGCCTTGCGCTGGTAAAAGCAGAAATAGCAGCCTGACCGGGTGCGCCATTCGTAATATTTTGGTAGACCAATGCCCGCTTCGTCGAGGATGCGTAGGACGCCGTCGTGATCTACACCGTCTTCAACGAACGGCAGCACCGTACGAATATTTGGCTTTGTGCTGACGTAACCTTTGCGTCCGGCCTCGTCTGCACGTATTGCTACGTAAGACACGGCCTGGTCTTGACCGATCCAATCTTCTAAGGGCTCAATCTTCATCTTCTTTGTGCACCAACGCATTTGAGGTGACGGAAGGGTGCCGCGATAGACCTCGAACCAGTGGTCGAAACCCTTCTTTGCATTCAACCGCGCAATCGGCTTGCCCAGTGAGGTCTCGAGCCTGTCGAGATACTCGTAGGTCTCCGGGAGCTCGGCTCCCGTGTCACAGAAGAAGTATTCCATCTCTGGAACGCGGTCTCGCATGTACACGGCTAGCGCACTAGAATCCTTGCCCCCGCTGATCCCGCAGATGTGCCGAACGTTGTCAGGCATACCGATGCTTCCCCTCGCTCAAGGTCTTCGTCCCGATGCTTGGCTCGATAACTTCACGCTCCAAGGCCAACCTTGCCATGAGCATCCGACACGCCGCGGCCCTCGATAATCCACTGCGGGTGAGGGCGTCGATGGCTCGCTCGAAGGGCCCGTCGACCGATTCCTTCTCTGCGGCGGTCAGTGCCAACAGCTCAATCGACTCGGTGCCGTCAGGCCGCGTCAACGTCATTCTCCTAGCCGAGTACTCCTGCTTCACTTTGCCAGCGAGCCGCTCATGAAGCAGAGCAGATGTCCGACGAAGTGCGCCGCCGAGCTCGGCGATTCTCAATGGAAACCGACTTGCGATGTCATCGGTCCATACGCGAGGCGCCTGCCCCTCCGATACCACCATGGCGACATTTTCGAGCCAGGCCTGATCCTCTAGCGGCCGCATCAACGCTCCAACAAATGCCTTAAGCCGCGGCTCAAGTACATGCCCGGCCAGACGGGTTGCATCCGCCTCGAGCACCGACTTCAGCTCGCTGAGCGTTCCACCGGCAGCGGTAGCCGCGGCCAGATGCTCTTGCACCATGAGCAGAAGATCGTCGTACTGGCGACGTAACTCGCGGATCGCAGCGGCAAGCGCTTGTGCGTAGCCGTCCGCGGCTTGACTAGACACTTTGCCGCGGCCGGTGAAGGGGGTGAACCCAAGAATCTCGGGCAATGTTTCGAATATGAGAACGTCAGGTTCCGCGGCCTGGTGGAAGGCGTCTCGTACCGCGATGGCCGCGGGCGTGAGGCCCTGCCGCGTCCGCTGAGCGTATGGCGGAAGCACGCGCAGCTCTCTGTAGAGGGCCGTTGCGACGTTCAGGAAGGTGGGTGCGGTCCCAGCCGCATGCTTTATACCGAGCCGCGAAACGAGACTGTTGATGACATCGGCCCGCTTGCCGCTCCGCGTCATCGTATTCCTGATCGTGAAGTGACTGAGATTCTTAGCCAGCCGTTCCGCGACTGCATCATCAATCTCGAGCACGAGGCTGCCATGCTCGTATAAGGCAATCTCGTCTCTACGCCGGACCAGAGCCGTGATGAGGAGAAGCGGAATGAGCCCTGCCTTGATACCGATCGGGGGCAAACCGAGCTTCTCCGCGATCGTAATCAAGTTCGTTCGTGTGTCGGTAGCTTCATCGAAGTCCGAATTTATTTGCGCCCAGACTGCTTTCCAGCTGGCCTCTGTCGGACTGTGCAACGACCATCTTCCGGTTGCGTCCCGCCGGTGAAGACCGGTTCTCCGGAAGATGGCCTCGTAAATTGCTCGATCAGGACCATAACCGTCGATGCCGAACGCCTCGTGACCTTCGTTGGTCAAGAGGGCATCCACCAAGAATCGACGCGCCTTTGCACCCTGACTCGTGAGCTCGCGACGGGCGATCATCTCGTTCGCAACATAGGGCGTGTGCGGGTATGCCTCATCGGCTACCTCGGACAACATTGCCGACATCCCCTGAGTCGGGTCGAGTTCAGTCTCTCGCGACCCCACCAAGATCCACTTCGCACTTACGTCCCAAGCCGCGCTGACGACATTGTGAAGGTGTTGCTGGGAGCTCGCCAGCCGCTCCGTTAGTTCGCGCCGAGCGACCCAATCCGCGCCTTCCGCCTCAGCGCTGTCAAGCGCAGATTTCAACGCAGCCGCCTCAATTGCTGCATCACGAACAGCCGAAGTATCCTGTGGCAGAACGTAGATGACAGGCCGACCGTCGTTTAGACCGCTCAGCACACTCGTACCGCCGCCTCGGTCGGTGAGATACCTAATCACACCGTCCCAAGCAGTATCGATCTCATCCATCTCCCCCGATGATGGTCTGGCGAATTGCCTTCCGAACACGCGCAATACGCCAGTGGTTTGACTGTGCCTGCCCGCAACCAGCGGATCGAGCGAAAACGACCGCCCCAGCAGATCAAGAAGTTCCGCGTTGGCAAGGTCGTTCCGAGCATTTTCGACAACACGACGCAGGTTGTAATCAGACCCTTGCCAGATGCGGTATTCGTCTGAGAACGCGCGGAAGGTGATCAGCCCTCTGGTGACTAGCGAGTCGAGCAAGTCATCGACCTGCTCGACACCAGATTCGTGAGCGAACGCTAGACGGAGCAGTTCCTTCGACGCCCTAATTCGGCCGCCACCCGACACGAGGTTGATGACGCCGACCGCTTTGAGCACCTTGAGTTCCTCAGCCGGAAGGCCGTAGGTGTCCCTGATACGGGTTTCGATCTCAATCCATCGACTCGCTCCGTCGGCGACTCCGATCATGCTGCTGGACGACTCAAGGAAGTAATCGTAGAGCGCATCGAGGCCTACCAAGGGGATCCCGTCGCCCGGTCTCCAGCACCGCTTCTGAAGGATCTGCGGCAACGCCGCCGGCTCAGGTCCGGTTAGAAAGGAAAAGAGGGTCCGCTCGTTTTGGCCGTACCGACTGCACAGATCTGGCAACACTGCAAGGACCAAAGGGTGAAGCGGTACTGCGGCCGGAGCGTCCTCGGCGATGTCGCGCAGACCCTGCCGCTCCAGGATTGGGCGGATGCTCGAGACCCAATCGCTTCCGGCCTCGAGAAGGGACACATCCTGTTGGAGCGCCGACGCGATCAGACGCCGTGATTGAGCTGCCGTTTCGACGTACGGAATGTCCTGAAACCGTCCCTGAACCTTCGCCCACTCACGGCGACGCGAAGTTGAAGTTCCTTGCACGTACTCGTCAAAAGACAAGTGCTGCAGGGTGATGATTACCAGCGGCAGCGCGTCCTCACCCTGTGTTAGTTCCGCAAGTTCCTGCAGCAAGAACGGGTCACCCTGCGACCCAGATCTCGCGAAGTACTCAAGATTCTTTCCGAACTCGTCGATTACAAGGAGTACTGGATGCTTCTTCGCGAGGTGCTGTACAGCCACTTTCACGGCACCCGCTTCCGGGGGGGCAGCAGTTGTATCGACCGCTGGAACGACATCTTGGCTCTCGCCTAGCTCGCGCATCGCGCCCGCGTGAATTGCTCGGGCAATCGTTGTTGCAACCGGCTCATTGGCGGCAGTTGCGAAGGCGCGAATAAACCCCTTTCGACCCGCCTTGACCGATTTCAGCCCCAACCGCAGCCGATCGTCAACGGTTGGATCAATGGCATGAAGAACTGAGTGCGCGACTTTGAATTCAGGCGAGGACGCGGGCGCCAACAGACTGTCGAGAAACACAATGAGCGACGATTTCCCACCACCGTGTGGCCCGGTGATCGAAAACGTACGCCCAGCAGAGGCATCGGTGAGGCCTGCCGCCACCCGCGTGATGACATCTACCGCGCGTCCGGTTGGCACATAACCGTCTATCGCACTCCCGCCACGGTCGCGCTCGACGTTCGCGGACCTGCTGAACCGACTGCTCGTCCCTACGTAGGAAGCCAGCGGCTTCATGCTGCCTCTCCATTCCGGCGCTTTCGTTGCGATTCAGCCCGCCGCACTAGCTTATTTATCTCGGGTACGGACAGCTGCAGAGAGGTCGCCGCAGATCCCACGAGTTCAAGATCAGGCGCAGTAGTCGACGACGTCGTGCGCCGCCCCTCTCTCCGCGATGCAAGCACTTCGTACGCGACTTGCCCGGGTGGAGCGGTAACCGTCAGCTGCGTGGAGCCGGCGGGCCGCGTGAGGCGGAGATGACCGGCAAGTCGCGCCGACTTCTCGATCGCCTCAGCAATGTCGTTCTCCGAGATCTTCATGATGCGACCTGGAGATCCGGGGTCGGTCGCCAACCGAGTTAAAGTGACTGTGGCGCTCCCATCTGCGCTTCGACTCATGTAGTCGAGACATGCGTACGCAATAGCGGCCGCAGGAAGACTAGGCTTGGCGCCGCGCAGAAGGCGGTAGGTATTCTTCCGCCCGGTTCCCGGGGTAGGGCGAATAAGCCCGAGTTCCCGGAACGGAGAATCTAGCAGGTCGTCTAACCCCTGCCTACCCTGCGCCTCCCGACTTGAATACATCCGCAGGAGGCAGTCAACATCCTTCTGAACGCTACTTTTCATGGGTTGGTTCCAGGTGGTCGCGGCAATTTCACCAAGACAGAAGTCCAGCAGCTCCTCGTCCGTGAACTCCACAGCGCTGAAGTCGTTGAAGGTGAGGCGCCATACCGGCAAGATCGATCTCTCAGCGACCGCGTGCCAATGCAGAATCCATAACGTCGCCGGATCTTCCATGTACGGATCGAAGCCGAATCGGTCATCAAGCAGGGCTCGACCAAGCCGTGTTGGGCTGTAAACCGAGGTTCGCGGTCGGTCTGGATGTGGGCTGCGCGCAATCATCTTCGTGGCGAGCGTCCAGAACCGAATGGCCTCGGCCATGTTCTTGCCGACGCCAAGGTCTACCGGCGCCGACTTGTCGTTGAAAATGTTTGGATCTCGGGCCGCGGCGTCGTAGCCCTTCTTGATCCAGCCGAACCGCGGATGAAAGGTCTGGTGGTTGGCGAACATCGGCGTAGTCGATTGTTCGAGTGTCATCGTGATCCCTACTTCTACGTCAGTCGCCGGACACGAGTTACTGCGTCAGCAATCGAGCTGACAGCCTCTTGGACGTCTCGCTCAGTTGTCTGCCGCCCCAGTGAGATGCGGAGGGACTCTGAGGCAGCGGTGCTCGACATGCCCATAGCGAGAAGCACATATGATGGAGTTGGAACAGCCGACTGGCAGGCGCTTCCTGCAGAGACGAACACGTTCGGCATCGAGGTCATTACAGCTTCAGCGTCAGCACCCGCGAACCTCAGATTCAGCGTGTTAGCGAGGCGCTCTGCCGAACCGCCGTTCACTTCAACGTCCGACACTCGATCGCATAGGGCTCCGAGAAGCGATTCGGCCAGACCGCCCATTCGGGATGCATCCGACGACTGCTCCTTCATCGCTAGCTCAGCCGCTAGCCCGAATCCCACAATCGCGGGAGTGTTCTGAGTGCCACCACGGAGCCCGCGCTCCTGCCCACCGCCCGAGGCGATGGGAACGATAGCTTTCTGCGTTCGACGATCGGCGATCAGTGCGCCGGCGCCCTTCGGGCCATAGACTTTGTGGCTGCTGCAAACCATGATGTCTGCTTCCGCGGCTACACCGTCGAGCGCACCCTTCCCGAGAAGCTGCGTCACGTCAACAAAGGTCTGGGCGCCCGCTTCTCGCGCGATCGAGGCGACCTGCCCCACAGGGCCCAACACTCCCGTCTCGTTGTTGGCGGCCATCACGGCAACAACGGCGACCGTGTTATCGACCAAGCTTGTGAGATGTTGAAGATCGACAACGCCATCCGCACCGACATTCACGAGGCGCACCTCGCCACCACTCAACCGCGCGCCAACGTCAGCTGCATGAAGGACCGCCTTGTGCTCGGTAGCCGAGACAACGATGTTCGGCCGGCGCGGTGCACCGAGCATCATTCCAAGCACGGCGAGCACCGACGCCTCGGTCGCACCGCTTGTGAATACGATGTCTTGCGCCGGCCGCTCAAGCAGTGCCGCAACGCGGCTCCGCGCCTCATCGACGAGCTCCGCCGCCTCCTTTCCGGCAGCATGGTGACCGCTCGACGGGTTGCCGAAGGCTCCGTGAGCTTCGGCTATGGCCGGGAGGATGCGCTGGTCAACCGGTGTAGATGCGTTGTAGTCGAGGTAGACCATTGCTTTGATCCTATTCGTACGGTGACCGTTCTATGGGCGCCACGCGGGTGAGGCCAACGTAACCACACGCCTACGACAGACCCCTTGGCATAGCGCAGCGAAGCGCGGCCGTTTAACAGAGCGGGCGCGCCGGCCACGGGGATGACGGCACCGCTTCCTGAAGCGGCTCATGTCTGCTCCTACATCGCCATGAAGCTCCGAAGCGCAAACTCTCACAATGGTCGCACGACTTGCGATCGACCAAGTCGGATTCAGATGGACGTGCGAGTCGCAGAAACTTAGGCATGGCCAATAGCCGCAACGCGCAAAACGAGAGAGCGTTGATTGCACGCGCTCTCTCATCCTCTTTGTATTTACGGTGGCCGCAATACATCCAACAAATCTGCCACGTCCGGACTTGTGCCGACCCCTGACGCGAGCGAACCGATTACTTTGTCGACAAGCTCGCGCTTTGACTCTAGAATTTGCTCGAGCCGCTGCTCGACCGTGCCGTCACATACGTAAGAATGCACGAAAACTGAACGCGTCTGGCCTATGCGCACAATGCGGTCGCGCGCCTGATCCGTGTTGGATGGGTTCCACCAACGGTTGACGAAGAAAGCGTGATTGGCCTCCGTCAATGTCAGCCCTTCGGACGCGACTCGGCTCGAAGCGAGAAGGGCGACCGAGTCCGGCTGATTGCGGAATCTCAGGATGGCGTCGCTGCGCTCCAAAGCACTCATTCGCCCGTCAAGTGAGACCCAGCCAACGTTAGCCTCAGTCAGCCGCTCTGAAAGCAACTTGAGAGGCTTCAGTTTGTACGAGAAAACGACCGCCTTCTGCTGGAGCTTACTGATCTGAAGCAGTCGCTCAGTGATGTCGTCCAATTTCGAGCTGCTCCCAGTAAGGGGATCAAAGTCACAGACTTCCAGCAAGCGGCTAAGAACGGCGAGTAGGGCGCCGCGGTTTTTTCCTTCCATAGCGGTGGCTGCGTTTACGGTTGTATATGCAACCCGCTGCTCTGGAGAAAGCTCGACGTAATGAGTTTGCTCAATAACGACGGGTAGGTCCTCGAGGACATCATCTTTCCGTCGACGAAGCAGCACCGGCTTGGCGAGAGCACGCAACGCCTCATCGCTCAACGAAGAGAGTGCCGTGGAAAATTTCTCGGGTGAGATGATCGACAACAAGGTGGCAAGGTCCGTTGTATCTTTTTCTACGGGTGTGCCGGAGAGCGCCCACACAGAACTAGCCGCGATCGTCTTCACAGTGCGTGTAACCGCCGCAGTGGATCGCCTTACCCTATGTGCCTCATCGAGGACTAGGAGCTGGAGCTCTTTTCGCCGCTCCAACATCGGCGCTAGCGATCTCAACTGGTCGTAGTGAAATAGAAGGAGATGCACACGCCGATCCTCCACTAAGGACCATAGGCTTGTAGCCGGCCCCTCCCATGCTGTTGAATTCGCGACTATCAGCTCTGGTGCCCACTTAGTAGCCTCATGTTGCCAATTAGCTACAAGCGTGCGCGGACACAGTACTACGGCCGTCTGGAGGGTGCCTCCGTATATCATCGTCCGAACCGCTTCGAGCACCTGAAGCGTTTTTCCTAAACCCATATCGTCAGCGAGTATCGAACTAGGGTGAGTAAGGAGCCAGTCCACCCCCTCTCGCTGAAAGTAGCGGAGTTCTGGTCGGCATACGAAGTTCGAAAACAGCGGCCTCACAAGAAAACCCAGGTTCGGCAATTCCGACAAATTCGATGGGCGCCGGAACCCAACAGCGTCCGAAGGAATCTGTATGTGAGCTTCGAGCCTCCTTTCCAAGAGCGCCCGTACCTGCCAGCTAGCACGAAAGCACCATCTCGCTGCGGCCACCACGCGTGACTGCGGAAGCCCTGCGTTCCGAGCCGTTTGGTCGACCTGCTCGGGCCGAGATCGCATTAGAGTCAACCGAAGCCCGCCTGCCAGAGGAGTAAGTTCAGCTTCGACTTCTCCGCCCGACGTGACTAGATCAACCGTCGCGCGGACGGGTGCCACCCACGAGGCGAAGGGATGGAGGGGATTCTTTGACAAGTTCGGCCAGATCCTTCGACGGTCTCGATACAGACGATTGGCTGAAGATGCTGCCAGCGGTCACCTTACGGCAACATCTCGTTTCACCACGCGCCCAACGGCTTCTGTCACGACTACCTCGCGAGGTGACCGTCGCTGATCTTACGGAGACGACTTGGGCTGAAGGAGGCGGTGGGAGACAACGAGAAGAAACCCAGAGACAATTCGCGCTTGCTGTACGGCGGCTGAAGCGAGACATCCGCTCGAGAGATCTCGACAGTATCCGTCCATCGCGAAGCAATTGGATCGTGCCAGACGCGGTCGGTTTCCGTCTCGAAGGACGAGCGCGAACCCTAACCGCCCGCTCCCAACGCGTCCGAGAAAATCTCTGTGAGATTGCGCTTAGCCCCGGGCGCAATCATAAACAGGCGCAGGCGTTGAGAAGAGTTTGCGAACTAATTGCTACCAGTAAGAGCCACCCGACCTGGCTCTACTGGTACTCTCCGCAGACAGTTGCACTAGCGCGGCGCGCAAATCGCGACACGCTGTACGAACTTAACGGACTTGCGACAAGAACGCTGCGCGCATTGAACGTCGACACAAGTATCTCGGCGTGGGAAGAGACTATCGATGTCGTAAGTCGTCGGCTACCTCTTTGTATTGTAGAAGCGTTCGAACCCACCAGGCGCTGCAAGATTGCGCTGGGAAAGCTCGAAAGTTTCGGCGTCACCACGCTAGGTGGCCTCACGATCACATCAACGGACTCTCTCGAATTCTTAAACCGTGTACGACTAGAGACATTAGCATCGTGTTCAAGCGCGCTCAAAGATTACTACCTGCTGCGAGTATCTTGACTTGAACGACCTGATTCCACATTTCATCGAGGCCATCCGGAGCTTGGTACAGATTAAACTCCCACTTCTCGCGAAGTGCTGCAACGCCGTCATCACCAAGGTCGATGATACCTGTGATCCACAATAGAAGTTCCTCAGCGACCTTCAACGCGCCCGTACGCCCTTCACTGCGCATACGCCAGACACCATCATCATTCCTAACAAGTATCAAATGTCGCCACGGAAGCTCGTGAAGGTTCCAATTTATCCGTCCAAGAACTAGTAGCGCTGCCTTGACCTTATCCCGGTTCATTTGAGGTTCGTCGGTGGGCTGCCCGTCTGCAGCGGAGCGATCAATTAGCATCCTGACCAGTCGAGCAACAATTTGTTGACCAATCGGCCAAAACCAGAGGTGGTCAGACTTCTGCTCGTCCCCCTCACTCGGATTATGAGTCCTCATGACCATCGGCTCTGCGTCGAGATCCGGAATCACTTCTCGGAGAACGTCCCATATGAGCGCAACTTCTTCGTACCATGCCGATATAACGGATTCGGGCGGACGTACCTGCTTGAACTTGCTTCTCTTTGAGTCCGCCAGTTCAGTATTCGCACGCAATGCGGACGTCAGCATCGTTTCTGTCATTTCGTATAGAACCTCGATTTGCGTAAAGTACGTCTGGCCGGTACTTAGATTCTTACCGCCGTCCGTCTTCACCCGAGCATTTTCCCAATCGTTATCTCCCCACTTGAAGAACGGATGATCTGTAATGAGTTGCCTCGTGACTATCGCGAAGACGTCATCTTCATCCATAACAATATTCGTGGCATTATCTGTCGGCTTCGCGTACCGGTTCAGAGCGGAAAACATTCTGCGGTACCGCGTCCTGAACTGCTCGACCCCCTCGTCGACAGCAGTCGGCACAATGATCACCGTAAATTCGTCGTCCTTGAAACCATCCGGCGGAGGATGCGCAGCTGGTTCGTTGTGCATTAGTTGGATTGCACGGACGCGATGTTGCCCGTCGAGAGCGTAGTACTGCTCACTCCCATCGAACGCAAGTATGCCGAACGAGTCGTGCATCCGCGGACTCTTGGCAAGCAATGAATCTACGAAATCCACGCCCGACGCAAGCGTCTCGATGGGCTGGAATGTTGCGCCGCCTTGCCAAGCCGCGATCACTATCGAATTGAAAAACCGAGCTTCGTTCTCTTTCCAATAGAACGCGATGTCTTGGGACGCCCTATTGTCTTTAAGGCTGCGCTGAATGGCGTCGGAAAGCGTCTTTCCCTGGAATAGATCAGACGCAAATCGGACGGTTTCTGCGATTTCCGACGCGTTCATCTTGGTCACGAAGAACTCATGGCCGCCCATCGCGAAGCGAAATGCTGGATATAGTCTCATACTACGCCTTTCCTTTGACCTTCGACGTGCCAACGTCAATTTATGTAGTGCGCCGAGGGGCGCCCAAGTAGCCTTTAACTCCTGGAGGTGACGTGTCGTTGATGGGGGGTCCAAATGCATTATATATTGCCAGTTCAAGCTCCTGGTATTGCGATGTGACAGTCCAGGAGAATGCCAACCGATTGCCAAAGGCGCTTCGCGCTGCCTTCATTTTTGGGGAAGCGCTAAAACTCAGATGAGCGTTGAAGCGCTCGCGGATACTGACGCTGGCTTGTCCGACATAGAGCAGATTAAGGAGGCTAGGTTGCGCACCATTGCTAATGGCCACAATGGGTTTTGCGCACACCAGGTATACGCCCGGGGATTCCGCTATCGCAGTCGCGGCTTGCTTCTGAAACGGCGCGGTGGACCAGGACAGCGGGCCAGCGTTGAGGAGATCACGCAGCGATTGCCACGGGCCGGAAGAGAGCGCCCAGTTCATGGGAGTCGCAGCCACACCCCGACGATATCTCTATCTACTCCGCTCACGCACGGATCTGAGCACTGCCCAGAACCGCACAGAGCTTCCCTGCGGGCGGCGTTCGAACTTCCGAAATGAGCCTATGGGCACCGGTGCGCGTATCAGCCAAAGGTATGACATCACTGATTCCACCACCGGTTGTCTCGGTGCCGATTGCTCCCGACGCAGCCGGAAGTCTGCCGGAGTCGCAAGCGCTTTGAATGGCGAGTTCTGCCGTCAGCCTGATCTTCTGCGTCACAGGCATCAGCTCTTCGGACGAACGCGTCACCCGCGCCGCGCACCGCTGTCCCCATCTTCGTCACGTTCTCCACCAGACGGGTCGCCATCTGACTGAAGTGCTTCCCCACTGTCTCTACCGCCCACTGCGTCGTCGACCCGGGCAGCGCATCTCCCGCAGAAGAAGTCTTGCCGCCTACGTCCGCCGCGGCGATATCCCCCGCCGCGATATCCACCTGACCGGCAAATGCGCGCAGAATCTCCGGATCGACCAGCATCGCCACCCTCCGCACCCGCTTCCATGATGTTTCTGATTCTGCGGCACCTCAGACACCCCCGGCTCCGCTATTTTCCGGCGTGGGTGTGACACCGCGATACTCGGTGTTACACTTCCTTCATGCCGACCGAGCACCGGCGCCACGCAATTACCGAGACCGACGACATCAGCCGCGCTCTCGACGTCGCGCGCCGGACCTGGCCCGAACTTGCGGACAGGCCTGGAGCACTGCTGCGTCAACTTATCCTGGTCGGCCAGAACACCCTCGCGCAAAACGACATTGAAACTTCGCGCACCCGCCGTGAAGCCATCAACGAAACCGGTGGCGTGCTGACAGGTGTGTTCAGCACCGACCATCTGCATGAACTGCGCGAGGACTGGTCCGAGTGATCATCCTCGACGCGGGCGTGCTGATCGCCCACTTCGAATCCACCGATGCCCATCACGCCGATGCCACGGACTTGCTCGCGGACCATGCATCCGAGCGGTTTGGATCCACCGTCATCACGCTCGCCGAGATATACGCGGCAGCGGCTGGGCGAGCGGACCTCCTCGACCATCTCTTGAGCCGCCTCGAGGTCCAGTCTCTGGACCTACCCGCCGGCAGCGCTCGACGGCTGGGGGAATTGCGTGCCACGACCGGGCTTAAGATGCCCGACTGCTGCGTTCTCTACACTGCCGAGCATCACGCAGCCGCCGTCGCCACCTTTGACGTCAAGCTCGCCACTCGGGCCGCCGAGCTCGGAGTGCCGTTGGCGCGCAAGGCGGGAACGCTCTTCACTCAGCCCGTCACCGCACCCGATCTCGCGGCCGGACGGATCCGGATTCCAAGTGCCACCAAACCCGCGTTTCCTGAGGCCCGCGGGTCCGTACGCCTCGTCCTACGCGGGCGCGAACTGGAGGTGCGGTGGGATCCACGTAACGGTCCCGACCGCGCGCGGTCCGGGGTCCTCACCGTCGGCCGCGCCACTGTGGCTGAAGCAGTGACGGCCGGCGAGCGCTTGGAGGTCGTTCCGCGCCCAGACGGCCGCATCGAACTCCGCTAATTTCACGCCGCGACCCACCTCCGCCCCGTTACATTCAGGCATTGAGGTGACAACCATGAACAGTCTGATGCGGCACCCGGTCCGCGTTCCGCGCGTCGAGAAGCCGCGCGCCGAGGGCCGCTTCTACCTGCCCGACGGCCGCCGCCTCGGCTACGCCGAATTCGGCGACCCCGCCGGCGACCCGGTGCTGTGGTTCCACGGCACCCCCGGCGGACGCCGCCAGCTCCCGCTCCTCGGCCGCCGCGCCGCCGAGAAACTCGGACTGCGCGTCGTCCTGCTCGGCCGTCCCGGCAGCGGCCTGTCCGACCCGCACCCCTACGAGCAGATCGCCGACTGGACGAGAGACGTCACCCACGTCGCCGACGCCCTCGGCGCCGAACGCCTCGCCGTGGTCGGCCTCTCCGGCGGCGGCCCCTATGCCCTGGCGTGCGCCGCCGTCCCACCTCTCAAGAGCCGCGTCGCCGCCGTCGCCGTGCTCGGCGGTGTGGTGCCCTCCGTCGGGCCCGACGCCCTGGCCACCGGCGCCGTCGACCTCGCCCGCCGTTTCGCGCCCGCGCTCCACGAGTTGCGCCGCCCGCTCGCCGGCGTCATGGCGACACTGCTGACCCCGATACTGCCGCTCGCCCATTACGTGTGTGCGGCGTACGCCATGACGACCCCCGAAGGTGACCGCCGCGTGCTGCACGACCCCGAGATGGAGGGCATGTTCATCGACGACATCGTCCTGGTCGCCCGCGGACGCTTCCAGGCCATCGTCGACGACGCCCGACTCTTCGGGCGCGACTGGGGTTTCCGGCTCGCCGACGTCTCCGCACCCGTGCGGTGGTGGCATGGCGACGCCGACCACATCGTCCCGCTGGCCGACGCGCAGAAAGCCGTCGAACTGTTGCCCGACGCCGAGCTCATCCTGCGCACCGAGGAAAGCCACCTCGGCGGCTTCGCGACCGCCGACGAGGTGCTGCACTTCGTCCGCTCGCACCTCTGACCCAGCGTGTCAGCCCCCGAACGTCGACGCCCCGCTGAGTATCGCCCAGACGATGAACGCCGCGAGTATCGCGACGATCACGGACACCGAGATCAACCCGGCCACGACCATGTTCGTGCTCACCCCGAAACTGGAAGCTAAAGGGGAAGCCGGTGCCGCCCGCACCATTGGTCGCGGCCCAGTAATCGGGCCCCGGCGTGCGGCTCGTTCGTTGCTGATCGCACACCACGGGCACCGCCGCGTGCCGACCGGAACCCGGTGCGTCCCTGACGAACACGTCGTCACCCGCAACCGCAGCAGGTTGTCCCGCCATTCGGCCGCGCTCGGCCGGTGCGCGGGGTCGCGAACCCCGTCGGTGAACGCCCGGGTGAACAGCTGCTGGATCTCGGCGGGCAGGAAGCTGGGCGGCGGTGCCAGCGGGTGCGTCTGCAGCGGTGAGCCCGGCCCACCCGCCCACGCGCCCGACCGCGCCAGGGTCAGGGCGTCGGGCTGCTGCCCGCCCCCGGTCCAGGTGCCCCGCATGAACGGGTGGTTGCCCGCCATCAGCAGCAGATGGATGTGGACGGCGAGCGCGAAGAGATCCGACGGCTTCTCCCGCGGATACCGCCGCAGGTCGACGCCGGCGAGTTCGGGGGCGGTGAACTCCGGTCTGCCGACACTGCACAGGAATCGGCGGCCCGCCCCGTCGGTGAACTGCATGGAGTCGCAGTCCACCAGCGTCACCTCGGTGGTGTCCGAGACCAGGATGTTGCGTTCCTGGAAGTCGCCGATCACCGCGTCCACCCGGTGCACCACCTGCACCGCCAGGCACAGGTTGGCCGCCGTGCTGACCAGATGCTCCCACGTCGCATACCGGGTCCACTGCGGACCGCCCGGCAGCGGGTCCTCCCGGTTCGACGGGTTGCTGAGCGTGTGGATCTCCACCGCGGTCGCGGTGTCGACGCGCGGCATGACGAACCCGACCGGCCGGTCCCCGTCGAGCAGCAGTCCCGTCGGCCAGGTCAGCACCACGAATCCGTTGGGCTGCACCCGACCCGGCGGTGGGGACTCCACCATCGCCGCGACTTTGTCCAACTTCGCAGCCAGTCCCGTGAGGTCCGGGTGAAACACCTTGGCCGCCAGATCGGGTCGCTCCGCGACGCCGTAGACGGTGCCCTCACCGGCGCGGGCGAGCACCGGCGCCAGCGTCAGTCGCTCACCGGTCGCGAGACGAAGTTCGCTCACCGCCGACGCCGCCACAACCCACGACGCCGAGCACCTCGCGCCAGCGGCACCGTCTCGAGCTCGGCGTCCGATGTGCCCGGCGCGGGTGAACTGTCCGTCACCGCGCCGGCCGCCGACCCCGACACCGCGGCCAGCACCATCGTCTTGTCGTCGCCTGTCTGGTCGTCGGTGATCCCACGCAGCAGTGCGGCGAACTGGTCGGCCCGCGCGCCGGCGCGCACGTGCTGCCAGGAGTCGCGGAAGAACGGCTCGTAGGCCTCGCCCGTCCCGATGTCGGTGATCTTGTAGCTCATCCCGTCCGTGCTGAGCGCGAACGCCGTCACCCCGTTGACCGACAGCGTGCGGAACGACTCGTCAAAAGCTCTGTCGGACTGCAGGAACGATGTGGTGTTCGCGTAGCCGTCCTTCTCCTCGATCAGCAACGACCCGATCCGGCCGTCGGGGAGTTCGGCGGCGATGACCCCGTCGCCGATCTGGCCGAACATCGCCCGCGTACTGTCCGCGACCGCCACACACAGCGTCGTCGACAGCCGCATCGGGTCCACCCCCAGCGCGGTGGCCTGTCGCACCACCCGGTTCAGCGCGTTGTCGAACAGCCGGCGCATCAACTCCTCGGCGTCGCCGCTGCGGAAGCGGTCGATGAACGCCGGTTGCAGCCCGTCGGTGAGCACGCTCTGGCAGGCGGCGTACGCACCCCATGCCGATGTGCCGGTGACCGCGCCGGCGCCGTCAGCGACCGCCGCCACCACGAAATCGCCTGCGACACCGTAACTGTAGGCGTCGTCGCAGCCGAGTCCGCGGCGCTCGTGCTCCTGGCCGGTGACCGACGCACCGCACACCGCCCACCGCGGTGCCCCGTCGGGGCACCCCGGTCTCACGCGCTGGTCCAGCCGGCGGCCGAGGGCAGCGGCACCCGGCCCTGCATCGCCTCGTGGCCCTGCTCGTCGCGGGCGAACTCGGAGCTGTTCGACACGTTGCTCAGTGACGCCGACAACCACTCGAAGAGCTCCTCGTACTTGAGTCCCTCCAACGGCGCGGGGCTGCGCTGCAACGACAGCCGCCCGAGCTGCTGATAGTCCACCCGCGGTCCGGCGCCGACGGCGAAAACCGTGACCCCACGCGCTGATTCGACCGCGTTGAGCCGCGCGACCGCCTCGTCGAAGCCGTCCAGGTTGGGTTTGCCGTCGGTGAGCACGAGAATCCATGGCCGGTAGTACTGCAGCCCCGCCGCTTTGTACGCGTGCTTGCGGTCCTCGAGGATGTCGAGCGCGAGGTGGACACCGGCGGCCATGTTCGTGGTCCCCGACGCGGTGAACCCGACGGGCTGAAGCGTGCGGGCCTCCTGCATCGGCACCAACACGGTGGCCACCGTGCCGAAGGTCACCACCGCCACCTCGACCCGCTTACTGGCCAGCACCTCGTTCTGCAGATAGCGGGTAAACGCCGCAAAACCCCGCTCCAGCGCCGCGATCGGCTCGCCCTGCATCGACCCCGACACGTCGGCCAGCACCACGCAGGCGACGCGGGGGTCGGGGTTCGCATCGTTCAGCGCGACCTGCCAGCCCCACTCAGACATCGCCGACCCCCCGTCTCGACCTGACCACCCGTCCGGGAGATCTTCTCATCGACGGGCGCACGCGTCGCACCGAATGACGCGGATTGTCAATGCCGTTCGGTGTCACCGCCGCCGTAGGTGGTGCCGGCCGCGAAGCGTTGCGTCGACTCCGCCAGGACCTTCGCCACGCGGTCGGTGCCGGGTGCGGGGTCGGGGCGGAAAATTTTGGCCGTGGCGGGGGCAGCCTCCGGCGCAGGGCGTGCGAACGCGATCGTCGGAGGCGACGGGGACGGTGCAGGCTCGATCGGCGGCCACGAGTAGGTGGTGATCGTGGTCGTGGGGGCCGACTCCGGCTCCGGCGCAGAGGCTTTCGCCACTGCAGTGGAACGGGTTGGTCTGTTCACACCACTGGTCACGAATGCGATCACCACCAGGACGGCGCCCAGCACACACAAAGCCACATCGAAGGTGCTGGTGATCTGCTGAGCCAACGTGTTGCCGTACACATCGGTGATCGCGTCCGGATTCAGCGGCTGCACCCGCGGCACCAACGCCACCCCCACGATGACCCGACACACCGCCAGCGCGAACAGGACGCCGTACCCCACCGTCAACACCATCCGCGGCGTGACCTTGCCTGAACTGTTGAGGAACAGCCAGACCGCCACTACGGCCGCGATCAGATCGAAGGCCATCAACGTGGTCGCGTAGTACGGCGGGGCGGGCAGGTCCAGCGCTGAGGCCATCATGAGATCCACGATCCGAAGCACGGCCGACCCGCCGCACCAGACGGCGATGAGCACCAGGCACTTTCGCGCGGCCGAGCGCCAGACGTCCACCGCGTTCCGGTTCAGCGCGGCCAGCACGGTCACCGTCGCGATCACACCGGCTGCGGCCACCCACGCCAAGTAGCCCTCGAACCCGACGCCCGCGGTCGAGGTGTTCTGCGCGATGCCGTGGAAGGCGTCGAGGTCGCGACCGATAGGCAGCAGCCAGGTGAACACACCGGCGACCAGTGCCGACCCGGCGAGCAGGACGGTGGCCAGCCGGGCCTCCCGGTTCGTCGACATGAGCCAACGGCTGGTGATGACCACCGGCAGCAGCGCGACGACGGCGTAGAGCACCGCGGCGACGGTGACCACGAGGTTCTGCGTGCCGGTCTCGGCGTTGCCGATCTCCGGGAGCACGAACCGGGTGCGCCAGTACAGGTTGAACGCGACCGCCGCGACCGCGAGAACCAGCGAGACGATGCCGATGATCCGGCAAGCCCTGCGGCCCGAGCGGTCATCGCCGACGGCCGCGATCACCGGCGCCGCGCCGAGCAGCGCACCACCGACCGCGAGCCACGCGCCCGGGCCCACCCCCGGCGGGACCGCGGCGGTTCCGCCCGCCCGCACCGCCTGGACCACCGCGTAGACCAGGAACGCCAACGCCGTGGCCAGCAGCGGGAAATTCAGCGTCCTCCGCAACCGGTTCAGCGTCATGAGATCACCGTCGGCCGCGGCGATTCCGCTCAGCCCCACATGGGTGAAGACCAGCGCGGCCAGCGACGTCAGCGCCGCCACGATCAGCAGACCCACGATCCAGCCGGGAGTTCCGGCGATGGTGAGCCCGGTTGCGGTGTTCCACGGCAGCAGGACCGCCAGCGTGACCATCACACCGGCGACCGCGTCACGGATGACGTTGGCCCGACGCAGATGTTGTGGCACTGTGGCCCGATCTTCGATTGCGTTGCTCATCACCGATCTCCGATACCGCTAGTTGCTTCCGGATCCGAACAGCCCACCGCCGAAAGGCAGTTCGGGCAGTTCGAAGGACGGCAGATCGGGCGCCGACGGCACGTCCGGCACGGATGGTGCGGATGGTGCCTCAGGGGCGAACGTCGGGATGTCCAGCTTCGGCAGCTCGAACGACGGCAGCGACGGCTGCTGCACGGGCGGCGCGGGCGGTTCGTAAGCGGGAACCTCCGGAACGTCCGGCACGGGGATCTCGAACTTGGGCTGCGGGACCACTACCGGGGGCTCGGGCACGTCCACCACCGGCTTCGGCAGTTCCACGACCGGCTTGGGCAACTCCACCGCCGGCTTGGGCAACTCCACCGCCGGCTTGGGCAACTGCACCGCCGGCTTGGGCAACTCCACCGCCGGCTTGGGCAACTCCACCGCCGGCTTCGGCAACTCCACGGCCGGCTTGGGCAGCTCCACGGCCGGCTTCGGGAAACCCTCATCGAGCTTGGGCAGACCCGCCTCGGGTGCGGTGACACCAGGGTCCAGCCGCGTGACCGGACCGTCCGGCAACCGTCCGGAACCGGGGATATCCAGGCGCGGCGTCGATCCCGATGGCGGGCTGTCGCCCGGGAGCACGCTCGAGACGTCGATCCCCTTCTCCGGCAGATCCACCCCCGAACCCGGCGCCAGACCTTCGGACACGGTCCCGGGGGCGATGATCGGACGCGTTCCCTTCGTGCCGGGCAGCGATTCGCCGACCTCAGGCGGCAGGATATCGCCGAAAATCGGCATCGGCGTCCCCTCGCCCGCCTTGCCCGCCGGGGTGAGCCCCTGCAGGGCCGACGTGTCGACGATCTTTGTGTCCACCGGCAACACGTCCTCGACCACAGTGTCCACGGCGCCGGTCTTGAAGATTTGAGGCGGTATCGCATTGATGTCCGTCGAGGTGCCCGCGGGGGTGTCGGCGACGGCGAACAGCTCGCCCTTGGTGGCGGGGACGACGGCTACTTGACCGAGATCGCTCAAATCCGGGTACCTTCCGGTGTTTCCGGCGACGGAGTTGACCGCGTTCAGTCCCGCGCTGGTGGTGCCCGCGACCGCGTCGATCGCGGTTTGGCCCAGCAGCCGCATGTTGCCGACCAGCGCCAGCACCTGGCAGGGACTCCACCGCGTGAAGTCCGGAATCAACCGGGTCACGTACCCGGAGGGATCCGGGACACCGCCGGGCGGCACGATGCCCTGCGGCACGATGCCCTGCGGCTGGATCGCGGCGGTGAACTGCGCGGCGTCCGGCACCACACCGACCGTCCCGTCCCGGTACAGCTTGATGACCTCGGCGCCGGTGTCCCCGGTACCGCGCGAGGCGTTGAGCATCTGCGGCCGGAAGGTGCGGGCCTCGGGCTCGGCACCCGGCGGCGGGACCTCCTCGATCATCGTCCAGCCCGGGCCGTCGGGGGCGACGCCCTGTCCGGGCGCCACCGGAAAGTACTTGCCCGCCACCGCGTCGTCGGTGAGCCGGATGGCCTGCTCCCGCACATCGGGACGGATGTTGAGCGCGACGGTGACGGCCAGCGCGGCGAAGCCGACGACCACCACCGCGGCCACCGTGCTGCCCAGCAGCAGCGCCCGCGGCCGGTCCGCCGGAGCGGCCGCCTCCTCCGCGGATTCCTCGACCTCGTAGTCCTGCGGATCCACCGCGCTCAACGGCCGCATCGGGGTCTGCATCGGCACGGCCGCACCGGCGATGCGATAGTCCTCCGCGTCGTCGACCTGCGAGTACGCCAACTGCTGCGCCTCGGGGCTCAGCATGGTGGCGTCCCAGTCCATGGAATCGATCGGGGTCTGTCCCGCAACGGGATTCATCGGGCGTCGGGCACCCGCCAGCGCCGCGCCGCGCGCGATGGCGTACTCCGGCTCGTCCACGAACTGCAGCGGAACCGGCGAGGCCGCCTGCAGGTCGGCGGTCAACGCGTCGTCGACGGGCGCGCCGAGCACGATCACGCTCGTCGCCCCGCCGGGTTCCTCACCGAATCGCTCCAACAGCGTCCGGTAGGCCGCGCCCCGGTCACCTCCTGTCACGGGTTCGACAGCGATCAGGGAGGTGGTGTCGGCGGCCGCGTCGACGATCGTCAGCGCAGCGGTGTCCGCATCGCTGGTCAGCGTCGCGGTGGTGTGTCCGCCGACCAGAGTGCGGGTCACCTCGGTGACCGCATCGGAGCGCGAAACCACGGTGACGTTGGTCAGGTCGGCGTCGACCAGGGCGTCGCGGACGCGGGCCGCGGTGACGGGGTCCGCGCTGCACACACTGGTGCCCACGAGCCGGTGCCCGGACTCGGTCAACATGCGGTCGGTCGATGCCAGCGCCGACACCACCGTGTCGACGGGCTGGTTCGACAGGTCGATCGCGGACTGGTCGATGACCGCGTGCGGGGCGGTCGCGTCGAGTAGCGCGATCCGCGCCTCCGCCTTGTCGAGCACTACCCCGAGCGTCACGTCCATCCCGAGTTCCCCATCTCTCTATAACGCTGCGAAATATCCGTGCCTGTGTCCCCGGCAGTGCAGGGAGACTGTAAGGCCTGGTTGGTTTCGAAGTGAGCAAACCAGTTATCACAGTGGCGACTCATCCTGGCATCCGCACTGCCACCCCAGGTATCGGTCGTTCGGTGGACGCCCTGGGTCTTTGCGAATGCGAACACTTAGCCACTCCCGTCGAGGGCCGGCGGCAGGTAGAGGTACAGCCCGACGACCACGAGGCCGATCACCAGATACAGCCCACTGATCACCATCGCGGCACGGGCCAGACCCGCCCCGCCCTGACCTGAGGTCTCGATCTGTCGATGCGCCACATAGGACAGCGGAAGTGTGATCAGCGCTGCAGCCAGCCCGAACACCAGCGCGGTGACGAAGGTGGCGACCGCCAGCCGATTGAGCGGCGGATCGGGCGGCAACGCCGGGGCGGTGAATCCGGCGTGCTGCGCCCGCGCGGCGCCACCGGAGACGTACCCCGCGCCGAACCTGCCGGGCGGCAGCGTCGAGTCAGCCACCGCGCGTGCCTCCTGCCGGTCATTCGGGTTTGCCGAAAAGCAGTTTCTCATGTGACTCTCAGGTGGAAGCAATCGTACGATCGGGCGACAACAATTCGCACCCGATCCGCCCGGCAAAGACTAATCTCGTCACGACCGCGCACTGCCCACAAGCCGAATGCGCAGGTTTCACCCATCACGGCCAGATCACGGCTGTGTACGTCGAGTTCGGTGCGGAACGGAGTCAGCTGTGCGGGGACAGCCAGACGGTGCGGCGCCTGCGTGCCCGCAGTGTGGCTCCGGCCTGCCGCCGCACGCCCGATTCTGCGGAACATGCGGTCACACGCTCAGCGGTCGCATCGTCGTCCCAGGCCAACGGATCCGCACCGCGCCCGTCGCCGAACCCGCCCCGCGGCCGGAAGCCGTGGTACCGGCGACCGGCGGGACACGCTGCGCTGCATCACTTCTGGACTTGGCCGTCATGATCAGCCCGGCCATGCCGCTGTCCACCGCGGGAGCCGTCCTCGGCGTGGCGGAAGTCGTCTACATCGCGGTTCCGGTGGCGTTCGTGGCGGTGTGGCTCTGGCTGCAGATCTGGCAAGGCCTGACAGGCAACACCTTCGGAAAGGCCCTGCTCGGGTTGCGGCTGGTCCGATCCGCCGACCACCGGCCGGCGGGGGTGGGTGCCACGATGGTGCGCGGACTGGCGTTCGTCGCGACCCTCGGCCTGGCCGGGCTGCCGGTGCTGCTGAGCCCTGCGCCCCGCGCCGCATGGCACGACCGGATCAGCGGGCTCACCGTGCTCGACGTGACGCTTGGCGCGAACCCGTTGGGGCAACGCCGACAGCGCACGCTGCGCCGGGCACCGGACCGCGGGCTCAACCGGGTCGTGTCGCCGGTTCCCGCGGCAGGGAGACACGGTTAGATGCAGGCCAAAATCATCCTCCGCCGTCCGGACGACAGCAGAGCCCAGCTCGCCGTCACCGCCGACGCCACGGCGACGGTGGCCGAACTGGCCCAGGCGCTGGCCGCCGGTGACCCCGATCAGCGTCAACCGCCGCCCGGTGCCGGGCTCACCCTGAAGGTCGAACACACCGCATTCGACCGCGGCGCGGCCGGGCGACTTCTGGATCCGACGCGCAGTCTCACCGATTCGGGTCTGCAGTCCGGGGCGACGGTCAGCCTCGCCGCGTCGGCCACGATCGCCCAGCGCCGCAGGCGCGGGCGCACCGCCGCGGTCGCCCGCATCCTGGACGGGCCCGACGCCGGGCTCGAATTTCCCCTGCTGCAGGGCAATTCGTCGGTCGGTACGGGCCTGGCCAATGACGTCACGCTCACCGACCACGGGGTCACCGACGTGCACGCGGCGATCACCGTCGGGGAGAGCATCGAGATCGTCAACCTGGCGGGGCCGTCGGGGGTCTGCATCGGCGGTCAGCCGGTGCAACGCGCGATCGTGGGGGCCGGCGACGTCGTGCAGCTGGCCGCCACCTCACTGGCGATCCTGCCCACCGTCCGGCCCGGCGCCACCCAGGCCGACAGCGTGGCCATCGAGTTCAACCGCTCACCCCGGGTGGTGGCGCGGTTCGACGAGCAGGAGTTCACCGCACCCAAACCGCCCCAGGCCCCCGAACCGGCCCGCTTCCCGATCATCTCGGTGCTCGCGCCACTGATCATGGGTCTCATCCTGTTCGCGGTGACCCGCAGCATGCTCGCCGTGGTGTTCATCGCGCTGAGCCCCCTGCTGATGGTCGGCATGTACATCGACACGAAACTGCAGGCCCGCAAACGCCACGAATACGAGTCGAAGCGGTTCGCCGACGCGCTGCGCGCCCTGGCCGCCGACCTCACCGAAACCCAGCGGGTCGAGCGTGCCGTGCGGCTGGCCGAAGCCCCGGCACTGAGCCAGGTCGTCGAGGCGATCCACCGGCTCGGCCCGCTGCTGTGGACCCACCGCCCCGAGCACCCCGGCTTCCTCACCGTGCGTCTCGGGCTCGGTGACGCGGCGTCGCGCTGCCGAATCCGGTTGTCGGACATCGAAAGCGCCGAGGCCACGCACACCGCCCAGCTCAAGGATCTGGCGGCCCGATTCGGCACCGTCGAAGACGTGCCGATCGTGGCGGACCTGCGCGAATCCGGTGCGCTCGGCATCTGCGGGCCGCGTGGTGTGGTCGACGGTGTCGCGCGCGGCATCGTCTTACAGCTCGCCGGACTGCACTCCCCCGCCGACCTCGCCATCACCGCGTTCAGCTCCCCGCAGTCCCGGGCGTCGTGGCAGTGGCTGGAATGGATGCCGCACACCGGGTCGATCCACAGCCCGCTGTCGGGCAACCACCTGACCGACAGCGCCAACGGCGGTCAAGCGCTGCTGTCACGTCTGGAGGACCTGGTCAAACAACGCACCGCGCGCGACACGCTCAGCGACGACGACACCGTGGTCGTCCCGGCGGTGATCGTGCTCGTGGAGGACACCGCCCCCATCGACCGGTCCCGGCTGACCCGGCTGGCCGAACGGGGCGGGCCGGTCGGCGTGTACGTGGTATGGGTGGCCACCCAAGTCGAGAGCCTGCCCGCCGCGTGCCGCACCTTCGTGCTCGTCGAGAACGAATCCGAAGGCGCCACCGTGGGCCACGTCCGTCACGGCCGGCACACCTTCCCGGTGGCCTGCGAGAGCATCGAGGTGGCCGACGCCCGGCAGGTCGCGCTGCTGTTGGCGCCGGTGGTCGACGTGGGCGCGGCCGTCGAGGACGCGACCGACCTGCCGCGCTCGGTGTCGTACCTGTCGATGGCCGGCACCCGGATGGCCTCTGACCCGGCGGCCGTTGCCGCACAGTGGATCTCCAACGAATCCGTGCTGAACCGCAACGGCAGGCCCCGCCCGCCGACCGGACAACCGGCCGGTCTACGAGCGTTGGTCGGGTCCACCGGCGCCCACGAACTGCACCTCGACCTCCGCGAACACGGTCCGCACGCGCTCGTCGGGGGGACCACCGGTTCCGGCAAGAGCGAGTTCCTGCAGTCGTGGATCATGGGCATGGCCGCCGCGCACAGCCCTGACCGGGTGAGCTTTCTGCTCGTCGACTACAAGGGCGGCACCGCGTTCGCCGACTGCGTCGGGCTGCCGCACACCGTCGGGCTGGTCACCGATCTCACCCCGCACCTGGTGCGCAGGGCGCTGACCTCGCTCGGCGCCGAGATCCGCCGTCGGGAACACCTTCTCAACGTCAAACGCGCCAAGGACCTAGTCTCCCTCGAACAGACCGGCGATCCCGATACACCGCCGAGCCTGGTCATCATCGTCGACGAGTTCGCCGCGCTGGCCTCCGAGGTGCCGGAGTTCGTCGACGGGGTCATCGACGTCGCCCAGCGCGGCCGCTCACTCGGACTGCATCTGGTGCTCGCGACTCAGCGCCCCGCCGGGGTGATCCGCGAGAACCTGCGGGCCAACACCAACTTGCGAATCGCACTGCGCCTCAACGACGTCGACGACTCGCTCGACGTCATCGACGATCCGCTCGCCGCATCCTTCCCGCCGGAGATCCCCGGCCGGGCGGTCGCCCGGACCGGCCCGGGACGGCTCACCACGTTCCAGGCGGCGTACGTCGGCGGTTGGACCAGCGAACAGCCCGAGCAGGCACCGATCGAGATCGCCGAGTTCGTCTTCGGCCGCCGCCGGCCATGGCACGACCCCACTGCCGCAAAGGGTGCGGCCCGGCCGAACGGCCCCACCGACATCACGCGCATGGTCGGCACCGTGCGCGCCGCGGCGCAGCACCTGCGAATCCCGGTGCCGCGCAGACCGTGGCTACCTCCGCTGGAGTCCACCTATGCGCTCGAGGACCTCGTCGCGCAGTGCGACGGCCCCGCACTGGTGCTCGGTACGTGCGACGTCCCCACCGAACAGGCCCAGACTGTCGAGACGTTCTCCCCCGACGCCGCCGGCAACATGGCGATCATCGGCACCGGCGGCGCGGGCAAGTCGACCGCGTTGCGCACCTTGGCGATCTCGGCGGCGCTCAACCCGCACGACGGGCCCGCCCACGTCTACGGCCTCGACTTCGCCTCGGGCAGCCTGAAGATGCTCGAGGCGCTGCCCCATGTGGCGGCCGTGGTGGGCGCCGACGACGAGGAACGCATCGGCCGGATCCTGCGCCGCCTCACCGCGTTGTTGGAGAGTCGAGCCCGCCGGTTCGCCCGCGTCAACGCCTCCACGCTCACCGAATACCGCAGGCTGGCCGACCCCGACGAGCCCCGGGTGCTGCTGCTCGTCGACGCCATCGGCCCATTCCGCGAACAATACGAACACGTCTCGCACACCCCGTTCTTCGGGATGCTCAGCCAGCTCGCCTCCGACGGCCGGATGCTGGGTATCCACGTCGTCATCACCGCCGACCGGCCGGCGGCCATTCCGTCGTCGCTGGCTTCGACGATCCAACGGCGCCTGGTGCTGCGGCTGGCGTCCGACGACGACTACGTACTCGCGGGCGTCGCGGGCGACATCCTGTCCGCCACCTCACCGCAGGGCCGGGCCATCTCGGACGGACGCGAACTGCAGGTCGCCGTGTTCGGCGGCGACGCCAACGTCGCGGTGCAGGCACGGGCGATCGAGCGGCTGGCCGAGCAGATGCGGCGCGACCGGTTCGCCGCGCCCGAACCGGTGGAGCGCCTCTCCGACCGCATCGAGTTCGACGCGCTACCGGTCAGCACGTCGACGGGTGCGGCGGTGATGGGCGTGGCCGACGAATCGCTCACCCCGCTGGGCATCAGCCCCGCCGGGGTGTTCATGGTGACCGGTCCGCCCGGCAGCGGGCGCTCCACCGCGTTGGTCACACTGGCCCAGGCGGTGCGCCGCCAGCACCCCTCGGCGCGGATCGTGCATCTCGCGCCGTCCGTGTCGACCATCGCCGGCCTGGGTGTCTGGTCGAGCACCGCGACCGGACAGGACCCGGTCATCGACCTGGTGAACCAGCTGACGCTCGGCCCGCCGCCGCGGGGTATCGGCGAGCTGATGGTCGTCATCGAGGGCATCGCCGACTTCGGCGGCACAGCCGCGGAGAACGAACTGGCGCGCCTGATCAAGACGCTCGGCGACGCCGCATTCGTCGTCGGTGAGTCCGAGGTGTCGGGGTGGGGTCAGGCGTGGCTGCTGGCGCAGCCGTTCAAGGCGGCCAGACGCGGAATGCTGCTGTGGCCCAGCGGGGTCGAGGCCGACAGCTTGTTCAACACCTCGATCGGCGTGGTACGCCGCAGCGACTTCCCGCCCGGGCGGGCCGTGCTCATCGAGCGCGGTAAGGGGGTGTGGATGCAGGTGGCGCAACCCGTGATCTGACCACACAGCACGACAACAACGAACGACACCACAGGAGGAAGACATGGCACTTTTCGGGCAGGACATCGATCAGGTACGTCAGTTGGCGACGCAGCTCAACGCGAAAGCGGGCGACATCGAGGGCGTCATCGCGCAGCTGACGTCGGCGGTCAACTCGGTGCAGTGGATGGGCCCCGACGCCGAGCGCTTCAAGGCCGACTGGCAGGGCCAGCACGTGCCGCAGCTGCGCCAGGTCGTCACCGCACTGCAGAACGCGTCGCAGAACGCCAACCGCAACGCCACCGAGCAACAGCAGGCCAGCGTCTAGGCGCGATCACGAATTCGGGTTGCTCGTGCGCGGCCCGAGCGGCAGCGCACGCGCAACCCTCTTCCCGAGGAGGGCGAACAATGACCGTCACCGGTGCCGATCCCGATCAACTCCGCACCACCGCAGCCCAATTCATCCAGGCGGCGGATCGGCTGCAGGGTTCGATGAAGGGACTCAACGGCTTCGTGTCCAACGCGGCGATCTGGCGCGGCCCGGACTCGGAACGATTCCGATCGGAGTGGAACGGCCAATCGGTGTTCGCGCTCAACGCCGCGATCAGCGCCTTGCGTTCCGGTGCAGAGGTGTTGCGTCGCAATGCCGATGAGCAGGAGGACGCCAGCCGCGCAGCCGGGGGTGGCGGTGCGGGTGGACGAAGCGATACCGGCACCGCCTGTTACCCGCAGTCCCCCAGCGGACTGAACGAGATGTGGAAGCAACTCCAGGACACCCCGAACGGATGGGACCCCTTCGGCCCTGACATGTCGGGATACCGGGTGCAGAAGGTCATGGTTGACGGTGAGGAGAAGTACATCGTCTACATCGGCGGCACCGTCCTGGCCGGCAGCCAGAACTGGGGCGCGAACGTCAACGCCATCAGCGGCGGCCTGGACGATGCACAGGTCAAAGCGTTGGAGCGGTTGATACCCAAGGACGCGGACATCATGTTGGTCGGCTACAGCCAGGGCGGACTCGACGCGCAGAACATCGCGGCGTCCGGAAAATTCAACGTGCAGCAGATCGTGACGTTCGGATCACCGGTCCGCAATGACCTCAACATTCCGGCCGTCCACCTGCAGTACGGACAAGACGTCGTGACCTCGGCGTCAGCCGTCAACCCCGGCATGTGGAGCAACTCGGCCCAAGACGGCAACGACAACGTCGAGGTCTTCTCGGGGAAGCCGAACCCGCTCACCGTCTTCGGCATCGGCGAGCACGTCGCAGGATATGGCGAACTGTCCGAACAGTGGGACGACGCAGTCAGCAGTGGGGCCGACACCCGAGCGGCCGCATCCGCCGCAGGGCTCAAGAGCTTCCAAGGTGACGTCATCGACCAGGTCGACATCGACGCCAAGGGCAGCGGCTCCTGGTGACCCACCCGCAGACCGACTGGGCTGACCCCGATCCGCCGGGCACGCGTGACCCGCGCACCACGGCCATCCTCGCGGTGTCCGGGGCGCTGCTGACGGCGCTGGTGGTCGCCACGCTGATCGGGGTCGTGCTGTTCTCCGCCGGTGACGACTCGGACAGGACCGCGGGCGAGGCCGTGCTGATCGCCGCGAACACCCCCACCGTCGACACGTTCACCCGCTCGATCCTCGTTGCTCCCGTCACGATCTCGGATCAGACCGCCGCCCAGACCGTCGAACTGCTCGAGCAGATCCCGGTCCGCGCCGACCGCGGGGTGCGGGTGGTCTCCGGCCGCCAACCCGGTCTCTACGGCGCGACCGGCCAGACGACTCCTTGCGATGCCGTCACCTTGGCCAACGACCTCGACGCCGACCCCGACACCGCGCGGGTCTGGGGATTGGCGCTCGGGATCACCCCCCAGCAGATCCCGCACTACCTCAACACGTTGACCGCGGTCGTCTTGCTCTCCGACACCTGGGTGACCACCCACACGCCCGCCGAGGATGCGCCCGACCCGAAACAGGCTGTGCTGCAGGCAGGCAGCGCCGTGCTCATCGACCCGCTCGGAGTTCCCCGGGTGCGGTGCGCATCCGGCGCCCCGCTGGCCCCGCCGGACAGCGGCACGCTGACCCACTACCGGCTCGACGGCGAGCAGTGGCCCGCATTCAGCCCGCAGACCGTGGTCGCCGTCAAGTACGCCGCCACCGACAACTCCGGCGCGGCAAGGGAGTTCACCCTCACCGACGCCGGCACCGGCCAGCAGATCGTCCAGCGGGCCGGCGGCGTCATCGACCTCGGTGGTACGTCCGTGCCACTGCCCGATCCCGTAGTCATGAACATCCCGCCCAACCGTCCAGAGAGCAGAAACCGATGAACCCGAACGGACACTCCGACTACCTCCGCCAGGCCGAGCAGCACTTCGGCACGGGCACGACGGGCACAACGGGCACCTCCGAGCATCAGAACATCGCCCTGCTGCCCGGCGAAGAAGCCCTGTTCGCCGGCGATTTCACACCGTCACCGTTGCTGCGCCACATCAAGACCGGTCTGGTGATCACGGGTGAGCGCGTCATCGTCCGGCATCCGCAGTACATGCTGTTCGTGATCCGCGTCGGACACACGGAGTCGAGCACCCCGCTCAGGCATGTCTCCAGCACGACTGTCGGCCGCCAACTGTCGCAGCGGCGGGTGCTGTCCGCCGCTGTCGCGGGTTTCGCCGGGTTCATGATGTTGACGTCGAGTGTCGGCATGATGGGGATGGGTCCGTTCGGCGCGCTGCTGCTGCTCGTCGCCTTCGGTCTGCTCGGATTCGCGGCCTTCCAGTTGTGGATGGCACGCGGTCTCGCGCTGATCGTCACCCACAGCGGCGGCGGCGCGTTGCGGATAGATGTCGACAAGGCGGAGTACCCGCGCATGCTGGAGGCGGAAAACCTGATCCAGCAGCTGCTCTTGACGCATCGAGCGCCACAGGCCGCACCGCCCCGCGAAACCCCGGCCCCGCCGCCGCAACCCGTCGCCACGCGGCCCCGGCCACCCGCACGGCCGGCACCGCCCGCACAGCAGCCGCGGCCTGCCGCCCCGCCGTCGATCTGGCGCGGTTAACGCCGCTGGTATTCGAGTATCGGTTCCACCGAAACCGGCTCGGCCCTGCGCCGTTCGGTCAGTGTGTTCGCGCGAACACGGATGACGGGAGCGTCGGCGGACCCGACCGGCCCCGCCGGCTGTAAATCCGGGCGCATGGCCGAATCGTAGAAGTGCCCGCGGTCCATGTCTGTCGGTTGTTCGGGCGACCGGCTAGTTATGAGCGCCGCTTTCGACCGGCTGCCGAATCGTCATCCATACCGTATGTCCCGACCACACCAGCTCGGCACCGTCGACGTCGATGTCGCGGCCCGCATCGTCGGGAGCCACCTCGCACACCACGCTGACCGTGACCGCCTCGGCCGCGCCGGTGACGACGATGCGCGCGGACACCGTGGCCAGCGCGATCACCCGCTCGACCCGGCGCACGATGCGGTCGACGGCCGAGGGGTCGTAGGGCGGGAGGTCGCCGTCGAAATGCACCGTGACTTCGACTCCGCGGTCCTCGGCGGCCTCGATCAGCGAGCGGATCTCGAACAGCAGCGCGTGATCGGCCCGGAGCCGATCGAACAGCGTTCGTAGGCGCCGGGATTCGGCTCTGGCCTGCCGACGCATCTCCGGCGTCACCGGCACACCACGGCTGAGTGTGCGCAGCAGCGGGATGACGCCGGCCATGATGTCGGCGTACCGCTTGAGGTGGTCGGCCTGCAGCGCGGCCGCGACCTTCTCGGCCGTGACGACCTGCAGCAGGTTGTCGTGCTCGGCGCGCGCGTCGCGGGCCGCCGGGGCGGCCCACGAGCTGAACAGCGTTGCGAACATCTGCGGGATCAGCGTCCCGGCCAGGCTGAGGCCGAGAAAGACCAACATGGGCGTGCCCGGATCACGGACGAACGCGATGACCGCCGGTCCGCCCCAGTACGCCAGCAGGGTGCCCGCAGCCCGCCGCGTGTCCCACCGCAACAGCAGTGGCAACAAACAGAAGCCGACCGCGGCGGGCGCCCAGTTGGCGTGGGTGGTCAACTCGCGGGTGGTCAGCAGCGCGGGCTGCAGAAACGCGATGACCGCCAGGACGCCCGCCGCGACCCACGCGGGGCGACGCTCCCGGTATAACACGGCAGGCACCGACGACAGCGCGCACAGTCCGGCGAGCACGGCGAGCCCCACCTGGGCGTCGCCGTATCGTTCGTAGGTCGCGATCGGTGGCGCGGCGGTGACGAGTCCGACGATCGCGTAGGCCGTCAGCGCCAACGTGTATGCCGCGCGCAGTCGACCGATGAGGCGGTCGGCGCCGGTCGCCGCGTCGACCGACGCCGAGATGGGCCGATGCTCCGGCCAGGACAACTCGGCGACGGTGCCCTGGGTGGGCGTCGAGCGCACCGAACCGCTGCCGCCGACACGGCTCATCCGGCCCACGACGGACGCGCGAATGCCGTGGCCGGACAGGCCCGTTCCGGGCGTGAAACCGATGCCGTCGTCGGCGATGGTGACCCGGTCGTCCGCCACGTCGATCCGAATCGTGTTCGCCTGGGCGTGGCGGTCGACGTTGTTGGTCACCTCGCGCGCCGCCGACACGATCGCGCCGGCCAGTTCGCCGCGCAGCCACAGCTGCCGACGGCCGGTGAACTGCACCGCCGTCTGCAGGAACGCGGTCTCCGTGCGCAGCGCCTCGACGATGTCGACGGCGACCGCCGGCGAGGTCCAGGGCGGGTTCTCCAGCAGCTCGAGGTCACGCCGCGCCTGAGCCGCGAGCCGCTCGTCGGCGACCTGGGCACCCTGGCCTACCATCAGCAGCGTCGCCGCCGCCGTATCATGAAGCAGCGCAAGCTGTTCACGGTCATAGTCGCGGCGTGCGGCCGACACACTGCGGGCGATCTCAGCCGTCTGCCGTTCGTCGTGGGCCCGGTCGACCGCACCGGCGATCCGCCACGACATCATGCGGATGACCGTCGTCGCCGCCCATCCGGCCACCAGGTAGTACATGTCGGCCACCCGGGCCACATCGTCCCACCCGACGACCTGCGCCGTCGCCCACGCGTACGTGAACACGATCACCGCAGTCATCGGCGTCGCGAGACCGGGCCGGATCTCGATGACGAACGTCGCCACCGCGACGCCGACGATCGTCTGGGCGGCGTTGTGGGTCTCGAATGCGGCGGCGTCACCGACGATCATCCCGACGCTGCAGCCCACCGCGACGATCCAGCAGAAGTCCGCGGCGGTGAACTGCCACAGTTGCGACCGGGTCGCCAGCCGGTAGACAGACCACAGCCCGAGCAGGATCAGAAGCAGCCGCCCGGACGGGTGCGCAGCGACGTCACCGTCGGCCACCGCGGCGAGCAGGGCGACCACGAGGCTGGTGGTGTGCCGGACCAGCAGACACACCAGCCCGACTCGACGGGACAGGTGACGGCGGGCCGGACCGGCCCTCCCGACCCGAAGCGCGGTACTCACGCTGGCTAGTCACCCCAGTAGTTCACGATGCCGACCGGCACACACCGGCGGTGCGTTCAAGGCAAGGTAAACCGCGGCGCGGCGGCGTGCGCGGCCTTCGGCGGCGACGGGTGGAATTTCCTCCGATCGACCGACAGCGACACCCTTGGACTCGCGCGTCGCCGCCCATAGACTCACGCACGGCGCCCGGGGCAAACCCCTTGCGCCGCAGGCTCGCGTCGCCGCCCGTCGAAGGCAGGTGTGGTCATCAGGCTCTCCACCGTCTCCGGCCGTTCCGAGGTCGAGGACGTGTCACGGCAGCATCTGATGCGACGCGCTGCGACCGTCGGCCTGCTCATGAGGCACTGCGTGAACGCGGGTGTCGCCGTGATCGCACTCGCCGATCCCGCCTCCGGGGTCGCCCCGGCCGGTCGGTGGTTGCTGGCCGGTGTGCTGCTGTGGTCGCTGCTGCGGGCAGTGACCCGCTCCCAGGCCTACGTCGTCACCGCGATCGACTTCGGCGTCACGCTGGCTGTCTGCGCCGCCATCCCGCTGCTCGTATCGGATCCCGGCTTCTACCTGACCAACAGCGCTCCGCAGGCCATCGCAGGCACCGCGGTGGTCAGCTTCGCGGTGTCGCTACCGGCGTCGGTCACCCTGCCGATGACGGTCGGCATCGCCGCGGCGTATGCCGCAGGGACGGCTGAGGTCGTCGGGTCAGAACAGGTGTGGTCGGTGCTGGCGGTGTACTACTTCGCGCTGCAGTGGGTCACCGCGTCGTTGATCCGGGCGATGCTGCTGCACGTCGCCGGTACGGTCGACAGCGCCCGTCGGGCCCGGGAGGCCGCCCAGCTGGCGCGCGAGATCGACGAGGCGGTCCGGGCGTTCGAACGCGAGCAACTCGCGCTGCTGCACGACACCGCAGCCTCGACGCTGCTGATGGTCGGGCAAGGCGCCGACCTGCCACCCGAGCGTCTGGCTGCGCAGGCGCGCCGCGACCTCGACGTCCTGCGACAGGGGCCCTGGCCCGCCATCCCGGCGCGGGTGGATGTGGTCGGGGCGTTGCGCACCGTGGTCGCCCACGCCCGCACGCCCACCCGTCTCGAAGGCCCCGAACACCTCTGGATTGACGGGGAGGTGGCGCACGCGGTCACCGCGGCGGCCAGGGAGGCGTTGAACAACGTCGACCGCCACGCCCGCGCGACCCAGGCACGCGTGGTGATCGGTGATACCTCCGTGTCGGTGATCGACGATGGCGTGGGCTTCGACCCATCCGGCGCCTCCAGCGGGCACGGCATCGCGGAGTCGGTGTCGGCCCGCATGACGCGCGCGGGCGGATCGGCGTCAATACGGTCCGCGCCGAGGGCGGGCACCAGCGTCGTGCTGACGTGGTCTCCGCCGCCCGACGCGCCGCCGACACCGCCCGTCGCCGATCCCGACGGTCTCATCGACCGGGTCCGGCTGATCTACGCCACCGCGCTGACGGCCTACGCGGTCGCCAACCTCGTCGCAACCGTGCCCTACGGGGTGGCCCTGGCCGGACATCCGACCGCGCAGACCGCACTGGGCATCGTCGCCGGCATCTGCGCCCTGCTCGCGCTTCCCGCGCGGCGTGGCCGGCCGTGGATTCCGGTGTGGCTCAACCTCACCGCGCTGGCCGGGGTCATGGTCACCCAGATGATGCTGCTGGCGCCGGAGAAGATCGGCACCCAGGCCGACTGGGTGCAGGGCGGCGTCGGCTGGTGTGTGCTGCTGCAGGTGCTGCCGATGCCCCGCCGACGCGGGGTCACCATCCTCACCGGATTCTGGCTGGCGGCGGCCGCCGTGGAGATCTGGCGCTACCCGACCGCCGACGCTCTGGTCAACATCGGCTTGGGGACCGCCAGCATCCTGGGCGTGCAGCTGTTCGCGTTGATGTTCGACGGGCTGATGCGCGACGCCGCCGCGGATGTTCACGCCGATGTCGCGGCGCACCGCCGGCTGGTCGTTGCCGAACGCGTGGCCGGCGCCGTGGCCGACGACAACCGGCGCCGGTATGCCGACCTGATCGCCGCGGTGGTCCCGCTGCTTCAGCGGCTGAGCGACGGTGAACCGGTCACCGAATCCATGCAGCGCGAAGCCCGTGCCGAATCGCGCAGGCTGCGAGCATTGTTCGACCAGTCGAAGACCTTCGCCAATCCGATACTGCGGCGGCTGCGTCCGGCGATCGACGCGGCCGAGGCCCGGGGCGTCGATGTGACCGTCGACACGGGTGGCGCTCTGCCGCCGCTGGACGATGCGGCCGCCGCCGCTCTGGCTGTGCCGTTGGACACCGTACTGTCGGCCGACATCTCGAGCGCCCACGTGGTGCTGGGCACCGCGGGTGACTCGGTGACGTTGAGTGTGGTGTGTCGCGGCGTCGCCGATCCGAACCCTCTGGCGGCGGCGGTGACCGGTCAGGGCGGCGACGTCGTCGTCACCGACGACACGGTGTGGTTGATCGTCGAGCGGCCCCTCGCGGCGACGCTGTGACCACGATCAGCGGTTGCGGCGCGACACTCGCAGGCGGCCGGCCTGAACGAAGGGCCGCAGATCCACGTCGTCGATGGTGGGGCTGAATGCCGACATGTCCTGTCGGAAAACATCTCCGGTGTGCCCGCGGTTTCGTCGGCGGCAGAATTCGACGTTCCCCCACACTGTGGTGCCCACGATGCCGAAACCGATCAGCGCCAAGGTGAGTGCCGTCGACGTCATGGCCGCGCCACCCTGTCGAGCAGTACGGCCGTGCTCATGGGATCGAACCGGGCCAACGCACCCGCCAGTTCCCGCGCGTACCGCTTGTAGATCTCGTGACCCAGCGACCAGTTCGCCAAAGGGAGCCAAGGCAATATCTTGTTGTGAGTCAACCGATCACAGATATCGACGCTCAGACTGGTGAAACCGTCGTCGAGTTCGGCGATGGCGACGTCGAACGACATCAGCTCGGCTTGGGTGAATCGCGTGCGGACGGAAAAGGACAAGCGTCCCGGCGCCGCACCCTCGAACCTGATGAACGCCCTCGGGAACCCGCCCTGCACCGCTTCGCTGACGTCACGGACGAGATGGGCGATGCGGTCCGGCTCGATGCACGTCTGCGCCCGGAAGCTCGCGCCGTGTTCGGCGGAGGGGGCAGTCATCGACGCTCCGATCGTCCGGGTTTCGCTCATTCCGGAACGTTACGGAACACGACGGCGTGCGTCTGTCGCTCGAACGGTCGACAGGCGGAACGGCCGCAGTGAAAACGTTCCTCGCGCTGCCGTTCTCGCTTTTTCAGACGAGATCGGAAAGGCTCAGGATGCCGTCTTCGATGGCGCGGGCGAGCAGGGCCGACTTCGTCGGCGCCGGCCTGCCGATTGCGGCGTACTTGGCCCTGGCCCGCTGCAGGTGAGTGCGCACCGTGCTAGGTGCGATGTAGAGGCGCTTGCCCACCAGCTCCTTGCTCTCCGTCTGGAACCAGGCGACGAGCACTTCCTTCTCGCGCTCCGACAGATTGGGCCGCCCGGCGGCGCTGTCGTTGAGCAGCGCCCGCGCCATCCGCGGCCCCATGTACGGGGTGTCGGAGGACGCCGCGTGGATGGCCTCGATCAGATGGGCCCGACCCTCGGACTTCGCCAGGTAGGTGATGGCCCCCAAGTCCAGGCAGCTGAGGATGATCTCGTCGGCGGTGATGTGGGAGTACACGACGACCCGGTGCCCTGACTCGCACAGCTCGCGCAACGTGTCGAACGAGGGTCTGTTGCCGTCGATCTGCAGGTCGAACAGCACCACGTCGACGTCGGGTGACGCGACCGGGTACCGATCGACGAAGTCCTGGGGGTCCAGGAAGTTTCCGACGAAGCGGATCGGTGGGTGGGCCGCCGCACACCAGGCCTGGACTCCGGCGTGGACGACGTCGTGATCGTCGATGATGACGACGCTGACCGGTCGCCGTTCGTCGTCGGCGACCTGCACCGCCACCCCCTCAGCAGTCAACTGGTCAGTCATCTAGGCTCCCCCCGGCACCTCCACGGACCGCCACCGGCGGTCCTGTCGCGGATCTCGACCCGCATGACCACCGGCGACAGCGCCGTCTGCACGCCCCCCGTGCATGGCGCAGACCTTAGCCAACAACAGCGCACTTCGCACGCCGTGGTAGCAAAGTCGCAGGTAAACGATGGCGAATTGTTTGCCAAGGGCGTCAATTATGCCCACGGTGAGAGCGTGGAGACCCGCACGGACGTCAGACCCGGTGAGATCCGCCCCCGGCTTCAGTCGTGGCGCGCTCGGGGCCGTTGCCGCACGTTCCGGCCGTGGCGATCTGGCGATCCCGAGCCCGGGGGCGAGCAACGCAACCGGCGGCCAGGTGTCAGCAGGGCCGGAAGCTCGACAGTTCGGTGGCCGGCACACCGTCGGCGGCCGCTTGGCCGCGGCAGATCGAGCTGGGGAAACCCGTGTAACGCGTCCAGCTGTCACCGGTCAGGCGGACCAGCGACGAGGCGTCACCGAGATCGCCGGTGGTCACGTACGCCCAGCCCGGGGAACACCGCACCACCTGAAGCGCCTGGCCGAGATCGGCGGAGATGCCTTCACCATCGCACACCTGGGCCGCTGCGGGTATGGCCGCGAACGCGGTCGGCACGGCGGCGATCATGACTGCCTTCGCGACAATCCTCTTGACTGACATGATGCATCCCTTCGCCGGGTCCTATGGACGTCAAACCCACTCTGGTGCAGCGGAAGTGCTCGCGGTATCGGCCGTTGGGACGACATCGGCGCCGTCAGCGGCGGTAGTCCGTGGTGCCGCGCGAATCCCGGGTATTACTGATCACTTTCGCGTAGCACTCGTCGACGGGGATCGCCCGCGCATCACACCACCCGTTGGCGGCGCGCGCGTCGGGAAACGTCACGCCGGCGATGGTCACCCACCAGCCGCGCAGATCGAAGGTCCGCCACTCGTCACTCCAGACCAGGCGCACTTCGGGATACTGCCCCCGCATTCGCAGGTGCTGCTGCAGGATCTCGCACGGCGTCCACGTCACCACCCGGCCGTCGACATCCGGTGCGACCAGACCCGGCTGCTTGGACGACAACTGGGCCACCCACCGATCAGCGAGGGAGGACTGCACATATGGCCGGTCCGCGTCGACCTGCGCTCTCAGAGCGGCCATGGTGTCGGCGTCGCTGCCGCAGAAAACCTGTCCGCCTCGAGAATCGGAACTCACCGAACGTTGACGACCGTTCGCGGTGGGCCCGGGGGCGCTCTCGACGCCGCCGGTGGTGCCCTCGTCCTCGCACTCCACCACTTCGTTACCCGAAGCCCTTGCTTGCGTGACGGCTCCGCCATCCGATCGCCGACCGGCGTTGTCGCCGAGGGTGTTCGGATGCCGTGAGTACGTGCCGCTGTCGAAGGTGAGCTCAACGAGGACCGGCCCGGAGCCCTCCGGCCCCAGGACGAGCGGATCCTGGGAGAAGTCGAACGTGGCGGAGCAGACGAGCCCGCGCTCGTCCCTGATGGTCACCCGTAACCGGTTCGTCGACACGACGTCCCCGCCGGGACAACGCGCCTTCACCTCCATCTTGACGACGAGCGCGCCGTTCTCGGCCCGGTACTCGACGGGACGCATCTCCGGCGTGCGACCGCATTTGGTGACCACGGCGGCTGACACGTCCGCGGCTTCGTCACCACCGGCGCGCCCAGGGGTGCCTGCCGGTCCGCCGGTGGGCGGGTAGAACGTGATCACATCGACTGCGGCGTAGGCGAATCCGGTACCGGCACGTCCGACGGACATCCGGCCGTCGGTCCAGGCCATCGACCAGGCTTCCTCCCCGGTGGCCAGATCGATCGCCACCAGGCCGTCGGCGGTCGCGGCCATGACGCGGCGGCCGTCGGACAGCTCGAAGTCCCCGACGTCGACCCGGCTCGTCCACAGCTGCCGGCCGGTGGCCATGTCGAACGCGGTGAGCGGCCCGTCGTCGCGGCCGCCGCCGCCGAGCACGGTGTCGCCGACGATGGTGTGTAGCTCCGACACCCCGCCGGACGCAGTCCACACCTCGCGCCCGGTGGCGAAGTCGTAGGCGGTGCGGCCGGCGATGTAGGGCACATCCGCCTCGGCGTCGACCAGCCACGGGTCGGCCACCGCTCCGGTCACCTCGCGCAGGACGTCGCCCCGCGTGTCGACGATGACCGTGTCGACGGTGTCGGGATCGCCACCGTGACAGCGGCGGGCCGTGAACCCCTGCCCCGGAAACACTTTCAGCTCGGTGACCTCACCAGGGAGCAACCGCGTCCCGTCGGCGGCATCTGCCACCACCATGCCACCGTCGTTGCCCGAATACACCACGCCGTGGTCGACCCCGTCGTAGGTGGTGTCCCCGGAGCCCGGACACGATTGTGAGCCGTCGCCGACCGGATAACTCCGGCGCCAGGTCGCGTCGAGCGTGTCCGTCGTCCCACGCGTCATCGACCGGATATCGGCGGCGTAGTCGTAGCTCGTCGTGTACACGGCGGAGCCGTGGACTTCGACGGCGCGCGTCTCCTCCGAGACTGCGATCCTGTGCGCGACCGCGCCGTCCGAGATCCGGAGAAAGTGGACATAGGGCGGAGCACCGGACCCCGGTGGGCCGAAGTTCGACTCCTGTCCCAGGCAGGGCAGCAGACCGTCGACGGTCGCCGTGGCGCACACCGGATGAAACCCCGCGTCGGCGGTCCACGTGACTGCCCCGGTCTCCGCGTCGATCGCGACGAGCGTCGCACCCCGGTCGGTCTGCGGCAGTACCGCGGAGGTGATCAACGTATCGCCGAGGTCGATGAACCCGGGCCGCTGGTACTGATAGGACGTCGCGTCGGGGCGGACGAACGCCGCACCGTCGAAGATCGTGGCGGAGTCGACCCGCCAGCCGGTGGACGGCCGATCGGGGAATGTGTTGCGGAGTTGCCCCGCCGCGGCGCGGCCCCCGTCGTCGTGACTCCGACCAGTGAGGAAGATGTATCCCGCCCCCAGAAGCGCGGCGACGGCCACGACGCAGACGGTGACCACGGCGGCGGCCTTCGATCCGCGCCGCGGTGGCTCCGATTGTCGTTGTTTCTCACCAGTTCTCAGCTGCGGAATCGGTGCAGGATCGTCGGTCCAGAACTGCCAGCCGGCGGGTGCGGGCGGCCATGCCGGGTCCGGCGTCCAGTCCGCCGGGGGGCTCCATCCCCGAGGCACCGGCCATCCGGGCGGCGGATTGAAACCCACGCGGCGGATACTTCCACAGCCGCCCCAACCGGGATGTCACACGTTCGGCTGAATTCGCCCGGTGCCTCGAACAGGTCACCGCACCGGTGTCCCATCCGCAATTCCGCTGATTCGGGGCTTCGGTGCGCTATGACGGACCCATGCCGACCGCGTTCCGCTACCCGCCCACCGGCCGCCGCGCCCGCGTGGTGAACTCCGCCCGCAGGCTCGGCATCGACCTCCTGCCCGACGACGCCACCGCCCGACGGTTCATCGAGGGCCTCACCGAGGGCGACCCGACCGCCGAACGCTTCGTCGCCGAGACCTACCACGGTGACCTCGGCGCGCGGCAGGCCCGCGACCTCGTCGAGCGAGCCCAACGCGACGGCGTCGACACCGTGCCCGACGCCCCCGACTCCATGCGCCACCTCTTCGCCGAGTTCGAACAGCAACCCGACTGGCTCGACCCCGACCTCCTCGAACAGGGCGCCGCCGTATGGCGCCGCTGGGCCTACGCGCTCGGCGCCCTCGGCAACGCCGGCACCAACGACACCTACACCGAGGGGTGGCTCGCCGTCCCGCTGTCGCTGTCCGGCGGCTACGCCGGCGACCGCGCCCTGCACCGCTACCTCGAGACCTCCCGCTGGTGGATCGAGGTGAGCCGCCCCGGCGCGCTACTCACCCCGAACTCCGCCGCGCGCAACATCTCTCTGCATGTGCGGATCATGCACGTCAGTGTCCGCGACCGCGTCACACGGCATCCCGAATGGGACGCCGAGCGCTGGGGCCTGCCGATCAGCCAGTCCGCGATGCTGCTCACCGTGCTTGGCGGCAGCGTCGCGCCCGCGCTCGGCCTGTTCGCGCTCGGCCACCTCACCTCACCGCACGAGATGCGCGCGGTGCTGCACTTCAACCGCTACTGCGGCCACCTCGTCGGCGTCCGCTGCGACGGCTACTTCCCCGAAACCGTCGCCGACGCCTGGCGCATACTGTTCATGGCCGACGCCGCACGCAGCTACGACAGCGGCGATGACGGCGCCGAACTCGTCGAATCCTTCGTCCCGGCCTTCGAGCCGACCCCGGCGCACACGGGCCTGCAACGCCTCCGCGCCGAGTACCACTACCGCGTGCAGGCCGGCTACCTCGGCCTGTACATGCTGCCGTGGAACCGCCGCCGCTACCGGTTGCCGTCGGCGCTTCCGGGCATCGCGCTGCTGCTCGCGCGGGCCCCGTTCATCGCGGGCCTGGAACTCGCCCGCCGCCTGAGCCCGCACATCGACCGACGCTGGCAGCAGGCCAACCTCAGACGGTGGGAACGGTGGCTCGAATGGCAGTCCTCAGGGAGGGCCTCCAAATTCGAGGCAGCCACGCCGCTGCGCCGTTAGCGTGGAGACATGGCCGATTCAATCGACGTCGCCCACCCACCACAGGCGCTGCTCAACGTCATCAACCCCGCGCTGCGCGTCGCGCTCAAGACCCCGCTGGGCTCCGCGCTCACACAGTTCATGGTCGTCAGCTTCACCGGCCGCAAGACCGGCCGCCGGTTCTCGGTCCCGGTGAGCGCCCACCACCTCGACGGTGACCTCTACGTCATCCTCGAGGCGAAGTGGAAGTACAACTTCCGCGAGGGCGCACCCGCCGACGTCACCCACCACGGCCGGACGAGCCGGATGAACGGCGAACTCATCACCGACGCCGGCACCGTCGCCGACATCGTCCACCGCGTCGCGGAGAACTACGGCGCCAAGAAGGCGCAGCAGACCATGGGCCTCAAGTTTCGCGGCGACACCGTGCCCTCGAAAGACGAATTCACCGAGGCCGCAACCCGACTCGGCATCGCTGCGATCCGGTTGACGCCGTCCGCGTGACCGAGATCGACCTCGACGCCCTGTCGACCGCGAACCACGGCTACACCGTGGCCGACGATGACGACGACGACCCCGTCCTGCTCGACCGCGACGGCAACCCGATCCAGACCTGGCGCGAGCACTACCCGTACGACGAGCGGATGCCGCGCGCCGAATACGAGTTCCTCAAACGCAAACTGCAGATCGAACTGCTCAAGCTGCAGCGGTGGAGCAAGCGCACCGGCGCCCGCCACATCATCCTGTTCGAGGGACGCGACGCCGCAGGCAAGGGCGGCACCATCCAGCGCTTCATGGAGCATCTGAACCCCCGCTACGCCCGCACGGTGGCGCTCGAGAAGCCCACCGAGCAGGAGAAGTCGCAGTGGTACTTCCAGCGCTACGTCGCGCACTTCCCCACCGCCGGCGAGATGGTGCTGTTCGACCGGTCCTGGTACAACCGCGCCGGCGTGGAGAAGGTGATGGGCTTCGCCACCGAGGAGCAGCAGGACGAATTCATGCGCCAGGCACCGGTTTTCGAGGAGATGCTCGTCAACGAGGGCCTGCACCTGACGAAGTTCTGGTTCTCGGTGTCCCCGGCCGAGCAGCGCACCCGGTTCGCGATCCGGCTCGTCGACCCGCTGCGCCACTGGAAGTTCTCCGACATGGACATCGAGGCGGTGCGGCGGTGGGACGACTACACCCGCGCCAAGGAGGAGATGTTCCTGCGCACCGACACCGACCACGCGCCGTGGATCGTCGTGAAGACCAACGACAAGAAACGCGGCCGCATCAACGCCATGCGCTTCTTCCTGTCGAAGTTCGACTACGACGACAAGGATTCGGACGTGGTCTGCGACCCGGACCCGCTGATCGTCGGCCGCGCGCTCGAGGACTAAGGGTTCGTCTTCGTCGTGTCGTCCGGGCCGCGCGAGGTGCTGACGATCTTGGCGATGCAGTGGTCCCGGTCGTACCCCTCGTACGTGCACCACGAGAGGATCTCCCCCGGATCCGTCGAGGTCCAGCCGACGATCGTGATCCAGAAATTGCGGCTGTCGTACGTGGACCAGTCACCCGACCACAGGAGCCGCGCGCCCGGGTACTCCTCTCGAATCGCCAGATGCTCCGCGAGGATCTGCTCGTTGTCCCACACCGTGCCCTCGGCCTCGAGACCGACACGCTTGGCGCTGAGCTGCGGAAGCCACCTGTCGGTGAGATACAGCGACACGTAGGGCCGGTCGTTGCGCGCAATGGTCTGCAGCTGAGAGAGGCTGCGCTGCTCCACATCCGGCGTGACAGGCGGTGGTGGCGGCAGCGTCTTGGTCACCGTTGACGGCGACTGCGACGGCGACTGCGACGGCGACGGCGACGGCTCGGGTTCGACGGGTCCGACCTCGACCTCGACGCCTGCCTTCGCCTCGGCCTCGGTGTAGTTCGCTTCCGCGGAATGCGCGACCTGCACCCGGTAGAACTTCGCCCCGGTCGGCACCTCGGGAACCCGGAACGACAGTGAGCACCCCTCACGCTCACTGTCGCTCCCGTGAATGGCTCCCTTGGCGAGCAGCTTGCCGGCCTCGTCCTCGACGATGACCGGTGCATTGGGCCCGATGTCGCCGTAGGTCTTCGTGCCCGCGCACGTGTATCCGCCCGGCAGCCCGCTGGTCTTCATCACCTCGTCCGGAAGGCGCAGCGTGCCCGCCAGCGTGAACGGTTCGGGGGCCGGTTTCTCGTCGCCGGGAGCGAAGACGAGGTAACCCAGGACCGCCGCCACGGCCACCAGCACCACGGCCGCAGCCGCCAGCCATCCCCCCGCGCGGCGGCGTGGGACCGGCGCGGCCGGTTGCGCAGGCGCAGCAGGCGGCGGTGCCGCCGACCGCACCATCGTCTCGGCCTCGCCGAGAGCCGGGGGCGGCTCCCCGTTCTCCGGCGCCTCCAGCGCCCGCGCGAAATCCATACACGTCGCGAACCGCTCGTCGGGATCCTTCGCCAGCGCCCGCGCCATCGCCGCGTCGAGCGGCGCCAACTCCGGATGGGTGTCGGCGAGACGCGGCGGCGTCGCGTTCAGGTGCTGGCCGATGACGACGGCCGCCTTCGAGTTCCGGAACGGCGGTGCGCCGGTCAGCATGTGATACGCCGTCACCGCCAGCGAGTACTGGTCGGTCCGGCCGTCGACGTCGAGCCCCATCAATTGCTCGGGTGCGGCGTAGGCGGCCGTGCCGACCGTCATGTTCGTGGCGGTCAGCCCGCCGCTGGTGTCGTCGGCCAGATCGCGGGCCACCCCGAAGTCGCCGAGCAGGATGCGCCGTTCACCGTTGTCGACGTCGGCAACCAGGATGTTGGCGGGTTTCACGTCGCGGTGCAGCAGCCCCCGGCTGTGCGCGTAGTCGAGCGCGCTCGCGACCGCCGTGACGATCTCCAGCGCGTCCTCGGCCGGCATCCCGTTCGGGTACTTCTGCTGCAGCAGACGCCCGACGTCCGTGCCGTCGACGAAGTCCATCGAGATCCACAACCGCCCCCGGTACCTCCCGCGGTCGTGGATACCGACGATGTGCGGGTGCCAGAGCTTGGCGGCGAGGTCGGCCTCGCGATGGAACCGCTCCAGGAAGTCGGCGTCGGCCGAGATGTCGGCCTTGAGCACCTTGAGCGCGTCCTGTCGCGGCAGCCTCGGATGCTGGGCGAGGTAGACCTCGCCCATTCCCCCTGAGCCGAGCATCCGCTGGATCGTGTACCCAGCGATCTTCGTACCGTCCCCTAACGGCATGTCGGTGGGTTACCCCGTGAGCCGCACAGCTAACACCCCGGTATTCGCCGATCACTCCCGCACCGCGAAGACCGGCCACCGGTTCGGCACGCCCTTGAGCTCGTAGCGGCCACGGTCGGCGAACTCGAACCGCGACCCCAGCACCAGCGGGGGCACCACCCCGGACACCAGCACCTCTCCGGGCGCCGCGAGTGCCATGATCCGCGCCGCGATGTGCACCGCGATGCCGTGGACGTCACCGTCGGTCACCTCCACCTCACCGGTGTGCAGTCCGGTGCGGATCGTCAGGCCCAGATCCGCGACGCCCTCCCGAATCGCCCTCGCGCAGTTGATCGCCCGCGCCGGACCGTCGAAGGTCGCCAGCGCCCCGTCCCCGGTGAACTTGACGACTGCGCCGCGGGCCCCGGCCACCTCGCGTTCGACGATCCGGTCGTGCGCGGCGAGCAGCGCCGTCCACTCGCCGTCGCCTAGCGCCGCGGCCAGCTCGGTCGATCCGACGATGTCGGTGAACAACACCGTCGACAGCACGCGATTGGACTGCGGGACCGCCCGGCCGCCGGTGACGAACGACTCGATCTCATCGACGACACGGTCTGCATCTCCCGCGAACCACGCGTTGTCGTCGCCGTCGAGTTCCACGCGGCGTGCGTGCGGGATCCGCCGGGCCATGTCTGCTGCGTGCTCCCCGCGGACATGCCGGTCGCCACGCCGGTGCAGCAGCAGCGCCGGCGCCTGAATGCTCCCGAGAGCCGGACGAATGTCGGTGCGCAGGAACAGGTCCAGGATCGCCCGGAAGTGCGCGGGCCCACCCGCCAGCCGCTCGTTGCGCGCCCACCACCGACGTTTCGCCGCATCACCCGACCAGCTGGGGGCCAGCTGATCGACCAGCGCACCGCTGCCCACCGCCCGTTCGGCTGCCTCGAGGTACCGCGCCAACGTCGCCTCCGGCATCCCGAACGGCTGGTCCGGGCCACGGAGGTACCGCGCGAACGGGTTGGTGAGCACCAGCGAACGCACCCGGTGCGGGTGGCTGGCCGCCAGCAGCAGCGCCGAGAGGCCCGATTCGGACATCCCGAACACCGTCGCCGAGTCGCTGCCCACCGCGTCGAGCACCGTCAGCAGACCGTCCGCCCAGGACTGCATCGCCGGCCGGTCCTTGATCGGCACCGCATCCGAACTCCCGGTCCCGAGCAGATCGGTGAGGATCAACCGGCTGAACGACGCCAAGTGGCGCAGGTGTCCGGCGACGGTCGGGTCATCCCACAGCAGGTCGATCGGGAACGTGGCGGTCGGGACGAAGAGCAGATCGGGCCCGTCGCCGCCGACAACCTGATAGGCGAGATGGGCGTCGCCATCCCGCGCGTACACCGTCTCCGGCACGGAGACCATGGCACGAGCATGGCACGGCAGTGCTCACCGGGGAAACTACGCCGGGACCGTCAGCGCGGGGCCATGCGCAGTGCGCCATCCAGACGGATGGTCTCGCCGTTGACGTACTGGCTCTCGATCAGACTCACCGCCATGTGGGCGTAGTCGGCCGCGTCGCCGAGCCGCTTGGGATGCGGGATCGCCTCGGCGAGTCCCTGCCGGATGTCGTCGCGGAGTCGGGCGAGCATCGCGGTGTCGAAGGTTCCCGGCGCGATGGTGTTGACGCGGATCTGATACGACGCGAGATCGCGGGCCGCCACCAGCGTGATGCCGTGCACCCCGGCCTTGGAGGCGGTGTAGGCGGTCTGGCCGATCTGACCGTCGAACGCGGCCACCGATGCCGTCATCACGATGGCTCCCCGGTCCCCGTCGAGGAGGTCGTTGCCTGCCATCCGCGCGGCCACCAGGCGCACCACGTTGTACGTGCCGATCAGATTGACCCGCAACACTTCTGCGAAGCTGTCCAGGTCGCCCGGCTGCTGCTGTTTGTCGAGGATCCGCAGGCGGTCCCCGCCGCGGCCCGCACAGTGCACGACCGCCCGGAGGGGACCGCGTTCGACTGCCGCATCGAGCGCGGCGTCGAGCGCCTCGGTGTCGGTCACGTCGGCCGGAACGAAGGTCGCTGCGCTGCCGAGTTCGTCGGCGACGCGGGTGCCGTCAGAGCTGGGCAGGTCGACGAGCACAACAGAGGCGCCCTTTTCGACCAGCCGCGTCGCGGTGGCCCGCCCCAGACCGGACGACGCCCCGGTCACCAAAGTGGAGATTCCGTCGATGCGCATGAGCGTCCTTTCCTGTGTCCGCCTTGCTTCATACCGCATGACCGACCGCCGGCCGTCGGCGAGCGCCGACCTGGCGCGACTTCGGCCCGCCGACCATGATGCGGCGTAAAATCGGTCCGTCGGGACCACCATGGCCCCCCGAGGCAAAGGGCCGACGATGTCTGACAAATCACCCAGATCGACCATGACCAAGAAGGCCGGTAGGAGCCTCAAGGAGAAGCGCGCCGCCAAGCACGCCAAGGCCTCCGCCAAGCGCTCGTCCACCGACGCCCTCTTCCACGGCAAGAAGCGCTGACACCCGACCAGCTGAACCGACGCGCTGCCGGACCCGGCGCGCCGGGGGGATGCTCGCGTGCGGCCCCCAGAGAGGTGCGACCGGGCTCCAACCATTGCTGACGTCCCACCCGCAGGGAGAATCCGCACTAACTTATCGCCTCGCCGACAGCCCGCCGTTAGCTCCTCGCATGCGGCGAGCCGACCCGGCCCACCCACGATTGGCATTCCTGAGAAGTGCCAGACATAGTGGCGACAAGCGCGTTGATCAACTGACTGCAGGCGTAGTCTCGGCACCGTGTCGAGCAGCAGGCACCGAGTGTTCAGGCCCGAATAAACGATCTCACCAGGACGGACAGTGGCAGATACATCGAGTGCATCCCCCAGGGCAGAGTCCAAGTGGCTGTCGAAGTCCGCTTCGCAGACCCGTGGCTCGGACAAGGGCGAAGTCCAGTTCCACTACGACATCTCCAACGAATTCTTCAAGCTCTGGCAGGATCCGAACCAGGTCTACAGCTGCGCGTACTTCGAGAAGGACGACTACACGCTGGAACAGGCCCAGATGGCCAAGATCGACCTGTCACTGGGCAAGCTCGGCCTCGAGCCCGGGATGACGTTGCTGGACATCGGCTGCGGCTGGGGCGCCACGATCATGCGGGCGGTCGAGAAGTACGACGTCAACGTCATCGGCCTGACGCTCTCGGAGAACCAGAAGCGCCACATCGAAGAGCACTGGTTCGCCAACGCGCAGACCGACCGCACCTTGGAGGTCCGCCTGCAGCCGTGGGAGGACTTCACCGGCCGGGTCGACCGGATCGTGTCGATCGGCGCGTTCGAGCACTTCGGCTTCAACAAGTACGACGACTACTTCAAGAAGACCTTCGACTGGATGCCCGACGACGGCGTGCAGATGCTGCACACGATCATCATCCCGGAGGATGAGGAGATCAAGGCCAAGGGCCTGCCGCTGACGATGTCGCGGGTGCGGTTCATCAAGTTCATCATGGACGAGATCTACCCCGGCGGCCGTCTGCCGCTGGCCTCGATGGTCAAGGAGCACGCCGTCAAGGCCGGCTACACCGTGACCCGCGAGCAGCACCTCCAGGAGCACTACGTCAAGACCCTCGACACCTGGGCCCGCAACCTCGAGGCGCACAAGGACGAGGCCATCGAGATCACGAACGAGGTGATCTACGAGCGGTTCCTCAAGTACCTCGACGGCTGTGCCGATCTGTTCCGCCAGGGCTACACCGACGTCGCACAGTTCACGCTGGAGAAGGCTCCCGCTTAGCACAGCTAGGCAATCTGCGTATAAGGTTCAAGATCGATTTTCACGGACAACGGAGGACGACGCAGATGGCGGACAGCGGGTCGGGGGGCTCGACAGGGACTTCGACGAAGATGAAGGTGGCCTACGAGGACGTCCAGGCCCACTACGACATCTCCAACGAGTTCTTCGGGCTCTGGCAGGACCCGACGCGTACGTACAGCTCCGCCTACTTCGAGCGTGACGACATGACGCTCGAAGAGGCGCAGCTGGCCAAGATCGACCTGGCGCTCGGCAAGCTCGACCTGCACCCCGGCATGACGCTGCTCGACGTGGGCTGTGGCTGGGGCGCGATGATGAAGCGCGCGGTCGAGAAGTACGACGTCAACGTCATCGGCCTCACCCTGAGCCGGAATCAGCAGTCGCTGGGTCAGCAGATCCTCGACGGCATCGACACCTCCCGGTCGCGCCAGGTGATGCTGCGCGGCTGGGAGGAGTTCGAACAGCCCGTCGACCGCATCGTCAGCATCGAGGCGTTCGAGGCGTTCCCCAAGGACCGCTACAAGGCGTTCTTCGACCTGTGCCACCGCATCATGCCCGGCGACGGGCGCATGGTGCTGCAGACGATCATGGGCCACCCGCTCAAGCGCTGGCCCGAGCTGGGCGTCCCGATCACCATGACCGATCTGCGGTTCATGCGTTTCATCGCCAAGGAGATCTTCCCCGGCGGCTCGGTGCCCTGCGACGAGGATGTCGTCGAATACTCCACGGCCGCAGGCTTTTCCGTCGTCGAACGCGACGACCTCACCGCCAGTTACGTCCGCACGCTCACCACCTGGGCGCAGAGCCTCGAGGCGCAGCGCGAACAGGCCATCGCCGTGACGAGCGAAGAGGTCTACGACCGGTACATGAAGTACCTGCTGGGCTGCGCGGACTTCTTCAACCGCAACGTCAGCTACGTCGCACAGTTCACGCTGGTCAAGTAGTTCGCCTCGCCTCGACGCGGATGCGGGCGCCGCGGGCCGGCACCATGATCACGGCCTTGACCCGTTGACGTTCCCCCGGTGCGGTCGTGGTGCCCAAGACGACTCGGCGCAGGATCTCGCGCAGCACGACACGCATCTCCACCATCGCGAAGGTCGCGCCGAGGCAGCGGCGGTTGCCACCACCGAACGGCAGCCACGTCGTCGGTGTGAGCGTCGCCCCGACCATCCGGTCGGGGTCGAAGCGATCCGGGTCCGGGTAGACGCCGGCATCGGCGTGGACGAGCCCTATCCCCGGCGCCACCATCACGCCCGCCGGTAACCGGTAGCCGGCGACCTCGGTCGGTTCGGTCAGCACGCGGCCGACGTCGAAGACCACCGGCCGGACCCGCAGCACCTCCTTGACGACGCAATCGAGATATTCGTCGCCGGCCGGGTCGCCCGCCGCGCTGCGATCCGCCGCTCGCACCGCGGCCGCCAGGATCGCGGGATGCCGCGTCAATCGCTCCAGGGCCCACGACAGTCCGGTGGCGGTGGTGTCGTGGCCCGCCACCAACAGTGTCATCAGCTGATCGCGCAGCTCCCGGTCGCTCATCGTGCGGCCACCCTCGTGGGCACTGCGCACGAGCATCGCCAGCACGTCGGTACGTCGCGTCAGGTCGGGATCGGCACGGCGCTCGGCGATCTCGGCGTACAACAGCCGGTCCGCCTCCTCGATGCGGTTCCTCAGCGACCGCCACAGCGGCAGCCGCTGCAGGCCGGGGTCGGCCAGCGCCGGTGTCGTCCAGGGCGTCACCGTCAGCAGCCTCGGCATGACCGCGCGTAACGCGGCCAGCCGCGCCGGGTCACTCGCGCCGATCACCGTCCGCAGGATCACCTCCAGCGTGATCTCGGACATCTTCGGCGCCACCGCGAACGGGGCGCCGACCGGCCAGCGCGCGATGTTGTCGGCGGCGATCCCGGTCATCACCTCGACCTGCCGGGCGACCGCGTCACGGTGGAACGGCGCCATCATCAGCCGCCGCCGGTCCCGATGCACGTCCTCGTCGATCACGAGAACCGATGTGTCACCGAGCATCCCGCGCAACATCGCATTCGCCTCACCGGCGTGGTACCGGCGCGGGTCGCCGGCGAACACCGTCTTGATGTCGGCCGGGTCGGCGAGGTACACCATCGTGCCGAGCGACGACACCCGCAGCGCGAAGACCGGACCGTATCGGCGTCGGCAGGCCGAGACGAAGCTCGGCCAGTACCGCATCAGCAGTGCCGCCTGCACCGGTGCGGGCAGGCGGGGCCCCGGCGGGAAGGCCGCCCGGGCCCGGGTCGTCGGAAGGGTCATGTCGTCACCTCCGATCCCCATTGTCGGCCACGGCCAGCGTGATGCGGTGGCGTCCGGCGGGGACATCGACCACCGCTCCGGTCGGCGTGCTGCCGAGCTTCACCGTCATCCCCGGGGGCAGGGCCGCCAGCCGGACCCGCACCGGATGGTCGGTGAACACCGTGATCGTCGAGTGCGGCAGCGACGCCAGCCCGGCCCGCACCACGTCCACCGCGCACCCGGCGACCCCGGTGAGCTTCAGCGTCAACCACGGCATCGGGTCGACCTCGTCGCCCAGCTCCCACGTCATCTCGGTGAACACCCCGGGTGTCGGGTCGAAATCCGGGATCACGCCGCCGCGGCGGTCGATCGTGCGTCTCCGGTCGGGGCGGGCGTAGGACCGGGCGTCCACCTTGGCGACCCTGCCGCGCACCTTCTCGACGTCCTCGGCGGCTCGCAGTTCCGACACCCACCACACCCGATGCGGCCCGATCCCGAGATCCTCGCGCACCAGCTGCGGATACCAGGAGAACGTGATGTGGCCCGGATCCGCTTGCCGCAGATCGGTTTTCATGTGCGCGATCGGATCGTCGAAGTCGTCCTTGAGCAGGAACGCGACGTGGTCCTCGACGGGGTACGCGGCGAACCGGTACCGGTACCCGAGTTCGTCGAGCTCGAGCACCTGCTGCGCCACGCCCGGGAACGGCACGAACTGGTCGAGGCCGCCGTGGGCGATGACGAACGGCAGCCACCGCGCGTTCTCGAGCAACCTGAAGGTGTCCCCCTCCCGCGCGCAGTGCGACGTCGGGTCGAAGTCGGCCGGCGCCTCCACACCTCGCACCAGCCGCACACCGCACGTCGGCGGCCCGGCGAGCACGACCGCCTGGGCGAACACCTCCGGATAGCTCAGGCCCAGCTTGTACGTGCCGTACCCGCCCATCGAGTACCCCGAGATCACCGTGCGGTTCGGATCGGCGCCCAGTTGTTCGACGACCCGGGCGAACACCTCCCACACGTCGAGTTCGCCCTCGTCGAAATACCAGCACGCCGGACCGCGGGCCAGCGGCGTCACGACGATCGAGTTGCGTCCGTCGCACACCTCGTGCAGCAGCTTCGGGTCGAACGCCGCGTACTGGTTCTGGCCCAGCGCCAGCGAGTGCAGCAGCAACGTCAGCGGCAGTTTCCGTCCCGGCGCGTACGTCGCGGGCACACACACCGAGTACGGCTGCACCCGGCCGAGGAATTGCGGCGCGGTGTCGAGGATGTTGCCCGGTCCCACACCCTGACCCAGCTCGGCCGAGGACACATACCAGCGGGTGGACGTGCCGGTCACCACCGGTTCCGGGTCGGTGCGCCGGTCGGCGAGGTGATCCCACGGCACCGCCAGCGCGAACTGCGAGACGTCACCGTCGTCGAGGGCGTCGGCCTGGGCCTGGTCCGACCAGAAGTTCAGGTGCACCTTCTCCTGCTCTCGGGTGCGGAAGGCGAGGTTGTAGACGTTGGGTTGTCCGGGGGCGGCGCCGCGGACGAACGGCACCTCCGCGAAACCGTCACCCGCCTCGTCGGCCAGCCCGGCGGCCAGCCGCACCGTCCACGTTCCGGTCGGTGCGACCAGCGCCCGGGGCACCGTCGCCAGGAACGACCGCGATTCCGTGTCGACGCGGTGCTCGACCGCGGTGCGTGTGCCGGTGGTCAGGTCGATGAGCCAGGCGCCGGCGCCGGAGATCAGCAGGGCCAGGTCGATGCCGGTGGAGCGGACACCGGCGTTGGCCGGCCACTCGTTGCTCGCGACCGCGGAGCGGTCAGTGTCGGAAGCGGTCCCGCGATCGGTGTCGAATGTGAACAGGCCGATCGGAATCGAACTGTCCAGCAACGTGTTCCAATCGATCCGCCACCAGGTGTCGGTGGCGGTGAGCCCGATGCCCACCCGGAAGATGTCCGCGCCGTTGCGCGCCGCCGCACCGTCGGGATAGACGTAGGTGCCGCGCGGCGGCGCACCGCCGGTGGGCACGCTGACGGGGATACCGGAGGCGCCGTGGTCGTCGTAGAGGAAGTCGGTCCAGAACAGCGCGCCACCGGCGAAGCGGCCCGTCCCGCAGGTGCGGGGGAACTCCTCGCCGAACGGCCACCCCGAGGGCACCGGCAGGACCGGTTCCCGCTGCAGCGCCGCAGGCGGGACCCCCTCGGGCATACCGTCGATCACGACGAGGTCGGGTGGGCGCGGCGACGCGGGAGCCACCGCGTTCCTGACGGCCTCCGCGACCCGGCGTGCGATCCGGAGCGGGAGCAGGGCGGTGGAGATCAACGACACCGGGCCGACGTTAAGCCCAAAGTGGGCTTATGGCGGGCGGTTCGGGGTCAGTAAGCGCCGAAGACCAGCGCGATGTTGTGCCCGCCGAGGCCGAACGAATTGCTGACCGCGTACCGATACTCCCCACGACGGGGTTCGCCGGTGACGACGTCGAGGTCGATGTCGGCGTCGAGGTGGCGCGCGTTGAGCGTCGGCGGCACGACCCCGTCACGCAACGCCTGCACCGTGAGCACCGCCTCGACGGCCCCTGCCGCCCCCAGCGAGTGGCCCAGCGCCGCCTTGGCGGCGTAGACCGCGGGCCGATGCTCGCCCAGCGCGTGCCGGATGGCACGCCCCTCGGCCACGTCACCGAACGCGGTGCCGGTCGCGTGGGCGTTGACCAGGTCGACGTCCGACGGCGCCAGGCCGGCCAGATCGACCGCATGCCGGATCGCGTCCCCGGCGGGCACCCCGCTGGGATCGGGTTCGACGATGTCGTAGCCGTCGGAGGTCATCGCCGCGCCCATGATCCGCCCGAGGATCGTCGCGCCGCGGGCCTTGGCGTTCTCCTCGGTCTCGATGAGCAGAAGCGCCCCGCCCTCGCCGAACACCATGCCGTCCCGGTCCTTGTCGAACGGTCGGCAGGCGCCGACCGGATCGTCGTTGTTCGTCGACAGCACACCCATCCGGGTGAACGCCCCCACCGGGACCGCCTCGATCTGCGTCTCCACGCCCCCGCAGATGGCCATCTCCACCTCGCCGAGGACGATCTGGCGCCACGCCTGGGCGATCGCGGCCGCCCCCGAGGCGTCGGCCATCACCGGGGAGATGATGCCGCCCTTGGCCTGCCGGTCCAGCCCGACCGCGGCGGCCGGGGCGTTGGGCATGTACATCTGCACGGCCAGCGGCGACACCGCGCGCAGCCCCTTCTGCCGCCAGTTGTCGTACTGCGCCGGGATCTCCTCGGTGGAGCCGAGCGCGAGCCCGATCGACACCATCAGCCGCCGCACGTCGATGTCGGGTGTGCCCGCGGCCTCCCACAGACGGCGGCCCAGCACCGTCGACATCTTCTGCATGTAGGACAACCGCCGCAGCTCGACACGGTTGAGGTGGGCGTCGAAATCCTCACGGAGCTGACCGCCGATGCGCACCGGCGAGTCGAGTTGCTCGACGAACCACGAATCCAGCGCGCGGATGCCGCTCTGTCCGTCCAGCAGCTGCTGCCAGGTGTCCTCGGCGTCGGGCGCCAGGGCCGTGGTGGAGGCGACCGCGGTCACCACCACGTCGGCGAATCCACTTCCGGTTCTCAACTTGGCCATGCCTGCGCATCCCCTGTTGCTCGCTTGACGACGTTGAGTCTCTCAAGACAGGTTACGCTGTGCCGCCACGGCTTTCGCGTGTCGGCGCGCGGGTCAGCGCACCGCGCCGTTGATCACCGGATCGGCGATCATGCCCTTCTCGACGCCCCACATCGTGGCGATCGTGCGGTACTCGCCGGTGGCCATCACGTGCTCGAGCGCCTGGCGCAGCGACTCCGCGAGCTCGGACCCCTTGGCCACCGGCCACCCGTAGGGCGCAGAGTCGAAGACCTCACCCGCGGGCTCCAGCGCGCCGCCGGAGGTCTTGATCGCGAAGCCGGTGACCGGTGAGTCGGCCGACATCGCGTCCACCTCGCCGGCGAGCAGCGCCGCGGTGACGTCGTCCTGTTCGGTGAACACGACCTTGTCGATCGGTTCCTCACCCGCCGCCACACACGCCTCGCTCTTGGCGGGCAGTTCGTCGGTCTCCTGGATGACGCTGTAGGCCACACCCACCCGTAATCCGCACGCATTCGCCGGGTCGACCTGCGCGGAGCCCGCCCGCTGCGCCCACAGGGTGCCCGCCTCCAGGTACGTGACGAAGTCGACGGTCTTCTCGCGTTCGACGGTGTCGGTGATCGAGGACATGCCCAGCGTGAAGGCCCCGGACTGCACTGACGGGATCACGCTCTCGAACGCCGTCTCGCGGAACTCCGGCACCAGTCCGAGCGTGCGCGCGACGGCCTTCATCAGGTCGACGTCGAACCCGACGATCTCGCCGTAGGCGTCGCGGAACTCGTTCGGCGCGTAGGGCACGTTCACCCCGACGACCAACCGGCCCGACTCGCGGATGTCCGCGGGCACGGTCGCCGCGATCGTCGGCACCTCACCCGGTGTCGGCACCGGACCGGGCACCGGCGTCGCGGTGTCCTCGGCGACCACGACCTGCCTCGGGGCCCTGGTCCGCTCGGGCCACCCACTCCACTGCCACGTCACGACACCCGAGATCGCCACCACCACCAGCGTGGCCACCGCCACCGTCGCGGCCCGCCTGGTCAGCCTGCGACGCAGCGGGATCCGGGCCGACCGTGCGGAATGCCTGCCGGACCGGCTCGACCAGCGCACCGGCGAGGTCAACGCACGCCGCGCCGCTGCGGCCATCTCCGCCGCCGTCTGGAAGCGCCGCTCGGGTTTCTTCGCCATGCCCCGCTCGATCACCGCGTCGAAGGCGGCGAGCCGTGGATCCACCGTCGACGGTTTCGGCACCGGCCGCACGATGTGCCCGGCGATCTGCTCCTCGAGACTGTCCGCGGGGTACGGCCGCACCCCTGTCAGGCATTCGTAGAGCACACACGTGAGCGCGTAGATGTCCGAGCGCGGGTCGATCCTGCCGCCGTTGAACCGCTCCGGCGCCATGTAGGCCAGCGTGCCCAGCGTGCTGCCCGCCGTCGTCATCCCCGGTTCCCCGGCGCTGCGGGCCAGGCCGAAGTCGATCAGGTACACGAAGTCGCGGTCGGTGATGAGGATGTTCGACGGTTTGACGTCCCGGTGGATCAGCCCCGCCGCATGCGCGGCGTCGAGCGCGGTCGCCACCTGCTCGACGACCTTCACGGCAAACGACGGCAGCAGCGGCTTGTCGGCCTCCTGCAGGATCGCGCCGAGGTTGCGGCCTTCGATCAGCCGCATGTCGAGATACAGCCGGCCGTCGATCTCGCCGTAACTGTGGATCGGCACCACATGCGGGTCCTGCACGCCCGCGGCCGCCTGCGATTCGCGCCGGAACCGGCGCTGGAACGTCGCGTCCTGGGCGAGGTGCGGCGGCAACACCTTCAGGGCCACGACCCGGTCGGTCCGGGTGTCATAGGCCTTGTAGACCTCGCCCATGCCGCCCCGGCCGATCAGCTTCTGCAGCTGGTAGTGCCCGAATGGTGTCGCGTCCACCGTTGTACTCCTCGGCAGCGGCCAGTCGGTGTGTCGAGGAGAAATTACCGCACCTTTGCCCAAGATGTCGTTGATCATTCGACGCCGCCGTCAAACGTGCCGGAAAAGCGAACTTATGGCAAATTGGTCGAAGGGTAGGGAAACCCCCGATTCCTCGCCCCATCCCTGCGTCCGACACTTGGCGGCAACGAACTGCCGAGGGGGACGGCCGGTCGTCCGCAGGGACACGGAGGGGGAAGAAAGTGTTACAGCAGGTCGCGGACCGACAAACCAGTATCGATCAGCGCGCGGACGGGGGACACCGCCGCGCCGGCACCAGGGGAACCTTCCAAGTGACAGCGACGGGGCGCACCCCGAGTGACATGCCAGGTCTGGACATCGCGGAGCTGAAGTCCTGGCAGAACTACCTGGACGCCGCACTGCGGCTGCAGGCCAAGCTCAACCACGACCTCAACGAGTCGTGTCGGCTCACCCTCGAGGACGTCCGGCTCCTGCACGAACTCGCCAAGTCCGCCACCGGGTCGGTGCGGATGGGCACGCTCGCGCAGACGCTGGTGTCCACACCGAGCCGGGTCAGCCGCCGCGTCGACCGGCTCGAGGCCCGCAACCTGGCACATCGCGCCTCCAGCGACCGGGACGGCCGCTACGTCCTGGCGACCATCACCGACGAGGGGCGTTCGCTGCTCGACAAGGCGATGGCCGTCTACGGCCAGGCCGTCCGGACGCACTATCTCGATCCGTTGAGCCGGCCGCAGACCGCGGCGATGGCGGAGAACTGCCGCCGCATCAACGCCGCGCTGTCCCCCGATCTGCGGGCTGCGAACTGACTTCGGCGACGACGGATTACTGACGCGACAGATAGTTTGCAGGCACGGACCTTGCGGTTGCAAGAACCGAGCCGCCGATATGGGTCCTGAGCACTGAGGCTGCGCCGTTTCATACCGAGGGTCGGTTTCGCGATCGCTTTGCTGTTTGCAATTATGAAGCGATGGACGTGCCCCGGGACGCGTCGGCCGGACGCGAAGCCGTCGCGGCGTTCCTCGCTGCGGTCGCCGACGGCCCGTCCGGACTGCTCCTGGAGGGCGAGACCGGGATCGGCAAGACCCGGCTCTGGCTGACCGCCGTCGAGGAGGCCCGTCAACGGGGTTACCGCGTGTTGTCCGCACGCGCGGGCCAGGCCGAGACGTCGCTGGCCTACGCCGTGGTCGCCGACCTCCTCGAGAACGTCGAACTCGACGTCACCAGGGACCTCCCCGAGGTGCAGCGGCTGGCTCTCGACCGGCTCATGCTGCGCGGCGATGCGGACGGCCCCGACACCGACCACCGGGTCGCCGCGGCGGCCGTGCTGAGCACCCTCGAACTCCTCTGCGGCGAGACACCGCTGATCGTGGCCGTCGACGACGTGCAGTGGCTCGACGTGTGCAGCCGGGAAGTGATCGGCTACGTGGCGCGACGGCTGGACTGCCCCGTCGGGCTCCTGCTGACCGAACGCTCCGAGGAATCCGCACCCCACCACACCGAGTGGCTGCAACTGGGCCATCCGGACCGGCTGCGCCGCCACCGCATCGCGCCGCTCACGCTGGGTGGGCTGCACGCGATGCTCTCCGAACGGCTCGGGCGTTCGTTCCCGCGCCCCACGCTGATCCGGATCGCCGAGACCTCCGGCGGGAACCCGCTCTACGCCCTCGAACTCGCCCGCGCCATCTCGGAACAGACCGCCGCCGGCGAACCCGCGCTGCCCGCGTCGCTGGCCGACGTGGTGCGTCGGCGCATCCAGGGCATCGACGAGGTGGTGCGCGACGTCCTGCTCGCCGCCGCGTGCGTCGCCGCCCCGACCGTCGACCTCGTGGCCAGCGCCACCGAGAAGTCCCCCGAGGAGGTGCTGGAGCTCCTCGAGGCCGCCGAGGACCAGGGCCTCGTCGAGATCGACGGTCTCACAATCCGTTTCGCCCATCCCCTGCTCGCGCGCGGCGTGTACTCCGAGGCCGGGCCGGCCCGGCGCCGTCACATGCACCGCCGGCTGGCGGAGGTGACCGCCCAACCCGAACAGAAGGCGCGCCACCTCGCCCTCGCGGCGACCAGACAGGACGACGACACGCTCGCCGCGCTGGATGCGGCGGCCGCCGCCCCCCCCCCCGGGGGCGCCCCGGCCGCGGCGGCAGAACTGCTCGAATTCGCGATGCGACTCGGCGGGGACACCGATCTGCGCCGCCTGCAGGCCGCGGCGCACCACTTCACCGCGGGCGACGGTGCGCGCGCCGGGGATCTGCTCACCGCCACGCTGCCCCGGATGCCACACGGACCGCTGCGGGCCATGGCGTCGATGCAGCTGGCCGGAATCCTCATGGACCGCAACGATTATCAGCACGCGCTCGAACTGATCGACGAAGCGCTCGCCGACGGCGAGTCCGATCCCACCCTGCAGGTGTACTGCCTGATGACACTCGCCCTGGCTCAGACGAACTGGACCGACCACGAGGTCTCCCTGCGCAATGCCGAGCGCGCGGTCGAGATCGCCGAACAGACCGGCCTGGGCCAGTTGATCGGACAGGCCCTGACCGTGCGGGTCTTCACCCGCTTCAGCTTCGGATTCGGCCTCGACCACGAGGACATGCAGCGCGCACTCCAATACGAGGATCCGGATGCCGAGGTGCCGATGCCGTTTCGGGCCCGGGCGGTGGCCGGCCTGATCGACTCGTGGACCGGGCGCCTCGACGAGGCGTACGCCACACTGCAGGATCTGCGGCGCCGCAGCCTCGATCGCGGCGCCGACCGTGACCTGCTGGCGCTGGCGGTGAGCGGCACCCTGATCGAGCTGTGGCGCGGTCGGCTCGACGAGGCCGCGACCTACGCCGGCGACGCCGTCGAACGCGCCGAACAGCTCGGCGGCGACAACTCGCGATTGGTGGCGCTGGGCATGCGCGCGATCACCGGCGCCCATGCGGGCCGGGTGCGCGCGGCCCGCGCGGACGCCGAAGCGGCGCTGGAGGTGGGGCGCCGCAGCGGGATCGCGCGGATGACGTGGTGGCCGCTCGGTGTCCTGGTCTTCATCGAGGTGTCACTGGGCAACTACGCGCAGGCTCTCACCACGCTCGAGCCGCTGCTGGGCGACTACCTGGCCACCCGCGGCAACGAGATCTTCGCGTCCTTCTTCGTCCCCGACGCCATCGAGGCGCTGGTGGCGGTGGGGCGCGGCGCCGAGGCGCAGCCCCTCATCGACAGATTCGACCACGACGGCCGAACCCTCGACCGGCCGTGGATGTCGGCCGTCGCGGGACGCGGGCGCGGACTGCAGCTGGCCGCGGCCGGTGACGTCGACGGGGCGGTCGCCGCGGTGACCGAGGCGATGGCCCACCACGAGCGCGTGCCGATGCCGTTCGAACGGGCGCGCACCGCACTGCTTCTCGGACAGCTGCAACGCAGGCAGCGACGCAAGGAGGCGGCCGCCGCGACACTGCGGGACGCACTGGAGACCTTTGAGAACATCGGCACCGTGCTGTGGGCGCAGCGCGCGCGCGAGGAACTGACGCGGGTCAACGTGCGCCCCACCCGCGATCAGAACCTGACGCCCTCAGAGCGGCGCGTGGCCGAACTGGCCGCGGCCGGAATGAGCAACCGCGACATCGCCGCAACGCTGTTCATCAGCATCAAGACCGTCGAGGCCAATCTCGGTCGCGTCTACCGCAAGCTCGGCGTACGGGGTCGCGTTGCGCTCGCCCGCCGGCTCGAGGAGTGAGCGGATCACACCACCTGCTGCAGGTTCGCCCCCGCGGTGACGTAATTGGCCGTGTAGGTCGTCGCGTCTGCCGGAACCCGGATCGTGTGCGTGGCTGTACCGCCGTCGGACCACCCGTCGAACGTCAGCTGCCTGCCGTTGACCGTCTGGGTCGTGGGGGCACTGACGACGTAATCCACACCCACGACGGCGCGTTCGGTGTAGGAACCCGTGTAGGGCAACCCGTCGATCGTGAACCTCGCGCCCGGATCGCTCGCGGCGATGGTCAGGTCGACCAGGTTCGGCATGATGTCCTCGTAGGTCGAGGTCGACAGACCGCTGCTGTCGGTGACCGTGAGATGCACGCGATACCAGGTGCCGTCGATCTGATCGCGTGAGCGCGGGATCGTGATGGTGGCCGTCTCCCCGACGATGTTGTCGGCGAACGGGTGGGTGTGCTCGTTGTGGTGGAACACGACCGTCCACTTGTACGCGGTGGACGGCAGCGGCGCACCGTCCGGGCGGTCCTGCGCATCGGTGCCCGAACCCCGGAACGTGATGGTGTCGCCGGCGTTGTACGACGACGGGAAACTCACGATCTGCGCGACCGGCGGCGTGCTGCCCACCGTCACCTTCTGCGTGGTCGTGTTCGTCTTCTCGCCGTCGCTGACCGTCAGCGTGACCGTGTAGGTGCTGTAGGCCCCGGTGGTCGTGAACTGGTTGACCGGGGTCGCCGAGGTGGACGTGTTGCCGTCGCCGAAATCCCAACGGTAGGTGAGGTTGTCCTCGTCGTCGGGGTCGTACGACCGCAGACCGGAGAAGTTGACGGTCAGCGTCTTCTCCGCCGTCGTGGTCGGCGAGGCGTCGATGACGGCGGTGGGCGCCCGGTTGCCGCCGGACGGGGAGATCATCGACAACTCGCCGGGATAGATCGTCAGCTGGTAGAGGTTGTCGTCCGCCCCCTGCGCCAGGTTGACCGTCGCACCGGCATTGCCCCAGAACGTCTTCGCGCTGATGAGGCTGCTGTACTGCTCGTCGAAGTCGAGCACGCGGATCCAGCCCTGGCTGTAATCGGCGATGTACACCCGGTTGCGGTACTCCTCGGGGAAGCCGGCGCCGTCGAAGACCGTCACCGACGTGATCGCGCCCGCGTTGGCGGGTGGCGCCGAATGCTTGTACGCATAGATGGGGTTGATCGAGGCGCAGCCGGTGCAGTTGCCCTCGGCCTGCGGCCAGCCGTAGTTGCCGCCCTTCACCACGAGGTTGAGTTCTTCCCACTTGGCCTCGCCCACATCGGCGACGAGCAGCTTCCCGTTGGGCGTGAACGTCAGCCGGAAGGGGTTGCGGAAGCCGTAGGCGTAGATGTAGTCGGCTGGGCTCGCCGTCGTGGTGTCGCCGTCGACGAACGGATTGTCCTCGGGCACCGAGCCGTCCGGGTTGAGCCGCAGAACCTTGCCGTGGATGTTGCTCAGGCTCTGGGAGTTCACCACCCCCTCGGTGTTGTCGCCGACCACCCAGTAGAGGTGCTCGCCCTCGTTGTCGAACGCGAGATCGCCGCCGTGGTGGAAGTTGTTGGCGTTCTCGGTCGACCGGATGAGGATCTCGGAGCTCACGACCGTCGTCATGTCCTCGGACAGCACCAGACGCGACAGAGTGTCCCTGTTCGTGTCGCCGGCCGTGTAGGCGACGTAGATCGACCGGTAACCGAATTCGTCCTTGTGCCAGAAGTCGGGATGAACCTCGATGCCGGTCAGGCCCCGCTCGCCGCCGGTGGTCGTGGAGATCACCGTCAGCGTGCTGACCGTGCGCGTGTCCGGGTTGTAGACCTTGATCGAACCGCCCTTCTCGGCGATGAAGATCCGGTCGACCCCACTCTCGTGATGCTTGTTGAGGATCTTGAAATCGGTCGGCTCGGTGAGACCGGAGACCAGCACCGTGCGGTCCAGTTCGGCAGGCAGGTCCGCACTCGGGCCGCACTGCCCGAGGAACTGGGTGACCGCGGCACCCAGTGCGCGGCCCTGCGGGGAGTCGCCGAAGTCGTCCACGGCCGTCATCACCATCCGGATCGGGGTGCCCAGCGGGGACGCGATGAAGCCGTCGATCGCCTGGGTGGCCTGTCGCCGGACCCAGGCGGCGACCGCCCACAGCGCCGGTGACGGTCCGGGTGCCGCGGGACCCGGGCCCGCTGCTCCCGCTCCTCCGGTCACGCCGCCGAGCATCGGTTTGAGCACGGTGTCGAAGAAGTTGGTCACCGTGTTGATGACGCCGCAGAGGCAGGTCACCACGGGCGCGGGGATGCTCGCGATGAACTGTTCGGGGGTCGGCAGATTCAGCCGCAGCGGCGGCAGACCCGCGAGCTGGGTGCGCGCAGAGGTCATCAGCGCCGAGTCGTCGGTCAGCGAGAGCGTCTGCGCGGAACGGCTGTTCGTCGACGCGATGCTCGCCGCGCCCGCGTCGAGGCCCGTGGTCTCGGGCTCCGGTGGCGCGGCGTCGACAGGGTCGGCCGCGTCGACGGGCTGGGCGGCCTCGCCGCCTGCGGGCGGTTCGTCGGATCCCTGCGCGGGGAAACCGGTGTCGGTCGGTGTCTCGATGACCGGTTCGGAAACCTCGGGCTCGTCGACCGGATCGGCGGGCGGTTGCTCGAGTCCGTCGGGGTTCTCGGTGCCGTCGAGGTCGTCGAATTCCTCGTCGAGGTCCGCGTCGAGTTCCTCGGTGTCCTCGGCGTCCTCGGTTTCCTCGGCTTCTTCGGCTTCTTCGGCGTCGTCGGTGACGTCCGACGCAGGCTCGTCCGCGACGGCGCCGTCGCCGGTGGTGGGGGCCGTCTGCGCCCCGGTCGAGGCGTCGGCTGGTCCGGCCGTCGACGACGGGGAATCGTCAGCCCAGGCAACCCCCGGTGTCGTTGCCACGGCTCCACCGACGCCGAGCGCGATCGCCAGCGCGCCGACGCGTCCGATGTATGCGGCGTAGGTGGATGTCACCTTGCGGTCGTTAGCTGTCATTGCTCGAGCGCCCCCTCGAATCCCCGTGCGAACGCCTCCACAGGGCGCGCGGAGATCACTATCGCACCGAGCTCAGGGGAAATTTGTCCTTTCCGTAAGTCGGGTTTGTTTTGTTTGCCCAGGCCCCGCCGACGCCGGTATGCGCAGACCTGGCTACGCCGATCGACAGTTATTTTCGCAGCGGTGCACGCTGCCGAGCTACTGAACGTTGAAAGAGCAAGTTAGCTATCTCACGACCGGTTTCGATGACGGGCAACGAAGCATGTCAACCGCTTGTACTTGAAACCGATAGCGAATTCTCGTCGGGCGACCTCACGTACCGCGGTTAGCCGCCGAGGTGGACCACAGCTATTTCGGTCCGCGAAAGATGTACCGATCGAAAACACCTTCCGGTGCGTAGGACCATGTTCTCGCGTTTGCAACTAAATCGCTGATCTTGCACGGGCGTACCGCTCATCGGCGCCGCCGCAAGGGGTGGGAAAGGATAGGGAATTCCCCAATTCGTCGGCAGCCGATGCGATCTAACGTGTGGGCATGCTCACAGTCGACGCTCAGACGTCGGGATGTCTGGCCGAGTGGTATCTGCCGGACCTCTCCGAAGAGTTGATCGACGCCTTCGTCGCACGCATCGAGTCGGTGGCGGCGCGGATGCGCGCCGAGGGCACCGACATCCACCTCGTCCTGACGGTCGCCGTGCCCTCCGACGAGGTGCTCTACGGCGTGTTCGACGGCTGTGAACCGAGCCTCGTCTCGCGCACATGTGAGCAGGCCGGGCTGGCCCCACAACGGTTGAGCAGCAAGGTCGGGACGCGGATCCTGCACTCATATGAGCAACGTAGGGAAAACCCCGATTCCTGACGGGCTGGGCACTTGGTTTATTTGACAAGGACTCGGGGCGATTCGCGTGGGGGCGCGCACGAGCCGCCGAGTCCACGTGCGTCGCCCGGGGGATGCGACGTCACAATCGCTTGTCTACCTGCCGTCGGGGCGGCAGGTAGACAAGCTTGTGAATGCCGAACGTGAGCTCCTGCGCGATATTTCGCCCGAACCTCGGTCACAAGCTCACGCTCGCCCCAACCACGCAATCAGGCCCCCTCGAAAGGGGGCCTGATCACAGCGTGGCAGGTGCAGGATTCGAACCTGCGTAGGCGTAAGCCGACGGATTTACAGTCCGCTCCCATTGGCCGCTCGGGCAACCTGCCGGGTGGTCGCACCGTCCTCTCGGATTTGGTGCGACTAGCAGGGTACAACGAGGATGGGCCGAAGACGAAAACGCCCGAACAAGCCAGGAGGGAGCGAGTCCATGGCGGATTCCAGCTTCGACGTCGTGAGCAAGGTCGATCGTCAGGAGGTCGACAACGCGCTGAACCAGGCAGCCAAGGAGTTGAGCACCCGCTTCGACTTCCGGGGCACCGACACCACCATCGCCTGGAAGGGCGAGGAGGCGATCGAGATCGTCAGCTCCACCGAGGAACGCGTGAAGGCCGCCGTCGACGTCTTCAAGGAGAAGCTCGTCCGACGCGACATCTCGATGAAGGCCTTCGACGCCGGCGACCCGCAGCCCAGCGGTAAGACCTACAAGGTCAACGGCACCATCAAAGAAGGCATCACCAGCGAGCAGGCCAAGAAGATCACCAAGATCATCCGCGACGAAGGCCCCAAGGGCGTCAAGGCCCAGATCCAGGGCGACGAGATCCGCGTGAGCAGCAAGAAGCGCGACGACCTGCAGACCGTCATCGCCCTGCTCAAGCAGGCCGATCTCGAGGTGGCCCTGCAGTTCGTCAACTACCGCTGAGCAACGCCGCGGTGATGTCGCGGCCGACGGTCTTGCCGTCGTCGCGGTGATCGGTGGTGTTGCGGCACTCCCCCTGGATCGTGAACGCCAGCAGTCCCTCGACGTTGCCCGGTCCCATCACGACCGTCACCCCGTCCCGGTGGATCACCGTGCCGTAGGGCTTCTTTCCGGGCGGCGGCCCGTCGGTCCAGCCCGCCGCCACCATGGCGTCGGCGACCTGCCGCGCGTAGGTGTCGGTGGCGGTGCCCGCGGGCAGCTGCGCGCTCATCTCGACCAGACCGCGGTAGGGCGGCTCACCCTGGTCGTTGCACGATTCGAACGAGAAGCCGCCGCCCACGTCCTGCAGACCGGCGACGGTGCGCAGCTGACGGCCGGCGTCGACGACCTGGGCCTCAGCCTGTTCGTCGGACATCGGGTTGACGACCTCTCCGGCGCCGCCCCGGGATTCGGACATCGAGCAACCTCCTGACGCGATCGTGCACACCAGCAGCGTGACGGCCAACGCCGCCCGCCTCAGCTCACCCGGTCGGTTTGTAGTCATGGTCGGTGGTCACAGAGCTCCCTGGTCGGCCGGCTTCCGGGTCGATGAACGCGGGACTGCCCGGAATGTCGGTGTCGATGTGCGGCAACGGAATACGCCCGCCGAACGGTAGGTCGAGGTGATCGGGGGTGGTGAGGTGCGGCTGCCGCCGTCCCTCGGCGAGCAGATCCTGCTCCGCGAGCCGGTGGCTGTTGCCGCTGGCGATGTCGGTGATGGCCCGCATCGATTCGCTGCCTCGGTCGTAGTAATGGGAATGATCATGCACGTCCAGACCGTCCTCGCCGGCCACTTCGGCGCGGAAACGCACCGAGCCGAACTCGTCGCCCGCCGGATCGGTGCCGAGCCCGGCGTCCGGCCCGACCGGATATCCCAGGGTGCGGTTGAGGACGTCGGCCGGGAGGTCCCCGGGTGTGCCGATCCAGCTGACCGGGTCGGTGGACGCGGCGCCCACGTAGACCTTGCCGCCGTCGAGGTGGAAGTCCGCGGCGCTCTTCGCCAGATCCGTGCCCGGACTGCCGATGAGCACCGCGTCGTCGGCGCGCATCCCGCTGCCCGCGAACGCGTCGGCCACCGTCGTCGACCCGTAGGAGTGGCCGATCACCGTCACGTGCGACGGACCGGTGTGCGTGGCCGCCAGCCCGTTCACGTCGGCCGCCAGCAGATCACCGCCCGCCCGCGCCAGGCCGGGGGTGGCGATCCGGGTGTCGGTGAACCCGTCGGGCGCGTCGTAGCCCATCCACATGATCACCGCGGTCGGATCGTCGGGATCGGCCAGCCTGGCCTGGTCGTAGAGGGTGATCGCATCGTTGCGGCCGTCGGCCAGCCAACCGTCGCGCACGCTGCTGCCGGTGCCCGGCACGATGACCGCCGTGTTCTCCGCGGTGTCCGGGTCGCCGATCGCGATCGCCGCCCGGCCCTGACCGTTGTCGGCGAGCGGCTGATAGCCCCACAGCATCACCGGCCGCGGGTTCTTGGGGTTGGGCCCGCGTTGATGCGCCAGCCCCTCGCCGGTGCGCCGGGCGTTGTGGAACCGGGTGGCGTCGGTCTGGGTCAGCCCGTAGCGGGCCGGATCGGCCAGCACGTCGTCCTCGCCAACCCCGTTGCGCGCGGCCACGTCTCGGACGCGGTTCAGGTCATCGGTCATCACCGCCCGGTTCACCCGGTCCCGGACACCGGCGGGAATACCGCTGAGGTTGCCCAACTCCGGCGGATGGGCGGCGATCAGGGCATCCCTCTCGGCCTGACTGAGCGCGTCCCACCACCTGTTGACGTCGTCGGGTGCGGTGTCCTTTCCCGGCAGCTGCCGCGGATCGTCGAGCGTGGCTGGCGGCGCCTGCGGCAGCGGGCCATCGAGCGCCGCGGCGACGGCCGCGGCCGTCGACCGGTCGGCCTCGTCGTACTGGGCGAGCAGATTTCCGATGACGGCCGTCCACGCCGGCGCCAGCCCGGTGAAGACCGGGGGCAGATACGGCGGCGGGCTGCAGGTGCCGTCGTCGGCGACCTGCCAGCCGGTCGCGCGCAGACTGGTCACCAGCATCAGCAGTGCCCGCCCGGTCGACGACAGCTGCGCCCCACCCGTCTGCAGCGCCGACTGCACCGCCTGCAGCCGGGCCGCCAGCTCCTCCTGCCGGTCGAGGTTCGTTTCGGCCCTGGCGGTCGCCGCCGCCGCGGCCTTGCCCTGCCAGTTCGCGCGCAGGTCCGCCAGGGCGAGGCGCTGTCGAGCCATCAGCGTGTCGAGGTGGGCGATGCTCTCGCGGACCCGGCCGGCGGCGTCGGTGAGGCCGTCCGGGTGGGAGGTCTCCACCACCGACAGCGAAACCGTCACCACACCCCCTGAGCCGACGAGTCCTCATTATCGCCCCGCCCGGGACACGGTTGCTGCACCAATCGAATCGGCCTCCCGAGCGGCGGCACCGTCCTACGCTGATCGCCATGGCACACGCGCAACGACAGCCCAAAGTCGTCGTCCTCGGGGGTGGGTCCTGGGGCACCACCGTCGCATCGATCTGTTCCCGGCGCGCGCCGACGATGCAGTGGGTGCGCTCCGAGGACACCGCCAAGGACATCAACGCCAACCACCGCAACGCGCGTTACCTCGGTGAGGACTGCGTGCTCAGCGAGACGCTGCGCGCGACCACCGACTTCGCCGAGGCCGCCAACAGCGCCGACGTCGTCGTCATGGGCGTGCCCTCGCACGGGTTCCGCGGGGTGCTCGAGGAACTGGCCGCCGAACTGCGGCCGTGGGTGCCGGTGGTGTCGCTGGTCAAGGGACTCGAGCAGGGCACCAACAAGCGGATGAGCGAGATCGTCGACGAGGTGCTGCCGGGGCACCCGGCGGGAATCCTGGCCGGGCCCAACATCGCCCGCGAGGTCGCCGACGGGTACGCCGCGGCGGCGGTGCTGGCGATGCCGGATCCGCACCTCGCGGCGCAGCTGGCGGAGTTGTTCCGCACCAAGCGTTTTCGCACCTACACCACCGACGACGTGGTGGGTGTCGAGATGGCGGGGGCGTTGAAGAACGTCTACGCGATCGCGGTCGGCATGGGGTACTCACTCGGCATCGGGGAGAACACCCGGGCCATGGTGATCGCCCGTGCGGTGCGGGAGATGTCGAAACTCGGCGAGGCCATGGGTGGGCACCGCGACACCTTCGCCGGTCTGGCCGGGATGGGCGATCTGATCGTCACGTGCACCAGCCAGCGCAGCCGCAACCGGCACGTCGGCGAGCAACTCGGGGCCGGCAAGCCGATCGACGAGATCATCGCGGGGATGAACCAGGTCGCCGAGGGCGTCAAGGCCTCCAAGGTCATCATGGAGTTCGCCCAGCAGTACGACCTGAACATGCCGATCGCCCGCGAGGTCGACGGCGTGATCAACCACGGGTCGACGGTCGAGCAGGCCTACCGCGGTCTGGTGGCCGAGAAGCCCGGCCACGAGGTGTTCGGCTCGGGCTTCTAGACGTCAGTTGAAGTAGGGGTTGCGGCCCTCCCGGGGCAGCAGCAGCGGGTTGCTGGGCTGCAGCACGAAGCTGGCGGTGGGGCTGATGACGAAGCCCGCGCCGTTGTGCGCGTCCACGCACGTGGTCATCGTGCCGTCGGTGCCGCAGCTGACCGTTTGGAAGCTGATGCGGGTGTTGGCCGGCAGCGGTTTCACCGTCTCCACCACGTTGGTGAACGGCGCCGCCGCGGTGGCGAACGTCGGCACACCGCCGATACCGCCGCTGACCAGGTTCGCGCCGCTGGGGGCCGCGGGGATCGGGCCGCTGCAGCCGTAGGCGCCGCCGCGCTGGATGACGCAGGTCAGGCCACCGGGGGCGCCGAACGCGTACCAGGTGCCGTTCATCGCGGTGAACTCGGCGGGGCTCACGGGCGGCCACGCGTTGACGTTGGGCGCCGGTGGCCTGACCTGCGTCATCCAGCG
>NZ_LQIV01000033.1 GCF_001500125.1 Mycobacterium sp. IS-1742 | reverse complement strand
TCACAAGCGGCGGTGGGGGCGGCGCGATCGGCGGCGCGTCCCGCAACCCGTCGATCTTCGCCTGCAATCGGGCTGCCGCGTCGGCGCGCACCGCCCGGCGCTGCTCGTCGGGGTCGCTGTTGCCGGCGAAGCAGTCGGCGGGCGCCTGCCCGACGACGCCCAACGCCCGGGTGTAGAGGTCGCGGGCGTCGGCGTTGCGGCCGATGAACGCGGCATCGTCACCGCGGCGTTCGCGGACCAGCGCGAGGTTCACCCGCACGGGGCAGGACTGTTCCGCAGGGGTGCGGGCGAGCGCCTCGTCGAACAAGACATCGGCCTCGTCGAGCCGACGCTCGAGGACCGCCCGGGTGCCCTGCACGAACGGCGCCTTGGCCGGTTCGATCACGTTGACCACGCCGAGGATCGCCGCGTCGGTGGCCAGTGATTCGGCGTCCCGGTCGGCGTAGTCGCGCACCGCGGCGTTGCCCGCGAACACCACCGACAGCAGTTTGACCGCGAGCAGGACCACCGCGAGGGTCAGCGGTGCGCTCCACAGCAGCAGCCGGCGTCGTGTCCGCAGCCGGACCGGCAGCCGCCCCGTTCGCCGGCGGATCATGACAGCACGTCCCGCCGCGCCACCCGGCTCTGCCGCAGTTCCCGCACGCTGAGCCAGATCTCCCCCAGCAGCAGGCCCGCCGCGAACAGGCAGAGCAGCCAGTACAGTTCGGTGCGCGCCGCGGCGGGGACGGGCTCGGTCGCCGCACCGGCGTCCTCCCGTGTCTCGAGCGGCGGGAGTTCGCCGCCGTCCCGCCGGTCCACATAGGGCACGCCGAGATCGCCCGCGACGCGGCGCAGCGTGGCGTCGTCGAGCGCACCGTCGGCGGTGTGGCCCAGCACCGCTCCCCCGCTCACCGAACCGGGCGGGACGTCGACACCGCCCTGCGCGGTGGTCGCACCCGGGGCGCCCGCGCCGGCGTAGACCACGAGATTCCGCGAGCCGGGGTACTGCTGGGTGGCCTGGATCAGCTGGTAGCGCAGGATGTTTCCGGGCGCCGCGGCATCGGCGCGGGCCGGGTCACCCGGCGACAGGGCGGTCAGCGTGTCCACCTCGGGCTGCAGGCTCCACACGTCCTGCGACAGCGGCCACGCCAGAGCGGGGTCCGGCGCGAACGCGATCACCGCGAACCGCGCCTCGGGATACCGGTCGAGCAGCGCGCCGATGTCCGAGCGCGCGTCGACGGTGCGGTCGAGCACGACGAAGACGTTGGTGTCGGCCCCGCTTCCGCGGTCTCCGGTGTCGTCGGAGTTCGCATCCAACGCCGGGCGGGTGGTCGCGAGCAGCAGCAGCGTGATCGCGAGTGTCATTGCGCCCCAACGCGCCAGCGCGCTCCTGCGGTGTGCCCCGGTGGCGGCGAGAGCCTGGCGCAGCGTCACCAGGCGCGCGCCGACCAACGCCACCGCGACGACGGCGAAGATCGCGAACGGGATGATCGGGTCGAAGGTCACCGGCGCAACACCACCAGCGTCACGCTGAGCATCGCGGTGACCACCAGCACCACGGCCAGCACGGCCACGGGCGCGTCCTGCGTCTGCCCGGTCACCCGCGTCCCGTCGGCGAGTACCAGCGGGGCGGGTCGAGCGTCGATTCGCTCGAGGCCGTCGCGCACCGCCGATTCGGTTGCTCCGATCACGTATTGACCGTCGGTCCGCTCGGTCAGTGCGCGCAGCGCCGGATCCTCGGCCGGGGTGATCATGTTGATCTGGGCGCCCGCGGCGTCGGCCAGGTCGGCGACCCGTTGCGCGTCGAAGAGTGCGGGTCGCTGTTCGCCGGGTGCCCGCAGGCTCGTCGGCCCGAGGTAGATCACCGAGCGGCGGTGCGAACTCTTCTGCTCGAAGTCGGGAAAACCGGTGATGCACAACGACAGAACGTCGTCGACGCTGGCGGCATAGTCGGTGTAGGTGACCGGCGCGGCGAACTGGTCGACGACGGCGCGGTCCGGATCGGCCGCCCCGGAGGCCCGGGCGAGGTCGTTGAACCGCCCAGCCGCGTACTGGTAGTCGCGGGTGAGCGGTACGACCCGGGTGTTCACCGAGGTCAGCCCGATGCGCTCGGTCTGGTAGGCGCCGGCCAGCTCGGCGGCGTGACGGAGCAGCACCCCGGTCGTCGGCTCGGTGACCGGGGTTGCGACACAGAACATCACGTCTTCGGGGTGCGCGCGGGCGAACGTCTCGTCGGCGCCGGTCGGCCGGGCCGCCGCCACCGCGGCCGCGCCGAACAACACCACCAGCAGTACCAGCGTGGCGATCGTCGACACCGACCGCAACCGAGCGGCACGCGCGTACTCCGGCAACCGGATCAACCGGGCGATGTTGGCCATCGGCCGGAGCCTGCGCCGGTCCGGGGCCAGCGGAAGCAGCACCGCCAGCGCGAAACACCCGAGCAGCGCGAGCAGCCCGACGACCGCGATCGGCCACCACCTCAGGTCCATGTGCGCACCAGTTCCTGTGCGCGGGCGCCCAGTTGCCCGACGTCGGCGTGTGGGGCGTCGGTGAAGCGCGCCTCGCTCAGGTCGGCCAGCACCGGAGCCGCCGCGCCGACGCTGCTCGCGGCGAGGGCGTCGATCTGCATGTACTGCGCGCGCACGCCGGTGGCCTGATGCAGGAAACTGCGCAGCGTACGGCTGATGGCGGCGCAGGCTTCTGCCGCGCTCATACGTCCCGCCTGGTGGTCGGCGGTGATGTCGGCGATCCGGCCGGCGTACCGTCGCCGCAGCAGCCGGGCGTGCGCGGGGCCCACGACGGGACGGCCCCGGAGCCGGTCGGACGGCAGGGTGCCGACGAATACGACTGCGTACCAGGCGATCACGAGGGCCAGCAGGAGGATCGCCGTCCACAGCCACCCCTGCGCGTACGGGGTCGGACCGATCACATGCCGAAGCAACTCATCCGGCACGGGCGAGCACCTCGTTGAGCGCGACGAGTTCGCGGCGGATGTCCGCACTGCCGGACAGGGTGGCGTACGGGATCGCGTGTCGGGTCAGCAGCGCGTCGAGCCGCCGGAGGCGGGCCTTCTCGGCGCGACGGTACGCGGCGACGACGCGCCGGCCCAGGGTGGCGCCGTTGAGGACGACCTTGCCGGTCGACACGTCGTACCCGTCGGCGTCCTCCGGTCCGCCCAGCGGTGACAGATCCGACGCCATCAGCCACATGATGTCGTGGCGCGCGGACAGCCTGCCGAGGATCTCGTCGAGGCGCCGGGTCGTGTCCGGTTCGTCGGAGACCACCACGACGAGCCTGCTGTGGCCGTAATGGGTTGCCACATAGTCGAGTTGACATGCGATGTCGCTCGGCCCCGGATCGGTCAGCGTGTGCTGGTACCAGCGGTGCAGCAGGCTCTCGACGTGGTTCTCGCCGCGGCGCGCCGGCAGGTTGGCCGAGCCGCGGGCATCGCCGAGGACCATCCCCACCTCGTCGAGGCGGTTCAGGCTGACCAGGCCGATGGCCCCCATGGCGTGGGCGGCGACATCGCGTTTGCACTCACCGCTGGGTGCCAGCGCGGACATGTTGCGGCCCGCATCGGCGACCAACAGGATCTTGTGGTGTTTCTCGGAGACGAACCGCTTGATCAGCACGCTGCCCGAGCGCGCCGACGCCTTCCAGTCGATGTCGCGCACGTCGTCCCCGGGGACGTACGGACGTAGGTCGTCGAATTCCAGGCTGCGCGTGTGCAACAACGCATACCGTCCGCCGTCGAGCAGTCCGCGGGTGTCCTTGCCGAAGTGCGCGCGGGCCCGGTTGAGGTGCTTGCCCACGGGTTAGGGCACCCGCACGGCCTGCAACACGGCGTCGACGACACGATCGGAGGTGACGTCGGCGTTGGCCGCCTCGAAGCCGAGGATCAGGCGGTGGCGAAGCACCCGGTGGGTCACCGCCGCGACGTCCTCGGGCAGCACGTGTCCGCGCCCGGCCAGCACCGCACGCGCGCGGGCGGCCTGGCAGAGCGCGATGGTGGCGCGTGGGCTGGCGCCGTAGGACACGAACCGCGCGATCTGCTTCGGCAGGTGCTGGTCGGGGCGACGCGTCACCTCGACGAGGCGGCTCGCGTACTGCACGAGAACCGGGTCCATGTGGACGCCCCGCACCACGTGCTGCGCGCGCCGCACATCGTCCAGACCGACCACCGGCGCGGTGTGGTGGTCGGTGTCGTAGATGCCGGCGTCGATCCGGGCCATCACCTCGACCTCCTCGTCCACGGTCGGGTACTCGAGTACGTCTTTGATCATGAACCGGTCGGTCTGCGCCTCCGAGAGCGGATACGTGCCCTCCTGGTCGACCGGGTTCTGGGTGGCGATGACGAGGAACGGTTCCGGCAGCGGATAGACCTGGCCGGCGATGGTCGTCTGACGTTCCTCCATCGCCTCGAGCATCGCGCTCTGCGTCTTGGCGCTCGATCGGTTGATCTCGTCCAGAAGCACGATGTTGGCGTGCACCGGCCCGAGCTGGGTGACGAACCGGTTGGTGGCCGAGTCGTAGATCTGGGTGCCGATGATGTCGCTGGGCAACAGGTCGGGCGTGCACTGGATGCGCTGGAAGGCGCCGTCGATGCCGGCGGCGATGACGCGCGCGGCGGTGGTCTTCGCCAGGCCGGGCACGCTCTCGATGAGCACGTGTCCGCCGGTCAGCAGGCCGATCAGCAACGATTCGCGCAGATTGCGCTGGCCGACCACCTTGGCGGCGAAGGCCTCGCCGACCGCGCGCACGACGCGCTGCGTTTCGGCCAGGGATTGCTGATCAAGTCGTGTCGGTGCGGCAGTCATATCCGCCGAGGATTACCCCCGGCGCGCGTTCTCACACCTGTGCGCCGAGGCGGCCGGTACGCCGAAGGCGAACACCGGCGAGGGAACGGGGCGAACCTGGAAGCGTCGGCGGGATGACGACGGTTTCGCTGCGCCGCTCGATCGGCGGGCTTGTGTTCGACCACGTCCTCGTCGGAGCGCCGGATCCGCCCGGCGGGGTGGGCTCTGCGCCAACGGTCTTGGTGTTCCACGGTATGGAGGGCCGCAGCGAGGCGCAGATCGCGATCGCCGAACGGTTGACGCAGTGGGGTTGCCAGGCGATCGCCGTCGACCTGTTCGGCGAGGCCGTGACGGCGGGCGGCGCCCAACGGTGCGCCGAGGAGATGACGGCGTTCCTCGGTGATCGGGGCGCCCTGAGGGAGCGGCTCGCGGGGGTGTTCACCGCGTTGACCGACGCGCCGGAGGTGGACCGGGACCGGGTGGCCGCGATCGGCTTCTGTTTCGGCGGGCTGTGCGTACTCGACCTGGCCCGGGCCGGCCACCCTCTGCGCGCGGTCGTGAGTTTCCACGGGCTGCTGACGCCGCCGGACTGGCCGGCCGACGGGCCGATCCCGGCGCGGATCGCCGTTCACCACGGTTGGGACGATCCGCTGGCGCCGCCGGAGGATGTGGTGGCGCTGGGCCGTGAGCTCACCGCGCGGGGTGCGGACTGGCAACTGCAGGCATACGGCGGTGCGATGCACGCGTTCATGGCGCCGTTCGCCGACCAGCCGGAGCGCGGCATCCAGTACCACCCGGTGGTGGCCGAGCGGGCGTGGCGAGCGCTGGGGGTCTTCGTGGGTGAGACGTTCCCCTAGAAGGCGGTCCCTTCGCAGACCAGGTCGCGGGGCATGGTCAGCTCGCTGGGCAACTGCACCGGGAAACCCGGCACCGTCGGCAAAGTGATCGCGGGTGGCGCCACGGGTGCCACCGGCGCGACGGGTGCCGCCGGTGCGGCCAGCGCTGCGGCTGCCGCGGTGGCCACTTCGGCTGCGTCGACCGGCGGGACCACCGGCGCCGACGCGTGTTCGACGATGTCGGCCGGGGGTGGTGGCACCCCCGCCGCC
>NZ_LQIV01000032.1 GCF_001500125.1 Mycobacterium sp. IS-1742 | reverse complement strand
CACCACGACACCGGCCAACCGAGAATCAACAACCACTTCCACCCCCACCGCTACCTCACCGATCACGACGAGGACGACAACCCCGACTAGCGAAGAGGTCGAATCACAGTGGCGGACAACCGATTCGGCTAAGCGTCCTCGAGCAGGTCGGGCGTCACGGCGGACTCGGTGTCCGGGATGCCGTCTTGTTTGGCCTTCCGGTCGGCCATCGACAGCAGCCGCCGAATACGGCCGGCGACAGCGTCTTTCGTCATCGGCGGGTCGGCCAGCCGGCCCAGTTCCTCGAGAGAGGCCTGGCGGTGCTCGACCCGCAGCTTGCCCGCGGACGCCAGATGATCGGGAACCGTGTCCCCGAGGATCTCGAGCGCCCGCTCCACCCGGGCGGCCGCCGCGACCGCCGCGCGCGCCGAGCGCCGCAGGTTGGCGTCGTCGAAGTTCGCCAACCGATTGGCCGTGGCCCTGACCTCCCGCCGCATCCGGCGTTCTTCCCAGGTCAACCGCGTGTCCTGAGCACCCATCCGGGTCAGCAGCGCGCCGATCGCCTCGCCGTCGCGCACCACCACCCGGTCGCTGCCGCGCACCTCGCGCGCCTTGGCGCTGACACCGAGCCTGCGGGCCGCACCGACCAGCGCCAGCGCGGCTTCGGGTCCCGGGCAGCTCACCTCCAGCGCCGAGGACCGACCCGGTTCGGTGAGCGAACCATGTGCCAGGAACGCCCCGCGCCAGGCCGCCACGGCGTCGGCCACGCTGCCGCCCACCACCTGTGCGGGCAGTCCCCGCACCGGGCGGCCCCGCAGGTCGAGCAGTCCGGTCTGCCGCGCCAACGCCTCGCCGTCCTTGGCGACCCGCACCACGTACCGCGTGCTCTTGCGAATACCACTGGCCGACAACATGTGTACGACGGCGTTGTAGCCGTACAGATCGTAGATGTCCTTGCGCAGCCGGCGCGCGATGATGCCGAGATCCACCTCGGCCTCGACGACCACCCGGCCGGACACGATGTGCAGCCCTCCGGCGAAGCGCAACAGCGATGCGACCTCGGCGCGGCGAGCGCTCACCGATTTCACCACGAGTCGGCTCAGCTCGTCTTTGACCTCGGCTGTCATCGCCACGAGTCGTCACCTCTCGGTCGGTTCGAAGTCGGGGTCGCCGCCGTCGGCACCTCGTCGCGGCCCCCCGCCGTCCCGCGAAGCCGGACACCTTCCAGGGCCGCGGCCAGTCGCGCCGGATCATGTAAAGGTGTACCAGGTCGGCAGACGTCGGCGAACTCTACTCGGGCATCGAGAATCTTCGCCGTCCGGCTCAGCTGATCCCGCTCCCGGTCGCTGGGCACCCGGCTGGCGTCCACGATGATGTCGTGGACGGTGAAGTTGGGCGCGTGCTGCGACAGCACATGGATGTGCCGCTCGACGGAGAAACCCGCCGTCTCCCCCGGCTCGGCGGCCAGGTTGAGCACCAGCGCCCGGCGCGCCGACGTCGCGCGTAACGCGGCGGCGAGTTCCGGTACCAGCACGTGCGGGATGACGCTGGTGAACCAGGAGCCGGGGCCCAGCACCACCAGGTCGGCCGACATGATCGCGTCGACGGCCTGCCGGGTGGCCGGCGGATCACCCGGCAGCAACCGCACCCGGCGCACCTTGCCGACGGTCGTCGCGATCGCCACCTGACCGCGGATCACGCGGCTCATCCGAGGATCGGATTCCAGGCCGGCGACGTCGGCCTCGATCTGCAGCGCGATCGGGCACATAGGCAGCACCCGTCCCTTGACCCCGAGGACGCGGCCCAACTCGTCGAGTGCGGCGACGGGGTCGGCCAGCACCTCGGACAGACCCGCCAACATCAGATTGCCGATCGGATGACCCGCCAGCGCACCGCTGCCTCCGAACCGATGCTGGATGATGGTCGCCCACAGCCGGCCGTGCGGACTGTCGGAGGCCAACGCGGCCAACGCCATTCGCAGATCCCCAGGCGGCACGATGTCCAGTTCGCTGCGCAGCCGGCCCGAGGACCCGCCGTCGTCGGCGACCGTGACCACAGCGGTGACGTGCGGGCTGAGCCGTCGCGCCGCGGACAGCGTCGCGTACAGCCCGTGGCCGCCGCCGAGTGCGACGATGCGAGGGCTCACCTGGCCTCCTCGCGTGCGGGACTCTTCTGTATTCCTCGCGTCCGGGGGAAGCTCATTCGCGCCCCAGATCCCGGTGCAGCACCCGCACCGTGAGCTCGTCACCGCCTTGCAGCCGCCCCGCCAGCGCCTCGGCGATCGCCACACTGCGGTGTTTGCCGCCGGTGCAGCCGATCGCGACGGTCATGTAGCGCTTCCCCTCCCGCCGGTATCCGTCGATGACGACGTTCAGGAGCCGATGGTAGGTGTCGAGGAACTCCTCCGCGCCGGCCTGACCCAACACGTAGTCGCGGACGTCGGGGTGTTGCCCGGTGTGCGGGCGCAACGCGTCGACCCAGTGCGGATTGGGCAGGAAGCGGACATCCATGACGATGTCGGCGTCCATCGGCAGGCCGTATTTGTAGCCGAACGATTCGACCGTGACGCTGGTCTCCGCGGCCACCTCGGCGCCGAACGCGCGCTCGATGCTCTCTCTCAGGGCGTGCACCGACAGCTTCGACGTGTCGATCACCAGATCGGCCGAGGCGCGGACCGGGGCGAGCAGCGCCCGTTCCCGCGCGATGCCCTCGGCCAGCGTCTGCCCGCCCTGGAGCGGATGGCTGCGCCGGTTCTGCTCGTAGCGGCGCACCAAGATGTCGTCACTGGCCTCGAGGAACAGCACGCGCGGAGTGATGTTGCGGGTCGCCAGATCGCGGCGCACCCAGTCCAGGTCGCCGGTGAACCCGCGCGACCGCACGTCCATGACGACCGCCAATTGGGTGATGCGCGAGCCGGCGGCCAGTCCCAGCTCCACCATCCGGGCGATCAGCTCGGTCGGCAGATTGTCGGCGACATACCACCCGAGGTCCTCGAGCACCTTCGCCGCGGTTCCGCGCCCGGCTCCGGACAGCCCGGTGACCAGGACGACGTCGATACCCGATTCCGGGTGATCGACATCCCCCCTCAGCTGTTCGCTCATATCCGACTCTGTCATCCCGTCACCCTGCGTTGATCATCGTCGATGGCGCCTGTGTCCGCGCCGGAATCGGCCGGTGCGGCCTCCGGCACGCCCAGCGCCTCCAGCACCGCACGGGCGGTCGCCACCCCGATGCCCGGCACCGCGGTGATCTCCTCGACCGTCGCCTCCTTCAGCCGCGCCACCGAACCGAAGTGCGCGACCAGCGCCTTGCGCCGGTGCTCGCCGAGCCCGCGCACCGAATCCAGCGCCGAGGCCGTCATCCGCTTGGACCGCTTGCTGCGGTGGTAGGCGATCGCGAAACGGTGCGCTTCGTCGCGCACCCGCTGCAGCAGGTAGAGACCTTCACTGTTGCGCGGCATGATCAGCGGATCGGGCTCTGCGGGCACCCACACCTCCTCGAGGCGTTTGGCCAACCCGATCACCGCCACGTCTGTGATCTGCAGATCGTCGAGTACCGCCTGCGCCGCGTTGACCTGCGGTGCGCCGCCGTCGACGACGAACAGGTTCGGCGGGTAGGCGAACTTGCGCGACTTGCCCTCGGCGGACAGTTCCGTCGGATGCTGGGTGTCGTGCAGGTGCCGGTAGAAGCGCCGCCGCGTGACCTCCGCGATCGAGGCGACGTCGTCGCTGCGGCCGTCGCCCGCGGCCTCGCGGATCGCGTAGTGCCGGTAGTCCGATTTGCGGGGCAGGCCGTCCTCGAACACCACCAGCGACGCGACCACGTCGGTGCCCTGGACGTGGCTGATGTCGATGCACTCGATCCGCAGCGGCGCGTCGGCCAATCCGAGCGTGTCCTGAATACTCTGCAGCGCAGCCGTTCTCGCGGTGAAGTCGCCGGCCCGCTTGAGCTTGTGCTGGGCCAGCGCCTCTTTGGCGTTGCGCTGCACCGTCTCGAACAGCGCCTTCTTGTCGCCGCGCTGCGGCACCCGCAGCGCCACCCGGGAGCCCCGCAGCTGGGACAGCCACTCCGTCAGCTCGTCGGCGTTGTCGGGCAGACAGGGGACCAGGACCTGGCGCGGTACGGGATTCGTCGCCTCGTCCAGCCCGTTCGCACCGGCGTTGTCGCTCGCCCCGCCGAGTTCGACTTGATCACCGTAGAACTGGGTGAGGAACTGCTCGACCAGCTGGCCCTCGCCGGATTCGCCGGGGTCGCCGGACTTCTCGACGATCCAGCCACGCTGACCGCGCACCCGCCCGCCGCGCACGTGGAAGACCTGCACCGCCGCCTCGAGATCGTCGTCGGCGAAGGCCACGACGTCGGCGTCGGTACCGTCCCCCAACACGACCGTCTGCTTCTCCAACGCCCTCCGCAGCGCGCCGATGTCGTCACGCAGCCGCGCGGCCCGCTCGAAGTCGAGGTCCTCGGCGGCGGCGTTCATCTTTCGTTCCAGGTCGCGGACCAGCCGGTCGGTCTTGCCCGACAGAAAGTCGCAGAAGTCCAGCACGATCTCGCGGTGCTCGTCGGCGCTGACCCGCCCGACGCACGGCGCCGAGCACTTGTCGATGTAGCCGAGCAGACACGGACGGTCGATCTGGTTGTGCCGCTTGAACACTCCGGCCGAACAGGTCCGCGCCGGGAACACCCGGGTGAGCAGATCGACGGTCTCCCGGATCGCCCAGGCATGCGAGTACGGCCCGAAGTAGCGCACCCCCTTCTTCCGCGGACCGCGGTACACCTTGAGCCGCGGGAACTCCTCGTTGAGGGTGACGGCGAGCACGGGGTAGGACTTGTCGTCGCGGTAGCGGATGTTGAACCGCGGGTCGAACTCCTTGATCCAGTTGTACTCGAGTTGCAGCGCCTCCACTTCGGTGGTGACGACGGTCCACTCGACCTTGGCCGCCGTCATCACCATCTGCCTGGTCCGCGGCGCCAGACCGGACAGGTCGGCGAAGTAGGAGTTCAACCGGCTGCGCAGGCTCTTGGCCTTGCCGACGTAGATGACGCGGCCGTGCGGGTCCCGGAACCGGTAGACGCCCGGTTCGACGGGGATCGACCCGGGGGCGGGCCGGTACGTCGATGGATCGGGCACGCCCCCAGGTTACTGCCGCGCCCGGTGCGGGTTGCAGCCGCGCGACCCGCTGAACAACCCACGGCGTGACCTCCGGACAGGTCGCGAGTGACTCCGCTACCGTCGAAGGGTGCGGATACCGGCGTCGGTGCAGAGGGTGACCGCCCTGCTGGGAGGGGTGGTGTTGCTCACGGCCGGATGTTCCGGTGCCGAGCAGGCCCCGCCCACCCCGCCGCCGGTGCCCTGCGAGATGGTGTCGAACGGCACTCCCACGCCCAAGACCCCCGAGGCCGCGCCACCCGGCGAGGGTGAGGAGGACCTGGCCAACGAGCCGGAGGTGGGCACCGGTTACCGCAAGGACATGACGGCGGTGGTCACCGCTCGCTACTCGGTGTCGACGGCGAATCCGCTGGCCACCCAGGCCGCGTGCCGGGTGCTCCGCAGCGGCGGCACCGCGGCCGACGCCCTGGTGACCGCCCAGGCGATGCTCGGGCTCGTCGAACCGCAATCGTCCGGTGTCGGGGGCGGCGGCTTCCTGCTGTATTACGACGCGGCGTCCGGGGCGGTGCAGGCCTACGACGGTCGCGAGGTCGCGCCCGCGGCGGCGACCGAGAACTACCTGCGCTGGGTCAGCGACACCGACCGCACACCACCCAAACCGGATGCGCGGGCGTCCGGGCGCTCGATCGGCGTCCCCGGCATCGTGCGGATGCTGCAGACCGCCCACGAGGCGCACGGCAAGACCACGTGGCGGGAGCTGTTCGAACCGGCCGTCCGGCTGGCCGACGACGGCTTCGACGTCAGCCCGCGGCTGGCGGCGGCGATCTCCGACAGCCGGGAGGAACTGCGCGTCGACGCCGCGGCGGGCCGGTACTTCCTCAACGCCGACGGCAGTCCGAAGCCCGCGGGCAGCCGGCTGACCAACCCGGCCTACGCCAAGACCCTGAGCGCGATCGCCTCCGAGGGCGCCGACGCGTTCTACCGCGGCGCGATCGCCGAGGCGGTGGTCGAGGCCGCCGCCGACGCCTCGGGTGGGCGCACCCCCGGCGCGATGACGCTGCAGGATCTGGCCGACTACACCGTCGAGGTCCGCAAGCCGCTGTGCCGCCCGTACCGCGGCAAGGAGATCTGCGGGATGCCACCGCCGTCGTCGGGGGGTATCGCGGTGCTCGCGACGCTCGGGATGCTCGAGCGCTTCCCGATGGCCGACCACCGTCCGGAGGACATCGACCGCAACGGCGGCAGGCCCGCCGTCATGGGCGTGCACCTGATCTCCGAGGCCGAGCGACTGGCCTACGCCGACCGGGACCGCTACATCGCCGACACCGATTTCGTGCCGCTGCCCGGCGGCACGGCGGACACGCTGCTGAACACCGCCTACCTGGCCGGCCGCGCCGCGCTGATCAACGAGAAGCGCAGCATGGGCACCGCGCGACCCGGTGAGTTCGGGCCGCCCGCCGCGCCCACCCCGCC
>NZ_LQIV01000031.1 GCF_001500125.1 Mycobacterium sp. IS-1742 | reverse complement strand
CTGAGCGCGTGCAGTCCCAATGAACCGGGGTCCAGTGAGCCGGGCGCCTCGGCGCCGGAGGCCCCGCCCCGCGTCGCACCCCCGCAACAGCCGTCGGCTCGCCAGCCCGAGGCGCCCGTCCGCAGCGGTGACCCCGCCGCGGTCCCCGCGAACTTCCGCGTCGGGTACGGCGAATACCTGCGCGCGGCGGGTGTCGCGCAGATCGCGGCGGTGGCCGTACCGGGCACCGCGGGCATCCTCATGCTCACCGGGCTCGGTGGGCTCGTCGGGTACCGGCAGGCCAAGGCCGGACGGGCGCTGCGGACCGAGAGCATCGCGCGGTTCATGAACTAGCCAACGGCACATCGACAAGTCGGAGAGGGGGCGACGTGCCAACGACTCGCACCGTCACGCGCGCTGTCAGCGCCGTGCTGGATCTGGCGCCGCGACGCGGCGAGGTGTCGCTGTTCCGCCTGGTCCAGGCGGTCAGTGCCGAACGCGGACGCCCGATCGACATCAAGACCGCCGATCTGCCGCCCGGGGTGTGCGGGCAGTGGCGCCAGTACGCGGACCACGACGAGTTCCTGATCCAGCAGGGGCTGCCCGCCTGGGACCGCACGCTGGCCCACGAACTCGGACACCTGGTGCTCGGCCACGAGGGCATCCCGGTGGTGCAGGCGGCCCGGCAGAACACCGAGGTCGCGAGCTCCGAACTGATCGGCTACATGCTCAACCAGCGGACGGGCTGCATGGGGCCGAGCGGGGAAGACGCCGAACAGGAGGCGGAGGACTTCGCCGCGCTGCTGATCTACCGACTCGGCCGGCTGCCCTGCGACCGCTCCTCGATCGTGCAGATCCGTCTCGGAGAGGCGTTTGGTTGATCGTCTGGGGCATCGCCGGACTGCTCGGCTTGGCGACCGGGCTGCGGATCGGGTGGGCCCTGGTCAACAAGCAGTCGCTGGTGAGCACCGCGATGATTCTGGCGCTCGGCAACCTGGCGGCGGTGGCGGCGCTGAACTGGCAGCCGCTGACCCTGCTCGTCGACACGACGTTGAAGTGGCCGAACATCGCGATGGCCCTGAGCCAGGTCGCGCTGATCATGTGCGCGGCGGGCAGTTGCGTGATGATCACGACGGTCGCCTCGGCACGCACCCCGTCCGCGACGCGCAGCCTCGCGGTGGCGCAGTACGTCCTGGCCGGGATCGTCGCGGTGCTCAGCGTGGCGGTCTTCCTGGCCGGCGGCCAGCAGCCGGAGATGTCGCCCGAGGAGTACCTGCGCCGCAACCTCGGTGCGGACGGCACGTCCTGGCTGCTGCCGCTGATCTACGTGCTGGTGGCGATGTCGCTGGTGATGTGGTCGGGGCTGCGCCACTCGAGCCGCAGCCGCAGGGGCCGGGCGCTGTTCGTGTTCACCGTGGGCATCGCGCTGATCCTGGTGGTCGCCGGGCTGTTCCTGCTCCGCACATTCGGAATCGTCGACTCGATCGGTGTGGGGACCGGGGCCACCCTGATCGGCTGCGCCATGGTCACCGTGGCCGTTGGGGCGCTGCTGCCCGGGATCGAGGACTGGTTCGGTGCGCGCCGCGAGTTGCGGATCATCGACCCGCTGCTCACCGAACTGGGCCGCCGCCAGCCGGACGTGGGCATCGGTGTGCGACCGCACGGACCGCTGGTCTTCCGCGTCGCCGAACGAATGTCGTTGATCTCCGATGCGCTGTTCCTGGAGGCGACGAACGCACGCCGGCCGGTGGACGCGAGGCGCGCCGCCGGCGATCAGGAGGGGCGTGACCCGGGCCCGGCCGCGCCCGCGGTGACACCCACCGAACAGGCCCGGGCCATCGCCGGGTGGATCTTCGCGGGCCGTGAGACCTCGATGGACGGCCACCGGCGGTTTCCCGGAGTCGAGTGGCTGCGCCAGCCGGAGTCGTATTCGGACCGGGAGTGGATACTCGAGATCGCCCGGCAGTACCGGGCGCTCGACCGCGGAACGGCCAGCTCAGAAGCCTGATTCAAGAATCGGAGGCAAACACCGTCCGCTTCGCCGCGCGCGCCGCCGCGGGAGCTCAGTCGTCGAGATGTTCCTTGCGCCGCAGTTCGTCGACCTTGGCCACGATGTCCTGCTGCGCCTCGGGCGACAACCCGACCGTACGTGCGGCGATCCGGCGGACGCCTTCGTCACGCATGTTGGCCAGCCACGTGAGTTCCTTGTCGAGCTTCTCGTAGTACTCGTCGTCGGTGAAGTAGGCCGGCTTGATCCGGAAGAAGTTGGCCAGGGCGGCCATGGTGGCCTGCGAGGGGTTGGTGCGGTTGCCCGAGCGCAACTGGGACAGGTAGGGCGCTGACATCGTGATGCCCTCGGACTTGAGCGCCCCGATGACCTCGGCGGACGTATGCGGTCCGCGGCCAGGCGGATAAACCGTGTCGAATAGTCGGTTCAGCCGTGCGGCGAACGTCTTGCTCATCGGATTGACCTCCACATGCGTGACGAGCGGGCTAAAAAGGCGGCGTCTTTGCTGACCATCGTAGCGAGAGTTATGCCCTCATCCAAGTGCAAACCGCCCAAATGTTCGTGTCGGCGCGCCGATCTGGTCGCCGAAAACGCCTGGAACAGCAGATTCTTCAATTGTCGCCATGGTTGAACCACGGCCGGAAGCAAATAATAACGGTTCCGTAGCATACCCTGTGCTAGACACCCTCTCAGGTGGCTCCCAGCAATCGTCGCGCACACCGGCGCGCGGATCGGTCGACGCTCCTGACTATTTCAAGGGTTTGCCGACGTCACACCACGTCAGGCGGAGGGCGGGACAGGCGCCCTACGGGCGGGCGAGCGGCGATCCGCCGTCCGCCGGACCTTGCCGGTCGGAGATCAGACGGGCTCGGACGACGATTCGCGGGGTGCCGGCGAAGGGGTGCGGGACCTCCTGGCCCGCACGGCGCGGACAACGGCGACCAGCAGGGCGACCGCCGCCACGCCGCCGGTCGCGCCCAGCGCCACGCCCCGCCAGCCCAACGCGGCGTCGAACAGCATCCAGAGGCCGAACAGGAGGAACAGCACGCTCGCCATCGCGTGCAGGAAGCCCTCGGGCAGCCGCTTGTGCAGCATTGCCCCGACGATGATGGCAACGCCGTCGGCGAGCACCATGCCGATGGTCGCGCCGATCCACACACCGATGGCGTCGCGGTCGCTGGCCAGCGCCACCGTCGCCAGCATGGTCTTGTCGCCGAGTTCGGCGAGGACGAACGACGAGACGATGGCGGGTACGACGAAGCGGGGTTCGGCCACCCGGACCTCGTCGTCGTCGGCGGAGTTGCGCCCCTCGCGCCAGGTCCAGGCCGCGAACAACAGGAAGGCGATGGCCGCGGCGAACGCGATGGGCTTCTCCGGCAGCGTCACCCCGAGGAAGTGGCCGATCGCCACCGACAGCCCGTGTACCAGCACCGCGGCGATACCCACCCCGGACAGCACCACCCACCAGCGGTGCCGAAGCGCGTAGGTCATCGTGATGATCTGCGATTTGTCGCCGAGTTCGGCCACGAAGACGACCGCGAGGCTGACCAGCACCGCACCGAGCATCATGGACACCTTTCGACACGTCGCCGAGCGTTCGCGAGAACGCACGGCGTCTGAGTCGAAGGTCTCGCCCACCGAGGGTGCGGTTCGCCGGCCGGGCCCGTGGGCCAGTATGTCGACACGACGATTCGGGGCTACTCCCCTTCGCTGACGCCTTCGACCATAGCGGCGGGTTCTCCGGTGCGCCAGCGCCGCAGCCGATTTCGGACAGCCGTATTCTCCGGTTCGGAAACCGGTGTTCGCCGGCTTCCGTGACCCGTCACGCGGCGAGCAGCATGGCCAGCACCGCGGTGTCGGGATGGCTGATGGGGTCGACACCGACGCGGCTCACCATCGACGTGACGGTCCCGTCGGACTCCGCCTCCACCCAGGCGGCCCGGTGCTCGAGACCCAGATGGGGCAGTCCGGGCAGCAGCACGCAGCCCGATGCGGCGCCGCTGCATTCCGGCAGCGACGGGGTGGTCTCCGACGGTGGGTGCAGCATCAGCAGGGCGGGTGGCTGGCGCTCGGCGAAGTAGCCGGGAGGCACGGCGGCGTCCCCCACGACGGTGCCCTCGGCGAGCACGAGGCCGACGGTGCCCGGCTCGGGTTCGTCGGGCAGCTCTTCGCGGACACCGAAAATCGTTGTCGTGGAGAGCAATCCGGGCAAGGATGCGACGCGGACGGTGACCGTCAGCAGCTGCGCCCACTCCTTGGTGGAGGCCGGCCAGCGGCCCGACACGACGAAGCCCTTGAGTGAACCGCCGGAATGGAAGGGGGCGATCTCGATCGCCCGACCGGACCCTGTCTCCATAGCGCCCTCCGAGACATCGGTGTTCGTGGACCGACACGCCTGTGGGTCGTGTGAAACAGGATGCTGCAGTGGTGTGCTGGCACGCAAGATGACACGAGTGCTAACGCGCGGCGACGCCCACCCGAACACAGCAGGGGCGCCGCGCGAAGATCGCGCGGCGCCCCTTCTGAACGAGTCTGGCGGGACCGGTGTCAGCCGACGATGATGCCGCTGGCCGAACTGGTCGCCTTGGCGAACCGGTTCTGCACGTCCTCCCAGTTGACGACGTTCCAGAACGCCTTGACGTAGTCGGCCTTGACGTTCTTGTACTGCAGGTAGTACGCGTGCTCCCACATGTCGACCTGCAGCAGCGGGATGATGCCCAGGGGCACGTTGGCCTGCTGGTCGAAGAGCTGGAAGGTCAGCAGCCGCTGGCCCAGCGTGTCGTATCCGAGGACCGCCCACCCGGAACCCTGCAGGCCGTTGGCCGCGGCGGTGAACTGCGCACGGAAGTTGTCGAACGAGCCGAACGCGTCGTCGAGCGCGGCGGCCAGCTCACCGGTCGGCTTGTCGCCGCCGTTCGGGGAGAGGTTCTTCCACCAGATCGTGTGGTTCACGTGACCACCGAGATGGAACGCGAGGTTCTTCTCGTTGAGGAAGATCGCGGAGTGGTCTCCGGACTCCCGCGCCTCGGCGAGCTTGGACAGGGCGTCGTTGGCGCCCTTCACATAGGTCGCGTGGTGTTTGCTGTGGTGAAGTTCGTTGATCTGCCCCGAGATGTGCGGTTCGAGGGCGCCGTAATCGTAATCAAGATCGGGCAAGGTGTATTCAGCCACAAGGTTCCTTCCTCAGCAGTGATTGATGGAGCTCGACATCCTCGACATCGATGTCAACCTTGCTCCATAGCAGCGCGCATCGCAAGGACGCGCGTCCACCTACACCAATACCCGACTACGAGGCGTTCAGAACAGAACGATCAAGGCGAGGATCGCGAGCAGGACCAGGGCGATGACGCCGGCGCGCAGACAAGCGATCAATTGGCTGCGGGTGTAGACACTGGCCGACGTATGCCACTCCGACGGCGGCATGGCCGAGCCGCCCCCCATGGGATGAGACGCCATCAGTGGCTCCTGACCTGCACGAACAAGATAAACCCCCAGTGAGATCAATCACACGCCGAGCGTGTGACGCCGATCATAACCGGTTCGCCCCCACGGAGGAAATCGGGTCGGCGGCGCGGGTGGCGACGGGCCGTCGGCCGACGTCAGGCACGGTCGCGCCGGTCGTGGCGGCCTTAGCGGCCCGGTGTCCCCGGTTCGGATCACGGTGCGGTCGAACCCTCCGCCGGACCCCGCCCCTCCGGCATCGCGCAGCTGCCGCGACGTCGCCTCGGCGTGTCGCGCGGGCGTTCCCGGAAGACGGTGACACACTCGGGTCCCCGTCGCTTCCTGCGCTCGCCCGCGGTGTGGATTAGCCCCACTAAGAATTTCGCTCGACGGTTTCGTTACCGGCCCGTGACGTTGCCGCGTACTCCCGGTTTATCCACAGTTTCATTCAGCAAGCGCCCCGCACGACGAGCGCTTATCCGTCCGGTGGCGGATGCCGCCTGTGGATGAACCTGTGGAAACTGTGGATAAATCCGCGATTGCTGTCTGCGGAGAGGTGCGCCGCGTGGACGGCGGCGTGACAGCATGGAACGCATGGACGACGTCGAGGTGACACAGGCCGACGTGGCCGAACTCCCCGTCGTGTTCGACGGGTCGACACTGCTGCTCGACGTGCGCGAACACGACGAATGGCGGCAGGGACACGCCGCCGGGGCACTGCACATCCCGATGGGAGAGATACCGGCCCGCCTCGGCGAGGTGGACCCGGAGGCCACCGTCTACGTGATGTGTCATGTCGGTGGCCGCTCACAGCGGGTGGCGCAGTACCTGGTCCGCAACGGGTACCGGGCCGTCAACGTCAGCGGCGGCATCATGGCCTGGTCCGCCGCCGGGCGCCCGATCGTCGCCGACGGCGGCGGCACCGGGAACGCGTGACCAGCGCCGCTAGGCTGGTCGGATGATCCAGGTGTGTTCCCGCTGCGGAACGCGGTGGAACGTGCGCGACCGTGAGCGGCAGGTGTGTCCGCGGTGTCAGGGCTCGTTGATGGCCCCGTCCGCGCCGCCCACCCCGGGCGCCGAATGGAGTGCACGCCAGGCCCGTCCCGGCGGCGCCGGGGCTCCTCCGCGCCTGCCCGCCGGTTACCGCTGGATCGCCGTGCGGCCCGGTGCGCCACCTCCACCGCGCGCTCGCCGCCGGCCACTCGGCCCGACGCCGCGTTATCCGACGATCCCGCGGTGGGGCCTCGTCGAGCACTTCGACGCCGTCGACCCGACCGCGGCGGAGTCCCGGACCGGCCCGTCCGGCTCCGCGGTACGCACCACGCTGCTGATCACCATCGGCGTGCTCGCGGCCGCGGCCGCGGTGCACGCGCTGCGGTATCTGCTGCTGCTGATCAACCGCAGCGTGCTGCTCAACCCGATCGTGGCCGGCGCGGCCACCTGGCTGGGCGTCGCGCTGAGCGTCGTGGCGGCGTTCCTGGTGGTCGGCAGCATCGTGCTGCTGACCAACTGGCTGATCGCGCGCCGCGGCGCGGCGTACGGGTACCGCGGACAACCCGATCCCCGGGACGCGCTTCGGCTGCGACTGGGCTGTCTGGTGCCGTTCGTGAACCTGTTCTTCGCACCGGTGTTCGTCCTCGAACTGGCCGGGGTGGAGAACCGGACGTCGACGCTGCGCAAGCCGATCATCGTGTGGTGGATCCTGTGGGTGTTCAGCACCGTCGTCTCGGTGTTCTCGGTCGCCACCAGCTTCACCACGGACCCGCAGGGCATCGCCGACAACACCATGATCACCGCGATCGCCTACCTGATGGCGTTGGCGACCCTGTTGCTCGCGCACCGGGTGGTGTCCGGATTCGAGCAGGCCCCGGTGTCCCGACCGGTCCACCGCTGGGTGATGGTGCCCGACGACTCACCGGACACACAGCACGAGGACCAATCGGCCCGTCCGGTTGAGTCCAGCGGGCAGAACCCGGCAGCATAGGGCCCATGAACCCGGATGACGGCGCGCTCGGCGGTCATCCGTTCGTCGTCGCGCACCGTGGGGCCTCGGCCGACCGGCCCGAACACACCCTGGCGGCCTACGAACTGGCCCTCAAGGAGGGTGCGGACGGGGTCGAATGCGATGTCCGGCTGACCCGCGACGGTCATCTGGTGTGTGTGCACGACCGTCGGGTGGACCGGACCTCCTCGGGCACCGGCGTGGTCAGCGAGATGACGCTGGCAGAGCTGCGGGAGCTGGACTTCGGGTCATGGCACGCCAGTTCCCGACCGGACGCGGGCCCCGACACGACGGATCTGCTGACGCTCGAGCGGCTGGTCGAACTGGTGCTGGACTGGCACCGGCCGGTGAAGTTGTTCATCGAGACCAAGCACCCGGTCCGCTACGGCGCCCTGGTGGAGAGCAAGGTCCTCGCGCTGCTGCACCGGTTCGGCATCGCGACACCGCCCTCGGCCGACCTCTCGCGGGCGGTCGTCATGTCCTTCTCCGCAGCGGCGGTGTGGCGGATCCGGCGCGCCGCCCCGATGCTGCCCACCGTGCTGCTCGGGGAGACGTCCCGCTATCTCGGGGGCAGCGCCGCCACGACCGTGGGCGCGACGGCGGTCGGGCCGTCGATCATGACGCTGCGCGAATACCCCGAACTCGTCGACCGGGCCGCCGCGCAGGGACGGGCGCTGTACTGCTGGACCGTCGACCACTACGAGGACGTGCGCTACTGCGCCGACCTCGGCGTGGCCTGGGTGGCGACGAACCACCCCGGCCGCACCAAGGACTGGCTGCAGAACGGGTTGACCGGCGCGGCCGGCACCGATCGTTAGAGCGCGCCGCCCGCCGCCCGCGGGGCCGCCGAATCGGCACCCGCGCCCGGCAGATCACGGGCCACGAAGTCCTCGAGGTGGAACAGGTTGGCGCCGGCGCGCTCGGCGATGCGCACCAGCGTCGTCATCTGCGCGACCTCCTCGACCTGCTCCTTGAGGAACCACTGCATGAACTGCTCGCCGAGATAGTCGCCCTCCTCGCGGGCCACGCTGGCCAACCGGCTGATCTGCTCGGTGACGGTGCGCTCGAGGTCCAGAGCCAACGCGAGCGCGTCACGCGGGGACTCGAAGCGATTGCACACCTCGTCGACGCCGGGGATCTCGATCTCGACGTCGCGGTCGAGCAGGTATTGCACCAACATCATCGCGTGGTTGCGCTCCTCGACGGACTGGCCGTAGAAGTGCTTGGCGAGCTGCGGCAGATCGGCACCGTCGAAATACACCGCGATCGCAATGTATTGCTGAGCGGCGGTGAACTCGCTGCGGATCTGCTCTTGGAGAAGTCCGTGGAACTTGGTGTCGAGAGCGCCGAATGTCGTCATGGCCGCCACGATATAGCAGGTCAGACGCCGTTGTCAGCGAAGGTGGGCCTTACTGAGGCGAGGGTTTCCTAAGGTTTGGCCGCACGTGTGTGACGGCGACAACACTTCCTGCCCCAGTTTGCTGAGGTGAGGCGTGCCTTACCCGGTCGGTGTGGTGTCGAGCACGTCGGCGGGGATCGGCGTGTCGGTGGCCAACGCGTCGAAGAGGCGTCCGGCCGCGTCGCTGTCCCACACCACGACGGCGCCGGAGCCCCCGTTGGTGAACTCGCCGATGGGCACGGTCGTGGTGGTGAGGTCGCCGCGCATCGCCCAGCCGAGCCGGGCGAGGTCCCACACGTGCGCGCCGGTGTCGACGGTCAGTGCGCCGCCTGCCGCATGCGCCATCGGGAACCAGCGCAGCGGGTTGAGCAGGACGGCGGGGCTGGCCGTGCGGTGCAGCAGCGCGGACATGAACTCCCGCTGATGGGTCATCCGGTCGAGATCGGCGCGGGGGGTGGCGCGGGTGCGCACGAAACCGAGCGCATTGCGCCCGTCGAGTTCCTGACATCCGGCGGGCAGGTCGATACCGGCCAGCGGGTCGCTGATCGGCTCGGCCGGGCACATGGTCACCCCGCCGACGGCGTCGACGAGTGAGGCGAAGCCGTCGAACCCGACCTCGGCGTAGTGGTCGAGCCGCAGACCGGTGGCCTGCTCGACGGTCTGGGCCAGCAGTGGGGCCCCACCCAGCGCGAACGCGGCGTTGATCTTGTCCTCGCCGTAGCCCGGGATCGGCACGTAGGAGTCCCGCGGGATCGACACCATGGTCGCCGGAGCGCTCGAGGTCAGGCCGGGCAGATGCACCAGCATGATCGTGTCGGTGCGCCCGTTGCCGACGTCACCGCCGGTGGCCAGCTCGGCCTGCTGTTCGGGGTCGAGGCCGGCGCGGCTGTCGGAACCGACCAGCAACCAGGTGGTGCCCCGGCCCGCGGCCGGCCGGTCCGGGTAGGCGGCCAGCGCCGGAATGCGGTGCAGCGACGTGTCGACCCACACGGTCAGACCGACCAGCGACACCACCGCGACGAGCAGGACCGTCATCACGATCCGTCCCCAGTGCCGTTTCCGGCGCGGCCGGGCCGCGGCAGGCGGGACGGGTGGCCGGCGGCGCGGGCGCGGCCCGGCC
>NZ_LQIV01000030.1 GCF_001500125.1 Mycobacterium sp. IS-1742 | reverse complement strand
GACCCGCCAGGTGGACGTGACGGACAAGGCGCAGCTCGAGGCCGCCCTCGCCGACTTCTGCGGCGCCGGCGGCCTGGACATGATGTGGAACAACGCCGGTATCGGCGAGTCCGGCTGGTTCGAGGACGTGCCCTACGAGTCGGCCATGCGGGTGGTCGACGTCAACTTCAAGGCGGTGCTGACCGGGGCCTACGCGGCGCTGCCGTACCTCAAGCGGGCGCCGGGCAGCCTGATGTTCTCGACGTCGTCGTCCTCGGCGACCTACGGGATGCCGCAGATCGCGGTGTACTCGGCGACCAAACACGCGGTCAAGGGCCTCACCGAGGCGCTCAGCGTGGAGTGGCGGCGGCACGGGGTGCGGGTGGCCGACGTGCTGCCCGGCCTGATCGACACGGCCATCCTGCGCGAGACACCCAACCACTCCGCGGGTGCGCGGCCGGCCGATGCCGCTAGCCCCGACGTCACCGCGTCGGCACCGAAGCGGGGTCCGTTCCGGCTGATGCCGGCCGCCAGTGTCGCCGATGCGGCGTGGGCGGCCTACCGCCATCCGAGCCGGTTGCACTGGTATGTGCCGGACAGCATCCGTTGGCTCGACCGGTTGAAGGCGCTCAGCCCGGAGTTCGTGCGCGGCCAGATCGTCCGGGCGCTGCCGCGGCTGACCGAGCGCTGACCGCCGGCGTTTCGGGCGGTGCGCGCCGGGTACGTCGCAGGCATGAGCACCGATCCCGCCGACTCCGGCCAGGACCCGGACGCCGACCCCGAGATGAAGCAGAGTTCCGTTCAGCCGCAGCCCGATCAGGCCGAAGGCGAGGACGATCCCGCGGAGACGTCGTAGGTGGGACGCTCCGTCGCCCCTCAGTTCTCCCGCGGGAGCAGTTCGGCGACGAATCTGTCGATGAAGGCGTGCATCGGTGTCGGCCCGGCCGGGCGGATGACGAACTTGGTCAGACCGGCGTCCAGGTAGGCGTCGAGTTGGCGGTGCAGCGCCTCCCAGTCCGGGGCGATGAGTGCCGCGGGATCGACGTCCGGTCGCCGCCTGCGGACCGCGTCGACCATCTCGGGGCCGAGTGCGCCGTCGGCCACCGCCAGCGAGATGCCGAAATGGTCGGCCTCGATGTGTCTGCCCGCCTCCTGCGCGGCGCGCTCGATCTGCTCGCGGCCGTACCCGGCCTCCTCCGGGGTGAGGAAGCTGCCGAGCCAGCCGTCGCCGTACCGGCCGATCCGGCGCAGCGCCGCGGGAGCCGACCCGCCGAGCCAGACGTCCAGGGGTGGTTGCGGACGCGGGGCGAGCGCGATGTCGTGCGCGGGGAAGAACTCGCCGTCGAAGTCCACCTGCGGTTCGGCGAGCACCGCCCGCAGCAGTTCGAGCGATTCGTCGAACACCTCGCCACGCCTGCCGGCGGGCACCGCGAAGACCGCCCGTTCGGCGGGGATCGCCGACTGCAGACCGAACACGGGCAGCACCCGCTTCGGCGCGACGGCGGCCAGCGACGCCAGTTGTTTGGCGACCAGCACGGGGTGGCGCCCAGGCAGGATCGCGACGGAGGTGCCGACCTTGAGACGTGAGGTGCGGCCGAGCGCGTACGCCATCCCGACGAAGGGGTCGATCGCCTCGGTGTAGACCAGTTCGGAGAACCACAGGGAGTCGACCCCGCTGTTCTCGAGGCGGTCGACGATGGCGGCCAGCCCGGCGGCGGGTGTCTCCGCGCCGATGCCGACTCCGAACCGGACCTTCACACCTGCCGAGTCAACCTGATCGCCGATCCGACGGCAGTGGCGGGTGGATGTCTGGCAGGCTGCCCGCATGAACGGTTCGGTCAGTGTGACGATGAAGGCTCCGGCGAACGAGGTCTGGGATCTGGTCGCCGACGTGCGCAACACCGGACGGTTCTCCCCGGAGGTGATGGAGGCCGAATGGCTCGACGGCGCGACCGGACCCGCGGTGGGGGCGAGATTCCGCGGCCACGTCCGGCGTAACGAGATCGGTCCGGTGTATTGGACGACCTGCCGGGTCACCGCCTGCGAGCCCGGCCGCGAGTTCGGCTTCGAGGTACTGGTGGGTGATCGGGCGGTCAACAACTGGCACTACCGCTTCACCCCCGTCGACGGCGGCACCGAGGTCACCGAGTCGTTCCGGCTCGACGACTCCGCGTTGATGCGGGTCTTCGCGATCGCAGGGGGCCAGTTGCGCCGACGTCGCAACATCCGCGACATGCGCAAGACGTTGGAACGCATCCGCGCTGTGGTGGAGACCCCGCAGGGCTAGCCGAATTCGAAGTCGCGCATCTGTGGGCTGCGGGTCCAGTTCCAGTAGTCGACGAGCCGCCAGGGGCTGAGCGTGTAGATCTCCCCGTGGGAGTTCTTGTAGAACGAGTGCTCGACCGACGGCTGCGACCACACCAGCTTGCCGATCTCTTCCTGGCTGCGCCTGAGCCAGTCCTGCGCGCACTCCTGCCTGGGCTGCATCCACCGGTACCCACCGTCGATCAGGATCTCCAGACACTGTGCGATGTAACGCATCTGGCATTCAGAGTGGAAGATCAGACTGCCGCCGTGGGCGAGGTTGGTACCGGGTCCGTACATGCAGAAGAAGTTGGGGAACCGCGGCACCGTGATACCCAGATAGGCCGACGGTCGTTCCCCCCACACCTCGCCGAGCACCGCCGCATCGCGCCCGACGACGCGCATCGGCCACAGCATCCGGTTCGCGTGAAATCCGGTGGCGTAGATCAGGACGTCGGCGCGATGGCGTGTCCCGTCGTCGGTGACGACGGCGTCGGCTTCGACCCGGGCGATGCCGGTGCGGACGAGTTCGACGTTGTCGCGGGTCAGCGCGCGCAACCAGCTTCCGTTGTCCTGCAACGTGCGTTTGCCCGTCGCCGGATAGTCGGGCAGCACTTTGGCCAGCAGGTCGGTGTCGTCGCCGACCTGGCTGGTGATCCACTCGGTGAACATCATCCGCGCCAGGTCGTTGACCTCGCTGACCGCGCGCTGCGGGTCGGGGTAGTTCGGATCGACCCTGGCCGCCTCCAAGCCCTTGTCGCAGCCCGGCCAGAACAGCAGGAAGCGGTACCAGCGGCCGTAGAACGGCAGATGCCGCAGCGCCCAGCGCACCCCGTCACCGACCGACGCGTGGTAGTGGGGATTGGGGAACATCCACTGCGCTGTGCGCTGAAACACGGTGAGGCGGCCGACATCCGGGGCGATGGCCGGGGCGATCTGGAAGCCGCTGGCCCCCGCCCCGATCATCGCGACGTCGCGTCCGCGCAGGTCCACCGAATGGTCCCATTCGGCGGAGTGGAACGCCGGTCCGGTGAAGTCGCGGCTGCCGTCGATCTCCGGGATGTGCGGACGGTTGAGCTGGCCCACGGCGCTGATCACCGCGCGCGCCCGCATGCTGGTCACAGCGCCCGCCCGGTCGAGCGTGTGGGCGGTCCACGTGGCGGTGTCCTCGTCCCACACCAGCTCGGTGACCTCGGTGCCGAACCGCGCATGTGGTGCCAGTCCGTGGCGGTCGAACACGCCCTGGAAGTACGCCTGCAGTTCGGGCTGCTCGGCGAAGAAGTGGGTCCACCCGTCGGAGGGTTCGAAGCTGTAGCAGTAGAAGTGGTTACCGACATCCACCCGCGCACCCGGATATGTGTTCTGCCACCAGGTGCCGCCCACCCCGGCGTTGCGCTCGACGATCGTGAACGGAATGCCGGCCTCCTTGAGGCGGATCCCGGCCAGCAGGCCGGATTCACCGCAGCCGATCACCAGCACGGGGAAGTCGGCGCGGGCCGGATCGGTGGGTGGCGGCACCGCCCGGTCGTCGCCGCCGTCGAGTTCCATCTCCTCGAGCAGCATCGGCACGTACTCGGCGGGCACCTGTTCGCACACCAGCCACTGCATCATCTCGTGCAGGAGGTCCGGTCCGATCGGTTCCGGTTCGGGACATCCACGGTCCCGGTAGTCGGCGATGATCGGCAGCGCGAGCGCGCGTACCGCCGCCTTGTCCTCCTCGGACATGAATCCCTGCACCTCGTTGAGGAACGATCCCGCCGGCCGCAGCGCACCGCGGATCAGCCCCGGGTCGCCGGACATGTGGACCAGCGACATCATCAGGGTCGGGACACTGACCTCGAGCAGCGCCTCGGCGATGTGTTCGTCCGAATCGGTGAAGGGGTGTCCGGCGTGAGGGTTGCGCACCGTCCGGTGCTATCACGTTTTCACCCGGTCGGGGTGGGTATCTGGGTCCGGTGAACGAACCTGCGGACAAGCCGGCCGACTACGACCGTCAGCTACCCGACGACATCTCCGACGACACGGTGGAGGCGGTGGGCTCGGTGTCGGAGGCACTCGAATGGGTCGAACGCGCCCGGGGTCACCTGTACAGCTTCCACCAGTTGATGGGGCGGGCGGACCTGTTGCTCGGCGAGGCGTGCGACAAGCTGCGCGACGCCGGACACGACGAGGTCGCCGACCGGTTGGCCGGCGAGCTGGTCGGACGCAATGTGCTGTACGGGCGGTGGACCTTCCAGATCGTCGAGGACTTCGACGACAACTACTGGTCGGTGTTCCGTGACCATGAGCGACGGGTTCGTGACGAACTGCAGCAGGGTCACCGGCACGTGTTCGAGGCGCGGATGAAGGAGGACCGGCGCAGCAAGGGCCGACCCGGACACGAGGGCCGTCCGGAAGGCTAGGCTCGACGCCGTGGGCATTGCGGCTCGGGAGAACGGCGCGGTTCCACCCCACGTGGCGCTGTCCGACATCGATCTGGGGACCTGGGAGTTCTGGGCGCTCGACGACGACATCCGCGACGGTGCGTTCGCCACCCTGCGGCGGGAGGCCCCGATCACCCACTTTCCCGAGTTCGTCGCGGAGGGGATGGAAGCGGGTCGCGGCCACTGGGCGGTGACCCGGTACGACGACGTGTTCTACGCCAGCAGGCACTCGGAGATCTTCAGTTCCGCCTCGGGCATCACGATCGGCGACCAGACGCCCGAACTCAACGAGTACTTCGGGTCGATGATCGCGATGGACGACCCCCGGCACAGCAGGCTGCGCAACATCGTCCGCAGCGCCTTCACCCCGCGGGTGCTCGCCCGCGTCGAGGATTCGGTTCGCGAGCGGGCCCGTCGCCTGGTCTCCGAGATGGTGGCCGCCAGCCCGGACGGCACGGGCGAACTCGTCAACGACTTCGCCGGCCCCCTGCCGCTGCAGATCATCTGCGACATGATGGGCATCCCCGAGGAGGACCACCAGCGCGTCTTCCACTGGACCAACGTCATCCTCGGCTTCGGCGATCCCGACCTGACCACCGACTTCGACGAATTCGTCGGTGTGGCAATGGAGATCGGCGCGTACGCGAGTCAACTGGCCGACGACCGCCGCGCCCATCCCGGTGACGATCTGACCACCAGCCTCGTCGAGGCCGAAGTCGACGGGCAGCGGCTGACCTCCGCCGAGGTCGCGTCGTTCTTCATCCTGCTCGTCGTCGCGGGCAACGAGACCACGCGCAACGCGATCAGCCACGGGCTGCTCGCGCTGAGCCGCTACCCCGAACAACGGCGGATCTGGTTCGACGACTACGACCGGGTGGCGCCGACGGCGGTCGAGGAGATCGTCCGGTGGGCGTCGCCGGTGAGCTACATGCGGCGCACGCTGACCCGTGACGCGGAGCTCGGCGGGGTGAAACTGGCTGCGGGCGACAAGATCTCGCTGTGGTATGGCTCGGCCAACCGGGACGAGGACAAGTTCGACGATCCCTGGACGTTCGACGTGCGCCGTCACCCCAACCCGCACGTCGGGTTCGGCGGTGGTGGAGCACACTTCTGTCTCGGCGCGAACCTCGCCCGTCGCGAGATCACGGTGGCGTTCGAGGAACTGCACCGGCAGATCCCCGACATCGCCGCCTCGGAGGAGCCCAGCCGACTGCAGTCGGCGTTCATCCACGGGATCAAACGGCTGCCGGTGACGTGGACACCGCCCCGGTGATCGCGGCCGGATGGTCGCCGCAGAGGTCGGCGAGGCCGGAGCGGGTGGGCCCCGGCGGCACCGCCGGACGCCAACCGCCGGCGAAGATCTCCCGCGCCCGCGGCGCTGCCGGCGCCAGGCTGGCGGGCAGCGCGGCCATCGTCACGTAGGGCTCCACCAGCGTGCGCAGAGCCGGGTCCGCATCGGCCGCGGCGACGATCAGGTCCGACGGCAACGGGCGGGTCAGGTCCACCGCGCCACCGGCCCAGCGACGCACCCGGTCACCGTCGACGCGGCGGTGGTCGTTGAACCACGGCCGCACGTTGCGCTCGCACCAGTCATCGAAGAGCCCTGTGGCAGTGACGATGTCGGGTTCGGTGTCGAGGATGTCCAGCAGCGCCCGGGACTGTGCCAGGCCGAGCGTCACGCCGCGGCCGGCAAGCGGCGTCGTGGTGCACACCGCGTCGCCGACCGAGATCAGCCCGGGGAGGTGGGGAGCGCCATCCGGGCCGACCTGGGAGCGGTAGCTGTTGTACAACCGGCCGCCGGGCAGCACCGGCGCCAGCGGCCGGGACCGCCCGGGGTCGATCCAGTCGGCCAGCTGCGGGATGGCGCCGACGGCCGCCTCGAACACCGGATCCTCCCGCAGACGGCGCAGCCGAGCGTCGCCGCCGTCGTGGGTGAGGGTCACCGAGAACGTGCCGCCGTCGTGCAGGAACGCGATGGCGGCGTAGCCGGACATGCTCAGCGACAGGCCGATCGGTGAGTTGACGGGTCCGGCCGCTGCGCCGTCGTGCAGCCGGTACTGCCGCGTCGCGTACACCGCGCCGCAGTCACCGCCCACCGCGTCGGGGCGCAGACCCCGCAGGTACCGGGCGGCCCGGCCGGAGGCGTCGACGACGAGATCGGCGCCCAGCACGCGCTCACCGATGACGACGCCGGCGACCCGGCCGTTCGCGTGGTGGGGCCGGTCCACTGTCGCGACGTGACGGGTGAGCCCGATCTGCAGCACGGCGATGCGGTGCAACACCCGCTCGAGGGTCGACCGGCGACAGAGCAACGCGCTCACCTCGCCCGTCCGGTCCGTCGCGATGCCCGCACCCGCGACGGTCAACGCGTCGACGACGTCGGGCATCTCGGCGCGCAACTCATCGACGACCGGCGCCCGGAAGGTGTGGGCGTGATCGAACTGCATCACTCCCCTGCGCCGCCACCGGCCGGCGGGCGGCGGGCCGGGGTCGCGGTCGACCACTGCGACGGTGTGACCGCGGCGGGCCAGCGCGATGGCGCAGAACAGGCCCACCGGGCCCGCTCCGACGACGACGACGTGCATGCGGTCCTCCATTGAGGTAACTTATGGTGTAATGAATATATCGAGAGTGTCGTGAGATGACCGAAGATGTCAAGAGGCCGTACCGATCGGGTCTTCGCGCCGCACAGGCGCAGGAAACCCGGCGCAGAGTCGTCGCCGCCGCCGCGCGGCTCTTCGTCGCGAACGGCTTCGGCGCCACGACCATCGACGCGATCGCCGACGCCGCGGACGTCAGCCGCAAGACGGTCTTCGCGTCGGTGGGCGGCAAGACCGATCTCCTCCGCCTCGCGATGGAGTGGGCGGTGGCCGGTGACGACGCCGACGTGGCCGTCGCAGATCGCGACGAGATGCGGCGCGTGCTCGCCGCCGAGGACCCGGCCGACCTGCTCCGCGGCTGTGCAGCGGTGATGACGGGGATCAACGGTCGGGTCGCGGACCTGTTCCGCACACTCGAGGTGGCCGCGGGCGTCGAACCAGAGGCGCAGATGCTGCTGGAGGCCGCCCGCGAACAACGCCTGGCCGACGCCCGGACGGTCGCGCGCCGCCTGCGGTCGCTGGGCGCGCTCACCGGCCGCAAGGCGTACCAGGAGGCGGTCGACCTGATCTTCCTCGCCACCGATCCGCATCCGTTCGATGTCCTGGTGCGCCAGCGCGGGTGGTCGCCGGAGCGGTATGCGCGCTGGCTCGGTGACTCCCTCGTCGGTCAGCTGTCGCCGGGATGAGCCGTTTGTCCGCCGGGTGTGCGGGCACTCAATGTCTGTCGCACCCCATCAGGACGGAGGACCATGCAATCCGAACGCTTCCGAACGCTGGCGGAGTCGAAAGGCCCGTACGCATCGGTGTACTTCGACGACTCGCACGACACCGAGGATGCCGCTGCCCAGCGGGAGCTCAGGTGGCGGGCGATCCGCGATGAACTCGAGCGGCAGGACGCGCCGGCCGGAACCGTCGAGGCCCTGCAACACGCCGTGCTCGACGCGTCGCCCGCCGTCGGCCGCAGCGGGCGCGGTCTGGTCGCCGGAGCGGACGGTGTACTGCTGAACGAACACCTGATCCGGCCGATCGACACGCCGGTCGTCCGAGTTTCGTCACTGCCCTACCTGGTGCCGGTGGTGGAGCACGGCGATCAGCACTCGACCTACGTGGTGGCCGCGGTCGATCATGCCGGCGCCGACATCACGGTGCACCGTGACCGGGCGGTCGAACAGGACACCGTGGACGGTGGCGGTTACCCGATCCACAAGGCCGACAGCGCCGAGACACCCGGTTACGGGGATCCGCAGCGGCGCAGCACGGAGGCCGGGCGCAAGAACCTGCGGGCCGTGGCGGATCGATTGGCGACACTGGTCGACGAGGTCTCCCCCGAGGTGATCTTCGTCGTCGGCGAAGTGCAGTCCCGATCCGACCTCGCGCCCACGCTGGACGAGCGAGTGGCCGAGCGGGTGGTCGAACTCGACATCGGCGCCCGGCACAGCGGGTTCGCCGACACCGACCTGAAGCACGCCATCGACCAGGAGTTCCTCAAACGCCGGCTCACGGCGATCGAGCATGCGGCCGAACAGTTCTCGCAGGCGACCGGTCAGGGTTCCGGCCTGGCGGCCCAGGGCTTGCACGGGGTCTGCGCCGCGCTGCGGGCGGGCGCCGTCGAAACGCTCATCATCGGCGACGTCGGCGATGCGACCGTCGTCGCCGGCGACGACCTCCTGACGGTCGCGCCGAACGAGAACGTCCTGTCGCAGCTGGGCGCCGCGCCGGCCCGGACGCTGCGGGCCGACGAGGCACTTCCGCTGGCGGCGATACGAACCGGGGCGGCCCTGGTCCGCACCGACGAGCGCATCTCCCCGGACGACGGCATCGCCGCGGTACTGCGTTACGCGTTGCCCTGATCGCCCGGACCGACACCGCTCAGTAAGTCGGCCACCGGGCTCTCGTCGAGGTGCGCGCGCAGGTCTTCGGCATTCTCGAAGACCGCGCGTGCACCCGCCTCGGTGAGCTCACCGCGGGACACCCCACCGCTGAGCACGCCGATCGAGGTCAACCCCGCACGTTCGCAGGCCTCGATGTCCCACACGGCGTCACCGACGAACACCGCGCGTCCGGCGTCCACACCGGCGCGTTCGAGCGCGATGTTGACGATGTCGGGCTGGGGTTTGGCGGTGTCGACGTCCCCACCGGAGGTCATCGCGGAGTAGACGTCGTCGCTGTCGAGCACCTCGCGGAGCACCTCGAGCTCGTCCTCGGGCGCCGAGGTGGCCAGCACCACCTGTAGCCCGAGCTCGTGGATCCGCCCGAGCAGTTCGCGTGCGCCAGGAAGCAGGCGTAGCAGCCCCTTGGCGTCGAGATAGTAGTGAGAATGGCTGTCCTTCAGCCGCTTTCGTGTGTCGTCATCGGCGTCGGGAACCAGGTTGTCCAACAGCGTCGAACCGTCCATGCCGATACAGCGATGCACCCGCCAGGACTCGACGTTCAGCCCCTCTTCGGCGAACGACCGGTGCCAGGCATGGACGTGCAGGTAGTTCGAATCGACCAGTGTGCCGTCGATGTCGAACAGCACGGCCGGTGCGGAACCGGCCGTGCTGTCAGCGTCCGTCATCGGGTGCGCGGATCGGTCGTACGACCGTTGCCCGCGTTGAAGCTCGGGTGCTGGGCGTCGCGGTTCTGCCCGAAGCCGGTACGACCGCCGGGGACGTCCCCGTGCAGATCGCCCTGGGGCGCTGCGTGAGGGACACCCTGCTGCGGAGTGCCCTGCACGGGATTCCCTTGCACGGGCGTGTCGTGGCGGTCACCGCGCAGGTGGTCGTGCTTCCCGCCGCCGGCGTCGGGCTGCATGTCCTCGGCCTTCGGCGTGTGCGGATCCAGCTTGTCGGCGAGCTTGCGGCGCTCGTCGAGCTCCTGGCGCGAGGAGTCCACGGCGTCGCGGTGGGTGGAGGCGACACCGCGCAGCCGGGCGGCCTCGGCGGCCTTGGCTTCCGCTTCGGCCTCGGCGGCCTTCGCCTTGGCCTCGGTCTGCTGGGCCACCAGATCGCGCTTCTCGACGTGCTGGTGGTGTTCCTGAACTTCCTGCCGGATGCGCTGTGCTTCGAGATGGCGTTGCTGGTTGCGGCGTTTGCGCGCCATCATCGCGAGTGCGGCGATGATCAGCAGCGCCACGACCACTGCGACGACGATCCAGACGATCGTGCTGGTAGCCACATCGGCTCCTTCGGTCGGTCGGGCACGTCAGGGTATTGACTGTCCCGCTGATTACGGGTTGCCCGCCCGCGCCGTGGGCTAAACGGTCGGGGGCGCCCCGCTGCGCTGACCCGCTCGGAGTGCGTCGAGCATGCCCTCCGCGGCGCGTGGCCAGGTGAACTGTTCGGCCCGTCGGCGGGCATCGCTGCGGCGCAACGATTCCGGTTTCCGGATTACCGTGCTGACGGCGTGCGCGATCGCTTCCGGATCGTTGTCGGCCGACGCTCCGCTGTCCGCGGTGAGGATCTCGGCGAGCGCCGAGGTGCGGGACACGACGGCGGGTGTGCCGCACGCCAACGCCTCGAGCGCGGCGAGGCCGAACGTCTCGTGGGGCCCCGGCGCGAGCGCCACGTCGGCGGACGCGAGGATTGCCGCGACCGTGTCGCGGCAGCCGATGAAACCCGTGAAGTCGACGGGAAGACCGGCGGCCTGGCGTTCGAGGCGCTGCCGCAGCGGGCCCTCCCCCACCACGACCAGTCGCGCGTCGACTCCCGAATGCCTCAGCGCCGCAACGGCGTCGATGCTGCGGTGGGCATGTTTCTCGACCGACAGCCGGCCACAGTGCACGAGCAGTGTCTGATCTGCCGCCGCCCAACGACGCCGCACCCGGTCTGACCGCCGGCGCGGGTGGAACTGGTCGAGGTCGACCCCGAGCGGAACGGTGACGACGTTGGTGGCGTCGATCCGGTCGAATTCGGTCCGCGCGAAGGCCGTCGTGCAGACCACGGTGTCGTAATTGCCTGCGGTGCGTCGGTTGGCGATGTCGGCGACCGCACGGGCGAGGCGGCCCGGTAGTACCTGGCCGACGAGCCGGTCGAGCCGTTCGTGGGAGATCATCACCGTCGCCGCACCGTGGCGTCGGCCCCACCCCCCGAGTGAGCGCAAGGTCAGACGGTCGGACACTTCGACGGCGTCCGGCTTCAGGTCTCGGAGCAGCGCGGTGACCGGACCGGGCAGGACGGCACGGTATCCGCCGGTGAACGGAATCAGGCGGGCCGGCAACGTGATCCGGACGACGCCGCTGGGCAGTCGCTGCTGCTCGGCGCGATGTCCGGGCACGACGACGTAGACCTCGTGTCCGGCCGCGCAGTACTCGGCGCCGAGACGGTCCACCGCGGTGCGCAAGCCACCCGAGCGTGGGCCGTAGAAGTTGGCGACCTGCACCACGCGCATACCCCGATGGAACCCGCCGCGCGTGTGCGTAGCGCGGCGATGTGGCGACCCGAACCTGAACGAGCCGTGAACATCCCTGCCCCTCCCCGCCTCTCCCCGCGAGCGTGCGTGTTTGCACAAGACACGCCGCAGATGTCACAGCACTTTGCGCACGCTCGCCGCTGAGGCCGGTTTTGTCGGACCTTCGAACTAGTGTTCGAGTCATGGATGGGGCAGCGGTTCTCGCGGCGTTCGCGGAGTTCGAAGCCGCCCGCGACGCCCTGGCCGCCCTGCCGCTGGAAGTTCTCACCGTCGCCGAGCTACTCACGGTCATCGAGATGCGCGAACGCGGCCACCGCCGCGACCTCGCCGTCGACCACGCCCTGACCGCGCGCCTGATCGGCGCCGACCCCCACGCTTTGGGCGCCACCTCCATCCGGGAAGTGTTGGCCAACCACCTGCGCATCACTCCCACCGACGCCCGCAACCGGATCACCGACGCCACCCAACTCGGCCCCCGCTACACCATTCACGGCGAACGCGTGCAGACCGAGTTGAGTCACACCGCCGACGCGGTCGCCCGCGGCGACATCGGGGCCGCGCATGTGCGGGTCATCCAGGACTTCATCAAGAAGCTGCCGGTCTGGGTGTCAGCCGCGCGCCGCGACGACTACGAACGCGACCTCGTCGGCCACGCGATCGAGTTGCGTCCGGATCAGTTCACGCAGGTCGCCGACACCCTGTTGGGGTTCATCGACCAGGACGGCACCGAACCCGACCACCAGACCCTGCGACGCCGCC
>NZ_LQIV01000029.1 GCF_001500125.1 Mycobacterium sp. IS-1742 | reverse complement strand
GGGTGGAAAAGTAGGACACCGCCGAACACCCTTTCCCCTCGGCCCTCCGACCACAATCGGAGGGCCGAGGCATTTCTATAAGTAGCCTTTTTCGGTACTCAATCGAATAACGTCGGAATGGCCGAATGGAATTGCTTCTCCATTCCGAGCAGCATTCTCTTCCGTTCGATTCCGCCGCCATATCCGGTGAGACTCCCATTCGAGCCGATCACGCGGTGACACGGCACGATGATGCCGATCGGATTGTGGCCGTTCGCCAGTCCGACGGCCCTGGATGCGCCGGGAGCACCGATCTGCCGGGCGATCTCGCCGTACGAGCGCGTCTCACCGTACGGAATCGTCGTCAGCGCCTCCCACACCCGGCGCTGGAATGCGGTGCCGGCCAGATCGAGCTCCAGGTCGAACGTCGTGAGTTCGCCGGCGAAATACGCGCCGAGTTGTTCGACGGCGTCGCAGAACGCGGTCGGGTCGGGCACCCAGCCGTCGCGGCTCGGCTCATAGGTCTGATCCACCATGCGCAGATGCCTGAGGCGGTCGTCGCGGCCGGCGAGGGTCAACAGACCGACCGGGCTGTCGACGGTACGGAATCGGATCGTCACTGTCGGACCTCCTTCGGCGGCCAGTCGTTGACCGGATGGTCGAGCGCCGTCCACAGGTGCTGTGTCGCATACGCCCGCCAGGGTCGCCACCGCGCACCGTGCGCGGCGAGCGTTCTCGCCTCGTCGGGCAGGCCGAGCTGCCGGGCGGCGGTGAGCACGCCCAGGTCGGCGACCGGGAAGGCGTCGGGATCGCCGAGGCCGCGCATCGCGATCACCTCCGCGGTCCACGGGCCGATGCCGGGCAGCGCGGTGAGCTGCTGCCGCGCCTCGTCCCAGTCGCACCCGGGATCGAGGCGGACGTCGCCGGCCGCCAGCGCCGCGACGAGCCCCCGCACCGTGCGCTGCCGGCTGCGCGGCACGGCGAGATGCGCGGGGTCGATGTCGGCGAGGTCCTCCACGGTGGGGAACACGTGCGTCAGGCCACCGTGCGGATCGCCGACCGGACGGCCGTAGTGGGCGACGAGCCGACCGGCGTGCGTCCGGGCCGCCTTCAGCGACACCTGCTGGCCCAGGACGACCCGCACCGCCAGTTCCGCCTCGTCGACGGTGCGGGGGATGCGCTGCCCGGGCGCCTTGGCCACCAGGGCGGTGAGCTCGGGATCGGCGCCGAGCACGTCGACGACGGCTTCCGGGTCGGCGTCGAGGTCCACCAGGCGCCTGCACCGCGCGATCGCGCTGGCGAGGTCGCGAAGGTCCTCGAGGTGGAGCACGCAGTCGACGTGATCATCGCGGGGAGTCAGGCTCACGATGCCGTGCCCCTTGGACAGCCGAAGCGTGCGCCGGAACGCGCCGTCGCGGAACTCCTCGACACCCGGGACCGCGCTGGCCGCCAGATGGCCGAACACCCCTTCGTAGGCGAACGGCCTGCGCACCGGCAGGCGCAGCGCAAGCGACCCCGCGCCCGCCTCGGCGGACCCGTACCGCCGTCGTGCCCGCTCGCGCATCGCGGTGGGGGTGCACGCCGACGTGGCGCGCACGGTGTCGTTGAACTGCCGGATGCTCGAGAAGCCCGCGGCGAACGCCACGTCGGAGAACGGCAGATCGGTGGTCTCGATCAGCACCCGTGCGGTCTGTGCCCGCTGCGCACGGGCCAACGCGAGCGGGTTGGCGCCGACTTCGGCCTGCAGAATGCGCTGCACCTGCCGCGTGGTGTAGCCGAGGCGGTCGGCCAGCCCGGTGACGCCGTCGCGATCGACGGTCCCGTCGGCGATGAGGCGCATCGCCCTGGCGGCCACATCGCCGCGGACATTCCACTCCGGTGAACCCGGCGACGCATCCGGTCGGCAGCGTTTGCAGGCCCGGAATCCGGCGGCCTGTGCCGCCGCGGCCGTCGGGTAGAACCGCACGTTGCGGGCGAACGGCGGCCGGACGGGACAGCTTGGCCGACAATAGATCCGCGTGGTCAGCACGGCGGTGACGAACCAACCGTCGAACCGGGCGTCCTTGGACTGCACGGCCCGGTAGCAGCGGTCGAAATCGTCGTACATGCTGTCAGACTTACACGCCCCCACCGACACCACCGGCGGAAAACCGACATGGTTGTGGGTGGGCGCATCCGGGTGCGGGCGCCGCGACGCCACCGCGGCGTTCCCTAGACTCGTCGGCATGAGCGGCAGTACCGGGCAGGTGGTCCACGAAGGGCTGCTGAAGATCGAGGACTGCCTGGATGCCGAGGGCAACATCGTGCTCCCGCCGGGCGTCACGCTCATCTCCCTGATCGAGCGAAACATCGCCGCCGTCGGCGACGCGGTGGCATACCGCTATCTCGACCACAGCGGCGCCGACGACGTCGCCGTCGCCGAACTCACCTGGACCGAGCTCGGAGTGCGGCTCCGGGCGATCGCCGCGCGCGTGCAGGCACTCACCTCCCGCGGTGACCGGGTGGCGATCCTCGCGCCCCAGGGGCTCGACTACATCGCCGGGTTCTTCGCCGCGATCAAGGCGGGCACCGTCGCGGTCCCACTGTTCGCGCCCGAACTGCAGGGCCACGCCGAACGCCTGCACACCGCACTCGGCGACGCCCGCCCGACCGTAATGCTCACGACCACGGCGGCGGCCGGCGCCGTCGACGACTTCCTCGCCGGCCTGGCCGGTGTCGAGCGACCGCACGTCGTGCTGCTCGACGAGATCCCCGACGACGCGGGTGACGCGTTCGTGGAGCAGCCGGTCGACGTCGATGACGTCTCGCACCTGCAGTACACCTCCGGCGCGACCAGGCCGCCGGTCGGCGTGGAGATCACCCACCGGGCCGTCGGCACCAACCTCCTGCAGATGATCCTGTCGATCGACCTGCTGGACCGAAACACCCACGGCGTCAGCTGGTTACCGCTGTTCCACGACATGGGGCTGTCGATGATCGGGTTCCCGGCCGTCTACGGCGGACACTCCACGCTCATGTCGCCGACGGCGTTCCTGCGCCGTCCGCAGCGCTGGATCCGGGCGCTCGCCGAGGGATCCCGTGACGGCCGCGTGGTCACCGCCGCGCCCAACTTCGCCTACGAATGGACCGCCCAGCGCGGGCTGCCGGAGGCCGGCGAGGACGTCGACCTGGGCAACGTCGTCCTCATCATCGGCTCCGAACCGGTGAGCATGGCGGCCATCGACACGTTCACCGCGGCCTTCGCGCCGCACGGGCTGCCGCCGACGGCGTTCAAACCGTCCTACGGCATCGCCGAGGCGACGCTGTTCGTCGCGACGATCGCCCCCGACGCGCAACCGTCGGTGGTGCATCTCGACCGCGGACACCTGGCCGACGGCCGGGCGGTCCGCGTCGCGGCCGACTCGCGCAGCGCGGTCGCCCAGGTGTCGTGTGGTCAGATCGCCCGGAGCCAGTGGGCGGTGATCGTCGACCCCGCCTCGGGTGAGGAATTGCCCGACGGATACGTCGGGGAGATCTGGCTGCACGGCGACAACATCGGCCGCGGCTACTGGGGCCGGCCCGACGAGACACGCGAAACCTTCGGCGCGACATTGACTTCCGCCGCCGGAGGGCACGCCGGTGGCGTACCCCAGGATGCCGGCTGGCTGCGCACCGGCGATCTCGGCACCTACCTCGACGGCGAACTGTACGTCACCGGCCGCCTGGCCGATCTCGTGGTGGTCGACGGGCGGCAGCATTACCCGCAGGACATCGAGACCACCACGGCCGACGCCTCACCGCTGGTGCGCCGTGGCCACGTCACGGCGTTCACCGGGCGCGACGAGCAGCTGGTGATCATCGCCGAACGGGCGTCGGGAACCCGCCGCGCCGACCCGGCCCCGGCCGTCGACGCGATCCGTGAGGCGGTGCGGCAGCGGCACGGTATCGACGTGGCCGAGGTGCGTTTCGTCCCCGCGGGCGCCATCCCGCGGACCACGAGCGGCAAGCTGGCCCGTCGCGCCTGCCGCACCGCACATCTCGACGGGGCGCTGCGCGGGACCTGACGTCAGGCCAGCAGGGCCAGGCGGGTGGGCTCGTCGTGGCCACGCAGGGTCACCGTGTCGCCCAGCGTCCAGTGCGCGCGTTCGGAGTCGGTCGCGCCGTCGACGGTGGCGGATGAGGCGACCAGCCGATCGGGCGCCGACTTCGCCAGCTCGCACAGCCGTGCGGCCTCGTTGACCGGTTCGCCGATGACGGTGTACTCGAAGCGCTCCTTGGCGCCGACGTTGCCCGCGACCACCGTGCCTGCGGCCACTCCGATGCCCGCCTGGCAGTCGGGCACCTCGTCGGCCAGGCGCCTGGCGATGGCCCGAGCCGCCGACAGCGCCTCGTCCTCGGCGTTGTCGAGTGCTACCGGGGCGCCGAACACGGCCAGCACGGCATCGCCTTCGAACTTGTTGACCAGGCCGTGGTGACGATCCACCTCGTCGACGATCACCGCGAAGAACCGGTTGAGCAGTTCGACGATCTCCACCGCGGGCCGGCTGGTGACCATCTGCGTCGACCCGATGATGTCGACGAAGATCACGGCGGCGTGGCGTTCTTCGCCGCCGAGCTCGATCTGCTGCTTCTCGGCCGCCAGCGCGACCTCGCGGCCGACGTGGCGGCCGAACAGGTCGCGCACCCGTTCGCGTTCGCGCAGGCCCTCGACCATCTTGTTGAAGCCCCGCTGCAGCTCGCCGAGTTCGGTGCCGTCGAAAACCACCAGCCGACAGTCGAAGTCGCCCCGTTCGACGTTCTTCAGCGCCGCGCGCACCACCCGCACCGGCGTGGCGATGATCCAGGACAGCAGCCACATCAGGATCAGCCCGAAGAGCAGCGCCACGATCGCGATGATCATCACGGCGACGCCGAACTGCGTGGCGGTCAGATTGCGCATCGACAGCGAGAACACGGCGAGCATGAGGATGCCGAGCACGGGCACACCGGATCCGAGCAGCCAGACGGTCATGGTGCGGCCCATGACCCCGTGCGCGAACCGGCGTGGCGGGCGGCCCGCTTCCAGCGCCTGGGCCGCGATCGGCCGCAGCGAGAACTCGGTGATGAGGTAGCAGGCGGTGGCCACCACGATGCCGGGGAAACCGACGGCGAACAGGAACCGCGGGATGAAGGCCGAATCCTGTAGGCCGTACAACACCGTCAGGAGCGCCGTGCCGACACCCCAGAACAACAGCAACATCTTGGCCACGCGCGACGGCGCCAGGAACACGTTGCGCTGGTCGTCGCGGGTGGGAGTCCGCTCCTCGATCGCCCACCGCAGCGAGCGGACGGTACGGGAGGTGATCCACGCCGTGCCGAAGATCAGCGCGACCACCATGTAGGCGGGTACCACGCCCCAGGTCAACCAGGCGGGCGCGTCGGAGAACACGCTCGGCACCGGGATGGCCACGGCGTTGAGGAGCAGTGAGACCGCGATGCCCAGGATGTTGGTGAACAGGAGGAAGAACGTGAGGATGACCTGGATGCGGATGCGCCTGCGCTGTTGGTCCTCGTCGGGCTTTCCGAGCAGCCAGGAGCCGTAGTCGGGGGTGTCCGGCAGGCGACCGCTCTGCCTGGTCACCTTCTCAAGGAGCCGTCCCAGCCGCTGGGGAACGCTTCTCTTGGCGCTCGTCGTCGCGTCCATTGTGCCGCCAGCCTAATTTGCAGAAGTCCGCAGACCCTAATGTTGTGCGGGTGCGTCTCGTCATCGCCCAGTGCACGGTCGACTACATCGGTCGGTTGACCGCCCATCTGCCCTCCGCGCGCCGACTGCTGCTGTTCAAAGCCGACGGTTCGGTCAGCGTGCACGCCGACGACCGGGCCTACAAACCGCTGAACTGGATGAGCCCGCCGTGCCGGCTGACAGAGGAAGCCGGCGACGGCCACCCGGTGTGGGTGGTGGAGAACAAGGCGGGCGAGCAGTTGCGGATCACCGTCGAGGAGGTCGAGCACGACTCCAGCCACGACCTCGGCATCGACCCCGGGTTGGTCAAGGACGGTGTCGAGGCCCACCTGCAGAAGCTGCTCGCCGAACACGTCGAACTGCTCGGCACCGGGTACACGCTGGTGCGCCGCGAGTACATGACCGCAATCGGGCCGGTGGATCTGCTGTGCCGCGACGAGTCCGGGCGCTCGGTGGCCGTGGAGATCAAACGCCGCGGCGAGATCGACGGTGTCGAACAGCTCACCCGCTACCTCGAACTGCTCAACCGGGACAGCCTGCTCGCGCCGGTGTCCGGGGTGTTCGCCGCTCAGCAGATCAAGCCGCAGGCGCGCACGCTGGCCACTGACCGTGGGATTCGTTGCCTGATACTCGATTACGACCAGATGCGGGGGATGGACAGCGACGAGTTCCGGCTGTTCTGAAGCCCTAGACTGCCCCCATGCCCAGGCGCCGTCCTCCGCCGCGGCGGTCGCGCCCGCTGCCTCCGCCGTTCACCGAGCGGCGCGTCGAGCCGGGCCCCGACGGCTATGACTACGAGGTGCGGCCGGTGTCCGGCGCACGAGCGGCCAAGACCTACCGCTGCCCGGGCTGCGACCATGAGATCCGACCCGGCACAGCGCATCTGGTGGTCTGGCCGGCGGATGCGGGAGAGGCCGCGGTGGACGACCGCCGGCACTGGCACGCGCCGTGCTGGACGCACCGGGCCACCCGGGGCCCGACGCGCCGATGGTCCTAGTGGGTCAGTGCTCGGCGTCGGCCGCGGGCTCGACGAGTTCGATCAGCACGCCGCCGGCATCCTTGGGATGGACGAAGTTGATCCGCGAATTCGATGTGCCGCGGCGGGGCGCGTCGTAGAGCAGCCGGACACCCTGTTCGCGAAGCCGCTCGCTGAGCGCGTCGATGTCGCTGGTGCGGTAGGCCAGCTGCTGCAGGCCGGGGCCGCGCTTGTCGAGGAACTTCGCGATTGTGGAGGTCTCGTCCAGCGGGGACATCAGCTGGATCTGCGCGCTGCCGACCGGCGCGCCGCGCACCGACAGCATGGCCTCGCGCACGCCCTGCTCCTCGTTGACCTCTTCGTGCAGCACGATCATGCCGAGGTGGTCGTGGTACCACCTGATCGCTTCGTCCAGATCCGGCACCGCGATACCGACGTGATCGATCGCGGTCACCAGGGCGGTGGCCAGTACTGGACGGGCGTCAATTTGCTCGGCAGTCATATCGCAAAGGTAACCTAACGGCATCGGTTCCGAACACCTCAGGTCGGCTGTATAGCCTCATCGGAACCGCCTGAAACCCGCTTGGAGGTAGTGATGACGACGTCGGTGATCGTTGCTGGAGCCCGGACGCCGGTAGGCAAGTTGATGGGTTCGCTGAAGGACTTCTCGGGCAGCGACCTCGGGGCGCTCGCGATCAGGGCCGCGCTGGACAAGGCGGGAGTGGCCCCGTCCGCCGTCGAGTACGTGATCATGGGTCAGGTGCTCACCGCGGGCGCCGGGCAGATGCCGGCCCGCCAGGCGGCGGTGGCCGCGGGCATCCCGTGGGATGTGCCCGCGCTGACGATCAACAAGATGTGCCTGTCGGGTATCGACGCGATCGCACTGGCCGACCAGCTGATCCGCGCGGGCGAGTTCGACGTGGTGGTGGCCGGCGGCCAGGAGTCGATGAGCCAGGCGCCGCACCTGCTGGTGAACAGCCGCTCGGGTTACAAGTACGGCGACGTGACGGCGGTCGACCACATGGCCTACGACGGCTTGCACGACGTGTTCACCGACCAGCCGATGGGCGCACTCACCGAGCAGCGCAACGATGTCGACCAGTTCACCCGCGCCCAGCAGGACGAATACGCCGCGCAGTCCCATCAGCGCGCCGCCGCGGCGTGGAAGGACGGGGTGTTCGCCGACGAGGTGGTGCCGGTGTCGATCCCGCAGCGCAAGGGCGATCCGCTCGAGTTCGCCGAGGACGAGGGCATCCGCGCCAACACCACGGCCGAGTCGCTGGCCGGGTTGAAGCCGGCGTTCCGCAAGGACGGCACGATCACCGCCGGCTCGGCGTCGCAGATCTCCGACGGTGCCTGCGCGGTCGTCGTCATGAACAAGGCCAAGGCCGAGGAGCTGGGCCTGACCTGGCTGGCGGAGATCGGCGCGCACGGTGTGGTCGCCGGACCCGACTCGACGCTGCAGTCGCAGCCGGCCAACGCGGTCAAGAAGGCGATCGCCAAGGAAGGCATCACCGCCGACCAGCTCGACGTGATCGAGCTGAACGAGGCCTTCGCGGCGGTCGCGCTCGCCTCCACCCAGGAGCTCGGCGTCGATCCCGACAAGGTCAACACCAACGGCGGGGCGATCGCGATCGGACACCCGATCGGGATGTCGGGTGCCCGCATCGCCCTGCACGCGGCGCTCGAACTGGCCCGCAAGGGTTCCGGCTACGCGGTCGCCGCCCTGTGCGGTGCCGGTGGCCAGGGCGATGCGCTGATCCTGCGCCGCCCCTGACGCGAGCCCTCCCGGGGCCTCTACGACGGCTTGTAGTAATCGTGGCCGGCTTAGGGCACAATGGCGGCCATGTTCGGTGCTTTCGATCTGCGTAGCCCTGTCGGCTGGCTTCGGCTCGTCGGTCTGCTCGAGGCGGTGAGCTGGGTCGGCCTGCTGCTGGGGATGTACTTCAAGTACCTCGGCAGCCCGAGCACCGAGATCGGGGTCAAGATCTTCGGACCCGCCCACGGCGGCGTGTTCGTCGCGTTCGTCGTGGCCGCCGTCGTCACCGGATTCACCCTGCGGTGGAGGCTGTGGACATGGTTGCTGGCGGGGCTGGCGAGCATCGTCCCGCTGGGTACTGTGATCTTCCTCATATGGGCTGAGCGCACGGGCCGGTTGGGCGCCGACGCCGCCTCCGCGATGGGTCGGCCAGGGCGCCCGGTACCCGAAACGACGTGACAGACTTGCACGCGTGACACGTCCACGACCTTCCATCGGGCCGGCACTGGCCGGTGCGGTTGATCTGTCCGCGCTCAAGCAACGCCCCGCCGCCGAGTCGGGCGGCCCCAGCGGGGCGGGCGGCCCCGGCGGGGTCGAGATCACCGAGGCGAATCTCGAAGCCGAGGTGCTGGTCCGCTCCGGCCAGGTCCCCGTCGTCGTGCTGCTGTGGTCTCCGCGCAGCGACTCCAGCGTGGCGCTGGGGCAGACGCTGGCCGAACTGGCCGGCGCCGACGCCGGCAGGTGGTCGCTGGCGACGGTCAACGTCGACACCACGCCGCGGGTGGCGCAGATGTTCGGCGTGCAGGCGGTCCCCACGGTCGTCGCGCTCGCAGGCGGCCAGCCGATCTCGAGCTTCCAGGGCGCGCAGCCGGCCGATCAGCTGCGGCGCTGGATCGATTCGCTCCTCGAAGCCACCGCCGGAAAGCTCCCGGGCGCCGGGGATCCCGACCAGCCCGAGCGGGTCGACCCGGAGGTCGCCCAGGCGCGCGCCTTCCTCGACGAGGGAGACTTCGACGCCGCACTGGCGGCCTACCAGGCGATCCTCGACGCTCAGCCGAACCACGCGGAGGCCAAGGGAGCGGTCCGGCAGATCGCGTTCCTGCAGCGCGCGACGACCCAGCGCCCCGATGCGCCCACCGTCGCCGACGCCGCACCCGACGACGTCGACGCCGCCTTCGCCGCGGCGGATGTCGAGATCCTTCAACAGCAGGTCGAGGCGGCGTTCGAGCGGTTGATCGGCCTGGTCAAGCGCACCGCAGGCGATGAGCGCACCCGGGTCAGGACCCGGCTCATCGAGTTGTTCGAGCTGTTCGACCCAGCCGATCCCGAGGTGATCGCGGGTCGGCGCAAACTCGCCAACGCGCTGTACTGAGCGCGGCGTTCCAAGGCCTCTTCCGAACAGTTCCTGCCAGCCGTCGGTCAATCACTGCCAACGGGATGGATGGCCCTGACCTGCAGGTTGTTGCAGTCAGACCGGCCAGGAAATCCCTCCAGACCGAACGGACACGAAGAGGTACCGAGATGAACAAGTTCGGATTCGCCACCATCATCGCCGGCGGACTGGCCACCGGATTCCTGGCCTTGGCCGCCCCCGCTCAGGCCGCCCCCTCCGGACCGGGCAACGCCGCCGACACCATCAGCTCGCTCGACGACCGCGGCTACCAGGTCCGCGTCACCCAGCAGGGCATGAACAAGCCGCTCGACCAGTCCAGCATCGTCTCGGTCCGCTACGACAACGACGACCGCGTCGTCTACGTCACCACCCGCTGACCCCGACAGCTCCCCGCAGTCTCGACGTCTGCTAGGACAGCGGCGGGTCGGTCGCGGGCTCCTGCACGACGGGCGCGTCCGCCGGCACCGGTTCGAACCACAGCGCGGACAGCGGCGGCAGCACCATCACCGCCGAGGCGGGCCGGCCATGCCACGGCTCGTCGCTGGCCTGCACCGCCCCGTAGTTGCCGATCCCCGCGCCGTTGTAGTCCGACGCGTCGGTGTTGAGCACCTCGCGCCAGGTGCCGGCGTGCGGCAGTCCGAGCCGGTATTGGCTGTGCTCGGCGCCCGAGAAGTTGAACACGCACGCCAGCACCGAACCGTCGTCGCCGTAGCGCAGGAAGCTCAGCACGTTGTTGGCCGAGTCGTTGGCGTCGATCCACGAGTAGCCCTCGGGGCTGGTGTCGTGCGACCACAGCGCCCGGTGGCTCGTGTAGATCCCGTTCATGTCGGAGATCATCCGCAGAATGCCGTTGGAGTAGCTGTGCTCGTCGAGCTGGTACCAGTCGACACCGCGTTCCTCCGACCACTCCGCACGCTGGCCGAACTCCTGTCCCTGGAACAGCAGCTGCTTACCCGGGTGCGCCCACTGGTAGGCGAGCAGTTGCCGCACGCCGGCGGCCTTGCGGTGGTCGTCGCCGGGCATCCGGCCCCACAGCGTGCCCTTGCCGTGCACCACCTCGTCGTGGCTGATGGGCAGCACGTAGTTCTCGCTGAACGCGTACAGCATCGAGAACGTCATCTCGTGGTGGTGGTAGCTGCGGTGGATCGGGTCGCGGCTGATGAACGCCAGTGTGTCGTTCATCCAGCCCATGTTCCACTTCATCGAGAAGCCCAGGCCGCCCAGATTCGTCGGCCGGGTGACCCCAGGCCACGACGTCGACTCCTCGGCGATCGTCACGATGCCGGGGCTGGCCTTGTGCACCGTGGCGTTCATCTCCTGCAGGAACTGCACCGCCTCGAGGTTCTCGCGGCCGCCGTAGATGTTCGGTGTCCAGCCGCCCTCGGGCCGCGAGTAGTCCAGGTAGAGCATCGACGCGACGGCGTCCACGCGCAGCCCGTCGACGTGGAACTCCTGCAGCCAGTACAGCGCGTTGGCGACGAGGAAGTTGCGGACCTCGGCGCGGCCGAAGTCGAAAACGTAGGTGCCCCAGTCCAACTGCTCACCCCGGCGAGGGTCGGCGTGTTCGTAGAGCGCGGTGCCGTCGAACCGGCCCAGCGCCCACGCGTCCTTGGGGAAGTGGGCGGGCACCCAGTCGACGATCACCCCGATACCGGCCTGGTGCAATCGGTCGACCAGGTACCGGAATTCGTCGGGTGTGCCCAGGCGTGACGTCGGCGCGTAGTACGACGTGACCTGGTAGCCCCACGAGCCGCCGAACGGATGCTCGGCCACCGGCAGCATCTCGACGTGGGTGAACCCGTGTTCGACGACGTACTCGGTCAGCTGGTCGGCGAGCTCCACGTAGGACAGGCCGGGCCGCCACGACATCAGGTGCACCTCGAGGGTGCTCATCGGCTCGAAGACCGGGTTCTGGGCGGCCCGCTGCGTCATCCATGTGTCGTCGTTCCAGGTGTAGGTGCTCGTGGTGACCCGCGATGCGGTCTGGGGCGGCACCTCGGTGGCGAACGCCATCGGGTCGGCACGCTCGCTCACCACGCCGTCGGCACCGTGGATGCGGAACTTGTAGAGCCCGTCGACCGGGAAGCCCGGCCAGAAGAGCTCCCACACACCGGTCGAGCCGAGTACGCGCAGCTGCGCCTCGTTGCCCTCCCAGTGGTTGAAATCGCCGATCAACTGGACACCCTTGGCGTTGGGCGCCCACACCGCGAAGGAGACGCCTTCGACCACGCCGTCGGGGGTGGTGAAGCTGCGCGGATGCGCGCCGAGCACCTCCCACAACCGTTCGTGGCGGCCTTCGGAGAACAGGTGAAGATCCACCTCGCCCAGCGTGGGCAGGAACCGGTACGCGTCGGCGGTGTGGTGGATGTGCGGCTGATCGCCACCGTGGTCGTAGGCGACCTCGAGGCGGTAGTCGATCAGACCGGTGAACGGCAGGGTCACCGCGAATACGCCCGCCTCGAGGTGGGTGAACACGTGGCGCTCACCGCCGACGACGGCCGCGACCTCCGTCGCGTGCGGACGGTAGGCCCGGATCACGGTGTGATCGTCATATTCGTGCGCCCCGAGGATGGAGTGCGGGTCGTGATGCTCGCCGGCGAGCAGCCGGTTCAGGTCGGCGGTGTGCGGCCGCAGGTGCGGGCTGGTGGTCACGGTGCCATCCGTGCTGTCGGCGGTCAGTCGCTTCGTCTTGGCCATGCGTGTGTTCACTCCCTACGCAGTAGGTTGAGTCGTTGGTCGGCGGGCACCTGGGGCATGTTGAGCACGTGTGCGACCGCCCTGGCAGGCTCGATGCGCACGTAGTTCGACTGCCCCCACTGGTATTCCTCCCCGGTGATCTCGTCGCGCACCCAGAACCTGTCGTATGGCTCCATTCCCAGTGCGGGCATGTCCAACCACAACGTGGCCTCCTCGGGCCCGAACGGGTTGAGCGTCACCACGACGAGCACCTGGTCACCGGTGGCCGGGTCGAACTTGCTGTAGGCCAGGATGGCGTCGTTGTCGGGATAGTGGAACCTGATGGTGCGCAGTTCGTGCAGCGACGGGTGCACCCGCCGGATCTCGTTGAGGCGGGTGATGAACGGTTCGAGCGACTCGCCGTCGGCCAGGGCCGCGTCGAAGTCGCGCGGACGCAGTTCGTACTTCTCCGAGTTGAGGTACTCCTCGCTGCCCTCCCGCACCGGCCGGTGCTCGAACAGTTCGTAGCCGGAGTAGACCCCCCACACCGAACTCATCGTCGACGCCAGCACCGCGCGGATCGCGAACATGCCGGGACCGCCGTGCTGCAGGCTTTCGTGCAGGATGTCGGGGGTGTTGACGAACAGGTTCGGCCGCGCGTAGTCGGCGTGCTCGACGATCTGCTCACCGAACTCGGTCAGCTCGCTCTTCGACGTGCGCCAGGTGAAGTACGTGTACGACTGCGTGTAGCCGAGTTTCGCCAGTCCGTACAGGCGGGCCGGCCGGGTGAAGGCCTCGGCCAGGAACAGCACGTCGGGATCCTCGGTCTTGATCTGCCCGATCAGCCACGCCCAGAAGTTGGGCGGTTTGGTGTGCGGGTTGTCTACGCGGAAAACCTTGACGCCGTGGGAGATCCAGAACCGGACCACCCGCAGCACCTCCATGTACAACCCGGCCGGGTCGTTGTCGAAGTTCAGCGGATAGATGTCCTGGTACTTCTTCGGCGGGTTCTCCGCGTAGGCGATGGTGCCGTCGGGCAGCACCGTGAACCACTCCGGATGCTCACGCGCCCACGGATGGTCCGGCGCGCACTGCAGCGCCAGGTCGAGAGCCACCTCGAGCCCCTGGTCGCGGGCGGCGGCCACGAACTCGTCGAAGTCGTCGATGGTGCCCAGCTCGGGGTGCACCGCATCGTGGCCGCCCTCGTCGCTGCCGATCGCCCACGGGGATCCGACGTCGTTCGGTCCGGCGGTCACGCTGTTGTTCGGACCCTTGCGGTGCACCTTGCCGATCGGGTGGATCGGCGGCAGGTACACCACGTCGAAACCCATCCGGGCGACCCGGGGGAGCGCCTTGGTGGCGGTGGCGAACGTGCCGTGCACGGGATGGCCCTGGCTGTCCCATCCGCCGGTGGAGCGGGGGAAGAACTCGTACCAGGAGCCGAAGCGGGCCAGCGGGCGGTCCACCCACACGCCGTATTGCTCACCGCGCGTGACCAATTCACGCAGCGGATACTGGTCGAGCAGCGCTGTCACGTCGGCGGCCAGCGCGGCGCCGGCCCGGTAGAACGGGTCACCCGGTTCACGCAGTCGTTCGACCGCCTGCATCAGCGGGTAGCGGTCCTGGCGGGGGACACCGGTGGCGGCGCGCTCCAGGAGGCGTGCCCCGACGAGCAGGTCGTTGTCGAGTTCCGATTCGCTCTGCCCGGCGTCGAGTTTGGCGGTGACGTTGTGGCGCCACGTGGCGATCGGATCGCCCCACCCGTCGACGCGGAAGGTCCACAGCCCGACGGTGTCGGGGACGAAATGGCCGTGGAAGACATCGGGTGTGCGGCCCTGACTCATCGGCAGCGCCTGCGGTTTGACGCGCGGCGAGGCGGAGACCACCGCCTCGATGGGGACGGCCTCGGTGGCGTTCAGCCGGCCGACCGGGGCGTCGGCGAGTTCGGGATAGGACGTGCCGTGATAGCGCACCACCAGCGTCGCGGAGACGGCGTCATGGCCCTCGCGCCAGACGGTGGCGCTGACCGGCACCACCTCGCCCACCACCGCTTTGGCCGGATACCTGCCGCCGGATACCACGGGCGCGACGTCATCGATTCCGATACGGCCGGCCACCACCACTCCTCTTGAATCGGCGCGACCACCAGCATCGTCGGCGTGGCCACTGTCGGTTGGTTCTGTCTCGGTTGGTTCTCGATTGACCCTCTCCGCGCCCTATACCCACCGTAGTGCGGGGCCCAACCCGAAGCAGGCCAAGGAATCGGCGAGACGCTGCGGGGCTCGGAGAAGTCAGTAAGGTAAAGCCACGTGAAAGCCCTGCGCAGGTTCACCGTCCGAGCCCACCTTCCCGACCGGCTTGCCGCGCTCGAGCGGCTTTCCATCAACCTCCGCTGGTCATGGGACAAACCCACCCAGGATCTGTTCGCCGACATCGACCAGAAACTGTGGCAGCAGATCGGCTGTGACCCGGTCGCACTGCTCGGCGGTGTGAAGCCCGGGCGGCTCGACGAACTCGCCCGCGACGAGTCGTTCGTGCGCCGTCTCGACGGGCTGGCCGCAGATCTCGACGACTACCTGAGCCGGCCGCTGTGGTACCAGCAGGAGCTCGAGCAGGGTTCGGTGCTGCCCAACGGCATCGCGTACTTCTCGATGGAGTTCGGCGTGGCCGAGGTGCTGCCGAACTACTCCGGCGGCCTCGGCATCCTCGCCGGTGACCACCTCAAGTCCGCATCCGACCTCGGACTGCCGCTGATCGCGGTCGGGTTGTACTACCGCTCCGGGTACTTCCGGCAGTCGTTGACCGCCGACGGGTGGCAACACGAGAACTATCCGTCGCTGGATCCGCAGGGGCTGCCGCTGCGGCTGCTGACCGACGCCGACGACAACCAGGTCCTCGTCGAACTGGCGCTGCCCGACGCCGCCACGCTGCGCGCACGAGTCTGGATCGCCCAGGTCGGGCGGATTCCCTTGCTGCTGCTCGACTCCGACATCCCCGAGAACGACCACGACCTGCGCGGTGTCACCGACCGCCTCTACGGCGGCGACCAGGAGCACCGGATCAAGCAGGAGATGCTCGCCGGCATCGGGGGCGTGCGGGCGATCCGGGCGTTCACCGAGGTGGAGGGGCTGCCCTCGCCCGAGGTGTTCCACATGAACGAGGGCCACGCCGGCTTCCTCGGCGTGGAGCGCATCCGCGAATTGATCGACGCCGGACTGGATTTCGACACCGCGCTGACCGTCGTGCGGTCCTCGACGGTGTTCACCACGCACACCCCGGTGCCCGCGGGCATCGACCGGTTCCCGGTGGAGATGATCAAGCGGTACTTCGGCGGCTCCCAGCTGCTGCCCGGAGTGCCGCTGGACCGGATCGTCCGGTTCGGTGCCGAGGACGACCCGACGAAGTTCAACATGGCCCACATGGGTCTGCGACTGGCCCAGCGCGCCAACGGCGTCTCGCTGCTGCACGGGCAGGTCAGCCGGGAGATGTTCAACGAGCTCTGGCCGGGGTTCGACCCCGACGAGGTGCCGATCGGTTCGATCACCAACGGTGTGCACGCCCCGACCTGGGCGGCGCCGCAGTGGCTGGAACTCGGTCGCGAACTGCTCGGCAGCCAGGATCTGGGGCTGCTGCGGGAGACCGACACGTGGGAGCGTCTGCAGGAGGTGGACCCGAGCCACCTGTGGTGGATCCGCTCGCAGCTGCGCCGGGCACTGGTGGAGGACGTCCGCGCGCGGCTCCGTCGCTCCTGGCAGGAGCGCGGCGCCGCTGAAGCCGAGTTGGGTTGGATCGCAACGGCATTCGATCCCGAGGTCCTGACCATCGGCTTCGCGCGCCGAGTGCCCACCTACAAGCGGTTGACGCTGATGCTGCGCGATCCCGCCCGGCTGGAGAAGCTCCTGCTCGACAAGGAACGGCCGGTGCAGCTGATCGTGGCGGGCAAGTCGCACCCCGCCGACGACGGCGGCAAGGCGCTCATCCAGCAGGTGGTGCGGTTCGCCGACCGCCACGAGGTCCGCCACCGCATCGCGTTCCTGCCGGACTACGACATGTCGATGGCGCGCCAGCTGTACTACGGCTGCGACGTCTGGCTGAACAATCCGCTGCGGCCGCTGGAGGCGTGCGGCACCTCCGGGATGAAGAGCGCGCTCAACGGCGGCCTGAACCTGTCGATCCGCGACGGGTGGTGGGACGAGTGGTTCGACGGCGAGAACGGGTGGGAGATCCCGACCGCCGACGGTCTGGCCGACGAGACGCGGCGTGACGACCTGGAGGCCGCCGCGCTCTACGACCTCGTCGAACAGTCGGTGGCCCCGAAGTTCTACGAGCGTGACGAACACGGCATCCCCATCCGCTGGGTCGAGATGGTCCGCCACACCCTCAGGGTGCTCGGTCCCAAGGTGCTGGCCTCCCGGATGGTCCGCGACTACACCGAGAAGTACTACGCACCCGCCGCGCAATCGCTGCGGCGGACCGTCGAGGACGCCGACGGGGTGACGTTCGGTGCGGCCGGCGAGCTGGCCGACTACCGGCGCCGGGTGCAGGCGGCGTGGCCGAAGATCGAGGTCACCGACGTCGACAGCTCCGGGCTGCCCGACACCCCGCTGATCAACTCCGAGCTGACCCTGACCGCGACGGTGGCGCTGGCGGGTCTGCGCCCCGACGAGGTGTCCGTGCAGGCGGTGCTGGGGCGCGTCGACGCGAGCGACATGCTGCTCGATCCGGTGACGGTGCCGATGGGGCACACCGGCACCGCCGATGACGGCAGGGAGATCTTCTCCACCACGACACCGCTGCCGGTGGCCGGGCCCGTGGGCTACACCGTGCGGGTGCTGCCGCACCATCGGCTGCTGGCCGCGGACAACGAGCTCGGCCTGGTCGCGCTGGCGTGAGCCTGGTCCGCGAGATCGGCGGCGGCCCCTACGCGCTGGCCGCCGGGCCCGACGGGGCGATGTGGGTGACGCTCGTGCACGACGGCGCGATCGCCAGGGTGGGCGCCGACGGCGACGTCGAGCGCTTCCCGGTGGCGGCCGGGTCCCGGCCGTCACTGATCACCGCCGGACCCGACGGGGCGCTGTGGTTCACCCGCAACGGCGACGACCGGATCGGGCGCATCACCACCGAGGGCGCGCTCACCGCGTTCCCCCTCGCCGAGGGCAGCGCGCCGTTCGGCATCTGCGTCGGTGCGGACGGGGCGCTGTGGTTCACCGAGATGGGGTCGGGCGGTATCGGTCGCATCACCGTCGACGGCGAGGTGAGCGGGTGGGCGTCGGTCGGCGGCACCCCGTCGATGATCACCCGCGGTCCGGACGACGCGGTGTGGTTCACCCTCAACCAGGGCAACGCGATCGGCCGCCTGCACCCCGGCGACGGGGTGACCGCGCGCGAGTTGCCGACGCGCGGCGCGGGCCCGGTGGGCATCACCGCCACCCACGACGACGCGATCTGGTTCACCGAGTTCCTCGCCGACAAACTCGGCCGGATGCCGCTGGACGGGGCCCTGCAGGAGATCGACCTGCCCGGGAAACCGCATGCGGTGGTCGCCGATCCGGCCGGCGGCGTGTGGGTCAGCCTGTGGGGGGCCGACCGGCTGGCCCGGGTCGGCGCCGACGGCGACGTCGAGACCTACGACCTGCCGCCCGGCAGTGAACCGCACGGTCTGGCGTTCGGCCCCGACGGCGCGCTGTGGGTCGCGCTGGAGTCCGGGTTCGTCCTCCGCATGCCCGACTGACCCGCGTGCCGGGACGCCTGTCGAGCTGCCGCGGGCGCCCATGTACCTTCCGTTAGTGGGTCTAGTCATCTGGAGGGCTACAACGATGTGGCAACGGGGCTTCACGGTGTTGGCGATCTGCGGTCTGCTCGCGGCCGCACATCCGGCGCAGGCGTGGGCGCAGCCCGCAGCCGAACCGGTGGCCTCCGACGCGGCGCCGCCCCCGCCCGAAGGCGCGGTGGCTTCGACGCCGCCCGCGCACACCGAGACCCCCGACGGGTGGACGCTGACCCTGTCGGCGAAGGACGAGACGCAGGCGATCATCCCGCCGCTGACGACCGCGCTGTCGTCGCGCGAGTACGTCGTGGGCGGCACCTTCTCCGGTGAACTCGGCGGTCCGGAGGCCGGTGAACCGCCAACCGGAGTCCTCGAGGTCGGCTACGAAATCGGTTGCGGCATCGACATGAGCACGTCCAACGGGGTCTCGCTCACCGGGACCGCCGGGCTGAACCCGTCGCTCGGCGTGATCGGGACCGACGTCATCTCACCGGTACCCGACGGCATCCTTCCCGGCATCGGCGGCAACATCGGCGGCGGCGTCACCGTCGGTCTGAAACCGGGCATCATCAACGTCGTCCCGGTGACCGAGAAGGAGTTCACCGGCGCCGCGCCGTGGGTGATGGTCAGCAACTTCCGCATCAAGATCGACGGCTGCGTCGGTCAGTCGTTCATCCGGTCCTACGCCATCCTGACCCGCGAGACCGAGATGTCCGAGGCGGTGCTGGCCTGGTACGGCACCACCAAGGTCGTCTGACGGCTCCGCCCTACGGGAAGCGGTTCAGACACCGCTGCTCGTCGCCGAGCACCCCGACCCGGAACGCGTCGATCCGGGAGAACCCGGACGGCACCGAATCGCCGTTGACGTCGCTGGCCGCCAGCCCGTTGGTCAGGATGCCCGACACCGCCTCGTCGAGATCGCCCGCCGTCAACGCGATGGTGCTGCCGTCGGGGGTGGTGACATCGCTCGACAGCTTCGTGGTCGCGACCCCCGTCAGGCATGCGGTGCGCAGCGCCGCCTCGGCGGTGTCGAGAACCAGCCCCCGCTCGTGCTGCACCGCCTGCAGATATCGCGACATCAGCACCGAGTAGGCCGTGTTGTCGCCGTTGGCCAGCCCGTGGGTGTCGACGTCCAGTTGCGGGGCCCCCATCGTCTGCAGTTCGGGGAGGTCGACGACGAGGCGGTTGGTGGCGGGGCAGTAGGAGACCGGCGGGCTCGGGCGCGCGTCCGGGCACGTGTCGGCGGCCTCGGCGGTGAAGTCGAGAGTGGGTGGG
>NZ_LQIV01000028.1 GCF_001500125.1 Mycobacterium sp. IS-1742 | reverse complement strand
GGCGGGGTGCGGCGGGTGGTCGTCGGCGGCTTGGTCGGGCAGATCGGCAGGACCGAACTGCGCGCGAGCTCCTCGATCTGGGCGATCGCCTCGTCGAGGGAACCGCCGGGCAGGCCCGCGATCACCTGGGCGCGTTCGGATTCGCGCATGTCTCGCACGTCGAGCAACTGGCACCCGCGGTTGTCGCCGGACTGGCCCGCGCTGATCAGGGACAGTTCGTTGCGGGCGTTGAGGCAGCCGAGCAGGTACGGCTCCTGCAGCGAGTATCCGAGAAACGAGCCGTCGACACCGCGCATGATCGACACGGTGCCCTCGTGGGCCGTCACGTAGTAGTTGCTGCGCACGATCTCCCGGCCGATCGCCAGACCGGCCAGCACCACCAGGACCAGCAGCGTGGCCGCGATGATCATGCGGCGCTTGGACCGCGGCTTCTTGACGGGCTCTTCCGGCTGCGCCACAACGCGTTTCGGCGCGTTGCGTTTGGGGTTGAACGCCGACGCGCGGCCGGCGGCGGTGTTCGGCGGCGGTTGATCGTCGTCACCGCTCACCGCGCCGGCCAGGATCGGCGCCGTCTGCCCGTAGTCGTAGTCCACCACGTCGGCGACGACGACGGTGACGTTGTCGGGTCCACCGCCGCGCAACGCCAACTCGATGAGCCGATCGGCGCTCTCGGCGACGTCCGAGATCTGCAGCGCTTCGGCGATGGTGTCGTGGCTGACCGGATCCGACAGCCCGTCGGAGCACAGCAGATAGCGGTCACCGGCGCGGGCCTCGCGCATGATCAGCGTCGGCTCGACCTCGTGTCCGGTGAGCGCCCGCATGATCAGCGAGCGCTGCGGGTGGCTGTGCGCCTCTTCGGCGGTGATGCGGCCTTCGTCGACCAGCGTCTGGACGAACGTGTCGTCCTTGGTGATCTGGGTCAGCTCGCCGTCGCGCATGAGGTAGCCGCGCGAGTCGCCGATGTGCACCAGGCCAAGGCGGTTGCCCGCGAAGAGGATCGCGGTGAGCGTGGTGCCCATGCCCTCGAGTTCCGGGTCGGCCTCGACGTGGGCGGCGATCGCCGAGTTGCCTTCTCGCACCGCGTTGTCGAGCTTGCTGAGCAGGTCCCCGCCGGGCTCGTCGTCGTCGAGGTGGGCCAGCGCGGCGATCACGAGTTGCGAGGCGACCTCACCCGCGGCGTGGCCCCCCATGCCGTCGGCCAGCGCCAGTAGGCGGGCACCGGCGTAGACCGAGTCCTCGTTGTTGGCGCGGACCAGGCCGCGGTCGCTGCGCGCGGCGTATCGCAGAACGAGGGTCATACTGCTCCTCGCGTGCGCGGCGTCACGGGCGCAGCTCGATCACCGTCTTGCCGATCCGGACCGGCGTGCCCATCGGAACCCTTACCGCAGTCGTCACCTTCGCCCTGTCAAGGTATGTGCCGTTGGTCGATCCTAGGTCCTCGACATACCACTCCGACCCTCGTGGCGAGAGCCGGGCGTGCCGGGTGGACGCGTAGTCGTCGGTGAGCACGAGCGTGGAGTCGTCGGCCCGCCCGATCAGCACCGGCTGCGATCCGAGGGTGATCCGGGTTCCGGTGAGCGCGCCCTCGGTGACCACGAGTTGGCGGGCGACGCTGCGCTGCCGGTTCGGCAGCAGCGAGCCGCGCAGCGCCAGCCCGCGGCGCACCATGACCGCGCCGGTCGGTGCGTAGATGTCCGTGCGCAGGATGCGCAGCACCGACCAGATGAACAGCCACAGCAGCAGCAGGAAGCCGACACGCGTCAGCTGCAGCACCAACCCCTGCATCTGACGTCCTCTCCGTACTGTTCACCGCACGCCGGTACAACCGTCGGTCGCGCCTGCTGGCAACGTCACGATACTTGGGGTGGCGATCGGGGCGAAGACGAAGCCGACAGCTTGACCTGAACGTGACCGGGCGCGCCGTGTGCTCAGTGCACGCGGACGATGATCTCGGAGTGGCCCAGACGGATGACGTCGCCGTCGGCGAGCTGCCATTCCTGGACGGGCGCGTTGTTGACGGTGGTGCCGTTCGTGGAGTTCAGATCGGACAGCAGGGCGACCTGACCGTCCCACCGGATCTCCAGATGGCGGCGGGACACACCGGTGTCCGGCAGGCGGAACTGGGCGTCCTGACCGCGGCCGATGACGTTGGCACCCTCGCGCAGCTGGTACGTGCGGCCGCTGCCGTCGTCGAGCTGAAGGGTCACCGTGGCGCCACCGGCGCTCGGCGCGTAGTCGGCCTGGCCGTAGCCACCGCCGTACCCGCCTGCGCCCTGGCCGTAGTCGTAGTCGCGCCCGGCGGGCTCGCCGTATCCGGGGTCGCCGTAACCACCACCGGCCGGCTCGGCATAGCCGCGGCCGTAGTCCTGCCCGTAGTCCTGACGGCCGCCGGCCGGCGCACCGTAGCCGCCACCGTAGCCGCCCTGGTCCTGGTAGCCACCCTGATCGGGGTATCCGGGACGCCCGTAACCGCCGTCCTCGTGGCGGCCGGGGCCGCGGCCGTAGTCATAGTCCGCGCCGGGTGCGCCGTAGCCGGGCTGGCCACCCGCGGGGGGCGGGTATCCGCCCGGACCCTGCCGGTAGCCCTGGTCGTAGCCGCCGCCGGGGGGCGGGCCGTAGCCGCCCGGTCCGCGCTGCTCGTAGCCGCCGCCGTAGCCGCCCTGGTCCTGGTAGCCGCCGCGGTCGGGGTAGCCGCCCTGATCGGGATAGCCGCCGCGGGGCGGGTAACCGCCCTGCTCGGGCTGGTAGGGGGCCCGGGGCTCCTGGCCGCGCGGTTCCTCCTGCGGACGGCCGTAGCCGTCGTCGTAGTACTCGTCGCCGGGCCGTCCCTGTCCCTGGCCGCCGCCGCGGTACGTCGGGTTGTCGCTCATCGGTGGTACTCCTGATTCTGCGGGGAACGCGTGGTCTCGGTGTGCTGGGGCGGGTTCGCCGGTGGTCGAGTCGGGGTTGACCGCACCACGAGCGCGGAACTGTCCAGTGTGCAGATTCGGTGCCTGTTCGAACTTGACGACCACATCACCATACGTTTGCCACCCCTGCTCACGGATGTATCCCTCCAGATGCTTGGCGAAAGTGGTCGCGGTCAGGCCAGGATCAGCGCTTACCTTCTTATGGTCGGGCACACTGAGGGTAATTACGTATTCATTGGGTGCCAAAATGCGGCCGCGGCCGAGGGGGCGGATTCCGGACTCCGCCTCGCGCCGGAGGAGCGCCTCGACCTCCTGCGGCATGATGGATCCGCCGAACACGCGGGCGAACGCGTCGCCGACGGTCGATTCGAGCTTGCGCTCGATGCGGTCCACCAGACCCATGTCACCGCCCGCCTCGCTCGTCGTCGTCGCTGCTCACGCAGTCGGACCGCCGCGTGTCGGCTGGTCCGGATTCTTCCTGCATGGTATCTACCCATGTTCGGCCGATGGGACCAACGAAACTCTGAGAATCACATCGGAGCAGGTCAGTGCGCCGTCGATCACATGGCGTGGGGGCGTCTGCTGCGGTTTTGGGGGCGGCCCGACGCGGGTGATAGGCTCCTGCGGTCGTTACGGGCGAGTGGCGGAATGGCAGACGCGCTGGCTTCAGGTGCCAGTGTCCTTCGGGACGTGGGGGTTCAAGTCCCCCTTCGCCCACAGTGTGATGAGTCGGGTCATGGGTTACACATGAGTCGGGTCATCGGTTACGGATTACCCCGGCCTTTGGCCGGGGTTTTCTGTTTGTTGGGCCAGTAGTTGCGGTCGGGGTCGATGTGGTGGCCGGCGATGAGCTGGTGGCCTGTTTTGCTGATGACAGTGACGGTTTGGTTGGCCACGAGTATGAGCACTGGTGTGTCGGCGGGCCTTCGACATGAACCACGACTGTCACCTATGACGCGACTCATCGACGGCCATCGCAGGTGTAACCCATGACCCGACTCATGTGTCACCTATGTCGTGACTTCACACACCCCTTCGCCCACGATTGTTCTCTGTGTAGCTGATGGCGGGATGTCGATGCCCGGACGGATAGCCGTCGGAAAACCTTGTAGCCGTTCATAACCAGCGGGACGCCACGCTTGTCGGACCCCTCTGCTTGTATGGGGTCATGTCCTCGGTCGCGACGTCCTATGGCGCGGATACGCGCTCGGCGGATCGTCTCGATGCGCTCTTCGAGGAAATCGGCGAGCTGATGGGTCAGCGCAACGCCATCGATGGGCGCCTGGTGGAGATCGCCGCCGAGATCGAACACGACGAACTGGCGGGCATGACCGGTGCGCGCTCGATCGCGGCGTTGATGGCCTGGAAGACCGGGTCCTCGCCGCGCAACGGCAAGACCATCGCCGCCATCGCCCACCACATCACCGACTTCCCCCACTGCGTGCAGGCCCTACGCGAAGGCCGGCTGTCGTTGGACCAGGTCGGGGTGATCGCCGAAAGCGCCGGACCCGGATCCGATGAGCACTACGCACAGTTGGCCGCCAGCGCCTCGGTCACCCAACTGCGCACCGCCATCAAACTCGAACCCCAACCGGAACCCGACGCCGAGCCTGAAAACGAGCCCAAACCCGCGGCTGAGCCGCCGCAGCCGTCGATCAGCAAGACCTCCGATGAGCAGTACACCTACTGGCGCATCGCCCTACCCCATGTCGAGGCGGCGATGTTCGACGCCGCCCTACAGTCCCACCACGATGCGTTGGTCGCGCAGTGGAAACGCGACCACGGTGACAGTCCAGCCGAGGGCCGGCCGCCGCTGCCCACCACCATCGACGCGTTCCTGGCGCTGGTCGACGCCGGCTGGGACGCCGAAGCCACCCGCCGCCCGCACGGGCAGCGCACCACCGTGGTCCTGCATCTCGACATCAACGACCGCATCGCCGCCTTGCATCTGGGACCGTTGCTGTCGGATGCCGACCGGCAGTACCTGACCTGTGACGCCACCTGCGAGGTGTGGTTCGAACGCGACGGCCAGCCAATCGGCGCCGGGCGCACCACCCGGCTGATCAACCGCCAACTGCGCCGCGCCCTCGAGCACCGCGACCGCACCTGCGTCGTGCCGGGTTGTGGGGCCACCCGCGGGTTGCACGCCCACCACCTCCAACACTGGGAAGACGGCGGGCCCACCGACCTGGACAACCTCGTGCTGCTATGCCCCTACCATCACCGGCTGCACCACCGCGGCGTAATCACCATCACCGGACCCGCATCGGAGCTCACCGTCACCGACGGCACCGGCCGAGCACTGCACAACGGCTCCCTCGCGCGCCCACCCAATCGGCCCCCGCCCACCGTGCCGGCCTACCGCGGGCCATCCGGCGAACGCGCCGACTGGTGGTGGTACACCCCATACGAGCCCCCACCACCCACCACCAATTAGCGCCGGGGGGGGGCGATGGTCAGACCCCGCAGCTGCCGATCACGCCGGCGGTGCGGGCGGTAGCAGCGTGATCTCGGAGATGGCGCCCTGGCTGTTCCCGTCGGTCTGACCCAGGGTGCTCACCCAGACCAGCACATGCTTGACCGGTTCGCGGCTACGTACCGCAATGGTGTTGCGGCCGGGCTGCATTGGCGTGGGTGCGCTGATCTCGCGGGTGTCACCGAGCGCGGATGGGGTCTGGCTGGCCGCCGACCGAACCTGGACGACCGTACCGGTGCTACCGAGGTCCACGGTGACCGATCCGAGCGTCGTCGGCGCCGGCAACTCGAGCATCAGACCGAGCCCCTCCTTGAACTTCGGGAACGGGTCGGCGTCGTAGTACCGGTCCGTTGACCAGGCCGTGGACGCGTCACCGTCGATCACCCGTCCCGCATCGTCGGGATTGTCGGGCCTGCCGTCGGTCGAGAACACCTCGGCTTTGACCGGCTTGACCGGCGCATCCGCGGCGGCTGCCTTGGTCGTTTCCTCCGGCGCCTTCGGCACCGGAGCAACCGGGGTCGGATCGTTCTGCAGCCCAAGCTGATCGGGGTCCATGGCCGCGGACTCTTGGGGTGCCTGCAACATCTCGTTGACGTTCGAGCCCAGCATCACCACGCCCACAGTGACGACGGCCGCGGCAGCGCCGATGGTCGCCCGCAGGATGCCCTTGCGCGCCTCCTGCTTCTGGTCCTCCGGACCGAAGTTGCGGAACGCCGCATAGACGCCGGGCGGCGGTGGCTCCAGCGGCGGCAGCACGCGGATGTCGGCGTCGTCGGCGCGGCCGTCACGCGCCGCCTGTCGCAGCATCGTCGACAGGGTCGCGGCGCTGGTGATCCCGGGTTCGGGGCGGACCAGCCCGGCGGCCGTCGTCGACACCAGGAACGGCGTACCCGGCCGCAGCTGCGCGAGCTCGACCGGCTGGCCCGCCGAATCGCGCTGCAGCGCAGCGAATCCCGGAGTAGCGACATCGCCGGGCCAGCACTTCGCGAGCAGCGCGTACAGGCAGGCCCCGATACCGCGCAGGTCACGCTGCGGCGTCCCGTCGGCGAGGGTCGCAGGGAATGCCAGCACGGCGTGGCCCTCGGAACTGACTCGAATCCGCGCCGGATGGTCGAGGCTGAGGTGCATCCCGGCGCGGTGTGCCGTCTCGGCGGCCATGGCGAGCGTCTCCAGCGCCGCTGCGGCGGCGACCGGCGATGGGTCGGTGTCGGCCACTTCACGCAGGCTGCCGCCGGCCACCCAGTCGGCCACGACCACACCGCACTGCCCGGTGTGGAAGACGTCGAGGATGGTCGCGATCCCGGGTGCGTCGACCCCGCGCAGTCGAACGGTGAGCGATAGGATTTCGTTGACCCACTCGACGGGAAGCGTCGAGTGGGGATCCACCAGCGTCAACGCGACCGCACGACCGGCGGCCACGTCGACGGCCTGCCAGAATTCGAGCACCCCGGAGATGCCGTGGCACACCAGTAGCCGGTAGCGCCCGGCGACCGCGCTGCCGGGCACCTGGCTGGCCGTGAGTTCGGCAGGGCGTCCGATCGCGGGGATCGGTTGCGTCGGCCAGTCAGTCACTCTCGCGTACTCCATCAGTTCCACGCCGCCTCTACTCACCGGGGCACGTAACCGCAGTGCGTCGGGATTAAACGGTGGGCCGCGAACGAATCCGTCACGAACGGGGGTGGTTTGAAGATCAAAAACCACGGCAATGGCTTAGACATGCGAAACAACAAGCGAAACACAGTGAGTAAGGTCGCTGCCCCGGCGTTGTTCGCAGGCGTTGCCGCGAGTGCCATCGCGCTGGCTCCCGCCGCATTCGGAACCACCGGGAACTTCGTCGCCGAGCCCCCGCCGTGCGTGGCCGCCGACGGCACCGCGTGCGCCGCGATCCCGGTTGGCCCGGGCGGCGTCGCGAGTCCCGAGGGCGCCGCGGGCGTGATCCCGGGTGGCCCGGGCGGTGTCGCCGGTCCTGAGGGTGCCAGCGGTGCGATCCCCGGTGGCCCGGCCGGTACGGCAGGCCCCGAAGGCGCGAGCGGTTCCATCCCCGGCGGACCGAGCGGGACCGCGGGCCCCGGCGGCGTGACCGCGGCGATCCCCGGTGGGCCCAGCGGTTCGGCGGGCCCCGGCGGCGTCGAAGGATGTATCCCCGGCGTGGGCTGCATCGGATAGCCCTGTCAGACAGCAGATGAGGGGCCGGGTCGGCGACGACCCGGCCCCTTTCAGCTCACCAGGTGCTCGACGATCAACCGGGCGGTCCGCTGCGCGCGGGCCTTCGAATACGAACAACCTTCGCGCTGAATCGCATACACCACGCCGCCCACGATCGCCTCGGCCGCGGGCTCCGCGGTGGGCGCGTCCACCCCGGCCGCCAGCAACCGGTCACGCACCGACGCGTGCAGCGGGTCGCCCAACCCCGCGCGGAGACGTGCCGCGGTGTCCTCGTGCTCCATCGACGCGACGGTGAGGATCCGCAGCATCGCGTTGCCACGCGGGCTGGTCAGCGTCGCAGCCAGCTTCCCGATCCACGTGACCACATCGGCCACCAGGTCGCCACTGTCCCGTACCGGCAGCAGTATTTCGTGGGCATCCTCGAGCAGGACGTCGGCGACCAGGGCGGGCCGACTAGGCCACCAGCGGTAGATCGTCTGCTTGCCCACCCCGGCCCGGGCTGCCACCGCCTCGATGCTCAGCCCTTCGAACCCTCGCTCCAACAGCAGTTCACGCGTCGCGGCGACGATCGCGACGCGCGACTTCTCGCTGCGCCGCCGTGGCGCAGCGGTCAGCCGGTCGGGCATTGCGGGCTGGGACATCGCCCCGTAGTCTGCCACAGACGAGACGAACCGTCTCGTCTCGAACGCTTGGAGACCCGTGGGAAAGAAGCTCGTCATCGGAGCCAGCGGTTTCCTGGGCTCTCACGTCACGCGCCGGTTGGTGGACCGTGGCGACGACGTGCGGGTGTTTCTCCGCCACACCAGCGCCACCCGTGGCATCGACGGACTCCCGGTCGAACGGCACTACGGCGACATCTTCGACGACGATGCCGTGCGCGCCGCGGTGGCGGGTTGTGACGTCGTCTACTACTGCGTGGTCGACGCGCGCGCCTGGCTGCAGGATCCCGCCCCGCTGTGGCGTACCAATGTCGAGGGGCTGCGCCGAGTGCTGGACATCGTCGCCGCCGCCGACCTGCACCGGTTCGTGTTCACCAGCTCGATCGCCACGATCGGCCGCACGGACACCGGTCTGGCCACCGAGGAGCTCTCACACAACTGGCTCGACCGCGCGGGCGAATACGTCCGGACCCGCGTCGCCGCCGAGAATCTCGTGCTGCGGTACCACCGCGAACGGGCCGTGCCCGCTGTGGCGATGTGCGTGTCCAACACCTACGGCGCCGGCGACTGGCTGCCGACGCCTCACGGCGGACTCGTCGCCGCAGCGGTGCGCGGCAAGCTGCCGTTCTACATCGACGGCGCCCAGGCCGAGGTGGTCGGGGTGCGCGACGCCGCCGAGGCGCTGGTGCTCGCGGGGGAGCGCGGACGGCCGGGGGAGCGCTACATCGTCTCCGAGAGTTTCATGACCGCCCGCGAGATCTATCGAACCGCCTGCGCCGCGGTCGATGTGACGCCGCCGGGCCGCGGCGTCCCGATCGGTGTGCTGGCCGCGGCGGCCGTGCCCAGCGCGTGGCTCGCCCGCCTGCGTCGCCGCGACACCCGGCTGACTCCGCTGACCATCCGACTCATGCACATCATGTCGCCGATGGACCATGCGAAGGCCGAACGCGAACTCGGCTGGCGCCCGGCGCCCACGGCGGAGGCGCTGGCCGAGGCCGCGGAATTCTTCGTGGGCACCCGTCGCGAACCCGCCGAGGACCGCCGCTGATGCCGATCGCCCTCACGCCCGAACAACGCGCGCTGTCCGACGCCGTCCGCGAGTTCGCGGCGCGCCACGCACCGGTCGAGAAGACGCGAGAGGCGTTCGGCGACCTGGCCGCAGGCACCGTCCCGACCTGGTGGGATGACCTGGTGGCGGCGGGATTTCACGCGGTGCACCTGCCGGACCACCTCGGCGGACAGGGCGGCGACCTGGTCGACACCGCCTGTGTGATCGAAGCGGCCGCACAGGCCCTGCTGCCCGGCCCGCTGCTCTCGACGGTCGGCGCGGGCGCCGTCGGTCTCCTCGCCGACACCGGCGCGGCATCCGAGTCGCTGTTGCGCGACCTCGCCGGCGGCGCGACCGCCGCCGTCGTCCTGCCCGCCACCGGAGCGCTGCAGGCCGTGGCGACATCCGACGGGTGGCAGGTCACCGGCGTCTCGCCGGTGGTTCTCGGGCTGGGCGCAGCACGGCTGGTACTGGCCGCCGCGCACACCGGGGACGGCGGTCTGCTGTGGTTCGTCGCCGCCACCGACGACCTGGCCACCGAATACGAGCGGGGGACCGACCTCACCACCGACGCGGCACGCGTCCGGTTCGACGGACATCGCGTTCCGACCGCCGATCGGCTCACCGGGATCGACGCCGATCGGGCCCGAAGCGTCGTCGCGGCGCTGACGTCGTGCGCGGCGGCGGGCGCCATCCGGTGGTGCGTCGATGCCGTCACCGACCATCTGCGCACCCGCGAACAATTCGGGAAACCGATCGGCGCCTTCCAGGCGCTGCAGCACCGCGCCGCGGACCTGCTGATCAGCAGTGAACTGGCCACCGCCGCCGCATGGGACGCGGTGAGGTCGGCGGACGAATCAGGCGAACAGCATGCGATCGCCGCCGCGACCGCGGTGCTGATGGCCGCCTCACCCGCACCCGAACTGGTCCTCGACACCCTGACGATGTTCGGGGCCATCGGGTTCACCTGGGAGCACGACCTGCACCTCTACTGGCGGCGGGCGACGGCGCTGGCCGCCTCCCTCGGCCCGGCCACCCGGTGGAGACGACGGCTCGGCGAGCTCACCCGCACCACCGCCAGGGATGTCACCGTGCGCCTGGGTGACGCCGACCCCGGGTTCCGGGCGCGTGTCCGCGACGTCCTCGACCGCGCGAAGAGCCTGCCCAACGACGGTCCGCGGGCACAGGGGGACTACGACCAGTTCGCGTCGGGTGCGCAGCGCACCGCCATCGCGGAGGCCGGGCTGGTGGCCCCGCACTATCCGGCGCCGTGGGGACTGGACGCCACACCACTGCAGCAGCTGATCGTCGACGAGGAGTTCGCGGCCCGACCGGACCTCGTGCGGCCGTCGCTCGGCATCGCCGAATGGATCGTCCCGTCGTTGATCAGCGCCGCGGATCCGGCGGTCCGCGAACGGCTCATCCCACCGACCCTGCGCGGCGAGCTGGCCTGGTGCCAGCTGTTCAGCGAGCCGTCGGCCGGATCCGACCTCGCGTCGCTGACCACCCGCGCGGTCAAGGTCGACGGCGGCTGGAAGGTCAACGGCCACAAAATCTGGACGTCGTCGGCGCACCACGCGCACTTCGGCGCGCTGCTGGCGCGCACCGATCCCGACGCCCGTAAGCACCGCGGTATCGGCTACTTCATCGTCGACATGGGCACCGAAGGCGTCGAGGTGCAGCCGATCCGGCAGGCCACCGGGGATGCGCACTTCAACGAGGTGTTCCTGACCGACGTGTTCGTCCCCGACGAGATGCTGCTGGGCGAACCCACCGGCGGGTGGGGTCTGGCGATCGCCACGATGGCCCAGGAGCGCGTGGCCATCGGCAATTACGTCCACAACGATCGCGCCGTGGCGCTGCGCGTCATGGCCCGCACGCCCGGACCCGACCAGGACGCGGCGCTGATGACGCTCGGCGAGATCGACGCGTACTCCGGGTCCATCAAGGCGCTCGGTGTGCGCGAGACACTGCGCCTGCTCGACGGCCAGCATGCCGGTCCGGCGTCGAGCATCGCCAAGGTGGCCACCGCGGCGATGCTGCGCCGCACGTTCGAAGCCACCCTCCAGTTGACCGGGGAGACCGCGCTCGTGGAGGACACCGAACCCCCGGTGGTGCAGCCGTACCTGCACCTGCCCGCCGAACTCGTCGGCGGCGGCACCCGGGAGATCCAGCTCAACATCATCGCGCAGATGGTGATGGGCCTGCCGCGCGCATGACGCTGATGAGGAGATGACACATGGGTTTACGCGGTGACGCAGCCATCGTCGGATACGTCGAACTGCCTCCGGAACGGCTGAACAAGGCCGGCCCGGCACCGTTCCTCTTGGAACAGTGGGCGGAACTCGGCGCCGCGGCCCTCGAGGACGCGGGTCTGCCCGCCGAATCGGTGAACGGCATCGTCACCTCACACATCGGCGAGTCCGAGATCTTCGTCCCGTCCACCGTGGCCGAGTACCTCGGAGTGGACGCGAACTTCGCCGAGATCCTCGACCTCGGCGGAGCCAGCGCCGCCGGGATGGTCTGGCGGGCGGCCGCGGCCATCGAGCTGGGGCTGTGCGATGTGGTGCTGTGCGCACTGCCCGCCCGGTATCTGACCCCGACGTCGGAGAAGAAGCCGGCGCCCCTGGTCGACGCGATGTTCTTCGGCTCGTCGAGCAACCAGTTCGGTTCTCCGCAAGCCGAATTCGAGATACCCTACGGCAACCTCGGCCAGAACGGTCCCTACGGTCAGGTCGCCCAGCGGTATGCGGCGGTCCACGGCTATGACGAGCGGGCGATGGCCAAGATCGTGGTCGACCAGCGGGTCAACGCCAACCACACCGAGGGCGCGATCTGGAAGGACACGCCCCTGCGCATCGAAGACGTCCTCGCCAGCCCCGTGATCGCTGATCCGCTGCACATGCTCGAGATCGTCATGCCGTGCGTCGGCGGGGCCGCGGTCGTGGTGGCGAGCGCCGACATGGCCAGACGGGCCCGGCGCCGCCCGGTGTGGATCAAGGGTTTCGGGGAGCACGTGCCGTTCAAGACGCCGACGTACGCGAAGGATCTGCTGCAGACCCCGATCACCAAGGCGGCCGACACCGCGTTCGCGATGACGGCCCTCGACCGCGCCGACATGGACATGGTGTCGATCTACGACTGCTACACCATCACCGTGTTGCTCAGCCTCGAAGACGCCGGGTTCTGCGAGAAGGGCAAGGGGATGGCGTTCGTCAGCGATCACGACCTCACCTTCCGCGGCGACTTCCCGCTCAACACCGCAGGCGGGCAACTCGGTTTCGGACAGGCCGGACTCGCCGGCGGTATGCACCACGTGTGCGACGCCACCCGCCAGATCATGGGCCGCGCCGGCGCCGCGCAGGTGGCCGACTGCAACCGGGCGTTCGTCTCGGGCAACGGCGGCATCCTGTCCGAGCAGACCACGCTGATCCTGGAAGGTGACTGACCCGATGACCACGTTCGAACGGCCCATGCCCGTCAAGACACCGACGACGGCGCCCTTCTGGGATGCATTGGCCCAGCACAAGATCCGCATCCAGTACTCGCCGTCGTCGGATGCGTACGTGTTCTATCCGCGGGTGCGGGCGCCCGGGACGCTGGCCGACGACCTCGAGTGGCGGGAGATCTCCGGGCTCGGCACCCTGTACTCGTACACCGTCGCCAGGAGACCGGTCGGGCCGCACTTCGCCGATGCCGTCCCGTTGCTGACCGCGATCGTGGAATGGGATGAGGGACCGCGGTTCTCGACCGAGTTGGTCAACGTCGCCCCGGAGGACATCCGGATCGGGATGCGGGTGCGCCCGGTGTTCTGCGACCATCCCGAACACGACGTCACGATGCTGAGGTACGAGCCGTCATGAGAGCCGTGGTCCTGAGAAACGGTGAACTGAGCGTGCGGGAGACGGCCGATCCGGTGCCGGGCCCGGGGGAACTCCTGCTCGAGACGCTGAGCACCGCGATCTGCGCGTCGGATGTGCACTTCATGGATCATCCCGACCTCAGCCGCCACGACCCCACCGGGCGGTCGCTCTACGACGAGGACCGCGACATCGTGCTCGGCCACGAATTCGTCGGCGAGGTCATCGGACACGGTCCGGGGTGCTCGGACGCCTTCCCGCTCGGCACCCGCGTCACCTCCATCCCGATCCGGCTGGTCAACGGCGGCGCGGACGGCGCCCGCATCATCGGTCAGCACCCCGACGCCCAGGGCAGCTTCGCCGAACGGGTCGTGGTGGCCGAGGCGATCGCCAGAGCGGTGCCGGGTGAGGCCTCCCACGATGCCGTGGCCCTGACCGATGCCTTTGCGGTCGGCGAGTTCTACGTTCGCGCCGCCCGGATCGAATCCGGCGAGATCCCCATCGTGATCGGCGCCGGGGCGATCGGCCTGTCCGCGGTGGCGGCACTCACCGCCCGCGGCGTGTCGCCGGTCATCGTCTCGGACTACCGCGCCGACCGGCGGGAGCTGGCCCGCGACGCGTTCGGCGCCCACATCCTGGTCGACCCCGCGGAGCGGTCCCCGTTCGACGTGTGGCGAGAGGTGCGTGCCGAGCGCAACCTGTGGGGCCCGGCGGTGGTGTTCGAATGCGTCGGCGCCTCGGGGCTCATCCAGCGGCTCGTCGAATCGTCGGACATGGGCACCCGGATCTACTGCGCCGGAGGCTGGTACACCGGTGACACCCTCGACATCACCAGTGCCACCCGGCAGGGGGTGACCATCCAGTTCGGGGGCGGACCCATGCCGCAGGACTGGTACGGCACGCTCGACGCGATCGCGTCCGGGCGGCTGGACCCCTTGCCCAGCGTCGGTCGGGTGATCACCCTGGAGGGGGTGCCGGACGCCCTGGACGCGGCCCGCCGATCCGACGGTCCACCCCGGATCGTCGTGCATCCGAACGGAGACAACGTATGAGCGCCTATGAAGACCGCGCAGACATCACCGACGTCCTGGTCCGCTACGCCACCGGCATCGACCGTCGCGACTGGCCGCTGTTCCGGACGGTGTTCACCGACGACTGCGCACTCGACTACGGCGACATCGGCAGCTTCGACGGCGTGGACGCGGTCACCGGGTTCATGGATCAGGCCCACGCCATGGCCGGCCACACACTGCACCGCTTGACCAATGTCGCCGTCGACGTCGAGGGAGACAGCGCGCACGCCCGAACGTATGTCGACGCGCTGATCTTCGCCGCGGACAACGCATCCGGCGTCAACGCGGTCGGCTTCTACGACGACGACCTGGTGCGCACCCCGGCCGGGTGGCGCATCGCGCGGCGCAGGTTCACCACCGTGCGCGTGAGCACCGTCGGGGATCCGTCATGACCTTCCCGCAGAGATACGGTCCGTGGGCGGTGGTGGCCGGCGCGTCCGACGGGGTGGGCGCCGCCTTCGCCGAGCGGATCGCGGAGAACGGCGTCAACGTGGTGCTGGTGGCCCGCAGGCAGACCGTTCTCGACGAGGTCGCCGCGGGCATCCGCGATCGCACGGGTGTCGAGACCCGCACGCTGGCGGTCGATCTCACCGACCCCGGGGCGACCGCGGCCATCGCCGAGGCCACCGCCGACCTCGAGGTCGGCTTCCTGGTGTGCTGCGCGGGCGCCGACCCGGCCTTCGAACCGTTCCTCGACCAGCCCGTCGAGGCCGCCGACGCGCTGGTGCAACGCAACTGTGTGGCACCGATGCGGCTGTGCCACCACTTCGCGCCCGCGATGGTCGGCCGCGGACGCGGCGGCATCGTCGTCTTCGGGTCGGGCGCCGGATTGGCCGGCGGACCGAACATGGTGACCTACGCCGCCACCAAGGCGTTCGACATGGTGTTCGCCGAAGCCCTGTGGGCCGAACTGCACGAGAAGGGCGTCGACGTGCTCGGCCTGATCCTCGGCAAGACCGACACCCCCGCACTGCGGACCCTGGAACACCGTCGCGGTCAGATCGCGTCGACGGAGGAGACGCCGTCCGGCGCCGTTGCGGTGACGGACGTGGTGGCCGAAGCGTTCGACAATCTCGCCAACGGGCCGACCTGGATCGTCGGCGAGGATCTGCGCGCCGCCACCCAGATGCTGGGCTCGCTCACCCGCAGCGAGGCGGTGCGGTTGATGGCCGAGGCGGCCAAGGCCGCGATGGGGTAGTTCACGGCACCGTGAAGCCGTTGCCGCGCAGCACGTCTCGTCCGGCTGGTGCGCTGACCGCCGCCACGAACTCGCGCGCGTCCTCGACGTTCCGCGACTCCGTCAGCACCGCGATCGGATAGGTGTTGACCGCCTGTGCGGCCTCGGGGAAATCGACCGCGGTCACCCGGTCCCCGGCGTCGCGGGCATCGGTGACGTACACCAGCCCGGCATCGGCCTGACCGCTGGTCACCTTGTTGAGGACGTCGGTCACCGACGACTCCTCGCTCACCGGCTGCACCGTCACGCCGGCCGCCCGCTGGACGGCGGTGGCGGCGGCGCCGCACGGCACCTGCGGGGCGCAGAGCACCACGCTGATCCCGGGTGCGGTGAGGTCGCGCAGTGAGCGGATGCCCTTCGGATTGCCCGGCGCGACGGCGATGGTCAGGGTGTTGGCGGCGAACGCGACCGGCGCGCCGTCGAGGAGTCCCGCCTCGGCCGCCCTGTCCATGGTCCGGGTGTCGGCGGCGGCGAAGACGTCGGCGTAGGCGCCCTGGGTGAGCTGGGTGACCAGATCCGACGATCCGGCGAACGAGAACTCGACGCTCATCCCAGGGTGGTCGCGCTGGAACCGTTCGCCGATCTCGGTTAACGACGCTCGTAGTGACGCCGCGGCGAAGACCGTGAGCGTCGACGAATCCTGTTGTGCCCCACATCCACTGAGCGTGACGGCCACGACGACGGCGAGGAGGGTCCGCCTCACGGCTGACCCGGCGACTCGACGATGACCGTGGTGGCCTTGACGACGGCGACCGCCACGCTGCCGGGTTCGAGCCCCAGTTCGCGCACGGCGTCGGTGCTCATCAGCGACACCACCGTGAAGGGGCCGCACTGCATCTCGACCTGCGACATGACGGTGTCGCTGACCACGTCGGTGACCAGACCGGCGAACCGGTTGCGGGCCGAGCTGGGTGTGCCGAGCGGATCCTTGGGTGCCATGGCGGCGTTCCTGCGGGCGAACGCGGCGAGTTCGGCTCCGTCCACGACCTTGCGGCCGGACGCGTCGGTCGACGCGGCCAGGCTGCCGTCATCGATCCACCGCCGGACGGTGTCGTCGCTGACGCCCAGCAGGTCGGCGGCCTGGCGCACCCGGATGGTCGGCATGTGCGCATGCTAGCAACCGCGTATGCGGTCCACATCGCAATCTACAGCCGCGGATACGGAAAGTGCCCGGGATGGACGGCGTCCACCGCGCCGTCTTTCACCGTATCGGTGGATAATTTGCTGTCCGTGGTGGTGGAATCTGACGCAATGCACACAAGCGGGGGTGGCGTCGTGGCGAGAGGTCCCTTGGCGTGCCCGGGCACCCGGGCGGTGTCGCGGAGGTGACCGAACACCCGCAGGCGGACGACGATCCGCGGCTCGGCGCGCTGCTCGAATGGCGTCAACGGCTCATCGACACCGGCGCGGTGTCGGCCCGCAGCTTCAAGGAGGCCCACCTGCGCCTGGTGCTACGGTCCGGGCGCACCGACGTCGAGCAGATCCGGGCCATGCTCCCCGGTTCGGTGTCCGAGCACGCCGAGGACATGGCACGAGTCCTGGCCGAACTGCCCGGCCCCACCGGCGCCGAGACGACCGCCGCCGAGGACGGCCCGACGGGCCGCCACCGCGGGAGCGACCCCGAGGAGGCCGCCGCGGAGCGGCCCCAGTTCGATCCGTTGTACGAATCCGGCCCGCCGAGCGAGCATTTCGCCCCGTACGCGGCAGACGCCCCGGCCACACCTGCGCACGGCGTCACACTGCACCGCCGCCGCGACACCGGGACCCTCGAGCTGCGGTGGCCGGCGATCGACACCACCGACCAGGCCGTCGTCTACCGCGTGGTGAGCGGCGAGGACACCCCGCCCCGGTCGCCCGACACCGCCGACCCACTGGCGGTGACCACCGCGACGTCCGTGACCGACGACCGGCCGCCGGTCGCCGCGGTGCGCCACTTCCAGGTGTGGGCGAACGTCGGCGCCACCCGCCCGGAGGCACTGGCGGCGCAACCGATCCTGCACGCCGGCGGCGTGCTGATCGGCCGGATCACCGACCTCACGCTGCAGGAGGACTCGGGCCGGGTGATCGGCCGGTACACCGTGCCGCCCGGCGTCGACGCGGTCCACGTGTACCGGATGCCCGTCGGCGAGGCGCACCGCGACGGGCCGCAGTACCGCATCCTCGCCGGGCAGGACAACCTCGCCGGGTTCGTCGACATCGACGTCGAACGCGGGTACCGCTACGTCTACCGTGTGCGCTGCGCTGCGCCCGTCGGCGGGGTGCTGCGACTATCGGAGGCCGCGGAAGCCGGTGTGGACGTGTCGGCGGTGCTGGCGCCGGTCACGGATCTCGCGATCACCGGCAGCACCGCGGACGCCACCGTGCTCGACCTCGCGTGGACCACGCCGCCTGGCGGACGCGTGGTCGTCTACCGCACACCCACCGGTCCGAGCGCGGGCGCCGAGGCCGACGAGCTACCCGAGGACGCACTCGATCAGGTCGGCCTGCCTGCGGAACTGCGCCTGGCGCAACCGATCACCGAAGAGCGTGTCGAGGACGGGCGGGTCCGCGCCGCGATGCCCGGCGTGGCGTGGCCGGACCAATGGAGCCGCGCCTACTTCACCCCGGTGACCCTCATCGGTGGCCGCGCCATGCTGGGCAAGACCTTCTCCACCGTGCGGACCGGGGCGATCCGCGACATCGAACTGACGGAGTACTGCAACAAGCAGGTGCTCACCTTCGAGTGGCCCGACGGTGCCGCCTCCGTCGTCGTCTACCTGGCGGCGCGGGGACACGATCCGCGCAACGGGCTCACCGGGCAGACCTACGAGATCACGCTCGAGGAGTACGAGAAGTACGGCGGGCTGCAGCTTTCGGGTCAACTGCCGGTACACGGCTGCTCGCTGCACCTGGCTCCGATCGCGTTCACCGGCGGGCGCCGCGTCATGGGCGCCATCGTCAGCGTCGACTACCAGGGACTGCTGCGGCTGCAGTACGCGGTGCGTGTCGGCCGCGACGCCGAGGGGCGGCCGTTCACCGCCACCATCGCGGTGCGCTCCGAATACGACCTCCCCGGCTCACCGGCGTTCGTGTTGGTCAACAACCCGCACCGCATCCCGTTGAGCGTGCACGACGGTGAACTCGTCGACGTCGCCCCGCTCGACGATCAGGGCCGGCTCGCCGCCCCGCCGGCCAAGGAACTGCGGTGGTCACAGCTCACCACGACCGGGGGCAGCGAACTGTGGGCCGCCAACGTCCGGAACCGGCAGGGCTGGATCCGCTTGTTCGTCAGCACCCCGTCGCCCGCCAGCCTGCGGCTGATCGCGCTGCTCGACCCGCCGGTGGAGCATCTGCGGCTGACCCCGGCGGCCACATGATCGGCCGCTACGGACAGCTCAGCTACACCTCGTTCGACACCGCCGCGCACATGGGCGGCTGGCAGGTGAAGGAGACCTCGGCCGAGCTGTCCCACGACGAGGTGCACGCCCTGACGTCCGGGGTGCGCACCGTCTTCCGGCCCGCCCACCCGCTGCCCGCATATCCGACACCGGAACAGCTCGACCGCGGCCCGCGCCGGCTCGCCTACGGCACGCTCGACCGAGGCCGCGCGGGATACTGGCACACCGTGCCCGCCGGGTCCGACAGCACCGGCAGGCCCGGAAACGTGTTCGCCCACGCACTTCTCGACCGTGCGGCGGGGGAGCGGTCCGACCGTCCCATCCAGTGGTGGCGGTCCGAGGGCTGGCTGTGTCCGTACGGTCCGCACGCGGTGAGCGCCGCCGCGTTGCCGAAGGAGCCACCCTCGCCGGGGCGCGTGGTGACCAAGGACAGCGTCGTGCAGTTCGTGCTTGACCCCGGCGCCTGGCGGCTGGCGACGTTGTTCGGGCTGCTCGACGCGGTTGCCGCTGCGCTCGACGGTGGGCCCCCGGTGGTGCTCGGCGTGGACTCGGCGGATTCGGCCGCCCAGTGGATCGGGCTGGTCAGCTTCCTGATGTCATCGGGAACCGCTGCGCGCCTGCATTTCTCGACATTCGACAGGGCCGACCAACTGACCCTGGCCCGGCAGAGCAGGCAGCACCTGACCGCGGTGCCCGTCGAAGACCTCGAATTCGTCCCCGACGACGTCGTCGCGATCAGTGAGCACACGACGCTGTCGCTGGGCGAACTCGACCACGAACCGCACCGCACCGCCGACGGGCGGCCCATCACCGTCACACCGTGGTCGGCGATGGCGCAGGTGGTGCTGCTCGACGCCGGCTCGGCGCGGTCCGTCCTCGACGACATCGACCACCACGCCGCCCAGGTGGCCGACACGGGCCTGCATCCGGCCTGGCCACTGGCGATGTCGGTGGCGCACCGCGACGAGTTCGCCGACGCGCTCGCCGAGGCGCACGCCGTGATCGCCGCGCATTCGCCGCGCGCCGCGAGTGACTCGGTGGTGGCCCGCACCGTGGCCGACGTGATGCGCGCCGCGCTGGGCACCAGCACCGCCGACGCGTGGAAAGCCGTGCAGGACAACGACGGCGGGCCCGCCGCCGACCTGGCCGATCTGACCTACCTGTGCCGCGCGGTGGCCGACGAGGAATGGTTGAGCCGGCCGGGCCGGATCCCCGTCCGCGAACGGGGGCCCGACGCTCACCCGCCGCCGAGGGAACTGGGCGAGGCCATCGGACCCGCCCTGGCCGCGGCGAGCACCGGCGGCGCCTACCGGGTGGCGCGGTTGGCCGATCTGCTGCTGGGGTCGGGGATCGACGACGACCGGGTGGCCACCGCCCTGCGTGTCGAGGTGGTTCCGGCCCTGATGGATCCCGAGGCGACCCCGGCTCTGCTGAATGAGTTGCGCGAGGGCGTCGGTGCACCGACCCGGCTGGCGCTGGCGGCGGCGCTGCTGCGGGATACCGGCGACACCCCCGCGGTCGACGCCGATGTCTTGGACTGGCTGGCCGACGGCGTCCGGGCCCCGGCGCCGCAGGATCTGCGGGAAGCCGAGCCGTGGGATCCGATGTGGACAAGGGCGGCGCTGCGCGGGGTGCGGACCGTCGCGCGCGGCGCCCGTGACCAGGCCGACCGCTGGGCTGGTCTGTGGTGGTTGCGGGTCACCGGCTCCGACCGCTTCGAGGAGGTCGCGGGCAGCTCGGTGTGGCATCCTGACGAATTGCTCGCCGCCGTCGGCGATTCCGCCCTGCCCGGTGCAGCGGCGGTCCGCACGCTGGTCGGTGCTCCGCCGTCGGCGGAGCTGGACCGGTTGGCCCAGACGGTGCTTCGGGCCAACAACGACGACGTCGCGGTGGCCTGCGCGGCGGTGCGCATCGTCGATCCGAGAGCCTGGATCGAACAGGGCTTCGCCGCCAGCCACCAGACCGCCTACGCGCCGCTGTGGGAGACGGCCCTGGAGACGGTCGGGACGACAACCGCCCACCACGATTTCGCCGTGCGCCTGGTGACGTTCGCGGCGATCGCGCTCGCGTCCGGACAGCCCTATCCGCCGTCGAGCGCGATCCTGACCGCCGACCCGCAGGTGACCGTCGACGCCTTCGGGCAGCTCGCCGCGCTACTCGACGGCCACGTCCTCGACGCCGTGTCGGTGCTCGCGGTGGCCGCCCTGCGCTTCGCGCACAACGGCGACGACCCCGTGGCGGTCACGGACGGGATCGAAGAGCTGATCTGGCGGGCCGCGCGACATGTCATGGCCACCCGCCGACCCGAATCCATCGACGTCGGCGTGATCGCCGCCGCCATGGCCGCATTCACCGACGAGCCGGCCGACGGCGCCGGCCGACGGCATCGCAAGACGGTGGGGAGACTGCTGGCCCGCCGACCGGAGGCGCCGACCGCGCCGATCGCCCGAACCCGCTGGAGCCGTTGACGTGACGAAATGCCCGCGGTGCTTCTCGGTACTGGACCCGAACCAGTACCTGTGGACGCTTCCTCCGCAGGCCGGGGGGACCCGCTACCGAGACGACCTCGCGTCGTCCTACCTCGGTGCGCCCGCCGACTCGGGGGCGCTCTACACCTGGGCCCGCCCGCCCGGCTACACCGGACCGCCGCCGCCGCTGACGGAAGCCAGTCAGGCGCTGCAGGGTCCGGCGGTGGAGATCTGCCCGGTCTGCCACTTCATGCTTCCCGACGACTGGAGGAACGGCCACGCCGTCTGCATCGCAATGGCCGGCGCCCGCGCCACGGGCAAGAGCCTCTACATCGGTGTGCTCGTCAAACAACTCGAGTTGCTCTGCGAACACCTGGGGGTGTCCATGCAGCCGGCCACCCGTGCGACGGCGGTGGCCTACACGATGAACTACGAGACGCCGCTGTACATTCAGCGTGGTCTGGTACCGCCCACCCCGACCGTGCAGACGCAGGCGTCGCACCAGCGTGAGCCGCTCATCTACGGCATCGGGGTGTGGCACGGTGTGCGGCGCTACCTGGTGTTGCGTGACGTCGCGGGGGAGGATCTGGAGTCCGGCGATCTGCACACCCCGCCGTTCCGGTTCTTCGCCAACGCCGATGCGGTGTTCTTCATGTTCGACCCGTTGCGTATCAAGGGGATTCGCGACCAACTGCACGACCTGCTGCCGGCGCAGGCGTTCAGCGGCGGTGATCCGCGCGCGGTGCTGAACAACGTGCTGCACGCCGTCGGCGGGGCCCAGCCCAAGCTCGCCGTGATCGTGTCGAAGTTCGACGCGCTGCGGGTGCTGCGGGACGTCGAGGGCTCGGAATGGAGCCTGATCATGTCCAACGCCGGGGCGGCCTATCTGCGGGATCCGTCGGACACCCCGCACTACGACGAGTCCGACGGGCAGTTGCTGCACGAAGAGGTGCGCAGCCTGCTCACCCGGTTGCACGGCGGGGCCATCGTCGCCGCGGTGGAGAACCCGTCGACCGGCATGCGGATGCCGCACCGGTACTTCGCCGTCTCCGCGCTCGGCGCACCCCCCAGCGGGAACCGACTGCATTCGCGGGGCATCGCACCGTTCCGCACCGTCGACCCGGTGCGGTGGGTGACCGCGCCCTACGGCGTCCTCTGATTGGTTAGCATCGCCAGAGCGAAGTGATCGCGGGGGAGGTCCATGGTGCAGGGCGTTGGCGAACCCGTTCCGGCCCTGCGGATCCGGTGCGGGGAGATCCCGTACACCCTCGTGCCCGGCGACGCGCCGATCCTGATCGGGCGTGAACTGCCGGCACAGATCCGTCTCGACGATCCGCGGATCTCCCGCGTGCATGCCCGGATCGCCGTCGACGGCGATCACTGGGTGATGAGCGACGCCGGCAGCACCAACGGCGTGTTCGTCGACGGGGAGCAGGTGTATTCGGTCGAGATCCGGGACACCGTGACCGCCCGGTTGGGGCATGCCGAGGGCACCACGATCACCCTGACGGTCGACGGTGCGGCCGGTCACGACGGGACCGCGGTGGACATCGACGTGGGCATCGCCCGCGCCGGGGTGGCGGTCGCGGACCGTCGCGAGGAACTCGGATTCACCAGGCGCCGGCTGGAGGCCGACGGCGTCGTCGACCAGCAGACGCTGGCCGACTTCGAGGCAGGCAGGCGGTGGCCCTCCGACGATGCGCGGGCCCGCCTCGAGGAGCACCTCAACTGGGCGCCTGGCGCCATCGCCGCGGTGCGGGCCGGTAGCCCGGCGCCGGAGGATGAGAGCACCGAAATCCTCTCCGACACAGTCCAGATGGCGGTGATGGTCGACGCCGCCTACATCGGGCTCGGCAACGTGAAGGCCCGGATCGACAAGGCCCCGTCCCAGGACGATGCGGCGTATGACGACTACATCGCGGCGCTGCTGTTCGATCTGCGCGGGCTGGAGAAGATGGCCCATAACGCGGGCAGCACGTGCAGGCGTCCGGACGTGGCCGTCGTGCTCCGCGACATCCGCCGCACGTACAACACCCTGATGATGCGGGCGGCGCAGGCACCGGATGCGCCGCTGAGCCGACGCCTCTACGCCGCGCGGCACGCCGCCGAGTTGACCGTCGAGGAGACCGCGGACGCGGCCGGTGTCAGCGTCGAGGCGGTCACCGACGCGGAGGCCGGGCATGTGGAGGCCACCGCCGCCGCCGCACTCGAGGCCCTGGTCCGCCGACTCGCCGACCGCTGAGCCCCGCTGAACACGCGGACTCCTGTGACGGCGGCCGCGCGGGCCTGATAGGCATACACCGTGGGCAAGAACGAACGCGCGAAGATCGTGATGTCCGATGCCGAGATCGCCGAATTCATCGACCACAGCCGCACCGCGACGATGGCCACGGTGCTGCCCAGCGGCCGGCCGCACCTGGTGGCGATGTGGTACGCGGTGCTCGACGGGGAGATCTGGTTCGAGACCAAGGCCAAATCGCAGAAGGCGGTCAACCTGCGCCGCGATCCGACGGTGACGGTGATGATCGAGGACGGTCTGACCTACAACACGCTGCGGGGAGTCTCCATCGACGGCCGCGCGGAGATCGTCGACTCCGATCCCGATCTGCTTCTGCGCGTGGGGATCAGCGTCTGGGAGCGGTATACCGGCCCTTACAGCGACGACATGAAGCCGTTCGTCGACCAGATGATGCACAACCGGATCGCGGTGCGGGTGGTGCCCGAGCGGATGCGCAGTTGGGACCACCGCAAGCTCGGCATGCCGGAGATGCCGCTGTCCGGCAGCACCGCGCAGTACCTGGTTGAATCCTGATGTCGCCGCAGGAGCGCCCCAAGCAGCTCGACTCGCCGGTGCTGCCGAAGATCTTCAAATACGTCGGCAAGGCGCACGTGTGGGTGTACCGGCGCACCGGTGGCCGGATCGGCGGCAAGTGGCGCGTCGGCGCGGGCTTCCGCAAACCGGTGCCGACGATGCTGCTCGAGCACCGCGGCCGGAAGTCCGGGAAGGTGTTCGTGACGCCGCTGCTCTACATGCGCGACGGCGCCGACGTGGTGATCGTCGCGTCGCAGGGCGGACGCCGGGAACATCCGCAGTGGTACCGCAACCTGGTGGCCGGCCCCGACGTGTTCATCGAGATCGGCTCGGAGCGGCGCGCCGTGCGGGCGGTGGTCGCCGACGCCGAGCAGCGGGCGCGGCTGTGGCCGAAACTGGTCGACGTCTACGCCGATTTCGAGTCGTACCAGAGCTGGACGGATCGCGAGATCCCCGTCATCCTCCTGCAGCCCCGCTGAGACGGGGTGTGAATCCGGGGTTGGCGAGCGCGGTGACGGTGGCGTTGCCGATCGCACCCCGATGGTCGAACAGGGCCGCCACCCCGGTGGAGACGCCGTCGCAGGCGTGGTGGGTCAGCGCGGTGAGCCCGAGGTGGGGGCCGTCGGGCAGCCGGCTCAGCGAGACCGTGTAGTCGGCGTTGATGAACGGTAGGCCGGTCGACCCGAAGTTGGTCAGCGAGCTGGCGTAGTCGCCGGCGATCGCGGCACGGACGACCGGCGTCAACTCGACGCCGGCGATCAGCGGCGTGATCTCGCGGACCCACACCGATTTCGGGCCGTTCTGCTGCCACCCGCTCAGGTCGGCGGTGGGGGTGGCGCCGTCCGCACCGCCGAACACCCACAGCACCGTGGTGCGGTTGCCGATCTGGGCCGGGTCGGGCGGAAGGGGCGGCATGCCGACCGCACTCGTCCAGGCGTCGTCGACGGGTTCGGGGCCGCGGCGCAGGAACAAAGCCCGCGCACGGGCGACGACCGTGCCGGCCTGCAGGAGCTCTGCGTCGACGAGCCAGAGTCGCCGGCCGCGGCGCAACACCGTCGACCGGGTCTGGACCGGCGCCATCGTGACCGGCCGCATCAGATCGACCGTGAGCCGGGCCGGATGCATCTCCGGATCGGCATCGGTGCCGCGTTCGACGCCACGTTCGATGATGTGCCCGAGGAGCCCGCCGACGTACGTCCCGCTCACCGTCGCGCCCCAGGGGCCGCGCGCGATCGTGGTCGGGACGAACGTCTCCCCGTCGGGGACGAAGAAGGCCGGTGCCGAAGGTGGGGTCGTGGTCACCGCGCCGACCCTAACGGTGTGCGCCCCCTTGCCGATCCGGTGCCCTCGGTCAGCCGTGGACGGGGTCGACGATGTCGGCGTACTCGTCGTGCTTCTCGACGTAGTTGGCGACGAGTTTGCATTCCGGCACGATCCGCTTGCCCGCCGACCGCGTCTGCTGCAACGCCTCCGCGACGAGGATCGTGGCCAGTCCGCGGCCCTCGAAGCGGCCGTCGACCTCGGTGTGGGTGAAGACGCGCTGACCGTCGCGATCCGTGAACTCGGCGAAACCGACCGTCTGGCCCTCCACGCCGATGGTGAACCGGTCGGCTTCGGCGTTGACGGTGGTGGGCGCGCCGGTCTTGTCGGTGGTCACGGGCTCTCCTGATCGATCGGTGTCACTGGACGGTACTGCTGTCCAGTGCGGGTACCCCGCCCGCGTCGTCGTTGACCGTCGACGCCCCGACCAAATCGGACGAATGCGTCATCGCCGTCCGGATGGTCTCGAAGTCGTGGTCATCGATGCGGAACACACCGAACCGGAACTTGTACCCCCAGCGCTGCTTGTTCTCGACGAAATCGAGGGCGTCGATCAGCGGCCGGATCGGGGTCTCGACACAGTCGAGGAAGTCGACGTTGCGCCGCCACACCTCTCCTTCTGTCGAGGCCCGGTACGGCTCCTCGTCGACCACCCGGCCGAGCGCGGTGAACGCCTGCAGCGGCGCGCCGTCGGGATGGGTGACGCGCGGCGAGTAGAAGATGACCCAGTCGCCCAAGGACATGCGGCGCAGTGCGTGGGGCCTGCCGTGGTTGGCTTGCAGGAATCGGCCGCGCACAGCACGTTCGACGTGGTCGCGGCTCACGGTGATGATCCAGTTCGTCATGCCCGCACGCTAAGCGCCGGACCCGACAGATCGCGGTCGCCGGCCACCGGGGGTGTGGACCAACGGCGCTCTGGGGATGGCCGATGCGCCGCGCGACAAGATCGGCGCCGTCTACGATCGCAGTCGATGAGCGAGCCCTCCGGCGGGTTGACCGCTGATGCCGTCCGCAACGCCACGTTCTCGAAACCCGCGTGGAACAAGCGGGGCTATGACCCCAAATCCGTCCGGGACTTCCTGGCGTTGACGGCCCGCCGCCTCGAGGGCCGCGGCCACCTCTGCGCCGACGACGTCCGGCTGATCAGGTTCCCCAAGCCGGCGCTCGGCCGGCGCGGATACCACGACGGCGAGGTCGACCAGTATATGGAGAGGGTGGCCGCGGCGATCGCCGCGCTCGACGCTCGGTGAGAAGTTGAGGACGGTGCCGCCATGGCGCCTCTCGGCGAGTGGCCGCTCGAAGCGGCTGTTCTGTGGTTGGGGCCCGGGGCATGCCCGGCACCGTCGCAGGGTGTAACCGCCCATAAGGCCGCGGTATTCCGGCCGGCCCGCCGCCCACCCCTCGGACATTTCGGCGGTGGACCGGACGGGGTCACGCAGATTCGGGGAACACCCGGCGGATCGCCCGGATGGGATAACCGTTGCGTTCGGCCAGCGAACGAAGCTGCTTGAGCGCGAAGGTCCTGCCGCGGCCGGCTTCGGGAATGACGATGCCGGCCCAGAGCCCTTCGGCGCGCGGCAGTTCGACGGCGTCGCGGGCGCACATCCACCGGCGCGGGCAACCTCGGCAGATGGCCTTGGCCTCTTCGTCGGCGGTGGTGGTCCAGCGTTCCGGATCGCGGGTGCACGCGCCGACCGGGACCTCCAGAAATGTCACGTTGCTCATGATTCGCTCCTTGGGACAAGCCGTGCGGGCCAGCGCCTCGCGTCGGAGAGGAATCTATAGCAATAACCGTAGCGATGCAACGGTTTGATGCGTAGCCCGGTGATGCGGTGGTTAGACAGGAGCGCTCTACCGGCCTTTGACGTGCGGCGATGGCGGACAAGGGCACCCGAAACGCAACGGTTTCCGCGTCCGAAACCGGAGCATTACGGGTATGGAGACGATGCACAAGGTGTAGCTTCGATACGGATTCGCGGGCTCATCGCGAACCCCGAGTCATAGCGGTACCGGTTCCCGCGGTTAGTATTGCGGCACCGAGCCGTCGTCGAGCCAGCGAGGATGAGCGCCGTCCATGACCAACGCGGAGTCGATCGACGAGGCGAGCGGGATCCTCGACCCCGGGGTCGCGCGCGCGGGTGCGGCGGCCGCCGCGCGCCGCCGTGAGCTCGACATCAGTCAGCGCAGCCTGGCCGCCGACGGCATCATCAATGCCGGGGCGCTGATCGCTTTCGAGAAGGGCCGCAGCTGGCCCCGTGAGCGTACGCGGGCAAAGCTCGAAGAGGTGTTGCGCTGGTCCCCGGGAACCATCGCCAAGCTGCGTCAGGGTGAGCCCGTCGGCACCCGCGACACGACCACCTCGATTCAGGCGTCGAACACGGCCTCGGCCCCCGCGGCGCCTGCCGGTGCCGAGGCGCCCCTCATCGCGCAGGCCGTCGAGGCCGCGGTCCACACGCTCGGCGCCACCACGGACGTACTTCCCGCCGTCGACCACCCGGATTTCACGCCGCGGGTCACCACGATCCTGTCCGACCTGCGCCAACTCGAGGCGGTGGCGGCTCGAGCGGCCCGTATCGGGAAGGTCACCCCGCCTCTGATCAAGGCGCTCAGCGCGGTGCGCGGGCGGATCGACGACCTGACGATGCTCGCGGCCACCGCGCCGAACGCCACTCTGGGACAGCGGTTGTACGCGGTCCGCAGACGAGCCAGTCTGACGATCGGCGAGACCGCGCAGGCAGCAGGCGTCTCCGACGACGACATCGCGGACGCAGAATCCGAACGGCCGATCTCGGAGGCGGCGTCGGCAGCCATCGAGACACTGATCGGCGCGCTGGCGTGAGCTCGCCGCGGTCGGGCGCCGCCGCCGCGCGGTGCGGCCTACTACGCTTCCATGGGTACGTTTGCCGAGTTCACCCGAGCGGGGGTATCGAAGTGACGACGAGGTACGTGGAGGTCCGGACATGACGTGGCCGCCTCCGCCGCCGTCCTCGGACCCCTGGGCCACCGGTCCCGTCCCGGAGCGCGACGACGCCGACCCGGCAGCGGAACCGGCAGCGGAACCGGCCCAGGAAACGTTGTGGGAGCCGCTCGCGGACCCGGTCGCGGATTCCGATCCCGACGAATTCTCCGAACCCGTCGAGCACCCGATCGATCAACCGGTGGCGCAACCAATCGCCGAACCGGACGTCAGCACACCCGCCCCGCCACCCGAACAGCCCGGTCCCGAACGGGGCTGGACCGGTCCCGGTCACAGCGCGCCGCCGCCGGTCGTTCCGCGGCCGCAGGTCGCGCCGCCGCCGCAGAAAAAGCCGGTGTGGCTGGTCGCCGCCGCGGTCCTCGGAGTGATCGTCGTCGGAGTGGTGGTGTGGCTGCTCCTGCCATCCGGCGACGACGGCGGCACGCCGGCCGCGTCGACGACCTCCTCGCCGACCCGCACCGCCGACCCACGAGCCGAGGCCGACCTGCGCGCAGCGCTCCCGCGTGGGTATGCCGCCGACGCGTGCGGGATGCAGGCCCCGCCGACGGGTGCGCTCGCCAAGGCGTCCTGCGGTGCGAACACCGACCCCGGGGGCCCGCCGTCGGCGACCTACACGATCGCGGCCGACGACACCGCGCTGGACGCCGCGTTCAACGACGTCATCGAGGCGTCGTCGATCGTCACCTGCCCGGGAAACATCCAGTCGCCGGGTCCGTGGCGGCGCAACGCCACCCCGGAGAAGGTCAGCGGCGTGCTGTTCTGCGGGCTGCAGTCCAACAGCCCGGTGGTGGCGTGGACGAACACCGAGGAGTCACTTGTCGCGGTGGTGAAGTCCGGACCGCAGGGCCCGGGCCTCGACCAGCTCTACACCTGGTGGACGTCACACTCCTGATCGCGCGGAGACGGTGCGTCAGGGCACCGGCACGGGAGTGGGCGTCGGGAGCGGTGCGCCCTGGCCGTGCGGGACGGGTGCCTGATCGCCGGTGCTCACCGGGATCGGCGCCGGACCGCTGCCCGCCGGCTGCGGCGCGGGCGGGACCGGAGCGGCCGGGGCCGCCGGAGCGGGCGCGGGTGCGGCCGGGGCCAGAGCCGGGGTGCCCGAGCTACCGGCCGGCAACGGGGTGCCCGAGCTACCGGCCGGCAACGGGGTGCCCGAGCTGGTGGCCGGCAGCGGGGTGCCCGAGCTGGTGGCCGGCAGCGGGGTGCCCGAGCTGCCCGCCGGAAGCGGGGTGCCGGTGCTGCCCGCCGGCAGTGGCGTGCCCGAGCTGCCGGCCGGGGCCGGAACCAGTTCAGTGCCGGCCGGGGCGGCTTCGCCGGGGGTTGCCGGTTCAACGGCTTCGGCCTCGGCCGGGGACTGCGCGGCCTGCGGCGCCGACGACGTGGCGCTTCCGGACGGTGAGGAGTACGACCGCGGGGTCGAGGACGGCGTGCTCTGCGGGGCCGGCTGGACCCACAGCAGCAGATCCTGGCCGCCGTCGTTGTAGACGACGCTGTCGGGCTGGGCGCCCGTGACGTCGAAGTACAGCTTCCCGGTGGTCTCCTGGCCCTGGCCGAGGGTCGCGGGGTTGACGCCCTGCGGCGTGGCGACCTGCCAGAGCGCGCGGTAGGTCGCGCCGTCCTTCGCCCGGGCGTTGAAGTTCGACACGATCGGCGTCGCCGCGCCCTGGATCGCCTGGTCGGTGGCGGTGGCCTCCCACAGGGTCCCGCGGACGGCGTAGGGGATCGTGTCGGTGCTGGCCTTCAGATCGGTGACGGTCCAACCCTGCACGACCGAGCCGTTGACCAGGTCGGCCTGCTGGCCGATCTCGTGGACGGCGGGGCCTGCCGGCGCACCCGACTCCGCCCCGGCGATCGGTGCGGCGATGACCGCACCGGCGGTCGCGACGGTTGCTGCCAGTACTGTGGTGATCTTCAACGCGCTTCACTCCCTGAGTCGTCCTTCGGCCGACTCCCCCGTTCCTGGAGGCGGTCCCGCTAGCGAACCTAGCAAACGATGACGTTGCTGGGCACCCCCGGGCGGCAGGTCGCAGGCCTCAGCCGCGTTCCCGGGAGCGGTCGTCGGTGACCGGGAAGTGGTCGGCCAGCGCCGCCGCGAGTTCGAGGAACTTCCGCCGCACGGCGGGGGACATCTCCCGCGTCCCGCTGATGACTCCGCCGGGGCGCAGATGCCCGTCGAACGGGATCTCGATGACCCGCTGACCGTGGCCGGCGAACTGCTGCGCCAGGATGGACCGAGTGCGCTTGTCGGCGTGGCCGTCGGAGTCGTTGAGCACCACCACTGTTCGCTGGAGGAGGTTGGTCATGCCCCGGGCGGCCAGCCAGTCCAGCGTCTGCCCGGCCGCCGCCGCCCCGTCCACCCAGGGTGAGGAGACCACGATCAACGCGTCGAGATCGCGCAGCACCTCCTGGGTCACGGGGGAGTCCATGGTGGAACTGCAGTCGACGATCGAGATGGAGAAGTACCGGTCCAGCCGTGAGGTGGCCTCGCGGTAGATCGCCGGGTCGAGCACTCGTCGACGTGCCGGCGATCCCTCCCCGGCGAGGACGAACAATCCGGCGGCGTTGTTGCCGACCCGGCTGCGTACGTCGGCGAAGGATTCGAGGTGTTGATCGGACGCGAGTTCCCAGTAGGAACCCTGCGCGTCGGGGTCGACCCGGCTGCCCAGTTTGCCGAATGCGGTGTCGGCGTCGATCGCCACCACGCGGTCGTCCTGCCGGAGTTCGGCGAAGACCGAGCCGATGCTGGCCGACACGGTCGTCTTGCCGACGCCGCCCTTACCCATCACACCGACCTTGTAGTGCCCGCGCAGGACACCGCGGATCTTGTTCTCCAGCTCGCGCTGTCGCAGCTCGTCCGGTGAGGGGCCGGGGTCGATCCGGCCGAAGCTGAGGCGGTAGACCCACCGGCGCCAGCCCCGCCCCGGTGGCGTGCGGCGCGGCGGCACCAGCCGGTCGACGCGGATCCCCTCGGTGTAGGAACCCGGATGTGGCGATTGAGCGCCCATCGGGCCGGCCGGCCCGTACTGCTCCTGCGGCCAGCCTGCCCCCGTCGGCGGTCCGGCAGGCGTCCGGGACCCGCGAGCGGGCTGCCAACCCGGAGGCTGACCCCATCCGGTGGATTGCGGACCGAGTGGTGCGGGTGGCGGCCCCGACCGCATCTGCTGGGTGTCACGGAAGCTGGCGCGCCGCTCCGGATCGGTGACCACGGTCGGCACGTCGGCCGGGGGCGGCACGTGGTCGTCGGCGATGAACGGCATGTC
>NZ_LQIV01000027.1 GCF_001500125.1 Mycobacterium sp. IS-1742 | reverse complement strand
GCCGCCGGGTCTGCTCGCGCGCTCCCCCACCGCCGGGCGAACCCGTGCCGCCGCCTCCACCGCCGGGACCGTAACCGCGTGGCCGTACGGATGAGTGCGCAGCGGTTCGACGAACTGGTCTCCGATGCGCTCGACCTCATCCCACCCAGGTTGGCCGCGGCCATCGACAACGTCGTGGTGCTCGTCGAGGACCGCCATCCCGACGAACCCGAACTGCTCGGGCTCTACGAGGGCATCGCGCTCACCGATCGCGACACCACCTACGCCGGCGCGCTGCCCGACACCATCACGATCTACCGCGACGCGCTGCTCGACGTCTGCGACACCGACGAGGACGTGGTGGAGGAGGTGGCGATCACCGTGATCCACGAGATCGCGCACCATTTCGGCATCGACGACGACCGGCTTCATGAACTGGGCTGGGCGTGAGCGCGGCACTCCCCATCTGTCCGTGGGCAGTGCTAAGAACGAGGTCATGAGCAGCCAGTGCCGGGAGTGTGGGGCCGGGCTCGAACACTGCCACGGCACCGTCATCCACCACGCCCGCTTCCGCATCGAATGCACCGAGGACGACTGCACCACTCCGGAGGTGGTGCACACGTTCAGCATCGACTGCGAGGCCGTGGGTTGCCGCTGCGGCGAGTCGGCGTCCGAGCGCGCCGCGATCTGAGCGGGCCGCTCAGCCCATCGGATCGCTCGACTCCAGCGCATCGCGCACAGGGTCGGCGTCGGGTTCGGGGTAGAACGGCGGTGTCCGGGTGCCCCACTGCACGCAGCTCCAGCGCCCGTCGGTGACGGGCGTGAGCACCACCGACTCGGTGTTGGCGAGGTGGTGGTCGAGGGCGAAGGTGCCGTCGACCCCGGCCAGCACCGCCGACACCAACCGGATCGCCGCGCCGTGGCTGACCACCACGATGTCGTCGTGCCAGGCGTCGTCGTCGAGGTAGCGCAGGCGCAGCTGCGTCAGTACCGGCACGTAGCGGTCGAGCACCTCGTCGCCGGTCTCCCCGCCGGGCATCGGCACGTGGAGGTGGCCCCGCTGCCAGCGTTCGTAGATCGACTCGAATTCGGTGATGGCCTCGTCGTCGGAACGGTTCTCGAGTTCGCCGACCTGCACCTCGTGCAGGCCGTCGAACTCGAGCGGGTCGACGGTCGCGGCCGCGGCGATCTCGGCGGCGGTCTCGGCCGCCCGGCGCGCGAGGGAATGCGCGAGCAGACCCGGCGGCCGCACCAGCCCACCCGCGAAGGTGCGGGCCTGTTCGCGGCCGAGGTCGGTCAGCGACTCACCGGGCGGGCGGGTGTCGAGACGCCGTTCGACGTTGGCGTGCGACTGTCCGTGCCGAACCAGGACCAGCCTGCCGCTCATCGGCCGCCCTCCGGCGGTGTGGGCACGCCTTCGCGCAGTCGTGACAGCCAGCGTGTCGCCTCGTCGCTGCGGACCGTGCTGAGTCTGGGTGGTCTCGGTCTGCTCGGTCTGCTCGGACTGGCTGTAGTCCGGCTCGCTCTGCTGCGACGACGTGTCGACCGCGTCGGGGATCGGCGGCAGGTTCAACCGTTCCTCGGGGATGTCCGGCGGCGGCACCGGAGGCTGTCCGTTGATCTGCAGCGGGCCCTTGGCGCTGTTGAGCAGCGTCGACCACCCGCCGTTGCCGAGCGTCGCGCCGATGCTGCACGACACCCGGTGACTTCCCGCGGTCCAGCTCGGCAGCGAGATCGTGCTGTAGATCAGGGTCAGCGTGGTGTTGCGGAGCTCGATCGGCGCCAGGTAGGCATCGGTCATCCGGGTGCACGCGTCCTTGATGAACGTGTCCTGTTCGGGCTCCGGCGGCAGGGCCCCGGGGAACTTCTCCTTGAGGTTGACCGCCCCGGTGACCTCCATGGCGTGCGGCGCCGCGCAGTCGACCGGGATGTCGGTGGGCTGGTTGGTGGCCGGATCGATGCCCAGGCAGGTACCGGCGGGCCAGACCTTCGACTGGTCGACCTCGGCGACCTTGCCGGTGAAGGCCAGCTGCTGGTTGTTCGCGCCGGGCAACTGCAGACCGCACAGCATGCGGCGCTCACCGGCCTGGCGCCACGCCTTGTCGCCGGACCACATCATGCTGATGGTGAAGCGGCTGTTCGGGTCGAAGCGCGGGCCGAGGTAGCGGCGCACGGCGGCCTGGCACTGCTCCTGGCTGATCTGCTGGATGCGGGCCGGCGACGGCGGTTCGGCGTCCGGGCCGTACTCGCTGCCGGGGAAGGTCCGCATGTCGACCGATTCGGCGACCTCGAAGCGGTGGTCGTCCTTACAGTCGACGATCTGCGCCCCGTCCGGATTGCGTTCGGGCCAGTTCAGGCAGTCCCCGCTCTTGGCGTGGTTGAACGTGTCGTTGCCGCGTGGGCCGAGCGTGATCGCGCTGGCGCTCAGGCCGGGGCCGTTGGTGCCCTCGGTGCGTGGCAGAGCGGTGACGAAACCTGCGATGAGCAACCCGCCGAGCGCGGTCAACAGCAACGCGCGCCGGGTAGACGTGGCCTGCAGGCTGTGCCACCACGGCGCCGTGTCGCGTGCGTCGCCCGCAGAGCGGTCGCGTTCTGGTGCCTCGAACATCCGCTCCATTGTGACAGGCGTGTCAGGTGCTGTGACAAGTGATGCGGTTGTAAAGTTACGCGGTTGTGCCGGGCGGGTACCGCCGACGCCGTCGGATACCTCGAGATGTTCGGAGCGGCCGGGCAAAAGTAGGGTTGCGGCCGTGATCGACCTCAAGTTGCTGCGCGAGAACCCCGATGCCGTGCGCGCCTCGCAGCGGGCGCGCGGGGAGGATCCCGCGCTCGTCGACGCCCTGCTCGACGCCGACGCGGCCCGTCGCGCCGCGGTGTCGACGGCCGACAACCTGCGCGCCGAACAGAAGGCGGCCAGCAAGCGGGTCGGCAAGGCCTCCCCGGAGGAGCGGCCGGCGCTGCTGGCGCAGGCCAAGGAACTCGCCGAGCAGGTGAAGGCCGCCGAGGCCGCGCAGGCCGACGCCGACCGCACCGTCACCGCCGCGCACATGGCGATCTCGAACGTCGTCATCGACGGGGTCCCCGCCGGCGGTGAGGACTGCTTCGCGGTGCTCGACGTCGTCGGGGAACCGTCGCCGATCGCCGATCCGAAGGACCACCTCGAACTCGGCGAGACGCTCGGGCTGATCGACATGGAGCGCGGCGCGAAGGTGGCCGGATCGCGGTTCTACTTCCTCACCGGCCGCGGCGCCCTGCTGCAACTGGGGCTCATGCAACTGGCGGTGCGGTTGGCCACCGACAACGGGTTCACCCTCGTGATCCCGCCGGTGCTGGTGCGCCCGGAGGTGATGGCGGGCACCGGGTTCCTCGGCGCCCACGCCGACGAGGTGTACCACCTCGAGTCCGACGACATGTACCTCGTCGGCACCTCGGAGGTCCCGCTGGCGGGTTACCACGCCGACGAGATCCTCGACCTGTCCGCGGGCCCGCGCCGTTACGCCGGGTGGTCGTCGTGCTTCCGCAGGGAGGCAGGCAGCTACGGCAAGGACACCCGGGGCATCATCCGCGTGCACCAGTTCGACAAGGTCGAGGGCTTCATCTACTGCCGGCCCGGGGACGCCGAGGACGAACACCGGCGGTTGCTCGGCTGGCAGCGCGAGATGCTCGCCCACATCGAGGTGCCGTACCGCGTGATCGACGTCGCCGCAGGCGATCTCGGATCGTCGGCCGCACGCAAGTACGACTGTGAGGCATGGGTGCCCACCCAACAGACCTACCGTGAGCTGACCTCGACGTCGAACTGCACGACCTTCCAGGCCAGGCGGCTGTCCACCCGCTACCGCGACGAGAACGGCAAACCGCAGATCGCCGCCACCCTCAACGGCACGCTGGCCACCACCCGGTGGCTCGTCGCAATCCTGGAGAACCATCAGCAGCCCGACGGAAGCGTGCGGGTGCCCGCGGCCCTGGTGCCGTACGTCGGAACGGAGGTGCTCGAACCGTGATCGACCTACGACTCGACGATCTGCGCTCGTGGTTCGGTTTCGGGGTGGCGGGCAACTTCGCCGGGCACCTCGAACAGGCCGGTGAGGCAGCTGATTTCGTCAACGTCACCTCCGAGGGGCAGGCCCCGAAGGGCATCTTCCCGTGGTACGGCCCCGGCCTCGACGGCTTCCTCGGCCAGTTCCCGCTCTCCCACGACCGCATCGTGCTGCCCGACAGCCGTGAGTTCCCTGAACCGCACAACCTGCAGATCGAGCCCGAGGTCGGGCTGGCCTGCCGGGTGGTCTGGCACGGCGACACCGTCGTCCGGCTCGACCCCTTCGCGCTCGGCGCGTTCAACGACTGCTCGATCCGCAGGCCGGGCGCCGCCAAGATCAGCGACAAGAAGAACTGGGGGGCGTCGTCGAAGGGCGTCGCCGCGCAGTTCTTCGACATCGGCGACCTCACGCCAGACGGGCCCACCGCCACCCTGCGGCTGGTGTGTTTCCTGCGGGACCGCGACGGGCACGAACACGCGTACGGCGTCGACAGCCCGCTGCTGGGCTACTCCTACTACGGCGAGGTCCTGCTGGACTGGGTGGTGGAACGGCTGGCGAACCAGAAGGGTTCGGCCGACACCCCGTTGGAGGACGTGGGGGCACTGATGGCCGCGGCGGGCCACCCCGAGCACGTGCTGATCGGAATCGGTGCGACGCGCTACACCGAACTGGGGGAGTCGACGTTCCTGCAACCCGGCGACGAGGCCGTGGTCCGGGTCTACGACACCGAGTCCGGCGAGACGTCGGAACTGCGGCAGACCGTCGTCACGCGGTAGCCGCCCGGGCGTTCTACCGTCCTCCGGCCGGGTGCCGTTTCGCCGCATCCCGGCCGGGTATGGGCAGGGTCATGCGTGCCATGGTCTACCGCGGTCCCTACAAGATCCGGGTCGAAGAGAAGGACATCCCGCGGATCGAGCATCCCAACGACGCCATCGTGCGGGTGGAGCTGGCCGCGATCTGCGGCTCCGATCTGCACCTGTACCACGGGATGATGCCCGATACGCGGGTCGGGATGACGTTCGGACACGAGTTCATCGGCGTCGTCCACGAGGTGGGCCCTTCGGTGCAGAACCTCAAACCCGGCGACCGGGTGATGGTGCCGTTCAACATCTACTGCTGCGGGTCGTGCTACTTCTGCGCCCGCGGCCTGTATTCCAACTGCCACAACGTCAATCCGAACGCGACGGCCGTCGGCGGCATCTACGGCTACTCGCACACCTGCGGCGGATACGACGGTGGTCAGGCCGAGTTCGTCCGGGTGCCGTTCGCCGATGTGGGGCCCTCGCTGATCCCGGACACCATCTCCGACGAGGACGCGCTGATGTGCACCGACGCCTTGGCCACCGGATACTTCGGCGCGCAACTCGGCGACATCGTCGAGGGCGACGTGGTGGCCGTGTTCGGCGCCGGACCGGTCGGGTTGTTCGCCGCCCAGTCGGCGTGGCTGATGGGGGCGGGCCGGGTGATCGTCATCGACCACCTCGAGTACCGCCTGGAGAAGGCCCGCACGTTCGCCCACGCCGAGACCCGCAACTTCGCCGAGTACGACGACATCGTCGTCGAGATGAAGAAGGCCACCGGCCGTCTCGGTGCCGACGTCGTCATCGACGCGGTGGGCGCCGAGGCCGACGGTAACTTCCTGCAGCACGTGGCGGCCGCGAAACTCAAGATGCAGGGCGGCTCACCCGTCGCGTTGAACTGGGCGATCGACTCGGTGCGCAAGGGCGGGACCGTCTCGGTGATGGGGGCCTACGGGCCGATCTTCAGCGCGGTCAAGTTCGGTGACGCGATGAACAAGGGTCTGACCCTGCGGATGAACCAGTGTCCCGCCAAACGGCAGTGGCCACGGTTGTTCTCGCACATCGAGAACGGCTACCTCAAGCCGAGTGAGATTGTCACACATCGGATTCCGCTCGAGCACATCTCCGAGGGGTACCACATCTTCTCCGCCAAGCTCGACAACTGCATCAAGCCGATCATCGTTCCCAGCGCAGCGTGAGGACTGACATGACCTACACCGCAGACCATCCGCCCGTCCCGTCGTCCGAGGAACTGCGCGCTCGCATCCCCGGCTGGGGGGCCGACCTCGACCCCGCCGACCGCCCGTCGGTGCCCAAGCTTCGGTCCGAACCGACCGGGGCGCATTGGGATTTCCCGGAGCGGCAACCCGAGAAGTGGCCGCGGGAACGCTCGATCGAGCACGAGTTCCTCACCCCGGTCTTCGGCACCTCAGCCCCGCCGCGCGGCCTGTCGGGGGCGATCCGCAAGTACGCCTACGCCGAACACAGCGAGGGCAAGGCCGCGCACTGGCTGCTGCTGATCCTCGCCGACCGGGTGGACGCCGTCGAACATCACCTGCAGTCGTTCGCGAGCCTGCGCCCGGACAACCCGATCACCCAGAGCGGGATCAAGGCCGAGTTCACCCATAACGGGCTGGCGGCCCGCACGAACACCAAACGCGTCGACCGCAACCACATGTGGCTCGACCCGTTCATCGTCGCGGGCCCGTGGGCGGTGTCGGCGCTGCTCGGGGCGCGGGCCGTGAGAGCCGTCACCGGTCGCAAGCGGACGTAGGGGCACGCATGCCGGAGCGCAGCACCACACCGGCTGTCACGGACACGGCGCTGCAGATCGCGTCGTTCTGCCGCGACATGTGCGCGGTGATCACCGCCGACCCGTCAGGGGTGTGGGGCAAGATCACCGCTGCGGCCGTCAGGCTGTTGGATCCGGTCGACCACGCGGGAATCACCGTGATCGACGACGGCGGAGGGGTGCAGCCCCGAGCCGCGACAGACCGTCTGGCCGAGACCCTCGAAGACATCCAGAAGTGTTTCCTGCAGGGTCCCGGCATCGATGCGGTGCGGACGCAGCAGCCGCAGATCGTCATCGACGTCGTCACCGATGGCCGATGGCCGACCTTCGTGGCCAACGCCGGGGCGCTACCGGTCCGATCGCTGGCGTCCTTCCCGCTCACCACGGGCGAGCACACCCGTTCCGCACTCACACTGGCCGCCGAGGTCCCGAATGCCTTCGCCGGCGACGCCGGGGCCCTCGCGGCGGTGTTCGCCTGCAACGCCGCCGTGATCAGCGAGACGGCGCACCGTGAACGGCGCCTCCATCACACACTCACCAACCGCGACACGGTGGGTCAGGCGAAGGGCCTGCTGATGGAGCGTTTCGGGATCGACTCCGCCGCGGCCTTCGCCATGCTCACCCAGCTGTCCGAACGCCACCAGCAGTCCGTGGTGACGGTCGCCCGCCACCTCATCCGCCGGGCTGGTGGTCAAGCAGCTCGTCGAGCATCGCGGTGAACCGGTCGGGGTCGGCCGGTGTGAAGGCCGGACGCCACCGGTTGCCGGCCACGTCGAGCGTGACCAGGGTGGACTTGAACGGGCGGCGCATGTCCAGCGGCAACCACCGACGCAGGTCCGAACTGCCCCACATGCGGAAGCGGTGCACGAACGACCCCAGCGGTTCGGCGCTGTAGCCGCGTACCTGCCGCAGCGGGATCACCTTCGAGGTGCCCGACGGAAAGTGGTAGCGCCGCAACGTGATCGCGTGCTTGTCGAGTTGGATCTGACCGTCGTCGTAGTACTGCCGCGGTGCTGTCACAGCGGTCCCGTCCGTAGTTCGTGGCCCTTGGTCGTCAGGCAGCGTCCGTTGTCCAGGTTCCACTGCCAGCCGTGCAGATTGCAGGTCAGCGTGTTGCCCTCGACCACACCGAACTTCGACAGGTCGGCCTTGAGGTGCGGGCAGCGCCGCGCGAACTCGTACCCGCCCATCGTGATCGATGCCGAATCGTCGTGGGCCTCCGCGAACCACCCGTCGGCGTAGGCCACCCGTTCGTCGGTGAGGCACTTGAAGAACGTGTACAGGTACTCGTTGTAACCGCCGACCCGCCAGGCGCGGAACCGGGTGGACAGGAAGATGGTGTTCACCCAGTCCGGTTCCCCGTCGCGCAGCACGGTGCGCACCAGTTCGGGGGCGATCTCGAATCCGTAGCGGAATTTCTCGTCCGGAATAGGTTCGCGCACAACACGTTTGGGGAAATCGATGACGACCGTCTCGGCGCCGATGCGCAACTCGACCGGATAGCCGATGCCGTCGCAGATCTGGTCGCTCTGCACCATGATCGGCTCGAACTTCTCGCGCAGCGGTTCGAGTAGCGAGTCGCCGTGTGCGGGCGCCCATGTCGCCTTCTCGGCGGCGATCACCGGCGCCATCCGCTGGGCGAACGCCTCGATGTAATCCGCCTTGCCGGTGGTGAAGATCGCCTCGACCTCGTCGTCGGGCAACGGGTGGGTCAGCGAATGGAGTTCGGAGCCGGTGAAATCGGCGGTCGATCCGGGGATCATCAGCAGGCCGCCGTCGTGGCCGTGCCTGCGCATCTGGTCGAGGAACACCATCTGGTCGGGGAAGATGTTCGCCGGATCGCCGTGGTCGTCGTTGAGGTCCCGCAGCTCCGGGTCGAGAAAACACGGCGGCCCCGCCGACGGGATCACCCAGGTGGCGCCCACCTGCGCGATGTACTGGCGGCACCGGTCCATTTGACGCTGGCGCTTCTGCGTGCCGAACGCCTCCTTGGCGCGGGCGGGCATGTCGTAGACCATCGGGTACCAGATCGCGCCCGAGTACTGCAGCATGTGGACGTCGACCTGGCCGAAGTCGGCGGCCAGGACCTCGAGATCAACGGGCCGCGCGTCGTTCATGTTGAACGCGACGGTGTCACCGTCGTCGACCACCAGTCCGGAGTCCCCGATCGGGCCGTCGGCCGGCGCCCGCAGCGCGATGATCATCACATCGAGGTCGCCCTTCGGGCCGCTGACGCGGTGCTTGACCGAGTCCGTGGTCTCGAAGAACCGGTGGAAACCCAGTTTCTCCAGCTCACGCCGCAGATCCGGCACCGGAAAGTCGGGCAGCAGGACGACCGCGTCCTTGTTGACGTGCTCGCTCAGGTTCTTCGGGTCGAAGTGGTCCTTGTGCAGGTGGGAGACGTACAGGTAGTCGACGTCGCCGAGGGCGTCCCAGTCGAGCCGGGTGTTGTCCGGGAAGGGGAACCACGAGGCGAAGTAGGCCGGGTTGACCCACGGGTCGCACAGAATGCTGCCCGCCTTGGTGTCGATCCGGAAGCCGGCGTGTCCGACGCTGGTGACCTGCACATTTTCCTTCCTGCACACGGTGTCGTGCGCATGACGTCGTCGCCTCAGTCTAAGGGGCGCGACGGGCGCGGACCGCCTCGCGCGGCCGGTGGCGCACCGCTCACCGCGCCGCTGTGGTGTCGCGCACTACGCTGGCCGTGTGGAACCGGTATACGGAACAGTCATCCAGCTCGCGCGGTTGACCTGGCGCCTGCAGGGCCTGAAGTTCACCGTCACCGGCGTCGAGAACCTGCCGAGGACCGGCGGCGCGGTGATCGCGATCAACCACACCAGCTACTTCGACTTCACCTTCGCCGGGCTGCCCGCCTACCGGCAGGGCCTGGGCCGCAAGGTCCGCTTCATGGCGAAGAAGGAAGTGTTCGACCACAAGATCACCGGCCCGATCATGCGCAGCCTGCGCCACATCGAGGTGGACCGGGAGAGCGGCGCCGCCTCGTTCGAGCACGCGTGCCAGGCGTTGCGGGCCGGTGAGTTCGTCGGCGTGTACCCCGAGGCGACGATCAGCCGCAGCTTCGAGATCAAGGAGTTCAAGTCGGGGGCCGCGCGGATGGCGATCGCCGCGCAGGTGCCGATCGTCCCGCACATCGTGTGGGGTGCGCAGCGGATCTGGACCAAGGGGCACCCCAAGAAGCTGGCCCGCCCGAAGGTGCCGATCTCGATCGCCGTCGGCGAACCGATCGAGCCCACGCTGCCCGCGCCGGAGTTGTCCGCACTGCTGCACCATCGGATGCAGCATCTGCTCGAACGCGTGCAGGACTCCTACGGTCCGCATCCGCCGGGCGAGTTCTGGGTGCCGCACCGGCTCGGCGGCGGCGCCCCGACGCTGGCGGAGGCCAACCGGATGGACATGGAGGAGGCGGCGGAGAAGGCCGCCCGGCGCGCCGAGCGGTCCGGGCCCGGCGGGGCGCCGGAGTAGCGCCTGTGGAGCCCGTCTTTCGCACACTGGAGATCGTCGCGGAGGCGGCGACCAGGGTCACCGGGACACGGATCACCTATCACGGACTCGACAACCTTCCTGATCGCGGCGGGGCGGTGGTGGCCATCAACCACACCGGCTACGTCGACTTCCTGCCCGCGGCGCTGGCGGCCAAGGCCCGCGGCCGGCGCATGCGGTTCATGATCAAGGCGGAGATGGAGCAGGTCAGGATCGTCGGCTATCTGATCAGGCACACCGGGACCATCCCGGTCGACCGCCGCGCGGGGGCCGGGGCATACGCCGTCGCGGTCCAGGCGCTGCGCGCCGGTGAACTGGTCGGCGTGTATCCCGAGGCGACGATCAGCCGCAGCTTCGAACTCAAGGAATTCAAGACCGGTGCGGCGCGCATGGCGATCGAGGCCGGGGTGCCGATCGTGCCGGTCATCGTCTGGGGTGCGCAGCGCGTGTGGACCAAGGACCACCCCCGCGCGCTGGGCCGCAGGCGGATCCCGGTCACGGTCGCCGTGGGCGAGCCGATGGCGCCCGCGGGGTCGGTGGCCGACGTGAGCGTCACATTGCGCGCGTCGATGGAGGCGTTGCTCGCGCGGGCGCAGGCCGACTACCCCATGCCCGCCGGGCAGTATTGGGTGCCGCGCAGGCTGGGAGGCAGCGCGCCCACCCTCGAGGAGGCCAGACGTCTCGACGAGGCGGAACTGGCGGAACGGGCCCGGAGACGGGCAGAAGGCAGACGGACGAGATGACATCCCCCACATGACACTGCCCGCGATGATCGCCACCGACGTGGACGGCACGCTGCTCGACGACGACGAGAAGGTCTCGCCGCGCACGCGTGCGGTCGTGCACGCCGCCGTCGACGCCGGGGTGCAGTTCGTGCTCGCGACCGGGCGCCCACCCCGCTGGGTGAGGCCGGTGGTCGACGGGCTGGGCCTGGCGCCGATGGCGGTGTGCGCCAACGGCGCCGTCATCTACGACCCGGCCGCCGACCGCATCGTGTCGGCGCGCACCCTGTCCGTCGAGGCGCTCAGCGAACTCGCCGAGATCGCAGGCCGGGTCATTCCCGGTTCTGGTCTGGCCGTCGAGCGGGTCGGCAATTCCGCCCACGACGCGGCCACCCCCCAGTTCGTGAGCTCGCCCGGTTACGAGCACGCATGGCTCAACCCGGACAACACCGAGGTGTCGCTCGAGGACCTGCTCAGCGCCCCCGCCGTCAAGCTGCTGATCCGCAAATCGGGGGCGAGCAGCGCCGAGATGGCCGCCGAACTCGCCAAGCACATCACCGTCGAGGGCGACATCACCTACTCGACCAACAACGGGCTGATCGAGGTCATGCCGTCGGGCATCAGCAAGGCCAGCGGCATCCAGGAGCTCGCGGGTCCACTCGGGCTGGTCGCCGGTGACGTGGTGACGTTCGGCGACATGCCCAACGACGTGCCGATGCTGCGCTGGGCCGGCCACGGCGTGGCGATGGGCAACGCGCATCCCGAGGCGGTGTCGGCGGCCGACGAGGTCACCTCCCGCAACTCCGACGATGGGGTGGCGCGGGTCCTCGAACGCTGGTGGATGTAGCCGCCGATCAGGGATTGATCGGGGCGGTGAACCGCTCCAACTGCACCGGTGGCGCATGCGACGACGCGGGCGGCAGTTCGAGCGGGACACCGTCGATCACGCGGACGACGGTGCTCTTCTCACGGTCGAAGTTCAACGTGCCGTGCTGGAAATTCTGCTTGATCCACAGCGGTTCGTGGATCTCGCCGCTGGTGGGCAGCCCGAGCGCGCCGCGTTCGAATCCGAGCGAACCCCAGGCGTCGTAGAGGGCGCCCGTCACCGGGGCCGCACCGCTTTCCGGTGACCAGTACACCGCGCCGCGTTCGAATCGCACGTACCGGGCCGTGCCCTCACCGGCAGCCTCGGGCGAGGTGGGCGCGCCCAGCGCGGAGGCCATCCCGCCCATCTTCATCCAGCGGTCGAAAATCGCTCCGCCACGCAGGGTTTCGGCGAGATCCTCCGGCCCGGGCGGCGCGTTGAACCGGGCGGCGATGGCCCGCAGGTCACCCATCGCGGCGTACGCGGCGTTGCCGGGGCATTCGGTGTTGCCGACGTCGCGGTGGGTGAAGATGCTCGGCAGCCTGGGTGTCGCGCCGGCCGGGAAGTGGGTGAACGAGCCGCCGGCGCTGGTCAACACCGTGGTGCCCATCGGGTCGACGCGGTCGAGGCCCAGCCGCCAGCCCAGCAGCCTGCCGGTGGTGCGCAGCTGGATCGGGGTGGGCGGCACCGCCTCGAAGTTGCCCATCATCGCGACACCCCAGGTGTCAATGTTGAATCCGCCGGTGTGGGAGGCCTCGACCGGGCGGTCCATCCCACCGGCGCGGCCCTCGAAGACCTGGCCGAACTTGTCGACCAGGGCGTTGTAGCCCAGGTCGCACCAGCCGAGTGTGCGGGTGTGGTACTCGTAGATCGACCGGACCATCCCGGCCGAATCCTCCGGCGCATAGTCGTTGCTGCCCGCGGTGTGGTGGACCACGCCGGCGCGGACGGCGGCGTCGTAGCGCGGCGCACCGCAGCGCATCGATTCGTCGGCGCCCCACTGTGCGCGGGTGATGATGCGCGGCGGGACGCCCGGGGCGAGCACGGCATTGGGCAGTGGCGCGGCGTCCACCGGCGCCTGCGGCGGGGAGATCAGCACCGCGTTGATGTTCTGGGCGAACGGCTGCTCGACGGTGGCGGGCACGTAGCCGAGGTCGGGACTGCGGCGCTCGGTGGGGGCGGGAGCGCTCGGTGCGGCGTCGGCCGGCCTGGTCACGGCGATCTGGACGGTGGTGGTGCGCCCGACGAACACGGGGTCGGTGCCGCGCCGCGCGGCGGCCTCCTCGCCCACGCCCTCGAGGGGTTCGGCCTCGTACCAGGGCCCCCAGGAGCCGTCGTCCTTCTTGGCCCGCACCCGCGCGGAGGTTCCGGTGAGGTCCTCGGCGGTCAACGCCACCATGGAGAACGGGGTGTCCTGGTGGATCTCGCGGACGGTCTCGCCGCCGCCGAGCCCGGCAAGCGGCTGTTCGGTCAGGGTCGGGGCGCCGGGGCCCGCGGATTCGTCGTCGCCGGGCAGTCCGTTGATCGCCCACGGCAGGAGCACGAGCGTCGCCGCGATCGCGGTGAAGAAGAGCGACGGCGCAGGTCGGCGGGACAGCACGGACTGATGTTACGTATGTGTCAGTTGTTACTCATGTTTCGACACGGCCGAAAACGGCAACCAAATAAAATCGCAACGGCACCGCAGAGCCGCGATGGCTTCTGCGGTGCCGTTTCGATGCAGGACTTCTACATGCCCGGGGCGGCGGGCGGGGCCGGCGGCGGCGGCAGCGGGGCACCGGCCGGCGGGGCCGCGGATTTGATGGCCCCGGTGATCGCGGGCACCACGACGCCCTTGAGCAGGTCGATGGCCTGGCCGGCGCCGAGCTGGTTGGCCGCGCTCGACAGATCGCCCAGAAGCCCGGTGCTCGCGGGAGCGGTGGGCACCGTCGCCATCAGCGGATCGCCCAGGATCGGGTAGGTACCCAGCGTCGGATCCGCGCCCAGCGGCGCCGAGATCGGCACCTCGCCCGGCACCGGCAGGGCGCCGGTGGAGACCGGGGTGAGCGCCGGGTCGAGGGTCGGCGTGGTCAGGCCCGGCGTGCTCAGCCCGGGTGCCGTCAGCCCCGGGAGGTCGCCGGTGGGGCTGGTCAGCCCCGGACTGGTCAGCGCGGGGTTGGTCAGGCCGGCGTCACCGAGAGCCGGGGCCGTCGCGGTCAGCGGCGGCACGCTGGCGTCCGGCGTCGTCAAACCCGGTGTCGTCAAACCCGGTGCCGTCAAACCCGGTGTGGTCAGGCCGGGCGCCGTCAGGCCCGGGGTGGTCAAGCCGGGTGTGGTCAGAGCCGGGCTCGCCAGGCCCGGTGCGGTCAGGCCCGGCGACGCCAGGCCCGGTGCGCCGAGTCCCGGAGTGGTCAGCGTCGTCGGCGCGGACGGCGTGCCGGTCAGCACGCCGGTCGGCATCGGCGGCAGGTTGATGCCGAACGAGGACAGCCCCTGGGTCAGCGCGGACATCAGCTCGCTGGGCAGATCGGTGACCATGGCGGCCTGGACGAATTCACGGTGCTGAGGCGCATCGGTGGACCCCGAGAGTTGGGTCACGGCCACGGCTGCGACTGGACTTGCGACGGCCAGGGCGGCGAACGCGCTCATGGCTGTCGAGGCCTTGCTGCGACGTCGGTTCGGCACGGAAGTCTCCTCAATACATGGACTACATGTGGCTATTGCTCGTAGTGGTCAAATCGGTGTCGACCGCGCCGAACTCCCTCTCTCGAGCCCACGCTCCGACGAAACCGATGCTACTGGCGTGACTGGTGTGACTAGAGTGGCGATACTGAATCGTGAGCTAATCGCGACCTGGACTCGCGGGCCCGTTCCGGCGCCCGGCGCGGCAGCATGTCGGGAAGAGCGGCCGCGGTCGGATACCCTGGCTGCCGATGAGCTCCCACTACGACCTTTTCGTCGTCGGCTCCGGCTTCTTCGGTCTGACGATCGCCGAGCGTGTGGCGACCCAGTTGGACAAACGGGTCCTCGTCATCGAGCGACGGCCACACCTGGGCGGTAACGCCTACTCCGAACCCGAACCGCAGACCGGCATCGAGGTGCACCGCTACGGTGCGCACCTCTTCCACACCTCGAATCAGCGGGTGTGGGACTACGTCCGCCAGTTCACCGACTTCACCGGCTACCAGCACCGCGTGTTCGCGCTACACAACGGCCAGGCCTACCAGTTCCCCATGGGGTTGGGCCTGGTCAGCCAGTTCTTCGGCCGCTACTTCACCCCCGACCAGGCGCGCGCCCTGATCGCCGAGCAGGCCGCCGAGATCGACACCGAAGACGCGCAGAACCTCGAGGAGAAGGCGATCTCGCTGATCGGACGCCCGCTCTACGAGGCGTTCGTCAAGCACTACACCGCCAAACAGTGGCAGACCGACCCCAAGGAACTGCCCGCCTCGACGATCAACCGCCTGCCGGTGCGCTACACGTTCGACAACCGCTACTTCAACGACACCTACGAGGGTCTGCCCGTCGCGGGCTACACGAAGTGGTTGGAGAACATGGCCGCCGACGACCGCATCGAGGTCCGGCTGGACACCGACTGGTTCGACGTCCGTGACGAACTCCGCGCGGCGTCGCCCGACGCCCCGGTGGTCTACACGGGGCCGGTGGACCGCTACTTCGACTACGACGAGGGCCGGCTCGGATGGCGCACCCTGGATTTCGAGCTCGAGGTGCTCGACACCGGGGATTTCCAGGGCACCCCGGTCATGAACTACAACGACGCCGACGTGCCCTACACGCGCATCCACGAGTTCCGGCACTTCCACCCGGAGCGGGCCTACCCGACTGACAAGACCGTGATCATGCGCGAGTTCTCCCGGTTCGCCGACGAGGACGACGAGCCCTACTATCCGATCAACACCGAGTCCGACCGCGCGCTGCTGGCCGCCTACCGGGCCAAGGCCAAGGCCGAGACCGCGTCGGCCAAGGTCCTGTTCGGCGGGCGGCTCGGCACCTACCAGTACCTGGACATGCACATGGCGATCGCCAGCGCGCTGAACATGTACGACAACACCTTGGCGCCGCACCTGCGCGACGGCAGCGCGCTGACGGCCCCCGAGAAGATTGAGTGAGCAACCCAGCATGAGTCAGATCCCGACCGGTGCGCCGGCCGCAGGCGATTCACGCGCAGTCAGCCTGCTGTCGCGCGTGATCCTGCCGCGGCCGGGTGAACCCCTCGACGTCCGCAAGCTCTATATAGAGGAATCCGAGACCAACGCCCGCCGGGCCCACGCCCGCACCCGCACCACCCTGGAGATCGGCGCGGAGTCCGAGGTGTCGTTCGCCACCTACTTCAACGCGTTCCCGGCGAGCTACTGGCGGCGCTGGTCGACGCTGACGTCGGTGGTGCTGCGGACCGAGCTGACGGGCAGCGGGCGTGTCGACCTCTACCGCACCAAGGCCACCGGCGCCCGCATCTTCGTGGAGGGCAAGGCCTTCGCGAGCGAAGCCGACCGTCCCACGGTCGTGGAGGTGGAGATCGGTCTGCAGCCGTTCGAGGACGGCGGCTGGATCTGGTTCGACATCACCACCGACAGCGCCGTCACGCTGCACAGCGCCGGCTGGTACGCGCCGGTGCCCGCGCCCGGCGTGGCCAACATCGCGGTCGGCATCCCGACCTTCAACCGTCCCGACGACTGCGTGAACTCGTTGCGTGCGCTGACCTCGGATCCGCTGGTCGACGAGGTGATCAGCGCGGTGATCGTGCCCGACCAGGGCAACCGCAAGGTGCGCGACCACACCGAGTTCGCCGACGCCGTCGCGCCGCTGGGCAACCGGCTGTCCATCCACGACCAGCCCAACCTCGGCGGGTCCGGCGGCTACAGCCGCGTGATGTACGAAGCGCTCAAGAACACCGACTGCGAACAGATCCTGTTCATGGACGACGACATCCGCGTCGAACCGGACTCGATCCTGCGCGCGCTGGCGCTCAACCGCTTCGCCAAGACGCCGATGCTGGTGGGCGGACAGATGCTGAACCTGCAGGAGCCGTCACACCTGCACATCATGGGCGAGGTCGTCGACCGCGCGAACTTCATGTGGACCTCGGCGCCCTACACCGAGTACGACCACGACTTCGCCAGATACCCTCTGAACGCCAACTACGACAGAAGCCAGCTGCTGCACCGGCGCATCGACGTCGACTACAACGGCTGGTGGATGTGCATGATCCCGCGCCAGGTCGCCGAGGAGCTGGGCCAGCCGCTGCCGCTGTTCATCAAGTGGGACGACGCCGAATACGGGCTGCGCGCCGCCGAACACGGCTACCCGACCGCCACCATGCCGGGCACCGCGATCTGGCACATGGCGTGGAGCGACAAGGACGACGCGATCGACTGGCAGGCGTACTTCCACCTGCGCAACCGGCTGGTGGTGGCGGCGCTGCACTGGGACGGCGACATCCGCGGCCTGGTCCGCAGTCACTTCAAGGCCACGCTGAAACACCTTGCGTGCCTTGAGTATTCGACCGTCGAGATCCAGAACAAGGCGATGGACGACTTCCTCGCCGGCCCGGAGCACATCTTCTCGATCCTCGAGAGCGCACTGCCCGAGGTGCACCGCCTGCGCAAGCAGTACCCGGACGCCGTCGTGATGCCCGCGGCCAGTGAGCTACCGCCGCCGTCGGAGAAGCTGCAGAAGATCGACCCGCCGGTGGCCAAACCGGTGATCGCCTACCACCTGCTCCGCGGCATCGTGCACAACGCGAAGAAGGCGGACCCGCAGCATCACGAACGCCCGCAGCTCAATGTGCCGACGCAGAACTCGCGGTGGTTCCTGCTGTCCAAGTACGACGGGGTCACGGTGACCACCGCCGACGGCCGCGGCGTGGTCTACCGCCAGCGGGACCGCGCGAAGATGCTGGCGCTGCTCGGCCAGTCGATCCGCAGGCAGCGCCGGCTGGCCCGCCGGTTCGACGACATGCGCCGCGTCTACCGCGAAGCGCTGCCGGTGCTCGCGAGCAAGCAGAAGTGGGAAACGGTGCTGCTGTCCCCTCAAGAAGTGCGATGAGCGATGGTTGACGAACCGCGCGGCGAGGATGCCGCGTTGGTGGCGGTGCAGGCGGCCCTGGCCGGCCGCCCCGGAGTGCTCGAGGGTGCGCGTGGGCTCTCCCACTTCGGGGAGCACAGCGCGGGCTGGCTGGCCGTCGCCGGCCTCGGCGCGCTGCTGCAGCCGCACCGCCGCCGTGACTGGGTGGTCGCCGGTGCGGGTGCGTTCGCCGCACACGCCGCCGCGGTGCTGATCAAACGGGTGGTGCGCCGGGAGCGGCCGCATCACCCGGCCATCGCCGTCAACGTCGGCACGCCCAGCCGGCTCAGTTTCCCGTCCGCGCACGCGACGTCGACCACCGCGGCCGCGGTGCTGCTCGGCCGGGTGACCGGGTTGCCGCTGCCCGCGGTGCTGGTGCCGCCGATGGCGTTGTCGCGACTGGTGCTCGGCGTGCACTATCCCAGTGACGTGATGACCGGTGTCGCGGTCGGTGCGGTGGTCGCCGAGGCCACCGCGCGGGTGGCAGGGCGGGCCGGACACTGATGGCCGGCAGAGGTGAGCGCAGCGCGATGGAGCGGATCGAGATGGGTCTAGGGCGTCATGGGTATCGGGATGAGTGAGGAAGCGGCCCCGGTCACCGGTCCGCCGCGCAGTCTGCCCGCCGGCATCGTCAAGGCGATCCGGCCGCGGCAGTGGGTGAAGAACCTGCTGGTGCTCGCCGCGCCGCTCGTCGCGCTCGGCGACGACCGGTTCACCTACGACTACCGCGAAGTACTGATCAAGGTGTCGGTGGCGTTCGTCGCGTTCTGTCTGGCGGCGTCCACGGTGTACCTGGTCAACGACGCGCGCGACGTCGAGGCCGACCGCGCCCACCCCACCAAACGGTTTCGGCCCATCGCGGCGGGCGTGGTCTCCGAACGCCTGGCCTACGGTCTCGCGATCGTGCTGGGCGCGGCCTCGCTGATCATCTCCTGGCTGCTCACCCCCAACCTCGCGTTGGTCATGGCGGTCTACATCGTGATCCAGCTGGCCTACTGCTTCGGACTCAAACACCAAGCGGTGCTTGACATTTGCATCGTGTCGTCGGGGTTCCTGATCCGCGCCATCGCCGGCGGGGTGGCCGCGGACATCCCGCTGTCGCAGTGGTTCCTGCTCGTCATGGCGTTCGGATCGCTGTTCATGGCCGCGGGCAAGCGGTACGCCGAACTGCAGCTGGCCGAACGGACTGGCGCCAAGATCCGCAAGTCGCTCGAGCGCTACACCACCACCTACCTGCGGTTCGTGTGGACGATGTCCGCGACCGCGGTGGTGCTCTGCTACGGCCTGTGGGCGTTCGGGCGCGACGACCAGGGCGGCACCTCCTGGTTCGTCGTCTCGATGATCCCGTTCACCATCGCGATCCTGCGCTACGCCGTCGACGTCGACGGCGGTATGGCCGGTGAGCCCGAGGAGATCGCCCTGCGCGACCGGGTGCTGCAGTTCCTCGCCGTGGCGTGGATCGGGACCGTCGGTGCGGCCGTCATCTTCGGCTGACGCGGCTCGGCGCGCCACCGGGTCGGGTGTGGCGCGCCGACTGGCCCGCGGCCCGGCGTTCCCCTACGACGTCACCGTCCGGGTCAGCCTGTGGGTGGGTGTCGCCGTGGTCGCAGTGCTGTTCGGCTGGGGCGCCTGGCAGCGCCGGTGGATCGCCGACGACGGCCTGATCGTGCTGCGCACGGTGCGCAACCTGCTGGCCGGCAACGGGCCGGTGTTCAACGCGGGAGAACGCGTCGAGGCCAACACGTCGACGCTGTGGACCTACCTGATCACCGCGGGCGCGTGGGTCGGCGGGTTCGTGCAACTGGAGTACATCGTCCTGGTGTTCGCGCTGGTGTTGAGCGTGGCCGGGGTGGTGCTGGCGATGCTCGGCACCGCCCGCCTCTACGCGCCCAGCCTGCAGGGCCGCCGGGCGCTGCTGCTGCCCGCCGGGGTGCTGGTCTACATCGCGGTGCCGCCTGCGCGCGATTTCGCCACGTCCGGGCTGGAGAACGGGCTGGTCATCGCCTACCTCGGCCTGTTGTGGTGGATGCTGGTGTGCTGGTCTCAGGGGTTGCGCAGCCCCTCGGCGTGGGGCCGTGACGCGGTGAGTGGGCCGTTCACCGCCTCGCTGGCCTTCGTCGCCGGCCTGAGCGTGCTGGTGCGCCCCGAACTCGCGCTGATCGGTGTCGGCGTGCTGGTGATGATGCTGGTGGCCGCCCGCTCCTGGCGGCGCCGCCTGCTGATCGTCGTCGCGGGCGGGCTGCTGCCGGTGCTCTACCAGATCTTCCGCATGGGCTACTACGCCCTGATCGTGCCCGGGACCGCGGTGGCCAAGGACGCCACCGGCGCGAAGTGGCCGCAGGGGTTCACCTACTTCACGAACTTCGCCGAGCCCTACCTGCTGTGGGTGCCCGCCGTCCTGCTGGTCCTGACCGGCGTCGTGCTGCTGAGTACCCGCAGCCGACCGTGGTGGATCCGGCACCAGCCGCCCCGCGGCTACGGCCGCCTGGCCCGGCTGGTGCAGAGCCCGCCTGCGGTGGTGCTGTTCATCGTGTGCAGCGGTCTGCTGCAGGGCATCTACTGGATCCGCCAGGGCGGCGACTTCATGCACGGCCGGGTGCTGCTCACCCCGTTGTTCTGCACACTGCTCCCACTCTCGGTGATCCCCGTGGTCCTGCCCGACGGCAGCCGGTTCAGCCGCGAGACCGGGTATGTGCTGGCCGGCGCCACCAGCGTGCTGTGGCTCGCGGTGGCGGGATGGTCACTGTGGGCGGCCAACGCGCCGGGGATGGGTCTGGACGCCACCCGGGTCACCGACACCGGGATCGTCGACGAGCGCCGCTTCTATGCGCAGGCGACCGGTCACGCGCACCCGCTCACCGCCGCGGACTACCTGGACTATCCGCGGATGCGCGCGGTGATCGTCGCGCTCGAGAACACGCCCGACGGGGCCCTGCTGCTGCCCGCGGGGAATTACGACATGTGGGATGTGGTGCCCGCGTGGCCGCCGCCGCCCGACGCCGGCCCGGACTACCGCGGCCCGCAGACCGTGTTCTTCACCAACCTGGGCATGCTCGGGATGAACGTCGGCCTCGACGTGCGGGTCATCGACCAGATCGGGCTGGCCAACCCGCTGGCCGCGCACACCGAACGCCTCGAGGACGGCCGGATCGGCCACGACAAGAACCTGTTCCCGGACTGGGCGATCGCCGAGGGCCCGTTCTTCAAGATCCCGCCGTACCTGCCGGTGTACATCGACCGGGACTGGGTGGCGCAGGCCGAGGCGGCGCTGAAGTGCCCGGCCACCGAGGCGGTGCTGAACTCGATCCGCGCTCCGCTGACGCCCAGGCAGTTCCTGTCCAACGTGGTGCACGCCTACGAGTTCACCCAGTACCGCCTCGACCGCGTGCCCCGCGACGAACTGATCCGGTGCGGGATGGCCGTTCCCGAACCCCACGAGCCGCCGTACACGGGCATGCCGGCGGCCGGGCCGTGACGGCCCCCCGACGGCGATCGCCGATTTGTCGGCCGGGTGTTCCGTCTGTTTGGGTAACGCCGGAGGCAGGTCGGGGCGATATCCCGGTCAGGTGTCCCCGACACCGGTTGAACGCTGCCCTGACGACCGCCGTGGCAACGGCCCCGAACCCGATCGAAGGACCGCAGATGCCCAGCACGCCGCGTACCGGCCCGGCCACGCGTCCGCGCGTGCCCGCCGCCGTGGTCGCGGCCCGTCTGCCCCGGGTGACCAATTCCACGCACACCCCCGGTGGCGACGTCGCCACCCTCGGATTCCCCCTCGGCGGGCACCCGCGCGCCGGGGCTCTGAGGTGCGCTGACGCACCTCGCACCCACCGGCTCGAACGTCACCTGCAACGGCGCAGCGGCGGTCGTGGCGAAACACGCTGGAGAGAACGATCACACGATCGTGTGGTTGACTACACGGGCAACGCGGCTGGTTTGGAGTACCCGGACCGGTCGCGGCTTACGACAGATGGGAAATAGCAGTATGAGTTTCGTTGGGAAGATGCGCGACGCGGTGAAAGCCATGCCGCGCCGACTCACGATGGGCGCCATGGCCGTCGTCACGGCCACCGCCGTGATGCCCGGGCTGGTGGGCGCCACGGGAGGCTCGGCGACTGCAGGGGCCTTCTCGCGTCCCGGCCTGCCGGTGGAGTACCTCATGGTCCCGTCTGCGGGAATGGGCCGCGACATCAAGGTCCAGTTCCAGAGCGGCGGCGCCAACTCCCCGGGTGTCTACCTGCTCGACGGCCTGCGCGCGCAGGACGACTTCAACGGCTGGGACATCAACACCGCCGCGTTCGAGTGGTACCTCGACTCCGGCCTGTCGGTGATCATGCCGGTCGGCGGCCAGTCCAGCTTCTACAGCGACTGGTACAAGCCCGCCTGCGGTAAGGCCGGTTGCTCCACCTACAAGTGGGAGACCTTCCTCACCAGCGAGCTGCCCGCCTACCTGGCGTCGACCAAGGGTGTGAACCCGAACCGCAACGCGGCCGTCGGCCTGTCGATGGCCGGTTCCGCCGCGATGACGCTGGCGATCTACTACCCGCAGCAGTTCCAGTACGCGGCGTCGCTGTCGGGCTTCCTGAACCTGTCCGAGGGCTGGTGGCCGATGCTGGTCGGCCTGTCGATGGGTGACGCGGGCGGTTACAAGTCCGAGGACATGTGGGGTCCGTCGAGCGATCCGGCGTGGAAGCGCAACGACCCGATGGTCAACATCGACAAGCTGGTCGCCAACGGCACCCGCATCTGGGTGTTCTGCGGTAACGGCAAGCCTGCCGACATCAACGGCCAGGTCGAGGGCGACAACTTCAACGCGAAGTTCCTCGAGGGCTTCACGCTGCGCACGAACGAGACGTTCCAGGAGCAGTACCTGGCCGCGGGTGGCCGCAACGGCGTGTTCAACTTCCCGCAGTCCGGTACCCACAGCTGGGGCTACTGGGGCCAGCAGCTCCAGCAGATGAAGCCGGACATCCAGCGCGTGCTGGGTGCGGTGCCGCAGCCGAGCCCCGCGCCGGCCCCGGCTGGGTAACCGAACAGCCCACGCAAGGTGCGCAGACGGCGGCGATCCCTCACGGGGTCGCCGCCGTCGGCCGTTGCGGAGGCTTTCCATCCCGACGTCCGAGGGTGGTGTGGTTCACTACCTGCGGCGGGGATTGGCGAACAGACGTGAGGTGTGCGGTGATGATGCGTGGGTTGTTGCGAGCGGTTGCGGCCGTGGTGCTGGCCGCGGGCCTGTGGTCCGCGACGGAGATGACCTCCGGGAGCACCGCCCGGGCCGAGGCCGTCGAGTACCTGATGGTGCCGTCGGCCGCCATGGGCCGCGCCATCCCGGTCGCTTTCCAGGGCGGGGGACCGCACGCGGTGTTCCTGCTCGACGCCTTCAACGCCGCCCCCGAGGTGAGCAACTGGGTGACCGCGGGCAACGCGATGAATACCCTTGCAGGCAAGGGCATCTCGGTCGCCGCGCCCGCAGGCGGCGCCTGGAGCCTCTACACGAACTGGGAGCAGGACGGCAGCCGGCAGTGGGAGACGTTCCTGGCGACCGAGCTGCCCGACTGGCTGGCCGCCAACAAGGGCCTGGCCCCCGGCGGGCACGGCATCGTCGGCGCCGCCCAGGGCGGGACCGGCGCGATGATGATGGCCACCTTCCACCCCGACCGGTTCCGCTATGCCGGGTCGATGTCGGGGTTCATGACCCCGTCGGCCACCACGCTCAACGGCGCCATCACCGCGGGCCTGGCCCAGTACGGCGGCGTCGACACCCGCAACATGTGGGGCCTCCCACAGCTGGGCCGCTGGAAGTGGCACGACCCCGATGTCCACATCCAGTTGCTGGCGAACAACAACACCAGGCTGTGGGTGTACAGCCCGACGACGCTGACGTGCGTCGACCCGGCCGCGATGATCGGCTACTGCGATCAGGCCCAGGGCAGCAACCGGGCGTTCTACCAGCACTATCGAGCCGTCGGCGGCAGCAACGGGCACTTCGACTTCCCCGCGGGCGGCGAGCACGGCTGGGGCAGCTGGGCGCCGCAACTGGGAGCCATGTCGGGTGACCTGGTGGCCGCGATCCGCTGACCGGCAGCCGATCCGCTCACCGGGGTCCGCGTCGGGCAGCCGGTACCGTGGAACCGTGCAGCACACCCGACGGCGGATCCTCCCCACGCTGTTCGTGCTGTCCGCGGTCGTACTCGTCGCCGCGTGCACGCTGACCGAGGGCGTGCTCAACCGCGACGTCACCTCGACCGCGCCACCCCCGCCCGCCGCGCTTCCGAACGACGCCGGTGACCGCGGATCGGACCTGCCCAGCCCACCCGAGAGCGCCGGGCAGCCGGGTGCGGTGACCGTCACCGGCCAGCAGCGGCACTACCTGGATGCGCTGAAGGCCGCCGGGGTCCGGGCCACCACCGACCTGCGTGCCCTGTCCATCGGATCCGCGGTCTGTCAGGCGCGCGCGGCCAAGCAGACCGATCAGGCGGTGTGGGAGTTCATCCTGCCGCTCGTGCGCAGCGACGTGCGCGCGACGCGACCCAGTTCCATGCGAACCTCGGTGAGGGAGGTCGACTCCACGACCGCCGACTACATTCGCATCGCAACCGAACGACTCTGCTAGCGCAGACCCGCGTACGCGAGGAGCCGAATACCCCATGCCGAAAACCAGTCGACGCAAGCGTCACCGCATCCTCGCCCTGGCCGCCGCCGGGGCGATGGCCCTGGTGGTGGTGCTGGTCGTGGCCATCATCGTGGTGGTGATGCGCAAACCCGACACCCCGGACACGGCGCTGCCGCCCACCGCGGTGCCGCCGACCGGCGTGCCGTCGACCGGTAAGCCGCGCCCGGAGTTCCAGGACGCCAGCTGCCCGGACGTGCAGCTGCTGTCGATTCCCGGCACCTGGGAGTCCTCGCCGCAGATGGACCCGTTCAACCCGACGCAGTTCCCGATCGCGTTGCTGCTCAACGTGACCAACCCGCTGCGCGCCGAATTCGGCAACGACCGCCTCGAGATCTACACGGTTCCCTACACCGCGCAGTTCCACAATCCGTTCTCCGCGGACAAGCAGATGTCCTACAACGACAGCCGCGCCGAGGGCACCCAGGCCGCGGTCAGGGCGCTGACGGACATGAACAACCGGTGCCCGTTGACCAGCTACGTCATCGTCGGGTTCTCGCAGGGCGCGGTGATCGCCGGGGACATCGCCAGCGACGTCGGCAACGGCCGCGGCCCGATCGACCAGGATCTGCTGCTCGGGGTGACCGCGATCGCCGACGGCCGCCGCCAGACCGGGGTCGGGCAGGACGTCGGGCCCAACCCGCCGGGTGTGGGCGCGGAGATCACGCTGCACGAGGTGCCGACGCTGAGCGCGCTCGGCCTGAGCATGACGGGTCCGCGGCCGGGCGGTTTCGGCCAGCTCAACGACCGGGTCTTCGAGATCTGCGCGCCGGGCGACCTGATCTGCGCCGCGCCCGAATCGGCGTTCTCGATCGTCAACCTGCCGCGCACGCTGGAGACCCTGGCGGGCGGCGCCGGGCAGCCGATCCATGCGATGTACGCCACCCCGCAGTTCTGGCAGGTCGACGGCCAACCGGCGACGGCGTGGACGCTGAACTGGGCCCGGAACGTGATCGAGAGCGCGCCGCAACCAAAACATGGTTGACACGTGACCGAGTTGATTTGGCGAGTGCCTGTACGGCCCTTAACATGCATGACATTAAGAGAAAAGTAAGGCCGGGAGCGGTGGTCGCCGCGGGAGCGCGGAGGCCGGCACCCGCCCTGGCGCGAGTAAAATTTTGAGGTTCGGGTCCGCGCCGTCCGCCGAGGGACTGCAGCGTCCCTAAGAGGAGCCGTGCAGCAAGCCGCGGTGTGACAGGAGAGTGTGAAATGCCGTTCCACAACCCGTTCATCAAGGACGGTCTCATCAAGTTCCCCGACAACGGGAACCTGGTGCGACACGTCGAACGGTGGGCGAAGGTGCGTGGCGACAAACTGGCCTACCGCTTCATCGACTTCTCCACCGAACGCGACGGCGTGGAGCGCGACCTGTGCTGGGCCGACTTCGGTGCCCGCAACCGGGCGGTCGGCGCCCGCCTGCAGCAGGTCACCCAGCCGGGTGACCGCGTCGCGATCCTCTGCCCGCAGAATCTCGACTACCTCGTCGCGTTCTTCGGCACGCTGTACTCGGGCCGCATCGCCGTGCCGCTGTTCGACCCGAACGAGCCCGGCCACGTCGGGCGCCTGCACGCCGTCCTCGACGACTGCACGCCGTCGGCGATCCTGACCACCACCGAGGCCGCCGAGGGCGTCCGCAAGTTCTTCCGCACCCGGCCGGCCAACCAGCGTCCCCGGGTGATCGCCGTCGACGCGGTGCCCAACGAGGTCGGGCAGACGTGGGAGTCGGTCGACGTCACCCAGGAGACCATCGCCTACCTGCAGTACACCTCGGGTTCGACGCGTATCCCGACCGGTGTGCAGATCACCCACCTGAACCTGGCCACCAACGTGGTGCAGGTGATCGAGGCGCTCGAGGGCGAGGAGGGCGACCGGGGCGTGTCCTGGCTGCCGTTCTTCCACGACATGGGCCTGATCACGATCATGATCTCGCCGATGATCGGGCACTACATCTCGTTCATGACGCCCGCGGCCTTCGTCCGCAGGCCCGGCCGGTGGATCCGCGAGATGGCCCGCAAGGAGGGCGAGACCGGCGGCGTCATCTCGGTCGCCCCGAACTTCGCGTTCGACCACGCCGCCGCCCGCGGGCTGCCCCGCGAGGGTGAGCCGCCGCTGGACCTGTCGAACGTCAAGGCGCTCCTCAACGGCAGCGAGCCGATCTCGGCGGCCACCGTCCGCAACTTCAACGAGGCGTTCGGCCCCTACGGGTTCAGGCCGCAGGCCATCAAACCGTCCTACGGTCTGGCCGAGGCCACGCTGTTCGTGTCGACGACCCCGGTCAACGAATCCCCGAAGATCGTCACCGTCGACCGCGACGAACTGAACAGCCACCGCTTCGTCGAGGTGCCGCCGGATTCGCCGAAGGCCGTCGCGCAGGCGTCGGCGGGCAAGGTCGGCATCGCGGAGTGGGCGGTCATCGTCGACCACGACACCGCCACCGAACTCCCCGACGGCCACATCGGCGAGATCTGGATCTCCGGGCAGAACATGGGCACCGGGTACTGGGGCAAGGAAGAGGAGACGGCGGCGACCTTCCGCAACATCCTCAAGTCGCGGACCAACCCGAGCCACGCCGAAGGCGCGCCCGACGACGCGACGTGGGTGCGCACCGGTGACTACGGCGCCTTCTACGACGGCGACCTCTACATCACCGGCCGCGTCAAGGACCTGGTCATCATCGACGGCCGCAACCACTACCCGCAGGACCTCGAGTACTCGGCGCAGGAGGCCACCAAGGCGCTGCGCACGGGGTTCGTCGCCGCGTTCTCGGTGCCGGCCAACCAGCTCCCCGACGAGGTGTTCGAGAACGCGCACGCGGGCCTCAAGCGCGACCCCGACGACACCTCCGAACAACTCGTCATCGTCGGTGAGCGGGCGCCGGGCGCCCACAAGCTCGACATGGGCCCGATCGCCGACGACATCCGCGCCGCGATCGCCGTGCGTCACGGCGTCACCGTGCGCGACGTGCTGCTGACCCCGGCCGGGGCGATCCCGCGCACCTCGAGCGGCAAGATCGGCCGCCGGGCGTGCCGCTCGGCCTACCTCGACGGCACCCTCCGCAGCGGGAAGGTCGCCAACGCCTTCCCCGACGAGACCGACTGACGAACGGACCTCGCCTTTCCCCACACACCGCCGCGGGCGGCGAAAGAGATGAACATGTCTGATACACCGAACAATTCGCCCTCCGCGCAGAATCAGCCGGTCGTCGCCCAGGGGGAGGACGGCCTGCTGAGGCCGGCGCAGGTCGACATGACCGTCGCCGAGATGCGCGAATGGCTGCGCAACTGGATCGCCAACGCCACCGGGCAGAGCGCCGACGGGATCGACGAGTCGACGCCGATGGTGGAGCTCGGCCTGTCCTCGCGCGACGCGGTCGCGATGGCCAGCGACATCGAGGACCTCACCGGTGTGACGCTGACCGCCACCGTGGCGTTCCGACACCCGACCATCGAGTCGCTGGCGACGGTGATCATCGAGGGTGAGCCCGAACGTGAAGACGACGGCGCCGACGATCAGGACTGGAGCCGTGAGCGCGACGTCGACGATGTGGCCATCGTCGGCCTCGCCACCCGCTTCCCCGGGGACATGAACACCCCCGACGAGATGTGGCAGGCGCTGCTCGAGGGCCGCGACGCGATCACGGATCTGCCCGAGGGGCGCTGGGAGGAGTTCCTCGGCGAGCCGCGGATCGCCGAGCGCGTCGCCAAGGCGGCCACCCGCGGCGGCTACCTCAAGGACATCAAGGGTTTCGACGCCGAGTTCTTCGCCCTGTCGAAGATGGAGGCCGACAACATCGATCCGCAGCAGCGGATGGCGCTCGAGCTGACGTGGGAGGCGCTGGAGCACGCCCGCATCCCGGCGTCGAGCCTGCGTGGTGAGCGCGTCGGTGTGTACATCGGCGCCTCGAACAACGACTACAGCTTCATGTCCGTGGCCGATCCGGGTGTCGCGCACCCGTACGCGATCACCGGCACCACCAGCTCGATCATCGCCAACCGGGTGTCGTACTTCTACGACTTCCGCGGCCCGTCGATGGCCATCGACACCGCGTGTTCGAGCTCGCTGGTCGCCGCCCACCAGGGTGTGGCCGCGCTGCGCGCCGGTGAGGCCGACGTCGCGGTGGTCGGCGGCGTGAACGCGCTGATCACCCCGCTGGTGACCATCGGCTTCGACGAGGTCGGCGGGGTGCTCGCCCCGGACGGCCGGATCAAGTCGTTCTCGCAGGACGCCAACGGCTACGCCCGCTCCGAGGGCGCGGGCATGCTGGTGCTCAAGCGGCTCTCCGACGCCCGGCGTGACGGTGACGAGATCTACGCGGTGATCGCGGGCAGCGCGGTCAACCACGACGGCCGGTCCAACGGCCTGCTCGCGCCGAACCCCGACGCGCAGGCCGAGGTGCTGCGCAAGGCGTACAAGGACGCCGGCATCAACCCGCGCGACGTCGACTACGTCGAGGCGCACGGCACCGGCACCATCCTGGGCGACCCGATCGAGGCCGACGCGCTCGGCCGGGTGATCGGGCGCAACCGGCCCGCCGACAAACCCGCTCTGCTGGGCGCGGTGAAATCCAATGTGGGACACCTGGAGTCGGCCGCGGGTGCGGCCAGCCTGGCCAAGGTGGCGCTGTCGCTGCGCAACGACAAGCTGCCGCCGTCCATCAACTACACCGGCCCGAACCCCTACATCGACTTCAACGCCGTGCGGCTGAAGGTCAACGACACCGTCGCCGAGTGGCCGCGCTACAGCGGGCACGCGATCGCCGGGGTGTCCGGATTCGGCTTCGGCGGCGCCAACGCGCACCTGGTGCTGCGCGAGGTGCTGCCGGGCGACCTCGTCGAGCCGGAACCCGAGCAGGTGGTCGAGGTGACCGCCGAGCCGAACCAGCCCGCCGTGTACGTCGGCGGGGTGCGGATGGACGAGTACGGCGAGTTCATCGACTCCGATGAGGATGACGACGGTCTGGACCGGCCCGCGGCGGCCGCCGAACCCGAATACGAACTGCCAGGGCTGACCGACGAGGCCAAGCGCCTGCTCGAGGTCGCGCGCGCAGAATTCGAGGCCGCCGAGCAACCGGTTCCGCTTGTCCCGCTTGCCGTTTCGGCGTTCCTGACCTCGCGTAAACGGGCCGCCGCCGCCGAGCTGGCCGATTGGATCGACAGCGAGGAGGGCCGGGCGTCGTCGCTCGAGTCGATCGGCCGGACGCTGTCGCGGCGCAACCACGGCCGCTCCCGCGCGGTGGTGATGGCCCGGGACCACGACGAGGCGATCAAGGGTCTGCGTGCCCTGGCCGAGGGTAAGCAGAACCCGAACGTCTACAGCGCCGACGGGCCGGTCACCAACGGGCCGGTCTGGGTGCTCGCCGGTTTCGGCGCCCAGCACCGCAAGATGGGCAAGAGCCTCTATCTGCGCAACGAGGTCTTCGCCGAGTGGATCAACAAGGTCGACTCGTACATTCAGGACGAGCGCGGACATTCGATCCTCGAACTCATCCTCGACGATGCCATCGACTACAGCGACGAGACCACCGAACTGCCGATCGAGAAGGTGCAGCTGGTCATCTTCGCGATCCAGATAGCGCTCGGTGAGCTGCTCCGCCATCACGGTGCGAAACCGGGTGCGGTGATCGGCCAGTCACTCGGTGAGGCGGCGGCAGCGTACTTCTCGGGCGGCCTGTCGCTGGAGGACGCCACCCGCACCATCTGCTCGCGCAGCCACCTCATGGGTGAGGGCGAGGCGATGCTGTTCGGCGAGTACATCCGGTTGATGGCGCTGGTGGAGTACTCCGCCGACGAGATCAAGACGGTGTTCTCCGACTACCCCGATCTCGAGGTGTGCGTCTACGCCGCCCCGACCCAGACCGTGATCGGCGGCCCGCCCGAGCAGGTGGACGCGATCATCGCCCGGGCCGAGCAGGAGGGCAAGTTCGCCCGCAAGTTCCAGACCAAGGGCGCCAGCCACACCTCGCAGATGGATCCGCTGCTCGGCGAGCTGGCCGCCGAACTGATCGGCATCACGCCGCACCCGTTGCAGATCGGCTACTACTCGACGGTGCACGAGGGCAAGTTCCTGCGTGCGGGCAGCGACCCGATCCACGACGTGGACTACTGGAAGAAGGGGCTGCGCCACAGCGTCTACTTCACCCACGGCATCCGCAACGCGGTCGACAACGGCCACACCACGTTCCTCGAACTCGCCCCGAATCCGGTGGCGCTCATGCAGGTCGGGCTCACGACGATGTCGGCGGGGCTGCACGAGGGGCAGCTCATCGCGACGCTGGCCCGCAAGCAGGACGAGGTCGACTCGATGACCGCGGCCATGGCGCAGTTGTTCGTCCACGGCCACGACCTCGACATGCGCACGCTGTTCCCGCGCCGCTCGCGCGGGCTGGCCGGTGCGCTGGACTACGCCAACATCCCGCCGACGCGGTTCCGGCGTAAGCCGCACTGGCTCGACGTGCGCTTCAGCGGTGACAACGCCGGTGTCATGCCGGGCAGTCACGTCGCCACCCCGGACGGCAGGCACGTGTGGGAGTACTCGCCGCGCGGCGCCGTGGACGCTCAGGCCCTGGCGGCGCTCGTGAAATCCGCTGCTTCGCAGGTGCTTTCGGATGCCGCGGTGACGGCGGCCGAACAACGTGCGGTGCCCGGTGACGGCGCCCGACTGGTGACCACGCTGACCCGCCACCCCGGCGGTGCGTCGGTGCAGGTCCACGCGCGGATGGACGAGTCGTTCACGCTGGTCTACGACGCGATCGTCACCCGCGGCGGCGCCGCGGTCGCACTGCCCGCCGCGGTGGCGACGGGAACCGTTGCCGCACAGCCGGAGTCGTTCGCGCCGGGTGAACCCGAGCCCGACGACGCGGCCATCCTGTCCGACAACCTCACGCAGGGTGCGAATCTCGGCGCGGGACTGGGCAAGTGGTCACCGGACTCCGGTGAGACGGTGCGCGACCGGTTGGGTCTGATCGTCGGCGGAGCCATGGGCTACGAACCCGAGGACCTGCCGTGGGAGGTGCCGCTCATCGAGCTCGGCCTGGACTCGCTGATGGCGGTGCGAATCAAGAACCGCGTCGAATACGACTTCGACCTGCCGCCGATCCAGCTCACCGCGGTGCGTGACGCCAACCTCTACGCCGTTGAACAGCTCATCGTCTACGCGATCGAGCACCGCGACGAGGTCGACCAGTTGGCCGAATCGCAGAAGGGCAAGACCGCCGAGGAGATCGCGGCCGAACAGGCCGAGCTGATGGGCGGGGCGTCCACGGTCGCCGAGCTCGAGGAGAAGCTGGCCGCCGCGGGGCATCCGCTCGGCGCCTCGGAGCAGGCCGCTGAACAGGCCGCGGTGCTGTCGGGGGCCAACGAGACGACGGCGACCACCCCGGTGCCCGATCCGCAGGCTGAACCGAGCACGCAGGACGACGACGCAGATGCCATCCCGGCCCCGCCGACCGATCCGTCGGGTCCCGCCGCGAACATCCCGGCACCGCCCACCGATCCGTCGGGCCCGGGTAAGCCGTCGCAGTCCACGGTGGCCGCGGCGTCCAAGGTGCTGACCCAGGAGGCCGTCACCGAGGCTCTCGGTTCCGACGTGCCGCCGCGTGACGCCGCCGAACGAGTGACGTTCGCGACGTGGGCGATCGTCACCGGCAAGTCGCCGGGCGGCATCTTCAACGAGCTGCCCACGATCGACGACGCCACCGCGGCCAAGATCGCCGAACGGCTCACCGAACGCGTCGACGAGGGCACCGTCACCGCCGACGACGTCACGGGCGCGAAGACCATCGAGGAACTGTCCACCACGGTGCGCGAATACCTCGAGGGCGGCAAGGTCGACGGCTTCGTCCGCACGATCCGCGCCCCGCAGGAGGGCTCGAACAGCATCCCGGTGTTCGTGTTCCACGCCGCGGGCGGTTCGACGGTGGTCTACGAGCCGCTGCTCAAGCGGCTGCCCTCGGACACCCCGATGTACGGCATCGAGCGGGTCGAGGGCTCCATCGAGGAGCGGGCCCGCGAGTACGTGCCCAAGCTGCTGGAGCTCAACGGCTGGGCAAGCGAAGCGACGGGGGAGAAGAAGCAGGGCAGGCCGTTCATTCTGGCCGGCTGGTCGCTGGGCGGGGTGCTGGCCTACGCGTGCGCGATCGGCTTGAAGCAGGCCGGTGCCGATGTGCGCTTCGTGGGCCTCATCGACGCCGTGCGCCCGGGCGAGGAGATCCCGCGCACCCAGGAGGAGACCCGCAAGCGCTGGGACCGGTACGCCCGGTTCGCCGAGCGCACCTTCAACGTCGAGGTGCCCGAGATCCCCTACGAGGAACTCGAGCAGCTTGACGACGAGGGTCAGGTGCGGTTCGTGCTCGACGTTGTCAGCCAGAGCGGGGTGCAGATCCCGGGCGGCATCATCGAGCACCAGCGCACGTCCTACCTGGACCAGCGGGCGATCGACACGGCCGAGATCAAGCCGTACGACGGTCACGTCACGCTCTACATGGCCGACCGGTACCACGACGATGCGATCTACTTCGAGCCCGCGTACGCCACCCGCAAGCCCGACGGTGGGTGGGGCGAGTTCGTCGCCGATCTCGAGGTCGTGCCGATCGGGGGTGAGCACATCCAGGCGATCGACGAGCCGTACATTGCCAAGGTGGGCGCCCACATGAGCGAGGCGATCAACCGGATCGAGAGCGAGGCCAAGTGACGGAAGCACCAGCTGAACTGTCCCCCGCCCACCCCCCGACGACCCACCAGCAGACCACCGCCGAGAAGCTCGCCGAACTGCGCGAGAAGCTCGAGCTGGCCAAGGACCCCGGCGACGAGAAGGCCAAGGCGCGGCGCGACCGCAAGGGCCTGCCCAGCGCCCGGGCCCGCATCCACGCGTTGCTCGATCCGGGGAGCTTCCTGGAGATCGGTGCGCTGGCCAAGACGCCGGGCGACCCGAACGCGTTGTTCGGTGACGGGGTGGTCACCGGCCACGGCACCATCGACGGTCGGCCTGTCGGGGTGTTCAGCCACGACCAGACGGTGTTCCAGGGTTCGGTCGGTGAGATGTTCGGCCGCAAGGTGGCCAAGCTGATGGAGTGGGTGGCGATGGTCGGCTGCCCGATCATCGGCATCAACGACTCGGCGGGCGCCCGCATCCAGGACGCGGTGACGTCGCTGGCCTGGTACGCCGAACTGGGCCGCCGCCACGAGTTGCTGCGCGGGCTGGTGCCGGAGATCTCGATCATCCTCGGCAAGTGCGCCGGTGGTGCGGTGTATTCACCGATCCAGACCGACCTGGTGGTCGCGGTGCGCGACCAGGGCTACATGTTCGTCACCGGACCCGACGTCATCAAGGACGTCACGGGTGAGGACGTGAGCCTCGACGAGCTCGGCGGAGCCGACGCGCAGGCCCGCTACGGCAACATCCACCAGGTGGTCGAGGACGAGGCCGCGGCGTTCCAGTACGTCCGCGACTACCTGTCGTTCCTGCCGGCCAACACCTTCGACGACGCGCCGGTCGTCAACCCCGGCCTGGAACCGGAGATCACCCCGCACGACCTCGAGCTCGACACGATCGTGCCGGACGCCGACAACATGGCCTACGACATGCACGAGATCCTGCTGCGGATCTTCGACGACGGCGACGTGTTCGACGTCGCGGCCAATCAGGGCCAGGCCATCATCACCGCGTTCGCGCGCATCGACGGCCGCCCGGTGGGCGTGGTCGCCAACCAGCCGATGCACCTGTCGGGGTCGATCGACAACGAGGCGTCCGACAAGGCCGCCCGGTTCATCCGTTTCTGCGACTCCTACAACCTGCCGTTGGTCTTCGTCGTCGACACCCCGGGCTTCATGCCGGGCGTCGAGCAGGAGAAGGGCGGCATCATCAAGCGCGGTGGGCGGTTCCTCAACGCCGTCGTCGAGGCCGACGTGCCGAAGGTGACGATCACGATCCGCAAGTCCTACGGCGGCGCATACGCGGTGATGGGCTCCAAGCAGCTCTCGGCGGACCTGAACTTCGCCTGGCCGACCGCCCGGATCGCGGTGATCGGCGCGGATCGCGCCGCGCAGCTGCTGGTGAAGCGGTTCCCGGATCCGACCGCGCCGGAGGTGCAGAAGATCCGCGCCGACTTCATCGAGGGCTACAACCTGAACATGGCCACGCCGTGGATCGCGGCCGAGCGTGGGTTCATCGATGCGGTCATCGAACCCCACGAGACCCGGTTGCTGCTGCGCAAGTCGATGCGCCTCCTGCGCGACAAGCAGATCCAGCGGGTGCAGCGTAAGCACGGCCTCACCCCGATCTGAGCCCCGCACCCCCTCCCCCGCGAGCGTGCGTGTCTGCACACGACACGCCGCGGCCGTCGCAGCATATGCGCACCCTCGCGCCTCGCCGGGCGTGCGTGACGGTCGGTACCGTCGGGTCGTATGCCTGACGAAAGCGCGATGACGGACGTCCCGGCCGACGTCGTCGAGGACCGCCGCCCACGCCGTACCCGACGACGGTGGCGCCGCACCGCGATCGTGTCGGCCATCCTGCTGCTGCTCTTCGACGTCCCGTGGTGGACGCTGCTGGCCGCTGGCACGGCCTGGCCGGCACCCGTCGTCGTCACGGGCACGATGATCTTCGCCGCCGCATTCGTCGCGCTGCCGGCGATGGTGTTCTACGGCCGCGGTGGCCGCCGCCCGGACTGGATGTCGGTCACCGCGGACACGCTGCTGGGCGTGGCCTGGGTGCTGTTCGTCTGGTCGGTGCTCGGCAATGCGTTGCGGGTGGTGCTGATCGCCGTGGGGGTCGAGGATCCGGTGCGGGGCCGCGCGGTGGCGCTCACCGTGGTCGCCGTCTCGGTGGTGCTGCTGGCGTGGGGTTACGTCGAGGCGATGCGGGTGCCGCGGATCCGGAAGGTCGACGTCGGGATCGCCGGACTCGGTCACGGGCTCGACGGGATGCGCGTGGCGATGATCACCGATACGCACTACGGCCCCATCGACCGCGCCCGATGGTCGGCGGCCGTGGTCGCGCGGGTCAACGAACTCGGCGCCGACATCGTCTGCCACGTCGGCGACATCGCCGACGGCGTCGTCACCCAGCGGGAGAACCAGGCCGGTCCGCTCGCCGACGTGACCGCCACCTCGGCCCGTGTCTACGTCACCGGCAATCACGAGTACTTCAGTGAGGCGCAGGGCTGGCTGGACTACATGGAGGGAATCGGCTGGGCGGCCCTGCACAACCGCCACATCGTCGTCGAGCGCGGGGGCGACCGCCTCGTCGTCGCGGGCGTGGACGACGCGACCGCGGCGGGGTCCGGTACGCGCGGGCACGGTGCCGACCTCGACGCGGCCCTGGCGGGGGCGGACCGCGCACTGCCGGTCCTGCTCCTCGCGCACCAGCCCAAGCAGGTCGTCCACGCCGTGCGCGCCGGGGTCGATCTGCAGATCTCCGGGCACACCCACGGCGGCCAGATGTGGCCGTTCAACGTCCTGGTCAGGCTCGAACAGCCGGTGGTCCAGGGCCTCAGCAGGCACGGCGACAAGACACAGCTGTACACCAGCCGCGGCACGGGATTCTGGGGTCCGCCGTTCCGGGTCTTCGCGCCGAGCGAGATCACGCTGTTGACGCTGCGCCGGGCGTAGGGCGCCGGCGATGAATTCCGCGCCCGCAGGAGGTCTGTCCGGCATGCGAAAGATCAAAGCCGGACTGTTCATCGCCCTTGAAGGGTCGTCGAAGCGCCCGACGAGTGGCACTTCCCGTACTTCAACGACGAGATGGGCGCCGCCGTCGACGCCACACTCGGCTCCGCGGACACCGTTCTGCTCGGCCGCAGGACATACGACAGTTTCGCCGGGGCGTGGCCGCAGCGGGAACGCGAGGGCGGTGAGGACGCCGAGTTCGCCCGGCAACTCGGTGACATGCGCAAGATCGTCGTCTCGCGACAGCCCCTGCGGTTCGACTGGCGAAACTCCGAACAGCTCGCCGGCGAACTCACCGACTCGGTGGCAGCACTGAAGTCCGAGCCGGGCAGCGACATCGCGATGAGCGGCTCGGTGTCGGTGGTGCGTCAGCTTCTGGACGCCGGCCTACTCGACGAACTGCACCTGCTCGTCCATCCCATCGCGGTTCGCCGAGGTGAACGCCTCTTCGGCGACGGCCTCCCGCCGGTTCCGCTGCGGCTGCTCTCGGCGCAGACCTTCTCCACGGGCGTGCTGAATCTCGTATACGCACCGGCGGAGGCGCCGCAAGCGCAGGGCTACGACGAAGCAAAGGTGCACCTGTCCGCGCAGCGATGACCCCGCGCTCCCACCCGCAAAGGCGCGGGCGCATAGGATTCGCGCATGCCGCTTGCGGAAGGCGAGGTGATCGCCGGGTACACGATCCTGCGTTCCCTCGGACACGGCGGTATGGGCGAGGTGTACCTGGCGCAGCATCCACGGCTGCCGCGCCAGGACGCGCTCAAGGTGCTCACGGCCGCGGTCTCGGCCGACGACGAGTACCGCCAGCGGTTCCAGCGCGAGGCCGACCTCGCCGCCACGCTGTGGCATCCCCATATCGTGTCGGTGCACGACCGGGGCGACTTCCAAGGCCTGCTGTGGATCTCGATGGACTTCGTGCAGGGCACCGACGCGGCCCGGCTGCTCGCCGAGCGCTATCCGCACGGTATGCCGCCGGACGTGGTCGCCCGCATCATCACCGCTGTCGCCTCGGCACTCGACCACGCCCACGAGCGCGGCCTGTACCACCGCGACGTGAAACCCGCGAACATCCTCATCGCCAATCCCGGCTCGCCCGACGAGCGTGCGATGCTGGCCGACTTCGGCATCGCCCGTCAGGCCGGGGACGCCAGCGGGCTGACCGGGACCAACATGACCGTGGGCACCGTCGCTTACGCCGCCCCCGAGCAGCTGCGCGGCGATGACATCGACGGCCGGGCCGATCAGTACGCCCTCGCCGCGACCGCATACCAACTCCTCACCGGCACACCGCCGTTCACCCACAGCAACCCGGCTGTAGTGATCAGTGCGCATCTGACCTCCGACCCGCCGGCGATCGGCACGGTGCGCCCCGAGCTGTCCGGCCTCGGTCCGGTGTTCGGCCGGGCGCTGGCGAAGGCCCCGGACAAGCGGTTCGACAAGTGCGTCGACTTCGCGCGAGCACTCGAGCACCGCATCGGCAGTGACGACGCGGCCATGGAGACGGTGTCGTCCAAGGCGGCCGCGCTGCCCCGCCACGCCAAACCGGTCACGCCCCGGCGGCGGTCGCGGGTGCTCCCGGTCGCCGCCGCGGCGGTGACGGCGGCGGTCCTGGCGGCGGCCGCGGTGTTCTGGTTCCTCCAGCGCGACGACACCACGACGAACACGGCGCCGGCGCTTCCGGTGGTGGTCGTCGGCGCGGACTGCGCGACGATGGGCGCGGCCGGCGTGACGCCCACCGGTACCCCCGCCTACTGCGCCAGACTGACCGATACGAACGAGACGATCTGGTCGAAGTACCAGGGCGAGTTCGACAGCCCGTCCGTCCCCGCGGGAACGAACCCCGACGCGGCCAACGTGCGGGTCTGCATGGAGCAGACGAACCAGTCGCAGGCCGACTGCGACGCCGCGATAAGCCGCCACAACTCCGCAAACAGCTGACCCGAGCTAGTTGGTGGTGGGTGGTGGGGGTTGGTAT
>NZ_LQIV01000026.1 GCF_001500125.1 Mycobacterium sp. IS-1742 | reverse complement strand
CCGTTGCCTCCCCCGCCACCCGGCGCCCCGCCGATGGCCGTGTGACCTATCCCGCGGTGTGACACGCTGCAGGAATGCAGCTCCCACGGTCGAACCCGGACCTGCCCCATCTCGCCGACGTCGTCCCCTCGGTGCTCGCGGCGATGGAGGTGCCCGGGTTCGACTCGCGGATCGACCTGCCGACCGGGATCGGCTCGGCGTGCGTCCTGCTGATCGACGGCCTGGGTGCGGACCTGCTCGACCGGCACGCCGACGACGCGCCGGTACTGAGCGGTCTGCGCGGTGACACCCTGCAGGTCGGGTTCCCGTCCACCACGGTCGCCAGCCTGGCCTCGGTCGGGACGGGCTGCCGCTCCGGGGCGCACGGGATGGTGGGATACACGTTCCGCATACCCGGCGCCGGCGTCGTGAACCCGTTGCGGTGGCGTCCCCACCCCTGGGGCGAGGATCTGCGCGAGTCCATGCCGCCCGAGACGGTGCAGCCGATGCCCACGGCCTTCGAACGCGCGGCCTCGGCCGGTGTCGCCGTCCACGTCGTGTCGAACGCGGAATTTGCCGGCTCGGGCCTGACCCGGGCGGTGCTGCGCGGTGGGCGCTTCGTCGGTGTGCACGGCCTCGGTGACCTGGCCGCCTCGGTGCGCAGGGTGCTCGCCGACGGCGGGTTCTGTTACGGCTACCACGGCGACCTCGACCTGCTCGGGCACCTGTACGGGCCGGGGTCGACGGCATGGCGCATGCAGCTGCGCCAGGTCGACCGGCTGGTCGAATCGGTGGTGACCGGTCTGCCGCCGGGCGCGTTGCTCGCGGTGGTCGCCGACCACGGCATGGTCGAGGTCGATGCGGACCGCATCCTCGACCTCGACGAGTGCGCCCCGCTCTTCGACGGTGTCGAGGCGGTCGCCGGTGAGGCGCGTGCCCGCTACGTCTATACCGCCGAGGGCGCGACGGCCGCGGTGCTGGCGGCGTGGCGGGAGACGCTGGGCGACCGGGCCTGGGTCACCACCCGCGACGAGGCCGTCGAGGCCGGCTGGTTCGGCGCCCGGGTGTCCGACGACGTGCGGCGGCGCATCGGCGACATCGTCGTCGCCGCGAAGGACTCCGCCGCGCTGGTGCGTCGCACCGTGGAGCCGATGGAGTCGGCGCTGCGCGGACAGCACGGCTCGCTCACCGATGCCGAACAACGGATTCCCCTGCTGCTCGCCTACACCTGAGTGGGGCCGGGGTGTGATCGCCCCGTCCCGCGGGTACGTCCGCACCGATGCAGACCTTCCTGCCCTGCGAGGATTTCGACGCCAGCGCCGAGGTGCTCGACATGCGTCGCCTCGGAAAGCAGCGGGTGGAGGTGATCCAGGTACTGCGGGCCCTGACGGTGCCCGGCTACGGATGGCGTCACCACCCCGCCGCCGCGATGTGGGCGGGGTACGAGGAGGCCCTGGTCCGCTACGGCCTGCAGATCTGTGCGCACTGGTGCCGCAGCGGCAGGGCCGACACATGTGCCACCACCCTGGTGACCGACCTCGGCGCGACGGTCGGGATCTCCCAGGTGCGCGCCCAGGCGGAACTCGGCGCCGAGGGCGAGCTGCCACCGTGGCTGGGCGACGAGGCGTTTCACCGCAGTCATCAGGCGGCGCTGGTGAAGAAGGACCCGGACCACTACCGGCCGCTGTTCCCGGACGTGCCCGACGACCTGCCCTACGTGTGGCCCGCGTCGGACCGCGACCGCCGAATACCGCTCTGAGCGCCGACGGCGATAACGTCTTCGCCGTGCTCGTGCTGCTTCCGCCATCGGAGACCAAACGCGACGGGGGCGACGGACCGCCGCTGCGCCTCGACCGGCTCTCCTTCCCCGAGCTGGAACCCGTGCGCGAGGCGCTCCTCGACGAGGTGGTCGAACTGTCGGGCGACCGGGAGGCGAGCCGCAACGCGCTCGGGCTCTCGCCGAAACAGGACGCCGAGATCGCACGCAATGCGGTCCTGCACACCGCCCCGACCCTGCCCGCGATCGACCGGTACACCGGCGTGCTCTACGACGCCCTGGACATCGGCTCCCTGCGCGGTGCGGCCGCGGCGCGCGCACGGCAACGACTGGCAGTCGGCTCGGCCCTGTTCGGACTGCTGCGGGCCGACGACCCGGTGCCGGCGTACCGGCTCTCGGCGACCGCGAAGCTGCCCGGCAGCTCGACGCTGACCGGGCGCTGGCGCCCGGTCCTCGAACCGGTCCTCTCCGACGTCGCCGCCCGAGAGCTCGTCGTCGACCTGCGGTCCGGCTCCTACGCGGCGCTCGGCCGGTTGCCTGCCGCGGTGCGCGTCGACGTGCTGGCCGAGCACCCCGACGGCCGGCGCACCGTCGTCAGCCACTTCAACAAGGCGCACAAGGGAAGGCTCGCCCGCGCGCTGGCGACCACCCGTGCCGAACCGTCCGACGCAGGGGCGGTCGCGACGGTGGCGCGCCGCGCCGGCATGCGCGTCGAACGCACCGGGAACGACCTGGTCGTCGTCGTCCCCGCCTGATCAGCGACAGCGATTCATCGCAGGACCGATTCGACCGCCTCGACGGTGCGGGGGTCCACGATGCACGTGAAGTGGTTGCTGTCGGGGGTGTCGACGATCCGGATCGCGGGGTTGGTGGCGCGTAGAGCGTCGATGGCGTCGTCGCCGATCAGCACGGCGCCGCCCAGCGGCCGCATCGCGCGGACCACCACGGTCGGCATGGTCAGGGCCCGCCAGTGGTCGGTCCAGTCGGTGGGCCAGCGCTGGTAGAGGTCCTCCTCGGCGGCGGCACGCGAGGTGGTCGGACGCCAGGTCCCGTCGGGCTGTTCGGCCAGTTCGTAGGTGTGGTGTTCGTCCCAGAACGGCGTCCACGGATCCACGACGCCTGCGGCGCGCACGCTGTCGAGGTAGTCCGCGGGTGCGGCCACGCTCGCGTCGAGCCGCGCGAACCCCTCGCGCACCGGCCCGAGCGCGGCACGCTGCGCCGGGCCGATGTGGTCGATCAGCGACAGGCTGCGCACCCGGGCGCCGTGGTCACGGGCGACGCGCATCGCGATCAGCGCGCCGAGTGACCAGCCGGCGAGGTCGACCGCCTCGGCGCCGAGCGCGTCGGCGACCGCGAGCACGTCGCGGGCGTGGCTGTCGAGACCGTAGCTGCCCGGCGGGGTGATCTCGCTGCGGCCGCGGCCGCGCAGGTCGAACGCGACCACGCGGCGGTCCGGACCGGCGAGCCGTTCGGCGAGGTGGGAGAACGCCGTCAGATTGGCCGAGATGCCGTGTACGCACAGCAGGATCGGCGCATCGTCGGCGCCCCATGACCGGGTCCGCACCCGGCCGGAGGGCAGGTCGAGGTCGAAGTCCACCGGCCGGACTCTACGCGACCGCCGAACGTGCGCTGGTTGCGAGAATTCGGTCGATTTCTCGCACGGAGCGCACGTTCGGCGGCTGCGGCGTCAGGCCTTGGCGAGTTGCTTCTGCTCGTAGAGGCGCGCCCATTCCTTGCGCGGCCGGATTGACACGTCGACGTCGGCGCCCTGAGCCCGCAGCGCGCGCACGGTCGCCTGATCCTTGGGCGTGTGCGCGAACGGATCCCACCCGAAGAACCGGCAGGAGTTCTCCCAGGTGATCTTGTTGATGTCGCTGTCGTCGGCGCCGGCGGCGTTCAACTCGGCCAGCACCTGCTCGGGCGCGTCCGGCCAGAAGCAGTCCGAGTGCGGGTAGTCGCACTCCCAGGCGATGATGTCGATGCCGATCTCGTGCCGCAGCTTCAGCGACGTCTTGTCGGTGACGTAGCAGGCCAGCGAATGCTCGCGGAACACATCGCTGGGCAGCTTGTCGCCGAAGTCGCGACGAAGCCACTTCTGATTCGTGTAGTGGCGGTCGCTGCGGTCCAGGTAGAACGGGATCCAGCCGATACCGCCCTCGGAGAACGCGAACTTCAGGTCCGGGTAGTTGCGCATCGCCGGGCCCCACAGCAGGTCCTGGGCGCACATCGCCGACACCTGGGTGGCCAGGATGATCAGGTTGTCGATCGGCGCGTTGGGCGCCATGCTGATCGCGCCGAAGCCGGTGCCGATGTGCAGGCACATCACCACGTTCTCCTCCGACAGCGTCCGGAACACCGGACCCCAGTAGTCCTCGTCGTGGTAGCTGGGAAGTCCTTCGAGGTGCGGCAGTTCCGGCATGGTCACCGCGCGGCACCCCTTGGCCGCCACCCGGCGGATCTCGGTGCACATCGCCTCGGGATTCCAGGTCGGCATGATCGCGATCGGGATGAACCGGCCCGGATAGGAGCCCGCCCACTCGTCGATGTGCCAGTCGTTGTAGGCGGAGACCATCACCAGCGTGGCCTCTTCGCGGTGCATGTTGAGGTGCCGCGCCGAAAACCCGGTGAACGTCGGGAAGCACATCGAGGCCAGGATGCCGTTGCGGTTCATGTCGCGGACGCGCTCGTGGACGTCGTAGACGCCCGGGCGCATCTCGGCGAAGCCGGCCGGGTCGCGGCCCCACTCCTCGGCCGGCCAGGAGACGACGGCGTTGAGGCCGCTGACCCCCTGCGGGCGGCCCTGGTACATCCACTGGTCGACGCCCTTGTCGTCGGTGACGACGATCGGCGCCTCCTCCTTGTACTTGGCCGGCACGTGCCGCAGGAACATGTCGGGTGGTTCCACCACGTGGTCGTCGATGCTCACCAGGATCAGGTCGTCGACATTCATGGGCACTCCTCGTCGCGGTGTCGGCGTGGCCGGGGTCACATTTGGACTGGTTCCAGTTGTACCCTGCATAGGTGTGACCGTCTCTGCGCTATCGGCCAAGGGTTTAGCCGAACCGGCCAACCTCTCGGAACGGGTGATCGACCTGCGCCGCGGCGGCCGCGCGCTGGCAGGCAGCTACCTCTACCAGGGCGACGGACTGATCACCGGATGGCATTCGCACGATGTCCACCAGATCGAGTACGCGATCGGCGGGGTCGTCGAGGTCGAGACCGCCTCGGGGCACTACCTCGTCCCGCCGCAGCAGGCCGCGTGGCTGCCGATGGGTCTCGAACACCAGGCCACGATGAACGCCGACGTGCGCACGGTCGCGGTGATGTTCGATCGCGCCCTGATCCCCGACGGCGGCAACCGGGCCCGGATCCTGGCGGTGTCACCGCTGATCCGGGAGATGATGATCTACGCGCTGCGCTGGCCGATCGACCGGCACGCAGGCTCCGCCCACGACGAGTCGGCGGCCGACGCGTTCTTCCAGACCCTGGGCAACCTCGTGATCGAGGCGCTCGACCACGAGGCGCCGCTGAGCCTGCCCAGTTCCGAGCATCCCATCGTCGCCGCGGCGCTGGCGTACACGAAGGAGCACCTGCAGTCCGTGACCGCCGACCAGGTCAGCCGCGCGGTGTCGGTGTCCGAGCGCACGCTGCGGCGGCTGTTCGCCGAGGAACTGGGGCTGTCGTGGCGGACCTACCTGCTGCACGCCCGCATGCTGCGCGCGATGGCCCTGCTCGCCGCCCCCGGACAGTCGGTGCAGGAGACGGCGGCCGCGGTCGGTTTCGACAGCCTCAGTTCCTTCACCCGCGCCTTCACCCAGTTCTGCGGCGACACGCCGTCGGCGTACCGGCGCAAGGCGGCGGCCGACGCGGTGTGAGGTGCGTCCTCAGAACGGGAAGCCCAGCTGCGCGGGAACATCGGTGGCGAAGGCCCTGTCGATCCGCGCGACGAGGTCGGAGTCGTCGCTGTGCAGGCGATTCGCCGCGGCGAACGCGCTCGCCCGATGGCCACCGAGGTACAGCGAGCCGAGGACGTCGATGTCGAGTACCACGTCGGGTGCGTTGTCCGTCGGCGCGCACACGGCCCGCCCGTCGCGGATCTCCAGGGCGAATCGGCCACCGTCGCAACGGAATCCGTCGCGGACCTCGAGTACGGCCGAGAGGTCGCGGTCGTACGTGCGGGCCGCCAGCGCGGCCGGGATGTCCATCAACCGCAGCCACAGATCGTCGGCGACGGCGGTGGTGCGCACCCGGCGCGCATCGGTGAGCAGGTAGGGCAACGGGTCGGCCGGATGGGTGGCGACGTCGATGCGTTCCATCAGATCCAACCCGCACAGGGCCCGCCACAGCGCGGCGTGCGCCGCCGCGGTCGCGGCCGTCAACTCCACGACGCGGATGTGCCGGGGTCCGGCACCGTGCACCCGGTAGAGCACGTAGCCGTCGGCGTGCAGGAACGCGAACAGCGCGCTGCCGCCGGCACGGTCGTCGTCGCGGTCGGCCAGCAGGTCGTCCCACATCGCGGGCGGACGGACCAGGCCTCCCGGGGTGGCGATGCGCCAGCGGTCGTAGACGGCGGCGAAATCGTCGCGGTGCTCAGCAGGCGTGACGATCCGGACGCCACCGGGGTCCGGTGTGTCCGAGCGGAACTGCGCCGTGCGCCGGTCGACGGACCACTCGTTGACCGTCGTCGCCGGGCCGTAGCCGAACCGGCCGTAGATCCCGCCCTCGCTGGCCGTCAGCCCGGCGATCGGATGTCCCGCCGCGGCGATCCGGTCGTGCAGCGCGGTGAACATCGACCGCAGGACGCCGCGTCGGCGGTGCGTCGGCGCCACCGACACCCACGTGATGCCCGCGACGGGCAGGACGGCCCCACCGGGCACCGTCAACTGCAGATCGACGTAGAAGGCCTGGCCCACCACGTCGGAGCCGTCGGCCATGACCAGTGCGGCGTCCTCGGGGATCAGCGACCGCCACACCGTCACCGCCGACTCGTCCACGACGTGGCCGAAGTTGGTGGCGTCCAGGCGCACCATGCGCGGCCAGTCGCCCTCGATGACCGGCCGCAGGTGCAGTCCCGATGCGTTCACAGGGTGCGACGGTGCCACACGGGACCGGGCAGCGCACCCGAGTTTCGGCCGCCCGGGAGTCATAGGCTGGATCTATGACCGATCGCACCGCCGGCCTGCGCGCCGCCGTCCGGCACGCCGAGACCTACCTGGCCGGGCTCGACGAACGACCGGTCGCCGCCCCGGCGACGGCCGCCGAGGTCCGCGAACGGCTGGGCGGTCCCCTGCCCGACCACCCGGCCGATCCGGCGGCGGTCATCGAGGCGCTGGCCACCGGCGCCGAACCGGGTCTGGTGGCCAGCGCGGGACCCCGGCACTTCGGATTCGTCGTCGGCGGCGCCCTGCCCGCGGCGCTCGCAGCCGACTGGCTGGTGTCGGCGTGGGACCAGTGCGCGGCCTTCCACGCCCTGTCCCCCGCCGGGTCGGCGATCGAGGAGGTCGCCGCCGAATGGGTCCTGGACCTGCTCGGCCTTCCCGAGACCGCCAGCGTCGGATTCGTCACCGGCGGTCAGGGCGCCAACACGACCTGCCTGGCCGCGGCACGCCACGCGGTCCTCGACGCCGCCGGATGGGACGTCGAACGCGACGGGCTGATCGGGGCTCCGCGGCTCCGGGTGCTCTGCGGCGAGCAGGCCCACGCCACGATCCACACCGCGCTGCGGTTGCTCGGCCTCGGCGCGGACACCGCGGTCCGCATCCCCGCCGACAACCAGGGACGGATGGATCCCGAGGCGCTGCGCCACACCCTCGGCGAGACGACCGGACCCGCCATCGTGTGCGCCCAGGCCGGCAACGTGGCCACCGGGGCGTTCGACGCCTTCGAGCCCATCGCCGACGCGTGCGCGGCGCACGGCGCGTGGCTGCACGTCGACGGCGCCTTCGGGCTCTGGGCCGCCGCCGCACCCGGTACCCGGCACCTCACCCGGGCCGTCGAGCGCGCCGACTCGTGGGCGGTCGACGCGCACAAGTGGCTCAACGTCCCCTACGACTGCGCGGCGGCGATCGTCGCCCACCCCGCCGCCCACCGCGCGGCCATGAGCCTCGCCGGCCCCTACCTCGTCGCGGATCCCGGCCAGCGGGACAACACCACCTACGTTCCCGAGAGCTCCCGGCGGGCCAGGTCGGTGCCCGTGTGGGCGGCGATCCGCTCACTCGGCCGCAGCGGCATCGCCGACATCATCGAACGCAACTGCGCGCAGGCCCGCCGGATGGCCGAACACCTCGGCGCCATCCCCGGCGCCACCGTGCTCAACGACGTGGTGCTCAACCAGGTGCTCGTCGCGCTCCCGGGCGGTGACGAGGCCAACCGCGCCGCGGTCGCCGCCATCCAGCGCGACGGCACCTGCTGGCTGGGGGGCACGACGTGGCAGGGCGCCCACGTCCTGCGGGTCAGCGTGTCGAACTGGGCGACCACCGACGCCGACATCGACCGCTCGGCCGCGGCGATCACCGCGGCGGCCGCCGACGTCAGATCGCGACGATGAAATCGGTGGTGTAGAACTCGGCGGGCAACTGCGAATGCGGTTGCGGGCGTTCGATGGCCAACCAGGAACCGGTGGCGCCGGACATCAACGGGCTCGACAACGTGACCGCACCCGCGCCGACCCCGTCGGTGTGCAGGGCGCCAACCGCCGTGCCGGGCGCACCGGCGTGGCATCCGGCCGCCGACTCCCTCGGCACCTGGATCAGCCGCACCTCGTAGTACGAGTTGGGTTTGGCCAGCAGCAACTGCACGTCCGCGCTGACCTGCGAACCTACGGTGCGCACGGTCGCGGTGGCCCTGCCGTTGCCCGCCGAGTCGTAGTACGAGCGAGTGCTGTAATCGCACCGCCGCAGGGTCGGGCTGAACGGCAGGAAGGTTCCGCCGGACTCCGCGGCGGCGAGCGGGGCGGACACGACGCCAGCGCCGACCGGGACGAGAGGTGCGGCGAGCAGCGCCATTGCCGCGGCGGCCGAGGCGAACGGGGACAGAGCGGACATGGTGCTCCCTTTGAGCCGTGGTGAGCGGGCGCCGGCGGGTACGGACCGGCGTCCTCCTAGCCAAGCACGGCACCTGCCGCAACGGGCGCGTAAGCGCCGAATATCCTCACAGGGGAACCGGGCTCGGCGGGCCGACCTCGAATCCGTCAGCGACAACCGTCTTCAAAGGAGTGGACTGCACCGATGGCGAACCAACAGCAAACGGACAAGCTGGCGGCGGGCAAGGGCTTCATCGCCGCGCTCGACCAGAGTGGGGGCTCGACGCCGAAAGCCCTGCGCCTCTACGGCATCGAGGAGAACGAGTACTCGACCGAGACCGAGATGTTCGACCTGATCCACACGATGCGGTCGCGGATCATCACCTCCCCGGTGTTCACCGGTCACCGCGTGCTCGGCGCGATCCTGTTCGAGCAGACCATGGACCGCCAGATCGAGGGCAAGCCGTCGGCGGCGTACCTGTGGGAGGACAAGGGCGTCGTCCCGTTCCTCAAGATCGACAAGGGCCTGGCCGAGGTGTCCGACGACGTCCAGCTGATGAAGCCGATGCCGCAGCTCGACGACCTGCTCCGGCGCGGTGTCGACAACGGCATCTTCGGCACCAAGGAGCGGTCGGTGATCGGCGGCGCCAACGCCAAGGGCATCGCCGCGGTGGTGGCCCAGCAGTTCGAGGTGGCCCAGCAGGTGCTCTCGCACGGCCTGATCCCGATCATCGAGCCCGAGGTGACGATCTCGATCGAGGACAAGGCGGCGGCCGAGGACATCCTGCGCGACGAGATCGCCAAGAACCTCGACGCGCTGCCCGCCGATCAGCAGGTGATGCTGAAGCTCACGCTGCCGTCGACGGCGAACCACTACAAGCCGCTGGTCGACCACGACAAGGTGCTGCGTGTGGTGGCGCTGTCGGGCGGTTACGCGCGCGACGAGGCCAACAAGCTGCTCGCCCGGAACAGCGGCGTCATCGCCAGCTTCAGCCGCGCCCTCACCGAGGGTCTCTCGGCGCAGCAGTCCGACGACGAGTTCAACGCCACGCTCGACGCCGCGATCCAGGGCATCTACGAGGCGTCCGTCGCCGGCTGACGACGAGCCGCGGTGCGTCGGGTTGCCAGTCGGCCCGGCGCACTGCAGGATCGGCGGGCTATGGATGCCATGGACACCGACTCGGCTCTCGGCCTGGCCGGCCTCGACGCGATCGGACAGGCGCGGCTGGTCGCCTCCGGTGAGCTGACGGCCACCGAACTTCTCGACGCCGCGCTCATCCGCCTCGACGCCGCGCGGGGACTCAACGCGGTCATCCACGAACTGTTCGACCGGGGGCGCGAGCAGGCCGCCGCGCTCGACGCCTCGGGACGGCTGCGCGGCGGCGCTGCCGGACCGCTCGCGGGTGTGCCGTTCCTGCTCAAGGACCTCGGCGCATCGGTGGGCGGGGCGCCGGAGTCCATGGGGTCCCGCGCGCTGCGCACCCGCATCGCTCCGCAGAACGCCTGGATCGTCGACCGCTACCTGTCCCACGGTCTGGTCGTGTTCGGCAAGACCAACACCCCGGAGTGGGGCAACCACTGCACCACCGAACCGTCGCTGTCCGGCCCCACGGTCAACCCGTGGGCACCTGACGTGACGCCGGGCGGCTCCAGCGGCGGCTCGGCCGCCGCGGTCGCCTCGGGGGTGGTACCGGCGGCGTCCGGTGGTGACGGCACCGGATCGATCCGGGTGCCCGCATCGTGTTGCGGCCTGGTCGGTCTCAAACCGCGACGGGCCCGCACGTCGTTCGCGCCGGCCGGGCACCTGCTCGAGGGGCTGGCCGTCGAGCACGCGCTGACGCGGACCGTGCGTGACAGCGCAGCGCTTCTCGACGCCGTCACCGGACCCGATCCGGGTGACCCGTACAGTGCGGCGCCGCCGCCGGCGCCGTACCTGCAGGCGATCGCGCAGCCCCCGGCGCCGCAGCGCATCGCGCTGTCCACCGGTACACCCTTCCCCGGCCCCGCGACCGACCCGGAGGTCGTCGCCGCGGTGGAGGCCACCGCCCGACTGCTGGCCGATCTCGGCCACCGGGTCGAACCCGCCGTCACCTGGGTGGCCGCCGGCGCCGTCGCCGACGCGATCGCGATCCTGCACAACGTCAGCAACGCCCAGCTGCACGAGCTCGCCACCGCGCACCTCGGCCGGCCACCGGCCGAGGACGAGTTCGAGGCCAGCACCTGGGTGATGGTCCGGGAAGGATTCACCACCAGCGGGGTGCAGTACGCCGGCGCGATCGAGACCGTGCACGCCCAGACCCGCCGGTTCGTCGCGGGCATGGCCGGCCACGACGTGCTGCTGGCGCCGACTCTGCTGACTCCCCCGCCCCCGTACGCGAAGCTCGACCAGCCGCGGGGCACCACCCGGGCATTCTTCGACGTCGAGTTCGCGACCACCGGGTGGACGTCGCTCGCCAACGTCACCGGCTGGGCGGCGATCTCCCTGCCGCTGGGCATGACGTCGACCGGCCTGCCGATCGGCGTCCAGCTGATGGCGCCCGAGGAGACGGTGCTGCTGCAGCTGGCGGCGCAGCTGGAGGTGGCGGCGCCGTGGGCGGACCGCCGCCCGGCCCGGTGGGTCACGCGCCCGGCACAGTGATCGGGACCCGTCGGGCCCTCACCGGTGACATGCGACACTGCTGGGCATGACGCCGCCCATCGCCCGCCCGAAACTCGAAGGCAACATCGCCGTGGCCGCCGACCGGCAGATCGGCTTCGCCGAGTTCGGACATCCCCAGGGCCGGGCGGTGTTCTGGTTGCACGGGACGCCGGGGGCGCGCAGGCAGATCCCGGCCGAGGCGCGGGCGTTCGCCGAGGAGCAGAAGATCCGGCTGATCGGCATCGACCGTCCCGGCATCGGCTCGTCCACCCCGCACCAGTACGACAACGTGCTGGCCTTCGCCGATGACCTCGCCGTCATCGCCGACACCCTCGGCATCGACCGCATGGCGGTGGTGGGGCTGTCCGGCGGCGGCCCCTACGCGCTCGCCTGCGCGGCCGAGATGCCCGAGCGGGTGGTCGGCACGGGTGTGCTGGGCGGCGTGGCCCCCACCGTCGGTCCGGACGCGATCGGCGGCGGGCTGATGAAGCTCGGCAGCCGCGTCGCGCCGTTCCTCGAAGTCGCGGGGACCCCGATCCGCCTGGCGGCCGGCACGCTGATCCGGTTCGTGCGCCCGGTGGCCGATCCGGCCCTGTACCTGTACGCGGCGGTCTCCCCCGCGCCCGACCGCCGGATGCTGGTGCGGCCGGAGTTCCGGGCGATGTTCCTCGACGACCTGCTCAACGGCAGCCGTAAACAACTCGCCGCGCCGTTCGCCGACGTGGTCGTCTTCGCCCGTGACTGGGGTTTCCGCCTCGAGGACGTGAAGGTCACGGTGCACTGGTGGCACGGCGACGTCGACCACATCATCCCGTTCGCGCACGGACAGCACTGCGTGTCACGGCTTCCCGACGCGCACCTGTACCACCTGCCCGGCGAGAGTCACCTCGGCGGACTGGGTCAGGCGCAGGCCATCCTGACGTCGATGCTCGAACTGTGGGACCGCGCCGACCGCACCTGAGTCAGTCCTGCAGGACGCGGCGCAGCAGGTGCATGGCGACGGTGGTGGACCGCTCGCGCACATCGTTGCGGTCGCCGGGCAACCGGATCGTGCGGGTCAGCCCGTGGCCGTCGGAACGGCGCACGCAGAAGCACACCGTGCCGACCGGTTTGAGGTCGGTGCCTCCGCCGGGTCCGGCGATCCCGGTGATCGCGACGGCGACGTCGGCGCCGAATCGGCGCAGCGCACCGTCGGCCATGGCTTCGGCCACCGGTTCGGACACCGCCCCATGGCCTGCGATCAGGTCCGCCGGCACGCCGAGCAGATCGGCCTTGGCGTCGTTCGAGTAACACACCGCCCCGCCCGCCACGTACGCCGACGATCCGGCCCGGTCGGTCAGCCGCGCGGAAAGCATTCCGCCGGTGCAGGATTCGGCGGTGGCGATGGTGCGTCCGTCGAGTAGCGCCGCGACCTGGTCGTCGACGAGGGAACCGTCCTCGGAGAAGATCACCGAACCGTGTCGTTCCCGTAGCAGCGTGAGCAGTTTCGCGTACACCGGCGCGGCGTCGGGTTCGTAGCGGGTGACGATCTCGAGTTCGCCGCGGCGCAGGCAGGTGGTGATCTCGAGGCGGTCGAAGCCGGTGAGGTCGCGCTCGGCGTCGCGCAGGGTCTCGGCCAGTCCGGATTCGGGCAGACCGAACATGCGCACCATGTCCTGCCGGTACTCGGTACGCCCCGCGATGGCCTGCTGGACGGCGGCGGTCTGCACGGCGGTGCGCCACATCGGCTGCAGCTCGCGCGGCGGCCCGGGCAGCACCAGCACCGTCGGCGAGCCGGGGACGACCACACCGGGCGCGGTGCCGACCGGTTCCAGCACCGTCGCACCTTCGGGCACCATCGCCTGTTTGCGGTTCGCGGCCCGCACCGATTCGAAGTCGACGTCGGTGCGGCGCCCCATCAGCCGGCGCAGGATGTCGGCGATGCGCTCCTCGAGACCGGCGTCGAGGATCAGTTCGCGACCACAGAACCGGGCGACGGTGGCGACGGTCAGGTCGTCGGCGGTCGGTCCGAGACCACCGCTGGTGACGATGAGGTCGACGCCCTCGTCGGCGAGGAAGCGCAGCTGTGCCTCGATGTCGGCGGGGCGGTCGCCGCAGATCGTGATGTGGGCCAGTTCCACGCCCAGTTCGAGCAGCCGGTCGGCGACCCACGGGCCGTTGCGGTCCTGAACCCGGCCGGTCAGCACCTCGGTTCCGGTGACGACGATGCCTGCGCGTGCGCTCACGGCGTCAAACCTACGCGGTGCCGTCGCCGCCCTTGACCTGAACTTTGGTTGAGGTCCGACACTGACTCCATGACCACCACACTCACCCGGATCCGACCCGATCTGTTCCAGACCCGCACCGATTCACCCTTCCCCGGCCTGACCACGCACGCGTTCCTGTGGACCGGCGGCGCGAACGGCAACGTGCTGTTCTACAGCACCGCAAGCGATTCCGACTTCGACGCCATCGCCGACCTCGGCGGTGTGGCCGACCAGTACCTGTCGCACCTCGACGAGGCCGGGCCGATGCTGGGTGAGATCGCCCGCCGGTTCGGATCGCGCCTGCACGCCCACACCGCCGACGCACCGGCCATCGTCCGCCACGCCGCCGTCGACGTCCCCCTGTCCGCCCGCGAGGTGGACCGCAACGGTGTCGAGGTCATCCCCACACCCGGGCATTCACCGGGAAGCGTGTGCTACCTCGTACGCGGCGCCGACGGCCAAAGCTACCTGTTCACCGGCGACACGATCTTCCCCACCGGCCGGGGCGGCTGGTCGACGTTCCTGCCGCCCGGCCGCGGGGACGCCGAGGCGCTGCGGGCGAGTCTCGCCGTGCTCGGCACGCTCGAGCCCGATCTGGTGATCGCGAGCGCATTCGGCGGACCGGCTGCGGTGCAGGAGGTCGACCGTGACTCGTGGTCACGGATCGTGGCTCAGGCGTTCGACAGCGTGCCGCCGGTCAGCGCTTCAACCAGCCGTTGACGGTGGGCAGTTCGCGCGTGTAGGTCATCATCACGTCGTCCTGCATGATGGTCGCGCCGCTGATGGCGTCGTTGCCCCGCCAGATCACCCGCACCCGGGTGTCGCCCCGCAGGTAGAGGTCGACCCGGCCGAGATCGTTGCGCCGCCATCCGGCTTGTTCGGCGAGCTGCTGCAGCTCGCGGCGCTCATCGACTGAGGTCATGGCTCGCTCCTTGTCCGCTGGTGGTCGTATGCGCTGACGCGACGAGCCTACGGGACCGGTCCGGGCGCGAAGGTCACCACCAGCACGTCCCGGTGCGCGGCCCGGGCCGGGTCGACGGGGTGGATCGGGGTGACCCCGTGGAGGGTCCGACGGTCGTCCCCGACGAGCAGCGTCCCCGGCTCGGACAGCGTGGTCGCGAGAACCCGGTCGCCCCCGCTGTCGTAGACGGAACTCTGCCCGCCGGAGGCGTTTCGCCGGCCGATCATCAGCGACGACACCAGCGTCACGCCGTCGCGGTGCACACCCTCGGGCGTCGGGTCGCCATGGGCGCCTGCGCGGGCGATCACCCGGAACGGCGTCACCTCGACGTGCCACTGCGGTGGGTCGTCGAGTGACGGGGCGAGCCGGCCGAGCAGTCCGATCACCGCGCGCAGCACCGGGTCGGCGGTGAACGACTCGGTGAGCGGTGCGAAGTGCCGTCGGCGGTCGAGGTAGAGCCGGTTCGACTCCGCCGGCTGCACGAACGCGCCGTGGGGCAGTCGCTCCAGGGCACCGTCGGCGCTGTGGAACCGGAAGTGGCCGTAGCGGCGCTGCCGTTCGGTGCCCAGCTCGGCGGCGTAGCGGTCGGGGCGCAGGTCGTCCCAATGCCCGCCGAACGCTGCCCATGCCTCGGCCGTGACGCCGAGGGCGCGGATCAGATCCGCTGCGGGGACGACGCAGGCCCCGAAGACGGCCAGCGAGCGCGCGACATCGTCGAGCGGGGTGGCGGCGCGGCGGATCACACCGTGGTGATTGCCGCCTCAGGGCGCCTCAACCGCGTCGACATTGAAGAAAAGGGCGAGAACCGCTCGCACGCACGCGCCCGTGTGGGCGTCACATCTTGTGCGGGACGTCGTTGACGAGGCCGCCGTCCATCACGAACTCGGCTCCGGTGGCGTAGCGCGACTCGTCGCTGGCCAGGAACACCACGAAGGTGGCCACCTCGTCGGACTGCCCCGGCCGGCCGAGCGGGATGGTCAGCATGTTGTCCGGGAAGTGTTTGGTCATCGGGGTGCGGATGAACCCGGGATGGATCGAGTTGACCCGGATCTGATGCGAACCCAGTTCCAGCGCCGCCGATTTGGTCAGCCCGCGCACCGCCCACTTCGACGCCACGTACGGGTGCACCATTACGGCGCCGCGCATCCCCTCGATCGACGAGACGTTGATGATCGATCCACCGCCGGCGGCCTTCATCGCCTCGACGCTGGCCTGCATACCGAGGAACGTGCCGGTGAGGTTGACGTCGATGACCTTCTGCCATTTGGCCATGTCGAATTTGCCGATCTGGCCGAGCGCGACGATGCCCGCATTGTTCACCAGGACGTTGAGCAGGCCGAAGTCCTCGACGGCGGTCGCCACGGCCGCATCCCACTGATCGGCCTGCGTGACGTCGAGTGTGACGTAACGCGCCGCCTCGCCGAGCTCGTCGGCGAGCGCTTTGCCCTCGTCGTCGAGGATGTCGCCGATCACCACCTTGGCGCCTTCGGCGACCAGAGCGCGTGCGTGTTCGGCGCCCATACCCCGGGCCCCACCGCTGATCAGTGCAACTTTTCCGTCTACCCGTCCCATGACGGGCCAGGCTACCCTAGGCTGTCGCGAACTAGAACATGTTTCAGTTCCACTGCGCGGAGGAGCGGTCGATGGCGATTCGGGTGGCCCACGTCGGCACGGGGAACGTCGGACGGCTGGCGCTCGCAGCCCTGCTCGGCAACCCGGCGTACGAACTGACGGCCGTGGGAGTCTCCACCGACGCCAAGGTCGGCAGGGACGCCGGTGAACTGGCCGGGCTCGACGTGGTCACCGGGATCAAGGCCACCAAAGGGCTCGACGAGGTGCTTGCGACCGCGCCGGACTGCGTCGTCTACTGCGCGATGGGCGACACCCGGCTGCCCGAGGCGATGGCCGACTGCCGCCGCATCCTCGAGGCGGGCGTCAACGTGGTCGGTTCGGCGCCGGGGGTGCTGCAGTACCCGTGGGGCGTCATCCCCGACAAGTACATCGACCGGGTCGAGGATTCCGCGCGACAGGGCGGCGTGAGCATCTTCGTCAACGGCGTGGATCCCGGCTTCGCCAACGATCTGATCCCGTTCGCGTTCGCGAGCACGTGCAGCAGCATCGAACAGGTGCGGTGTATGGAGATCGCCGACTACGCCACCTACGACGGCGCCGAGGTCATGTTCGACGTGATGGGGTTCGGCAAGCAGATCGGTGACCTGCCGATCCTGTTCCAGCCCGGCGTCCTGAGCATCGCGTGGGGAACCGCGATCCGTCAGCTGGCCGCCGGCCTGGGCGTCGAGGTCAGTGAGATCCGCGATTCGGTGGAGCAGGAACCGGCCCCCGAGGAGTTCGAGGTGGCGGTGGGGCGGATCGCCAAGGGCACCGTCGCGGCGCTGCGGTTCCTGATCGAGGGGTTCGTCGAGGGCGACGACCGGCCCGCGATCGTGATCGAACACATCACCCGACTGCGCGACGATCTGCGCCCCGACTGGGCGCGGCCCGCACAGCCCGGCGGGTCCTACCGGGTGGAGATCGTGGGCGAGCCGTCCTACACCGTCGACATCTGCCCCACCAGCCGCAAGGGCGACCACAACCATGCGGCCATCGTGGCCGCGGCCGGGCGCATCGTGAACGCGATCCCCGCGGTGGTGGACGCCGAGCCGGGTATCCGCACGCCGCTCGATCTGCCTCTGATCACCGGAAGCGGTCTGTTCGCCCGCCACCGGTGACGCCGGATCACTCCGCCGCGGCGGTGTGCGACCGTGCGCGACGCCCGGCGATGCCGGTCCACTGCAGCAGGACGCGGGTGCCGTTCTGAGAACGGTCGATCGATGTCGAGTCGGTGAGCGCTTCCATCAGCGGTATGCCTCGGCCACGCGCTTTGTTGGGCGCGACGGTGGCGCGGTCACGCCAGGTGCCCTGATCGGCGATGGTGACGGTCAGGACACCGGCCCCCGCGTCGAACTGGGCTTCGACGTCCATGGTGCCGGGCCGGTCGTCGTTGACGTAGGCGAACTCCGCCGCATTGGCCAGGGCCTCATTGGTCGCGAGGATCAGATCGCTCGAGCGGACCGGGTCCAGGGCGAAGTGCGTGTCCAGCCAGTGACCGAACTCTTCACGCACCCGCGAGGCGGCCACCCCGTCGGCGGCGATGCCGATGCGCGTGAAACGTTCGGCATCGGAAACGTTTGCCGCAGAGACGGAATCGATCATGGCTGGACGTGAATACCCGTTACCCTCTCAACTAAGCACTCAGTGCTGCGAGCGCCTCGTCGACCGATGCATAGAGCGGAATGATGTCCGCGATTCCGAGAAGTTTCAGGGGACGGCTGGTAGCGGGGCCTTCCGCGACGACGCAGAATTTCACGCCGGATGGGATCTCGTCGTGGATGGCGACCAGAATGCCCATGCCCGCCGATGCGAGGAATTCCACGGCGGAGAAGTCCACGACCAGTCCGGCCGGCTCCTTCGCCAGACCCGCCCGGATGGCCTGCTCCAGCTGCGGTGCCGTGAGCATGTCGACGACACCGGCCACCGAGACCACGACGGTGCGATCAACCCAGCGTTCGTTGATCTCGCAGTTCGTCGAGTCCGCGGCGGAGGTCGCCCCTGCTGCGGCTTCGCGCTGTTCCTCCAATGGTCCACCTCCCGCGTAGTCGCTCGTCGAGCGGAGCGCGCCACGCCATTCATGCTTCCCAGGCTGCGGACTGAACCTGGCAAGACATCCAGCGACACCGGAATGATCCGACGTCGGGTGCGCTCCCGATCGGCGAGCGCGACCGGAATCAGATTAAACCAGGTCTGGGCGGCTCAGTGGTCAGCGGTCAGGCGAGCAGTGCGATGTCGTCGTCGGGGCGGAGCATGGGCACCATTGCGGCCGCTCAGCGTACGCCCGGTGACACCGCTGGTGAGCGTGTTGATCGAACCGTCAGACGGCGCGACCCCGTCGGCCGCCGACGACCGCCGCGCCGATCGCGATGAGTGCGCCGATGACCGCGACCGGGATGGCCCAGGCTCGCCTGCTGCCCACCGCCGAGTCGCACAGGGCCACGTAGTCGGTGTGCGGGACGATCTGGTTCAGCACCGGCACGTTCGCGACGCCTTGGTTGTTGGCCGCTTCCGCGCCGGACGTGTCCGACACCAGGGCGTTGCCGCACCCCACGCTCTTGCCGTCGTCCCCGGACACCGAGACAGGGACGAGCAATCCGGCGATCCCCACCACGAGGATGATCGCGCCCACCACCATGGCCAACCGTCGCGCCGTCACAACACTCCCCTCGTCCGGGTTCATCGGGAACCAGGCGGAGGTCTACCCGCCGGGCGAGCGAACTAAACCGGGCCGTAATCTGCTGCCTGACAACGTATTACAGCTCAAGCGCGGCGACGCGTTCTGGCGATCTGCAGGGTCGGCCAATCCCGAGCCGCCGCGGTGGCCGCCAGTCGGGGGCGCGGATTGACCGGCCGGGGTGAACCCACCAGCTCCATCAGCGCGACGTCCTCGTCGCCGTCGGCGTAGAACCAACTGCCGCTCAGCGTGATGTCGTTCGCGCCACAGAACCGCCCCACCGCGACGGCCTTCTGCGGCCCCCAGATGACCGGGCGCACGATGTCGCCCGTCAGCCGGCCCGCGTCGTCGACCGCGAAGTGATTGCACAGCACGTGGTCGATGCCGAGGAAGCGGGCGACGGGTTCGGCGTGGATGGTCAGCGCCGACGAGCTGAGGACGACCGTGTGCCCCCTGGCCTGGTGCGCCTCGACGATCTGCCGCATGTGGGGGTAGACGCGTGCGGCGACCCGTTCGGCGAACAACCGCTCGCCGAGTTCGTCGAGTTCGGTGAGCGACTCGCCCCGCAGATATCCGGCCGCCCGCCGGACCAGACGCTCGAACTGCATGCGGCCGAGCCGGTATCGCACCGACGCCTCGAGGACGCCGAACACCTCGCCCAGGCTGGCCTGGCGGCGCCTGATCCGGTCGCCGGCGTGTGCGGTGGCGGTGAACCCGTCGACCAGGGTGCCGTCGAGGTCGAAGAAGGCGCCGACGCGCGGACCGCCCGGGCCGTCGGCGATCTCGTCGACCGACTCGGCGAGCGTGAGCGACCGGGGCACCGATTCATCATCGCGGTCGGGGCGGTCCCGCCGCGACCCGGGGCGCGCCCCGGAGACCCCGTCGTACCCGGGGCAACCCGGCGCGGGCACGTCCCCCTCCCGCAACGGGGCATCGTCGTACTAAACTAGAACACGTTTCAATTCGCCGACCGCCTCATTGAAGGAGCGCGCATGCACACCGCCATCTGTGACGAGCTCGGCATCGAGTTCCCCATCTTTCGACATTGCGAATAGTCGGAGTGTTGCTGCGCGGCGAGAAGGCTGATCGCCTCAGCCGACCCCCTGACCCTGGCGCTCGATCTCTGATTGCTAAATCTGCACCCGCCGACACTGCGGATCGTCGGAAATCTATAACGACACACGTTCGACCCGGCGTGGCGACACGCCGCAAGACGTGGTCCGACGGCGCGTACGACCTGGGAATTCCACGATTGTTGTTCAGAACATCTTGTGCCCGTCCGAGATGTCGGACACTAGGGGTAGTGTCTTTGCCAGCTGAGATGACGAAGCCCTCGACAACCGAGGTGAGTCACCGGGCCGAGGGCAACGCCTTTGCATTTTCTGAGGATGCGCTAAGGACGTTACACCTAAGGCCAATTCGCTGGCCACGATTGGCCTAGATGGTGGCTCGTGTTCCCGCTCGCTCAGCGGAGAGGGAATCATGCCGGTACCCGTCCCGAGAGATTCGTTGGACGAACCGATCGCCGAGTTCGTTCAGGCCGTCGACGACTTCTTGTCGATGAACCTCGCCTTCGATGAGCTGCCGCCCATCGAACCCGCTGGCCCGAACCCGAGCTGGGCTGACATTCAGCGCGTCTGGGAGGACAGCAAGCGGGCGATCCGCAAGGCCCACGCGTCTATCCTCGGCGTCCAGCCGGAAGTCGCCGAGCGGCTCGAAGTCGTCACCGTTAAGGGCACCTTGGTCCTGGAGCTCACCGACGATCCGTACATCGTCGGGCCGGTCAGCGAGCTCGTGGAGTTGATGGCGGAGGTACGCGCAGTCGTGACGAAGTTGGAGTCCCTCTTCGGGAAGGCCGCGTCCGTGCTCGGGTTTGTGGTTCTGATTCTTGAGGTGGTGGGGCTCAAGGACCGCCTCGTTCCGCTCAGTGCTCGGATCGCTACTGCGCGGGACAACCTGATCGCGTACAACCTGCTGCGGCAGCCTCCCCCAGGCTCCGCGTGATCAGGAAGTGAGGCTACGGGGGCGGCATCTTCCCTGCGAAAGTGTCGCCCCCCTCCGCAACGCAGATTTCCGATCGAACGGTGTTGGGGTGATCGGTCCGTCGCCAGCCGGGGATTCGAGCCTGAGAATTCCTACGCCATTCTGGGCGCTACGACGGGACCAAGTGCGTCTTAGGTAGAACTGCTGGCTTCTGCGGCCCAGAGGAGAAACACCCGGCGTCCCATCGGGGTAGCCACATAACTACGTTTAATGGGATGATCATGCTTGATCACCTCAATTAAACCGGACCTCACGAGGAGATTGAACTTGTGCAGTTCGTTGCCGAACAGAGCCGCCACCTCGAGCGCTCTAGTTGGCGTGGTGGGCACTACCACTTCGTCGTAAAGAGTCACTTCTTCTGCGATAAGTAAGTCGTAGCACCTCCGACGCTGCTCAGCGCTGAGACTATCTCCGACAGTTTCAGCCAGTTTGACGGCAGTACGTGACGCTGAAATCTCCTCCGCGATCCCGACGGCTCCGAGCACCGCTGTCATGCCGACACTGAAGTCGTCGCGGAAATCGGCGTACTTAATGTCGGCGAGGAGCACAGGCGGGTCTGAGTCATCGAGACGGCACGGGATAATCGGCTTTCCGCTCGACATCGCCATCATGTAGAACGCGTGGAGCTCTCGTTTAACCCAGCGCGATTGGAGGGCTTGTCGCGAAAACACCAAGAGCAGAAGATCACTGCCGACTAGCCCCGCGGTGATCCCCTCTGGAATGGACTCGCCGACTCTTATGTCGGCTTCGTCTAACCAGACCTCGATTTGCGAGTCGGACAACGCCTGGGCGATCGCTCGTACCGTCGGCTTATCGGCCGATGCATGCGATAAGAACACCTTCATGGGTCAAACCTAAATCTATGGGGCACCGTCAACACATAAAACTCAACGACGCGTCATTAGATAGTCGACGTGAGCCGTGCGTCGAGACCCGTTGTAGATCTTGGGCTCGCCGGCGATGGCGTATCGACGGCCTTGCCACTCCACGGCGCTCTGTGCGCCGAGCAGATCGGGGTAGTCGATCAGCCGCAGCCGGTAACTCGAGGTGGTGCCACCGTCGGCATCTTCGTTGGACGCCAGCGGTTGGATGACCGCACGGGTCAAGACTCCGACCGCGCCGGGTGCGGTGATCGTGTTCCCGTCGGAGTCGGTCCTCACCGTCTCGGCGAAGACGGTGACTTGATCGGTGCCTCTGTGCAGCAGACTCATCGGATGCGCCTGACGTTCGGGGTAATGGAGAACATCCGACTCGGCCTGATGCCGAGCAGCGCCCACTCCTCGGCGGTGACGCGGAGGCGGTTGTCGGCTGCCTCTCGCGAGAGCTGGTAGCCGTAGCTGCCGTCCTGCTCGCTGTACAACCCCTCGGGGTTGCGAATGACCCGCAACACGGCCTCGGCCTCGACGTCGATCACGTCGGCTTCGTCCAGGTCTCCAGCGTCGATCTGGGCGCCCAGATCGGGGATTTTGCGGAGAATCATTCGCTCGACCTGAGCCAGCCGGCGCTCGACGAGCGCCGTCTCCTCGGTCGTCAGTGACTTGCCGTAGATCGCCGCAACATCAGCGGCTGATGCGTGAGGCATGAAGGTCTCCTAGCGTTCGTGAGCCGTCGGAGCGGCCTATGGGAGCCAGACCGGTCGGGTCACCAGTCAGGCGTCGGTAGAGGAAGTCAGCGATCGTCAACTTCGACTTCGGTCGAGCCGTCTGACGCTTGATCCGCTTGGTCTTCCTGGCAGCCTTCGACATCAGTCGTCCTCCCCGGCCTCTGCGAAGTTCATCCGGGCCAGTAGCTGCGCCAGGAGGCCGCGCTGAACGCGGGCCTCGGCGATGTACGGGGAAATGACCGGCTGGCCCATCGATCCCCGGACGGTGAGCGGAGCCTCGGCGGCTGCCTCGTCCAGCTCCGCGATCTGATCGGCGACTTTGCACGCCTGGAACAGCAGTTCGGCCTTGTCTGGGTCTGGTTTGAGGTCGAACTCGGAGGTGATTCGACGCCACAATGCCTTGCCGGGTTTCTGCAAACCCGCAGGTACACGCATGTTTCTCATTTCTTACTGACTTCGAAAAATAGGGGTTTAAAGTCGCATCGGATTCCTCATCCGCATAACCGACCGGTCCTGGACCGGGGGGTGAGGGGTTTCCCCCTGGGTAGGGTCTGTCCATGGGGATCAAGGCATGGTTATTCGGGGAGGCCAGACAGCAGCCGAGCACCGTGGTCGGTGAACCGTCGAAACGTCAATCGAGTCGCCAGTTACCGCGATACAAAGTGATCGACGTCCCAGGAAGTTGGACACGCGCGGTTACTGGTGATGATCACTTCCCGGACGCGGTGCATTCGCTTCCGTTAGGGCCGGTGAAGGTGACGTTGCGGTTGAAGCCCAACGACGCGAATCCGCACGCTGTCGCCGCATTCGTTGGCAACAGGCAAGTCGGCTGGCTCGGTACTGAGTGGACGGCCACCGACCCATGGGTCGAGTGGATGACGCGCCTGGACGCCGCTCGCATTCGACCGAGGTTCGCCGGTGTCTGCCGGCTCCACGACATCCTGAAATACCGCTTGATCAACTTCGACGTCCCAGGTCGAAATGACGAAGATCTATCCGCGATCGCCGATCGGCTCATCAGCGAAGTTGGATTGCAGTGACTCCGTTCGCGGGGTCCGGGGCAGTTGTCGCCCGGTGAGCTGGACCTGGCTTAGACGGCGCGGGCGCCGCTCGCGTAGTGATCAGCCTGCAACTCCTTCGGCGAGGGCAGCGAGTGAAGGAGATGTGATGAACTACGTCGCGGATGATCGGGCGCCCATCGCATACATCGGCACTGTGCAACGCGAAAACTGGAACGAGCCCGAACGTGCGATCTTTCATTCACGCGATGGCCACAGATTGTATGTTCGCGCTGCAGACCCGTGCGACCCAGACTCCGAGCGTGTCCCAGTATATGAAGGCGATGAAGTCATTGCGCTGGAACACATCTCGCACATAAGTCACCACACGACGCAGGAGGGTACAAGCGGCTACCTACTGCCGCAGCGCGTCGTACCTCTTCGGGAGGAGCCTGGAAGGGTGTTCGCGCGGACCCTACGATTCGGCGAACACGACGACGGGCGTCGATGTCACCTGCGACCCGGCGACCAGCTTGTACTTGAGGACGTTGTCATCGAGCTGGATTATGTCGACGAATGGGAGGGGCAAGGCGTCAGCGGGTACGTTCCGCTTACACCCGTTCTCTTCACATGGATGTCGTTTGGAACCTCCTTCTCTGACGAGAAGCGGCGTTACTTGCTGGCGGCGGCGCGTCGACTCGACCAAGCGCAAACCTTGTTCGAGCGGATCGACCAACTTCGTCAGAGCGACCCAGAGGGTGCTCCAGCCGTCCGCCGCGCCGTTTTCGAACTCGTCGGTGCGACCGAGTTGGCTGTCGTGTCACTGGGCCGCGCCGTCGACATGTGTATGCAGGCAGGAACTGCGATCAACGCCGCTGCGGCGGTTCCAGCCGACATCACCACGCGGTGTGTTGCGGTGCGGGAGATCCGAAACGCCTATGAGCACATCGAGGATCGAGCGCTAGGTAACGTGCGAAACGCTCCGCACCCTGACGCATTGACGATCTTTGATCACAACCGTGTTGTGATCGACGGATTGATCACTTACGGCGCATACCAACTCAGTCTTGCGACCGACGTGCCTGTGCTCATCGGAGCCGTTCGGCAGTACTTGAAGGATGTAGCCAGCAATTGAGTTAGAGACGCCGCTGGGGACGGCTGCAGTAAGCCGTCCCCAACGGAATCGCTCAGCTTGCGTCGTGCCCCCGAATGACGGCGGCTTCATGCAGGAAGCCGACGCCGACGCGGGTGATTGCCCGCACGTCGAGCGCGTCGTTGTAGAACCCGGAGTCCTTCGAGCGGGTGACCTCGGCGTCCTTGCGGAGCACGGTCACGATGCGGTCGCTGGGGATGCCCCAGAAGAACGTCGCGGCATCCACGCCGGGGTGGGTCAGGACCGGCAGGCCCAGGACCGACAGCTCGCCCTTGGCGTCGAACGCGATCAGCGACTCGTTGGAGCCGCTGGCCTTCTTGATCTTCGCCAGGGTCTCGGCGGTGGCCGGGGCCATCAGCCAGTGCGTCAGCTTCGCGCCGACCGCCTTGGCCTTGAAGACCGCCTGGACGAACGGATCGGTGTTGGCGATCGCAGCGCCGGTATCGACCACCGACGGGGTGATCGACAGCAGGCCGGACGGGCCGTTCGCGGTGGTGTTGCCGACGAACGCCTTATCGATGCCGTGGCTGATCTGGTTCACCAGGCCGCGCACGGCCAGCGAAGCGACCTCGGGGGAGCTGTCGTCAGCCAGCTCGTTGGACAGGCGGGTGATGCCGCCGACCTTGCTCGGGGTGACCGTCACGCCCTCGGTGTTGCCATCGGTGGCGGTGATCGTGCCCAGCTCGGTCAGCCAGTTCACAGCCGGATCCTCGTCCCAGATCGGGAAGGTGATCGAGACCTTGTCGGTCTTGACGACCGTCGAGGTCTGCAGAGCGACCGACTCCGACTGGAGCGCGGTGTTCAGCAGCGCGCCGAAGTCCTGCGGGGTGAAGGCGTCGTTGGTGCTCGAATGCTGCATTGCCATGTTGTCCTCCTCGGACATGAGAAAGGCACCCTCTCTGGGGTGCCTTGGGTAATTTGATTGCAGTCACTCAGTCACAGACTGAGATCTGTTGGGGCACAGCCCCACTGCGTGGAACGCTAAGCAGCCACAGACTGCCGATCAGCGTTCAAAGTGTTGCGGGTCTAGCTCTTGAGAAGTGCTCCCCAGCTCGGCGTCGGCTTCGCCGCGGGCTGGCCTCCGCGACCCTGTGAGGGGTCGAACGCCGGGGCGTTCTTCCGCAGACCAGGCCGCTCGGCCAGGACCGCGGCCACATCCGCGGCCACCTTCTCGGCGTCCACGTCCCCGTCCTCGGTGAGGTAGTCGGCCAGCTCGTTGCTCGACAGCGAGAACAGATCAGCCGGATGGCTCAGGGCGTCGGAGGCCAGGCGCTCGACCTCGGCACGCTGCATCCGCTCGACCCGCTGGCTCAGCGTGTCACGCTCAACCTCGGTCTCCCGCAGCTTGACCCGGTAGGCCGCTGCCTCCCGGTGGAGCTTGGATCCTGAGTGCTGCTCAGAGCCGTTCTGTGGCGCTTCATGGGCCTCTCCGGTGCGACCACCCTCGGGAGGGGTGTTCGGCTTGCTGTTTTGGAGGGTTTCCAAACTCATGCGGCTTCTACCTGCGCTTTCTCTACGGGAAATCAGCTCTCGCGAACCGTGCGACCGCGGCACGCTTCGGCGGGGCGTATGAGCCCGCCACGGCCAGCCCGAGACGGTCGAAGTCGTCCTGTGTCACGCCGAGGTGCTTAGCGGCCTCGACGCGGGTCATCAGCAGCGGCGTGTTCTCGTCTACGCACTGAAGGCACTGTCGGGTGTCGGGCCTGCCCCACCGATCCGCGGGGAACTCGGCCACCGGCTGGCGTGTGCGGCATTCCTTGCAGATTTTCTCGCTCACGCTGTCGCGCTCTCGCGAATCTGCGCCAGGTCGGTGTGCATCCTCTCGGGCGGCTGCGGACGGGTGTAGCGACCGGTGAAGAACATCCTCCGAGCCTCGATGCCCGGATGCTTCGAGATACCGGGGAACGCCAGCTCGAGCTTCGCCAGGTGCTCGGGGTCTTCCCACCACGGGGTCCCGCCGTTCTCTCGGACGGCGGCGAAGTAGTTCTCGGTGCTGTAGACGTGTCGCAGGAATGCCTGCTCTTTCTCGTCGGCGGTCATCTAGTCGACGCTCCAGTGCGTGATCGTCGCGTCGGTCAGCAGATGGCCGGCGCCCTCGGCCAGCCGGATCACGGCGTCCGGGCCGACCTCGTAGGTCCGCTCCGGGCCACCGCCCTCGGCGGCTGCCTCGATCGCTCTCTCCAGTTGATTCATCTCTCTCCTTCGTGTTGAGCGATCGGCCTGGATGCCGGTCGCGTCGTTGGGTGTGAAGGCGCGGTTGCGCCCAGACGACGAGAGCCCCGGCTGTGAGGCCAGGGCTCGCGGTTGGGTGTTCGGTTGTCGATCAGGCCCACGGGTCATCCGGGGGCCATGGTGTGGCTGCGGTTGCAGGTTCCAGATACCGTGCGGCCCGCTCCTCACGGGCTGCTGACTCAGCTCGCCGTGCGGGCTCGCTGGCGAACGGGCCATCGAACGGTGACCCGGTAGCGGTTGCTGGTTGCAGACCGTCAGGTCTGTACTCGGCTGCCGACGAGGCAGCCTCCTGGGAGGGGCTCCCCGAGCCCCGACCATCAGCACCCCTTGGTGCCTCTGATCCCTCAACCGCTAGAGACCGGCTCCCAAGGCCGGTCTCGTCCTGATCAGTTCTTGCATTACTTCGATGCATCTCTGCGGATGCATCTCTGTCATCGATCTCTATGGTGCGGGTGTCGTCCACACCCCCCGTGCTGGTGTCATCAGCACCCCCGTGCGGGTGTGGCCCGCACGTCTGGTCAGAGGGTGCGGGTGTGGCCCGCACGTCCGAGGGAGCACTCAGCTCCCGAACCCGCTCATTGGAGAACCGTCGATTGGACATCTGCAGGTGCCAGATCTCCCGAACGGTGCGGGGCTTGCCGCTGGGGCCGACGGTCTGGTGAACCTCTCGAACCATCCAGCGGTGCTCCTGCAGCTCGGCCAAACCCTTGGCTACCGAGCCCCGGTCCATGCCGAGAGCTTCCGCGACGGCTGATGCCGATTGCTGCCACTTCTCGGTGTGTGACCAGACGTACATGGCGACCGACCGAGCGAGGTACGAGAGCTTGCCATCTCGGGCAAGCTCCATCGGGATCCCTGCGTACAAGAACCCTCCAGCCGGGGCGTGAGCCCCTCGCTTGTCATCGACCAGGCCGTGGTGCTTGACGAGGTTGCGATTAGCCATTGCGAGCGGCCAGCTCGTCGCGGAGAGCGTTGCGCTCCCGGCGAAGCTGTACGTTCTCGTCACGGAGCTTGCGGAGCCTCTTGGCCCAGCTCGCTGGCAGCTCCTGGTCAGCCGAGAGCTGCTCGGTGGTCCGCAGCCGCTTCCGCAGGCTGTGGTTCTCGCGGCGGTACTGGCGGATCTTCTCCTGCCAGAACTCAGGCAGGTCGTAGATCGTCACGCGGTCCTGGTCTGACATGTGCGGTTACCTCTTTCGAGTGGTTGATCGCCTGCCACCTGGGCAGGCTGTGTTGAGCTCTCAGCGGTCGCTGGAGCGGTTTCTCACCCCATCCGGGGGTTGAAGTACTAGACGGCCAGGGCCGCTTCGATCGCCTTCAGCCGGCGTCGAGCTGCACGGCATTCGGCCATGTACTCGCGCTGGCGTCGGCGTCGGCATTCGACGCAGGCCGCGTGCTTGAACTCGTTGTGTCCAGGCAAGGTGCATCTGGGCATTCGCTACTGATCTCTTCCCGGCCCGCCGCTGACGGGCCATCGGTGGGACGCCTGCCGCTGACAGGCGATCTATCGGTTGATGTCAAACAAAAAGCCCGGACCTAGTGGTCCGAGCGAGAAGCTCAAGCCCCGGAGCATGGCTGCAGGAGTATGGACTCCGGGGGAGGGACGAGGGCTCAAGGCCGCAGCGTCCAGCCGACATACCCACCACGGTGTCGGCAAGTTTGTGACGGCCGGGGAGAGAGCCGACCGTCGGCGGGTGGCCCGGATGTGGCACCGTCCGCGTACGAGGCGCACCGGCGGGTGCGACTCTCAAGCACGCAGAATCACTGGGAGCCTCTCGGCCCTCACTATCCACTGTTACTGATTGTGCGACAGCTTAGGCGATCTAATCTATCCTGGTCTCTGCATCTGCTGTCAGACCCGGTCATACGGCGAGCGCACACCGCGCCGCTGCTGATACCGCAAGGCTGCCTCGCGATCCTCTTCCGCCCACTTTGCGTGATCATCCGCTTCGCTACATCCGCGATCCGATGGGGCCCGATCCGCGTTGAACTTTGCTTCCTCGCGGTCGGTGAACCGCTTGTCCGCGATGCGCTCGCGGTCGCTTTTGCGCTTGGCCTCGCGCCTGCGTTCGATTGATTCCTGGCGGCGACGTTCCCGGCACCCGGCGCAGTACTTGGGCCACGGGCCCTTTGGTCCCCTGTTCCCTCGCCCTCGGAACTCCGGGGTGGACACGTCGCGCTCGGAGTAGATCCAACACCCGCACTTGCACTGGCCGAACCACGACCTGGTTCCACGCATCTCTACGCAGGTGCCTCCCTGCACCTCCCACCGCTTCACTGTGGTCCCATTGGGGTTCCTGGTGTCGAACTGCGGCTTCCATAGCTGCTTCTGCCGGAACTCACTGGTGAGCTTGTACATGTGGTACGGGAGCCGGGTCCACCCAGCCGCTGGGTTATGCAGCGTCATGCCGCCGCTGTCGAAGTCTTCGTAATCGAGGTTCAAGTGGTCTTCCTAGGTGAGTCGCGGTCTCGCGGTTGGCGCCGAACGTGTCCAGCGAGCATGCGCGGCCACGGATCCGGCGACGGGAGCGTCGGTTGGAGGCGTCGGTCATCTGTCATACGTCAGCTCGGGACGCCGTAGCGTTCACGCTCCTCGGCGGCGCGGGCTTCCCTTGCCTTGAACTCCTCCGGGTCGATGTCGAGTGAAAACATGTGGATGAACGCGTCCGGTCGGTACCGGCCCTCCCCCTTCAGCGCGACTGCCTCGACGTGGACCTTTCGCTTGAGCAGGAGCTGACGCTGCCCCTCGGCGTCAGCGTTCTCCCACACCTCCGTGTAGGTCTCAGGACGCTCTCGCCACTCCCACCGAGCAGCCGACTCCGGTAGCCCCTCCAGTTCGGCGATACGGCGGTCCAGGGCTTCTAGCTGGCCCTGGTACAGCCTCTGCATCGTCGTCGACGCTGCCTTGCTCAGCATCGGGACGATCTCCTCGGCGGCTCGCTTCGCCTCTTCCAGCTCGGCCTGGTGGTCCTCGGCTGGGATGTGGACCAGCTCCTTCACCTTCTCGTGTCCGTGGTCACGTAGGAACGTGTCACGGCACGCTTCCTCGAGTTCCTCGGCCTTGACGATGTTGGCGGCGTGGGTCTTCGGGTGCCCGTCGGCACCACCGTTGCACTGGTAGTACCTGTAGACCTTCCCCGCCCTACGGTGCTGCCGTGAGTGCATCGGCTTGCCGCAGGGCTGGCAATCGCACCGGGGTGGGGTCCACAGTCCATCTGCGTACTCGCAGTCAGGCTTGTGCAGCACCACTCCGCAGCGTGCGACCCCGAGCAGCGGACTTGCATTCACCGAGCGGTTCGTCACTTTGAACGACCGCGACTCGAGTACGCCTTGAAGCTGGGCGAATTTGTCCTGCGAGATCAGCGGAGGGGCCTTCAGCACCGGCCTGCCCTCTGCGTCCCGGACGGTAGCGCCGTTGTGGGTGGCGTACCCCAGCAGGGTCTTGGACCTGAGCTGCTGCCGGATGTGGGCGTTACTCCACTTCGTGCCACGCACGGGCTTCCCAGCCCGCTGACGGAGGTAGTCAGACGGCGACAACTCCCCTGACTCGTTCAGCTCCCGTGCGATCGATTCGGTCGATTGACCGTCGAGCACCTTGTCGATGATCGACTGCAGCACCGACGCGGCGTGCTCGTCGGGCACCAGCTCCCACCCGGCGGAGCCCTCACGCTCTGCGGCTTTGTAGCCGTAGAAGGTCTTGCCGCCACCCCAGCGCCCTGTTTCGCGGAGCTTTCTCTGCGATGCGAGGGTCCGCTCACTGATGGCCTCGCGCTCCCCCTCGGCCAGGAACGCGATGACGTTGGCGATCAGCCGACCGACCGGCGTGCTGAGGTCGATGCCCTCGCTGCAGGACGCCACCGTCTTGCCGTGCTCCTGCGCCCACAGGAAGAGCTTGTTGAGCCGGATCGCGTCTCGACCGAGCCGGTCCAGCTTCCACGCGACGAGAATGTCCCAGTCGTGGCTCCGCCGCTCCGTGAGCCACTGGCCCAGCGCCGGCGTATCGAACGGATCGATCGAACCCGACACGTCCAGGTCTTCGGCCCAGCCGACAATCTGGTGACCGTTCGCGGTGGCCCAGTTCTCGACTAGCTCGCGCTGACGCTCGACGCTTGTAGATTCCTCAGAGGCTCGCGAGAGCCGCACTCTTCCAAGAACGCGCATGTCAGGGAGGGTAACAGGCAGTTCGCATTGTCCAAGTATCGACGCTCCGAACCAGAGATCACTAACTAGAACGTGTTACAGTTCTGCATGAAGACAGCACTTTCACAAAGTCTCGGCATCGAGTTCCCGATCTTCGCCTTCACGCACTGCCGCGACGTCGTCGTCGCGGTGAGCAAGGCCGGCGGCTTCGGCGTGCTCGGCGCGGTCGGCTTCACCCCCGAGCAGCTCGAGATCGAACTGAACTGGATCGACGAACACATCGGCGATCACCCCTACGGCGTCGACATCGTCATCCCCAACAAGTACGAGGGCATGGACGCCAACATGTCCGCCGACGAGCTCAAGGGCATGCTGCAGTCGCTCGTTCCGCAGGAACACCTCGACTTCGCGAAGAGCATCCTCAAGGACCACGGTGTGCCGACCGACGACAGCGACGACAACGCGCTGCAGCTGCTGGGCTGGACCGAGGCGACCGCCACCCCCCAGGTGGAGATCGCGCTGCGACACCCGAAGATGACGCTGATCGCCAACGCGCTCGGCACGCCGCCCGCCGACATGATCAAGAACATCCACGAGGCCGGCCGCAAGGTCGCCGCGTTGTGCGGATCGCCGTCGCAGGCGCGCAAACACGCCGATGCCGGTGTGGACATCATCATCGCCCAGGGCGGTGAAGCCGGCGGCCACAGCGGCGAGGTCGGCTCGATCGTGCTGTGGCCGCAGGTCGTCAAGGAGGTCGCACCGGTGCCGGTGCTGGCCGCGGGCGGCATCGGCAGCGGTCAACAGATCGCGGCCGCGCTGGCGCTGGGCGCCGCGGGTGCGTGGACGGGTTCGCAGTGGCTGATGGTGGAGGAGGCCGAGAACACCCCGGTGCAGCAGGCCGCGTACGCGAAGGCGAGCAGCCGCGACACCGTCCGCAGCCGCTCGTTCACCGGGAAGCCGGCACGCATGCTGCGCAACGACTGGACCGAGGCGTGGGAGCAGCCGGAGAACCCCAAGCCGCTCGGAATGCCGTTGCAGTACATGGTGTCCGGGATGGCGGTCGCGGCCACGCACAAGTACCCGAACGAGACCGTCGACGTCGCGTTCAATCCGGTCGGTCAGGTGGTCGGTCAGTTCGACAAGGTGGAGAAGACCTCCGCGGTGATCGAGCGCTGGGTGCAGGAGTACCTGGACGCGACGACCACGCTCAACACCCTCAACGAGGCCGCGGGCGTCTGAGGCGCCGTCGCGACACGGCGGCGATATCCCGGGCGCAGGCGGCCACGCGCGTTAGCGTGCGGAATGGCCGATTCGCCGACGTCAGCACCGGTATCGCGCGGTAGGCGCCTGGCCGGGGCGGCAGGCTTCGTCGTGGCGGGGGCCCTCGCTCTGGCACCGGGTGCGACGGCCGATCCGTCGTCGGACTTCGTCACCGACGACCGCGGTTTCGTCGGCACCGCGGCCTACTGCCAAGGTGCCGCGGAGGCAACGGCTTTCGGCCGGACCCAGGATGCCTTGGTGGCCATCTGTTCGAGCCCGGACGGTCAGCTGCAGTATCGCGGCGTGCGACTGGAGGACGACGCGGCGCTGATGCTGGACGCGGCGGCGGCCGGTGCAGGTGGGTATTCCGCGGAGAACGAGGGGGTCGTCTACTGGGTGACGGCCACCGAACTCGTTGTCACCTCGGGGGATACGACGCTGCACCGGCAGCCGATGATCGAGTACCGCCGGCCGTAGTCAGCTCTGGCGCGGCAGATTCGCCACGAGCCGGGTGTCCACCCCCAGGCGGCCGAGCGCGCTCGCTCCCCCGGGTGTGCCGAGCGGTGCGTCGCGGCCGGGCAGCACCTCGGTGAAGAACGCGGCGTTGTCGGCGAGGTGGGGCTGCTGGTCCTCGGGTAGATCGGTCTCGTAGAAGATCGCGTCCATCTTGCAGATCACGCGGCAGGCGCCGCAGTCCACGCACTCCTCCGGGTTGATGTACATCACCCGGTCCCCCTCATAAATGCAGTCGACGGGGCATTCGGGCACGCACGACTTGTCGACGACATCCACACACGCACTACCGATCACATAGGTCATGCGGCGAGCCTAGGGAGGCCCTGCGGGTGTGCGCTGGGGCCGAAAGTCCTCAGTTCTGACGACGCGCCTTCCGCTTGCCAGCAGTTCTATGTAAGGTGACATACATATCGAGGGAAGGACGACCGGTATGGCCACCCCCCGTGAACGCATGGTGCGGTCTGCCGCGGTCCTCATCCGGGAACGGGGCGCCCATCCGACCGCGATCGCCGACGTCTTGAAGCACAGCGGCGCGCCACGCGGGTCCGCCTATCACCACTTCCCCGGTGGTCGTACCCAACTCCTGTGCGAGGCAGTCGATTACGCGGGTGAGCGGGTGGCCGAGCAGATCAGGCAGGCACCCGACTCGCTGACCCTGCTCGACGGTCTGTTCGCCGGCTATCGGGACCTGATGACCCGCACCGATCACCGCGCCGGCTGCCCCGTGGTCGCCGTCGCGGTCGAGGCGGGCGATCCCGACAAGCCGGAGCAGTCCGCCCCCGTCATCGAACGGGCGGCCGCCGCATTCACCCTCTGGACCGCACTGATCTCCGACCGCATGACGGCCGACGGGATCGCCGCCGACCGGGCGGCAGACCTCGCCATGCTGCTGCTGACCAGCTTCGAGGGGGCGATCGTCGTGGCCCGCGCCGCCCGCGACGTCGCTCCACTCGAGACCGTTCACCGCCAACTGCGCGCTCTGCTGCAGGACGCCCTCGGGAAGGACCGCTGATGACGACGACACCGCTGGAGAGCCCCTGGCAGCCGAGCGCGTGCATCCTGTGCGAGTGCAACTGCGGCATCGTCGTGCAGGTCGCCGACCGGTCGCTGGCCCGCATTCGGGGGGACAAGGAGCATCCCGCGTCGCGGGGCTACACCTGTAACAAGGCGCTGCGCCTCGACCACTACCAGAACAACAACGGCCGTCTGACCTCACCGATGCGCCGCCGCCCGGACGGCGGCTTCGAGGAGATCGACTGGGACACCGCGATCTCCGAGATCGCGGACGGTATGCGCCGCATCGCCGACACCCACGGCGGCGACAAGATCTTCTACTACGGCGGCGGCGGGCAGGGCAACCACCTCGGCGGCGCGTACAGCGGCGCGTTCCTCAAAGCGCTCGGCTCGTACTACCGGTCCAACGCGCTGGCACAGGAGAAGACCGGTGAGCACTGGGTGGACGCCCATCTCTACGGCGGCCACACCCGCGGCGAGTTCGAACACGCCGAGGTGTCGGTGTTCGTCGGGAAGAACCCGTGGATGTCGCAGAGCTTCCCCCGCGCCCGCGTCGTGCTCAACGAGATCGCCAAGGATCCGTCGCGGTCGATGATCGTCATCGACCCGGTAGTCACCGACACCGCCGCGATGGCCGACTTCCACCTGCGGGTCCGCCCGGGCACCGATGCGTGGTGCCTGGCGGCGATGGCCGCCGTCCTGGTGCAGGAGGACCTCTGCGACGAGGCGTTCCTGGCCGACCACGTCAACGGCGCCGACGCCGTGCGCGACGTGCTGCGCGACGTGCCGGTCACCGAGTTCGCCCGCCGCTGCGGGGTCGGCGAAGACCTGCTGCGCTCCGCCGTGCGGCGCATCGCCTCCGCCGCGAGCGTCTCGGTGTTCGAGGATCTCGGCATCCAGCAGTCCCCCAACAGCACCGTGTGCTCGTATCTGAACAAGCTGCTGTGGATCCTCACCGGCAACTTCGCCAAACGTGGTGCCCAGCATCTTCATTCGTCGTTCGCGCCACTCATGCGTGCCGGCGGGGTCGGCCGCACGCCGGTGACGGGTGCCCCGGTGATCGGGGGCCTGGTGCCCAGCAACGTGGTGCCGCAGGAGATCCTCACCGACCACCCGGACCGGTTCCGCGCCATGGTCGTGGAGAGCAGCAATCCGGCACACTCCCTCGCCGACTCGGCCGCGTGTCGTGACGCGTTCTCGGCGCTCGACCTCCTGGTGGTCGTGGACGTCGCGATGACCGAGACCGCGCGGCTGGCCCACTACGTGCTGCCCGCGGCGACCCAGTACGAGAAGGCCGAGGCGACGTTCTTCAATCTCGAGTTCCCGCACAACACCTTTCACCTGCGGCACCGGTTGTTCGAGCCGCTCGAGGGCACTCTGCCCGAGCCCGAGATCTGGGCCCGCCTCACCCGTGCGCTCGGCGTGGTCGACGACGCCGAACTCGCGCCGCTGCGCGCGGCCGCCCGTGAGGGTCTGGCCGCCTACACCGCGGCGTTCCTCACCGCCGTGGGCGCCAATCCCGGCCTGAACAAGGTGCTCCCCTTCGTGCTGTACGAGACGCTCGGGCCGGCCCTGCCCGAGGGCCTGGCCGGGGCTGCGGCGCTGTGGGGCCTGGCGCAGAAGACCGCCATGGCGTACCCGGACGCGGTGCGGCGGGCCGGGCACGCCGACGGCAACGCGCTGTTCGAGGCGATCCTCGACCACCGCTCGGGGGTCACGTTCACCGTCCACGAGTATCCGGACGACTTCGCCCTGATCACCCACCAGGACCACCGCATCGCGCTGGCGATGCCGGACATGCTCCGCGAGATCCGGTCGCTGACCGCCGACCGGCCGGCCTACACGTCGACGGAGTTCCCGATCGTGCTGTCGGCCGGTGAGCGCCGCGCGTACACGGCCAACGACATCCTGCGGGATCCCCGATGGCGCAAGCGCGACGTCGACGGTGCGCTGCGGATCAGTGTCGAGGACGCCGGTGCCCTGAACCTGCGGTCCGGTGACCGGGCCCGCGTCACCACCGCGGCCGGGAGCGCGGAGGCCACCGTGGAGGTGACCGGCGCGATGCTCCCGGGTCATGCCTCGCTGCCGAACGGCTTCGGCCTGGACCACGTCGGCGCCGACGGCACCGTCACGGTTCCCGGTGTGGCGCCGAACTCGCTCACGTCCAGCGACTGGCGTGACGCCTACGCGGGCACGCCGTGGCACAAGCACGTGCCTGCGCGCATCGAGGCCGTGACGTCCGGCGTGGCCGGTACCGGGTGACCGACGCTACGGCGCGGGAGCAGGCGCGGGTGCCGGTTCGGGAGCGGGCGCGGGCGCCGGTTCGGGAGCGGGCGCCGGCGCCAACGGGGGCTGCGGTCCGGCCGGCATCCCCGGCGGCGGAGTGGCGGCCGGGTCGAGCGGACGCTGCGTCAGCAGGAAGATCGCATCGCTGCCGCTGACCTCCTGGGTCTGCACGGCGTGCCACAGGTCGCGCAGGTAGGACAGCCCGCGGCTGCCCGTGGGCGCCACCGGGGTCGTCGTGGTTCCGGGCGGCGGGTTGTCCGGGCTGTACAGATGTGGGACACCCTCATCGGCAGGGGCGGGCGCGGCGAGCGGCGCGACGTCTCCCGGTGCCGCCGAGGCAGCCGCGACGGGCGCGGGCTGCGGGCCGGGGGCCGGCGCGGGGACCGGATCCGCACCTGCGGCGGGCGCCGCCATGAACATGCCGAGACCGATGCCGAGCCCCAGCGCTGCACCGGCGGCGGTGCGCCGAAAATCGATCGCCACTGCGGTCTCCCTCCACGTCGCGTGACCTGGCTACACGGGATTGTTCTCCGTCGACGCGCGCTTTGTTACAGAAGTGGCCAACGTTTCTGCGACGGTCTCGTCGCGCCGGCGCGATAACACGTTCCACTTCGGACTTTCCGCAACCTTGCCCGGTCGCCCCAGCAGTGGTGTAGCAATGCGGTTAGGCACGAGAAGACGTCGTCTTAGGAGATGCCCCGTGGTCATGAGCAGCGATCGGCTCCGCCCCAATCTGCCGCCTGGGTTCGACTTCACCGATCCGGACATCTACGCCCAGCGGCTGCCCGTCGAGGAACTGGCCGAGATGCGCCGGGTGGCCCCGATCTGGTGGAACGAACAACCCGTCGGCGCGGGCGGGTTCGACGACGGCGGCTTCTGGGTCGTCACCAAGCACCGGGACGTCAAGGAGGTGTCCCGGCGCAGCGACGTGTTCTCGAGCCTCGAGAAGACCGCGCTCCCGCGCTACCGGGACGGCACCGTCGGCGAGCAGATCGAACGCGGGAAGTACGTCCTGCTCAATCAGGACGCCCCGCACCACACCCACCTTCGCCAGATCGTGTCCCGGGCCTTCACCCCGCGGGCGGTCGAGCGGCTGCGCGCCGAACTCGGCGCCCGCGCACAGCACATCGCGCGCACGGCGCTGGAACAGGGCGCGGGTGACTTCGTCGAACAGGTGTCGTGTGAGCTCCCACTGCAGGCGATCGCCGGACTCATGGGCGTGCCGCAGGAGGACCGCAAGAAGCTCTTCGATTGGTCGAACCAGATGGTCGGCGATCAGGATCCGGAATTCGCCGGCAACGACGCGATCGGTGCCTCGGTGGAACTGATCATGTACGGCATGCAGATGGCCGCCGACCGGGTCGCCAACCCCGGCGACGACCTCGTCACCAAACTCGTCCAGGCCGACGTCGAGGGACACAAACTCTCCGACGACGAATTCGGGTTCTTCGTCATCCTGCTGGCGGTGGCAGGCAACGAGACGACCCGTAACTCGATCACGCAGGGCATGATGGCGTTCACCGACTTCCCCGACCAGTGGGAGTTGTTCAAACGGGAGCGGCCCGCCACCGCGGCCGACGAGATCGTCCGCTGGGCGACGCCCGTCACGTCATTCCAGCGCACCGCGCTGTGGGACACCGAACTGTCCGGCGTGACCATCAAGAAGGGCCAGCGCGTGGTGATGTTCTATCGCTCGGCCAACTTCGACGAGGACGTCTTCGAGGATCCGTATTCGTTCGACATCCTGCGTGACCCCAACCCGCATGTGGGGTTCGGCGGCACCGGCGCCCACTACTGCATCGGCGCGAACCTGGCGCGGATGACGATCGATCTGATGTTCAACGCCATCGCCGACCACATGCCCGACCTCACGCCGCTGGGCAAGCCGGAGCGGTTGCGGTCGGGCTGGCTCAACGGCATCAAACACTGGCAGGTCGACTACACCGGCTCTGCCGCGAAACCTTCGGCCGCACAGTAGGTTTCGCGGGATAGTCGATGATCGACCGCCAATAGTCCTCGGGGATCTCGGTGTTCGAGCGGAGGACGATCGCGAGTCCGGTCGCCATCGCGATGCCGAGCAGGCCGAGCCACAGCCCGGCCAGGCCGATCACCACCCACAGCACCGTGGTCAGGGTCGGCCAGGGCGACGCCCAGGCCAACGCGGGCGCGAAGAAGAACCCGGCACCGATGTACCAGGAGGAACCCGCGCGGTCGGACGCCAGCACGAATCGCAGCCAACGGGGGATGTTCTGCTCGGACGTCTCCATCGGGTACTCCCTCTCGTGGTGGACGACACCACCTTCGCCCAGGCAACGTCATCGCATCAATTACCTCCGAAGTAATGGCGGTGCCACCGTCGGCGCGCGACACTGAACCCGTGACCGCCACCCACGCCGCCGCGACGTTCGGGGACGTGCTGCGGACCTGGCGGCAGCGCCGCAGGCTCAGCCAGCTGGATCTGGCGATCGAGGCCGACGTCTCGGCCCGTCACGTGAGCTTCCTGGAGACGGGCCGGTCGACCCCGAGCCGGGCGATGGTGCTGCGGTTGGCCGAAGTGCTCGACGTCCCACTGCGAGAACGCAACCACCTGCTGACGGCGGCCGGGCTGGCACCGGTCTACCCCGAACGGGGCCTCGGCCATCCGGAGATGGCCGCTGTGCGGGAGGGTGTGCAGCGCGTGCTTGCGGCCTACGACCCCTTCCCGTGTGTCGCCGTCGACCGGCACTGGAACATCCTGAGCGCCAACGCCGCAACGGCCGTGCTCCTCGAGGGGGTCGCACCGTCGCTGCTGGATCAGCCCAATGCGCTGCGGCTGACGCTGCATCCGGAGGGGCTGGCGCCGCGGATCGCGAATCTCGGTCAGTGGCGCCATCATCTGATCGACCGGCTGCGCCGCGAGGTCGCGGCGAGCGGATCCGGTGAGCTCATCGCCCTGCTGGCCGAACTCGAGACGTACCCGGGGCCGACGGCGCCCTCCCCCGATCCGTCGACCGTGGCCGTTCCACTCGAATTGTGCACCGAGAGTGGCGATCTGCTGACGTTCATCAGCACTGTGACGACGTTCGGCACCGCACTCGATCTCACCGCGGCCGAGCTGAGCATCGAGGCGTTCCTGCCCGCCGACGCGGCGACCGCCGCAGCGCTGGTTTGCCGGTCCGCATCGCAGGGAAGTCCGCAGTGAGCGGGGTCGGGACACCGAGTCAACAGAACAGAGGTGGCGCGTGAACAACCGAATCGTCATGGTGCTGAGTGCGGCTTCGGTCGTCGTGCTCTCCGCGTGCGGCGGGTCCGAGCCGGCATTGGGCACCCGGACCGCGCAGGTCTCGGTCAACGGTGCGGAGACGGCCAAGATTCCGGTGGAGTGCAGTCAGGCCGGCTGGACGTGGCTCATCTCGGATTTCGGCGAGGAGACGCCCGGCTTCTCCGCCTCGGTCTCCACCGGTGAGAACGTCGAAGCGCATTCGGTCGAGATCCGCGACCTCGAGGGATTCACGGGCGCGTACTGGGAGGGCACCGTGGGTGACGGTAAGGCCACCATCGACAACTCCGTCATCACGATCACGGGCACCGCCAAGGGGTCGTTCGCGGACAATCCCACCGCCGCCGCCGAGGCGAAGTACGAGATCACCACCACCTGCTGACTGGTCAGACCACTTGACCTCTGACCACCCCGGCTGCCATGCTGGGTGGCATGCCACTCCAACCCGTCAACCGCCGCTCGGTGCCGGAAGACGTCTTCGACCAGATCGTCTCCGAGGTGCTCAGCGGGCAGATGCAGCCGGGGCAGACGCTGCCGAGTGAGCGGCGGCTCGCCGAAGTGCTCGGGGTGTCGCGTCCGGCGATCCGTGAAGCGCTCAAGCGGCTCGCCGGCACCGGCCTGATCGAGGTGCGCCAGGGCGATGCGACCACGGTGCGCGACTTCCGGCGCACCGCGGGTCTCGACCTGCTCCCCCGGTTGCTCATGCGAGGCGGGGAGCTCGACTTGTCCGTGGTCCGCAGCATCCTCGAGACCCGGTTGCACAACGGTCCGAAGATCGCCCAACTGGCGGCCGAGCGGGCCGGGACCGGCCTCACCGACCTGCTGGACGACACCGTGAACGCCCTCGAAGCCGAAACCGATCCCGTTGCTGCGCAACGGCTTGCGCTGACGTTCTGGGACCACGTCGTGGACGGGGCGGATTCCATCGCGTTCCGGTTGATGTACAACACCTTGCGGGCCACCTACGAACCGGCCCTGCCCGCGCTGGCCACCATGATGGCCGAAGAGGTCGGCCGCCCCGATGCCTACCGCGCCGTCACCGCCGCGATCGCGGCGGGCGATCCGGCGGGGGCCGCCGACGCCGCCAGGCGCCTGCTCGAACCCGCGACCACCGCACTGCTCGACGCACTCGGCGAACTGGAGGGCCGATGACCACCGGACACGCCCCACGCCCCGCCCGCCGGGCGTTCACGCTGGCCGACGCCGGCCGCGAGTTCTGGCGGCACCCGTCGCCGTGGCTGATCGCGGTGACCCTGCTCGCCGCCGTCGCCGCACGCCTTCTCGCGGGCGACTGGCAGCCCACCGATGCGCTCGTCCCGGTGGCGATGATCGCGGTGTTCCCCTTCGTCGAGTGGGTCGTCCACGTGTGCGTCCTGCATTGGCGGCCCCGACGTGTCGGCCGCCTGCGGATCGACCCGCTGCTGGCTCGCAAACACCGTGAACACCATGTCGACCCCAGGGTGGTCCCGCTGATCTTCATCCCCTGGCAGGCGCTGACGTGGGTTCTGCCGGTCGCGCTGGGGGTCGCGCTGCTCGCCTTTCCGCGCCTCGGCATGGGCCTGACGTTCCTGGTGTCCCTGACGGTGCTCGGCCTGGCCTACGAGTGGTGCCACTACCTGGTCCACAGCGACTACAAGCCGAAGACCGCCGCGTACCGCGCCGTGTGGCGCAACCACCGGCAACACCACTTCAAGAACGAGCACTATTGGTTCACGGTGACCAGCGCCGGCACCGCAGACCGGGTGCTCGGCACCTGTCCCGATCCCGCCACGGTCGCCACGTCACCGACCGCGAAGAACCTGCATGCTACGACTGGACGATGACCGGATCGCCCATGCCCACGGTGTTGAAGTACCAGTCCGCGTTGTCCGGGCTGAGATTGATGCAGCCGTGGCTGACATTCGCGTAGCCCTGTGAGCCGGTGGACCAGGGCGCGCCGTGGATGTAGACACCGCCCCAGGTGATGCGGACCGCGTCATAGACGGTGAGCTTGTAGCCCTCGGGGTCGTCGAGCGGGATGCCGATGGTCCGCGAGTCCATCACGACGACGGATTCCTTGCCCAGGACACGGAAGGTGCCGACCGGTGTCGGGAACTTCGGCTTGCCCATGGACGCCGGCATCTCCCGGACCACCTGATCGTCGATGCTGACGGTGAAGGTGTGCGCGTCGATGTCGGCGACACCCATCACGGCGGCACCGGTCTGGAACTCGGTGGCGAAGTCGCCCGCGCCCACCGAGATCGGCGAATGTGCGGGCCAGAAGCCCGTCGGCGTCCACTGCATCACCGAATCGCTGAGCCAGCTGAACTCGCCGTCGGGCGTCTTCGGCGACGTGATCCGCAACGACCGCTCGGCCGCGAGCCGGTTGTCGACCGGTGCGGCGAACCGCACGGTCAGTGGCATGGCCACCCCGACGACGTCGCCGGACCCGGGTTCGATGGCGGTGACGGCGGGCGGAGTGCTGATCGCGGCGGAGCCCTTCGCGACGGAACCGCTCACCGCCAGGGCGAGGGATCCGGCGATGACCAGCATCGATCGCATGAACATGCGCAGCATGTCGCCAGTGTAGGGGGGCCGACGGATCGGACCTCCTGACCGCGCTCGCCCTCGCGCCTTCGCGGCGCCTTTCCTGATACGGCTTGTGCCCACGTCAAGGTCATCGCCGGCGCGCGCCCCAGCGTTTCACCCGCCTACGCCGGGCCCTCCCCCCGGCGGGGGCGGCCGAGCGCCATCAACACGTAGCCGAGCGCGAGGAACATCGCCCCGAGCAGGGCGATGTTGACCCCGACGGTGAGCGTGCCGACACTGCCCGGATCGAGGAAGTAGTACGGCGCGCGCCGGCCGGCGTGGTTCAGGACGGCCAGTGCTGTCACGACGTAACAACCCGGGTAGGCCAGCCACGCCCACGGATGCCACCACCGCAGAGTTGACCGGTCGGTGACGGCCAGCCCCCACTCGGCGAGCGCCAGCACCGGCACGACGACGTGGAGCAGGAAGTTCGCCGGGGTGTACCCCATGCTGTAGTCGGTCAGGAACAGGTTCCACACCAGCCCCGCGATCACGACGTACAGGACGACGGCGCCGCGCAGCGCCGAACAGGTCGCGGCGCGTCGCCAGAACAGCGTCGCCGCGTAGAAGAGCGCCGCCAGCAGGTTCGCCTGGTAGGTGAAGGTCACCAACCGCCACAGCACCCCCGACCGCGACGTCACCTCGACCACGACCACGGCCACCACCACCGCCGCGACGATCGAGAGCCGCAGGACGGTCCCCAGTGTCGGAAGCGCCCGGGAGGCGTCGGTCGCTGGCACCTCCGCGAGGATAGCCGCGCCCGCCGGCCCGCTCAGCCCGCGAGGATCTCCCGCAGCAACGCCACCTCGATGTTCCCGCCCGACACCACCGCCACGGCCCGACCCGCGGGCGCCACCCTGCGGTAGCCGGCCAGTGCCACCGCCCCGCTGGGCTCGCTGACCAGATGGGCGTGAAGCGCCAGGTCGCGCACGGCCGACCGGATCTCGTCCTCGGTGACGGTGACGGTGTGGTCGAGCACCTTCTGCAGGTGCGCGAAGGTCAGCTCCGACGGCTGTGAGCGCAACCCGTCGGCGATGGTGCGGTTGCGGTCTTCGATCGGCCAGTCCACCCGGTGCCCACGCCGCAGACCCTCGGCCGTATCGGCGGCCAGCTCGGGTTCCACGCCGTGGACCGTCGCGCCCGGGCACAACGCCTTGATCGCCGTGCCGATCCCAGAGGCCAAACCACCGCCGCTGACCGGGATGAAGACGTGCTCGACCTCGGGCAGGTCCTCGGCGATCTCCAGACCAGCGGTGCCCTGGCCGGCTATGACGTCGGGGTGGTCGAACGGCGGGACCAGCACCGCGCCGGTGCGCTCGACGACCTCGGCGGCCACCGCCTCCCGGCGACCGGCGGCGCACAGCACCACGTCGGCGCCGTGCGCGCGGGTCGCCTCGACCTTGACCCGCGGCGTCTCCTCGGGCATCACGATGTGGGCCGAGATCCCGTACCGCGCAGCGGCATGGGCGACGGCCTGAGCGTGGTTGCCGCTCGAGTACGCCACCACCCCGCGGGCCCGGACATCCGGATCCAGCCGGCCGATCGCGTTGAACGCACCGCGCACCTTGAACGCGCCGATCGCCTGCAGATTCTCGGGTTTGAGCCACAGCGTCCCGGCCCACGCCGCGGGGATCAGCGGGGTCCGCAGCACGTCGCCGCGGGTGCGCGCGGCCGCGGCGCGGATGTCGTCGATCGTGACCAGGTGCACCCGCCCAGTCTGCCCGCCGCCACACCCGACGCGGCCCGCCGGGTCACCCGATCGCGCGCTCACGGCGGCTATGCTCGACCGGTCGCAGGCTCCTCGCGTGCCCGATCTCCGGTGCCGTCTGCGATGCTCGGAGACTGACAGGAGCGTCGTCATGACGCCCGAAGATTCGGCTTCACCCTCGTGAGCGCCTTCACCGACAAGATGTTCGCCAACGCGCTGACGAGCCGGAACGGCATGGTCACCGGTGAACCGCACCAGCCGATCCGGCGCTCGTGGCGTGAGGTGCACGAACGGGCCAGGCGCATCGCCGGCGGCCTGGCCGCTGCAGGGGTCGGACCGGGTGACGCCGTCGCGGTGCTCGCGGGCGCTCCGGATGAGATCGCCCCGACGGCGCAGGCGCTGTGGATGCGCGGAGCGAGCCTCACGATGCTGCACCAACCCACTCCGCGCAGCGATCTGGCCGTGTGGGCCGACGAGACGGCGAGCGTGATCACCCTGATCGAGGCCAGGGCGGTGGTGCTGTCCGACCCCTTCATGGTGGCCGCCCCGGCACTGGAACACCTCGGGGTCACCGTGCTGACGGTGGAGCGCCTTCTGGAAGCCTCCCCGATCGACCCGGTGCCCACCGGCGAGGACGACGTCGCGTTGATGCAGCTGACATCGGGATCGACCGGATCGCCGAAAGCCGTTCACATCACCCACCGCAACGTCGTGTCGAACGCCGAGGCGATGTTCAGCGCCGCGGACTACCGCCTCGACACCGACGTCATCGTGAGCTGGTTGCCGCTGTTCCACGACATGGGGATGACCGGATTCCTCACCGTTCCCATGTATTTCGGGGCCGAACTGGTCAAGGTGACGCCGATGGACTTCCTCGGCGACATCCTCCTGTGGGCCGAACTCATCGACAAGTACCGGGGCACCATGACCGCGGCGCCGAATTTCGCGTGGGCGCTGCTCGCGAAAAGGCTCCGCCGCCAAGCGGTTCCGGGCCAGTTCGACCTGTCCAGCCTGCGCTTCGCGCTGTCCGGCGCCGAACAGGTCGACCCCGCAGCGGTCGAGGATCTGTGTGACGCGGGGGCGCCGTTCGGGCTCGACCCCGGTGCCATCCTGCCCGCCTACGGAATGGCTGAAACCACTGTCGCGGTGTCGTTCTCGGCGCTCGGCGCCGGGCTGAGCACCGACGAGATCGACGCCGACCTGCTCGCCGCATTCGACCGCGCGGTTCCCGCCGCCACCGGCCGCACCAGGCGGCTGACCTGCCTGGGCCCACCGCTGGGCGACATGGTGGCTCGTGTCGTCGACGCGGACGCCGCCGTCCTGCCCGCCCGCGCGGTGGGGGTGATCCAAGTCCGCGGATCGTCGCTGAGTCCCGGCTACACCACCGTGGCCGGTTTCCGTCCCGCCTCCGACGAGCACGGCTGGTACGACACCGGAGACCTGGGTTACCTCACCGAGGACGGCCGAATCGTTCTGTGCGGCAGGGTCAAAGAGGTCATCATCATGGCCGGCCGCAACATCTACCCCACCGACGTCGAACGCGCGGCGGCCCGGGTCGACGGCATCCGTCCCGGTTGCGTGGTCGCCGTGCGCCTCGACGCGGGCCACCCGCGCGAGACGTTCGCCGTCGTCGTCGAGGCCGCCGACTGGGAGGACCACGCCGAGGTGCGGCGGATCGAGCACGAAGTGGCCCATGCGGTGGTCGCGGAGGTCGATCTGCGCCCGCGCAAAGTGTCGGTGGTCTCGCCGGGCACCATCCCCAAGACGCCGTCGGGCAAACCCCGCCGTGGGCTGGCGACCGAGCTGGTCGCCTGACCGGTCGGGTGTGAGGGTGTGCCGGTGACGGGCGAGGCGACAGCGGGGTTCTCGCTGCCGATCGTGCCGCGCTACGCCGAGGTCGACCAGCAGGGCGTGGTGTTCAACGGTCACTACCTCACCTGGTTCGACGAGGCGTGCACGGCGTTCTTCGACCACATCGGGGTCGCGTATCCCGACCTGATCGCCTCCGGTCTCGACTTCCAGGTCGTCCACAGCGAGATCGACTACGCCGCTTCGGTTCGCTGGCGCGACGACGTGCGGGTGGCGGTGCGGTGCGAACGGGTCGGTTCGACGAGTTTCACCCTCGGTTTCGCGGTGTCACGCCGCGATGCGGACGGCGACGCCCGGACCGCGGTGACAGGCCGCAACGTATACGTGGTCGTGTCGACGTCCGACTGGGCCAAGCGGGCGATCCCGGACCGGCTGCGCAGCGCGCTGACAGCCGGCTGATCACCGCGCGGCCGGTCGCACCTGGCGGTACCGTCTGCCCATGGGGCATGCGCATGCGGACGAGCCGCAACGGGACCTCCCGCCCGGACTCGCCGAGCAACTGGACCTGCCCTATGCGGGGATGGTGTCCTTCGGTCATCGGCCCTTCCTCACCGAGACCGCGCAACTGGAGTCGTGGCGGCCGGACGTGGCGATCGTCGGCGCGCCGTTCGACGTGGGCACCACCAACCGCCCGGGCGCCCGGTTCGGGCCGCGCGCGATCCGGGCGACGGCGTACGAACCCGGCACTTACCACATGGATCTGGGGCTCGAGATCTTCGACTGGCTGGAGGTGGTCGACTTCGGTGACGCCTACTGTCCACACGGGCAGACCGAAATGTCGCACAACAACATCCGTGAGCGGGTGGCCGCGGTCGCCTCACGCGGGATCGTGCCGGTCGTCCTCGGCGGTGACCACTCGATCACCTGGCCCGCGGCCACCGCGGTGGCCGACGTGCACGGTTACGGGAACGTCGGCATCGTGCACTTCGACGCCCACGCCGATACGGCCGACATGATCGAGGGCAACCTCGCCAGTCACGGCACTCCCATGCGGCGGCTCATCGAATCCGGCGCGGTGCCCGGCACCCATTTCGTGCAGGTCGGCCTGCGCGGCTATTGGCCGCCGAAGGACACCTTCGAGTGGATGCTCGACCAGGGCATGACCTGGCACACCATGCAGGAGATCTGGGAGCGCGGCTTCAAGGACGTGATGCGCGACGCGGTCGGCGAAGCTCTGGCCAAGGCCGACAAGCTCTACGTCTCCGTGGACATCGACGTCCTGGACCCCGCGCACGCGCCCGGCACCGGAACCCCGGAACCGGGCGGCATCACCAGCGCCGACCTGCTGCGGATGGTGCGGCAGCTGTGTTACGAGCACGATGTGGCCGGCGTGGACGTCGTCGAGGTCGCACCGGCGTACGACCACGCCGAACTGACCGTCAACGCCGCGCACCGGGTGGTGTTCGAGGCGCTGGCCGGAATGGCGGCCCGTCGGCGCGACGCCGCGGGCGCCAGACCCGGACCGCCCGCGCGATGACGGGTGCGGTGACTCAGCCCTTGGTCAGGGTGAACTGCGCGACGTCGGTGTAGCCCTCGCGGAAGAGGTCGGCGCACCCGGTGAGGTACTTCATGTACCGGTCGTAGACCTCCTGCGACTGGAGGGCGATGGCCTCGTCCTTGCGGGCCTCCAGCGCGGCCGACCAGATGTCGAGGGTCTTGGCGTAGTGCAGGCGCAGCGGCTGCACCAGTTTGACCTCGAACCCCGCCTTGATCGCGTGGTCGGTGACCGCACTGGCCTGGGGCAGGTCCCCGCCCGGGAAGATCTCGTCCATGATGAATTTGAAGAAGCGCAGCTTCTGCATCGTGATGGGCAGCCCGCGCTCTTCGAATTCCTCGTTGCTCGGCTTGATGATGGTGTGCAGCATCATCACGCCGTCGTCCGGCAGCGCGTTGTAGGCCATGGTGAAGAAGTCGGTGTAGCGGTCGCGGCCGAAGTGCTCGAAGGCGCCGATCGACACGATGCGGTCGACCTTCTCGTCGAACTGCTCCCAGCCCTGCAGGAGCACCCGCTTGCTGCGCGGGCTGTCCTTCTTGTCGAGGATCTGCTGCACGTGGGCCTGCTGGTTCTTGCTCAAGGTCAGGCCGACGACGTTGACGTCGTACTTCTCGAGTGCACGGTTGATCGTCGCGCCCCAGCCGCAGCCCACGTCGAGCAGGGTCATGCCGGGCTGCAGCCCGAGCTTGCCCAGTGACAGGTCGATCTTGGCGAGCTGTGCCTCTTCCAGCGTCATGTCGTCGCGTTCGAAGTAGGCGCAGCTGTAGGTCTGCGTCGGGTCGAGGAACAGCCGGAAGAATTCGTCGGACAGGTCGTAGTGCGCCTGGACATCCTCGAAGTGGGGCGTCAAGCCCTGGGCATCACTGCTTGTTTCTGGCACGGTACAGCCTCTGACGTTGTTGTTTGTGGTCGTCGATCGTGGTCGTTCGGAGCTCCTCAATTTTCGAGAGCCGCCCCCGTCGTCTGCGCACACTACCCGAACGGGCACCGTCCGAAGACCGTGGTGGGCAGGTCGGTGACCCGGGTGCCCGGCGCGCTGCGAACCGAACCCACCCTCTCGTGGCGGCATCACTACTGTGGTGGCACGGCCGGTATTCGGCTGATGTCCAAGCCAGGGAGGGAGACTGCGCGTGAGTACCCCGGATCAACCGATGTTCGGTGACGACGCCCCGGAAGCCGACGTCGTCGAACAGCTGATCCCCGTCGACGTGGACGACGAGGAGGAGGCCGGCCTGGATCCGGCGCGGGTGTCGGTGTCACGCAACTGGGAAGCCGACGAGGCCGATCTGATCGAACAGTCGATCGCGGTCCCGCTGTCGGACGACGACCCGGACTTCGACCGCTGACCGGCCGGCCCGTGCTGCGCCGTGTGCTGGCCGGCCTCATGGTCATCGGCGCCGTCGCGGGCGCCGCGCCTGCGCACGCCGAGCCCGGCGGCCCGCTGACGGCGTTGGTGGACGCCGCCGCCGAGCGGCTGCGGACCGCCGAACCCGTGGCGGCCAACAAGTGGAACACCAAGGCGCCCATCGAGGATCCGGCCCGCGTCGAACAGGTGCTCGGCGCCGTGGCCACCGACGCGTCCGCGCGGGGCGTCGACCTCGAGCGGGTGCGGCGCATCTTCCGCGACCAGATCTCCGCCACGGAGTCGATCCAGTACACCCGTTTCGCCCAGTGGAAGCTCGACCCCGCCGTCGCTCCGGCGACGGCCCCGGATCTGGCCTCCTCACGCGGTGTGATCGACGGACTCAACCGGACCATGGTCGATCAGATGGCCGCCCACTGGCCGCTGCTGCGCTCACCGGAGTGCCCGCAACGCGTCCGGGAGGCGACCGACCTGGTCTCGGCCACCCGGGGCCTCGACGAGCTCTACCGCCGCGCGCTCTCGTTCGCGACACGGTCGTACTGCGGCTGACCGTGCCAGGATGACCCGATGACGCCGCCGACGACGCCCAAGTCCATCTTCATCACCGGCGCCGGGAGCGGGTGGCCTCGGCGGGATCGGCGAATCGCGCACCCCGCTGGGCCTCAGCCCCGCCGGGGGGGTGATGGTGGCCGGTCCGCCCGGCCGCGGGCGCGCC
>NZ_LQIV01000025.1 GCF_001500125.1 Mycobacterium sp. IS-1742 | reverse complement strand
CCGATCCCGGGGGCGGGGCACTTCTCGTCGCGGCGCCGCTGGACGTCACCGGCGCCTCGGCTTCCTGCTGCGTGTTCTCACCGCACGCGGCGAACAGCGCCGTCGCGCCCGCGGTGCCGATTCCCAGGAGGGAGAGCCTGCGCAACGCCTCACGGCGCGACAGCAATCCGTCGACGTGGTCGGTGGCGATCTCCTCGGCGATGTAGCGCTGCAGCGGGGTCACGTTCGCGAGTATGCGCTCATCGCCCAACCGGCGGAACCGATTGCCCCAGCACGCCATACTCGGGTCATGAGATGGCGTCCCGATCCGGACGCGCTGCGCGGCCGCGTCGCCGTGGTGGCGGGAGCCACCCGGGGCGCAGGGCGCGGAATCGCCACCGCACTCGGCGAGGCCGGCGCCACCGTCATCTGTACGGGCCGCAGCAGTCGAACGGCGCGGGGCGGCTCCGACTACGACCGGCCGGAAACCATCGAGGAAACCGCGGAGATGGTCACCGCTCTCGGCGGCCGGGGCATCGCCCACCGTGTCGACCACCTCGACGTCGCACAGGTGCGCGCACTCTCCGAGAGGCTGCGCATCGACCACGGTCACATCGACATCGTGGTCAACAACATCTGGGGCGCCGAGCTGCTCAAGGGGCCGCCGTCGAGTTGGCACCGCCCGATGTGGGAGCACGATCTGGACGACGGGTTGCGCATCGTTCGCCTGGGCGTAGACACGCATCTCATCACCTCGCACTGCCTGCTTCCGCTCCTGGTCGCCAGGCCGGGCGGTCTGCTCGTCGAAATCACCGACGGCACTGCCGAATACAACGCCGACAACTACCGGGTCTCGGTGTTCTACGACTTGGTCAAGTGCGCCGTGAACCGGTTGGCGTTCAGCCACGGCCACGAGCTGGCGGCGTTCGGCGGCACCGCTGTCGCCGTCACCCCCGGCTGGCTGCGTTCGGAGATGATGCTCGACAACTACGGCGTCACCGAAGCCGACTGGCGCTCGGCACTGGAGCCGGATCGGCCCGGCGGTCACCCGACGGCCCCGGCCGGTTTCGCCGACTCCGAGACGCCGCGCTACGTCGGCCGGGCAGTGGCCGCGATCGCCGCCGACGCTCGCAGACACAGGTGGAATCAGCGCTCGGTGACCTCCGCCCAACTCGCCCGCGAGTACGGTTTCACCGACGTCGACGGCCGTCAGCCCGACGGATGGGCCGACTGAAGCCGCAGGTCAACGCCTCAGTAGACAATTCGACAAATCTGTTCACTGGAAGCGTTGACACCCGCAGCACCGGGACTGTTCTATGACACCGTGACCTACGACACGATCATCGCCAACGGACGCTGGTTCGACGGCACCGGCGCACCGTCGGCGATCCGCAACATCGGCATCCGGGACGGCCACGTCGTCACCGTCACGCCCGACGAACTCGACGCCACCGGATGCCCCCGGGTCGTCGACGCCACCGGCAAATGGGTGATCCCGGGCATGCTCGACATCCACACCCACTACGACGTCGAGGTGCTGGAGGGGCCTGCCCTCACCGAATCGCTGCGCCACGGGGTGACGACGGTGATGCTGGGTTCGTGTTCCCTGTCGACCATCCACGTCGACGGCGCCGACGCGGGCGACCTGTTCGGCCGGGTCGAAGCGATCCCCCGCGAGCACGTCATCGCCGCGGTCGACCGGCACAAGACCTGGACCACGTGCGACGAGTACGTCACGGCACTGGAGTCGCGACCGCTCGGCCCGAACGTGTGCGCATTCATCGGGCACAGCGACATGCGGACCGCCGTCATGGGCCTCGACCGCGCGACCCGCAGGTCCGAGCGCCCCACGCGCCGCGAACAGGCCCGCCTCGAGGAGATGCTCGAAGAGGCGCTGGCCGCCGGGTTCGTCGGCATGTCCTCACAGCAACTGTTGTTCGACAAGGTCGACGGCGACACGTGCCGCTCGCGCACCCTGCCGTCGACCTACGCCAGACCGCGCGAACTGCGCCGCTTGAAGTCGATGCTGCGGCGCAGCGGGCGCGTGTTGCAGTCCGCCCCCGACATCGCCAACCCGCTGAACCTCGGATCGCAACTGGCGCAATCCCTCGGCCTCTTCCGCAACCCGCTCAAGACCAGCCTGCTGTCGGCCGCCGACGTGAAGTCGAACCCGTACGCGATCAAGATCCTCGGGCCGGTGGCGCGCGCGGTCAACCGGCTCGGCGGCAACTTCCGCTGGCAGCATCTGCCCGTGCCGTTCGAGGTGTACGCCGACGGTATCGACCTGGTGGTGTTCGAGGAGTTCGGGGCGGGCGCGGCCGCGCTGCACCTGCGCGACGAGGTCGAACGCAACGCGTTGATGCGTGACGAGGACTACCGGCGGCGTTTCCGCAAGGACTACGAGAACAAGATGGGCGTGCGGGTATGGCAGCGCGACTTCTTCGACGCCGAGATCGTCGACAGTCCCGACGCGTCGATCGTCGGCAAGTCGTTCGGTCAGGTCGGTGTCGAGCGCGGGCTGCACCCCGTCGACGCCTTCCTCGACCTGGTTCTCGAGCACGGTCGCGAACTCCGTTGGCGCACCACGATCTCCAATCACCGGCCGGAGGTCCTGAAGAAGCTGGCCCGCGAATCGGGCATTCAGATGGGCTTCTCCGACGCCGGCGCCCATCTGCGCAACATGGCGTTCTACAACATGGGTCTGAGGCTGCTGCGCCACGTCCACGACGCACAGAAGGCCGGCCGGCCGTTCATGAGCGTCGAACAGGCGGTGCACCGGCTGACCGGTGAACTCGCCGACTGGTACCGCCTCGATGCCGGCCACCTGCGCGTCGGTGACCGGGCCGACCTCGTGGTGATCGACCCGGCACACCTCGACGCGAGCCTTGACGACTACGCCGAGGACCGCGTCGACTTCTACGGTGGGCTCGAACGCATGGTCAACCGCAACGACAGCACGGTCAGCCTGGTCATGGTCAGCGGTCACGCGGTGTTCCGCGACGGTGCCCCCACCGGCCTGGTGGGCACGAAGCGCACCGGGCGGTTCCTGCGCGCCGCCCACCGAGCACCTGCCGTGTCCACCTCGACCGCGGAGTTCGCCGGTGTCCGTTGAGGATACGGTGCTCGGGATGTGGAAGTCGCTGTCCGCCCGGGACTGGGAGGCGGTGAAGGCCCACCTGTCCGCCGACTGCATCTACGCCGACATGCCCGTCGGACCGGCGCTGGCCGCCCGGGGTCCCGAGGACATCGTCAAACGGCTCAAGGTGGGGCTCGAACCGCTCGCCGGCTACGAGAACCACGACGGCCTGCTCGTGACCAACGGCGTCGACGTGATGTACGAGCACTCGGAGACGTGGAGATGGCCGACCGGCGAGACCGCCGTGCTGCGGTTCGTCACCGTCCACCGGGTCGAGGACGGCGCGATCACCCTCTGGAAGGACTACTGGGACATGTCGGGGCTCACGGCCACCGCACCGCCCACCTGGCTCGAAGACCTCGCCACGGCCGACACCTCCTGGGTGTTCGACGCGACCGGCTTGATCTGAGCGGGGTCAGACACTCCACGCCATCCGGAACTTGTCGGCCTGCTCCTCCGGCGACAGGGCGCCGAAATGCTCTGCCTCGTAGAGTCGTACCGCCACCACGGCGTCGACGACCGCGTCCCCGAGGATGCGGCGCATCGACGCGGAGCCCTCCAGCGCGCGTAGCGCGTCCTGCTGCCGGGCGGGCAGCAGCACCGTACCCGCTTGTGCGCGTTGCGCTTCGGTGAGCGAGGCCGGATCCACACCGGTCTCCGGCGGCAGCGTCGACTCGTGCTCGATCCCGTCGAGCGCGAGGCCGAGGATCGCCGCCGAGGCGAGGTACGGGTTCGCCGACGGGTCGATGACCTTGACCTCGACATTGCCGCCGTGCACGTTGCCCGGCCCGCCCTGCAGGAACCGCACCGCGGCTTCGCGGTTCTCGGTGCCCCAGCAGATGTAGGCCCCCGACCAATGGCCGGGCTGGATGCGCAGGCCCGACAGCAGCGAACCGCACAGCACCCCCTGCGCCTCCGGCAGTCCGGCGACCAGCCCGGCGACGGCGGATTCGCCCTCGGCCGTCATACCGTGGGCGCCCGGGCCGTCGGAGAACAGCGGGACACCATGGCGCCGCAGCGAGAAGTGCTGGTGCGCACCGTTTCCGACGCTGCCCGCGAACGGGACGGGTGAGAGGCTGACCCGCATCCCGTACCGGCGCGCGACCCGGCCGACGAGGATCCGCATCAGCACCAGTGAGTCGGCCGCCGCGACCGGCGGAAGCGGCGACAGTGAGATCTCGAACTGGTTGGCCCCGTACTCGGGATGGAACTGTTCGATCGGCACCCCCGAACTCGTCGCCGCATCGGTGACGTCACGGACGAAGCCCTCGTATTCGAGCACCCCGGCCAGGCCGTACTGCGCCCACAGCGTCGACGGCAGTCGGCCGCCGTCCGGGCCGACCAGGACGAACTCCATCTCATGGCCCACCGAGGCGGTCAGCCCCGCCGCCGACAACCGGTGCTCCACCCGGCGCAGCGCACCCCGGCTGCAGTACGGATCGGGTCCGCCGTCCTGGTCGAAGAATCCGCCGGGGGCCCAGGCCAACCCGTCACCCAGGATGTGCAGCGCGCCGAGGTCGATGCGGATGCGCTGATCGCCGACCACGCTGATGGACTCGCCGAACACGATGCCGGACTGGTCGATGGTGAACGCGTGCCAGACCGGGCTCGCCCCCAGGCCGGGGTCCGCGAAGGCGCCCATCCGGCGTAGGGGAACCGTCTTGGCGTGTGTCAGCCCCGCCGGGTTGACGACCGTCCCGATCAGGGTGGCGACGCCGTCGGACTCGAGTTGCGCGATGGCGGCTGCGGCGAGGGGTTTGGCTGCCATGACGCCCATTGTTCACCGAGTGGCCGCCCGGCGGCGGGCGGAATCTACAGAGTGATCTTGCAGCTCTGCCCGATGTCGAGCGTCCGCAGCACCCGGCCCATCCCGACCCACATGGCGCAGGACAGGGCAAGGTCGGTGATCAGCTCGGCGTCGAAGTGCTCGCCCGCCCTGGCCCAGAAGTCGTCGTCTTCGCGCAGGCCGGTGTGGTCGGTGGCGAACCGGTGGGCGAACTCCGCTGCGATGCGTTCGGCGGGGCTGTAACCCGGCCACGTGCGCCACTGGTCGCTGTACCGGTAGAGGTCCTCGTCGACGCCGGCCGCCTCACCCTCGGAGTCGCGGGTGTTCTGGCACACGACACACTCGTTCGCGTTCGCGATGACCACCCGCGCCAGTTCACGCACCCGCAACGGCAGGCGGCCCTTGGTGTAGACGGCCTGGCTGAAGGCTGCCATCGCCGCCCCCAGATCGGGTGAGCGGACCGCGAAGGCCGTCACGTCGTCATCGGCGAAGTCACGGGTGGCGTCCCCGATTCGGCTCATGGGCGCATGCTACGCGTACGCCGGGATCACCGAGCCCGTTCGAGTTCGTCGTCCCACTCCCAATCGCGCTGCACGAGCATGCGGTGGGTGATCCGCTCCAGCGCCGCCTCCACCTGCAACCGGTCCGGCCGTCCCTCGAACGTGGGTGACGTCGCGAGTCTGTCGACGATCATGCCGACGAAGGCCGACGACACGGCGTCGACCTGACGGGCCCCGGACTGGCTGAGCCACAATAGATCTCCCGTTCGGGGGGCATATCCGGTGGCCACCAGATCGTCGAAGACGGGTTCGACCACCTCGCAGGGGATGCGGAGCCGGTCGGCGATCTCGCTCAACCTGGCCGAACCGAAGACCTGGTTGTGCCGGTAGATCTGCAGGAGCGCCCACAGCCGCGCGACGTCGAGTTCGCACCCCGGCCGTCCGGCCACCGAACGCAGCCGGATGTCGGGCGAGTTGCGCAGCAACCGGCCCACCGCGGATTCGAGCATCTGCTCGGAGGATTCGGCGCCGGGCATCGCGAAACCCTCGCCGAGGTCGACGGCTGTGCCGGTCTCCATCTCCCGCAACGGCACCTCCTTGAGCAGCAGTGCCACCAGGAAGCCCACGGCCGCGACCGGGGCGGCGCAGAGGAACACCAGGCCGAGCGAATCGGCGTAGGCGTCGACGATCGGCGCGGCGACATCGGGTGCCAGCCGGTGCAACGCCTGGGGCGACTCGGCGGCGACCGGTGGCGCCCCGCTGCGCAGCAGGGCCTCCCCGATCCGGTCGTTGAGGAAGTTGGCGAACAACGATCCGAAGATGGCCGCACCGAACGAACTGCCGATGGTGCGGAAGAACGTCACGCCGGAGGTGGCGACGCCGAGGTCGTCGAAGGTGGCGGTGTTCTGCACGGTGAGAACGAGCACCTGCATGCACAGCCCGATGCCGGTGCCGAGGACGAACAGGTACAGCGACTGCTGCAGCAGGTGTGTGGAGGCGTCCATCCGGGACAGCAGCAGGAATCCGACCGTCATGATCGCGGTGCCCAGGACCGGGAAGATCTTGTACCGCCCGGTGCGGCCGACGATGACGCCGCTGCCCATCGAGGTGATGAGCAGTCCCGCCACCATCGGCAGCGTGCGCAGGCCCGATTCGGTGGCCGAGACGCCGTCGACGAACTGCATGAAGGTGGGCAGGAAGGTGAGCGCTCCGAGCATCGCGAAACCGACAATGAACGACAGGATGCAGCAGACCGTGAACACCGGGCTGGCGAACAGCCGCATCGGCAGAATCGGTTCGGCCGCCCGCCTCTCGACCTGGATGAACACCGCCAGCGCCACCGCGGAGGCGACGAACAGGCCGATGATGACCGGCGACGTCCACGCGTATTCGGCCCCGCCCCAGCTGGTCGCCAGCGTCAGGCCGGATGCGCCGAGACCGACGAACACGATGCCGGCGTAGTCGATGGTGGGCCTGCCGGACCGGCTCAGCGCCGGGATCGCCGCCGCGGCGACGAAGAACACCACGACGCCCACCGGCACGTTGATCCAGAACGCCCAGCGCCACGTGAGGTGGTCGGTGAAGAAGCCTCCGAGCAGTGGTCCGATGACGGTCGTGACGCCGAAGACCGCACCCAGCGCGCCCTGGTAGCGGCCGCGCTCCCGCAGCGGGATGACCTCACCGATGAGCGCCATGGCCGTCACCATCAGCGCGCCGCCGCCGACACCCTGCAGTGCCCGCGCGGCCACCAGCATGCTCATCGAGTTCGCGAGCCCGCACAATACCGATCCGGCGAGGAAGAACAGCACCGCCGCCTGGAAGACCGTCTTGCGGCCGAACAGGTCGCCGAGCTTGCCGACGATCGCGGTCACGATCGTCGAGGCCAGCAGGTAGCTGGTCACCACCCAGCTCTGGTGGCCGGCACCGCCGAGATCGGCCACCACGGTCGGCAGCGCCGTCGCGACGATCGTCTGGTCCAGCGCGGCGAGGAGCATCCCCAGCAGGACGGCGACGAAGACCAAGTTGCGCCGCTGCGGGCTGATCAACGCGCCGCCCCGCTCGGGCGGTGCTGCAGTGGGTGCGGGTGAACTCGCCATACGTGCCTTGGGTGCCTTCCGTGGAGATGCCGACCGCTATATCGTTAGCTTGTCTATAAAAGTTACGGCGGACCGGTTCATTCCCGAGGTGACCCCCGACACGAACCGACCCGCGCCTCCGGTTACCCCGGAACGGCGCGGGTCAGTCAGTCGGTACGGCGGTGCGGCGCTACTGCGGGGGGCGCGACACGCACTGCGCCGCGTAGAGCTGCTCGCCGAGCTTGTCCATCAGCTCGAGTTGGGTCTCGAGGTAGTCGATGTGCTTCTCCTCGTCGGCGAGGATGGTCTCGAACAGGTTGGCGCTGGTGGCGTCGCCCTTCTCCCGGCACATGACGATGCCGGGCTTGAGCCGGCCGACCACCTCGTATTCGATGGCGAGATCGGCCTCGAATTGCTCGCGCAGCGTCTGGCCGACCCGCAGCGAGAAAAGTCTCTGATAATTCGGAAGGCCGTCCAGGAGAAGGATCCGGTCGGTGATGGCCTCCGCGTGGCGCATTTCGTCGAACGATTCCTCGCGGGTGTGACTCGCCAATTCGGTGAAGCCCCAGCTTTCCTGCATCTTCGAATGGAGGAAATACTGGTTTATCGCCGTCAATTCGCTTGTCAATTGCTCGTTGAGCAATTTCAGGACGTCGGGATCGCCTTGCATGGAGCTCTCCTACTGACTGTGGTGGCCGCTCGGTCTCACTGTTTGCCGTACCCCTGCAATCTAGTCCCAACGAGAGGCGGAAGCGACCCGTTTAGCTTGATAGCGGCGTGTTTTCGGCACGCGGAGGGTCTTGAGGCGGTTGCTGGCCGCATCGCGCGCGGGGTTCTCTGGACTGCCTGCCCTAAGTAAGGTTAGACTGCACTAACATGCGGGCGAGTACCTCGGACAGGCGGGAAACAATGGGTGAGTATGACCTCCACTCACTCATTCTCGCGTGCGATTTCCGGGTCGACGATCCCGAGCGGATGTGGGCCTGGCTGGACAAGAAGAAAGCCGGTTTGAATGCGATCGGCGCACACCATGTGGTGATGTACAAATCCATTTGGGAGCCCGGACGTGTGTTGACGACGATCGGCATTCGTCACCCCAAATCCGTTCGGGAGGTCCTCCGATCACCCGCCATATTCGAATTGTTCGACATCTCCGGGGTCGACGACATCCCGCCCGTGTTCGGCGGGGAGGTGGTCGAGAAGATCGACCTGGACGGCCCGTCCTCGCAGCGCCACGTCGCCGGGGTCGTCGTCGGCGCGATGGCCGCCGTCGACGACGTGCAGGCGCTGATGGTCAAGGTGCACGACGGACTCGACCGGTTCCGCGACGCCGGTGTCTGCAAGGTCTGGGTCTACCAGGCCCTCGACGACGGGCAGGAAGTCATGATCCTGCAGGAGATCGACGACGAGCGCAGCGCCCGGCAGTGGATCGACCACCCGGACGCGTCCGCCGAATGGATGTCGAGAGCCGGCCTCGGCGCCTACCCGACGCTGTTCGTGGGCAAGCTGGCCCACGTCATGGCCGTGGACGACGAGGGATAGCGGGGTCCACGGTGTTCGTCTGCCTGTGCATGGGAGTGACCAGCCACGTCGTCAACGACGTCATCGCCGCGGGCGCCTCGACGTCCAAGGAGATCGCCGAGGCCTGCGGCGCGGGCAGCGAGTGCGGCCGGTGCCGCCGCACGCTGCGGGCCATCATCGAGGCGCACAGCGTCGACGGCTGCCCGGCGCAGTACAACGGATGCCCGTCGCGGATGCGGGCGAACTAGTCCCCGCCCCGGCGCTGTCCGGTCGCTTCGCTCGCCCCGCGGCCGGCGAAGGCGGCGAGCGCATCGGTGTTGGCAGCCTGGCCGAGCAGCACCTCGAACTTGGCGTACTCGCGGGCGAGGGCGGCCTTCACCTCGGACCGCGTCGGCTCGACGATGGTCTCCTTGACGGCCATCAGGCTCGGGATCGGCCGGGAGGCCAGGACCGCGGCGTGCCTGCGGGCCTCGTCGAGCAGATCGTCCGGCTCGCAGACCTGCCAGGCGATGCCCATACGCGCAGCGTCGGCGGCCGACACCCATTCGGAGGACATCAGCAGCCAGGCCGCGTTCTGCCGCCCCATCAACTGCGGCAGCAGATAGCTCGACGCCGCCTCCGGCGCCACGCCGAGGCTGGTGAACGGACACTTCAACCGCGCCGTCGTCGCCATGAACACCAGGTCCGCGTAGCCGAGGATCGTGGTGCCGATGCCCACCGCGAGCCCGTTCACCGCACACACCAACGGTTTCCGGAGGTCGAGCAGCGCCTCCATGAGTCCCGGGAAGCCGTGTTCCCCCGGCTGAAAATCCGGATCGGTGACGCGAGCGGCCATCTCGTGGAGGTCGTTACCGGCGCTGAACGCCCGGCCCGCTCCGGTGAGCAGCACGACGGCGACCGAGGGGTCGGCGTCGGCCTCCCGTAACGCCACCGTGGTCGCGTCGTAGAGCGCCTCGTTGAACGCGTTGAGCGCCTCCGGCCGGTCGAGCGTGACGGTGCGCACCCCGTCGGCATCGTTGATCTGCAGGGTCACCGCAGCAGCGTAACGTCAGCCCCCCGCGAAGGGGCTGCGCATCACGTACCGACTGGTGGGCACCGTGTCGATGTCGCGGTTGGCGCCGAACGCCTCCGTGCTCGCCAGCATCCTCTGCATCCGGTCGGCCAGATCGGCGTCGTCGGCCGCGCCGAAGAACGCGTGCAGATCCGACACGGCCGCAAGGGGAAACAGCTCCTCGACGATCGCGGCGATCTGCGGTGCGTCGTCGGTCAGCGCGCGCACGACGGTGTTCTGGACATAGCCGAACGTGGCCTGCGTGGCGATCGCCACCGGTGTGTGGTCCCGCTGCCAGCGGTCGCGCCACGTCGGCTCGTCGAGGTCGGCCGGCCGCCGCAGCAGCGCGATGTTCGCCAGCCCCTCGGTGCGCTCCCCCGGCTTCGTGGCCGGGGCGGGCATCGGCACCGACTCGGTGACCAGATAGGCCGCCGCCGCTGCGCATTCGCGGCGCACCGCGTCGAGGGCGGCGCGGACGTCACCGCCGTAGGACTGCTGCGTCCACAGGCTCAGCACCGCCACCACCGGCGGGTCGAGGGTGGTGAGCGTCATCAGGGAATCCCGAACCGGTGCGTCGCGCACGTTGACCGTCAGCCCCGGCACGCCGAGATCCAGCAGTCGCGGCGCCACCTCGGTGCGCAGCCGGGTACACCAGGCCTCGTCGGCGGCCGAGGACCGCAGCGTGATCATCACCTTCTCCACGACTGCAACCTACTGACACCGCCCGTCCGCGCGAGTCACGACCGGCTCGCGGCGCCTCGGGGGGAGAATGATCGCGTGCACGTCGACAGCCGGATGATGGACACGGTTCGGCTGACCACGCCGGGAGTCGGTGCGGTCGTCCGCAGCCTCGTGGGCGTGCTGGCGTTGACAGCGCTGGCGCTGTACGCGATTTCGCCGACGGCGGCGATGTGGACCGCCGGGGCCGGCATCATCGCCGGCGCGATCGCACTGCAGGACACCCCCGGACGGCGGCTGCCGATCGTGGTCATCGCGTCGGTCGAGGTGGGCGCGGCCGCCCTGCTGGGCTCGTCGAGCACCGGCCACGACGCCGTGTTCGTGGTCGTGGTCGCGGTGTGGTGCTTCGTGGCCGGGATGCAATGGGCCCTGGGGGCGAATGCCGGGTTCGTCGCCGCGGCCGCCGCCGGGCTGCTGGTGATCACCCCACCCGAGGCGATGTCGCTGCCCGACGTGCTGGCCACGGTGGCGCTGACCGTCGCCACCGGTCTGGTGCAGGCGCTGCTGGTCTGGCTGCGTCCGCCGCAGCGGTGGCGCGCGCAGCAGCACGCGCTCACCCGCGCACACCGGTCGCTGGCGCAGGACGCCAGGAGCCTGGCCTCCGACACCGGCGCACCGCTCGACCCCGCACAGCTGGCGTGGCTGCGGGAGGTGTTCACCACGATCCCGCAACACCAGCGCCCCAAGGCCTACCAGCTCGGCTACCAACTCCCCGAGCGGATCGCCGCGACGCTGGTCGCGCTGCGCCGCACCGACGCCGACCTCACCGAACTGTCCTCGGCCGCCGGCGAGTTCCTCGACGCGATCGCCGAGCACGGGGTGGCCGCGCACCGCGGGGCCGATCGCGCACTGCATCGGGTCGACGCCGCGGCCGCTGCCGTCACCGGGCCGGGGGCCGCTGCCGCCCAACGTTTCTCCGAACAGTTGCACGAGGCGGCGGTGCTGCGTTTCGGCCGGCTGCGGGGTCCGGATCTGAGGGGTTCGCTGTCCGGGTCGGCGAGTGTGTTGCGCCGCCACCTCACATCGACGTCGCCGGTGCTGCGGCACGCGATCCGCCTCGCCGCGGCCACCGCGGTCGCCGTGGCGGTGGCACGCTTCACCGATCTCCGTGAGCCCTCCTGGGTGGCGCTGACCGTCTTGTTGATCCTGCGGCCCGAGACCGCCCACACGTACACCCGGTGCGCCGGGCGGTTGGCCGGGATCGCCGGGGGCATCCTGGTCGCGTCCGCGGTCAGCCTGCTGTGGCCGCCGACGGGCATCGTCGCGGCGATCAGCGCGGCGGCATTCGTCGGGGTGGCGTACGCGGTGTGGGGGTTCGGGTACATCGCGGTCAGTGCGGCGCTGGCCGCGGCGGTGGTGTTCCTGCTCGGGATCGTGGATCCGGTGCAGGGCACCGCGGTGATCCACCGCCTGGTCGCGGTCGCGATCGGCGGTGGACTCGCGCTGGTCGCCCACGTGGCGCTGCCCGACGACGCGCTGATCAGGCTGCGTCAGCGCGCGGGGGAACTGCTGATGACCGAGATCGACTACGCGGCAATGGTGGTCCGGGCGTTCGTCCACGAGCTCGACCGGCCGGCCGACGCGCTGGCCGCGGCGTGGCAGCGGGCCTACCGCGCCCGGGCGGCGTTCGAGGCCGCCTCGGGCGCCACGCGGCTGCAGGATCCGATGCAGCGGCAGTGGCTGCGGTCCCTGCGGACGGCGCTCAACGCGATCACCGGTGCCTGCACCACGATGGAGAGCAGCCTGACCGGCCAACCGGTCACACTCAGTCCCGAGTTCGTCGCGGCGGTCGACGACTACGTCGACGCGTTACGCGGGGCCCCGCCGAACCCGGCCGCGCTGTGGACCGTGGATCTACCCGAGCTGATGGCCGCCGACCGCCGGGTCCGCGAACTGGCGGACACCGTCGCGGCCAGCAGCGGTGCCCGTGTGCTCGTCACCGAACTCGCCGCGATCACCCGAAGCCTCGCGGCGATCACGCCTATCCCCGCGCCCACCTGGGCTTGATGAACACTCCCTCGGCCTCGACGGTCACCCCGTCGTCGTCGGCGAGATGGCCGACGACGAAGGCCTTGATCCCCTCGACCCGCGCGATCTGCGCCTCCGCGTGCAACCGGCCGAGGCGCGTGGTGCGCAGGTACCGCATCGTGATCGTGCCGGTGAGTCGCGGCTGGCGCTGGTCGCTGGCGGCCTCACCCAGCACGTGGTCGAGCACGAGTGCGGCCACCCCGCCGTGAACATGGCCGGGGGGGCCCTCGTACGCCGCGCCCAGGTCGAAATCGGTGAAGACGCGGCCAGTCTCCTCCCGGTGGAGCACCAGCGGGGGCGCGACCGGGTTACGCACCCCGATGACAGGGTTGCCCCAGGGCATCTGGACGCCGTCGGAGGTGAACTGCACTCCGAAGGCGCCGTCGAGCTGTCTGCGGCGCAGGCGTGCGGTGGCCGCGTCGATCTCGGCTTTGGCGGCGGCGACGGTCTCGGCGTCGGCCTGGGTGCGGATGGTGGCGTCGATCAGGGCGCGCACCGACTCCGTCAGCGGTTCGTAGGTCTCCCGCAACCGGGCGACGTCCGCCGAGCCCAGACCCTCGATGTGGGTGTACTCCAGCACCTCCGCACTAGAACACGTTCCAGCGGCCGGTGTCGAATCGCCGAGCCGAAGTGCTAACACGATCGACACACGGCTGACGCGCGGACGCCATCATGGTGCCGAGAATCGGCACGTATGCCTGATGAGACGCGGGGTCCGGCGATCGGACCGTCCATCGCCGAGATCCTCGCCTCCCATGCCGGCGGCACCGGGTCGCCGACAAGGACCGCCGCGCGCGTCGCCGATGCGATCGCGGCCCGTGGCGACGACGGCACCTGGCTCTCGACAGTTCCGCGCGGAGAGCTCCTGGCGGCGGCCGAAGCCATCGAACGCCGGCCCGGCGCGCGCACACTGCCGCTCTACGGGGTGCCGTTCGGGGTGAAGGACAGCATCGACGTCGAAGGGGTTCCCACCACGCTGTCCTGCCCGGACTACGCCTACGTCGCCACCTCGACGGCGCCCGCGGTGCGCCGGTTGATCGACGCCGGTGCGCTGTACGTCGGCAAGACCAATCTCGACCAGTTCGCCACCGGCCTCAACGGCACCCGCACCCCCCACACCATCCCCCGCAGTGTCTACGGTGGCGAGCTGATCTCCGGCGGATCCAGTTCGGGTTCGGCGCTGGCGGTCGCGCTCGGACAGGTGCCGTTCGCCGTCGCGACCGACACCGCAGGATCCGGCCGGGTCCCCGCCGCGCTCAACGGCGTCGTCGGGTACAAACCGTCCCGTGGGCTGATCAGCACGGTGGGACTGGTACCCGCCTGCAGGTCGCTCGACTGCATCACCGTGATGGCCGGATGCATCGACGACGTCGATCGCGTCCTCGACGTGATGATCGCCCGCGACGACGACGATCCGTGGTCGCGGGACCGTGGTCCCCGCTACGACGGCACCGACATCCGCATCGGCTTTCCGCCCGTCGAGCAGCTGGAATTCTTCTCCGACTCCGAGATGCGCGTCGCCCACCTGGCGCTCCGAGAACGCCTCGCCCGGCGGTATCCGGTCATCGAGGTGTCCCTCGAACCGTTCCTCGCCGCCGGCGAACTGTTGTACCAGGGCCCCTGGGTGGCCGAGCGGCTCGTCGTATTCGCGGATTTCCTTGCCGAGCAACCGGATTCGATACATCCGGTGGTACGGGACATCCTACGCGGTGGTCACCGGTACACCGCCGTCGACGCCTTCGCGGCACTGCAGAGACTGCAGGAGCTCAAGGCAGAGGCGGGTCGGCTCTGGCAGCAGATGGACGTCCTCGTCGTGCCGACCATCGGCACCACGTTCACCGTCGACGAGGTGCTCGAACGCCCGATGGAGACCAACACCGTGCTCGGGCACTACACGCATTTCGGCAACCTGCTCGATCTCCTCGGAGTGGCGGTGCCTGCGGGTGTGACCGCCGACGGCAGGCCGGCCGGCGCGATGCTCCTCGGCGCCGCGCTGACCGACGACACCGTCCTGCACCTCGCGGCGCAACTGCTCGACGAACCTCGGCGCTGCGCACCGGTTCCGGCACTCTCCGAGGAGCACGTGTGAGCCAGACTGTCGACGTCCCGGCCGAACCCACGCCGTTCGCGGTCACCGCGGACTCGACCGCGCTCATCGTCATCGACATGCAGCGAGACTTCCTGCTACCCGGCGGGTTCGGCGAAAGCCTCGGCAACGACGTCGAACAGCTGCTCAAAGTGGTGCCGCCGCTGGCCGCGCTGATCGCCGCGGCGCGAACGGCCGGCGTGACGGTGATCCACACCCGCGAAGGCCACCGGCGCGACCTGTCGGACTGCCCGCCGGCCAAACTCAACCGCGGCGCCCCGACGAAGCGCATCGGCGATCCCGGCCGGTACGGGCGCATCCTCGTTCGTGGTGAGTACGGCCACGACATCGTCGACGAGCTGGCCCCGCTTCCGGGCGAGGTCGTCATCGACAAACCGGGCAAGGGTGCGTTCTACGCCACCGAACTGCAGGACATCCTGACCGCGGCGGGCATCACCCGCCTCCTCGTCACCGGCGTCACGACAGAGGTGTGCGTGCACACCACCACCCGCGAAGCCAACGACCGGGGTTACGAGTGCCTGGTCGTATCCGATTGCGTCGGTTCGTACTTCCCGGAATTCCAGCGCATCGGTCTGGAAATGATCAAGGCGCAGGGCGGCATCTTCGGCTGGGTGGCCGACAGTGCGGCCGTCATCCCGGCGATGCAGGCCCTGACCACCACTGCCGTATGAGGAGAACCCGATGAGCGCCGACGTGACCGACCCGGCCGCCGAACCGGCACCCGTACCAGGGATGCCGGTGCCGTGGTGGACCCGCGGCGACCTCAACGCCTTCTTCGGCCTGGGTTTCAACATCCTGGTCAACGTGCTCACCCTGACCGGGCTGATGATCGGGGTGATCTCAGTGCCTGCCGGTGACGTGCTCGGCACCGTGCTACCCGCACTCGGCGTCGCGCTGATCCTGGGCAATCTCTACTACACGTTCCTCGCGCGACGGCTCGCCCGCCGCGAGCGCCGCGACGACGTGACCGCGCTGCCCTACGGTCCGAGTGTCCCCCACATGTTCATCGTGGTGTTCGTGGTCATGCTGCCGGTGTACCTGAACACGGACGACCCGATTCAAGCGTGGCAGGCCGGTCTGGCGTGGGCATTTCTGATCGGCGTCATCGTGATGATCGGCGCCTTCGTCGGACCGCACATTCGCAAGCTCACGCCGCGGGCCGCGATGCTCGGCACGCTGGCGGGTATCTCCATCACCTTCATCTCGATGCGTCCCGCCGCGCAGATGTGGGAAGCGGCGTGGATCGGTCTGCCGGTCCTCGCGATCATCCTGATCGGGTTCTTCACCAACGTGAAGGTGCCGGGCAACATCCCGGTGGGACTGGTGGCCCTGTTCGTCGGTACCGCGATCGGATGGGCCGGCGGCTACATGTCGGCCCCCGACGTCGGGCAGGCGGTCTCCGACATCGCGATCGGTATCCCGGATCTACGGCTCGATCTGCTCTGGGCCGGCCTCGCCGATCTGGCGCCGTTGCTCGGCACGGCCATCCCGCTGGGCGTCTACAACTTCACCGAGGCGATGAGCAACGTCGAGAGCGCGGCCGCCGCCGGTGACGACTTCAACCTGCGCAGCGTGCTGCTCGCCGACGGCGCGGGTGCGGTGATCGGCTCGGCGTTCGGCTCACCGTTTCCGCCCGCGGTGTACATCGGCCATCCCGGCTGGAAAGACGCCGGCGGCCGGGCCGGCTATTCGCTGGCCAGCGGCATCGTGATCGGGATCCTCTGTTTCATCGGACTTTTCGGAGTGCTCGACGCGCTGCTGCCGGTGCCCGCCATTGTGCCGATCCTGCTGTACATCGGTCTGCTGATCGGCGCCCAGGCGTTCCAGGCGGTCCCGCGGCTGCATGCGGTGGCCGTGGTCGCGGCACTGCTGCCCAACCTCGCACAGTGGGCACACGGCCTGATCGACAACGCGCTCAACGCCGCCGGGACGTCGGCGCCCGAAGTCGGGATGGACGCGCTCAACGGTGCGGGCGTGGTCTACGAGGGGCTCAAAGTGCTCGGAGAGGGCGCGGTGCTGGTCGGACTGATCCTGGGCGCCATGGTGACCTTCATCCTGGACAAGAGGTTCCACTACGCCGCGATCGCGGCCATGGTCGGCGCCGTGCTGTCGTTCATCGGGCTGATCCACGCACCGCAGGTCGCCTGGGCGGCCAGCCCGCAGGTCGCGCTCGGCTACGTCTTCTTCGCAATCGTCTGCGCCGCTTGCTCTTTACTTCCGGGCGCAAAGGATCCGGTGGTCGTCGACGAGAGCGAAGTCGTGGCGGGCCACTAGGCCGCCGCGACGAAGGCCACCTCGACGTCGTCGGCGAGCACCACGTACATCCGCCGCCACGGATCGGTGCCCTCCAACCGCCATTTGTGTCCCGACCCCGCAGTGTCCTCCGCCAGCAGCACGTCGCCCGGTCCGAGTTCGAACTCCTCGCCGTCGCGGGTGGAGAACACCAGCGAACCCGCCAGGGTCACCACGAGTTGGCGTACGGGTGCGGTGTGCCACGCGAGCGATCGCCCGGCCGCCGTCTCCTCGACGGTGACGTGGGTGGACGGCATCACCGCCGAGACGAGGTCGTCGTTGCGGCCGGGCCGCATGTCGAGGCGCCCGATCTCGAAGTGCGACGCGTCGTCCGCCCCCGTCCACAGCCGCACACACCGGATCATGTCGTCACCGTAATCGGCCGGGCCCGCTGCGATCGGCGGTGTTCGCCGCGACACGCCGCGGTCACAGCCCGGGCCGCGCCGTGCGCGAAACCACACGCCGCTTCGTGGACACTTGTCTACGAAGTTGTTTACGCTTCTCGACATGGCGGCACGGACACACAGTGCGGATCCACGCGCGGAACGCGTCCGGGCCCGCATCCGCGAGGCCGCGCTGACCCTCGTCACGACACGACCGGTCGACGATCTGACCGTCGCCGACCTCGTCGCCTGTGCCGGCGTCAGCCGGCAGGCGTTCTACCAACACTTCGGCGATCGCGACGATGCGGTCGCCACCGCCTTCACCGCCGCGTTCGCTGCCGTTGCCGGCGATCTCGACGGCGACGCCCGCACCCGCATCCTGCGGTTGTTCGACTTCGCCGCCGACCATCACGCGATGTACCGCAACGTCGTGGGCAGCGCGGTCGCCCAGCGGGTGGTGTCGGCGTTCCGCGCCGAGCTGCTGCCCGCGTGCACGGGCATCGCCGAGGACGCCGTGCCGTCGCTCGGACCGGTCGCCGCCCTGTCACCGGAACCGGTCAGCCGGTTCCTCGTCGGCGGATTCCTGGAAGTGCTGCGGTCCTGGATGGAGGACCCGGACAGCGATGAACTGCGCACCAGGGTGACCGCCGCGCTCGACACCGTCTACGCGCTTCTCCGGATCTGACCCGAAAGGTACTCTCTCCCATGGCAAAACACACTGCACAGTCCACCTCCGATGTGCGCTCTCGGGTGGCCACCACCGCAGCCGCGCTGGTGGCGCTCACCCTCTTCGTCGTCGCGATGATCGCCAGCTACTCCGGCGCCTTCGCCAACCCGTCGCTGCGCCACCTCGACGTCGCGGTCTCCGCTCCCCCGCAGGTTCTCGAGGCGGTCCGGGGACAGCAGGAGCTCGCGGTCACCGAGGCCTCCGACGCCGCGAACGCGCGCGACCTGGTCTATCAGCGCCACGCCGATGCCGGCTTCGCCGTCGGCGCCGACCACGACCTCACCGTCTACGTGGCCGGCGGCGGCGGACGCAGCGTGGCGGCGGCCGCGGAGTCCGTCGGCCGCGCGATCGCCACCGAGGCCGGGCTGACCCCGGTCGTCGAGGACGTCGCCCCCACGACGGCGGCGGACCCCTCGGGCACCGTCGAGTTCTACGCCGTGATCTTCCTGTCCATCGGCGCCTCGGTCGGCGCCACGATCTTGAGCCGCGTCATGGGCGCCGCGCGCACTCCGCGCACGCTCGCTCTGCGCACCCTGAGCCTTGCCGGTTGTTCTGCCCTGCTGGCCGCCGCGGTGACCGCATACGTCGACGGCGGACTCGGCGCGCTCACCGGCCACCCGGCGCAGCTGTTCGGTGCGCTGTGGCTGTACGCGATGGCGGTCGGCGGCGCGATCACCGGTGTGGCAGCGGCGTTCGGCACCGTCGCGTCGCTGACACTGACCCTGTTCCTGGTGATCGTGGGCAACGCGGCGGCGGCGGGCCCCGTCGGGCGGCCGCTGCTGTCCGGCTTCTACCGCACGTTCACCCACATCGTCCCGCAGGGATCGGGCGTCGACCTGTTGCGCAGCCTGCAGTACTTCGGCGGCAACGGGGCGACGACCGCCGTGGTGACTTTGGGCGCGTGGGCCGCGGCGGGTGCGGTGCTCGCGGCACTCGCCACTGCGGTGTCGCTCCATTATCGTTCTCGCCATGACGGTTTCGCTCGGCCGTGACGCCGAGCCGTACTACGACCTCGGCTCCCACCACCGGGCGGTGGACACGCCGTCACCGCAGGCGCAGACGTGGTTCGACCGCGGCCTGGTCTGGGCCTATGCGTTCAATCACGAGGAGGCGGTCCGCTGTTTCGAGCGGGCGCTGGAGCTCGACCCGGATCTGGCCGTCGCGCGGTGGGGCATCGCCTATTCCGTCGGCCCGAACTACAACAAGCCCTGGGAGGCGTTCGACCCGGTCGACATGGGCGCGTCGCTCGCCCGGGCCCGGATGGAACTGCGCCTGGCCGAACACGGCCGCGCCTCGGCCGTCGAACGCGGCCTGATCGACGCGCTGCAGGCCCGGTTCCCCGTCGACGACCCCGGCGCGGCCGAGGCGCTGCAGGGCGGGCACCCGGCCTACGCCGACGCCATGGTCGAACTCGCGGCCGCCTATCCCGACGACGTCGACGTCCAGGCGCTGGCCGCCGACGCGCTGGTCAACATCACGGCCTGGGCGCTGTGGGACACCAGGACCGGCGAACCGGCACCGGGGTCGCGGGTCCTGGAGGCCAAGGCGCTGCTCGACGCCGCGCTGGCGACCGACGCCGGCCGCCGCCATCCGGGCGTGCTGCACCTCTACCTGCACACCATGGAGATGTCGGCGGCGCCGGAGGAGGCGCTGCCCGCCGCCGACCTGCTGCGGGGTCTGGTGCCCGACGCCGGCCATCTGCAGCACATGCCCAGCCACATCGACGTCCTCTGCGGGAACTATCGGGACTCGGTGGCCGCCAATCTCGCCGCCGTCGACGCGGACCGCCGGTTCGTCGAGCGGGCGGGTCCGCTGAACTTCTACTCCCTCTACCGGGCGCACGATCTGCATTTCGTGGTGTATTCGGCGATGTTCGAGGGTTCCTCGAAGGTCGCCCTGGCTGCGGCGGAGGAACTGGCAGGCCAACTGACGCCGGAACTACTCGCGATCGAATCGCCGCCGATGGCCGACTGGCTGGAGGCGTTCGTCCCGCTGCGGGTGCACGTCCTCGTCCGGTTCGGGCGCTGGGACGACCTGATCGCCGAACCGTTGCCCGACGACCAGACGCTCTACTGCACGACCACCGCGACCATCCACTACGGGCGCGGCGTCGCGCACGCCGCGAAGGGCCACCTCGACCAGGCCCGGGCGGAACGGGAGGCCTTCGCCGCCGCGTACTCCCGCATCCCCGAGTCCCGCTACCTGTTCAACAACACCAGTCGCGACATCCTGGCCGTCGCCGAAGCCATGCTCGACGGTGAAATCGCCTACCGAGCAGGGCAATACGACGAGGCATTCACCCACCTGCGGCGAGCCGTCGCCCTGGACGACTCGTTGCCCTACGACGAGCCGTGGGGGTGGATGCAGCCGACCCGGCACGCCTACGGGGCGCTGCTGCTCGAACAGGGCCGGGTCGCCGACGCCGCCGCCGTGTACGCCGCCGACCTCGGCCTCGACCCGCAGCTGAGCCGCTCGTCGCAGCATCCGGGAAACGTGTGGAGCCTGCACGGCTATCACGAATGCCTGCAGCGGCTCGGCCGCACGGCGGAGGCGGCCATCATCGGTCAGCAGCTCGGCCTGGCCCGGGCCCGCGCCGACGTGCCGATCGCGGCGTCGTGCGCCTGCCGCCTCGACGTGGTCGACGCCTGCTGTCCGGACTGACCGAAGGGTGCGCTGCGTAGACTCCGGCACGTGGCCATCAGTGACGCGGACCTCGAACACCTCCGCCGCTGCGTGGACCTCGCGCGCGAGGCGCTCGACGCCGGCGACGAACCGTTCGGTTCCGTCCTCGTCGACGCCGCGGGCCGGGTCCGCTTCGCCGACCACAACCGGGTCAGCGGCGGCGACCACACCCGTCACCCCGAATTCGCCATCGCCAGGTGGGCGGCGGAGCACCTCGACCCGGCCGAACGCGCCGCTGCGACCGTCTACACCTCGGGCGAACACTGCCCGATGTGCGCGGCCGCGCACGCCTGGGTGGGCCTCGGCCGCATCGTCTACGCCACCTCGTCGGCACAGCTGAGCCGGTGGCTGGCCGAATGGGGCGCCCCCGCCCCGCCGGTGGCGACGCTGCCCATCAACACCGTCGCACCCGATGTGCCGGTGGACGGACCGGCGCCGGAACTGGCGGATGCCATGCAGGCCCTCTATCGGGAGAAGTTCGGATCGTGACAGAACCCGCGTGGGTCGAACACGTCATCTGGTGGCAGGTGTACCCGCTGGGGTTCGTCGGCGCCTTCCCCGCCGACCCTTCTCCGGGCCGTGACGAGCACCGGCTGCGGCGCATCGTGGACTGGCTCGACCACGCCATCGCACTCGGCGCCTCCGGCCTCGCGCTCGGTCCGGTCTTCGCTTCGCGCACACACGGATACGACACCACCGACCACTATGCGATCGATCCGCGGCTCGGTGACGACGGTGACTTCGACCACCTCATCGAACAGGCGCATCGCCGCGGTCTGCGGGTCCTGCTGGACGGGGTGTTCAACCATGTCGGCACCGACTTCCCCCGCTATCGCGAGGCGCTCGACGGCGGCCCGGACCACCCCGCCTCGTCGTGGTTCCGTCAGGGCCGCAACGGTTTCGCGACCTTCGAGGGGCACGGTGAGCTGATCGCGCTCAACCATCGCGACCCGGCCGTCGTCGACTACACCGTCGAGGTGATGTCGCACTGGCTGAACCGTGGCGCCGACGGCTGGCGACTCGATGCCGCGTACGCCGTTCCCGACCGATTCTGGTCCCAGGTGTTGCCGCGCGTCCGGGAACGCCATCCCGATGCGTGGTTCGTCGGCGAGGTGATCCACGGCGACTACGCCGCCCGGGTGGCCGCCGGGTTCGACTCGGTCACCCAGTACGAACTGTGGAAGGCGGTGTGGAGCAGCCTCAACGACGGCAACTTCCACGAACTCGACCACGCGCTGAAGCGCCACAGCGAGTTCCTCGCCTCGTTCGTGCCGTTGACGTTCGTCGGCAACCACGACGTCACGCGGATCGCGAGCCGGATGACGGATTCCCGTCACCTCGAACACGCGCTGGTGCTCCTGTTCACGATCGGCGGGGTGCCCAGCGTCTACGCCGGTGACGAACTGGGCCACCGCGGTGTCAAGGAGGACCGCAGGGGCGGCGACGATGCGGTACGTCCCGAATTCTCCTCGCCAACCGAAGACAACGACATCTTCCGGCTGCACAAGTACCTGATCGGGATTCGCCGCAGGCATGCGTGGCTGCACCGGGCGACGACGTCCACGGTGCAGTTGACGAACCGGCACTATGTCTACGAGACTCGCGCAGGCGACGGCGTCCTGCTGGTGGCGCTGAACGTCGACGACGCACCGCTGAGCGTCTCGCTCAGCGGCACCGCGCTTCACCGGGGCCGGGTGGTGGCCGGCTCCGGCGCGCCGCCCGCCGAGGAAGTCGACCACGTGACCGTGCCCCCGCACGGCTGGGTCGTCGTCGCGCCCACCTGAGCTCAGGACAGCCGCGAGACCGTCGCCGGGTCCGGCTCACCGCCGTAGAACCTGTCGAGCACCGCGACGAAGTCGGCATTGTCGTCGCTGCACCGGGCGAACAGCGTCATCGACGACCGCAGCTTGAGGTCGTCGGGCGAACCGAAGACCTCGCCGGCCGACCGGCCCTCGATGGCGAGCACCAGTCGCGTGCACTCGCGTAACCGCGGCCCCAACACCTCGTGTTCGAGATAGGCGACGGCCTCCTCGCGCGAGGCGATGCCGAAATACTGTGCGGTCGGACTGCGGCCCAGCCCCTTCAGCTGCGGGAAGATGAACCAGATCCAGTGCGAGCGTTTGCGTCCGGCGCGCAATTCTCCGATCACGGTGTCGTACACCGGATCCTGGGCGTCGACGAAGCGCTGCAGATCGTGCGGATCGGCGGAGTTCTCGGTCACGATCCGGGTGATACCCGTCCGTGGCGACACCATGCGCGGATTCGTAACGGGCCGAGTCGGAATCGTTAGCCAACCGCGATCACGCGCCACCGTGTTGGTACGCGTGTGACAGATGTGGCACGTGTTTCATGAGTCTCGATAAGCGACGGCACTGCTTGTGGCATGCGAAGAAAGGTGGGTGGGTTGCCGTTATGAGATTCGTCGGAAAGTTCCGCGATACAGCGAGGCGGACGTGGAGGCGGATGGCGGTGGTCGCGGTCGCCGCGATCACGCTTCCGGGTCTGATCGGCTTCGCCGGGGGTTCGGCGACCGCAGGTGCCTTCTCGAGGCCGGGTCTGCCGGTCGAGTACCTCGACGTGTTCTCCCAATCCATGAACCGCAACATCCGCATCCAGTTCCAGGGCGGCGGACCGCATGCGGTGTACCTGCTCGACGGCCTGCGGGCCCAGGACGACTACAACGGCTGGGACATCAACACCCCCGCGTTCGAGTGGTACCACCAGTCGGGCCTGTCCGTGGTCATGCCCGTGGGTGGCCAGTCCAGCTTCTACACCGACTGGTATCAGCCGTCTCGCGGCAACGGCCAGGACTACACCTACAAGTGGGAGACGTTCCTGACCCAGGAACTGCCCGCGTGGCTGGAGGCCAACCGCGGCGTGTCGCCCAACGGCAACGCGGTCGTCGGTATCTCGATGGCCGGCAGCACCGCACTCACCTACTCGATCTACTACCCGCAGAAGTTCATCTACGCGGCATCGCTCTCGGGCTTCCTCAACCCCTCCGAGGGCTGGTGGCCGATGCTGATCGGGCTGGCCATGCAGGACTCCGGCAAGTACAACGCCGAGAGCATGTGGGGCCCGGCCAGCGATCCGGCGTGGCGGCGTAACGACCCGATGGTCAACATCAACCAACTGGTCGCGAACAACACCCGGGTGTGGATCTACTGCGGCACCGGAACCCCGTCGGAGCTCGACGCCGGTACCTCCGGCGGCAACCTCATGGCGGCCCAGTTCCTCGAGGGCTTCACGCTGCGCACCAACGTGACCTTCCGCGACAACTACATCGCCGCGGGCGGCACCAACGGGGTGTTCAACTTCCCGTCGAACGGCACACATGCCTGGGGCTACTGGGGTCAGCAGCTGCAGCAGATGAAGCCGGACATTCAGCGGGTCCTCGGCGCTCAGGGCAGTGTCTGATCCGAGCGGATAGATCCACCGATAACCAGGGAGCCTGCCGTCACCCCCACGGCAGGCTCCCTGCCGTATGTGGGTCGTGCCGCGACACGCCGGATGTTCGAGCGGCAAACACCGCGCCGGGTGACCGGGCGCGACCTTAGAGTGACGCAATGGCCGACGACGCCAATGCCGTGACACGTATCGAACTGCAGCAACGGACAGACCCCGGCGCGCTGGCGCTGGCCACCGTGGGCGGCGCGGTCGCGTTCATCTTCGCCGGCGACGACTGGGATGTGCTGGCCGTGGTGATCGGCCTGCTGTTGCTGGTCATCCTGCTCGCGCACCACCGCCCCGCGCCGACCGTGCGGACTCCGCGGGCGATGCTGCTGCGTGGGGCGTTCGGCGCCACCACCGCGCTCGCGTTCTGCATCGCCGTGGCACCGGCGATCCAGTTCGGCATCATCGCGCCGTTCTTCCACAGCGAAGACGACGACGGCTACTCCTTCGACGCCTGGAACACCACGGTGGCGCTGTCGGTTCTGTGGTTCGCGGTCGCGGCGCTGCTCGCCGTCCTGGAACCCCGGCTCTCGCGCTGGCTGGATCGCCCGCGGGGCCCGGGACGCCCGGCACCCGCCGACCAGCGATAGGTCCTCCGGGAACAAACCACCCACACCCAGGGTTGAGTCGATTCGACTGAACTTTGGAGGATCACATGGCTCAAGCCACATCGGTGCCTGTCCTTTTCACCAGCGAGACGATCGTGCTCCCCGGCATGGTCGTGCCGATCGAACTGGACGACGCGGCACGCGCGGCGGTCGATGCCGCCCGCGCCACCGAATCCGGTGAGCTGCTCATCGCTCCCCGCCTGGGCGACCGCTACCCCACCTACGGTGTGCTCGCGACGATCGTGCAGGTCGGCCGCATCCCCGGCGGGGTGGGCACGGCGGCCGTCGTGCGCGGGAAGAGCCGCGCCCACATCGGCGCAGGCGCCAGCGGTCCCGGTACCGCACTGTGGGTCTCGGTCGAGGAAGTCCCCGAACCCGAGACCACCGACGACACCCGCGCACTCGCCGCGGAGTACAAGAAACTGCTGCTGGCGATGCTGCAGCGCCGCGAGGCCTGGCAGATCATCGACTTCGTCAACCAGCTCACCGATCCGTCGGCGCTGGCCGACACCGCCGGCTACGCGTCCTACCTCACGCCGGAGCAGAAGCGTCAGCTGCTGGAGACCCCGGACATCGCCGAACGGCTGCGCGTGCTGATCGACTGGACGGGTGACCACCTGGCCGAGGTCGAGGTCACCGACAAGATCGCCGAGGACGTCCGCTCCGGTATGGAGAAGCAGCAGAAGGAGTTCCTGCTGCGCCAGCAGCTCGCCGCGATCCGCAAGGAGCTCGGTGAGGGTGAGCCTGAGGGTTCCGATGATTACCGGTCCCGCGTCGAGGCCGCCGACCTCCCCGATAAGGTTCGCGAAGCCGCGTTGCGCGAGGTCGGCAAGCTCGAGCGCGCCAGCGACCAGAGCCCGGAAGGCGGCTGGATCCGCACCTGGCTCGACACCGTGCTGGACCTGCCGTGGAACGTGCGGACCGAGGACTCGACCGATCTGACGGCGGCCCGCGAGATCCTCGACGCCGACCACCACGGCCTCGAGGACGTCAAGGACCGCATCGTCGAATACCTGGCCGTGCGGGCGCGGCGCGCCCAGCGCGGGCTGCAGGTGGTCGGCGGCCGCGGATCCGGTGCGGTGATGGTGCTGGCCGGCCCTCCCGGTGTCGGCAAGACCTCGCTCGGCGAATCCGTCGCGCGGGCGCTGGGCCGCGAGTTCGTGCGCGTGGCCCTCGGCGGTGTGCGCGACGAGGCCGAGATCCGCGGCCACCGGCGCACCTACGTCGGCGCACTGCCCGGCCGCATCGTCCGTGCCATCGGCGAGGCGGGTTCGATGAATCCCGTTGTGCTGCTGGACGAGATCGACAAGGTCGGCAGCGACTACCGCGGCGACCCGGCCGCGGCGCTGCTCGAGGTGCTCGACCCGGCGCAGAACCACACGTTCCGCGACCACTACCTCGATCTCGACCTGGACCTGTCCGATGTGGTGTTCCTGGCCACGGCCAACGTGATCGAGAACATCCCGCAGGCGTTGCTGGACCGGATGGAACTGGTGCAGATCGACGGCTACACCTCCGACGACAAGGTGGCCATCGCCCGCGACTTCCTGCTGCCGCGGCAGCGGGAACAGGCGGCGCTCACCACGGATGAGGTCGAGGTGACCGACGCGGCGCTGCGCAAGATCGCCGCCGACTACACCCGCGAACCGGGCGTGCGGCAGTTCGAACGGCTGCTCGCCAAGGCGATGCGCAAGGCGACGACGAAACTGGCGACCGGCGGGATCACGAGCCTCGTCATCGACGAGCCGGACCTCGTCGGCTACCTGGGCCGTCCGCGCTTCATACCGGAGTCTGCCGAGCGCACCGCGGTGCCGGGCGTGGCGACCGGGTTGGCCGTGACCGGACTCGGCGGCGACGTGCTCTACATCGAGGCAGGGTCCACGCCATCCTCCTCGGGAGAGGGGGTGTTGCAGTTGACCGGTCAGCTGGGCGACGTCATGAAGGAGTCCGCGCAGATCGCGCTGTCCTACGTGCGCGCCCACGCCGAGCAGCTCGGGGTCGATCCGAAGGCGCTGGACCGTCGTATCCATGTCCACGTGCCCGCGGGCGCCGTCCCGAAGGACGGTCCGTCGGCCGGTGTGACGATGGTGACCGCGCTGGTGTCGATGGCGACGGGACGTCAGGTCCGCTCCGACGTCGGGATGACCGGCGAGGTCACGCTCAACGGCCGCGTGCTGCCGATCGGCGGGGTCAAGCAGAAGCTGCTGGCCGCACAGCGCGCCGGGTTGTCGACGGTGTTCATCCCGCAGCGCAACGAGCCGGATCTCGACGACGTGCCCGCCGAGGTGCTCGACGCACTCGACGTGCGGCCGATGACCGACGTCGCCGAGATCGTCGCGCAGGCGCTCGAACCGGCGGCCACCGCGGCCGGCCGGGCCGCCTGACGCGGTCGGACAGTGCACTGAGGGTCGTGATCCCAGCGGGGAACACGACCCTCACTGCATTCAGTGAGTATCTGCCGCAGAATGACCGGGTGGCCTACGACGCCGACCTCGCCGACCGCATCCGCGAAATCGTCTCCGCCGAACGGGCCGTCACCGAGAAACGGATGTTCGGCGGGCTGGCCTTCCTGATCGACGGCCACATGGCGGTGGCCGCCAGCGGCCAGGGCGGCCTGATGGTCCGCGTCCCGCCCGACCAGACCGAGAAGCTCCTCCGGCGCGAGCACGCCGCGCCGATGGTCATGTCCGGCCGCGAGGTCCGGGGCTGGCTGCGGGTCGAGCAGGACGGCGTGCGGACCATGCGCCAGCTGCGGTCCTGGGTGCGCCACGGCGTCGACTACGCCAAGGCGCTGCCGCCCAAGTAGCCGGTTCACCGCAGGCGTGCGCGGGTAATGCAACCGCCATGGGCGCATCGCAGGACATCGTCCGGCGCCTGCGGGACGAGGCAGGCCGGACCTATGCCGACGAGGCGGGTATCCGGCTCGCCGACACGCCCATGCCGCTGTTCCAGCTGCTGGTGCTGTGCATGCTGGCCAGTAAGCCGATCGACGCGACCGTCGCGATGCACGCGGCGCGCGAGCTGTTCGCGGCGGGACTGCGCACCCCCGACGCGGTGCTCGAGGCCGACCGCAGGACCATGATCGAGGCGTTCGGCCGCGCGGGCTACGCCCGGTACGACGAGAGCTCCGCCACCCGGCTGGTGGAGATGGCCCGGACCGTGCGCGAGGAGTACGGCGGTGACCTGCGCAGGCTTGCCGAAGACCGGGATGTCAACGCCGTGCGGCGAAACCTCAAGCGTTTCAAGGGTATCGGCGACACCGGCTCCGACATCTTCCTGCGGGAGGTGCAGGACACCTGGACGTGGGTGCGGCCCTACTTCGACCAGCGCGCGATCGGCACGGCCTCCCGGCTCGGTCTGCCGGACGATCCGGCAGCGCTGCAGAAACTGGCGGCCGACGGTACGGCCGCGTTCGCGGCGGCCCTGGTGCGCGCGGCACTCGACGACGACCTGTTCGACCGGGTGCGCGGCCGATGATCCGCATCGGCACCTCCGGATGGTCCTACGACCACTGGACCGACGTGCTCTATCCGCAACGCACACCGGTGGCCGAACGCCTCGGCCTCTACGTGGCGGAGTTCGACACGGTCGAACTGAACGCCAGCTTCTACCGCTGGCCGCGCGACGCGACCTTCGAAGGGTGGCGGAATCGCCTGCCCGAGGGGTTCACCATGTCGGTCAAGGCCCACCGCGGGCTCACCCATTTCCGCCGACTGACGAACCCGGAACCGTGGGTGGACCGGTTCGAACGGTGCTGGACCGCGCTGGGTGACCGGCGCGAAGCCCTGCTGGTGCAACTGCATCCGGCCATCGAACGCGACGACGCCCTGCTGGGGCACTTCCTGACGGTCATGCCGGACCGGATCCCCGTCGCCATGGAACTGCGCCACCCCTCCTGGGACGACCCGGCGGTGTATCGCCTGCTCGAGGACCACCGGGCCGCCTACGTGATCATGAGCGGCGCCGGGCTGCGGTGAAGGCCCCGAGCCACCGGGGATCTGGTCTATCTGCGGATGCACGGCCCGAGCCAGGAGTCGCTCTACGCCGGGTCCTACCCCGACGACGCCCTGAGCCGGTGGGCCGACCGAATCGCGGCGTGGGACGCCGAGGGACGCCGGGTACTGGTCTACTTCAACAACGATCTCGGCGGACACGCGGTGCGCAACGCGCGCACACTGCGTCACCTGCTGGCGGCCCGCGTGGGCTGACCCGGCGGGCACGCCCGGAACCGCTTGCGGCACTCTTGGACACCGATATGCGCGTATCAACTGTGATCCCGGCAGCACTGGCCGTCATGGTGCTGGCCGGCTGTACCGGACCGACGGTGGTGACCACCGAGGACGGCGGTCCCGGGTCGGCGGCGCCCACCGCGCCGCCCCCGCCGCCGCTGAACAACGCCAACCTGGCCAACGCGTTCCACTTCGGCGCGCCTGTCGACGGGTTCACCCAGTACTTCTTCACCACGCCGTCGGGGCGCTGGGAGTGCGCGGTGGTGCCGCGGGTGCAGGCCGGGTGCCAGGCCGCCGGCGGTGCGGCACTGAGCATCGCGGGGGCGCCGGAGAGCGTGACCGACGCCGCCGGGGAGCAGGTGGCTCCCACCGCGATCGTCGTCGGCCGCGACGGCGATCCGGCCTTCGTGGCGCTCGATGACACGCCGTTCGCACCGCCCACCGGAACCGCCACCGTCCTGCAGTTCAACCAGATCCTGGCCGTGGCGGGTTTCCGGTGCAACGTCCAGGAAGCCTTCGGGGTGTCCTGCCTGAGCGAACGCAGCAGGCGCGGTTTCACCTTCTCCGCCGAGGCCTACGCGCCGCAGTACACCGATGTGCCCGCCGGCGCGCTCGTCCCGCCACCGACGTCGACCACCAGGTAGAACTGCACACGACGACAGACAGGAGGACGCCCGACATGACCGTTCCGGTCAACGAGCTGAGCGGAACCGAACAGGCGGTCCTGCTGGTCCTGATGTCCGAGGCCCGGCCCGTTTCGAACCCCGAGCTGGAACGGCTGGGCCCCAAACTCGACAAGCCGAGCCGCGAACGGCTCAACCGCCTCCGGCTGGTCGACACCACCGAAGGCCGGCCGCTCGTCCACGAACTCACCGACGACGGCTGGGCGGTGTGTCGCACGCTGTTCGGCGCCGAGTCACCGCAGCCGGCGACCGGGCAGGGCCGGGCCCTCTACACGGTGCTGCGCGCGCTCGGACGCTACTTCGACACCGCGGACCTGCGCCCGGCGGACGTCTTCCTGCCGCCGGAGGACGCGGCCACCGACGCCGTCGAGGACCGGGTCCGCGAGACCTACCACCGGCTGGCGCAGCGGCCGGGCGGGTGGGTCCCCCTGTCGCGATTGCGCGCCGAACTGACGGACGTGGGCAGCGTGGACCTCGACGGTGCGCTGGTGCGCCTGTACCAGAGCCCGGGCGTGAGCCTCATCCCCGAGGAGAACCAGAAGACACTCACCCAGGCCGACCGCGACGCCGCGATCCGCATCGGCAACCAGCCCAAACACCTGATCGCGATCGAATGCTGATGCGGCCGGATGAACGGGATGCGCTCGCCGGACTGCGGCTCGCGTGGGCGCCGACGGCCGACGACCTGTGGCATTCACAGGGTGCGGTACACGTCAACGGCCTTCACGAACACGCACTGAGCGACGTGCTCGCCGCGTTCGGCGACGCCGAACGCGACCCGGAGTCCACCCCGCTCGGCGTGGTCATCCGCGGCCAGGCGGGCTCCGGGAAAACCCACCTGCTCGGTCAGGTCAGGGAGCGGGTGCAGCAGCGCGGCGGCTACTTCTTCCTCGTCGAACTGCTGGACGCCGCCGGCTTCTGGGAATCCGCCCGCGGCGGCATCCTGGAGAGCCTCGGCCGCCCTGGTGGGCAGCGCGAGACCCAGCTGAAGGACGTGCTGTGGGAACTGTCGTCGATCGCCCACATCGGCCGGGCGGCCCGACGCGCGGTCGCCGGGGACGACGACCTCACCCCCGAGGTACTCGACGAATTCGTCAACGCACTGCACAAGGTGCACCGGTCGACCGTGCGCGAGACGCACCACACGCTGCGCGCGCTGGTCCTGCTCGGTGCGGCCGACCTGCAGGTGCAGGACGTCGGGCAGGCCTTTCTCGACGGCAACGACGAGTTCGACGACGAGCGCGCCCGGTGGCGCCTGCCCGCACCCACGAAGACCCCGCAGGAATCGGTGCGCGACATCTCGCGGCTGGTCGCGCTGGCCGGGCCCGCCGTACTGGCCATCGACCAGATCGACACGCTGCTGGCGCAGTCGGTGCGCAGCACCGGCGGAGGGCAGGCGGCCGACAACGGCGACCTCGAGCAGGTGGCACACGGCCTGATGTCGATGCGCCAGACCATGCGGCGCACCGCCGGCGTGGTCGCCTGCCTCCCGGTCGCGTGGGAGGCCATCCAGGACCGCGCGACGTCGACCGTCCGGGACCGGTTCCGCACCACCAGGCCGCTCGAGGCGCTGCCCACCGCCGACATCGGCCGGGCCATCCTCGAACGGCGCTTCACCGCGAGCTACCGCGCGACCGGCTTCCAGCCGCCCTATCCCAGCTGGCCGATCCTGCCCGAGGCGTTCGAGGAGGCACCCCAGTTCACCCCGCGGGAACTGCTCAAGCGGGCCGACGCACACGTGCGGCGGTGCCTCGACCTCGACGCCGTCACCGAACTTTCCCGCCTGACCGGTGAACCGGCCGAAGAGCACGAGCAGCAGCACGCCCGGAGTTCCTTCGACACCGCCGATCTGGATCGCAGGTTCGTCGAGTACCGGCGCCGCGCCGTGCCCGCCGCGGCCACGGACCCCGACGGCGAGGACACCACGGTGCCGAGCCTGCTGTCGGCGACTCTCGACGCCTGGATCATCGAAGAGGGTGAGACCGGGCAGGCGTTCCGCCTGGACCCGCCGCCGGGCAGGCGGGTGGTCCTGCACGCCCGGCTGCGCCAGGTGGTGGACGCCGCACTCGACGACGAACGGCACTGGGCGTTCCGCGCGATCGCCGCCGGCAACGCGGTCGCCGTTCAGAGCCGCATCAAGAACGCCTCGCAGGCAACGGGTTTCGGCACCGACCCGGGGAAGCGCCGGTTGTTCCTGTTGCGCAACACCCCCTGGCCGGGCGGAGCAAGGACCGCCGCGATGGTCGAGGAGTTCGAGGCGGCCGGCGGGCGGACACTGCCGCTGTCCGACGACGACGTGCGGACCATGACCGCACTGCGCGATCTGATCGACGAGGACGCACCGGGTCTGGCCGGATGGCTGGCCGCCCGCAGACCGGCGCACGGGGTCACCCTGCTGCGCGCCGCACTCGGCGAGATGGCCGGTGAGTCACCGGAACCGATTCCCGAGGCGGCCGCCGACCCGGTCGAGGAGCAGACCGCCGACCCGCCCCGGCCGGAACTCCCGCCGGTCGCCGACTCCCCCACCGCGGTGCCCGTCGGCGTCGACGTCGCCACCGTCACCGCGCTGTCCGTCGATCTGGCGGCGCTGCGCAAGCACACCGTGGTGTTCGCTGGCTCGGGATCCGGTAAGACGGTGTTGATCCGGCGCCTCGTCGAAGAGTGCGCGCTGCGCGGGGTGTCGTCGATCGTGCTCGATCCCAACAACGACCTCGCCCGGCTCGGCAGTGCGTGGCCGCAGCTTCCCGAGGGGTGGAATCCGGCCGACACGCCGCGCGCCCGGGAGTACCTGGCCAACACCGAGGTGGTGGTCTGGACGCCGCGCCGGTCGGCTGGCCGTCCGCTGTCGTTCCAGCCGCTGCCGGACTTCGCCGGCGTGGTGGACGATCACGACGAATTCGCCGACGCCGTCGAGTCGGCCGTCGCGGCGCTCGAACCCCGCGCGCTGATCACCGGTAAGTCCGCCAAGGCCAACAGGTCTCGCGCGGTGTTGCGGGAGGCGCTGCGCCACTACGGGCGTCGGCCGGATACCACGCTGCCGGGCTTCATCCGCCTGCTCGCCGACCTGCCCGAGGGTGTCAGCCAACTCAGCGGCGCACGCGATCTGGCCGCCGAACTCGCGCAGAACCTGCGCGCGGCCATCGTCAACGACCCGCTGTTCGGCGGCGAGGGCACGGCGGCCGATCCGGGTGTACTGCTGACGCCGTCGGCGGGCCACCGCGCGCGGGTGTCGGTGATCAGCATGATCGGGCTGACCGACGGCGCGCAGCGCGAGGGTTTCGTCAACCAGTTACAAATGGCGCTGTTCGCCTGGATCAAGCGCAATCCCGCGGGCGACCGCCCGCTGGGTGGACTGCTGGTGATGGACGAAGCGCAGAACTTCGTGCCGTCCGTCGGCACCACCGCGTGCACCCACAGCACGGTGGCGTTGTCCTCACAGGCGCGCAAGTACGGGCTGGGCCTGGTCTTCGCCACGCAGGCGCCCAAGGGATTGGACAACCGCATCCCCGGCAATGCGGCCACCCAGTTCTACGGACTGCTCAACTCGCCGACGCAGATCGCGGTGGCCCGCGAGATGGCCCGCGTGAAGGGTGGCCTGGTGCCCGACATCAGCAGACTGCAGTCGGGGACGTTCTACGCCGCGCTGGAAGGGATGTCGTTCCACAAGATCCGGACGCCGCTGTGCCTGTCGCATCATCCGGCCGGCGCGCCGACCGCCGAGGAGGTGCTGGCCCTGGCGCACGAACGGGGCCGGCCATCTCGGTGACCGGCCCCGTTGCGTGCGAAGGGATCAGGGCTGCGGCTGCTGCTGACCCGGGATGCCCTCGTAGGCGATGTCGCCGGTCTTGAGGTTCTGCTCGGTCAGCTCGACCAGGCCCTCGAGGAACTTGCCGCGTTCGGTCACCACGTGCTGGATCGCGACGTCGACGTTGTCCTTGGTGATGGCGGGCATGACGTAGACCGGGTCGGTCTTGACGTCCTCACCCTTGACCAGCGCGTCGGCGACGGCCAGCCCGGCGGACAGTTCCACGGTGCCGTTCTGCAGTGAGGTACCGATGAACTCACCGCTCTTGACGGCGTTGAGACCGTCCTCGATGCCGTCGATACCGACGATCGGCACGTCGTTGCGGCCGGCCTCCTTGAGCGCCTGCAGCGCGCCGAGACCCATATCGTCGTTCTGTGCCACCACACCGTTGATCTGCGGCCCGAAGCTCGAGATCCAGTTCTTCATCTTGTTGACGGCCTCGTCGCGCTTCCAGTTCGCGGTGTCCATGGCCAGCACCTTGATGTCGGGGTAGCGGGCGAGCACGTTGTCGATGCCCTTGCCGCGGTTGATCTCACCCGAACCGCCGAGCGGACCCTGCAGCACGACGATGTTGCCGCGGCCGCCGAGGCGGTCGGCCATCATCTGCATCTCCTGCTCACCGGCCGCCACGTCGTCGGGCTGCACGTTGCCCGCGAGATCAGGCGTCTCCAGTGCGGCGTTGACCGCCAGCAGCGGGATGCCCTTCTCCTTGGCCGAGGCGACCTGCGGGCCGAGCGAATCCGCCTGCACCGGAACCACGATGATCGCGTCCACACCCTGGTTGATCAACGAGTCGACCTGACTGGCCTGCGTCGAGACGTCATTGTTGGCAGAGTTCCACACCAACTCGATGTTCTTGGCCTTGGCGTAGGTGTCCATGCCTTCTTTGCCCTCGGTGATGAACGAGCTCATGTCGTAGACCGTCACACCGATGCGGGTGGTGTCGCTATTGGCCTCGGTGTCACCCGCACCGCATGCGGTCAGGCCCAGGCCCAGCGCACCGGTGGCGGCGACCACGCCGATCTTGGAGATCAGTTTCATTCTGCCTCTTTCTTTTTCAGGGGTGTGGGACTACGGCTGCTTCTGGCCGGGGATGCCCTCGAAGGCGATGTCACCCGTTTCGAGGTTCTTGTTGGTCAGGTCGGTCAGACCGGCGAGGAACTCCTGCCGTCCGGTGACCACGTGTTCGATCGCGACGTCGACGTTGTCCTTGGTGATCGCGGGCATGACGTAGACCGGCTTGGTGTCGACCTGCTCGCCCTTGGCGAGCCGGTTCGCGACGGCCAGTCCGGCGGACAGTTCGACGGTGCCGTTCTGCAGTGAGGTACCGATGAACTCACCGCTCTTGACGGCGTTGAGACCGTCCTCGATGCCGTCGATACCGACGATCGGCACGTCGTTGCGGCCGGCCTCCTTGAGCGCCTGCAGGGCGCCGAGGCCCATGTCGTCGTTCTCGGCGACCACGCCGTTGATCTGCGGCCCGAAACCGGAGATCCAGTTCTTCATCTTGTTGACGGCCTCGTCGCGCTTCCAGTTCGCGGTGTCCATGGCCAGCACCTTGATGTCCGGGTAGCGGGACAGCACGTTGTTGATGCCCTTCGTGCGGTCGATCTCACCGGACTGCCCGAGCGGACCCTGCAGGATCACGATGTTGCCGCGGCCGCCGAGGCGGTCGGCCATCATCTGCATCTCCTGCTCGCCGGCGGCGACATCGTCGGGTTGCACGCTGGCGGCCACGTCGGGACTGTCGAGGGCGGCGTTCACCGGGACGAGCGGAATGTTCTTGGCCTTGGCCTGCGCGACCTGCGGGCCCAGTGAATCGGCCTGCACCGGAACGACGATGATCGCGTCGACGCCCTGGTTGATCATCGAGTCGACCTGGCTGGCCTGTGTCGCGACGTCGAGATTGGCCGAGTTCCAGACCAGTTCGATGTTGTTGTCCTTCGCGTACTGGTCCATGCCCTCCTTGCCCGCGGTGATGAACGAGCTCATGTCGTACACCGTGACGCCGATACGGGTGGTGTCGCCGTTGGCGGCGGTGTCGCCCGCACCGCAGGCGGTCAGGCCGACGCCCAGCGCGGCTGCCGATGCAATGGCCAACGTCTTTGTTGCCAGTCTCATATGCCTTCTCTTCTCGTGTTTTCCGGTGAGTTGGTTGCGGACGGGGGTCACGTTCGTCGGCGCGACGACCACACGTCGATCGCCACCGCCGACACGATCAGCACGCCCTTGATGACGTCCTGCCAGTAGGCGGGGACCACCAGGATGTCCAGACCGTTGTTCAGCGTCTGGATCATCAACAGGCCCAGCGCGGTTCCCCAGATCGTGCCGCGCCCACCCATCAGGCTGGCTCCGCCGATGACCACCGCGGCGATCGCGTCGAGTTCGTAGCCCTGCCCGAGGTTGGGCGGGCCGGAGATGACGCGCGAGGCGAGCATCACACCGGAGAGCCCGGCCAGCAGTCCGGAGAACGCGTACACGCTGAAAAGGACGTTCTTGGCGTTGATACCGGCGATCTCGGCCGCGTTGCGGTTACCGCCCACGGCGTACACGCGCATGCCGTAGGTGGTCCGCTTCATCACGATGGCCAGCGCGATGATGCCGAGGATCATCAACAGCACCGGGATCTGCAGGCCCAGGATCTTGGTGTTGGCGATCGACCCGAACTCCGCGGGCAGTCCGTTGATCGGTGCGCCGCCGCCGATGACGTAGGCCATACCGGACCCGGCCGTCAACGTGCCCAGTGTCGCGATGAACGGTGGAACGTTGAGGCGCGACACCATGATTCCGTTCAGGGATCCGACGGCCAGGCCGACCAGCATCGCCACCAGCACGGTCATCCAGACCTGTCCCGGGTTGGCCTTCGCGGTGGCTGCGCCTGCCATCGCCGACACCGCGATCACGCTGCCGACCGACAGATCGATGCCGCCGGTCAGGATGACCAGGGTCTGACCCAGCGCGATCAGGGCGAACGGCGCGGCGGCGACCAGGATGGTCACCAGATTGTCCACCGTCGAGAACCGCGCGCTGCGGTAGCTGAAGTAGGCGATCACCAGCAGCAGGATGATCACCATGGCGTAGCGAAGCGTGAGGCCGGCGAACCATTCCTTCGAGAACAGTTTCACCGGTTCGCCGGTGATCGGCGACGCCACCGTGGTGGCTCCCCCCGACCCCTTGCCGTCGGTGTTCAGTTGGGTGGTCACGTGTTCTTCTCCTCAGGCGTGCGGTCCGGGTTGGGCGCAGTGGGTTTCGCGTCGAGTGCGGTGGCGAGCCGGAACACCGACTCCTGGACCTCCGGGTGGTCGAGGGCGTCGCGGTCGAGTTCTCCGACCAGTGCGCCGCCGCGCATGACGAACGCCCGGTGCGACAGCCCGACCACTTCGGGCATGTCCGACGACGCCATCAGCACGGCCATGCCGCGCGCGGCGAATTCGGTGATGATGCGGTAGATCTCGCTGCGGGCGCCGACGTCGACACCGCGCGTCGGTTCGTCGAGCAGCAGGACGTTGACGTCACCGGTCAGCCAGCGCGCCAGCACCACCTTCTGCTGGTTGCCGCCCGACAGGGTCCCGACCTCCTGCCCGAGGCCGCGGCTGCGCAACCGCACCGAGGACATGACGTCGGAGACCGCCTTGGTGCGGGCCTTGCCGCGCAACCAGCCGGCGACCGAGAACGACGACAGCCGCGGCAGCGATCCGTTGTCCAGCACGCTCATCGACAGCACGACTCCGGAGAGCTTGCGGTCCTCGGGCACCATCGCCATGCCCGCGGTGATCGCGGCGGCGGGATGGTTGCGCTTGACCGCCTTACCTTTCACCACGATCTCGCCCGCGGTGGTGTGGCGGGCGCCGAAGATCGCCTCCAGCAGCTCGGTGCGTCCGGCGCCGACCAGGCCGGCCAGTCCGACGATCTCACCGGCCCGCACGGTGAACGACACCGGTCCCGAGGCTCCCTCGACGTGCAGATCGCGTACGTCGAGGACGGTGTCGGCGCCGGGCTCGGGCCGCTCGGGGAACAGCGCCTCCAGTTCGCGGCCGATCATGGCGGTGACGATGTCGTCGTCGGTGACCTCGGCGATCGGCTCGTCGAGGATCAGCCCGCCGTCGCGCAGCACCACGACGCGGTCGGCGATGGCGCGGATCTCGGCCATCTTGTGCGTGGTGTACACCATCGACACGCCCTGCTCACGCAGTTGGCGCACGATCTTGTAGAGGCCTTCGACCTCCCGCTCCGAGATCGCCGACGTCGGCTCGTCGAGCATCACGACCTGTGCGCCGGTCCGGGCGGCCTTGACGATCTCGACGATCTGGCGCAGGCCGACGGGCAGGCTGCCCATCCGCGCGGTAGGTGAGATGTCCACCCCGAACACCGCGAGAGCATCACGTGCCTCGTCGATCATGGCCCGGCGGTTCAGGAACGGACCCGTCTTGATCTCCCGCCCCACGAAGAGGTTCTCGTAGACGGTCATGTCCTCGATGGACGCCAGCTCCTGCGGCACGATCGCCACACCGTGTTTGACCGCGTCGCGCGTGTTGCCGGAGGTCAGGTCGGCGCCCTTCACCGTCACGGTGCCGTGGTCGGCGGTGTACTGACCACTGATGATCTTCATCAGCGTGGACTTACCGGCACCGTTCTCCCCCGCCAGTGCGGTGACGGTGCCGGGCTGCAGGTTGAGCGTGATGCCCTTGAGCACCGGCACACCGCCGAAGCTCTTCTCGATGCCTGCGCATTCCAGCAGTGCCTGGGTCATGCCGAACCTCCCACCGTCACCAGCACTTTGACGTTCTCGGCGTCCGCCGATGCGGCGAACGCCTCGGCGGCATGGTCCAGATCGAAGTCGGCACTGATGATCTCGTCGACCGGGACGATGCCGGAGGTCAGAAGGTCCATCGCCGCGGTGAAGTCGTCCCGCACGTACATCAGGTTGCCGACCAGCGCGAGTTCGCGATCCTGGATCAGTCCGAGCGGCACCGGGGTCGAGCCTTCGGCGACGCCGACGATCATGACCGCGCCGCCCTTGTCGACGAGGTCGACCGCCAGCGCGACGGTGCTCTCCCGCGACACGCAGTCGACGACCACCGCGGCCGGGCCGCCGAGCAGCCGCTGCGCGGTGGCGACCGCGTCCTCGGCGGTGGGGTCGACAGTGCCGACGGCGCCGAGGCGTTCGGCGCGCGCCCGCTTGGACTCCAGCAGATCGGCCACCACGACACGCGCGCCGGCGTGCCGGGCGGCCAGCAGCGTGAACAGCCCGATGGGGCCCGCGCCGATGACCACGACAGCCCGGTCCCGCAGGTCTCCGACCAGTTCGCCGGCCCGCCGGACGGTGTGCACCGGCGTGGCGAGCGGTTCGATCAGGATCGCGTGCCGGTCGTCGAGTTCGTCGGGCAGTGCGACGAGGCGGTCGACCGGGATGGTGAACGAGTCGGCGAGCGCTCCTGCGGTCTGGCAGCCGAACACCAGCAGTTCCCGGCAGATGTTGTACCGCCCGGCGCGGCACTGGGTGCAGCCCCCGCAGGCGAGGTTGGGTTCGATGGTCACCCTCGTGCCCAGCCACGATTGATCGACACCCTCGCCGACGGCGTCGACCACGCCGACCGCCTCGTGTCCGGGGCGGTAGGGCAGGTCGATGAACGGGTGCCTGCCGCATGCGGCGTGCAGATCCGATCCGCAGATGCCCACCAGCGACGTCCGCACCCGTGCCTCCCCCGGCTGCGGGGTGTCGGCCGTCGAGGTCTCGACGACGACGTCGTCGAGCGAGGACACCACCACCCGCCGATTGGTCACCATGCGGTGTAACCGCCGTCGGCCACGAGCACCGAACCGGTGATGAACGAGGCCGCGTCGCTGGCGAGGAACACCACGCTGGGCGCGATCTCCTCGGGCATCGCGTAGCGCAGCATCGGGGTGTCGTCGATCCAGTGCTGTTTGAACTCCGGTTTGTCGACGGGCGCCATCTCGGTCTTGCAGTAGCCCGGTGCCAGTGCGTTGACCCGAATGCCCAGCGGAGCCCATTCGGCGGCAAGCGATTTGGTGAGGTGGTGGACGGCGGCCTTGGACGCGTTGTAGGCCGGCTGCATCTGCGGGCGGTTGACGATCAGCCCGGACATCGACCCGATGTTGACGATGGAGCCGCTGCCGCGTTCGCGCATGTGCTTCCCCGCGGCCAGCGAGCACGCCCACAGCGCCTTGACGTTCAGGTCGAACACCGAATCCCACTGCTCCTCGGTGACGTCCCAGGATTCGGCGTGGTAGCAGGTGCCCGCGTTGTTGACCAGGATGTCGAGGTGCCCGAGCGCCTCGATCGCCTCCGCGGTCATCCGGTCGACGTCGGCCTGGTTGGTGATGTCGGCGGTGATCGGGTGCAGCGTGAAACCCTCTGCGGCGGCTTCCGCCACGACCTGGGCGTTGCGCTCGGCGCTGCGGCCGGAGATGGCGACCGTCGCGCCGGCCTGGGCCAGGCCGAGGGCGAACGCCCGGCCGAGGCCTTGGTTGCCGCCGGTCACCAGTGCGGTGCGGCCGGTGAGGTCGAACGGGTTCTTCTGCGTCATGAGGGGTTCACAATCGACTTGAGGCTGGCAGGGTCGGTATCGCTGTCGAGGGCGTCGGCCACGTGTTCGAGGTCGTAGCGGCCCGTGACCATGGCGTCGAGGTCGACGGCGCCGGAGTTCGCGAGATGGATTGCCGCGGGCCAGGTGTCGGTGTAGCGGAAGACGCCGGTGACGGTGATCTCGAGGTTCGCGATGTGGCTCACCGGCAGCGCGTACTCGTCGGCACCCATGCCGACCAGCACGACGCGCCCCGCGGGTCCGACGGCTTTGATGCCGCTGACGACGGCCGCAGGCACCCCGGTGGCGTCGTCGGACGCGTCGACCGGGTCGATCGCCGAGACGTCGACGGCGGTCGGGTCGAGGACCTCGGTGGCGCCGAATCGCAGCGCTTTCTCCCTGCGGGACTCGATCAGGTCGGTGACCACGATGCGAGCGGCCCCGAAAGCCCGCGCGGCCTGCGCGCAGATGACACCGATCGGCCCGGCACCGGCGATCAGGATCGACGATCCGGGAACGATGCCGGCCTTGCGCATGGTGGCGATCGCCACGGACAGCGGTTCGAGCAGTGCGGCGGCGTCGTCGGACAGGGAATCCGGGACCGGGTGGGCGAAGTCGTCGTCGATGAGGACGTAGCGGCAGAACGCCCCGTCGACCGGCGGGGTCGCGTAGAACTTCATGTGCGGGCAGAGGTTGTAGCGACCCGCGGTGCACTGCTTGCAGCGACGGCACGGATGCTGCGGCTCCACCGCCACCCGCTGCCCGACCCGCCCGGGGTCGACGCCCTCGCCGACCGCGGCGATCCGCCCGGACAGTTCGTGCCCGAGGATCATCGGTTGCTCGACCACGAAATCGCCGATCCGGCCGTGGCGGTAGTAGTGCACGTCCGAACCGCACACCCCGACCGCGGCCACCTCGACGAGCACCTGCCGCGGACCGGGAGTCGGTACGGGCCGGTCCTCGATCTGCAGCGTGCCCACTCCGGTCATCACACTGGCGCGCATGGTGGCCTCGACCGTGTCTGTCATCTCATTCCTTTCGGTCCGCGGGGCCGGCGAGCAACGCCCGTCCGACCACCATCGCTTCGGCGCCGGCCGTGACACACAGCGGCGCAACGTCTTCGGTGACCCCGCCGTCGACGATCACGGGGAGTTGCGCCGCGCGGGCGGTCGCAAGGGTGGTCACGATGCCCAGGCGCTCGACGCGGCAGCGGCCACGGGTGCCCGGTTCGATGAGCATCACCAGCACCCCGTCGGGGTCCATCGGCCACGCCGACGTGCCCGTCGGTTCCCACTCCTGCCACAGCGCGACCCACGCTGCGGCGCCTGCGCCGCGGACCGCTGCGGCGCGCTCCGCGGTGAACGCCGCCCACGGCAGGAACACCCTGGCCGGCCTGTGGGTCAGCACGTGCGCCAGTCGGGCGTCGACGAATCCGGGTGAGCCGATCAGGTGGACGTCGAAACCGGACGGGCCGACCGCGTCCGCGATCTCGGCGAGTTCGGCGAGACTCACACCGGCGGGCAGGCCTTCGTTCTCGGCCATCACGTCGACGTGCACACCGAGTCCGGCCTGGTGCATGGTCCTGGCCGCAGCGGTGCGCGCGGGCGGCGGCGCCGCGTACACCGAGCCGGCGAGCCGGCCCGGGTAGTCCCGGTGCCACGGTGCGAGCGGCACGGCGGCGGTCACGGCCGCGTTCCGTTCTCCAGGAGGGGCGACGCCGCCAGCTGCGCCCAGCGCGCCCGCAGCGCGGCCAAGTCGCGGCCGGTTCGTCGCGGCGAAACACGGTGCCGCACAGATGGTTGCCACTGTTTGGCGAGGTCGGCCAGGCCGGCGACGTCACGGCCGGTGGCAACGGCGGCGGCCTGCACGCAGGCTCCGCGGGCGGTGGCCTCGTCGGCGTCGAGCACCGTGACCTCGTCGTCGAGCAGGTCGGCGAGCAGCTGAAGGGTGGCAGGCGACCGGGTGCCACCGCCGACCGCAGTCGCGGCACCGCTGACGTCCACACCACACGCGCGCAGGCTGTCGCGTGCGCTCATCAGCGACAGCAACGGCCCTTCCACGAACGCGCGCGCGAGTTCCTCGCGGGTGGTGTGGGAGGTGAGATCGGCGAACGCGCCCCTCGCGTCCGGGCGGTCGGGTTTGCGTTCACCGTCGAGGAACGGCACCAGCACGGGGCCCTGCGTCTCCCCCGCGCCGAGTGCGAGGCCGGCCAGGCCGGGCAGGTCGGTGCCCAGCAGCCGGGCGGCGACATCGGAGACCCGCGCCGCGTTCAGGGTGCTCACCAGTGGCAGGTGGCCCCCGGTCAGATCGGCGACGCCGTCGACCATGCCGTGCTCGTCGAAAACCGTTGTGCGCGAGGATGTTGCGACGACACCCGAGGTGCCGATGCCGATGTACTGGTCACCGTCGTGCAGCCCGAGACCGAGGTAGGCGGCGTGCTGGTCACCTCCGCCCGGTCCGACCACCACCTCATCGCCGATCCCGAGCATCTCGGCGGCGGCGGCGCGTACCGTGCCGGCCGGCTCGCACGGACCGAGCACCGTCGGCAGCATCGACTGCCAGTCCCGCGCGCCGCCGGCCAGGTCGAGGTACTCGGGGATCCACGCACCGGTCCCCACGTCGAAATAGCCGGTGCCCGACGCGTCAGAGCGGTCCGTGACCGGCCGCCCCGTCAGCCAGTAGGTCAGGTAGTCGTGCGGGAGCAGGATCGTCGCCGCCCAGTCGAGCACCTCGGGTTCGTGTTCGGCCACCCACGCGAGTTTGGCGATGGTGAACGCGGCGTTGGGCGCTGAGCCGATGCGGTGGATCCACGCGGGAATCCCGATGCGCGCGGCCAGTGCGCGTAGCGCCGAGGCGCCGGTGGTGTCGTTCCACAGTTTCGCGGCCCGCAGTGGTTTGCCGTGGACGTCCAGGATCACCAGACCGTGACACTGTGCGGCCACCGCGACGGCCCGGATCGCCGGCGGCCGGGCGCAGTGCGCGAGGGCCGCACGGGTGGCGGCGACCAGGGCCGACACCCAGTCGAGCGGATCCTGTTCGCTGCAGGGCGGGAACGCGGGGGGGTGCGGCGCCGAACCGCGGCCCAGCAGTTCGCCGGTGGTCAGATCGCGGATCTCCACCTTGCACGACTGCGTCGACGAGTCGACCCCGAGTACGGCGGTCATGTCCGCACCACCGGCATCGATTCGTCACCCGGGCGGTGCCCGCGCGCGCCGACTCCGCCGGCCGGATGGCTGTGGACGACATCGTGCAGGGTGTGTCCCCGCAGGGCCATCGACACCACTGCCAGCGCGTCACCCCACGCGCCCACGACCAGCGTGCTGGCCAGCGCGATCATCCCGCCCGGATCGGCGTCACCGGCGGTGCGGGGCAGCGCCTGCACCCGGGTGGCCGCCCTGGCGAACGGGCTCTGTGCGTCCTCGGTGATCGCGACGACGTCGACGCCGCGGTCCACAAGACGTTCGGTCAGGCTGGTCATCTCGGCCGACCGTCCGGTCTTCGAGATGGCGAGCACCAGGTCGTGGCCGGTCACCGCACCCAAGCCGCCGTGGAGTGCGTCCATCGCCGGCAGGTAGACCGCGGGAGTGCCGCACACCGACAGGAGATGGGCCAGGCGTTCGGCCATGATCCCCGAGGTTCCGGAGCCGGTGGTGACCACCTTTCCGGTCACGTCGAGCAGCAGGCGGGCCACGGTGACGACACCCGCCTCGACGGTTCCGGTGAGCGCGGCGACCGCATCGGCTTCCCGGGCGAGGACTTCGCCGGCGAGTGCCGTCAAGCCGGCGTCGTCCGGTCCCATGCGCAAGTTGCCGCCTCCGGTCAGTCACATCTGCTCATCTGTTGGGTGAGCTACTCATATGAGGGGTTGTGGCCTGGATCATGCTATGGCCTATGCTCATATGTCAACGAGCGTGCACATATGTGCACGCATCCGCGGGGTGTGCTGAGGAGGCGGCGGCATGGGACCGGACGAGCTGTTCCAGCGGGCCGTGATCGCACGCCGCTATTACCTCGAGGGGCGCACGAGGATCCAGATCGCCGAGGAGTTCGGACTCTCCCGGTTCAAGGTCGCGCGGATGCTCGACGAGGCCGTCGAATCCGGGATGGTGGAGATCAAGATCCACAACCCCGGCGCCGTCGACGTCGAGTTGTCCACCGAACTGCAGCGGCGCTACGGCCTCGAACACGCGTACGCCGTCGTCTGCGACACCACCAGCACCTCCGACCGCGTCGAGGCCGTGGCCAAGGCGATGGCCGAACTGCTGCAGTCGATCCTGCGGTCCGGCGACGTGGTGGGGGTCGACTGCGGGCGCACGCTCACCCACATCGCGGCATACCTGACCTCGCTGCCGGAGTGCGACGTCGTCCAGCTGACCGGGATGGCCGGGGCGATCACCTCCAACGGAACCGATCTGGTCCGCCGGATCAGCGAGATCAGCGGAGGGCGGTCCTGGCCGATGTATGTGCCGCTGGTGGTCCCCGATGCGCGTACCGCCGAAAGCCTCAGCGGCAACGGCCAATTGCAGGAGACCGTCGCCCGGCACGGCAAGGTCAGCTGCGCGATCATCTCCGTGGGCGCATGGAGTCCGGGAGCGTCGCAGGTGTATCAGTCGCTGTCGAGCGACGAGACACAGTCGCTCGATGCGGCCGGTGTCTGCGGGGAGACCTGCGCGCTGCTGCTCGATGCGGACGGCAACCGGGTGCCGGGCCTCGACGAGCGGCGGATGGGCATCGCCGAGGCCACCCTGCGGGCGATCCCGACGAGGATTGCCCTCGCGACCGGCCGCGAGAAGGTCGCGGCGACCCGCGCGGTGCTCCGGTCGGGGCTGGTCTCGTCGCTGGTCACCGACATCGACCTGGCCACCGCAGTCCTGAACTGAACCACACTGCCCACCAGGAAGGGACGATATGACCGACGCCGAACCGACTGTGGATCTCGACTTCGCACTGACCGGAAAGGTCGCGCTGGTGACGGGCGGCGCGTCCGGCATCGGCGCGGCGATCGCGGCGGCGTTCGCCACGAAGGGCGCCCGCGTCGCGGTGGCGGACCTCAACGAGGCCGGGGCCCGTGAAGCCGCGACCGCGTTGGCCACCGAGAGCAGCGGTTTCGGTTGCGACGTCAGCGATCCCGCTTCGGTCACCGCCACGGTGGACGCGGTGGCCGACACCTTCGGCACGATCGACATCCTGGTCAACAGCGCCGGGGTGGCCCGCCTCGCACCGGCCGAGGACCTGTCGCTGGCCGACTGGGAGTCGACCATCGACATCAACCTCAAGGGCACGTTCCTCATGTGCCAGGCGGCGGGCCGCCGGATGCTGGCCGCAGGCGGCGGCAGCATCGTCAACCTGGCCTCACAGGCCGCCTCCGTCGCACTGGACCAGCACGTCGCGTACTGCGCGTCGAAGTCCGGGGTCGTCGGGGTGTCCAAGGTGCTGGCCGCCGAGTGGGGCGGTCGCGGGGTCCGGGTGAACACGATTTCGCCGACCGTGGTGCTCACCGAACTGGGCCACAAGGCCTGGGACGGCCCGCGCGGGGACGCCCTCAAGAAGCTCATCCCGATCGGGCGGTTTGCCTACCCCGCCGAGATCGCCGCCGCCGCAGTGTATCTCGCATCCGACGCGGCGGCGATGATCACCGGCGCCGACCTGGTGGTCGACGGCGGGTACACCATCACGTAGCCAGGCGCGCGGTGCCGTCGGCGCGCACGGTCACCGCGGCGCCGCCGATGTCGCCCTCCACGGTGGCCGCGGCGTCATCCAGGTCCTGGATCACCGCGAGCGTGCGCGCACCCTCGGGCGTGCGCACCGCGAGGAACGCCTTCTCCGGGACGCCGTCGCGGTCGAACGGTGTGGTCCACGACTCGACGGTCCCGACACCGGACCACTCCACGGCCAGGGTGCGGGTGGGTTCCCGGTCCACCTCGGATTGCACGTCCTCCCAACGGAATTCGCCCTGCGGCGGTTCGGTGCCGTACACCCCGAAGCTGTGCTTGGTCAGGTAGCCGCCGTTGGCGGTGATCAGGCCGCGCTGCCCCGGGTTGGCCGCCAGCCGCTCGGCCATCGTGGCGATGGAATGCGAGACGTAGTTGTTCCAGGGGCCGCCGGCGAAGGTCAGTCCCCCGGTGACGGTGAGCGGCCGCGCCGGATCGCCGACCGGCAGCCCGAGTTCGGTCGCCGCCACCTGCACCGCCGACGGGAAACACGAGTACACGTCGATCAGGTCGACGTCCTCGATCGCGGTGCCCGCCAGCTCGAGTGCCCGCTGCCCGGCGATCCGGATCGCCGGTGAACGGTGGAACTCCGCGCGCTCGCCGATGGCGTACGTGTCGTGCGAGTCGGTGCCGGCGTACGGGAAAACCCAGCGCTCCGACGGGATCTTCAGCTGCCGGGCGGTCTCGACCGAGGTCAGGATGAGCACCGCACCCTGGTCGACCATGTTGTTGGAGTTCATCAGCTTCGGATAGGGCCAGCTGATCATCCGGTTCTCGGGGCTCGGCTGCCAGATCGCGTCCGCGGCCAGTGCGTCGCGGCGCCAGGCGTGCGGGTTGTCGGCGGCGACCGCGGAGAACTGCGCCCACAGCTCACCGATCCGCCGCCGGTGCTCGTCGGGTGTCTCGCCGGCGGCGATGCGGACCGCCTGTTCGAACATCGGGTAGACGTAGGAGGGCCGGTCGAGCCCGATGCGATTCTCGGCGTCGCCGGCCATCGGCACGTTCTCGTCGGCGCCGTCGGCCACCGGCACGGATTCGTCCTGGCGTGTCCAGTTCGGCTTCTCACCCTTGGCGCGCAACCGCGTTCGGGTACGCCAGGTTTCGGCTCCGGCGATCAGGACGACGCCGTGGCGTCCGGCCTGGATGTCCAGACAGGCCTGGTTGACCAGGCTCTGCGGAACGTTCCCGCCGATCCCGGTGTACCGGGTGGTGGCCTTGTCGGCGCCGATGCGCTGGGCCAGCAGCAGGCCGGGGTCGCGGTATCGCCAGGACAGCAGGTTCACCACCCGCACCGCGTCGACCGCCTCGAGCACCCGCGCGTCGGCGGCCTCGCGGGCCGCGGCCTCCATCAGATCGACCGGTTCGAGGTCGGGCCGGTCGGCGCGCTGGTTCACCTGTCCGTAGCCGACGAGCACAGGGGTGTTGGCGGGCGAAGGCATCGACGCTCCTCTGGCGTAGTTGACAGGTGTCAAACCCTAGTGTGCCTGACCGTCCGGTTCGGCCGACACCCGGCCTGCCCGGGCGGAGACCGCGACACATAAAGGGACACACAATGGGGTATCTGGATCTCACATGCCGTTCACCATGCCCGACGACAATGCTCGCCATGAGCACTCAGATCACCGACGGGACGTCAATGAGTGAGACCACGCTCTCCCCCACCCTGTCCGACGAAGAACTCCGGCTCATCAACTCCTACTGGCGAGCCGCCAACTACCTGTCCGTCGGGCAGATCTACCTGCTCGACAATCCGCTGCTGCGCGAGGAACTGCGCGCCGAACACGTCAAACCGCGGTTGTTGGGACACTGGGGCACCACCCCGGGGCTCAACCTCGTGTACGCGCATCTCAACCGGATCATCCGCGAACGCGACGCCGACGTCATCTACATCACCGGACCGGGACACGGTGGTCCCGGCCTGGTGGCCAACGCCTACCTCGAGGGCACGTACAGCGAGGTCTACACCGACATCGGCGAGGACGTCGATGGACTCCGAAAGTTGTTCCGCCAGTTCTCGTTTCCCGGCGGGATCCCCAGCCACGTGGCGTCGGAGACGCCCGGCTCGATCCATGAGGGCGGGGAGCTGGGTTACGCGCTGGTGCACGCGTACGGCGCGGCCTTCGACAACCCCGACCTGGTGGTCGCGTGCGTCGTCGGCGACGGTGAGGCCGAGACCGGACCGCTGGCCGCGAGCTGGCACTCCAACAAGTTCCTGAACCCGGTGACCGACGGCGCCGTGCTGCCGATCCTGCATCTCAACAGCTACAAGATCGCCAACCCCACGGTGCTGGCGCGCATCCCCCAGGAGGAGCTCGAGTCGCTGTTCTACGGCTACGGGTACCGGCCGATCACCGTCGCCGCCCCGGAACCCTCGGCCGATCCGGAGAGCGTCCACCAGCAGTTCGCCGCCGCCCTCGACGAGTCCTTCGACCAGATCGCCGCCATCCAGCGGGCCGCGCGCCTCGACGAGGAGCCCGGCCGCCCCCTGTGGCCGATGATCATCCTGCGCACCCCCAAGGGCTGGACCGGCCCGCGCGAGGTGGACGGCAAGAAGGTGGAAGGCACCTGGCGTTCACACCAGGTGCCGCTGTCCGAAACGCACGACAACCCCGAGCACATGGCCCAGCTCGAGCAGTGGTTGCGCAGCTACCGCCCCGAGGAACTGTTCGACGACGACGGCGGACTGATCCCCGAACTCCGCGCGCTCGCCCCCGAGGGGCGCCGCCGGATGAGCGACAACCCGCACGCCAACGGCGGTGTGCTGCTGCGCGCCCTCGACCTGCCCGACTTCCGCGACTACGCCGTGCCCGTCGAGCAGCCCGGTTCGCAGAGCGCGGAGGCGACGAAGGTGCTCGGCACGTTCCTGCGCGACGTCATCGTCCGCAACCAGGACCGGTTCCGCATCATGGGCCCCGACGAGACGGCGTCCAACCGGTTGTCGCCGGTGTTCGAGGCCACCGACAAGGCGTGGATGGCCGAGGCCGGCCCCGAGGACGAGCACCTCGCCCCGGCGGGACGGGTCATGGAGGTGCTGTCCGAACACCTGTGCCAGGGCTGGCTCGAGGGCTATCTGCTCACCGGCAGGCACGGCCTGTTCAACTGCTACGAGGCGTTCGTCCACATCGTCGACTCGATGCTCAACCAGCACGCCAAGTGGTTGTCGAGCAGTGCGCACTTGAGCTGGCGGCGGCCGATCGCGTCGTTGAACTACCTGCTGACCTCGCACGTCTGGCGCCAGGACCACAACGGCGCCTCCCACCAGGATCCGGGGTTCATCGACCACGTCGCCAACAAACGGCCCGAGGTGGTCCGGGTCTACCTGCCGCCGGACGCCAACACGCTGCTCTCTGTCGCCGACCACTGCCTGCGCAGCCGCCAGTACGTCAATGTGATCGTGGCGGGCAAGCAGCCGGCCCTGACCTACCTGACGATGGACGAAGCGGTCGCGCACTGCACTCGAGGGCTCGGCATCTGGGAGTGGGCGAGCACCACCACCGGTGAACCCGACGTGGTCCTCGCCTGTGCCGGCGACATCCCCACCCTCGAGACCGTGGCCGCCGCCGACATCCTGCGTCGCCGGTTGCCCGACCTGAAGGTGCGCGTGGTCAACGTCGTCGACATCATGCGACTGCAGCCGGCGTCCGAGCACCCGCACGGACTGCCCGACCGCGAGTTCGACTCGATCTTCACCACGGACAAACCGGTGATCTTCGCCTATCACGGATATCCGTGGCTGATCCACCGGTTGGCCTACCGGCACGCCAATCACGAGCAGTTGCACGTGCGCGGCTTCAAGGAGCGCGGCACCACGACGACGCCGTTCGACATGGTGATGCTCAACGACCTCGACCGCTTCCATCTGGTCATGGATGTCATCGACCGCGTCGAGGGCCTGGGCACCAGGGCCGCGGGGCTGCGTCAGGAGATGGCCGACGCCCGGCTGGCCGCGCGCGCCTACACGCGCGAGCACGGCGAGGACGACCCCGCGATCTCCGGCTGGACATGGGACAGCGGCTACCGGCCCGGCGGCACGCAGTCGATGGCCCAGGACACCGCCGACAACGAATAGCACCGGACGAACCCGGCCTCGGTACCATCGGTCGGGATGACTGCCGTCGACCCCCATCCACATGCGCTGCCCCGGGTGCGGGTCTACGTCGACATCGCCGTCGTGGTCGCGGTCCTGGCGATCACCAACCTCGTCGCGCACTTCACCACGCCGTGGGCCAGCATCGCGACCGTGCCCGCGGCGGCCGTCGGTCTGCTGATCCTGGTCCGCCGGCGCGGTCTGGGCTGGACCGAGCTTGGACTCGGGCGGGAGCACTGGCGCTCCGGAGCCGGATACGCGGCGGCCGCGGTGGCCGTGGTGCTCTCGGTGATCGCGATCGGCGCGCTGCTGCCGTGGACACGCCCGATGTTCATGAACAACAACTACGCCACGATCTCCGGGGCGTTGATCGCCTCGATGGTGGTGATCCCGTTGCAGACCGTGATACCCGAGGAGTTGGCGTTCCGCGGGGTGCTGCACGGCGCACTGAACCGGGCCTGGGGTTTCCGCGGTGTCGCCGCAGCCGGATCCCTGCTGTTCGGGTTGTGGCACATCGCTACTTCGATGGGCCTGACCAGCAGCAATGTCGGCTTCACCCGGTTGTTCGGCGGTGGGGTGATGGGCACCGTGGCAGGGGTGGTGCTCGCTGTGGTGGCGACCGGGATCGCGGGCTTCGTGTTCACCTGGTTGCGCAAACGCAGCGGCAGCCTGCTGGCGCCGATCGCGCTGCACTGGTCGCTGAACGGTATGGGCGCGCTGGCGGCCGCCCTGGTCTGGCACCTGTCGGCCTGAGTCGCGGAAGCCGTGGCACCAACCCGCTGATAACAGTTCGGAGTCATACGGCTGGTTCTAAAATTGACGAGTCGGGCTCGAAACTATCGAAGGGGGCCCAGATGAATGGCAAAGTACGCCGGCGCGCAGTGTTTGGATTGGCCGCGATCGCGCCATTTGCTTCGATGGCTCTGATCTCACCGGCAGTCGGCAACGCTACGGAATGCGGACTCGGCACGTTCTACGACGCGCCGTCCAACACGTGCGTCGCGATACCGCCTCCCCCGGCACCGCTGCCTCCTCCACCGCCGCCGGCGTGGAACGGCGACATCACGCCGTATTTCAGTGTGGGGGCCTGCGTGCCGATTCCCATCCCGTTCGTGCCGTCGATTTGCGCGGGAATCTGACGACGGCGCACCACAAGTGCGTGGCCTGAGCGCCCCGTGCCGGCGCTTTCGTGCGCCTGTTGGCACGGGTGCTCACAGCGGCGTCAGGCCGGGGGCCTCATCTCCGGCGGCACGCTCTCGGGTGCGACCGGGACCGCGACACCGACCTCGGGCCGCGGAGGCGCCGCATTCGGGTCCGCGGGCGGCGGCGGCACGTTCGGATCGCCCGGTGCCGGCGGCGCCGGAGGCGGCGGGGGCGCCCACGGCCGGATCGAGTTGGCGAGCGCGACGGCCGCATCCCGGTCGACCGGGTTGGTGGCCGAGCCCAGCCAGACCACGAACCACCGGTCCGGCGTCCGCTGGCCACGCGGTGTTCCCGGCGCGACCGGGTTGCCCACCACCCCGGCCCAGATCTGGCCGTTTGGCTTGTTCGTGTCGGTGAACTTCACCTCGTAGTACGACGCCACGCCCGGCATGCCGTCGGCGTTGAGCTGAGTCGTCGACTGGTTGACCCGCGTGCCGGGGAACGGCATGAAGAATTCGCCCATGTCCGACGCCAGCCGGTTGGCCGCCTTGGTGTTGTCGGTCTCGGCGCCCGCGAAGAGCTTCAGGTCGAGACGGCCCAGCAGCACGCTGGTGTCGTTGGGCGGGTCGGTGACGCCTTCCGGCGGGATCCTCGTCAGCAGCGCCTGCCCGTAGGAGAGGTTCGTGGCGTCGGAGACCTTCCACCCTGCGGGCACGACGTAGCTCAGGCCGCCAGCGGCGTTGTCGACGCGGCCCGGTTCCGGCGCGGGAGGCGGCGGGGCGTTCGGATCCGCGGGCGGCGCCGCATTCGGATCCGCCGGAGGCGGCGGCGGGGCGTTGGGATCCGCGGGGGGCGGTGCCGCGTTCGGAACCGCCGGGGGCGGAGGCGGCCAACCGGCTGGCGTCGGACATGGGCGAATTCTTCATGCCGTTCCCCGGCACGCGGGTCAACCAG
>NZ_LQIV01000024.1 GCF_001500125.1 Mycobacterium sp. IS-1742 | reverse complement strand
GTCCCGGGGCGGGGGGCGCAGCGGGGGGTCCGTGCGGGTCGTCGGCGATGGTCTTCCACAGCGACGTGTACCAGGGCTGACCGGACGGAGCGTTCGGCTGTTCGTCGGCCGGGACGCCGCCGGGCCGCACCGCCCCCGGCGGCAGCTGCACCTGGAACGGGATGTCCCCAGGCATCACGAAACCGAGCCGCTCCCGTGCCTGCGCGGCGATGAACACCGGATCGGCCAGCTTCACCTTCTGCTGCTCCAGTTCGGCGATCTGCTCACGCAACTGCTCCTCGGTGGCCTTGAGCTGCTTCATCTCTGTGCGCTGCGAGAAGTACGTGCGCACCGGCCCGGCGATCGTCAGGGTCAACACACACACCACCGCCGCCAGGATCGCGGCCCGGCGTGCCGCCGAACCGAACCGCTGCTCGGACTGCTCGACCGCGAGCCGTTCGGCCCGGCGCACGATCGCATGACCGACCGGTTCGGAATCCTGGTGTTCGGACGCCGGTTTGGCCTCGATCGCGCGCGGTTCGCGGCGGGGGGTCGACGTGCCCTTCGGGCGGCCCCGGTTCGCACCGCCGGGCTTACCCGGCCGGGAGGCCGGGGACCGACGTTTCGGATCGGGCCGCTTCGATTCGGGCATCGTCTTTCAGCGCACCATGCCTATTTGGTCTCCAGGACGAAGCGCGGGAAGGCCAGGTCGCCGGCGTAACGGGCGGCGTCACCGAGGGTCTCCTCGATGCGCAGCAACTGGTTGTACTTGGCGACGCGCTCGCTGCGGGCCGGTGCGCCGGTCTTGATCTGACCGCTGCCCACGGCGACGGCGAGGTCGGCGATCGTGGTGTCCTCGGTCTCGCCGCTGCGGTGGCTCATCATCGTGCGGTACCCGCTGTTGTGGGCCAGCGCGACGGCGTCGAGCGTCTCAGTGAGCGTGCCGATCTGGTTGACCTTCACCAGCAGCGCGTTGGCGGCGCCACGTTCGATGCCCTCCTCGAGGCGTTCGGGGTTGGTGACGAACAGATCGTCGCCCACCAGCTGCACCCGGTCGCCGATCCGCGTGGTCAGCGCCACCCAGCCGTCCCAGTCGTCCTCGGACAGCGGATCCTCGATCGACACCAGCGGATAGGCCTCCAGCAGCGAGGCGTAGAACTCGGCCATCTGCTCGGCCGTGCGGGTCTCCTTCTCGAAGCTGTAACCCGTGCCCTCGGTGTAGAACTCGGTGGCCGCGACGTCGAGCGCCAGCGTCACATCGGTGCCGAGCGAGAACCCGGCGGCCTCGATCGCCGACGAGATCAGGTCCAGTGCGGCCTTGGTGCCCGCCACGTCCGGCGCGAAACCGCCCTCGTCACCGAGCCCGGTCGACAGGCCCTGCTTCTTGAGCACCGACTTGAGCGAGTGGTACACCTCGGCACCCCAGCGCAGCGCCTCCTTGAACGACGGCGCACCGATCGGGGCGACCATGAACTCCTGCACGTCCACGCCCGTGTCCGCGTGCGCACCGCCGTTGAGGATGTTCATCATCGGGACCGGCAGGATGTGGGCGTTCGGTCCGCCGAGGTAGCGGAACAGCGGAAGTCCGGCCGATTCGGCGGCGGCCTTCGACACGGCCAGCGAGACCCCGAGGATCGCGTTGGCGCCCAGCCGGGACTTATCCGGGGTGCCGTCGAGATCGAGCAGGGCCTGGTCGATGAGTCGCTGATCGTCGGCGCTCATCCCGATGACCGCGGGTGCGATCTCGTCGAGCACGGCCTGCACGGCCTTGTCGACGCCCTTGCCGAGGTAGCGGGCGCCACCGTCACGGAGTTCGACGGCCTCGTGCTCACCGGTCGACGCGCCCGAGGGGACCGCGGCGCGGGCGAACGTGCCGTCGGTCAGCGCCAACTCGACCTCGACCGTCGGGTTGCCGCGGGAGTCGAGGATCTCGCGGGCTCCGACCTGCTCGATGATGGGCACTGGCGTCTCCTTCGGGGGGCTGTGCGGACGTCGCCTCAGCCTAAAGGCTGCGTGCGGCGGCGGCGTGACCAGAGGCCCGTTTACAGACGGCGGCCCTCGGCGTACGCGGTGGCCCAGTCGCGCACGGTGCGGGCGTACTGCTCGGAGTAGTTGTAGGCCCGCAGCGCGTTCATCCAGCCGCGCGGCGTCGACAGATCCTTGCCCGTGTAGCAGAGGTAGCCCGCCGAGGACAGTGCGGCGTCGTCGATGTTGTCGGGGTCGACCTTGCCGTCACCGTTGGCGTCGACCCCGTAGAGCCGCCACGTCTCGGGGATGAACTGCATCGGCCCCATCGCGCGGTCCAGCTCGTCGTCGCCGTCGAGTTGGCCGGAGTCGGTGTCCCTGATCTCGAGGTTGCCGCTCGACCCGTCCAGGCGCATCCCGCGGATCGGCGGGGTGACCTCGCCGTTGGAGGCGACCATCGCACCGCGGTAGTTGCCGTGGTGGCTTTCGACCATGCCGATCCCGGCGAGCGTGGTCCAGGTCAGAGAACAGTCCGGATTCTCCACTTCGGCGACCCGGGCGGCGTAGGCGTAGGCCTCCAGCGCGGTCACCGGGATGCCGAGTTTCGGCGCCCGCTCCGCAGCCCACTCGTGCAGCGCATCGGCGGGCCGTCCCTCGGCATAGGTGTCGACCGCGGGGACGGGGTCTCCGGCCGGCGGCGGGACACCCTCCGGAATGGGGATGCCCATCTGCCATGAGCAGCTCGAGGCCAGCACCAGGAGCGTCGCGACGACGACGGCTGCCACCATCATCAAGCGACTCTTCGTCCGGGTCGACAGGCTCCCCTCGTCAGACAACGCACTCCCTCAAACCGACTGTCGTCGCTTCATACTCCCATGCGACGGTACGCAACCGGCCGATTCGCGAGCCGTGGCGAGGTTGCTGTGACGCGTCGACAGGCCGGTCTCCCAGGGTAACGACTCCGCCGGAGTACGGCCGTGGCCCGAACCCCGGGGGCAATCTTTAGGTATGCCTACCCTCTCAGCGTGGGTGCAGGGTAATGTTCGGCTCCGACCAAGGAGGTCCGATGGGACGGCAAATCGCCTGGCAGGTACCGGTGGTGGCACTGGCTGTGGTTCTGGCCGGTTGTTCGAGCAACAGCGAGAGTGGCGGAGAGTCCGAGACCTCCTCGGCGACGACCACCTCCGCGGCCGCCGCGGCGCCCAGCCCCGAGGCGGAGAAGGCGGCCGCCGACTACAAGGCGTACGCAATCGCACAGGCCGACGAGCTCGTCGGGGCCGTCAAGACGCTGACCGACGCGGTGCGGGCCAACAACCTGCAGGCCGCCCAGGACGCCTACGCCCCCTCGCGCCTGCCGTGGGAGCGCATCGAGCCGCTGGCCGGCCTGGTCGAGGAGATCGACGGCAAGGTCGACGCACGCGTCGACGACTTCGCCGGCGTCGACGACCCGGCGTTCACCGGCTGGCACCGCCTCGAATACCTGCTGTTCTCGCAGAACACCACCGAGGGCGGCGCCCAGTTCGCCGATCAGCTCGACGCGGACGTCGCGACGCTGCAGAAGCAGCTGCCGACCGTCGACGTCACGCCGGTCGACGTGTCGAACGGTGCGGCCGAGCTGATCGAAGAGGTGTCCGAGGGCAAGATCACCGGCGAGGAGGACCGCTACTCCAAGACCGACCTGTGGGACTTCCAGGCGAACCTGGAGGGTTCGGAGGCCGCGCTGAACCGGCTGTCGCCTGCGCTGGTGAAAGCCGACCCCGCACTGTTGGGCAAGATCGAGGCCGGTTTCTCGGAGATCTTCGCGACCCTGGGCCCGCTGCGCCGCGGTGACGGCTTCGTCCTGTTCTGCACCGAGAACGACCCGTACCCGTCGCCGCGCTGCCCCGAGGTGACCGTCGATCCCGCGACGATCGACACGATGAAGGCGCAGCTGGCGGGGCTGTCGGAGAACCTGTCCCAGGTGTCAGGGGTGTTGAAGCTGACGTGACCGGAGGTTCGCGGCGTACCGGTTTATCGCGCCGATCATTTTTCACCGGCGCCCTGGGCACCGGCGCCGCAGTCGGCGTCGGTGCCGCGCTGGCGGGATGTTCGGACGCGCCGCCGGCAGCACCGGTGTACGCCCCGCGTTTCGTGCCGTTCGACGGCCCGCACCAGACCGGCATCACGGCGGTGCCGATTCCCGAACAGGGGTTGATCGCCTCCTTCAACGTGCTCTCGAAGGACCGGGCCGGGCTCAAGGCGACGCTGGCCGAACTGACCGACGAGATCCGCGGGCTGATGGCCGGCCGCCCACCCGAGGTGCGCGACCCCGCCTATCCCCCGGTCGACTCCGGCATCCTCGGTGAGAAACCGCCTGCCGACGACCTGTCGGTGGTGGTCGGCGTCGGCGCCTCCCTGTTCGACGACCGCTTCGGCCTGGCCGACCGCAAGCCCCGCGAACTCGAGACCATGCCGTTCCTGGCGAACGACCGGCTGGACCCCAAGCTCTCACACGGCGACGTGTCGATCATCCTCGAGGCCGGCCACCACGACACCCTGCAGTTCGCCCTGCGCCAGTTGATGCGCCGCACGCGCAGCCATCTCGTGCTGCGCTGGATGATCGACGGCTACGCGCGCGGGATCGGCGCCGGCCCGGCGTCGGAGGCCGCCACACCACGCAACCTGTTGGGCTTCAAGGACGGAACGTCGAACCTCGATGCCGAGGACGATGCGGTGATGGACCGTCACGTGTGGGTGGGACCCGACGACGGGGAACCCGAATGGGCGGTCGGCGGCTCCTATCAGGCCGTGCGCATCATCCGCATGTTCGTCGAGTTCTGGGATCGGACCCAGCTCGCCGAGCAGGAGGCGATCTTCGGCCGGCGCAAGGTCAGCGGCGCACCGATCGGAATGACCGACGAGTTCGCCGATCCCAACTACGCGGAGGACCCGGACGGCACCCGCATCAAACTCGACGCGCACATCCGGTTGGCGAACCCCCGCACGGCCGAGACCGAGCAGAATCTCATTCTGCGCCGCGGTTTTTCGTACTCGCGGGGCTTCGACGGCGCCGGCCGCCTCGACCAGGGTCTGGCGTTCGTGTCATACCAGCGCAGCCTCGAGAGAGGCTTCCTGACCGTTGCGCGCCGACTCAAGGGCGAACCGCTCGAGGAGTACATCCTGCCCGTCGGCGGCGGATTCTTCTTCATGCTGCCGGGCGTCACGGGTGAGGATCGCTTCCTCGGGGATCAGCTGGTCGGCTGAGTCACGCCCGACGGCCAGTGCGCCCGCCACTCCTCTTCGGCGATCCGGGTGGGCGGCACACTGTCGAGTTCGTCGGGGACGTCCTCGCCGCGGCGGGCCGCCGCGACCGCGCGCTCGACGCGGCGCACGGTGTCCATGAACTCGAGAATGTCTGCGCGCAGGGCGTTCTCGGCGTCGTGGTCCGCCGACACCCGCACCGTCGTCAGCGCCTCGGGGATCAGGTCGGCGGGCAGACCCGCCGTGGCGACCCGGGCCAACACCTTCTGTGCCAGCGCCAGCGCCGGCTGGGCGGTCGGCACGTCGTCCATACAGGACTCGCGCGTCTTCTCGGCCGCCTTGCGCTCCTCCCACTGAGCGAGCTGCTCGTCGAGCGAAACCGATTCTCCCGCAAGCACAGCCGGTACCCGGTTGCCGAGTTTGCGCACCAGGGAATCGGCCACGTCGTCGATGGTGAACGCGTGCTGGGACGCGTCCTCGGCGATCCGGGCGTGGAACAACACCTGCAGCAGCACATCGCCGAGTTCGCCGCGCAGTTCCTCGGCGTCGCCGCTGCGCACCGCGTCGAAGAGTTCGTAGGTCTCCTCGAGCAGGTACCGGCGCAGCGAATCGTGGGTCTGCTCGCTCTCCCACGGCCCGGACGTGCGCAGCTTGTCCATCATCGCGACGGCGTCGACGAGGCGTTCGCCGGGCTGCGGATCGGGCGCGGAGATCAACCGATCGCCCGCCGCGAGGCGAGCTCTCACCGCGGGATGGTCCGGATCCGACGACAGCAGCACCGGGGCGGCTTCCTCGTCCGGCGCGTCGGAGAACCAGGGGCGGGCCGCGGGCAGCGACCACGGCACCTTGATCGGCATCTCCTCGGTGTACTGCACGTCGCCGGCGAGCAGGGTGATCGCGTCGACCGGGACGAGGGTGGGGCGGCGGGGATCGACCAGGACGACCGTCATGTCCGTGACCCCCCGAACTTCGCCATATCGATGTCAGCCTGCGGTTTTCCGTTGAGGGCCAGAATCAAACCGGCGACCATCGCGACCAGTTCGGCATCCCGGATCCGCGGCGACCCGACGCTGTCGGTGGTGCGCGGGATCGGCACGGTCACCGTCTGCGTCGTCGCCCGGTAACCGCCACCCGGGTACATCCGCTTGAGCCGCAACTGCGCGGAGTCCGGCAGCTCCATCGGCGAGAGCTTGACCGTCGACGCCGACACCGAACTGACGTCGGTGATGCCGTAGGCGCGGCACAGCAGCCGCAGCCGAGCCACCCCGACCAGTCGCTGCGCGGGCTCCGGCAGCGGCCCGTAACGGTCGACGAGTTCGTCGATGACGGCGTCGATCCCGGCGTCGTCGGGTGCGGCGGCCAGCCTGCGGTAGGCCTCCAACCGCAGCCGGTCGCTGCCGATGTAGTCCGGCGGCAGGTTCGCGTCGACCGGCAGGTCGATCCGCACGTCCTTCGATTCCTGCGGTGTGGCAACGGTTTTGCCGTCGGCTGCCGCTCGATATGCTTCTACGGCCTCACCGACCAGCCGCACGTAGAGGTCGAAGCCCACCCCCGCCACGTGGCCGGACTGTTCGGCGCCGAGCACGTTGCCGGCGCCCCGGATCTCGAGGTCCTTCATCGCAACGGCCATACCCGCACCGAGTTCGTTGTTCTGCGCGATCGTGGCCAACCGGTCGTAGGCCGTCTCGGTCAGCGGCTGCTCGGGCGGATAGAGGAAGTAGGCGTATCCGCGCTCCCGCGAACGCCCGACCCGGCCCCGCAACTGGTGCAGCTGGGACAGCCCGAAGGTGTCGGCGCGCTCGACGATCAGCGTGTTGGCGTTGGAGATGTCCAGGCCGGTCTCGACGATCGTCGTGCAGACGAGGATGTCGTACTCGCGGTTCCAGAACCCCTCGACGGTCTTCTCCAGCATCTCCTCGGGCATCTGCCCGTGCGCGACCACCACCCGGGCCTCGGGCACCAGAGCGGCGATCTTCGCGGCGGCCTGATCGATGGTGCGCACCCGGTTGTGGATGTAGAACGCCTGCCCGTCGCGCAGCAGTTCGCGGCGCAGCGCTGCGGCGATCTGCTTGTCGTCGTGCGGGCCGACGTAGGTCAGCACCGGGTAGCGCTCCTCGGGCGGCGTGAGGATCGTCGACATCTCGCGGATGCCGGCCAGGCTCATCTCCAGCGTGCGCGGGATCGGCGTCGCGCTCATGGTCAGCACGTCGACGTGGGTGCGCATCGACTTGATGTGCTCCTTGTGCTCCACACCGAACCGCTGTTCCTCGTCGACGATGATCAGCCCGAGGTCCTTCCACAGCACCCCGGTCTGCAGCAGGCGGTGGGTGCCGATCACCACGTCGACCGACCCGTCCTTCATGCCTTCGAGCGTCGCCCGCGACTCGGCGGGGTCGGTGAACCGCGACAAGCCCTTCACAGTGACCGGGAAGCCGGCCATCCGGGCGGTGAAGGTCTGCAGGTGCTGATCGGCGAGCAGGGTCGTCGGCACGAGGACCGCGACCTGCTTCCCGTCCTGTACCGCCTTGAACGCCGCGCGCACCGCGATCTCGGTCTTGCCGTAGCCGACGTCGCCGCAGATCACCCGGTCCATCGGGACCGGCTTCTCCATGTCGGCCTTGACCTCCTGGATGGCGGTGAGCTGGTCGACGGTCTCGGTGAACCCGAACGCATCCTCCATCTCGTTCTGCCAGGGGGTGTCCGGGCTGAACGAATGGCCGGGCGCGGCCTGCCGCTTGGCGTAGAGCGCCACCAGCTCGCTGGCGATCTCCCGGACGGCCCGCCGGGCCTTGGTCTTGGTATTGGCCCAGTCGCTGCCGCCGAGTTTCGACAGCGACGGCGCCTCGCCACCGACGTAGCGCGACAGCTGGTCGAGCGAATCCATCGGCACGTACAGCCGGTCGCTTCCACCGCCCCGCTTGGAGGAGGCGTACTCCAGCACCAGGTACTCGCGGCGCGCACCGCCGACGACGCGTTCGGTCATCTCCACGAACCGGCCGATGCCGTGCTGATCGTGCACGACCAGATCGCCCGCGGTCAGCGCCAGCGGGTCGACGACGTTGCGGCGTTTGGCGGCCAGCCGTTTGCCCTCGGTGGCGGCGACGCGGCTGCCGGTCAGATCCGCCTCGGTGATGATCACCAGCGAGGCGCCGGGCAGCACGACGCCGTCGTGCAGCGGCCCCTTGAGCACCCCGACGACACCGGCCTTCGGCTCGGCGCCGGGCTCGAGCATCGTTGCGGGCGTGTCGGTTTCGCCGAGCTGCTCGACGACCCGCTGCGCGGTGCCCGCGCCAGGTGTCACGACCGCGGCGTATCCGCCGGTCGCCACGTGGGCGCGCAGCATCGCGAAGATCTCCTCGACCGACGATTGCTGCCCGCGCGCCGACGGCGCCGACCGGATGTCGAGTTCGATCGCCGACTCGGTGGACAGCTGGCTCAACGTCCACCACGGGTGTCCGCCTGCGCGCGCGCCGGTGCGCACCTCCTCGAAGCCGAGGAAACCCGACGCGCCCATCGCCTCCAGATCGATCGGCGCGTCACCGCCGACGGCGGCAGTCGACCACGAGGCCTCGAGGAATTCGCGCCCGGTCTTGATCAGGTCGGCGGCGCGGGTGCGCACCTTCTCCGGATCGCACACCAGGATGGGCGCCGAATCCGGCAGGTGGTCCGACAGCATCGCCAACTCGGTGGGCCGGAGCAGGGGCAGCAGCGCCTCCATCCCGTCGACGGGGATGCCCTCGGCGAGTTTGGCCAGCATGTCCGGCACGCTGCCCGGCACGGTGTTCTCCCCGGTGGGGTGGTCGGCGGCCAGGGCGGCGGCCCGCTTGCGGACGTCCTCGGTCATCAGCAGTTCGCGGCACGGCACCGCGACGACGGTGTCGACCTCGATCTCCGGAATGGACCGCTGATCGGCGACCGCGAACATCCGCATCTCGGAGACCTCGTCCCCCCAGAACTCGACGCGCACCGGATGTTCGGCGGTGGGTGGGAAGACGTCGAGGATGCCTCCTCGCACGGCGAACTCGCCGCGCTTGGCCACCATGTCGCACCGGGTGTAGGCCAGGCCGACCAGCCGTGCGATGACGTCCTCGAATTCCAGCTCGGCGCCCACGGCGAGCGTGACCGGTTCGACCTGCGCGAGACCCGGGGCCATCGGCTGCACCAGCGAGCGGGCCGCGGTGACCACGACCCGCAGCGGCGGGCCGAGGCGGGCGTCGTCGGGATGCGCCAGCCGGCGCAGCAGCATCATCCGCGCGCCGACGGTGTCGACACCGGGTGAGAGCCGCTCGTGCGGCAGCGTCTCCCAGGACGGGAACAGCGCCGCGGACTCACCAATCACACCTTTGAGTTCGGTGGTCAGATCGTCGGCCTCGCGGCCGGTGGCGGTGACGACCAGCAGCGGACCGGCCTGTGCCAGGGCGGCGGTGACGAGGAGCCGCGCGCTCGACGGCCCGACCATCGCGAGGTCGTCGGGTTTGTCGAGGGCGCGGCGGGTGAGATCGGCCAGGCACGGATCGCGCAGGGCCGACTCGACGAGCCCCGCAATCGGGGTCTGGACATGCTGAAGCCCCGATACGGTCATGATGAGCCCATTCTAGGTGTCGGCGCGTCGGCCGCGAAACGGCCGGCGAGAGCCACCTTCACCACGTTGCCGAGCACATTCGCGGTTACGCTGACGCAACTTTATTGACAGCGAAAACAATTCGCTCTAGCTTGCGAGATACGTTGTCGAACAGGGGTTAACCGACGGGGATGACATCGCCAACCGGTGAGCCGTCTCACGGCTTCGAGCAGTGAACTCGACACCGAGCAACAACGACGATTTCTCTGGGGCAATCACCGACCCGTCACCGTGTGCGGGGCAGTCGAAAGGTCACGATGGCGCGTACGCCTGTCGGTCGAATCGCAGTACTCGCAGCCGCCCTCGGGGTCGGCTTCACCCCTTCGTTCGCGGCGCACGCGGCCACCGCTCCCACACCCGGCCACCTCGCCATCTCGATCAACGGTGAACTCAAACACCAGCAGGGCACCGCGACCGCCAGCTCGGTCGGCGGGGGAGAGAACGATTGGTCGTCCAACAACTGGGCGACGGCCAAGGGGGCGAACGCCAGGGCGGAAGTGCGCGCTGATCGGTCGGTCGCCGAAGCCACCGGTGACGGCGCCACCGCCCTGGTGACCGAGGAGCGCAGCCTGGCCTACGTGACGGGAGCCGGCAGCCGCGCCACGGTCAACAGCTCGCACAGCCGCGCCACGGTCGAAGGAGACGGCATCTCCGTCCTGATCGACCTCGGGCGCGCGAACCACGTCAACGCAGAGGGCTCCAATTTCGTCCTGTCGATCCTGGGATATGAGAACAGCGTCGACTACCGGAATGTGCACGGCGGCACGTACCACCTCAGGGGTGACCGGCATGTGTTCTGCCGCAACGGCACTGTCGTGTGCTCCACGCCACCCAACACCGGCCCGTTCGGGCGTCCGGCACTCGCCGCAATGCCGAGCCCCGGCGGCCCCTTGTTCGGTCTGTTCGGCGACGGGGTCGACGCCGCCAGGGACTGCACCGGCACGGCCTGCAACGGTGGTCGCGGCGGACTGCTGTGGGGCAACGGCGGCGACGGTGCCAACGGCGGCGTCGGCGGCGCTGCCGGGTTGATCGGCAACGGCGGCCATGGCGGTAGAGCGACCGCCACCGCCGCAGCGGGTGACGGAGGTCGCGGCGGCCTCCTGTTCGGTAACGGCGGCAACGGCGGCATCGCCGGCCCAGAGTTCGTCGACGCCGGCCACGGCGGCGACGCCGGGTGGTTCGGCAACGGTGGCGTGGGTGGCTTCTCGGGCTACGAGTACGGGACCGGCGGAACGGGCGGCCGGGGCGGCCGGCTCGTCGGGAGCGGCGGCCAGGGCGGCATCGCGATCGGCAATCACGGCGTCGGAGGCGACGGTGGCGCCGCCGGGCTGATCGGGAACGGCGGCCAGGGGGGCCGCGGCGGACAGTACGACGACGTCGCCTACGGCGGTGACGGCGGCAACGGCGGACGACTCGCCGGCAACGGTGGCCGCGGCGGTGACGCCTACGCCATCTCCACCGCGGTCGCCGGCTGGGGCGGACACGCCCACGGCATCGGCAACGGCGGCGCAGGCGGTGACGCCGAGATCGTCGCCGATTCCGACGACGGCGTCGCGGTCGGCGGCGACGGCGGCGACGGCGGGCGTATCGGCGACGGCGGAGACGGCGGCCAGGGCGCGGGCACCTTCGCCGGCATCGGCGGCGACGGGGGCGCGGGCGGCGGCATCCGCGGCAACGGCGGCCGTGGCGGTGACGGTGTCGGGGGCGACGACGACGGCATCGGCGGCGGCGGCGACGGTGGCGACGCCAGGGGATTCGGCGACGGCGGCGACGGCGGCGACGGCACCGGCTGGTCGGGCTCCGGTGGTCGCGGCGGCGACGGCGGCATCAGAGCCGGCGACGGCGGTGACGGCGGCAGCACCGGCGGCGCAGGCGGCGAGGCCCGCTCGCGGTCAGGACACGACGGCACCAACGGCAGCGGCGGCACCGACGACTGACCTACTCCTCGTCCTGCAGCCGGGGGTCGGCCTCGAGGTGGGTCAACCCGTTCCACATCAGGTTCACCAGATGCGCTGCGACGACCTCTTTCTTGGGCACCCGGGTGTCGAGCCACCACTGCGCGGTCATCGACACCGACCCCACCAGGGCCTGCGCGTAGAGCGGAGCGAGTTCGGGGTCGAGGCCGCGGCGGGAGAAGTCGCCGGCGAGGATCGAGCTGACCTGGTTGACCGCGTCGTTGAGCAATGTCGAATACGTGCCGGAGGTGATTGCCGCGGGCGAATCGCGGATCAGGATGCGGAAGCCGTCGGTGCGCTCCTCGACGTAGGTCAGCAGCGCCAGCGCCACCCGCTCCACCCGCACCCGCGAGCGGTTGTTGGTCAGCGAGGAGGTGATGCCGTCGAGCAACGCCGACATCTCGCGGTCGACGACCACCGCGTAGAGACCCTCCTTACCGCCGAAGTGCTCGTAGACCACGGGTTTGGACACATTCGCCCGCTGTGCGATCTCCTCGATCGAGGTGCCCTCGTACCCGCGCTGGGCGAACAGCGACTTCGCGATCTCGACGAGCTGCTGCCGCCGCTCGCTGCCGGTCATCCTGGCGCGGGGTGGACGCACTTCTTTGTCGGGCGCTGCCATATTCGCAGGGTAATCCCCCGGTCGCTTCGCTCCTGCCCGTCGGCGGTATCGGCTTCGACTACAGTCTCGAGGTGATCGATCCGTCGTGGTGTAATCGGCAGCACCTCTGATTTTGGTTCAGATAGTTCAGGTTCGAGTCCTGGCGACGGAGCAACATGACCACATCGACCGATACCGCGATTCTCGTGCTGGCCGCCGGCGCCGGAACGCGGATGCGCTCCGACATCCCGAAGGTGCTGCACACACTGGGCGGCCGCAGCATGCTCGCCCACGCCCTGCACACCGTGGCCGAGGTCGCGCCGCAGCACCTCGTGGTGGTGCTCGGCCACGACCGCGAGCGCATCGCCCCCGCCGTCGACGCGCTGGCCGCCGAACTCGGCCGCCCCGTCGACATCGCGATCCAGGACCAGCAGCTCGGCACCGGCCACGCCGCTGAATGCGGCCTCTCGGCGCTGCCCGAGGACTTCACCGGGACCGTCGTCGTGACCGCGGGCGACGTGCCGCTGCTCGACGCCGGCACCGTCGCCGACCTGCTGGCCACCCACGGATCGGCCGCGGCCACCGTGCTCACCACGACGGTCGACGACCCGACCGGATACGGGCGCATCCTGCGGACGCAGGACAACGAGGTCACCCGCATCGTCGAACAGGCCGACGCCAACCCGTCGCAGCAGGCCATCCGCGAGGTCAACGCCGGCGTGTACGCGTTCGACATCACCGCGCTGCGGTCGGCGTTGCGCCGGCTCGGGTCGGACAACGCCCAGCACGAGCTGTACCTCACCGACGTCATTGCGATCTTCCGTCAGGACGGCCTGAGCGTGCGGGCCACGCATGTCGACGACAGCGCCCTGGTCGCCGGCGTCAACGACCGCGTCCAACTGGCAGCGCTGGGCGCCGAACTCAACCGTCGTATCGTCACCGCCCACCAGCGGGCCGGTGTCACCGTGACCGATCCGGGCTCCACCTGGATCGACGTCGACGTCACCATCGGCCGCGACACCGTCGTCCGGCCCGGGACCCAGCTACTGGGCCGCACCCGGGTCGGCGGGCGCTGCGAGGTCGGACCCGACACCACACTCGCCGACGTCACCGTCGGCGACGGGGCGTCGGTGGTCCGCACCCACGGCTCGGAGTCCGTGATCGGCGACGGCGCCACCGTGGGTCCGTTCACCTATCTGCGGCCCGGCACCGTCCTGGGCGCCGACGGCAAGCTCGGCGCGTTCGTCGAGACCAAGAACGCGACGGTGGGCGCGGGCACCAAAGTCCCCCACCTCACCTATGTCGGCGACGCCGACATCGGCGAGCACAGCAACATCGGCGCGTCGAGTGTGTTCGTCAACTACGACGGCGAGACCAAGAACCGCACGACGATCGGCTCGCACGTGCGGACCGGATCGGACACCATGTTCGTCGCGCCCGTCACCGTCGGAGACGGCGCCTACACCGGCGCGGGCACGGTGATCCGCCGGGACGTGCCGCCGGGCGCGCTGGCCGTCTCGTCGGGGTCGCAACGCAACATCGAGGGCTGGGTGGCGCGCAAACGCCCCGGGTCCGCCGCGGCACGCGCGGCCGAGCGCGCACGGGCCGAGGCAGCGGGGCGGGATCCCGGCCACCCCGACGACTCCCAGGGGTCGTGACCTCGACCACTTCTGTTCGCGATCCGGCAACCCGGGCACGAGCACCCAGATTCGCTACGTACGATTGGGCCGACACGATCCCCGACCGGCGAGGGCGCACAAGTGGGCACCGAGTGGACCGACAACCGCAAGAACCTGATGCTCTTCTCGGGCCGCGCGCACCCGGAACTGGCTGAACAGGTCGCCAAGGAGCTCGACACCCCGGTGACCGCGCAGACCGCGCGCGACTTCGCCAATGGTGAGATCTTCGTCCGCTTCGACGAATCCGTACGCGGCTGCGATGCGTTCGTCCTGCAGTCCCATCCGGCACCGCTGAACCAGCACCTGATGGAACAGCTCATCATGATCGACGCGCTCAAGCGCGGCAGCGCCAAACGGATCACCGCGATCCTGCCGTTCTACCCGTACGCGCGGCAGGACAAGAAGCACCGGGGCCGCGAGCCGATCTCGGCCCGACTGGTCGCGGACCTGCTCAAGACCGCGGGCGCCAACCGGATCCTCACCGTCGACCTGCACACCGACCAGATCCAGGGCTTCTTCGACGGTCCGGTCGACCACATGCGGGCGCAGAAACTGCTGACCGGCTACATCGCCGAGCACTATCCGAGCGAGAACATGGTCGTGGTCTCCCCAGACTCCGGTCGCGTCCGCGTCGCCGAGAAGTGGGCCGACTCGCTGGGCGGCACGCCGCTGGCCTTCATCCACAAGACCCGCGATCCGCTGGTGCCGAACCAGGTGGTGTCCAACCGCGTGGTCGGCGACGTGCGCGGCAAGACCTGCGTCCTCACCGACGACATGATCGACACCGGCGGCACCATCGCCGGAGCGGTCAAGCTGCTCAAGCAGAACGGTGCGGACGATGTGATCATCGCCGCGACCCACGGTGTGCTGTCGGATCCGGCGCGCGAACGCCTCGCCGAATGCGGCGCCCGCGAGGTCATCGTCACCAACACCCTGCCGATCGGCGAGGACAAGCAGTTCCCGCAGCTGACCGTGCTGTCGATCGCTCCGCTGCTGGCCAACACCATCCGCGCGGTGTTCGACAACGGTTCGGTGACAAGCCTTTTCGACGGGTCCGCCTAGCGTGGACGCACGGATCTACCACAACCCCAAGTGTTCGACGTCGCGCAAAACACTGGATTTGTTGCGCGAGAGCGGGATCGAGCCCGAGGTGGTGCAGTACCTGAAGACCCCGCCGTCGCGGGAGCAGATCGCCGCGATGATCGAGGCCGCGGGCATCGACGTGCGCACCGCGGTCCGCAAACGTGAATCGCTCTACGCGGAGCTGAATCTGGCCGACGCGACCGACGACGAGCTGCTCGACGCGCTCGCCGAACACCCGATCCTCATCGAGCGGCCGTTCGTCGTGACGGACAAGGGCACCCGGTTGGCCCGCCCGATCGACGCGGTGCGCGAGGTCCTGTGACGCCTCGCCGCGTCGCGGCGGCCGCAGCCGCGCTGCTGGTCCTCGCCACCACCGCGTGCGGCGCGGAAACCCCTGACTACCAAGCGCTCTGGAGCACCACGAGCAGTGCTCCCCCGCCGTCGGAGTCCCCCACCGAGACCCCGGTTCCGATCGCGCAGTACCTGGAGGGAGCCGGTGTCACCGGCCGCACGGTCGCCCCGGAGAAACTGCCCGACCTGACCGTGAGCATCCCGACGCCGCCCGGCTGGCAGCCGTACCCCGGCACCCAGTTCGAACCGGGCACCCGCGTCATCGCCAAGGGCGACACGTATCCGATCGCGATGCTGCTGGTGTTGGAGCTCACCGGTCAGTTCGACCCCGCCGAGGCGATCAAACACGGCGACGACGACGCCCGGCTGTCGGAGAACTTCAAGGAACTCAACGCCTCACAGGACAATTGGCGCGGTCTGCCGTCGGCGATGGTCGAGGGCACCTACGACCTCAACGGCCAACGGATGCAGACCTACAACCGGATCGTCATCGCAACCGGGGCGCCGCCGGCCAACCAGCGCTACCTGGTCCAGCTGACGGTGACCAGCTTCGCCGACGAGGCCGAGAAGCACGGCAAGGACATCGAGACCATCCTCGCCGGGTTCACTGTCGCGCCGAAAAAGTAACTGCATACAGTGGCAGCCATGAGTGACTGGACCGCTGCCGACCTTCCCTCCTTCTCCGGCCGCACGGTGATCGTCACCGGCGCCAACAGCGGCCTCGGCCTGGTCACCGCCCGCGAGCTGGCGCGCGTCGGCGCCGACGTCGTGCTCGCGGTGCGCAACACCGCCAAGGGCGACGAGGCCGCGGCCACCATGACCGGTAACGTCGCCGTCCGCAAGCTCGACCTGCAGGACCTCGCGTCTGTCCGCGACTTCGCGGCGGGCACCGACAGGGTGGACGTGCTGGTGAACAACGCCGGGATCATGGCGGTGCCGTACGCGCGGACCGTCGACGGGTTCGAGAGCCAGATCGGCACCAACCACCTCGGGCACTTCGCGCTGACCAACCTGCTGCTGCCCAGGATCACCGACCGTGTGGTGACGGTGTCGTCGTTCATGCACGTCTTCGGCCGCATCAACCTCGCCGATCTCAACTGGAAGGCGCGGCCGTACTCCGCGTGGCTGGCCTACGGGCAGTCGAAGCTGGCCAACCTGCTGTTCACCAGCGAACTGCAGAACCGGCTGCGCCGTGCCGGCTCACCGGTGCGGGCGCTGGCCGCCCACCCGGGATATTCGCACACCAACCTGCAGGGACAGTCCGGTCGCAGACTGGGTGACACGGTGATGGCCGTCGGAGGTAAGTACTTCGCGACCGACGCCGACTTCGGTGCCCGTCAGACGCTGTACGCGGTCGCCCGGGACCTGCCCGGGGACACGTTCGTCGGCCCGAGGTTCGCGATGCGCGGTCCGACCGGCCCGGTGTGGCGTACCCCGTTGGCCCGCGACATGAAGACGGCCGCCGCGCTGTGGACGCTGTCCGAGCAGCTCACCGGCACCACGTTCCCGCTCTGAATTTCCCGCTCAGAAATTTTGATGCACCACCCGGTTGCGGTAACCTCGACGCCGCATCACGGCGAGGGTGGCCCGGCCACCGTTATCGACGGGAACACACTGTTCACGCTGTTGTCCTCCCCCTGCCGTGTCCACCACCGGCATACAGGAGCACAGAACATGGCCAAGAACGCGGCCTCCACCCCGAACAAGCTGACCGCCGCCGTCCGCACCGAAACCGGTAAGGGCGCCTCCCGTCGCGCCCGCCGCGAGGGCAAGGTGCCCGCGGTCCTCTACGGCCACGGCACCGATCCGCAGCACCTCGAGGTCAACGCCCGCGACTTCGCCGCGGTGCTGCGCCACTCCGGCACCAACGCCGTGCTGACCCTCGACATCGACGGCACCGAGCAGCTCGCGCTGACCAAGTCGCTCGAGATCCACCCGATCCGCCGCAACATCCAGCACGCCGACCTGCTGGTCGTGCGCCGCGGTGAGAAGGTCACCGTCGAGGTCACCGTCGTCGTCGAGGGCGAGGCCACCCCGGGTGCGCTGGTCACCCAGGAGGCCAACGCCATCGAGGTCGAGGCCGAGGCCCTGTCGATCCCCGAGCAGCTGACCGTGTCGGTCGAGGGCGCCGAGGAGGGCACCCAGATCACCGCTGGCCAGGTGGAGCTGCCGTCGGGCGTCACCCTGATCTCCGATCGGGAGACCCTGGTCGTCAACGTCGTCAGCGCGCCGACCGCCTAGGAGCTCGAGGCCGAGGGCGGCGGCGCGTCGCTCGAGGAGCAGTCCGCGGAGGTCGCCGAGGCCGAGGCCGAGGCTGCCGAGGGCGAGGCTGCCGAGTCCGCCGAGGAATCGGCCGAGTAAGACGACATGGCCGACCCGTTGCTGGTGGTGGGCCTGGGAAACCCCGGGCCCAACTACGCCAAGACCCGCCACAACGTCGGCTTCGTCGTCGCGGATCTGCTGGCCGGGCGGATCGGATCGGGATACAAGGTGCACCGGAAATCCGGCGCCGACATCGCGACCGGCCGCCTGGCGGGCAGGGCCGTCGTGCTGGCCAAGCCACGCACGTACATGAACGAGTCGGGCCGCAACGTCGGCCCCCTCGCGAAGTTCTATTCGGTGGCGCCCGCCGACGTCATCGTCATCCACGACGAACTCGACATCGACTTCGGCCGCATCCGGCTGAAGTTCGGCGGCGGCGTCGCGGGCCACAACGGCCTGAAGTCGGTGGCGGCGGCGTTGGGCACGAAGGATTTTCAGCGCGTCCGCGTGGGAGTCGGCCGCCCGCCCGGCCGCAAAGACCCGGCGACGTACGTGCTCGAACCGTTCACCGCGCCCGAACGGGCCGAGGTGCCGACGATCTGCGAACAGGCCGCCGACGCGACCGAACTGCTGATCGCGCAGGGGCTGGAGCCGGCGCAGAATCTCGTGCACGCCTGGGCATGACCCGGCCCGTCCCCGCGAGCAGACGGAGAATCGCCCTATTCCTCGCGGATTCGGGCGATTCTCTGTCTGCTCGCGAAGGATGGGGACCATGACGCTGCTGACGGCCGGGCACGGTCGGCTCACCGGCGTGGAGTTGACCGACCTGCTGCGCGGCGCCGGGGTGCAGACGCTCGTCGACATCCGCCGCTTCCCCGGCAGCCGCACCCACCCCGACATGTCCCGCGATGCGATGGGGTCCTGGTTGCCCGACGCGGGGATCGTCTACCGGTGGGAGGAACGCCTGGGCGGGCGGCGGCGCCTTGCGGCCGACGCCCCGCGCTTGGATCCGTGGTGGCAGGTCGACCAGTTCGCCGCCTACGCCACGCACACCAGGACCGCCGAGTTCGACGCGGCACTGCGCGAGGTACTCGACGAAAGCGCCTCCCGCACAGTCGCGGTCATGTGCAGCGAGAGCGTGTGGTGGCGCTGCCACCGCCGACTGGTGGCCGATGTCGCGGTGCTGCGCTTCGACGCCGCGGTCGGCCATCTCATGCACGACGGCAGGGTGACGCCGCATCCGGTGGCGGCGGGCGCACGCGTGCGGGACGACGGCCACGTCGTGTGGGACGGGTAGACGCCGCGATTGCACACTCGGGGTCGAGCGGCGGGCTCAGCCTCCGGTGCGCTTGGCGTAGGCCCGCAGCGCGAACGGCGCGAACACCGCCGTCAGCGCCAGCGACCACAGCACCGTCGCCAGCACCGGATGATGCAGCGGCAACTGCGCATCCGGCGCGGCCGGGCCGCCGTTGCCCCACAGTTCCCGCATGGCCTGCGCCAGCGACGACACCGGATTCCATTCGGCGATCACGCGGAGCCAGTGCGGCATGGGCTCGGTCGGCACAAACGTGTTGGCCAGGAACGTGATCGGGAACAGCGCGGTGAACATGACGCCGTTGACCGCCTCGACCGTGCGCATCAGCGAGCCGATCAGAATGCCGAACCAGATCATCCCGAACCCGAACAACAGCAGCAGCGCGAACGCCAGCACCGTCTCGCCCACACTGCCCCGGATCCGCCACCCGATCGCCAGACCGGTCAACGCCATCACGACCACCCCCAGTGACGAATGGATCACGCTGGCGATACTGCGCCCGATGAGCACCGAGGACCGCGAGATCGGCAGTGACCGGAACCGGTCGATGATGCCCTTCTCGACGTCGGCGGTGATGCCGGAGGCCACGACGAACGCGGAGAACACGATGGTCTGCGCCTGGATCCCCGGCAGCAGGAACTCGCGGTAGGACGCCCCGCCGGTGTTGGTGATCGACGCCCCGAAGACGAACGCGAACAGCAGCACGAACATGATCGGCTGCGCGGTCACGTCGCTCAACATCTCCGGCATCCGCTTGGTGTGGATCATGTTGCGCTTGACCATGATCCACGACTGCTGCGCGAGATTGGTGCGATGGGTGAGCGGGCGCCGGGCCTGGTGCTGCAGGCGTGGTTCGACGGCGGTCATGCGGTGGCCTCCTCGTCTTCGGTGCGGTGGCCGGTGAGCGACAGGAACACGTCGTCGAGGCTGGGCCGCGACAGCCCGATGTCGTCGACGTCGATGTCGCTGTCGCGTAGCCAGCCGGCGACCCGGACCATGTCGGCCAGCCCGTCGGCGGCCGCGGTCAGCCGGCGGGCGCCCCGGTCGACGAACACCTCGGCGCCGGTCTTCGCCAGCAGCGCCTGGGCCGCGGCCAGGTCGTCACCGTCGGCCACCGTCACGACCAGGCTGGCGTTACCGGCCTGCCGTTTGAGCTCCAGCGGCGAACCCTCGGCGATGATGCGGCCCTTGTCGATCACCACGATGTCGTCGGCCAATTGGTCGGCCTCCTCGAGGTACTGGGTGGTCAGCAGCAGCGTGGTGCCGCCCTCGACGAGACCGCGCAGCACCTCCCACAGCTCGCTGCGGCTGCGCGGGTCCAGCCCGGTCGTCGGTTCGTCGAGGAACAGCACCGGCGGCGCGGCGAGCAGGCTGACCGCGAGGTCCAGCCTGCGGCGCATCCCCCCGGAGTAGGACTTCACCACCCGGTCGGCGGCGTGGTCGATCGAGAACCGCTCCAGCAGTTCGTCGCCCATCCGGGCCAGGTCCTTGCGCCGGATGCCGTAGAGCCCGCCGATCATCCGGATGTTCTCCCGGCCGGTGAGCAGTTCGTCGACGGTGGCGACCTGACCGGTCAGCCCCATGTGGCGGCGCACCTCGTCGGGTTCGCGCACGACGTCGAATCCGGCGACCCGCGCCGTCCCGCCGGAGGGCCGGGTGAGCGTCGTCATCATCCGCACGGTGGTGGTCTTGCCCGCACCGTTGGGGCCGAGCAACCCGAGCACGGTACCCGCGGGCACCGAGAAGCTGACGTGGTCGACGGCCGTCTGGTCGCCGAAGCGCTTCACCAGGTCGATCGCTTCGATTGCCGGTGTCATGCCACGACGGTAACCGCGACCACCGACGCGGGGCGAATGACTTTCGGACGACCGGCTGTACGCAGCGCATGATGGGTACACGGGAGGAGCAGGCCGTCGTCTCAGGAGTACCCGAAGTGGACGCCCAGTGGTTCGTAGCACCCGAGTACCGGCTGGCCAGAGAGGTCCTCCAGCGCGGTGTCGCGGCGATCTACCTGATCGCCTTCATCGCTGCGGCGCGACAGTTCCGGGCGTTGATCGGCGAACGCGGCATGCTCCCCGTCCCGGCCTACGTGGCGCGCGTGTCGTTCCGGGCCGCGCCCAGCATCTTCCACATCCGCTACTCCGACCGTCTGTTCGCCGCGGTCTGCTGGTTCGGCGCGGCCGTGTCCGCGGCGATGGTCGCCGGCGTCACCGATCTGGTTCCCCTCCCGGCGGCGACGGTCATGTGGCTGGTGATCTGGGCGCTCTACCTGTCCATCGTCAACGTCGGTCAGCGATGGTACGGATTCGGTTGGGAGTCAGTCCTTTTGGAGGGGGGGCTGGTGGCGCTCCTGCTCGGCAACGATGAGACGGCGCCACCGCTGCTGGCGATCGTGCTCGCCCGTTGGCTGGTCTTCCGGGTGGAGTTCGGCGCGGGCCTGATCAAACTTCGCGGCGACCGGTGCTGGCGCGACCTGACCTGCCTGGACTATCACCACGAGACTCAGCCGATGCCGGGTCCGTTGAGCTGGTTCTTCCACCATCTGCCGAGACCCCTGCATCGGGTCGAGGTCGCCGGTAACCACGTCGCCCAGCTCATCGTCCCCTTCGCGCTCTTCGCCCCGCAACCGGTGGCGAGCGTGGCCGCGGCGATCGTCATCGTCACCCAGCTGTGGCTGGTGCTCTCCGGCAATTTCGCCTGGCTCAACTGGATCACGATCGTCCTCGCCGTCAGTGCGCTCGACGACGCGGCCTTCGCGTCGGTGCTGCCGGTGACGGGTCCGCCCGCCCAGCCGGACACACCGGTGTGGTTCGCGGCGCTGGTGACCGCGGCCGCCGCGGCGGCCGTGGTCATGAGCTACTGGCCGGTGCGCAACATGGTCTCGACCCGACAGCGTATGAACGCGGCGTTCAACCCGTATCACGTGATGAACACCTACGGCGCATTCGGCAGCATCAGCCGCGTCCGGAACGAGGTGGTGATCGAGGGGACCGACGACGCGGAGATCACCGACCACACCGCGTGGAAGGAGTACGGATTCAAGGGCAAGCCGGGTGACCCGCACCGGCTCCCGCGCCAGTGGGCGCCCTACCATCTGCGTCTGGACTGGCTGATGTGGTTCGTTGCGCTGAGCCCGGCCTACGCGCGGGACTGGTTCGGCGAGTTCATCATTCGGCTGCTACGCAACGACGAGGCGACACTGCGTCTGCTGCGGCACAACCCGTTCCCCAATTCGCCGCCGCGATATGTGCGGGCCCGGCTCTACGAGTACCGGTTCACCACGTGGCACGAGCTGGTGCACGAGCGGATCTGGTGGCGGCGCACCCTCGTCGCCGAGTACCTGCCACCCGTCACGCTGGACAGGGCCCCACGCCGCCACACTCACGGCGGCCGTCGCGGGACTACATGACCAGCGAGACCGAGTTGGCGCGGCGCAGCTTGCCCGAGGAGGTCTTCGGGATGCTGCCCGGTCCGAGCACCACGACATTGCGCGGACGCATCTCGACCTCGGCCACGACCTCGTGGGCCACCTGATGCTCGATGCGGCGCACCTCGGCGGGATCCTGCCAGGCGTTCGACTCCACGGCCACGGCGAACGTCTCCCGCGAGTGTCCGGCATCGAGTCGCACCGCGACGGCGCAACCCGGACGGACACCCTCGACGCGGCCCGCCGCGCGTTCGATGTCGGTCGGGTAGATGTTGCGCCCGGCCATGATGATCACGTCCTTGACGCGCCCGCAGACCACGACGTGGCCGTCCTCGGTGATGTAGCCGAGGTCGCCGGTGTCGTACCAGCCGTGGTCGTCCTGGGCCGGGATGAATCCACCCATGGTCATGTAGCCCGGTGTGACGCATTCGCCGCGCAGTTCGATGACGCCCACCCCGCGAGGCGGCATGACGTTGCCGTTCTCGTCGATGACGCGGGCTTCGAGATCGGTGAGCAGCGGGCCCAGATCGGCCAGTCGCTTGGTGTTGCCCTTGGTGGCGGGCACGGCGCGGCGCAGCGCGGCCAGCAGGTCGGCGTCGACCTCGTCGACGACCAGACCCGCGCCGCACGGCGAGAACGACACGGCGAGCGTGGTCTCGGCCATGCCGTAGGCGGGCAGGATGGCCTCGGGCTTGAGCCCGAACGGCCTGCCTGCGTCGATCAGGTCCTCGACGTCGGCCGGCTCGACCGGCTCCGCCCCCGAGAGCGCGAAGCGCAACGTGGACAGGTCGAAGTCGCCCGGCTTGGCCTGGCGGCGCAGCCGCTTGGCCAGCAGCGCGTAGGCGAAGTTCGGCGCCGCCGTCATCGTGCCCTTGTACTTGTCGATGAGCTTGGCCCACAGCAGAGTGTCGCGCAGGAAGTCCATCGGCGTGACCTTGACAAGTTCGGCGCCGAAGTACATCGGGATCGTGAGGAAGCCGACCATGCCCATGTCGTGGAAACAGGGCAGCCAGCTGACCATGACGTCGTTGTCGACGTCGTACTCGGCGCCGATGAACATCGCCTCGGCGTTGGAGTGGATGTTGCGGTGCGTGACCTGCACGGCCTTCGGCGACCCCGTCGACCCCGACGTCAGCTGCATCAGCGCCAGATCGTCCTCGCCCACCTCGATGGGGTCGATCGGCTCGGCGGCCAGCAGGTCGGTGACGGTGAGGACCTTGATCCCCTTCTCCTCGAGCACCGGGATCGCGACCACGAACGGCTCGGAGACGATGACCGCCTTCGCCTCGATCATGCCGATGACGTTCATGGTGTCTTCGGCCCACATCGCGAGGTCGGTGCGCGGGGTGGGCTGGTGCAGCATCGTCAGGCTCGCACCGCGCATCCACAGCCCCTGGGCGGTCGGGGCGATCTCGACCGGGAAGCCGGCCAGCACACCCACGGCGTCCCCGAGGCCGACACCGGCCTCGGCCAGTCCACCGGCGATGCGGCGGGCCCGTTCGTGCACCTCGCCCCAGGTGTGGCGGATCGGGTCGTGCGGCTCGCCGGTCACCATGCCGGTGCTCACGGTTCGCGCGTTGCGGTACATCTTCTCGGTGAACCTGCTCACGACATCCTCCTGTGGACCGGCGCCACTGCCCGGCTTTTCATGCTCCGCCTGTTCACGCACGTTGCCGAGTAGGCACGCGCACACGATTGAGGAGCAGTTGGGTATCGAAACGGTGATGGACGATCGGCCCGGGCGTGCTTTGCGGCCCGATCGGGTCCGGTGGGATCACACGGTGACCCGCCGACGGCGCCGGCGGGGAAAGGACACGCGTCCGCTCGACCGCTAGCTTTCACCGCGGACCATCTTAAGAGACCCTTAAGTAACCTGCCAAACCGTCGCGACGATTGAGGCGTGGGTCACACTTTCCGGTCGCAATGACCTCACACCGATGACGACGGTGCGGGCACCACCCGGGCTCCCTGCACGGGGCCGCTGGCCACCCGCACGGTCCGGCACACCCCCGCACCGGCCAGCCGGGCGCCGACGTCGATCGCCCCGGGCGACGATGCGCACAGGAACGCGCACGTCGGCCCCGAACCGGACACGATCGCGGCCAGGGCACCGGCATCCAGTCCGGCGCGCAGCGTCCGCCGCAGCTCCGGATAGAGACTCAGTGCGGCCGCCTGCAGGTCGTTGCCGAGCAGCGGGGCCAGCTGATCGGCGTCCCCGGACGCCAGCGCGGCCAGCATCGGCTCCGGATCACCCAGCCGGGCGGGTTCGGACCTCGCCCCGCCGGCCGACGCGCGCAGCCGGTCGAGCTCACCGAACACCTTCGGCGTGGACAGCCCCTTCTTCGCGAACGCGAGCACCCAGTGGAAGGTGCTGCGGGCCAGGACCGTCGCGAGCTCCTCGCCGCGGCCGGTGCCCAACGCGGTACCGCCGTGCAGCGCGAACGGCACGTCACTGCCCAGTTCGGCGGCCATCGCGTGCAGATCGCGCCGAGGTACGCCGAGCTCCCACAGATGGTTCATCGCGACCAGTACGCCGGCGGCGTCGGCGCTGCCGCCGGCCATTCCGCCGGCCACCGGTATCGACTTCTCGATCGAGATCGCCACGTCGGGCGATCGGCCGACGTGGTCGGCCATCAGCTCGGCCGCTTTCCAGGCGAGGTTGCGGTCGTCGGTGGGCAGCGACTCCATGCCTTCGCCGGCCAGCTCCACCGACAGCGTGTCCGCGGTCGAGACGGTGATCTCGTCGAGCAGGGATACGGCGTGGAAGACCGTGGTCAGGTCGTGGTAGCCGTCGTCGCGCAGGTCACCGACGCCCAGGAACAGGTTCACCTTGCCGGGCACCCGCACGGTGACCGACCCGGTGGGAACCCACTCGGAGGCGGTGTTGCCGTTGCGCACCGCTCGACACTAACGCCGCATGTGAGCGGCGCAAACTCCAGCCGCGACCGAATCCGGCACTACTGGACGCGCACCTGCTCCTCGGCCTCGCCGGAGCGCTGCAGCAACCGGACGAAGTCCGCGATCGCAAGGGTTTCACCCCGTCGCGACGGGTCGATGCTGGCCGCCAGCAGCCGGCGCGCGGACTCGTTGCCCGAGCCGGCCCACTCGGCGAACGCGTTGCGCGACGTCTTGCGGCGCTGCGCGAACGCCACGTCGATCAGATCGAAGACCTGGGCACGGAAATCGGCGTCGGTCGGCCACGGGGACGTCTCGTAGCGGTCGATGCGGACCAGACCGGAGTACACCCGCGGGATGGGCCAGAAGACCGTCGGGGACACCATCCCGTAGCGGCGGACGTTGCCGTAGAACCGCACCTTCGCGCTCGGCACGCCGTAGTCCTTGCCGCCGGGGTCGGCGGCGAGCCGCTCGGCCACCTCCGCCTGGACCATGACCATGACCGACCGGATCGTCGGGAACTCGGCGAGCAGATGGAGCAGCGCGGGCACCGCGACGTTGTACGGCAGGTTGGCGACCAGTGCGGTCGGCTGGTTCTCCAGATCCGACGGCATCAGCGTCAGGATGTCCTGGTTGAGCACCGTCAGCCGGTTGATCTCGCTGTGCGAGTGATCGGCGATCGTGGTGGGAAGCTGTTGCGCCAGAAGCGGATCGATCTCCACCGCCGTCACGTGCGCACCGCGGTCGAGCAGCGCCAGCGTCAGCGAGCCGAGGCCGGGCCCCACCTCGAGGACGTGATCGTGGCGATGCACACCGGAGGCCGAGACGATCCGGCGCACCGTGTTGGCGTCATGGACGAAGTTTTGCCCGAACGACTTGCGCGGGCGGAAATCGATGTCCTTCGCAAGGCGCCGGATCTCGGTGCGCCCGAGTAGTCGGATTGTCACGACGCCCCCAACCTTCCACTACACGTGGGCCAGGCTCCCCAGCCTTGCCTTGCCCGCGTGACCTCAGCAATCGCGATCTGTTCTTCTCTTGTTGCCAGATCTGCCCTCGGAGCATACCGCAGACCCCCGTTGCGCTCCCAGGTGTTTTGATCAAATTGGACGCCACCGAAATATCCGTTACCGGTATTGATGGACCAATTACCTCCGGCTTCGCACTGTGCGAGGGCGTCCCACGTCGCCGCGGCACGCACCGGGGGGACCTCCGTACCGGGCTTGGCGCCAACCCGCAGAACGGCGTTCCTTGCAGGTGAAACAACGACATTGGCTACTGGCAGCCTGCCGGTCTCGACGCCGTTCACCTTTGAAATAGCAAAGGTTACGTCCTGAACGCCGGGGCTGCCCGGATCTTCGACGATCTGACGGCTCATGTTGAGTTCGACGTCCTCGATGCGGGTGTCGGCCGGCTGCAGCGGAAGCCGCTCGGTGACCTTCTCGACCCGGATCCGAGTTATCTGGATCTGCATCCCGTCGACCACCGGGGCCGACGCGGCCGGCACGACCTTGTCCCGCTGCTGCAGCGGTGCGCCCGCGGCGTCGAGCAGACCGGCCACGTTCGGCGCGGCCAGGCGCACCGTGCTGATCGCCCCGCCGTCGTCGATCTGGACGGTCTTGGGAGTGACGACCGGAAGCGACATCCCGCCGAGCGGCACCCGGCTGGCGCGCGAGGCGGCGGCCGGGGCGCTGTCGGTCATCTTCAGTTGCGCCAGCGCCTCGTCGACCGTCGACGCCGTGGTCCACACCTGCCTCGTGTGCTGACCGTCGAGCGAGATGTCCAGCGGCCGGCTGCGCCGCAGCACGATGGTCTCGGACTCGCGCACCTCGGCGTCACCGGCGGGGAAGAGGTCGTCGCGGTCGCCGACCTCGAAGCCGTTCTCCTGGACGACGTCGATCACCCGCGACTTCATCGTCGACACCGTGGTCTCGGTGCCGTCCACCGAGAGGGTGACGGTCTTGTGAGCGGCGACGGCATACCCGCCCGCGAAGGTCAACGCCACCAGCAGTGCGCCCACGATGATGCGCAGCATGGGCGAACGCGCCTCGTGCAGCCTGTTCAGAGCAGTCAAGTCGGTTCAATCCCTGTTTTGGTACAAACGTTTCAAAAATGCGTCGCTAAGTCCGCTTATGATCACAAGACGGTAACGAACTCCTTTACTGAGATCAACTTGCTGCGAGCCGGTATGCGCCGATGGCGTTGTCGGCTGTTTGCTGAGCCAACTCCTCAGCCGGCTGGTCACGGACCTCCGCGAGCGCCCTCACGGTGTACGGCAGGCAGTACGGCTCGTTGGGCGCGCCGCGGTACGGGTGCGGGGTGAGGAAAGGGGCATCGGTTTCGACGAGCAACTGTCCGCCCGGGATGAGGTGCGCGGCCTCTCGCAGCGCATGAGCGTTCCGGAAGCTCACGGTTCCCGAAAGGCTCAGCAGCCAGCCCGCCTCGACGCACGTGCGCGCCATCTGGGCGTCGGAGGAGAAGCAGTGGAAGATCACCGTCTCCGGGGCGCCCTCCGCGGCGAGCACGTCGAGGACGGCGGCGTCGGCGTCGCGGTTGTGGATCATCAGCGGCTTGCCGATCCGCTTGGCGAGGTCGATGTGCCAGGCGAACGCCTCCCGCTGCACGTCCGGTTCAGCGCATCCGTCGAGCTTGCCGGGCCAGTACAGATCCAGCCCCGTCTCCCCCACCGCCACCACCCGCGGGTGGGCGGCGAGCCGCTCGATCTCAGCCTTCGCCTCGTCGGTGAGCGCCCCGGCACGGGTGGGGTGCAGCGCCACCGCCGCGTACACCCGGTCGTCCCACTCGGCGGCCCGGGTGGCCCAGCGCGCGGCGGCCAGGTCGTCGGCGATGGTCACGACGGCCTGCACCCCGACCGCGCCCGCGCGGTCCAGGGCCGCCCGCACGTCGTCGGCGTCGCGCGCGCCGCAGGCGTCGAGATGGGTGTGCGCGTCGATCAGCGGCGTCAGCGGCTCGGGAGCGGGCGGCGCCGGACGGTTCGATCGACTCACGCCCCACACCATAAGGTGAACCCAAATGAGTCAGCCGTTCTACATCACCACCGCGATCGCCTACCCCAACGGCGATCCGCACGTCGGCCACGCCTACGAGTACATCGCCACAGATGCGATCGCCCGGTTCAAGCGGCTCGATGGATATGACGTGCGCTACCTGACCGGCACCGACGTACACGGGCAGAAGATGGCCGAGACGGCCACGGCGCTCGGCGTGCCCGTCGCCGACCTGGCTCGGCGCAACTCGGATGTGTTCCAGCGGCTGCAGGAGAAGCTCAACATCTCCTTCGACCGGTTCATCCGGACCTCGGACACCGACCATTACCGGGCGTCCGAGGACATCTGGCAGCGGATGAACGCCGCCGGCGACATCTATCTCGACGCCTACTCCGGCTGGTATTCGGTGCGCGACGAACGGTTCTTCACCGAGGGTGAGACGACGCTGCGCGAAGACGGTGTTCGCATCGCCACCGAAACCGGCGCCCCGGTGACGTGGACCGAGGAGCAGACCTACTTCTTCAAGCTGTCGGCCTACACCGACCGGCTGCTCGCCCATTACGAGGCCCATCCCGACTTCATCCAGCCCGACGTCCGGCGCAACGAGATCGTCAGCTTCGTCTCCGGCGGACTGCGCGACCTGTCGATCTCCCGCACCACGTTCGACTGGGGCGTGCCGGTGCCCGACCACCCCGACCACGTCATGTACGTCTGGGTGGACGCGCTGACCAACTACCTCACCGGCGTCGGCTACCCGGACACCTCCTCGGAGGCGTTCCAGCGCTACTGGCCGGCCGATCTGCACATGATCGGCAAGGACATCATCCGGTTTCACACCGTCTACTGGCCCGCGTTCCTGATGTCGGCGGGAATCGACCTGCCGCGCAAAGTCTTCGCGCACGGCTGGCTGCTCAACCGCGGCGAGAAGATGAGCAAGTCGATCGGCAACGTCGTCGACCCGGTGAACCTCGTCGACACGTTCGGCCTCGACCAGGTGCGCTACTTCTTCCTGCGCGAGGTGCCGTTCGGCCAGGATGGCAGCTACAGCGAGGACGCCATCATCGGCCGCATCAACGCCGACCTGGCCAACGAATTGGGCAACCTCGCGCAGCGCTCCCTGTCGATGGTGGCCAAGAACCTCGGCAGCGCCGTGCCGGAGCCGGGCGAGTTCACCGCCGAGGACCTCGCGCTGCTCGAGACCGCCGACGCGCTGCTGGACCGGGTCCGCCGCCACTTCGACGACCAGGCGATGCACCTGGCGCTGGAGGCGATCTGGTCGGTGCTCGGCGCGGCCAACCGCTACTTCTCGGCCCAGGAACCGTGGGTGCTGCGGAAGTCGGAGGCCGCCGCCGACCAGGTCCGCTTCCGCACCGTGCTGTACACGACGCTCGAGACGGTGCGGATCGCCGCACTGCTCACCCAGCCGGTGATGCCGGACTCATCTGCGACTCTGCTCGACCTGCTCGGCCAGCCGGCCGATCGGCGCACCTTCGCCACCGTTTCGGCACGCCTGACCCCGGGCACCGCACTGCCGAAGCCCGTTGGGGTGTTCCCGAGGTACCAGGTGGAGGAAGCATGAACGGGCTGCACGAGAACCTTCAGGACATCTACGAAGAGGTCGCACGGCGCAACCCCGGCGAGACCGAATTCCATCAGGCCGTCTACGAGGTGCTGCAGAGCCTGGGACCGGTGGTGGCCAAACATCCGGAGTACGCCGACGCCGCGGTCATCCGCCGGCTGTGCGAACCGGAGCGGCAGATCCTGTTCCGGGTGCCGTGGGTCGACGACAGCGGCACCGTCCAGATGAACCGCGGATTCCGCGTCGAGTTCAACTCGGCGCTGGGCCCGTTCAAGGGTGGCTTGCGGTTCCACCCGTCGGTGTATCTGGGCATCGTGAAGTTCCTGGGGTTCGAGCAGATCTTCAAGAACTCGCTGACCGGCATGCCCATCGGCGGCGGCAAGGGCGGCTCGGACTTCGACCCCAAGGGCCGGTCGAACGGCGAGATCATGCGGTTCTGCCAGTCGTTCATGACCGAGCTGTACCGCCACATCGGCGAGTACACCGACGTGCCCGCCGGCGACATCGGCGTCGGCATGCGCGAGATCGGCTATCTCTTCGGTCAGTACAAGCGCATCACCAACCGCTACGAATCCGGTGTGCTGACCGGCAAGGGCATGACGTGGGGCGGATCGCAGGTCCGCACCGAGGCCACCGGCTACGGGACCGTGTACTTCATCGCCGACATCCTCAAGGCCCGCGGCGAATCCTTCGAGGGCAAGCGCGCGGTGGTCTCCGGATCGGGCAACGTGGCCGTCTACGCGATCGAGAAGATCCAGCAGCTCGGCGGCACGGTCATCGCGTGTTCGGACTCCGACGGTTACGTCGTCGACCCGGACGGCATCGATCTGGCGGTGCTCAAGGAGGTCAAGGAGGTCCAGCGCGGCCGCGTCTCGGACTACGCCGAGATGCGCGGCGGCCGAGCACATTTCGTGCAGGGCAACGTGTGGGACATCGAATGCGACATCGCGGTGCCCAGCGCCACCCAGAACGAGATCAACGGCGCCGACGCGGCGAAACTGGTCAAGGGCGGCTGCCGCATCGTCGCCGAGGGCGCGAACATGCCGTGTACGCCCGAGGCGGTCAAACTCTTCGCCGAGGCGGGGACCGTCTTCGCCCCGGGGAAGGCCGTCAACGCCGGCGGGGTGGCGACCAGCGCGCTGGAGATGCAGCAGAACGCGTCCCGCGATTCGTGGACCTTCGACGAGACCGAGGACAAACTGGCCGAGATCATGGGCCGCATCCACGACCGCTGCCTGCAGACCGCCGACGAGTACGGGCAACCGGGCAACTACGTGGCCGGCGCGAACATCGCCGGTTTCACCCGGGTGGCCGACGCGATGCTCGCCCTCGGCCTCATCTAGGTGACCTGGCTCACATTCGGCGTCCGAACTGTCACACTCCTACGCGTCGCGGTGTCTCGAGGACAGACCGGCGATGGAGCCGGATGACCGGAGGAGACAGAGAATGACCGAAGCCAGGACCCACCGCACGCGAGGAGGACAGAAAACCCACGTCGTCGTTGTCGGCGGTGGTTATGCCGGTGTGATGGCCGCCAACCATCTGCGCCTCGACGGCGATGTCGCCGTCACGCTCATCAACCCGCGACCGCAGTTCGTCGAGCGGATCCGCTTGCACCAGTTGGTGACCGGATCCGATGACGCGGTCGTCGACTTCGGCTCCGTGCTCGGCGAGGGCATCGAACTCGTCGTCGACTCGGCGCACCGGATCGACGCGGCGGCCCGTCGGGTGGACCTCGCGTCCGGGGGCACGGTCGACTACGACTACCTGATCTACGCGGTCGGCAGCACCGGCGCCGCGCTCGAGGTGCCAGGGGCCGCCGAATCCGCCCACCCGATCTCCGAATACGAACACGGCGAACCGCTGCGCGCCGCCGTCGCCGGCGCCGCACCCGACGCGCCGATCGTCGTGGTGGGCGCGGGGCCGACGGGGATGGAGATGGCCGCCGAACTCGCCGAGCAGGGCCGTCGGGTCACCCTGGTGTGCGGCAGCGTCCTGGGCCCCTACCTGAGCACCGCGGGACGGCGGACGGCCGACAGGCGGTTCGCCAAGCTCGGCGTGACCGTGCTCGACGGGCCGGGTGCCGTGGTCACCGAGGTGCACCACGATGCGGTGACGCTCTCCGACGGCCGCCGGCTGCCCGGCGCGGTCACCGTCTGGACGGCGGGTTTCGGAGTGCCCGACCTCGCCGCGCGCAGCGGCCTGGCCACCGACCGCATCGGCCGGCTGCTCACCGACGAGACCCTCACCAGCGTCGACGACGACCGCATCGTCGCGGCGGGCGATGCGTCGGCACCGTCGAACCTCCCGCTGCGCATGAGCTGCCAGGCCGCCATCCCGCTGGGCGCACAGGCCGCCAACACCGTGCTGAGCCGCATCGCCGGCGCCGAGCCCAAGGTGCTGAACCAGGCGTTCACCGGCCAGTGCATCAGCCTGGGGCGCAAGGCCGGGCTCATCCAGCTCGCGCACCTCGACGACCGGGTGATGCCGCTGCACATCGGTGGGCGGGTCGCCGCCTCCGTCAAGGAGACCGTCTGCAAGGGCACGGTCTCGTTCCTGTCCCGCGAGGCGCGCAAACCGGGCAGCTACTTCTGGCTCAAGGGCGGCAACCGCGAGCGACGGCTCGCCATGAGCGGCCCAGAAGTGCCGGTGCCGTGAACGACCACGCCGAACGGTTCACGCTGCTGCGGCCGCTGCTGTTCACGATCGCCTACGAGATCCTCGGTAGCGCAACCGAATCCGACGATGTGCTGCAGGAGAGCTACCTGCGCTGGGCGGAGGTGGACCTGTCGACGGTGCAGGACACGAAGGCCTACCTCGCCCAGCTCGTCACCCGGCAGGCCCTCAACGCGCTGCGGGCCCAATCCCGCAGGCGGGAGGACTACATCGGTCCGTGGTTACCCGAACCGCTGCTGGTGGACAGCAGAGACGCCGAGGCCGACGTGGTGCTCGCCGAGTCGGTGTCGATGGCGATGCTGGTGGTGCTCGAGACGCTCACCCCCGACGAGCGCGCCGTGTTCGTGCTGCGCGAGGTGTTCGGGTTCGGGCACGACGAGATCGCCGCGGCCGTCGGCAAGTCGACGGCCGCGGTGCGACAGATGGCGCACCGCGCCCGCGAGCACGTCCAGTCGCGCCGCAAGCGTTTCGAGCCGGTCGATCCGAAGACCTCGTCGGAGATCACCATGCGGTTCTTCGTCGCGGCGTCGACCGGCGACGTCGACGGCCTGATGGAGCTGCTGGCGCCCGACGTGGTGTGGACCGCCGACAGCGCGGGCAAGCGGAGCGCGGCGCGCCGTCCGGTGAGCGGCGCCGATCGGGTCCGCAAGCTGGTCCTCGGCCTGATGCGGATGGCCGGGGAAGGCGGCCGCGTCGAACCGGCCGTCTACAACAACGCCCCCGCGTTGAAGCTCTACCTCGGCGACAGTTTCGAGGGCATCGTGATCGCCGAGGTCGTCGACGGCCGGATCAGCCACTTCTATGCGATGCGCAACCCGGACAAGCTGGTCGGCGCGGACGTCCCGCGGGAGATCACGCGCACGATTTGAGAAGCTGAGGCGGTGCGGATCGAGCGGCTCGGCGACCTCGGCGACGCGCCCGCGGTGCTCGCCGCGGTCGCCTCGTCGGGAGCGGCACTCGGCCTGCCGCTGCCCGCGGCGCTGCTCGGCGACTGGTTCGGCGCCACGGCCGTGATCGCCCCCTCGGTGGTGATCGCGCCCGTCGAGGCCACCTCGGTGTTCGAGGTGGCGCCCGGCGCCGGACGGGCCGTCGGTGGCGGGTGGTTCGGCTACCTGTCCTATCCGGATCCGGGCGCCGACGGCGCAGGACCGCGTATCCCCGCGGCGGCGGGCGGCTGGTCGGACTGTGTCCTGCGACGCGACCGCGAGGGCTGCTGGTGGTACGAAAGCCTCTGCGACGCAACGGCTCCCGCATGGGCACTGGATGCCGCGCGGCGGCCGGCGGCGCCGTCGACCGCCGGAGTCGACTGGACGGCGCCGGACCGCCACGCCCACCGCAAGGGCGTGACCGACTGCCTCGCGGCGATCGCAGCCGGCGAGGTCTACCAGGCCTGCGTGTGCACGCAGTTCACCGGACGCCTGCACGGGTCCCCACTGGACTTCTTCGTCGACACCGTGCGCCGCACCACCCCGGCCCGCGCCGCCTACCTGGCGGGCGACTGGGGCGCGGTGGCGTCGTTGTCGCCGGAGCTGTTCCTGCGCCGCCGCGGTACCGCGGTGACCTCCAGCCCGATCAAGGGCACCCTGCCGTCCTGGGCGGATCCGTCCGAACTGCGGAACTCGGTCAAGGACGTGGCGGAGAACATCATGATCGTCGACCTGGTCCGCAACGACCTCGGCCGGGTGGCCCGAACCGGAACCGTGACGGTGCCCGAACTGCTGACCGTCCGGCCGGCGCCCGGGGTCTGGCATCTGGTCTCGACGGTCACCGCACAGGTCGACACCGGCCTGCCGATGGCCGACGTGCTCGACGCGACCTTCCCACCGGCGTCGGTCACCGGCACCCCGAAGGGCCGGGCGCGCAGCCTACTGCGGAAGTGGGAACACAATCGACGCGGAATCTACTGCGGCACAATCGGTCTGGCCTCACCGGCAGCCGGGTGCGAGCTGAACGTCGCGATCCGGACCGTCGAGTTCGGCGCCGACGGGTCCGCGGTGCTCGGCGTCGGCGGCGGCATCACCGCCGACTCCGATCCCGACCGCGAATGGGACGAGTGCCTGCACAAGGCCGCGTCCATCGTCGGCTCGGGTTCGGCGGAGCCGCGCGAAGGCCCGGCCGTGGCGGTCACCGCCGACCGGTCCTAGCCGCGTGAGCGCAACACCGCGTCGTAGAGCTCACGCCGCGACGGAGCCCCGGGGTTGGCGGCGATCACCTCCGCGCACGCATCCTTCACGCGCGCGCCCGCCGCGACACGGTCGTTGACGTCGGCGACGAGCGTGTCCAGATCGGCGGACGGCACCGCACCCGCGAGGACGACCGTGATCTCCCCCAGCACACCGTCGGCGGCCCAGTCGACGAGTTCGGCCAGCGTGCCGCGCCTGACCTCCTCGTGGGTCTTCGTCAGCTCCCGGCAGACCACCGCCCTGCGGTCGCCGCCGAGCGCGTCGACGGCGTCGCGCAGGGTGTCGGGCAGCCGGCGGGGCGATTCGAAGAACACACAGGTGCGCTGCTCGGTGCTCAGCGCCCGCAGCCAGGCGGTCCGCGCGACCTGCTTGCGCGGTGGGAAGCCCTCGAAGCAGAACCGGTCCGCGGGCAGCCCGGAGACCGCCAGCGCCGTCGTCACCGCGGAGGGGCCCGGCAGGCAGTGCACCGGCGCGCCGGCTTCGATGCAGGCGCTGACCAGGCGGTAGCCGGGGTCGTTGATCAGCGGCATCCCGGCGTCGCTGACCACCAGCACCGTCGCGCCCGACTTGATCGCCTCCACCAGCGATGGAACGCGTGACGCCTCGTTCTGGTCGAAGAGGCTGAGCACCTTGCCGACGGGCCGCACGCCGAGTGCCTGGGCGAGCTGGCGGACCCTGCGGGTGTCCTCGGCGGCAACGACGTCCGCCCGCGCGAGCGCGTTCACGAGCCGCTCCGAGGCGTCGCCGGGCTGGCCGAGGGGGGTGGCGCCGAGCAGCAGACGACCGGCGGTCATGACCAACAGCCTACGATCTGAAGGCGTGACCGCCCCCGCCACCGACGCTCCGCGCGCGGTTCCGGTCATCAGCCCCGCCCCTCTGATGCCGTTGGCCGACTTCGGACCCGTCGACCGGCTGCAGGGCTGGGCCATGACGGCGGTGATCACGGCCCTGGCCGCGCTCACCCGGTTCCTCAATCTCGGCTCGCCCACCGACGCGGGCACACCGATCTTCGACGAGAAGCACTACGCGCCGCAGGCCTGGCAGGCGCTGCACAACCACGGCGTCGAGGACAACCCCGGCTACGGGCTGGTGGTGCACCCGCCCGTCGGCAAGCAGTTGATCGCGATCGGCGAGGCGCTGTTCGGATACACCGGGGTGGGCTGGCGGTTCTCCGGCGCGGTGTGCGGGGTGGTGCTGATCCTGCTCGTGGCCCGGATCGCGCGGCGCATCAGCCGTTCGACGGCCGTCGGGGGCATCGCCGGGCTGCTGCTGATCGCCGACGGCGTCACGTTCGTCACCTCGCGCACCGCGCTGCTCGACGGATTCCTCACCGTGTTCGTGGTCGCGGCGTTCGGCTGCCTGATGGTCGACCGCGACCAGGTCCGCGAGCGGATGCACGTCGCGCTGCTCGAGGGGCGGATCGCCGAGACGCCCTGGGGGCCGCGGCTCGGGGTGCGGTGGTGGCGATTCGGTGCCGGTGTGCTGCTCGGGCTGGCGTGCGCGACGAAGTGGTCGGGGCTCTACTTCGTCGCGTTCTTCGGTGTCCTGACGCTGGTGCTCGACATCGTGGCACGGCGGCAGTACCGGGTGCCGCGGCCGTGGCGAGGGGCGCTGCGGCGGGATCTCGGGCCGTCGCTGTACGCGATGGTGTTGATCCCGTTCGGTGTGTACCTGGCGTCGTACACGCCGTGGTTCGCCTCCGAGACCGGGGTGAACCGGCACGAGGCCGGGCAGTCCATCGGCGAGGACAGCGCGTGGCCGGTGCCCGACGCCGTCCGATCGCTGTGGCATTACACCTACGCGGCCTACCGATTCCACTCCGGGCTGACGAACTCCGACGGCAACCACCATCCGTGGGAGTCGAAGCCGTGGACGTGGCCGATGTCGCTGCGACCGGTGCTCTACGCGATCGACAACCAGGACGTGCCGGGCTGCGGCGCGCAGTCGTGTGTCAAGGCCGTGATGCTGGTCGGTACGCCCGCCATGTGGTTCATCGCGGTGCCGGTCCTCGGCTGGGCGGTGTGGCGGGCGTTCGTCAAGCGCGACTGGCGCTACGCCGTTGTGCTGGTCGGCTATTCGGCGGGCTTCCTGCCGTGGTTCGTCGACATCGACCGGCAGATGTACTTCTTCTACGCGGCGGTGATGGCGCCGTTCCTGGTGATGGCGATCGCGCTGATCCTCGGCGACATCCTGCACGCGCCGAGGCAGAACGCCGAGCGGCGCACGCTCGGGCTGATCGTCGTCGCCGGCTATGTGGCGCTCGTGATCACGAACTTCGCGTGGTTGTTCCCGATCCTCACGGGCATCCCGATCAGCCAGTCGACGTGGAACATGCAGATCTGGCTGCCGAGCTGGCGCTAGGGACTTCGTTGCTGCCGTCCGCGAAACAGCATTCCTTGTCGTCAGGCGGGCCCTTTGACAACCCTCGCTGCTGTCTCGGCGAGCTGTCGGACGAAGTGGGCATCATCTGTGCCCATGGGAACCGTCTTCTTGGGTAGCGAAGCAGTGGCTCGTGGCGAAATTCCACAGTATCGACTCCGATCGGCGTATCGGGCGATTTTTCCGGATGTCTACCAACCAGCGGTTGCGGAGCCGTCACTGTACGCGAACACGGTCGGAGCATGGCTGTGGTCGAAGCGTCGCGGCGTGATCACCGGCAGGGCAGCAGCCGCATTGCACGGCGCCGAGTGGATCGACGAGAACGCCCCGATCGAGCTGATCTGGCGCAACAACCGCCCTCCGCAGGGAATCATCACGCGGAACGATCGATTCACCTGCGACGAAGTCGTCGAGATCAACGGTTTGCCGGTCGCCTCGATTCAGCGCACGGCGTTCGACCTCGGGCGATTCCTCGGGCGTGGCGCGGCCGTCGCACATCTCGACGCGCTCGCGCGTGCGACGGGTCTGACTGCAGACCACGTGATGCCCGTCGCCGACCGGTACAAGGGCGCGCGCGGTGTGCGGCTGTGTCGGAAGGCTCTCGATCTGATGGACGCAGGTGCCCAGTCCCCCAAGGAGACGTGGCTCCGGTTGTTGCTCCTCGACGCCGGTTTCCCGCGGCCGACTACGCAGATTCCGGTGCTGGACGACTACGGGGACCCCTTCGCCCATCTCGACATGGGCTGGGAGAACCTCAAGATCGCGGTGGAGTACGACGGCAAACAACATCAGGTCGACCGCCCGCGTTATGTGTGGGACCACAAACGGCTGACCATGCTGAAACGTCGCGGCTGGCTTCATGTCCGGGTGATCAACGAGGACCGCCCCTATGACATTGTGCGACGGGTGCGCGAGGCGTGGGCGCAACGCGAGACAGCGCACAGTGTTGCCAAACGCTCGGCTTGACGACAAGGAATGCTGTTTCGCGGAAGAGCAGCGGCGCTAGAGTGGGTCGCGGGCCGCCGGACACGACATGCACCGCGGCCCGCCCCGGCCCGTCCCGAGCTCCGACGCGGCGATCGGCAGCACCTCGATACCCGAATCCGCAAGCCTCGCATTGGTTTCCATATTGCGCTCATAGGCGGCCACCACACCCGGCGCGAGCGCGAGCGTGTTGTTACCGTCGTCCCACTGCTCGCGTTCGGCGGTGACCGGATCGAGCCCGGTATCGATCACCCGCAGCCTGTCGATCCCCATCGCCTCCGCGGCGGCGCTCACGAACGGCGCCGCGTCGTCGATCCGCACCCCGCCGTCGCCGTTGCGTCGAATCGTGAACGCCGACAGCGAATCCACGACGTTCGGATACATCACCACGGCATCGACGTCGACCATCGTGCACACCGTGTCGAGGTGCATCTGCGCCCGCTCCTGGGCGATCGGCACGGCCAGCACAGTGTGTGCGAGATCGTCGTCGAACAAGCTGCGCGCCAACGCCTCCGCACCGGCGGGCGTCGTCCGCTCCCCCACCCCGACCGCGACGACGCCCGGGGCCAGCAGCAGCACGTCGCCACCTTCGACCGGAGCCGACCGCGATTCGTAGGCCCGTCGCACGCCGAGGAACCGCGGATGATGGGCGTAGATCAGGTCGGTCAGCGACGTCTCCCGCGACCGGGCGGGCAGCGCCAGCGACGTGATCGCCACCCGAGGGCCGATCCAGAACGACGAGTCGCGCGTGAACAGCAGGTTCGGCAGCGGGTCGATGACGAAATCGCCACCGTGGTGCATCCGGCGCACCAACGACAGGTCGCTCGCCGCGAACGGCAACTCGTTGAACGTCATGCCCGCGACCAGGACATGGGCCAGCGGCGCCGCCTCCAGCGTCCGCAGGTACGCCGAGAGTTCCTGCGCCAGAGGCAGTCCTAATCGTCGAGGATCGACGGCGGCGGCGATACCGTGCATCCGCGCCGCCCCGCTGGTGAGCGCCTCGGCCAGCAGATCCGCCAGCAGCAGCACCTCGACACCGCGCGACCGCAGCAGGTCGGCGAACGCGTCGTGTTCGTCCTGCGCACGCGACACCCACGGCAGCCCGTCGAACAGCAGCGCGTCGTTGTTGCGCGGGGTCAACCGCTGCAGTTCCGCGCCGGGACGGTGCAGGATGACCACACGCAGCGTGCCGACCTCGGAATCGCAGCCCAGTGTCACATCTAGCACCGTAGCGCCAACGCCTCGACGCCGAGACCTGAAGTATTGTTCAGGTCATGGACGGCCATGAGCTGACCCCCAGCGAGATGTCGGCCCGCAGCGGTGTCGCGGTCTCGGCATTGCACTTCTACGAACGCGAAGGCCTCATCACCAGCCGGCGCACCACCGGCAACCAGCGCCGCTACGCGCGCGAGACGTTGCGGCGCGTCGCGTTCATCCGGATGTCGCAGCGGCTCGGCATCCCGCTGGCCCGCATCCGCGCGGCGCTGGCCACCCTGCCGGCCGACCGCGTGCCGACGAGCAAGGACTGGGCGAAGCTCTCCGAGAGCTGGCGCGCCGACCTCGACGAGCGGATCCTGCATCTCCAGCGCCTGCGCGACAACCTCGCCGGCTGCATCGGCTGCGGCTGCCTGAGCCTCAAGACGTGCAGCCTCGCCAACCCCGGGGACGTCCTCGCCGGGAGTGGACCAGGACCCGTTCGCCTCTGAGATGTCGAACGCCTGTGCGATACACTCGGGCCATGGAGCTGGCTCTACAGGGCTCGCTTTTCGAGCACGCAGAGCGCCGCACACTCGGCAACGGCGCATGGCTCGACGTCCGGTCGGGCTGGCTGACCGACGCGGACACCCTGTTCGACGAACTGCGCGAGGGCATTCCGTGGCGGGCCGAGCGCCGACAGATGTACGACCGGGTGCTCGACGTGCCCCGGCTGCTGAGCTTCCACAACCTCGTCGAGGACGAGGCGCCGCATCCACGCCTCAAACAGATGCGCAGGCGGCTCAACGACACCTACGGCGGCGAACTCGGTGAACCCTTCACCACCGCCGGCCTCTGCCTGTACCGCGACGGCAACGACAGCGTCGCCTGGCACGGCGACAACATCGGCCGAAGCAGCCGCGAGGACACGATGGTCGCGATCGTCGGCCTCGGCGCCACCCGGATCTTCGCGCTGCGGCCCCGCGGCGGCGGTCCGTCGCTGCGCATCCAGCACCACCACGGCGATCTGCTCGTGATGGGCGGAAGCTGCCAGCGCACCTGGGAGCACGCGATCCCGAAGACCACCCGGCCGACCGGCCCCCGGATCAGCATCCAGTTCCGGCCGCACGACGTGCGGTGACGGTCAGCCCTGGACGGCGGCCACCGCGTCGACCAGCAGGCGACGGGCCCGTTCGGTGTTCACCGGCGCCACCGGTTTGCCCGGCGTGACGAGGGGGTTGGCCGTCACGATCACCAGGTACGACCCGAAGCGCGCCGTGTAGTTGTACAGCTCACCGGTGCGCGGTGCGCCGGCCACCACGGTCTGCAGGACGCGATGCGTGGCGCTGGTGCGCACACCGTCGATGTGCGGCGCCTCCACGACCTCGACCGCGCCGCGCAGCCCCGGCCCGCTGAACCCGACCTTCTTGCAGGAGTCCCCCGGATCCGCGGCCGGCACCGGGGAGTTGGTCTCGACCGCCATGGCGATGAACCGGTTGCCCTCCCCCTCGGCGGTCGCGGCGGCCATGTTGCCCTTCAGGTCCGCCTCGGGCAGCTGTCCTTCGGCGAGCTTCGCGCAGTCCGGGGGCTGAAAGGTCATGCCGGGCGGCATCTTCTGAGGCTGGAGGAGTTTGGGGTCGATGCCGGTCGGCGCGATGTCGCGGTACTGGAACCGGTCCCCGAACGTCGCCCTGACCTCCGAGATGCGGGCGATGTCGGCGTCGGCGTGATCGGATTCGGCGCCCGGGGCGGACCCGCATGCGGCGAGCAGTCCGACGCACGCCGTGGCCGCGAGCTTCTTCGGGGTGGACATCGCCGCCAATGTACCGGGCCGCCGGCGTTCAACCCCTCAACGCCGCCACGGTCCGGGTCAGCAGATCCGCGGCGAATTCGCCGTCGAGCGCGGGGCTCGGCGATCCGGGGTCGGTCACGACGGTTACGTACACCAGGCGTTCGCCCTCGGCGGCTACGAATGTCTCTGCGTGCGAACGGGTTTCCGTTCCGCCCTCGACGACCGTGACGGTGTCGGCGACCATTCCGAAGCCGGCGACGCCGGGCACCGGCGGCGGATCGGTGCCGCGGACGGCACCGCTCGTGGGTCCGGCCGCCAGAGTCCACTGACCGCACTCGTCGAGCAGTACGGGGTCGACCGGCATCGCCCCGTCCGCCGCCACCGCGTACACGATGCCGCCGTCACCGGAAGCCGAGAAGCCGCGGACCGTGGCCGGATCGACCGGGGGCTCGGCGAGCGCACCGCACTGCGGTGGATCCGCCGACCAGTTGGGGCCGTATCCCCACTGCGCGAGCGGTGCGACCCGCCCCTGCAGATCGGACACCTCGTAGCCCGGCGGCAGTTCGTAGCGGGCGCGGTTCATCCGCGACGGGTCGATGGGACCGGCCGCTTCAGTGGCTGACGGGGCGGGTGGCGGAGGCGGCGGTTGACCGCACGACGAGACACTGACGGCGACGGCCACAACGACCGCGAAGCGGCGCACGTCGCGTTGATATCACAACGTGCGCCGCACTTCGGTCAGGTTGTGCCCGGGTCGTTCCCGGCCCCGCCCGGATCGCTGCCCGCCGCGTCCGTCCCGCCGCCGGCGTCACCCTCCGAGTCGTCGGACTGCTGGGTGCGCGGTCCCGTCACACTCTCGACCACGCGCCGCACCAGACGCTCGCCCGGCAGGCGGATCGACGGCTTCGGCGCGGCGGCTTCGTCCCGCTCGGGCAGCCCGCGGATCAGCGATGAGAGCCGTCGTTCCTTGACCGGTTCGGCAGCCGGCACAACCGGATCGCCACTCGGCGTGCCCGTCTCGTCGGCTTCCCGATTGGTCGGGGTGCCGTCGACCGGTCCACTCGCAGCCGGTCCGGCGGGAGCCTGCGACCCGACCTGCTCCGCGGGCACCGCGGCATTGCGGGCCGTGTCGTCGTCGGCGGCACTGGAGGCGGCGAGAGCGGTGTCGCCAGGCTGAGGCAGGTCCTCACCGCCCACGCCGTACGGCCGGAAGACGTCCTCGGTTCCCAGTGCTCGGCCGATCCCGGCCTCCTGCAGCCCGTCGTCGATGCCGACGGGAACCGACCGGGCGAGGTTCACCAGGAAGTCGAACGGGTCGCCGATGGGCAGGATTCGGAACTGCACGTGCTCGCCCGGGCTGCTCTCGCGGTCGTAGCCGGCTTCGACGATGACCCGCAGCGGCGCATCCAGAACGGCCAGGATGGGCGAGGGGACACCGGCCTGCTCGAACGGCATGAGCAGCGGCAGCCGCTCGGCCGGGATCAGGTAGTAGTCGGTATCGCCGTACTCGCCCTGGTAGATGACGTTCGGGTCGTCGAGGGACTTCGACGGAACCGCACCGTGCAGGTAGTAGTACGCCGCCAGCGAGTTCGCCATCGCCACGACGTTGAGCGGGGCCACGGGGGCGTCGCCGCCCATGAAGTCGTACTGCTGGGCGACGTCGACCGTGCGGTAACAGGGCCCGTTGTCCTCACACGAGTCGGTGGGCGTCGGGCCGTGGAAGGTGACGCCGAGAAGCGGGATGGTCATGCCCTCGAAACCACGCGCGAGGATGCCGCCGTTGGGCCGCATCGCGTTGGAGACGAGCACGAACGACGCATCGGGCGCTTCGGCGGCGGGCAGCTCCATGAGATCGCGTTTGACCAGCGAGGCGATGACGGCGCTCTGGGAGTAGCCGAAGATGATGAAGGTGTCGCCCTCCTCCGGCGCCTGCGACCCGAGCGCGGGACTGTCGTTGTACTCACACGAGGTTCCGGCCACGCAGTCGTTGAGGTTGTCGCGGCCCTGCTCCACGGAATCGTCGAACGTCATGGTGCCGAACGCGGGGAAGAACTGCTCGGGCGTGATGACCGCGACCTTGTTGATGGACGGGTCGGTCTCCGGATCGGGGTCGATGTAGTTGTCGACGGCGTCGTCCATATAGCCGTCCACGAAGGCGATGCTGTCCGGCGGCGTGGACAGCGGGTGGTCCGTTCCGCCCATGATCAAGGCCGTCGTCGCCAGAAGCTGAACAATTCCTGTGAGCATTCCTGAGAATGCCAGGAGTACAGCACCGGCGATGGCGGTGACAACCGTCAGTAGCGAACCGACAGAAACACGCATGAAAAAGACCCCTCCGATATCCCCAGATTCACCGGGAGGGGTTTTTGGGTAACTGCCGCATCGGCAGACAACCGGTATTTCCACCTCACCAGCAGTTCACAGCAATTTTGCCGGGTGGAAGCGAACCAGTCGAGATTCTCCGGCCATCTATTCTGAGATGGTTTCCAAAGGAATTACCGGTTGTTGACTACACAAAATGCTGCGAAGCTGGCAAACCTGAGAAACAATTTGCACGCGGAATGAAACTCATTGCCGAGAAGAAGAATCACTGCCGGTCCGAACCCGTCCGTACTGCACAAACCCGGAGACCCTTGCGCTGCGTGGACAGCAGAGACATCGCGCCACTCCGACGGTTCCCGGCGGCGTTTCACCCTCTGCCGGGCGCATCCGGACCGTAGGCTCATTCCGACTTTTCTCGATCGAGGAGGAGACCGCCATGGCAACGTCACTGCGGGTGGGCGGCGTCGCGGCCCTCGCCGTCGCGCTCGGCATCACCCTGGCCGGATGCGGGTCCGACTCGTCATCCTCCGAGCAGCCGAGCGCCGCCGAGGAAACGTCGACCAGCGCGCCGGAGACGCCGGCCGCCGCGGAGACCACCGCACCGGAGCAGCAGGGGCCTGCCTACACGATCGTGGACTACATCCGCGACAACAAGATCGAAGAGGCACCGGTCAAGCGCGGCGCCCCCGGCGCGCCGGACGTGAGCCTGCCGCTGCCACCGGGGTGGCAGGACGCCGGCGATCGCGCACCCGAATGGGCCTACAGCGCAATGGTGTTCACCGACCCGGCGATGGCCGAGGACCCGCCGACGATCGTCGCGCTGATGTCGAAGCTCACCGGTGACGCCGACCCGGCGAAGATCCTCGAATACGCCCCCAACGAGATCAAGAACCTGCCCGGCTACGAGAACCTGGGCGACGGCAACCCGAGTGAGCTCGGCGGGTTCGCCGCGTACCAGATCGGGGGCGCGTACACCCGCGACGGCGCCAAGCGCATGATCGCGCAGAAGACCGTGGTCATCCCGGGTGACGGCGGGCTCTACGTTCTGCAGATCAACGCCGACGGGCTCGAAGACCAGATCGGCCCGCTGATGGACGCGACGGCCGCGATCGACGAGCAGACGACGATCACCGCCTGACCGGTCAGCCCCGCCGGGACACCGCCGACGCCTCTGCGACCTGCTCCGGGGTCGGCCGCACACCCGTGTAGCGCTCGAACTGCTCGGCGGCCTGCAGGGCCACCACCTCCGCACCGGTGATCACGCCGACGCCGGCCTCGCGGGCGGCGCGGATCAACGGGGTCTCGGCGGGCGTCGCGACGACGTCGAACACGGTGTGGGCCTTGACGATCGTGTCGGCGTCGAACGCCTGTTGCCGCTCTTCGGGACCGCCGGCCATCCCGATGGGTGTGACGTTGACGATCACCTCGGCGGTGCGCGGTCCCACGTCGGCGGCGTAGTCGTAGCCGAGCCGTTCCGCGAGGGCACGGCCGGTGGTCTCGTTGCGCGCCACCAGCGTTCCGGAGGCGAACCCGCGGTCGCGGAACGCCGCGCCGACCGCCGACGCCATCCCACCGCTGCCCCGGATCAGCACGGACTGCCCGGGGTCCAGGGCGTGGTCGTCGATGAGTCGCTGCACGGCGAGGTAGTCGGTGTTGGAGGCGGTCAACCTCCCGTCGTCGTTCACAATCGTGTTGACGGCGTTGATGATCCGTGCGGACGGCTCGACCTCGTCGACGAGGGCGAGCACGTCCTGTTTGAACGGCATCGACACCGAGCAGCCCCGGATGCCGAGCGCGCGCACCCCACCGATGGCCGCACCGATGTCGGTGGTGGTGAACGCCTTGTAGAGGAAATCCAGCCCGAGCACCTCGTAGAGGTGGTTGTGGAACCGGGTGCCGATGTTGCTCGGGCGGCCGGCCAGCGAGATGCACAGCCGGGTGTCCTTGGTCAGCGGCGGCCGTGCCATCAGCCGACGGCCCGGATAACCTGACGGGTGACGTCGCGGATCTGGGCGGTCAGTTCCGGCGGGAAGGGCAACGTGGCGGGATCGGGCACGTCGACGGTGGTGGTGACCACGCCGAGATCGTCCCGGTGCCACTGCGCGCCGAACCGGTCGAGAATCCGGCGCATCGCGTAGTTGTCGGTCAGCACCCGGGCGGTGAATTGGCGAACGCCGTCATAGCTCGCCGCGACGACGAGTGCGTACATCAGGACCGTGCCGATGCCCCGGCCCTGGTAGTCGTCGCCCACCGTGAACGCCACCTCGGCGGTCGCGGGATCGCCCTCGTCGCGGACGAACCGGGCGTCGGCGACCACCGGGCCGTCGGCGCCGTCGGTCATCACCCAGACGAAGTGGTCGGCGTAGTCGACCTCGAACAGGTAGGCCATCAGCCGGGGCGTGGGCTTACGGGCCGACTGGAACCGTCGGTAGAGCGTCTCGCTCGAGAACTCGACCGGGCCGTTGATGGTGCGTTCGTTGTCCCCGGGCAGCACCGGACGGATGAACAGCTCGGTTCCGTCGCGCACCACGATAGGGATGGGGGCGACGAATGCCGCGAGCCGCTGACGGGCGAGGCGGACGAGTTTGGCCATCATGTTCGGCACTTCGAGCATGGTGGCGAAGGCTTCGTGGGCGCCGACCCACCCGGTCACCTCGTCGAGGGCGATGACGGTGGCGGTGCGGGGGGTCTCGCGCATCAGCGCGATCTCGCCGACGATCATGCCGTGGTGGACGTCGACGACGGCGTGCAGGCCCTCCGCGCCGGTGTGGCTCACCTGAACCCGGCCGGAGCAGATCAACAGGAACGACACCGCGTGTTCGCCCTGGCGCATGAGGATCTCGCCCGGCGCGGCGGTCAACGGGCGCAGCTGTGCCGCCAAAGGCTCCAGGTTCTGAGGGGAGCAGCCGGCGAAGAAGTCCAGTTCCGCGAGATCGTCCGCGCGGGCGGCAGTCGCACCGGCCATGGGTCCGAGGCTACGGCGCACGCGCCGGGGCCGACAAGGAAAGGTCAGTGACGTCTTGCGCACAACGAGAAGCGCCCGGTTCCGTCGACACGGAACCGGGCGCTGGTCGTCAGACTGAGCCGGGGGTTACCAATCCCAGATCGGGGCGCCGGCGCCACCGAACGGACCGAAGTCGATGTACGAGCCGATACCACCGGTGATGGAGGGCACGGCGCGCAGCGAATCCTTCGACTCGCCACCGGCCGGCGGCAGCGGCGCGTTGACGTCGGCCGCGCGCACCTCGGATGGACCGGCGTTCACCACACCGGGATCGGCGACGCGGATGCCGTCTTCGGCGACGGGGAATGCGGACGGCGCCGCGGGGTCACCCTCGACGTCCTCCACGTCGGCGCCGGCCGTACCGGCTCCGAACGCCAGGAAGGCTCCGGTGACGGCGACCGCACCGAATCCCAGGATGCCCAGCTTCTTGGTTCTGCGGACGAGGGCTTCGGCGTGTTCGGCCATCTGCCTCCCCTTTCTCTGCGGGATCAGGTCCCGGGACTGTTCACTCAAGCGCGCTGACGAAGATTATCAGGGAAGGTCATACCCCGCACCTGCACGGACGTATCAGATTCTGTGAATTTTCGGGGCAGGTTTCCGGCATCGAATCGACATCGGTGTGGCGGGAAGGAGAACAGGCGCCCGGGGCCGACCCTGCGTCTGACTGGTGGAGCTAAGGGGAATCGAACCCCTGACCTACTCGATGCGAACGAGTCGCGCTACCAACTGCGCCATAGCCCCTGATACCGGAACGAAAGGCTACCAGCCGTCGCGCACCGGTCGAAACCGACCTACTGCCCGGCGGCCCTGGGCAGGTCGAAGTGCCGGGCGAAGGCCACCTCGTCGAGGTGTTCGAAGATCGGGTCCTCGTCGTCGATCTCCAGCACCGCCGCGCCTGGCCTGCGCAGGCGGGCGGGCACCACGTCCAGTTCCGGGTCGTCGGTGTTCTCCACACCCAACCGGGAGCGGCGAATGCGCTGAGCGCGCCTGCGCCGCACCTGCTCCTCGATGCGGGTCTGCCTGCGCAGGTAACCGAGGTAGAGGACGGTCACAGCACCCACCGCCCCGCACAACCACCACGCCCACGGCGCGACGAGGTAGGCGAGCACGGCCGACGCCAGCAGCGCGACCGCCATCGAGGTCACCATCCGCTTGCGGAACCGGAACTTGCGGGCGCTGACGGCCTCGGCGGTCTTCGACTCGTAGCGCCGTCTGCGGGCCGCACCGATCGTGTCGTCGGCCTGCTCGGGCTCCGGGGCGGTCTCGATCCCCGACGAGTCGGGCACGTACTCGTACTCGTCTTCGGTGCCGTCGTCGGCGTGTTCGGTGTGGTCCGAATCCTCTGCGAGACCGCCGGATTCGTCCTCGGCCTCATCCTCGGCCTCGGGATCGTCCTCGAAGTCGTCCACGACCTCGACCGCGGCCTTGGTCGGCAGGACGTCTTCGAGCGGTTCGTCGGCCGCGGACCCGACGGGTAGCGCACCGGAGTCCTCTTCCACGATGTCGACGTCGAGGTAGTCGGGTTCGGCGTCGCGCCGCGGCGCGGCGGCGAGGACCACGGCGCCCTCACGCTCGTCGTCGAGCGGTTCGTCCTCGAGTTCGTCGGCGGAGGGGCGCCAGTCCGGGTCGGAGTGGTGGCCGGCGGCCGGACCGGACCGGCGGAGCAGTCGAGCGCTCTGCCCTGAGTTCAACACGCGGGTGGCCAGCGCGACGTCGCTCGTGCGCCGGACGGCATCGCGCTTGCTCACCAGCATGGGCACCAGCACGAAGAGCCAGAGCACCACGAGCGAGATCCACAGCAGAGATTGGGGGATGCTTGGCATTGCGCCTGCTCCTTTCCCCTACAGGCTAGGTCGGTTGACCAGCGCACCTGGGGTCGACGCGCCGAGACAATTACACACCTGTAATTCGCTTGTGACAAGCACCACTAGTCACACGTGTCACATCAGTAACAGCCGTCAGGCCCAGTCGGCGCGACCTGAACGCACCAGCGTCGACGACGCCGACCCGCTGAGCTCCTCGACGGTGATCGCCACCAGCAGGTGGTCGCGCCATCCGCCGTCGACGTCGAGGTAGCGTTTGAGCAGCCCCTCCTCGCGGAAGCCGACCTTTGCCAGCACCCGGCGGCTCGGCGCGTTCTCCGGTCGCACGGTCGCCTCGACCCGGTGCAGCATCACCGGCCCGAAACAGTGGTCCACCCCGAGTGCGAGTGCCGCGGTCGCCACTCCCCCGCCGATGCGCTCACTGGCCACCCAGTAGCCGATCCACGCCGAGCGCAGTGCGCCGTGGGTGACGTTGCCGATGGTCAACTGCCCGGCGAAATACCCGTCGACCTCGATGACATACGGCAGCATCCGTCCTTTGCGGGCCTCCGATCGGAGCGTCGAACACACCGACGGCCACGACGAAAACGAGTGCCGCACTTGCCAATCGACTCCTGTCACCGGTTCCCATGGTTCGAGGTGCGCGCGGTCGGCCAGCCGGATACGGCTCCACTGCGCGGCGTCGCGCAGCCGAACCGGACGCAGTCGCACCACCCCGGCAGGCACCCGCAACGGGCCCACCGGCATCGGCCATCCGGGATGGAGAGAACTGGACCGCAGCAGGTTCACCTCGACTCAGATCAGCGGCGCTCAGCCGCGTTGCGCCAGGAAGGCGACGTCCACGGTCTCACCGGTTCGGACCTCGTCGACGTCCGTCGGCACGATCACCAGACAGTTTGCCTCGGCCAGCGTGGCGAGCAGGTGCGACGAGGCGCCGGGGGCGCCGCCGAGGGCCTGGACGAGGTATTCGCCGGTGTCCTGGTCACGCATGAGCTGACCACGCAGGTATCCCTTGCGGCCCGACACCGAGGTGATCGGCGACAGGGCGCGGGCCTCGACGATGCGGCGCATCGGCGCCCGCTTGCCCAACGACAACCGGATCAACGGCCGCACCATGACCTCGAAGACCACCAGCGCACTGACCGGGTTCGCGGGCAACAGGAACACCGGCACCCGGTCCCGGCCCAACTGTCCGAAGCCCTGCACCGAACCGGGGTGCATCGCGATCCGGGAGACCTCCATCTCGCCCAGCTCCGAGAGCACCGTGCGCACCGACTCCGCCGCCGCACCGCCGACGGCCCCGGCGATCACGACGATCTCGGCGCGATTGAGCTGACCCTCGACGACTTCGCGCAGCCGGACGGGATCGGTGTCGATGATCCCGACCCGGTTCACCTCCGCACCGGCATCGCGTCCCGCGGCGGCCAGCGCGTACGAGTTCACGTCGTAGACCTGGCCGTTGCCCGGGGTGCGTGAGATGTCGACCAGCTCGCCGCCGACACTCATCACCGACAGCCGCGGCCGCGGGTGGACCAGTACCCGCTCACGTCCGACGGCCGCCAGCAGTCCCACCTGCGCGGCGCCCACGATCGTGCCCGCGCGCACCGCCACGTCACCGGGCTGCACGTCGTCGCCGGCACGGCGCACGTACGCGCCGGACCGCACCCCGCGCAGCACCCGCACCCGGTTCGCGCCGCCGTCGGTCCACCGCAGCGGCAGCACCGCATCGGCAAGCGTCGGCATCGGCGCGCCGGTCTGCACCCGCGCGGCCTGCCGGGGCTGCAACCGGCTCGGGGTCCGCGCCCCCGCCTCGATCATCGCCATCACGGGCAGGCTGACATCGCGGCCGTCGTGGTCGTCGGCCCCCACACCGCCGCCGACGCCCAGGACGTCCACGCTGCGCACCGCGTAACCGTCGATCGCGGCCTGGTCGAAGCCGGGCATCGGCCGCTCGGTGACCACCTCTTCGGCGCACATCAGGCCCTGGGCTTCGGCGATGGCGACCCGTACCGGCCGCGGCGCCACCGCGGCGGCCGCTATCCGAGCCTGCTGCTCCTCAACCGAACGCACAACACGCCTTTCTCCACCTCAGTCGGGCCTGTCGCGCAGTTCTCAGTCCTCGGTCAGGCCCAATCGCTCGACCAACCACTGCCGCAGCTCGGGGCCGTAGTCGTCGCGTTCCAACGCAAAGTCAACCGCAGCCTTCAGGTAGCCGCCGGGATTTCCCAGGTCGTGTCGGGTCCCCCGGTGCACCACTACGTGGACCGGATGACCCTCGTCGATCAGCAGTGCGATCGCGTCGGTCAGCTGGATCTCGTTGCCCGCACCGCGCGTCACCCGGCGCAGTGCATCGAAGATGGCGCGGTCGAGTACATAGCGGCCGGCGGCGGCGTAGGGCGACGGCGCGTCCTCGGCCTTGGGTTTCTCGACCATCCCCTTGACGCGCAGGACGTTGGGATTCGCGGCGTCGGGCACCTCTTCGACGTCGAAGACGCCGTAGGCGCTGATCTTCTCCGTCGGCACCTCGATCGCGCACAGCACCGACCCGCCGCGTTTGGCGCGCACCTTCGACATCGTCTCCAGCACACCGGTCGGCAGCACGAGGTCGTCGGGCAACAGCACCGCGATCGCATCCTCGTCGTCGGACAGCGAGGGCTCGACGCAACTGACGGCATGACCGAGGCCGAGCGGTTCGGCCTGCACCACCGACTCCACCTTGATCAGCGCGGGTGCGCGACGGACCTTCTCGAGCATCGTCTTCTTACCGCGGGCCTCGAGCGTTCCCTCGAGCACCAGATCCTCGACGAAGTGCGCGACGACGCCGTCCTTACCCTCGGAGGTGATGATGACGAGCCGCTCGGCGCCCGCCTCGGCGGCCTCGGCGGCCACCAGTTCGATTCCGGGGGTGTCCACCACCGGCAGCAATTCCTTGGGCACGGTCTTGGTGGCAGGAAGGAAACGGGTGCCAAGGCCCGCGGCGGGCACGACGGCGGTATACGGAATGGGTACTTCTGGCCGGCTCATCGCAGACAGATTAACCGTTGGGCGCAGGTTAAACCCGTTATGGCGACACCTGGATTCCGTGGGCGGGATGTCATGGTGGAGGCGTGACGTCGCCGACCAAGGCCGAGATGCGCGCGCAGGTGCTGCGAGCGCGCCGCAAAGTGACGCCGGAGGCGCACGAACGGGAGGCGGCGGCGCTCGCCGCGCACCTTGCTGAAATCGCCGCGCCCGGGCGAACCGTGTGCGCTTACGTGCCGATCGGCTCCGAGCCGGGATCGCTCGCCTTGCTGGACGAACTCCTGGCGCGCGGCACGCGGGTCCTGCTGCCGGTCGCGCGGCACGACGAGGCCGGCGCCCCGACGCCGCTGCGGTGGGGTGAGTACCGCCCGGGCCGCCTGGTCGACGCGCCGTTCGGTCTGCGGGAACCGGCGGCGCCGTGGCGGGCGGCCGATGCGGTGGCCGACGCCGATGTGGTCTTGATCCCGGCCCTGGCGGTGGACCGCTCCGGGATGCGCCTGGGGCGCGGGGCCGGATTCTACGACCGCTCGCTCGGATGGGCGAGGCCGGCGGCGCTGCTGGTGGCGGTGGTGCGTGACGAGGAACTCGTCGCACGGGTGCCCGCCGAAGCCCACGACGTGCGGATGACGCACGCGCTGACGCCGGGGTGTGGTCTGGTCGCTCTGCGGGAATCACAGTGACCGCGTAGCGGTTCTAGCACTTGAGCCGGTAGAGTGCTAACAAGTTTGACGACCTCGGAGGTTTTCGTGCCTACCTATTCCTATGCATGCACCGAATGCGACAACCGGTTCGATGCGGTGCAGGCGTTCAGCGACGATGCGCTGACCGAATGCCCCCAGTGCAGCGGCCGGCTCCGCAAGCTCTTCGGCAAGGTGGGCGTCGTGTTCAAGGGCAGCGGTTTCTACCGCACCGACAGCCGCGAGGCCACGAAGTCGTCGAGCAACGGCTCGGCCAAGAGCACCTCGGAGTCGACGAGTTCCTCCGAGAAGTCCAGCTCGACCTCGTCGGGCGATTCCTCGTCGAGTTCGTCGTCGACCAGTTCCGCCCCCGCCGCGGCCGCCTCCAGCTGACCCGGAGGTTATCCACAGGCCGGCGCCGAATCCGCGCGCGCCGGGCCCTCGCTGCCTAGTTTGGCGGCATGGGGGAATCACTCGACCCGACACCGCTTGCGCGGCTGGCCGGCCTGCGGCCGGACTGGAGCCGCACGGTGCCCGCGCGTCGCATCGCCGCGGCGGCACTGGTGCTGCTCGCCGCGGTGGCGGCCGTGCGCTCCGATCCCGACGGCGATCACGTCGACGTTGTCGTCGCGGCGACTGATCTCACACCCGGTACGGAACTGACCCGGACACATCTGCGCCTGGAGCGCCGCCCACTGCCGACCGTTCCCGACGGCGCCGCCGCCGACCCGTCCTCGGTCATCGGATCGACGGTTGCCGGACCCACCCGCCGCGGCGAGGTGCTCACCGACGTCCGGGTGCTCGGCCCGCGGATCGCCGAGGCCGCCGCCGGGCCGAACGCCCGGATCGTGTCACTGCAGTTGGCCGACGGCGCGCTGGTCGACCTGGTGAGAACAGGCGATGTGGTGGACGTTCTGGCGGCGCCGATCTCCGACACCGGCGCGGATCCGGCGCCCCGCGTGGTCGCCACCCGCGCAGTGGTCGTGCTGGTGTCGGAGAAGAGGCAGGGCGCAGGCGCGGCCGGCGAACGCGCGGTTCTGGTGGCGCTGCCGGTGCAGGCGGCCAACGAGGTGGCGGGTGCGTCGCTGACGCAGGCGGTCACCCTGACTTTCCACTAAACCGGAGCGCGAGGGCTAGCGTTGCGCACTATCAGCCATCCACTCTTGAACTGGGGGTCCTACGCATGTTGAAAGGCTTCAAGGAGTTCCTCGCCCGCGGGAACATCATCGACCTGTCGACCGCGGTGGTCATCGGCACCGCGTTCACCGGGCTGGTCACGGCGTTCACCGACAGCGTGATCGAACCGCTGATCAGCCGCATCGGAGCGGGCGGTGAGGCGGACTACGGAATCCTGCGGATCAACATCGGCGGCGGTCAGACCATCGACCTGAACGTGCTGCTCTCGGCGATCATCAACTTCCTGCTGATCGCGGCGGTGGTGTACTTCCTGATCATCCTGCCTTACAAGAAGCTGCGCGAGCGGGGCAAGGTCGAGCAGGCCCAGGACACTGAGTTGAGCCTGCTCACCGAGATCCGCAACATACTGGCCGACACCAGCGGCACGCCGCGACAGGTCACCGGGCCCGGGACCGGGCCCACCCCCGACACCGCCGAGACCACCAGCGCCGACAGACGTTGAGCAGCAACGAAACAGCCCCCGCCGCGGCGGGGGCTGTTCGCTGTCGTACAGACGTCAGTTCATGTTCCACGGTTCGCCGTAGGTGGTGACGCTGTCACCGGTGGAGGCGATCAACCGGGCGTACGGACGCAGCAGCACACCACCGGCCGCACCGGTCACCGTGCCGTGCGCGTTCGA
>NZ_LQIV01000023.1 GCF_001500125.1 Mycobacterium sp. IS-1742 | reverse complement strand
CCGGCGCCCCCGCGGCGCGCGCCCCGGGGCCCCCCCCGGGCCCCTCCGCCCGCGGCCCCCCCCCCCCCCCCCCCGCCCCGCGGGGGGGGGGGGCGGGGCGCCCCCCCCCGCCCCCCGGCCCTGGTCGCCGTCGACGGCAGTGATCATCCAGTCGCCTGGGTGTAGATCTTGGTGATCGATCCGCTCTCCTTGTTGAACAGCTCGCCGTCCACCTCCGACCAGCCGCCCAGATCGTCGATCGTCCACAGCTTCTGCGGCGCGGGATACTCGTCGGCGAACTCCTTGGCGACGGCGGGGTCGACCGGACGGAATCCGGCTTCGGCCCAGAGCTTCTGGGCCTCGGGCGTGTACTGGTAGTTCACGAACGCCGTCGCCTGCTCGAGGTGCCGGCTGGAGTTGACGACCGCGACCGGATTCTCGATCTTGAAGGTCTGCGCGGGGTTGAGGTAGTCGAACTTGTGGCCGAGGCGGCGCGAGTTGATCGCCTCGTTCTCGTAGGCCAGCAGCACGTCGCCGCTGCCCTGCAGAAACACGTCGGTGGCCTCACGACCGGAGCCGGGGCGCAGCTTGATGTGCTCGCTGACCAGCTTGTTGACGTAGTCGAGTCCGGCCTGCGGATTCTTGCCGCCGTCGCTCTTCACCGCGTACGGGGCGAGCAGGTTCCACTTCGCCGAACCCGAGCTCAGCGGGCTCGGGGTGATGACCTCGACGCCGGGCTTGAGCAGGTCGTCCCAGTCCCGGATGTTCTTCGGGTTGCCCTCGCGGACCATGAAGCTGACCACGGAGCCGAACGGGATTCCCTTGGTGGCGTTCTTGTTCCAGTCCTCGCTGACCTTGCCGGACTTCACCAGACGGGTGATGTCGGGTTCGACCGAGAAGTTCACCACGTCCGCGGGCTTGCCCGAGTCGACGCCGCGGGACTGGTCACCGGATGCGCCGTAGGACGCGGTCACGCCCACGCCCTTGCCCTCCTCGGTGGCCGCGAACGCGGGGATCACCTTCGCCCAGCCGGGTTCCGGCACCGCGTAGGCGACCAGCGTCAGCGTGGTCTCGGCGTTCGAGCCACCCTCGGAGCCCGCGACGTCGCTGGCACCGCCGCCGCAGGCGGCCAGAAGTGCCGAAAGCGACACGGTGGTCGCGAGCGCGGCGGCGACCCGCCGACGCTTGGGGAACCTGATCGAATTGAGCATGGATGGCCTTTCGGTCGATTTCCGTGGATCACAGGACGGTTCCCGTCACAGCGGACACGGGTGGCGACGACAAGGCAGCGTGAAACGGCGTCGCCGAACCCCAACCGCAGACGGGGGGTTTCAGCAACAACAGTGAACGTCAGCAACCGCGCACGAACCCACGGCAATGAGCGCCAAGATGTGGCACTCGCTATTGCCGGACGCCGGATGCATGGCGCGAACAATAACAGAGCCGAGCCGATCGCTCATACCGAGCGGTCAGCGGGTCATCAGCCACGCGACGATGACGAGCAGGATCAGCACGATCAGAATCAGGGTCACCCGTGACCGGGGCATCCCGGTCATGACGGTTCCTGCCCGTCATGGCGCGCACGGCGCAGCACCCGGACACCGGCGGCCAGCGCACCGTCGAGGATCACCGCCAGACCGTAGGCCAGCAGCAACGCCACCGGCATCACCACCGCCGTCTGTGCGACGAAGCCCAGACCGGTCAGCCACAGCTCGACGCCGTCCCACCAGCTGAGGAATGCGTCCATCGGGCCAGACTATGCGATGCGCCGACCGACGCCGCCGGCAGCGTGGACCCACCCACCGCACAGCAACCGCCCGACATGCGGTTTGAGTAGACGCCGAGCACGTCGGCAGCCGATGATGGCGGGCATGGTTCTGCAACACACCGAGGCCACCGACGGAGCCGCCCATCCGGGTCAGCCCGCCTATCTGCCCGACACCCCGTTGACGGTCACGGCGCCGGTGCCCTACGCGCCCACCGGTGGGCTGCGGAACCCCTTCCCGCCCATCGCCGACTACGGCTTCCTGTCCGACTGCGAGAACACCTGCCTGATCTCCTCGGCCGGTTCCGTCGAGTGGTTGTGCGTCCCGCGCCCGGATTCCCCGAGCGTGTTCGGCGCGATCCTGGACCGCGGGGCGGGACACTTCCGGCTGGGCCCGTACGGGGTGACGGTGCCCGCCGCGCGGCGCTACCTGCCGGGCAGCCTGATCCTCGAGACCACGTGGCAGACCCACACCGGCTGGCTGATCGTGCGCGACGCGCTGGTCATGGGCCCCTGGCACGACCTCGAGGCGCGGTCGCGGACCCACCGCCGCACGCCGATGGACTGGGACGCCGAGCACATCCTGCTGCGCACGGTGCGCTGCGTCAGCGGCACCGTCGAGCTGGTGATGAACTGCGAGCCGTCGTTCGACTACCACCGGGTGAGCGCCGAGTGGGAGTACTCCGGACCGGCCTACGGTGAGGCGATCGCGCGGGCCAACCGCAATGCCGACTCCCATCCGACCCTGCGGCTGACGACCAATCTGCGCATTGGCCTGGAGGGCCGCGAGGCCAGGGCACGCACCCGGCTCAAGGAGGGCGACAACGTGTTCGTCGCGCTGTCGTGGTCGAAGCATCCGGCGCCGCAGAACTACGAAGAGGCCGCCGACAAGATGTGGCAGACCAGCGAGGCGTGGCGGCAGTGGATCAACGTCGGCGACTTCCCCGACCATCCGTGGCGGGCGTACCTGCAGCGCAGCGCGCTCACCCTCAAGGGGCTGACCTACTCGCCGACCGGCGCACTGCTGGCCGCCAGCACCACATCATTGCCGGAAACGCCTCAGGGCGAACGCAATTGGGACTACCGCTACGCGTGGGTGCGGGATTCGACGTTCGCGCTGTGGGGGCTCTACACCCTGGGCCTGGACCGGGAGGCCGACGACTTCTTCGCGTTCATCGCCGACGTGTCCGGCGCCAACAACGGTGAGCGCCACCCCCTGCAGGTGATGTACGGCGTCGGTGGCGAGCGCAGCCTGGTCGAGGAGGAGCTGCACCACCTGTCCGGGTACGACGGCGCCCGGCCGGTGCGCATCGGCAACGGCGCGTACAACCAGATGCAGCACGACATTTGGGGCACCATGCTCGATTCGGTCTACCTGCACACCAAATCGCGCGAGCAGATTCCCGAGGCGCTGTGGCCGGTGCTCAAGAACCAGGTCGAGGAGGCCGTCAAGCACTGGAAGGAACCGGACCGCGGGATCTGGGAGGTCCGCGGCGAACCGCAACACTTCACCTCGTCGAAGGTGATGTGCTGGGTGGCGCTGGACCGTGGCGCGAAGCTCGCGGAACTGGAGGGCGAGAAGAGCTACGCCCAGCAGTGGCGCGAGACCGCCGACGAGATCAAGGCCGACATCCTGGCCAACGGCGTCGACTCGCGGGGGGTGTTCACCCAGCGCTACGGCGACGACGCGCTGGACGCCTCCCTGCTGCTGGTCCCGCTGGTCCGGTTCCTGCCGCCCGACGACGAGCGGGTGCGCAACACCGTACTGGCCATCGCCGACGAGCTCACCGAGGAGGGCCTGGTCCTGCGCTACCGCGTCGAGGAGACCGACGACGGGCTGGCAGGCGAGGAGGGCACGTTCACGATCTGCTCGTTCTGGCTGGTGTCGGCACTGGTGGAGATCGGCGAGATCAGCCGGGCCAAGCATCTGTGCGAGCGGTTGTTGTCCTTCGCCAGTTCGCTGCACCTCTACGCCGAGGAGATCGAGCCCCGTACGGGCCGTCACCTGGGCAACTTCCCGCAGGCGTTCACCCATCTGGCGTTGATCAACGCGGTGGTGCACGTGATCCGGGCCGAGGAGGAGGCGGACAGCTCCGGGGTCTTCGTCCCGGCCAACGCGCCGTCGTGACGCAACGTTCACCCCATGGTCAGGATCAGCGTGTATCCATGTCTTGCCAGACGCAGCACCGACTCAGCACGATGGTGCAGTCGAAGGGGGTAGGGACATGGACAACCGGATCACGGACGTGACGTCGCGCCGGGTCATCGACGTCGCGATCGGCATCCTGATGGGGCTGCGGGGTTGCACCGAACGCCAGGCGTTCGACGAGTTGGTCGCCGTGGTGAAGCAGACCGGACTCGGTATCGGCCGCGTGGCCGGGGGGCTGGTGGCCCTGGCGGGCGGAACCTCCTCGGCCGATCACGCCGAGGCGTACACCGTGTGGGGCGAGCTGATCCGCGGCGCCCGCCGGGTCGCGACGGGTTAGCGGCGGGTTAGCGGCGGATCGGGGCTTTCGGACCCCCACCCGGCGGTCTACCGTTGACGTGTGGCCACCACGGCCGCCACGAGACGTGATCTCGCCTGTCGCCGGTACCTCGGCTCAGCCCGCATCGGCCGGGTAGACACGCGACAATCCCACTCCGACAACACCTCTCGGCAAAGAGTGCTGCCGTTCTGGGCGCCGGTCACGCCGTCGCGGACAGGACATCTCGGGAGGGCATGATGAGTCGGATCCTCGCCGTCGCGTACGGCATCGTCAGCTATGTGGTCTTCCTCGCCGCGTTCTTGTACGCGGTGGGCTTCGTCGGCGACTTCGCGGTGCCGCGCACCGTCGACTCTGCGGTCGACGCCCCGGTCGGCGAAGCGATCGTGGTCAACCTGCTCCTGCTCGGACTGTTCGCCGTGCAGCACAGCGTCATGGCACGCCCGGCGTTCAAGCGCCGGTGGACGCGGTGGGTGCCGCCGGTGGTCGAGCGCAGCACGTTCGTCCTCATCGCGAGCCTGCTGTTGTTCCTGCTGTTCTGGCAGTGGCGCACCATGCCGCAGACGGTGTGGGACGTCTCGTGGGCGCCCGGGCGGTTCGCCCTGTGGGTCGCCTTCTGGGCGGGCTGGGCGACAGTCCTCGCGTCGACGTTCATGATCAACCACTTCGACCTGTTCGGGCTGCGCCAGGTGTACCTGGGCTGGCGGGGTGAGCCCTACACCGGTCTGAAGTTCCAGACGTTGCTGCTCTACAAGGTGGTGCGGCACCCGATCATGCTCGGGTTCATCGTCGCGTTCTGGGCGACGCCGACCATGTCCGCGGGGCATCTGCTCTTCGCCGTCGCCACGACCGCCTACATCATGGTCGCGCTGCGCTTCGAGGAGCACGACCTGACCGAGGCGATGGGTGACGAGTACCGCGACTACCGCCGCCGGGTCCCGATGCTCATCCCCGGCCTGCACCGCGACCACGGGCACGCGCCGACCACTGCCTCCGGCGCGACGGGGTGACGAGCCCGGGACTCAGACCGGGACCGGTTCCCTGACCGACAGTTCCTGCCACGCGGCCAGCACCGCGGCGAGTTGTCCGGCCGAATGCCTGCCCAGTCCGCACTCGGTGGACAGCCCGAACCCGGGGAGGAATTCGCGGGCCAGCGCGCTGCGCGCGCGTGCCCCGGCGGCGCCGTCCTCGGCGTGCAGGAGTCCGAGGTAGACCTCGGTGCCCGGTTCCAGCGCGAGGTCGGCCAGCGGCTGCCAGTGGGCGCGTCTGGTCCATGCCGCGACGGTGGCCGCCTGGAAGGCGTCGATACGCCGTCGCACATGGCGGGACAGGCCGTTGGCGAGCGTGACGATCGCCCGCGCGTCACGCGGCAGGATGTGGCGGCCCCCGCGGGCCGCGGCCTCCTCGTCGGGCGGGACCCCCATGAACGGCGATGCGCCGAACTTGGAGTCGCCGTAGCACAGGTGGAAGGTGAGGTCGGCGTCCTCGTGCACCCAGTCCGCGAGCCGGGCGGTGGCGGCGAAGACCGGTTCCAGCCCGCCGTAGGGGTTGGCGAACCAGCCTTCGACGGTGGCCAGTTCGGTCGGCAGGTCCCATTGGATCGCCAGGTCGGCCGGTGGGATCGCCTCCTGCACGGCCTCGACGCTCTCACGCAGCCGCTGCTCGTAGGCGTAGGCGATCTCGACCTGGGAATCGAACTCGGCGAACGAGTTCACCGCGTTGAACGGCGTCGGGATCGACACCAGGAAGCGCGATTCGGGGGCGAGCCCACCGCCGTCACGTGCGGCGCGGAACGCCGCGTACGAATCGGCGGCCACCGAATGGTAGTCGACCGCAGGGAATTCGACGCTCACCCCGGGGCGGACCCGGGCCCGGCCGTCGGCCACGTCGAGCGTGGGGTTGTCCAGGAAGTGGCCGGCCTGGGTGAGCACCCAGTTCGCCCGATCCCCCGGTTCGCCGTCGGGCACCCGGGTGACCCCGGGCTGCAGGCGTGAACCGACGAGCCGGAACGCGTCGTCGACGCTGGGGACGTTGATGCTGCCGGTCAGGTAGAAGCCGGCGGATTGCTGGTCGGTCATGGTCGAATCCTCTGTGCGGTGGGCGAAGTCAGAGCAGGACGCCGAGGCGCGGCGGCAGCGTGCCTCGCAGGGTGTGGTTGCCGAGGTGGACGTACTTCCACCGGGCCGGATCGTGCAGCGAGTGCACACGCACGTTGCGCCAGTGCCGGTCGAGCGCGTACCCGCGGTCGGTGGCCGAGGCGCCCGCGAGTTCGAAGACGCCGCCGGCGATCTCGACCGCGAACTCCTGGGCGAGCGCCTTGGCGGCGGCCACCTGCAGGGAAGCCGCGGCGGCGGACTCGCGGGACAGCTCCGGTTCGGTCAGCGCCTCGTCGATGCGGGCCGTCCCCGCGGCGAGCAGCGCCTCCAGGGCGTACAGCCGGGCGGTCAGCTCGCCGAAACGGCGGACGACATGGGGTTCGTCGGCGGCGTGCTCGACACCGGCCTCGAACCACGGCCGGCTCTTGGTGGTGACGAACCGGGCGCCGTCGGTCAGGGCCGCGCGGGCTATGCCGATGTCCACCGCCGCGTGCAGCGCCTGATCGAATGCGCCGAGCACCGACGGCGGGGCGGTCACCGGATCGGGGTCGGGACCCTCGTCGATCACGAAGGCATCGTCGACGGCCACCCGGTCGAACACCACTTCACCGCTGGCGGTGCCGCGCTGGCCGAACGACGACCAGCGGTCCAGGTTCAGTGTGACGCCGGCGTCGGTGGGCCGCACGAACACCGTTGCGCCGTGGGCGGGTTCGGTGCCCGCGATGCGGGCTGCGACGGCGATCCAGCTCGCACCGAGTGTTCCGGTGGCGTAGAACTTGGTGCCGTCGAGCACCCATCCCCCACCGGAGCCGCGGGTCACCGTGGTCAGGCGGTCGACACTGAGCCGGGTACCACGTTCGACGGTGGCGTTGCCCAGTTGAGCTCCGGCGAGGACGTCCCGGTAGATCGTCGGGGCCGGTTCCGTGTCCCCGAGCCCCCTGATGGCGGCGCTGAGGACGAAGTGGGCCAGCAGCAGCTGCCCGACGGCCGAATCGGCCTCCGACAGGATGCGCAGCACCTCGACCGCGGCCGACTGGGGCAGATCCGGTCCACCGAACCGCTCGGGCACGAGGATTCCGAGCAGACCGCTCTCGGCGACCCGGCGTAGTTCGGCCTCGGGCAGGATTCCGCGGATCTCGCGGTCGACCGCACCGGCGGCGATCTCGTCGGCGACGCCGCGGGCGACCGCCAGGGTCTCCGCCACCGACAGCAGAAGGGGGGCCGTGCTCTCGGACGTGATGGTCATCGGGGGGTGGGTCCTTTCGTCGACGGCCGTGCCCGTGGGACGTTAGGGCGACGGCGATGGCTGGGGAAGACGGTTCAAGCGACACTGGAAGGGGTTGCAGGAACGGTGAATACACCTCGCGCCCGCAACCGCGCGCCGGTGTCACCGATGAGCGCCACCAGTCGCGCGACCGGCGTACCCGGTTCGGGCGCCGTCGCGGTCGCCACCGCGACCCGGCGCACCGGCCGGTGGGTGAGCCGGCGCACGGCGACGTCGCTGCGCGCGGCCCACGCCGCCAGCGACGGGACGAGAGACACCCCCATACCCGCGGCGACCATTCCCTGCACCGTGCCGTAGTCGTCAGCCCGGAAGGTCACGTCCGGGTCGAAACCCGCACGGCGGCAGGCGTGCTGGAACACCCGGGTGTCGGGGCAGGCGCCGGTCGCGGTGCTGACCACCCACCGCTCGGCCGCCAGCGCCTCGAACGGCACCTCCACCGCGTCGGCCAACCGGTGGGCGCGCGGCAGCACCACGAAGAACTCGTCGTCGTAGACGGGCACGGTGTGCACACCGCGGAATTCGGGCGGCTCGCCGGGCACCTCGGTCACCATCGCCGCGTCGGCGCCGTCGCCGAGCAATGCCACCGCGTCGTCGGGGTCGGCGGTCAGGAGTTCGATTGCGGTGGCCGGGTGTTCGTGCTGCAGCCGGGCGATCACGCGGGGCAGGATGGTCGCGGCCGCGCTGGCGAACGAGGCGACCCGCAGCGTGTCGGGCGCCGCGGTCGCCAGCCGCGCGAGATCCCGTTCGGCGGCGGTGACGGCGCCCAGGATCACGTCGGAGTGTTCGAGCAACCGGGTGCCCGCCGCGGTGGCCCGGGCGCCCGTCGGCCCCCGCTCGAGCAGCTTGGCGCCGATGTCCCGTTCCAGCGCCGTGATCTGCTGGGAAACCGCGGATGTGGTGTAGCTCAGCGACATCGCCGCGGCGCTCAGCGAGCCGCAGCGCACCACTTCGCGCAACACCACGAGCCGGCGCACGTCGAACACGTCGCGACCGTACGGTGACGCGGTGAGGCGCCACCAGTATTGCGATCAGCCCGACTCGATCACCGGGTGATGCCGTGGTGGAGTTCGGCCACGTCGGGGTGCGCCCTGGTGCGCGACTTCCACGCGTTCTCGCCGTAGGTGTTGAAGATCGGGTTGTCGGGGTCGGCCTCCACGCCGCGCGATCGGACGGCGAGGTCCGGCGGCAGCGCCAAGACGGGGATCAGCGCGTCGAGCGCCGGATTGAGGAAGTACGGGATCGAGACGCGGTCCGTACCTGGTGGTGGAGCGAGCACGCGGTGACGGGTGGCGCGGAGATACCCTCCCGTCGCCACCTCGAGCAGTTCCCCGATGTTGACGATGAAGGCTCCGCGCAGCGGCGGTACGTCGATCCACTCGTCGGGGCCCGATTCGACCTGCAGACCGGTGGATTCGGGTTCGACGAGCAGCAGCGTCAACACCCCGGAGTCCTTGTGGGCGCCCACGCCCTGATCGGTGTCGGTCGTGCCGGGGTAGCGCACCACCTTCATCAGCGTGGCGGGCCGGTCGGCGAACGCCGCGTCGAAGACGTTCTCGGCCGCGCCGAGAGACACCGCCCAGTGCCGCAGCAGCCGCAGCCCGACCGCCGACAGCGCGGCGCCCCAGTCCTCGAAGGCGGCGCGGAATCCCGGGGGCTGTGCCGGCCACAGGTTCGGGCCCTGCAGCCGCCAGTAGCCCTGCGCGCCGTCGATCACCTCCCGCTCCGGTCCGATGTCGATCTGCTCGCGCCAGTCGACGGTGCCGTTGGTCAGTTCTCCGCCGAGGCGGGAGTAGCCCCGAAACTGTGGGCTGAGCAGCTGGCTGATCTCGTCCTTGCGCTCGAGCGGTTGGGCGAAGAACGCCCGCGCCAGCCGCAACACCTGCTCGAACCGCTCGACCGGCACACCGTGGCCGACGAGGTAGAAGAATCCGGCGTCGTGGGCGGCCTCCCGCAGCCGGTCACGGAATCCCGCCGGGTCGGTGTCGGCATCGGTGAGGTCGAGGACGGGCAGCACGTGGGCCATTGTCGGCCCGCGGTGCCGGGTGAGGCCAGCGGCGTTCACCAACGCTGGACACCGTTGCAGGGTTCGTGAAAGCCCGGGCTAGCGGGCCGCCTCGGCGGCGTTGGCCACCATCTCGGTGGCGATCGTGGCCGCCTCGTCACCGGGGCCGAACGCGCACGCCCAGGCCTCGACGGTCAGGTTCGACACCGCCGAGAGCGCGTGCTGGCAGCCCCATCCGTCGGCGTCGCGCTGAACCGACACCTGGGTGAGCAGCGACCCGTCGGCGATCACCGACGCCAGGTCCCACACCGAGCGCACGACACCGTCGTCGACGGTGAGCGCGGCGCTGGCGCAGTCCTGCCACATGGTCCGGGAGCCGTCGACGAAGGCCTGCGCCTCGGCCTCCGACGGATAGAGCACCGCCGTCTGCTCGACCCAGTGCCGGTTGCCCTGATCGGGTTCGCGGGCCACCTGGTCGCGCACGACGGTCCACCCGCTGTCGGCGTAGACGGGTGCCTCGGCGCCGTAGATCGCCCCCAGGCACCCGGGATCGGAGACGTCGCCGGAGTGGTCGGTCATTTCCCCGGAGTCGCTGGTGACGGTCATCCGGGTGGAGCCGACGATGTCGTTGAGCTCGCCGATGGGCAGCAGTACGTCCGCCAGGGCTGACTCGGACAACGGCGGCACGTCGACGGGCACGACGTTCGCGGGCCGAACGGCGTTGCCGGACACGGTGTTCGCGCACCCGGCCGTCAGCGCCACCAGCGCCGTGACACCCAGTGCGACCGCCTTGATCCGGCCCATCGCTGTCCCCGTCTGCCGTCAGCCGGCCAGTTTGTCGAGCATGAGGTGCGCGACGTCGACCGCACCGTCCGCGCCGCCGGAACGCGCCCCGGCGATGTCGGTGATCTCCACGTCGACGATCGCGTCACCCGCCACGCCCAGCGCGCGCTGGATCGGGATTCCGCCGGCCTGCGCCGCCTCGTGGACGACCACCGCCGACACCACTCGATCGTCGACCGCCACATCGGTGATGCGGCTCTGTTCGCCGGCGCCGGGAGCGCCGCGCCGCAGCACCACCGTCCGGCCGTCGCAGCGACCCCAGTCGTCGGCCGCGGTGGCGAAGAACGCCTCCGCCTCGTCCGCCGAGCCGAGTTGCACCACCCCGAAGAACCCGCTCAGCGCCGGGCCGTCGACGCTCCCGGCCGCCCACGACCGACTCGCGACCGAGCGCACCGCACTGGCGCCGTAGACGGCCTGCTGGAGGCGGTAGGTGGTGCTGACACACTCCACCGGCGTCGCCTGCGCCCGCTCGACGCCGCGCAGCAGGGTGTCGGCGCCGCCCTCGACGAGTTGCCCCATCAGGCCGGTCGGGGCGATGCCCAGGGCCTGGGAGAGCTCCTCGGCGGTCGGCAGGACCGTCTCGAGCGCGCGCACCGGCGAGGGCGCCGACCCGGGCGCCGGATCGACCGCCACCCCGTCGACGGTGGCCGTGCACCCGGCCGAGATCAGACATGCGCAGGCCAGCACCGAGGCCGGGCGTGAGACGCGCATGCCTTTCTCTAGCACGCGGACGCGGCCGGTGCGACCGTTCGGCCTACTTCTTGGGTTTGTCCCCGGCGGCGTCGGTGGACAGCGCCGCGACGAACGCCTCCTGCGGGACGTCGACCCGGCCGATGGTCTTCATCCGCTTCTTGCCTTCCTTCTGCTTCTCCAGCAGTTTGCGCTTACGGGTGATGTCACCGCCGTAGCACTTGGACAGCACGTCCTTGCGGATGGCGCGGATGTTCTCGCGGGCGATGATCTTCGACCCGATCGCGGCCTGTACCGGTACCTCGAACTGCTGGCGCGGGATGAGCTCCTTCAGTTTGGTCGTCATCTTGTTGCCGTAAGCCGAGGCGCCGTCCTTGTGGACGATCGCGCTGAACGCGTCGACGGCCTCGCCCTGAAGCAGGATGTCGACCTTGACCAGCGAGGACTCCTGTTCGCCCGCCTCCTCGTAGTCGAGGCTGGCGTATCCGCGGGTGCGCGACTTCAGCGAGTCGAAGAAGTCGAAGATGATCTCCCCGAGCGGCATCGTGTAGCGCAGCTCGACCCGCTCGGGCGACAGGTAGTCCATCCCGCCGAGTTCGCCGCGGCGGGACTGGCACAGCTCCATGATGGTGCCGATGAACTCGCTGGGCGCGATGATCGTCGTCTTGACCACCGGTTCGAACACCGTCCGCACCTTGCCCTCCGGCCAGTCCGACGGGTTGGTGACGATCAACTCGGTGCCGTCGTCCTGCACGACGCGGTAGACCACGTTCGGCGAGGTGGAGATCAGGTCGAGATTGAACTCCCGCTCGAGTCGCTCGCGGGTGATCTCCATGTGCAGCAGGCCCAGGAACCCGCAGCGGAAGCCGAAGCCCAGCGCCACCGACGTCTCCGGCTCGTACGTCAGGGCGGCGTCGTTGAGCTGCAGCTTGTCCAGCGCCTCACGCAGCACCGGATAGTCCGACCCGTCGACCGGGTAGAGCCCGGAGTACACCATCGGCTTGGGCTCGCGGTACCCGGTCAGGGCCTCGGTGGCACCGCGGCGCGCGGTGGTCACGGTGTCGCCGACCTTGCTCTGCCGGACGTCCTTCACACCCGTGATGAGGTATCCGACCTCACCGACGCCGAGCCCGTCGGAGGCCTTGGGGTCCGGGGAGACGATGCCGACCTCGAGCAGTTCGTGAGTGGCGCCGGTGGACATCATCTTGATCCGCTCGCGCGGGACGATCTTGCCGTCGACGACGCGGACGTAGGTGACCACGCCGCGGTAGATGTCGTAGACCGAATCGAAGATCATCGCCCGCGCGGGTGCCTCCGGGTCGCCGACCGGGGCAGGCACCTGGCGCACGACCTCGTCGAGGAGCTCGGCCACCCCGGCGCCGGTCTTGCCGGAGACCCGCAGCACGTCGGACGGCTCGCAGCCGATGATGTGGGCGAGTTCGCCCGCGTAGCGGTCCGGGTCGGCGGCGGGCAGGTCGATCTTGTTGAGCACCGGGATGATCGTCAGATCGCGGTCGAGCGCCAGGTAGAGGTTGGCCAGCGTCTGCGCCTCGATGCCCTGGGCGGCGTCGACCAGCAGCACCGCACCCTCGCAGGCCTCCAGGGCCCGCGACACCTCGTAGGTGAAGTCGACGTGGCCCGGAGTGTCGATCAGGTGGAGGACGAAGTCCTCATCGCCTGACGGGCCCTTCACCTTCCATGGCAGCCGGACGTTCTGGGCCTTGATCGTGATGCCGCGTTCGCGCTCGATGTCCATCCGGTCGAGGTACTGCGCGCGCATGTCGCGGTCGGCGACGACACCGGTGAGCTGCAGCATCCGATCGGCGAGCGTCGACTTGCCGTGGTCGATGTGGGCGATGATGCAGAAGTTGCGAATCTGCGCCGGCGCGGTGAAGGTCTGGTCGGCGAAGCTGCTGATGGGAATCTCCTGGTAGACGTCGCAACGGGGCGCGTGTGCGCACCTCAAGGGTATCGACCGTGGTGCCTCGCGGCACAATCGCGCCCGGCCGTCCTCACCTATGCTCGGAATCATGGCGTCGCAGTGGAAGACGTTCCAACGGTTGGCGGAGAAGCTGGTGTTCCAGGAAGCACCCAAGGTGATCCGCCAGCTCCAGCAGTCCGAGAACCGGCCGCGCACGGTGCAGCAGGGCATCCAACAGGGGCTGAAGATCGGGTTGGGCGTGGGTCTGTCGGCGTTGGCCGGCGCCTCGAACACGACCACGCCGGCGATCACCGCGGGCCGGCCGGTCACGAGCAACAGCGTCCCGACCGCGCACCGGGCCCGCAAGATCGTGTACGCGCCCGATCTCGACGGACGGGCCGATCCCGGGGAGATCGTGTGGACCTGGGTGGTCTACGAGGACGATCCGACCCGCGGCAAGGACCGTCCGGTGCTGGTCGTCGGCCGCGACCGCCGCACCCTGCTCGGGTTGATGCTCTCCAGCCAGGACCACCACCACGACGACCCGAACTGGGTCGCGATCGGCGCGGGCAGCTGGGATTACGACGACCGGGCCAGCTGGGTGCGGTTGGACCGCGTGCTGGACGTGCCCGAGGAGGGCATCCGCCGCGAGGGCGCGATCCTCGACCGCGCCCGCTTCGAGGTGGTCGCCGCGCGGCTGCGCGCCGAATACTCCTGGAGCTGACCACCCGCAAACTATTGACGGAGTGGTTGATTTGCCCCCAGGCCGGGTAGTCCGTTCATCAGGAAGGACGAGCAATGAACGGACACAGTGTCGGCGTCGACTCGGCACAGCTCAACACAGCCTCCCCCACGGCATCGCCGATAGCCGTCGTGGCCATCTGCTTCGCCTGCGGCTACCCCACCATGCATCCGGGACTGTGCGCTTACTGCCGACCGGTGCCGATGCTGTAACCCCCTCGCCTGTCGCCCAGCGGCACAGGCGGGTCAGGGAAGGAGCGTCGAGATGCGCGTACTACGCGGCCTCCTCGGTGCGCTGCTGTGGATCCTCGCCGGCGTCATCGGCCTCGTCGGCTTCGTCCTGTGTCTCACCGCCATCCTGTTGCCGATCGGGGTCCCCCTACTCGGCCTCGCGCGACGCCTGCTGACCCACGCAGTGCAGTTGATGATGCCGCGCGGGGTGGCGCATCCGGTCAAAGAGCTGACGAAGACCACCGACAAGACGACTCGCAACGCGCGCAAGACGCTGCGCGGGGAGCGTAAGCGTCTGTCGCGATTGGTATCGAAGTGATGGGAGGCCGAAATGCGGGTGTTGAACGGATTACTCGGCGTGGTGCTGGGAATCGTCTCGGCCGTGGTCGGTGTGCTGCTGGGCGTGGTCGCGGCGGTGGTGTGGCTCGTCGGCGGGCTGTTGTGCGTGACAATCCTGTTGCTGCCCTTGGGAATTCCGGTGTTGAGGCTGGGCAGCCGGCTGTTCGGCCTGGCCGGTCAGCTGATGCACCTCCCGTGACGGTGGCCGCGGTTGTCGCCGAAACTGCTGTGGGATCGCGTTTTCCGCGGTATTCGTGATCTCCCGGCAGTCTCGGCGCGGCTCAGCGCGGCTCGCGCCACATCGGCCACAGCGAGGGGCCGCCGTCGGGCACCCTCAGTTCCCCGGTGACCTCGAATCCGAACCGTTCGTAGTACGGGATGTTGTCGGGGTTGCTGGATTCCAGGTAGGCCGGCGCGTACTCGGCGTCGCAGCGGTCCAGCCGTGAGCGCATCAGCGCCTGGCCCAGACCCGCGCCCCGCACGGCGGGATCGCTGCCGATGATGGCCAGATACCAGTGCGGCTCCTCCGGATGGTGTTCCTTCATCAGATCGGCCACCTGCTGACCCCTCGCGACGCGGTTGCCGAACGCCCGTATGAACGCCGGCATCATGAGCAACTCCTCGAGCCGCGTCTGTTTCCACCGGCCCGGCGGATCCCACAGTGCGGCCGCGCCGGTACCGCCCGCCGCCGCGGCCACCTCCACACCGCCGCCGCGCAGGAAGTGGTGCCGGGTCATGGTGGCGAACATCCGCTTGAGCCCCCGGCCGCGCGCAGCGTCGTCGGGCAGGACCCAGTTCATCACCGGATCGTCGTGAAACGCCCGGCCGAGTACGCCGGCCAACTCCCGGATATCCGATCGATGCGCGGGACGGACGTCTACGGCAGCCACCCGCTCACCATCGCACATCCCTCAGCGGGTGGGGACCGCCTCGGCGGGAGTGCCCGCCAGGAGCGGCAGCACGCCCTCACCGACGTGGTGGATCTCCTCGGCCTGCGGGTAGCCCGACAGCACGAACTCGCTGACGCCCAGCCGCGCGTACTCCTCGAGCACCGCCGCCACCTCGCCGTAACTGCCGGTCGCCGCCGTGCCCGCGCCGTCGCGCAGCAGGCTCGGCCCCGCCCACAGCCCCGGATACACCTCGAGGCTCCGCGCGTCGACGAGCGCGCCGGTGGTCAGCGCGGCCATCCGCCGCTGCCCCTCCGACCCGCTCACCAGGTAGCGCTCGTGCGCCCGGCGGACCTCGTCGGCCGACAGTCCCGCGATGAGTTCTTCGGCCCGCCGCCACGCTTGCGCGGAGGTCGGCCGCGCGACGGTGTGCATCCGCACACCGAACCGCAGCGTGCGACCGTACCGGGCGGCCGCCACGCGCACCCGGTCGATCTTCTCGGCGACCTGATCCGGCGGCTCGCCCCACGTCAGATAGACGTCGGCGTGTTCGGCGGCCACCTCGATGGCCTCCGGTGACGAACCGCCGAAGTAGATCGTCGGCACCTGGGTGAGCGGGTACGCCATCCGGGCCTGGTCGATGCCGTAGAACTCGCCGTGGTGGGAGAACTCGGGTTCCGACCAGATCCCCCGCACGACGCGCAGGAACTCTCCGGTGCGCCGGTAGCGCGCCGACTTGTCGATCGCATCGCCGTAGCGCCGCATCTCGTCGTCGTCGCCACCGGTGACCACGTTGAGCGCCAGGCGGTTCCCGGTGAACCGCTGATAGGTGCTGACCTGTTGTGCGGCCAGCGTCGGCGACAGCACACCGGGCCGGAACGCCACCAGGTACTTCAGCCGCCGGGTGTGCTGCGCCAGCGCCGCGGTGGCGATCCAGGAGTCCTCGCAGTGCGAACCGGTCGGGGTCAGCACCGCCTCGAAGCCGAAACCCTCGGCCGCCCGTCCCAGCGCGGTGAGGTTGTGCAACGTCGGCTCCAGATGCGATCCCGAGCGTGCCGAGGCGCTGCCCCGGTTGTCGGCGACCGTGGCGGTATCCCCGTGAGTGGGCAGATACCAGTGGAACTTCGGTGCAGGTGTCACGACGCCGCCTCCGCGCGCTGCACCAGCGCCCGCACCCGCGGCACGATCTCCCCCGCGAACCGGTGCATCTCGGCCTCGAACGGCTGGAAAGCGAGCATGAACGTCTCGATCCCGAGCCCGTGCCAGTCGACGATCCGTTGCGCGACGGTGTCGTAATCCCCGACCAGACCCGCCGCCGTTCCACCGTTGGGCCCGATGTGCGGCCGTTCGCGCAGCCGCTGCCACATCACCGAATTCGGATCGGTGTCGCGGCTGAACCGGTCGATGGTGTCACCGTCGCCGGCGCGGTCGCGGGCGTTGAGTTCCCAGTGGTACTCCAGCAGTTCCGCGGCCTCGCGCTGCGTCGGTGCGGTCACGACGAACGCCGCCAACCCGAACCGGATGGGGTCCAACCCGCGTCGAGGACGGCGCCGCACGTCGGTGAGGAGCGTGCGCGCCTCGTCCGGTGCCTGACCGTTGAGGAACAGCACGTCGGCCTCGGCCGCGGCGAGGTCGCGCGCCGGCCCCGACTCGCCACCGAGATAGATGCGCGGTCGCGTCCGGTAGGTGCCCGCCGGGTGCAGGTGAAAGTCGTCGACGTGAAAGTGTCTGCCGTGGAACGTGGTCCGTTCACCCGTCAGCAGCCTCCGGGTGATGTGCAGCCACTCGGCGCCGTAGGCGTAGCGCTCACCGTGGTCGAGCAGGCCGATCCCCGAGCGCTCGAGATCGGGGATCCACCAGGCGTTGACGACATTGACCGCGAACCGGCCACGGCTGATCTCCTCGATGCCCAGGGCCTGCTTGGCCAGGATCGTCGGATGCACGATCGACGGCTTGACCGCCGCGATGATCTCGATCGACTCCGTCAGCGCCGCGACCGCGGCCGCGGCACTCCACGCGTCGAGTTGGTCGAGCGACTCGCCGAGGGGGTTCATCGTGTGCTGGGCGATCAGCGTGCTGTCGAACCCGAGTCGCTCGGCCAGCAGGATCTGGTCACGCACCCGGGACCACGACGCATCGACCGGATCGTCGGGGTGACCCAGCGCCGCCATCGTTCCGTGCACGTTCGCCCACACGCCGAACCGGGGAAATCCACTCACCGGGAGCACCCTGGCCCCGGCGACGGAGGTTGTCGACGGTTCAAACCAGCGTGAGCACAACGGCGTTCGGATCACGACGATCCGGACGGTGTACGGGGCCTGCCGCCGTGTGTACGTTTCGCTGCTGTTGCCCAAGCAGTTCCGCAGGACCGGACTGCCCTCACCACTCCAGCGAGCCCACATGATCGAGATCGAGAACCTGACCAAACGATTCGGCGACCGCACCGTGCTCGACGACATCTCGTTGTCCGTCGCCGCGGGCGAGATCCTCGCCGTCGTCGGCCCCAGCGGGGCGGGCAAGAGCACGCTGTCCCGGTGCGTGAGCTTCCTCGAGCGGCCGACCAGTGGTGCCGTCCGCGTCGACGGTAAGGACTTCACCCGGCTCGAGGGCGACGAGCTGATCGCCGCACGGCGCACCATCGGCGTCATCTTCCAGACCGCCCCGCTGCTGCGCCGGCGCACGGTCGCGCAGAACATCGCGTTGCCGCTCGAATACCTGCACGCCACCGACGATTCCGTCGCCAGGCGGGTCGCCGAACTGCTCGACCGCGTCGGACTCGGCGACCGCAGCGGCTACTACCCCGCCCACCTGTCGGGCGGTCAGCGGCAGCGGGTCGGCATCGCTCGCGCGCTGGCCCTGGGGCCGTCGGTTCTGCTCTCCGACGAGGCGACCTCGGGGCTCGACCCGGCCACCACCAAGTCGATCCTGGCGCTGCTCAGCCATCTCCGCGAGGATTTCGGGCTCTCGATCATCCTCATCACCCACGAGATGGAGGTCGTCCGCGAGATCGCCGACTCGGTCGCGCGCATCGACAACGGCCGCATCGTCGAGAGCGGTTCGGTCACCGACGTGATCCTCGACCCCGGTTCGGCGCTGGCGCGGGAACTCCTGCCCGAACGGCCCAGCGTGCCGCCGCGCGGTGACGGTGAGGTGTGGGAGGTGTCCTACGCCTCCCGCGACGTGCCGTTGGACTGGCTGACCTCGATCCAGTCCGTGCCCGGCATCGCGGACACCCAGGTCAGCGTGCTCAGCGCCAGCGTCGAGGCGATCCGCGGTGTCGCGGTGGGCCGCGCGGTCCTGGCCATCTCCCCCGCCGCGCCACCCGGATTCGCCGACTACCTCAGGGAACGCGGTCTGCACGCGGACGCCCCGACGGCCGCCGCACGGAAGACGGCCGCATGACCTACCTTGCGGCCGAGGACTTCAACACCCCCTGGTTGAACGTGCCCGACCTGCTGCTGCCCGCCTACGGCGAGACGTGGCTCATGGTCGGCATCACCATGGCGCTCGTGGTGACGATCGGCATCCCCGTCGGCATCACCCTGCACAACACCTCCGAACTCGGTCTCTACCCGAACCCGCGGGTGTTCGCCGTGCTCAACACCGTCGTCAACATCGGACGGTCGCTACCGTTCCTCATCCTCATGGCCGCGATCATCCCCGTCACCCGGTTCATCGTCGGCACCACCATCGGCATCCAGGCGGCGATCGTGCCGATGACCGTGGCCGGCGTGCCGTTCTTCGCCCGCCTCGTGCAGAACGCGCTGCGCGAGGTCCGCTCCGACGTCGCCGACATGGGTCTGGTCTCCGGCGGATCGACGCTGCAGGTCATCAGGACGGTGCAGCTCTCGGAGGCCTTGCCCGGGCTCGCCGGCGCGCTGACCGTCAACACGATCGCGATGATCGAGTACTCCGCGATCGCCGGGTCGATCGGGGCGGGCGGCGTGGGGAACCTCGCAATCACATACGGATACAACCGATTCGACGACAACATCATGATCGCCACCGCCGTCTCGCTGATCATCACGGTCCAGATCGTGCAGTTCACCGGCGACCGCGTCGTCAAAGCCCTCACCCGCTGAAAGGAACACCCATGACCAGTCAGACCAGTTCGCCGACCGGACCGGGCGTCGACCTCGAGTTCAAGAAACGCCGACGGTGGCCGTGGATCGCCGGCGCCGTCGTCGCGGTGCTCGCCGTCACCGGCGGCGTCGTCTACGCCAACGTGTCCAATCAGGACAAGCCGTTCGGACCCGACCTCAAGGTCGCGACGTGGAGCACCGACATCGCCGCCGAGAACCTCCTGGGCTACATCGCCGAGAACATCGCGCCGTCCCACGGCATCACGATCGAACCGGTGCAGATCGACAACCTCATCGAGATCAACCGGGCCGTCGACGCAGGCAACGTCGCCGGCAACTTCTTCGAACATCAGCCGTTCCTCAACGACGCGATCGCCGCCAACGGATTCGAACTCACCCTCGCCGCACCGACGTTCACGTGGGACCAGGCAACCTACTCCGACAAGTACCGGAGCTGGACCGACCTGCCGGACGGGGCGAGGATCGCGCTGCGTGACGATCAGGCAGGCCAGGCCATCGCGCTGCTCGACCTGGCCGAGGCGGGGCAGATCACGCTGGAGCCGGGCAAGGACACCGTCGCCGGGCTGCCGCAGCTCGGTGACATCGCGTCGAACCCCAAGAACTACCGGTTCGTCCAGGTGCCGATCGGCCAGCTGGCGCGCAGCCTCGCCGACGTCGACGCCGTCGTCGTGCACATCTCCGACGTGTACGCGGCCGGCCTGACCGAGGACCAGATCCTGGCCCGCCACCCCGCGCCGAAGGGCAGCGAAGGCGGTCTGGTGGTGAGCGACAAGCACCTCGACGACCCGAACGTGCAGAAGCTGATCGCCACGTTCCAGGACCCTCGGATCGCCGAGTTCCTGGAGACCACCGACAACAAGCTGATCCGCGACACGTTGGGCCCGATCTCATGACGAAACGGCCGCTCTACTTCTCGGCGTTCGTGATGAACACGCCATCCCATGTGCTGCACGGGTTGTGGCGGGCGCCGGACGCGCACAATCACCGGTTCAACTCGCTGCGGCACTGGACCTCACTGGCGGCCACCGTGGAGAAGGCCGGTTACGACCTGCTGTTCTTCGCCGACGTGTTCGGCCTGCGGGCGCCGTGGAACGGCAACTGGCGCAAAGCCGTCGAGGGCGGCATCCAGGTTCCGGTCAACGATCCGTCGGTGCTGGCCTCGGCGCTGGCCACGGTGACCGACACGCTGGGCATCGTGTTCACCAGTTCGATCGTGCAGGACCATCCGTTCAACTTCGCGCGGCGGATGTCGTCGCTGGACCACTACACCGAGGGCCGCCTCGGGTGGAACATCGTGACGAGCTTCAACGCGAACATGTTCCGCAGCTTCGGCCACGACGGCACGCCGGCCCACGACGAACGCTACGAGTGGGGCTATGAGTACCTCGACGTCGTCTACAAGCTGTGGGAGGGGTCCTGGGACGAGGACGCGCTGGTCCAGGACAAGGTCCGCGGCGTGCATTCCGACCCCGCGAAGATCCACCGCATCAACCACGTCGGCCCGCGCTACCGGGTCGAGGGACCGCACTTCACGTCGCCGTCACCGCAGCGCACGCCGGTGCTGTTCCAGGCCGGCGCCTCCCCGGCCGGGCAGCTGTTCTCGGCCCGCAACGCCGAAGGCGTCTACATCAGCAGCCCGGATCCCGCTGCGGCACACGCGTTGACCTCCGAGACCAGGGCGCTGGCCGCCGAGAACGGCCGCGATCCCGGTGACATCACGTTCGCACAGGGCCTGTCTCTCGTCATCGGGGACACCCACCGCGAGGCGGTCCGCCGCAGCGACGAGATCAAACGGTACCTCGACGTCGAAGGCGTCGCCCTGCACGCGCTCGGCGACGCCGGGGTGGACGCCGGCCGGTTCCCGCTGGACACGCCGCTGAGCGAGCTCGGCGAGTTCACCGGCGTCCAGGGCTTCGCCCGGTGGGCGGCCGAGGCGTCCGGGCACACCGAGCCGACGATCCGCGATCTGGCCTGGGTCCTGGAGGGCGCGAACCGCGTCGTCGGCACCGCCGAAGAAATTGCGGACCAGCTCGAGGAATGGCGCGAGGCCGGCGTCGACGGCATCAACGTCTACCACGCCACGGTGCCCGGCACGTTCACCGACGTCGCCGACCGGCTCTTCCCGACGCTGCGGGAGCGGGGGCTGATCGCCACCGACAAGTCGGGAACCCTGCGCCACAAGCTGTTGGGGCGCGGCGACCGGCTGCCCGGCAACCACCCCGCCGCGGCCTACCGCGGGGCCTTCGGCGACAACACCCTGCTCGACCCGGTCGACGAACCGGTCGCCGTGGGGCGGTGACTCACCCGCCGGTGATGTAGGCGTGCAACTGCTCCTGTTCGGTCTGCAGCTGCTCCATCCGCGTCTTGACCACGTCGCCGATGCTCACGATCCCGGCCAGCCTGCCGTGGTCGAGCACCGGCACGTGACGGACCCGGTTGTTGGTCATCAGCGCCGACAGGTCGTCGACGGCGTCGTCGGGCGTACACGTCACCACGACGTTCGTCATGATCTCCGAGACCGGTCGGCGTAGCAGGTCCGCACCGCGTTCGTGCAGCCGGCGCACCACGTCGCGTTCGGAGACCATCCCGAGGACGCCGTCCGGCCCGACCACGACCATCGCGCCGATGTTGTGGGTGGCGAGTTCGGCCAGAAGCCCGGTCACCGTGGTGGTCTCGGTGATGGTCGCCACCGCCGAGCCCTTGCTGCGCAGCACATCCGCTATTCGCATCGCCGCCTCCGCCTCGTGTGATACGGCTCACATCAGGTTAGGCCGGATTCGCCGCGATCGGAATAGCCAATCGCCTGACGCCCACCGCGGGGCGGAGTACCCATGAGGCCATGATCGAGGTCACTCTGCTCGGAACCGGAAGTCCCGTCCCCGACGCGCGACGGGCCGGCCCGTCGACACTCGTGCGCGCGGGCGGCCACACCTTCCTGGTCGACTGCGGTCGCGGCGTCCAACTCCGGATGGCCGCCGCGGGCACCGCCGCCAACGAATTGTCCGCGCTGCTGCTGACCCACCTCCACAGTGACCACATCGCCGATCTCGGCGACCTGCTGATCACCCGGTGGGTGACCACGTTCACCGAGCAGGTGCCGCTGCAGATCATCGGCCCGCCCGGCACGGCACGGACCGTGACGGCGATGCTCGAGGCGTTCGGCCACGACATCGGCTACCGCATCGCCCACCACCCCGACCTGACCGCGCCTCCGGCGGTCGAGGTGCGCGAGATCACCGAGGGCGTGGTGGTGGACCACGACGGCGTCACGATCCGCGTGGCGCCCACCGATCACCGCCCCGTCGCCCCCACGATCGGCTTCCGCATCGAACACGCCGACGCCTCGGTGGTGCTGGCCGGCGACACCGTGCCGTGCGCGACACTCGACGAGCTGGCAGCGGGCGCAGGAGCGCTGGTGCACACCGCGATTCGCAAGGATCTGGTCGAACTGGCGCCCCAGCAACGGGTGCGCGAGGTCTGCGAGTACCACTCCTCGGTCGAAGAGGCCGCGGCGACCGCGCAGCGTACCGGCGTCGGGATCCTGGTGCTCACCCACTACCTGCCTCCCATCGCCCCCGGACAGGAGGACGACTGGCGGGCGCGGGCGGCCACGGTGTTCCCCCGCCAGATCGAACTCGGCGACGACCTGCACCGCGTCGAGGTGCACCCGGGGGTGTGCGTCAAGCCAGGCGGGTGATCTCCACGACCACGTCGAGGTCGGTGGACCCCTCCCCGGAGTAGATGCCCTTGAGCGGTGAGACGTCGGCGTAGTCACGTCCGACGCCCACGCTGATGTACTGCTCGTTGATGTCGGTGTCGTTGGTGGGGTCGTAGTGCCACCACCCGCCGGTCCACGCCTGCACCCACGCATGGCTCTGGCCGTCGACGGTGTCACCGACGCCGGCGTCCTTCTTCGGATGCAGGTAACCGGATACGTAGCGCGCGGGTATGCCCATGCTGCGCAACAGGATCAGTGACAGGTGCGCGAAGTCCTGGCACACTCCCTTGCCCTCGCGCAGCGCGTCGAGGCCCGACGAGTGCACCCCGGTGGTCCCCGGGACGTAGTCGAGTTCGGTGTGCACCCAGTTCGCGGCGGCGGTGACCGCCTCGTACGGGTCGTGATACTTCGCGATGCGCTGGCCGACGCGGGCGATGCGCTTGCTGTCCGGGGTGTAGTGCGATGCGGAGAGCACCTCGTCGAACCGGTCGATGACGGCCTCGGACCTCAGATCGTCCCACGTCACCGTTTCCGCGGGGTGGTCGCCGACATCGGTTTCGACGACCGACGAGGCCGTCACCTCGAGTTCGGTGTGGGGCGCGTGCAGGTCGAACGCGGTCACCGCGGTGCCCCAGTAGTCGACATAGCGGTACTGGCGGGTGGCCGGCGCCGTCTCGATCCGGTTGAGGATGACGTTCTGCCGGGTGTCCGAACGCGGCGTCAATCGGGCCTCGTTGAACGACGCGGTCACCGGCGACTTGTACGCGTAGCCCGTCGCGTGCACCACCCGCATCCGCCACATGACCTAGACCTCCCCTTCTTCGATGACCAGCGTGTTGCGGCCGGCATCGGTCCAAGCGACCCACGGCGCGACGTGAAAATACTGCAGTGCCAATGCGTCTCCGACCTCGCTGCACGTCTTCTGCAACCCGGCCAGCCGTTGCTCGAGCGATTCGAGCAGCACGCCGGGATGCATGAACTCCAGTTCGCTGCGCGCGCGTCCCAGCAGCCGTTGCGCCTCGGCGGTGGCGCCCAACCGGTTGTGCGGCCTGTTGAGCAGCTCGTCGAGGTTGTGCTCGGCGAGGCGCAGCGAGTAGAAGATCGACCGCGGGAACAGGCGGTCGAGCATCATGAACTCCACGACGCGGCCGGCGTCGAGGACACCCCGGTAGGTGCGCAGGTAGGTGTCGTGCGCGCCGGCCGACCGCAGCAGCGTGACCCACGCGGGTGACGATCCGCTGTCGCCGACGCGGGAGAGCAGCAACCGCACCATCATGTCGACCCGTTCGATCGCGCGGCCGAGCACCATGAAGCGGTAACCGTCGTCGCGGCTGAGCGTGGAGTCGGCCAGGCCGGCGAACATCGCCGCGCGGCCCTCCACGTAGGACAGGAACTCGTGCGGGCCCAGGCGTTTGGCGGCCCGTTCACGTTCGGCCAGGGCGTTGTAGGTGGTGTTGAGGCACTCCCAGATCTCGGTCGAGGTGACTTCGCGTGCGCCGCGAGCGTTTTCGCGGGCCGCGGAGATGGCGTCGACGATCGACGTACCGTCCGCGGTGTCCCGGTTGAACGCGACGAGGTCGGTCAGCGACCACACGTCGAGGGGGTGGTCGGGCGCCTCCATGCCGAGCACCCGCAGCAGCGTGCGCGCCACCCGGTCGGGGTCGACGCTGGAGTCCTCGAGGAGCTGGTGGACGGTGACGTCGAGGATGCGGGCGGTGTCGTCCGCGCGCTCGACGTAGCGTCCGATCCAGTACAGCGATTCGGCGTTGCGTGCCAGCATGTTCCGACAACCCCCTACTGCTGCTGCTGCTGCTGCAGCTGTTCTGCCGACTGTGCGTCCGCGCTCTTGTCCACCTTGGTGGCCTTGGCCGCCTTCGGCAGCTCGCGCACCACCTCCGCGGCGGCCAGTTCCCGGTCGGCGGCCGAGGTGCGCGACGCCAGCACCCACGTGTCCTTCGACCCGCCGCCCTGACTGGAGTTGACCACCAGGGAACCCTCGGGCAGCGCGACGCGGGTGAGCCCGCCGGGCAGCACCCACACGTCGTTGCCGTCGTTGACCGCGAACGGTCGCAGGTCGACGTGGCGGGGCGCCAGCTTGCCGCCGATCTGGGTCGGCACTGTGGACAGCTGCACCACCGGCTGGGCGATCCACCCGCGGGGATCGTTGCGGATCTTCTTGCAGATGGTGTTGAGCTCCTTCTCCGAGGCGTCCGGGCCGAACACGATGCCGTACCCGCCGGAGCCCTCGACGGGTTTGATCACCAGTTCGGTGACCCGGTCGAGCACCTCCTCGCGCTCCTCGTCGAGCCAGCAGCGGTAGGTGTCGACGTTGGCCAGCAGCGGCTTCTCGCCGAGGTAGTACTCGATGATCGTCGGCACGTAGGTGTAAACGAGCTTGTCGTCGCCGACCCCGTTGCCCACCGCGCTGGAGATGACGACGTTGCCGGCCCGCGCGGCGTTCAGCAGCCCGGCCACGCCGAGGACCGAGTCGGGACGGAACTGCATCGGGTCGAGGAACGCGTCGTCGATGCGCCGGTAGATGACGTCGACCTGGCGCTCACCCGCGGTGGTGCGCATGTAGACGGTGTTGTCGCGGCAGAACAGGTCGCGGCCCTCGACGAGTTCCACGCCCATCTGCCGGGCGAGCAGCGAGTGCTCGAAGTACGCCGAGTTGTAGACCCCCGGTGTCAGCACGACGACGGTCGGGTCGGCCTCGTTGGAGGCGGCCGCGTTGCGCAGCGCCCGCAGCAGGTGCGAGGCGTAGTCGCCGACGGCGCGCACCCGGTGGGTGGCGAACAGGTTGGGGAACACCCGTGCCATGGTGCGGCGGTTCTCCATCACATACGACACCCCGGACGGCGACCGGAGGTTGTCCTCGAGCACGCGGAAGTTGCCCTGGTCGTCGCGGATCAGGTCGATACCCGCGACATGGATGCGCACCCCGTTGGGCGGGTTGATCCCTGCGGCCTCGCGGTGGAAGTGCTCACAGGACGTGACGAGCCGGCGCGGGATGACGCCGTCGCGCAGGATGTGCTGCTCGCCGTAGATGTCGTCGAGATAGGCCTCGAGCGCCCGCACGCGCTGGGTGATGCCACGTTCCAGCCGGGTCCACTCGCCGGCGGAGATCACCCGCGGCACCAGGTCCAGCGGCAGCGGCCGCTCCTGACCGGACAGCGAGAAGGTGATGCCCTGATTGATGAAGGCCCGGTCGAGCGCGTCCGCGCGGGCCTGCAGATCGGAGGCGTCGGCGGGGGCGAGTTCGGCGAAGATCCCCTTGTAGGGGCCACGCACGTTGCCCTGGGCGTCGAACATCTCGTCGAAGGCCCGGCCGTAGCCGCCGACGCTGTTGTAGCCGGCGAAGATCCCGTCGTGCCGTTTGGTGCGCGCTCCGTTCGTGCGGGAGGATCGGCTGGACTCGGTCGGCAGGGTGCGCAGGCTCACGTGTGACACTTTGCCCCACGCCGGGCGTTCAAGCAGGTTAGCGGGGCTCACTTTGGTCGAATCGGGGCCTCGCTGGTAGCCTGGACAACCGCTGCCCGCCGTGTCGGCGCGGCCGGAGACTTTGCATCATCCACCCGATCTTCAGAAGGACTGCTCTACGTGGCCAACATCAAGTCGCAGGAAAAGCGCATCCGCACCAACGAGCGTCGGCGTCTGCGCAACCAGTCGGTGAAGTCCTCGCTGCGCACGGCGGTGCGCGGCTTCCGCGAGGCCCTCGACGCCGGCGACAAGGACAAGGCCGCCGAGCTGCTCGTGGTCACCAGCCGCAAGCTGGACAAGGCCGCCAGCAAGGGCGTCATCCACAAGAACCAGGCCGCCAACAAGAAGTCGGCGCTCGCGGTCGCGCTCAACAAGCTCTGAGCTGGTCCGCGCTTCTAGTCGGCCACCAGTTCGGCGACTCTGCGCACCGCTGACTCCAGCGCGTAGTCGGCATCGGCCGCTGCGCCCTTGACGTCGGCGTTGAGTGCCGCGACCAGCCGCATGGCCTCGGCCACGGACGCCCGCGACCAGCGTCGTGCCTGCTTCTGCGCCTTCTGCACCCGCCACGGCGGCATCCCCAGTTCACCGGCCAGCCGGTAGGGATCACCCGACAGGGGCGCGACCCGGGCGATGGTGTGCACCGCCTCGGCCAGCGCATCGGCCAACACCACCTGCGGCTCGCCGCTGAGCATCGCCCACCGCAGCGCCTCGGCGGCCCCCGCGACGTCGCCGGTGACGGCCTTGTCGGCGATGTCGAACCCCTTCACCTCCGCCTTGCCGGAGTGGTACCGGCGCACCGCGGCCGCGCTGACCTCACCGGCGGTGTCGGCCACCAGTTGCGAGCAGGCGGCCGCGAGTTCGCGGATGTCGGAACCGACCGCGTCGAGTACCGCGGTGACGGTGTCGTCGGTGACCTTGACCTTGTGGCTGCGGAACTCCTTGCGCACGAAATCCGCGCGTTCGGCGGCCTTGACGATCTTGGCGCACGGATGCACCTCGGCTCCGAGCTTCTTGAGCTGATCGGCCAGCGCTTTGGCGCGGCCCCCGCCCGAGTGCACGACGACGAGCATCGTGCCCGGCGGCAGATCGGCCGCCGCGGTGGCGATCAGCGCGACCGCGTCCTTACCGGCCTCGGCGGCCGATTCGAGCACCACCACCCGCTCGTCGGAGAACAGTGACGGGCTGAGCAGCTCGGCGAGTTCGCTGGTGCTCACCTCCCCGGCACGGAGCCGGTCGACCGGGACGTCGTCGGTGCCGGCGATCTTGCGCGCGTTCTTCAGCACGGCCGCCACCGCGCGCTCGACGAGCAGTTCCTCGTCCCCCAGCACCAGATGGAGGGCTGCGACCTGTGGGCTCACCCGGTGATCGTTTCACGCGCCGCCGACACCGCCGAGCCCGGCGTGGCCGGACAACGACCACGCAACCAGACACAGTGCCGCCGCCGCGGCGGCCCGTCGCGCCCACCGCCACCGCCACAGCACGACGAGCGCGATCCCGCCCACCGCGACCAGCCCGACGCCGGCCCAGCCGGACGGCACCGACACCGACGCGCCGGGCACCGCGGCCGCCCATCCGGCCACCCGCAGCAGCCACCACAGTTGCGGTCCGGTGAACCGGATCAGCAGCCCGGCGCCCGCGGGCCACAGCCCACACAGCCCCGCCGCGGCGGTGCCGATCACCGTGATGGGTGGAATAACCGGCGCCACAGCCACATTCGCAAGCACCGACACCAGGCTGACGCGGCCGGAGATGCCTGCCACCAGCGGCGCGGTGACAAGCTGTGCGGCCATCGCGACCCCGACGGCGTCGGCGAGCGGTTTGGGCCACCCCCGCCCGGTCAGTCGCCGCGACCACACCGGCGCGAGCACCACCAGGCCGGCGGTCGCCGCCACCGAGAGCGCGAAACCCGCGTCCACGGCCAGTTCCGGCGCGGCGATGAGGAGGAGCAGCACGCTCGCCGCCAGCGCGGGGATCGCCTGCCTGCGGCGGTGCGTGACCATGGCGAGCAGCGTGATCGCCCCCATCACCGCGGCGCGCAACACGCTCGCCGACGGCTGCACGACCACGACGAACGCGATCAGCGCCACCCCGGCCAGCGCGACGGCCGCGCGCGGGCCGACGACCGCCGCGCTGAGCAGCACCGCGCCACAGACGATCGTCACGTTCGCGCCCGAGACCGCGGTCAGATGGGTCAGCCCGGCGGCGCGGAAATCCGCGGTGGTGTCCGGCGGTACCGCCGCGGTGTCCCCGAGCACCAGCGCCGGCAGCATCGCCGCCTGCTCGACCGGAAGTGCACCCCGCGCGGCGTCGGCGAATTCGGTGCGGACGTGGTGCGCCATCCGGTGCACCGGGGCCGCCCCACCCACGGTCGCCTCACCCGTCGCCGACAGCACCGCCACGGTGAGGTCACGCCGGGTCGGCCTGCCGATGCGCGCGCGGAAGGCCGCCGGGCGGCCCGCGCTCACCGCGGCGAAACCTCGGGCCGGCGCGAAGACCACCACCCGGCCCGAGGTGGGTCGGCCGTTCACTTCGTGCAGGACTGCCCGAAACAGCAGGCGCCCGCCGCCGAGTGGTCGCGGGCTGTCGGCGGGGGTGAGCGTCACCGACACCGTCGACCCGTAGAGGGCCACGATCGGGTGGTGGCGCACCTGGTCGGTCCGTGCGGCCACGGCGACGGTGAACGCACCACCCACGACCGCGACGGCCGTGAGGGCGGCGGCCGCCGACCGCACCGCCGCGGTGGGCCGCGACTCGCCACTGCCCCACACTGCCGCCGCGGCCGTCACGGCGATCCCGCCGAACAGCACGAGCACCGCGGCGGCGGCGCCCCACTGGATCCCGGCCGCGGTCACCGCCCAGCCGGTCACCGCCGCCGGCACCAGGCGCAGGTCGAGCGGCGCCTCGTCGCTCACACATGGACCAGGTCACGCAGTTTGGCCAGCCGCGCCGGGCCGATGCCGTCCACCTCGCCGAGTTGGTCGACGCTGCGGAAGGCGCCGTTCGCATCGCGCCAGGCGACGATCGCCGCGGCGGTGACGGGCCCGACGCCCGGCAGCGTGTCGAGTTGTTCGACGGTCGCGGTGTTGAGGTTGACCGGCTCACCGGCAGCCTTGGCCGGTTCGGCGGGCGCGGCGCCCGGCGGCGCCGCCGGGTCACCCGATCCGCTCGTGGAACTGCCCATGATGGCCGGCTGTCCCGGGGCGGGGGCGATCCCGACGATGATCTGTTCGCCGTCGGCGAGCCGGCGTGCCATGTTCAGCCCGATCAGGTCGGCGCCGTCGACCGCTCCCCCGGCGGCCTCCAGCGCGTCGGCGATCCGGGCGCCCGGCGCGAGCGTCACCAGCCCCGGCCGGCGCACCAGCCCGACGACGCTGACGATCACCGGCTGGTCCGGGGCGGGTGTCGGCGAGGCCGACGACACCATCTCGACGTCGGGCAGTTTCGCCGCGACCACCGGCGGCGGATCGTCGCGCCACAGGGTGAACATCGTGACCAGCACGGCGATGACGCCCACGACGGCGAGCCCGGCCACACCGGCGCGGCCGGGGTCCGCGCGCACCGCCGCCAGCCAGCCCGGCCCCGTCGACGGGGCCGCGTCGGGCAGCCACCGGGACAGGGCGGTGTCGGGCCGCGCCTCGTCGTGGTCGGGCTCCTCTTCGGCGCCGAGTCGGCGGTGCAGCCGCTCGGCCGGCTCTTCGGTCCGCATGCGCCCGACGGTAGGGACGCCGTCCGTCGGAGTGGCCGCGCACGGCGCTCGAGACGGCACCACTGTGGATGAACACGGCGCTGTGGATGACGTCCAGCCCCTAGGGTCGAGGTGGCGAATGCAGGCTCGACGAGGAGGCGCCCGAGATGACCCGACCGACCACCGGACGTCCCCTGCGCGTGATCCAGTGGACCACCGGAAACATCGGCAGGCGGTCGCTGCACGCCATCATCGGCAGGGACGACATGGAACTGGTCGGGGTCTACGCCCACGGCGCCGACAAGGTCGGGGTGGACGCCGCCGAACTCGCGGGCCGGCCCGACCCGACCGGCGTCACCGCCACCAACGACATCGACGCGTTGATCGCACTGCGCCCGGACGCCTGCTGTTACAACCCGCTCTGGCCGGACGTCGACGAGCTGATCCGGCTGCTCGAGGCCGGGATCAACGTGTGTTCGAGCGCCGCCTGGATCACCGGGGGCAAGCAGTCACCGGAGGATCTCGACCGTATCCGGAAGGCCTGTGCGGCAGGCGGTTCGACCATCTTCGGCAGCGGCGCCCACCCCGGGATGACGAACATGGTCGGCATGGTGCTGTCCGGCGCCTGCGAACGCGTCGACGAGATCCGGATCACCGAATCGGTGGACTGCTCGACCTACGAGTCGGCGGGCACCCAGACGGCGATGGGATTCTCCCAGGACCCCGGCACGCCGGGATTGGCCGAGAGCGTCCGCCGGGAGAGTGAGGTCTTCGCCGAGTCGGCGGCGATGATGGCCGACGCGATCGGCGCCACCCTCGACCGCATCACCTTCGACGTCGAGTTCAGCATCGCGACAGGCGACACCGACCTCGGGTTCATGCAGATCCCGGCCGGCACCGTCGCCGGGGTGTACGGCTACCACCGCGCCTGGGTGGGTGCCCGCAACGTGGTCAGCGTCGGGTTCAACTGGATCATGGGCGATCACGTCACGCCGCCCAAACCGCTCGAGCACGGTCATGTCATCCAGGTGTTCGGGTTGCCCAACATGCGCACGGTGCTGCACTGCCTGCCGCCGCGCGACTGGACCGAACCCGGCTTCATGGGCCTCGGGATGATCTACACCGCGATGCCGGTGACCAACGCGGTGCCCGCCGTGGTCGCCGCGCCGCCGGGCATCGTGACGCTCAAGGATCTGCCGCCGGTCACCGGTCGCATCGCCTGACGGGAGCTCACATCCGCTGCGCCAGAACGGCTTTCCCCGGGCCGGCGAGGTCGGCGAGCGCGGCCGGGCGGCCCGCCATCGCCATCATCAGCGCCTCCCCGGGACCCGCCACCTCGGGGCCGTCGCCGTGCGTCCAGTCGACGTCGGTGGCCCGCAGCCGCAGTCCCCTGATCCGCCGGCCCGCGCCCAGAGTGGGGTTGCCGGGCAGCAGCGGCAGGATCCGCGACAGCCGCTCGGCCGGTATGGTGCGCGGCCGGTTCAGCGCACGACGGATGTCCTGGTGATGAATGGTGCCGTCGACGAAGCCGATCATCCCGCCCAACCGCGCCGTCAGCCCCGAAGGGTCGAGGTGACGGTCGAGGTAGTCCATCAGCTCGGATTCGGAGAGATGCGCGAACTCGTCGACCCCGACCTGGTTGGCGTGGGCGATGCGGCCCTTCGCCAACCGCCCGAGGAATCCGGCGACGCCCAGCTCCTCGTACGAGACGACATGGGCCACGACATCTTTGACCGTCCACGCCGTACACAGGCTCGGGGCGTGCCACTGGTCGGGCGTCAGGGTGGCGAGAAACTCGGCGAGATCGGCGCGCTCGGCGTGCGTGAGCGCCCTCAGCGACTCGGGCGGGGTCATGTCAGCAGGCCTCGATACCGCTCGAGATACAGCGGCCAGCCGGCGTCGCCGTCGACACCGCCGGCGACCGACTCCCACCCGTCGCCGTGCCGGTCGAGGTGGCGGTGTTCCAGGACGACGCGCGTGCGCTCGGCGGTCACGGGGATGAACCGCACCTCCACGTCGCTGGCCCGTCCCGGATCGGTCTCCAGCTGCCAGGTCGGGCCGATCTTCCAGGTGAACACCACGCGGTCCGGCGGCTCGTAGGCCACGACGCGGGCCCACCGGCACTCACTGCCGTCGACGCCGCGGTCATAGATGTCGCCGCCCACGCGCGGCTCGAACACCGTCTCGGCGATCGGCACCGCGAGCAGATTGTGCTCACGCGGTTTGAAGTCACCGAACCGCTCGGTGAACACCCGGAAGGCGTGCGCCAGTGGGGCGTCGACCGTCACTTCGTGGCGAATGGTGTTGCTCTGCACGGGTTTCATCGATCCTGTCCTTCCCGCCGCTCGGCGATCTCCTTGAATCCGGCCAGCGCATGGATCCAGAACCGGTCGAGATCGGCGCGCATGGCCGCCAGCCCGGACGGGTCCAGCTGGTACACGCGTCGCGTACCGTCCGGTCGGTCGTGGACGAGCCCGGCGCGCTTGAGCACCTTGAGGTGCTGGGAGACCGCCGGGCGGCTGACGGGCAGATCGTGAGCCAGTTCCCCGACCGCACACGGGCCGAGCGCGAGCCGTTCGACGATCGTGCGCCGGGTGCGATCGGCCATCGCCTCCCAGGCGGCGTCCACTTGGTAAGTGACCACGAACCGTAAGTTACCACTTACCGATGCCACCGTCGAGACCAACCGTCGTCTCGGGCGCGCGCCTCAGTCCGAGAGACTGACGCAGACGCCGACGGCGCCGGCACCGAGGTGGATCGCCAGCACCGGGCCCATATCGGTGACCGTCAGCGTCTCGATCTGCGGCAGCCGCTCGGTCAGCGCCGCGCCGACGGCGTCGGCGGCGTCGTGGTTGTCGACGTGGTGCACCGCCACGGCCGCGCGGCGGTCCCCGACGACCTCGACCACCTGGTCGACCAGTGCGGCGTGTGCCTTCGACACCGTCCGGATGCGCTGAGCGAGTTCGAGCCGGCCGTCGACGTCGATGCGCAGCAACGGTTTCAGCGACAGCGCCGTTCCCAACCACGACGACGTCGCGCCGATCCTCCCGCTGCGCCGCAGGTTGTCGAGCCGGTGTACCACGATGAACGCCGACCCCCGCGGGACCGCCGACCGCGCGATCGCCTCGACGGTGTCGAGGTCACCGCCCGCGGCCGCGCAACGTGCCGCCGCGGTCGCCACGAAGCCGACCCCCATCGCGGCCGAGCGCGAGTTCACCACGCGCACAGCCGATCCGAATTCGCGGGCCGCGGCCACCGCGGAGCTGAAGGTGCTCGACAGGGCCGCCGAGAGATGGACCGCGACCACACCGTCGCCGCCGCTGTCGGCCAGCGCCCGCCGGTAGGCCTTGCCGAGTTCGCCGGGTGTGGCACCGGAGGTAGTCACGTGCGGGCGCTGGTGGATGTCGTTCGGGATGACGTCGACCCCGTCGCGCAGATCGTGCTCGTCGACCAGCACGTGCAGGGGCACCTGCCGGATGTTCCAGCGCTGCAGATCCTCGACCGGCAACCGGGACGAGGCGTCGGTCACCACCACGACCGCCATGCGTCAGTCTCCCGGTTGCGGCACACCGGCTTCGGCGAGCGCCTTGAGCATCAGCTCGGCCACCGCCTGATGTGCCTCGAAGTTCCAGTGGATGCCGTCGGGGTTGCCGTGCCCGCCGAGGACCTGTTCGGCGACGGCGGCCTTGAGGTCGACGAGCGGGACGTCGTGCTCGGCGGCCCATTCCGTGAGGGCCCGCACCGTTCCGGCCCGGCCGTGATGCGCTCGGCCGTAGGTTTCGGCGATGTGCACCGACGGCAGCGCCGCGACGATCGGGATGCCGGGGCGGTTGAAGTCGATGGCGCCACGGGTCATCTCGAGGTACTCCGCGCTCAGGTGCGGCGGCAGCGCGGCCCGGGCGACCGGCGACAGCCTTGGTTGGATCCAGCCGTAGCCGTCGCGGACCCACCGCCGCAACCACGGCGGACGGACGTAACGGATCAGCTCCCGCAACGCGGTGGGCAGTGGTGAGGGCAGCGAATCCATGCCGCCGGTGGCGAAGACGACCGCACCGGCGCGCGGCAGCGCCGCCCACGCCCGCGGGTCCTGGGTCGCCGCCCACCACACGTCGCGGCACGTCCAGCCGATGCGGCCGATGAGTTCCAGATCCCAACCGAGTTCGCTCGCAACCAGATTGGGCCAGATGCGGGGATCGTCGGACGGCAGACCGCCGGTCGGGCCGTAGTAGGCCAGCGAATCGGCGAAGACCAGCAGTGTCCGGCGGGCGGGTTTCGGCTCAGAGGACGTCATGGCCGACCTGCGCCGAGGCGTTCCACACATCGAGCCGCCAACGGATGTCGTCGAGCCCGGCCTCGGGCTGCGAATGCCCCGACAGCTGCACCCAACTGGCGTTGCCCATCCCGCCGAGCACCGGCCAGTTGTCCGCCGGCAGCCCGAGCAGATCCGCGGTCAGCGCGGCGATGAGCCCGCCGTGGGCCACCAGCACGACGGGCCGGTCGGGCTCGTGACCGTCTGAATCCGAACCCCACTCGGGTTGTCCGGCAACGAGTTCGGCCACCAACGGACGGCTACGGGCCGCCACGTCGACCCGACTCTCCCCGCCGTGCGGGGCCCACGTCGCGTCCTCCCGCCAGGCCAGCCGGGCGCCCGGCGCGACGGCGTCGACCTCGACGTGGGTCATCCCCTGCCAGTCACCCAGATGCGTCTCCCGCAGCCGGGTGTCGACCGACACCGGCAGCCCCGAACGTTCACCGAGCGCGACGGCCGTGTCCAGCGCGCGCCGCAGATCCGAGGACACGATGAGCAGCGGCTGACGTTTGGCCAGCGCCTCGGCCGCCACGACCGCCTGTTCGCGCCCCAGCTCCGAGAGCTCGGTGTCGAGCTGCCCCTGCATGCGCCTGCCCGCGTTGAACTCGGTCTGGCCGTGCCGCAGCAGCACCAGGCGGCGCACCCTCACGCGTGACCGTCCAGTTCGACCGGGACGGTCGGGCAGTCGCGCCACAAGCGGTCCAGCGCGTAGAAGTTGCGCTCGTCCTGATGCTGGATGTGGACGACGATGTCGACATAGTCGAGCAGGGTCCACCGGCCCTCGCGGGTGCCTTCCCGGCGGGCAGGTTTGTGCCCGGCCAGCCGCATCTTCTCCTCCACCTCGTCGACGATGGCGTTCACCTGGCGTTCGTTGCTCGCCGAGGCGATGACGAAGCAGTCGGTGATGACGAGCTGGCCGGAGACGTCGATGACGACGACGTCGTCGGCGAGTTTCGACGATGCCGCGCGGGCGGCGACCGTCGCCATCTGGATGGCTTCGTCGGAGGCGGTCATTCGGAAGTCCTCAACTCTGGAGAAGGTTCGGGAAGATAGAGCCTGCGTTTGGTCACGTACTGCACCACCCCGTCGGGCACCAGGTACCAGATCGGCCGCGCCTCGACGGCGCGTTTGCGGCAGTCGCTCGACGAGATCGCCAACGCCGGCACCTCGACCAACGACAGCGCGTCGTCGGGAAGTTCCCGGATGGCGGCCGAGATGTGCTTGCCGTCCAGCTCGTACCCGGGTCGGCTGACGCCGACGAACCGCGCGATCGAGAACATCTCCTCCCAGTTCTGCCACGACAGGATCGAGGCCAGCGCGTCGGCGCCGGTGATGAAGTACAGCTCGGCGTCGGGATTGAGCTCGTGCAGATCGCGCAGCGTGTCCTTGGTGTAGGTCGGACCACCGCGGTCGATGTCGACCCGGCTGACGGAGAACCGGGGGTTGGACGCGGTGGCGATCACCGTCATCAGGTAGCGGTCCTCAGGCGCGGTGACCCGCCGGTCGTGCTTCTGCCAGGGCTGTCCGGTCGGCACGAACACGACCTCGTCGAGTTCGAACAGGTCGGCCACCTCGCTGGCGGCGACCAGGTGTCCGTGGTGGATCGGATCGAACGTGCCGCCCATCACACCCAGCCTGCGCGTCCGCGACTCCTCGCGCGAACGGCTCAACGGACGGGATTGCACGAACAGCGAGCTTACGGCAGCCGGGCGCTGCCCTGTGACTGGTCGCGACCAGAGCGGCTCCGGGACTAGACCGGCAGCAGCTGGTCGATCACCGCCGCCAGCTGTTTGGCCGAGCGGCACTCGTGCATGGTGATGATGTCCTCGTAGCGGGGCGTCGCCGAGTCCCCGCTGCCCCACAGGTGTCTGGGCTCGGGATTGAGCCAGTGGGCGTGGCGGCTGGCGTTGACCATCCTGGCCAGCAACTCCGTCTCCGGGTTGCGGTAGTTGTTGCGCCCGTCACCGAGGACGAGCAGGGAACTGCGCGGCGAGAGCGCCTCCGGATACTTGTGCACGAACGATGCGAAGGCGTTTCCGTAGTCGGAGTGCCCGTCGCGGGTGTACACGCCGGCCTCGCGGGTGATGCGCTGCACGGCCACCGCCAGATCGGCGTCCGGGCCGAACAACGCGGTGACCTCGTCGGTGGTGTCGATGAAGGCGAAGACGCGGACTCGCGAGAACTGCTGGCGCAGCGCGTGGACGAGCATCAGCGTGAAGTTGCTGAACCCGGCCACCGACCCCGAAACGTCGCACAGCACGACGAGTTCCGGCCGTGCGGGGTGCGGCTTCTTGAGCACGACGTCGATCGGCACTCCCCCCGTCGACATGGACTTGCGCAGCGTTTTGCGCATGTCGATCTCGCCCGCCCGGGACCGGCGCCTGCGCGCCGCCAGCCGCGTGGCCAGCGTGCGGGCCAGCGGAGCGACCACCCGGCGCATCTGGCGCAGCTGCTCACCGGAGGCCCGCAGGAACTCGACGTTCTCCGACAGCTGGGGTACCCCGTACATCTGCACGTGCTCCCGGCCGAGTTGCTCGGCGGTCCGCCGCTTGGTCTCCCCTTCGACCATCTTGCGCAGCTGTGAGATCCGCCGCGCCGCAATGGCTTTGGCGATCTGCTCCTGGGTGGGGGTGGGTTCGTCGCCGTAGGGCGCGAGCAAACCGGCCAGCAGGCGTCCCTCCAGATCGTCCAGGCTCATCGCCTTGAGCGCCTGATAGGACGAATACGACGGCCCCCGGCTCGAGTTGTAGCGACCGTAGGACTCGACGATCTGGGCGATCATCGCCGTCAGCCGGTCGTCCATCTCGGCCAGGTCGGGGTTGTCGGTGAGCAGCTTCAGCAGCGCCTCGCGCATCGCCTCGACGTCCTCGGGCAGTAGGCCCTGCTCGTCGCTGTCCGCCTCCTCGTCGTCGGACAGCACGGTCTTGCCGCCCAGCGCCGCCGGGAAGAACAGGTCGAACATCGCGTCGTAGGTGTCGCGGTGGTCCGGGCGCCGCAGCACCGCGCAGGCGAGGCCTTCGCGCAGCACCTCCCGGTCACCGAGTCCGAGGACGGCCATCACCCGTCCGGCGTCGACGGTCTCCGACGGACCCACCGAGATGCCCTGTTCGCGCAGCGCCTCGACGAATTCGACCAGGTGGCCGGGTATCCCGTGCGGGGCGAGCGGCTGTGGCGGTCGGACGCGGCGCGGCGGCATCAGTTGAGCCTTAACTCTCCGGCGGCGCGCTGCTGGTCGGACTGGTGTTTGAGCACCACACCGAGCGTGGCGGCGATCATCGCGTCGTCGATGGTGTCCATGCCCAGCGCCAGCACGGTGCGGCCCCAGTCGATGGTCTCGGCCACCGAGGGCAGCTTCTTGAGCTGCATGCCGCGCAGCACGCCGATGATGCGGACCAGTTCCGAGGCCAGGTGCTCGGGCAGTTCCGGCACCCGGGACAGCAGGATGCGCCGCTCGAGGTCGGGGTCGGGGAAGTCGATGTGCAGGAACAGGCAGCGCCGCTTGAGCGCCTCGGAGAGTTCCCGGGTGGCGTTCGAGGTGAGTACGACGAACGGTGTCCGTTCGGCCTTGATGGTGCCCAGTTCCGGCACGGTCACCGCGAAGTCCGACAGCACCTCGAGCAGCAGACCCTCGATCTCGATGTCGGCCTTGTCGGTCTCGTCGACCAGCAACACGGTCGGATCGGTGCGCCGGATCGCGGTCAGCAGCGGCCGCGACAGCAGGAACTCCTCGCTGAACACGTCGAGCTTGGTCCGATCCCAGTCGCCGGTGTCAGCGGCGTTACCGGCCTGGATCCGCAGGATCTGCTTGGCGTGGTTCCACTCGTAGAGCGCGCGGGCCTCGTCCACCCCCTCGTAGCACTGCAGGCGGACCAGTCCGGAGCCGGTGGCCTGGGCGACCGCGCGGGCCAGTTCGGTCTTGCCGACACCCGCGGGCCCCTCCACCAGCAGCGGTTTGCCCAGCCGGTCGGCGAGGAAGACCGCGGTGGCCGTCGCGGTGTCGGGTAGGTAGCCGGTCTCGGCCAGCCGGCGCGCGACATCGTCGATGTCGGCGAACAGCGGCGCCGGACGTGCAGGGACGCTCACGGATAGAACTCCGATCTAGGCAGGGCGGGTGTGGCCGTCTCCCCACACAATCCACTTGGTCGAGGTCAATTCTGGCAGACCCATCGGTCCGCGGGCGTGCAGCTTCTGCGTGGAGATGCCGATCTCGGCGCCGAAGCCGAACTGCTCGCCGTCGGTGAACGCCGTCGAGGCGTTGACCATCACCGCAGCCGCGTCCACCCGTTCGGAGAACCGTTGCGCGGCAGCCAGATCGGCCGTGACGATGGCCTCGGTGTGTCCCGAGCCGTATTCGTTGACGTGAGCGATCGCGGCGTCGACGCCGTCGACCACGGCCAGCGCGATGTCCATCGACAGGAACTCCGCGCGCAGCTCCTCGTCGGTCGGCTCGGCGTGCACGGTCACCCCGGCGTCCTGCAGCGCCCTGGTCAGCCGCGGCACCGCGTGCTCGGCGATGGCGGCGTCGATCAACACCGACTCGGCGGCGTTGCAGACGCTCGGGCGCCGGGTCTTGGCATTGAGCAGGATCTTCTCCGCCATGTCGAGGTCGGCGGCGGAGTGGACGTAGACGTGGCAGTTGCCCACGCCGGTCTCGATCGTGGGGACCTGGGCGTCGCGGACGACGGCGTCGATCAGGCCCGCCCCGCCGCGCGGGATCACCACGTCGACCAGGCCGCGGGCCTGGATGAGGTGGGTGACGCTGGCCCGGTCGTGGCTGGGCAGCAGTTGCACCGCGTCTGCCTCGAGGCCCTCGGCGATCAGCGCGGCGCGCAGCGAGTCGACGAGCGCGGCGTTGGAGTGCGCCGCCGACGAGCTGCCGCGCAGCAGCACCGCGTTACCGGACTTCAGCGTCAACCCGAACGCGTCGACGGTGACGTTCGGCCTGCCCTCGTAGACGATGCCGACCACGCCGAGCGGCACCCGCTGCTGACGCAGCTGCAGTCCGTTGACCAGTGTGTTCCCCCGAAGGACCTCACCGACCGGATCGGGCAGGCCGGCCACCTGGCGCAGCCCGGCGGCCACGCCGTCGATGCGCTGGGGGTTCAGTGCCAGCCGGTCGAGCATGGCGTCCGGTGTGCCCGCCGCCCTGGCCGTCTCGAGGTCGCGCTCGTTGCCCGCGATGATGAGGTGCGCATCCATCAGCACCCGGTCGGCGGCCGCCCGCAGCGCGCGGTTCTTGGTCTCGGTGGACAGCGTCGCCAGGGTGCGCGAGGCGACCCGGGCCCGGCGGGCGGCGTCGTGGACCTCGGTGCGCAGGTCGGCGGCTGCGGGGGCGTGCACACTCATCAGTCCAGCGTATCGAAGGTGGCGGGGGCACTCGACGCGTGTCAGGGTCGCCGTCGTCATCGGCTGGTCTAGCGTTACGCCCATGGCGGCGGCGCGTGTCTGCGTGGTGGGCAGTGTGAACGCCGATCTGCGCTTCTCGGTGCCCGCGCTGCCGCGGCCCGGCCAGACCGTCCTCGCGTCGTCGGTGACGTCCTCCCCCGGCGGCAAGGGCGGCAATCAGGCGATCGCCGCCGCGCGGGCCGGCGCCGAGGTCGCGCTGGTGGCCGCACTCGGAGACGATCCGGCGGCCGGTCAGCTGCGCACCCACCTGCGGGAGAACGGTGTCGGCCTCGACGGCGTCGTGACGGTGCCGGGTCCGAGCGGCTCGGCCGTGGTGATCGTCGACTCCGCCGCGGAGAACGCCATCGTCGTCGCGCCGGGCGCGAACGCGCACCTGAGCGTGGCCGCCGCGGCGGTGCGCGAGGTCATCGAGGCGGCCGATGTCGTGCTGCTGCAACTCGAGATCCCGCCGGCCACGGCGAACGACGCGGCCCGCGTCGCCCGCGCCGCCGGAGCGCTGGTGATGGTGAACGCCTCACCCGTTGGCGCTCCGCCCCACGAACTGCTGCGGCTGTCCGAAGTCGCCGACGTGGTGGTGGTCAACCAGGCCGAGGCCGGTGAATGGCACTGGCCGGTCCCGCATCTGGTGATCACCCGCGGTGCCCGGGGGGCGAGTTACCTCGGCGACGGGGAACGGTTCGACATCCCGGCGCCCGCGGTGGAGGCCGTCGACACCACCGGCGCCGGTGACGTGTTCGCCGGCGTGCTTGCCGCGCACTGGCGCTCGGGGCACGAGGACGCGTTGCGCAGTGCGTGCGTCGCGGGCGCGCTGGCCACCCTGGTCCCCGGCGCCGGCGACTGTGCGCCGACAGCGGAAGCGATCGACGACGCGCTGGGAGGACCCTCGAGTTGACAGGAGAAGCGATGGCGGAGCACGACGCCCCGAGGCCCCCGGACGGTGACTGGCTGGGCACGCCGTATCTGCGGTTCACGCGCGAAGGGGCGTTCGGGGTGTGCACCCTCGACCGGCCAGAGGCGCGCAACGCGATGACCCCGGCGATGTACTTCGGAATCCGGTACGCGGTACGGCACGTCGACGCGGATCGCGACCTGGCGGGGTTGCTCATCACGGGCACCGGCGACGTGTTCGCGCCCGGCGGCGATATGGGCGGGGGCGGCGCCACCGACAACTGGCTGACGTTCGGATCGGCTCTCGGCATGGACGTGACGCCGTTCGAGACCCTGCGACAGTCCGTCAAGCCGGTGGTGTCGGCGGTCAACGGCCTGTGTCAGGGCGGCGGCCTGCAGATCGCGTTGTGCAGCGACATGGCGGTCGTCAGCGACCGCGCCACGTTCCGAGTGCCGGAGCTGTTCCGCGGCATCGCCGACACGTATTACAGCCAGATGCTGACCCGCCTCATCGGCCCGGTCCGCACCCGCGACCTCATGCTGACCGGCCGCACCCTCAGCGCGCAGGAGGCGTACGACTGGGGCATGGTGGCGCGGATCGTTCCCCACGACGACCTGCTCGACGCCGCGCGCGAGGTGCTCGCCCAGTGCTGCCGCACCGCGCCGCAGGCACGGAGCGTGGTCAAGTCCAGCATCGACAACTACCTCGGGCTGTTCGACCGGATCGGGATGCAGGCCAGCTATTCGTCCCCCGAGGCGCTCGAGGGCTACCGCTCGTTCAAGGAGCGCCGCTCGCCCGACTGGGTGCACCCGGAACTGCGGGTCGACGGCCGGCTGTGACCGCCGGCGCCGAGACTGCGGTCAGTCCTTCGGAATCGCGTTCTCGATCTCGTCGAGCCACACCCGCGCGGACATGTCCGACGGTGCCCGCCAGTCCCCCCGCGGCGACAGTGAGCCGCCCGCGGACACCTTGGGGCCGTTGGGCAGAGCCGACCGTTTGAACTGGCTGAACGAGTAGAACCGCTGGGCGAACACCTGGAGCCAGTGCCGGATCTCCTTCAGCGAATACTCCGGACGTTTGTCCTCCGGGTATCCGACGGGCCAGTCGCCGCGCTCGGCGTCGCTCCAGGCGTGCCAGGCCATGAACGCCACCTTCGACGGTCGGAAGCCGTATCGCAACACTTGGAACAGTGAGAAATCCTGCAGGACGTACGGTCCCACCTTGCCCTCACTGCTCTGGATCTCCTCGTCCTCGCCGGCGGGCACCAGCTCGGGGCTGATCTCGGTGTCGAGCACCGACTGCAGCACCTTGTTGACTCGGTCGTCGAACTGCTTCGACGAGATCACCCAGCGGATCAGGTGCTGGATCAACGTTTTCGGCACCCCGCCGTTGACGTTGTAGTGCGACATCTGGTCACCCACACCGTAGGTGGACCAACCCAGTGCCAACTCCGACAGGTCTCCGGTTCCCAGCACGATCCCGCTTCGCTGATTGGCAAGGCGGAAGAGGTAATCGGTGCGCAGGCCGGCCTGGACGTTCTCGAACGTCACGTCGTAGACCTTCTCCCCGCGCGAGAAGGGGTGGTCCATGTTCGTGAGCATCAGTTCGGCCGTGGAGGTGATGTCGATGGTCTCGAAGGTCACGCCCAGCGCTTCCGCGAGTCGGGTCGCGTTGTCCTTGGTGCGCTCGCCGGTCGCAAACCCGGGCAGCGTGAACGCGAGGATGTCGCTGCGCGGCCGGTCCTCCCGGTCCATCGCCCGCGCCGCCACGATCAACGCATGTGTCGAGTCGAGGCCGCCCGAGAGCCCGAGCACGATCTTCGGGAAATCCAATGCGCGCAAACGTTGTTCGAGACCGGCAACCTGAATGTTGTAGGCCTCGTAGCAATCCTGCTCCAGTCGGGCGGGGTCAACGGGCACGAACGGGAATCGCTCGACCTCCCGGAGCAGCCCGATGTCACCGGCAGGCGGGTCGAGCGTGAACTCGATCCGACGGAACGAATCCTCGTCGATCAGGTGGTGGCGGCGGTTGTCGTCGAAGGTGCCCATTCGGCGGCGTTCGTTGCGCAGCAGTTGGACGTCGACGTCGGCCACCGAGCGCCGCTCACCTTTCGGGAACCGCTCGGACTGGGCCAGACACACGCCGTTCTCCCAGACCATCGTCTGCCCATCCCAGGCCAGGTCGGTGGTCGACTCGCCCTGGCCGGCCGCGGCATACACGTAGGCCGCCAGGCACCTCGACGATGCTGAGCGGGCCATCAGGTTGCGGTCCTCGGCCCGCCCGATGGTGATCGGGCTGCCCGACAGGTTGGCCAGCACGGTCGCCCCGGCCAACGCGGCCTCGGCGCTCGGCGGCACCGGGACCCACATGTCCTCGCAGATCTCGACGTGCAGGACGAAGGCGGGCAGATCGGCGGCCGCGAAGAGCAGATCCGGACCGAACGGCACGTCGACACCGGCAAGGTTGATCTCACCACGCTCATCGTCACCGGGCGCGAGCTGACGCTTCTCGTAGAACTCGCGGTAGTTGGGGATGTAGGACTTGGGGACGACGCCGAGGATCTGTCCGCGGTGGATGACCACCGCGGTGTTGTAGACCCGGTTGCGGTGCCGTAACGGTGCGCCGACCACCAGCACGGGCAGCAGGTCCGCCGACCGGACGACGATGTCGAGAAGCGCGGCCTCGACCGCCTCGAGCAGCGCGTCCTGCAACACGACGTCCTCGATCGAGTAGCCGGTCAGCGTCAACTCGGGGAACACGGCAAGGGCCACGCCGTCGTCGTGGCACTCGCTCGCCAACCCCAGCACCGACTCGGCGTTGCCCGCCGGGTCGGCCAGAGCTGTCGTGTGGGTGCACGCGGCGACGCGCACGTAGCCGTGCCGGTAGACCGAGAAAAAATCCATGCCCACATTGTTGCCCGCATTCGCTCCGGGGTATGCCTGCGCCATGGGTAGAACCGCCGTACTGATCATCGACATGATGAATACCTACGACCACCCCGACGCCGAGAAGCTGGTGCCGAACGTCGAAGGGATCGTCGATCCCCTGGCGAAACTCATCGCCGACGCCCGCGCGCGTGACGACGTCGACCTCATCTACGTCAACGACAACTACGGCGACTTCAGCGCCGAGTTCAGCGACATCGTCCGCTCGGCACTCGACGGCGAACGGCCCGACCTCGTCAAACCGATCGTGCCGCAACAGGGTTTCCGGGTCATGACGAAGGTCCGCCACAGTGCCTTCTACGCCACATCGCTGGCCTATCTGCTCAACCAACTCGAACCCGAGCGCGTCGTGCTGACCGGTCAGGTGACCGAGCAGTGCATCCTCTACACCGCACTCGACGCCTACGTCCGGCACTTCCCGGTGGTGATCCCTCGCGATGCGGTCGCCCACATCGATGCCGAACTGGGCGAGGCGGCGTTGCGGATGATGGAGGAGAACATGAGCGCCGAACTCGCCGTCGCCGCTGACTGCCTGCACTGAGCGCCAACGCCCACGGCGGGCCGTCGTAGTCTGGATGAGGTGGAATCACCGGAACTGGTCGCGCTGCTGACCGGCCGCCGCGTCGCGGCACTCACCGGGGCCGGGATGTCGACCGACTCCGGTATCCCCGACTACCGCGGGCCGGACTCGCCGCCGAGCAATCCGATGACCATCCGCCAGTTCACGTCCGACCCGGTGTTCCGGCAGCGGTACTGGGCGCGCAACCACGTCGGGTGGCGGCACATGGCGGCCACCCTGCCCAACGCCGGCCACCGGGCGCTGGCCGCCCTGGAGCGCGCCGGGGTGGTCACCGGGTTGATCACCCAGAACGTCGACCTGTTGCACACCAAGGCCGGCAGCCGTCACGTCGTCGACCTGCACGGCACCTACGCGCGGGTGGTCTGTCTCGACTGCGGGCACTCCATGTCGCGTGCGACGCTCGCCGAACTGCTGGAGGCAGCCAACCCGGGGTTCCTCGAGCGCGCCGAGGCGGTCGGCGGCATCGCCGTCGCGCCGGACGCCGATGCGATCATCGGTGACACGGACAGCTTCCGCATCGTCGACTGTCCGGTCTGCGGCGGCATGCTCAAACCCGACATCGTGTACTTCGGCGAGAGCGTGCCCAAACCCCGCGTCGAACAGGCCTTCGCGATGGTCGATGCCGCGGACGTCCTGCTGGTCGCCGGTTCCTCGCTGACCGTGTTCTCCGGCTACCGGTTCGTCCGGCATGCCGCCGCACGCGGTATACCGGTCGCGATCGTCAACCGCGGCCCCACCCGCGGTGACGACCTCGCGACGGTCAAACTCGACAACGGCTGCTCGCCGATGCTGGCCCTGCTGGCCGACGAGCTACCCGCTCTCGCCTCCTCGGCCTAGATGCCCTTGAATGGCGGGATGCTCTCCGTATTCGGTCTGAGGCCCGCACCCGCCGCCGTCGACGGACGATGGGCGGTCGGGGTCGGCGACGCCCTGGCCAGGCTCGTGCCGGCCCCCGAACCGCTGCGCGACCTGCTGCGGCTGCTGAACCGCTTCGGCGGGCTGGCCATCAGCGGTGACGAGGTGGAGTTCGACGGCGACGGCGTTCAGTGGTCGGACGTCAAGGCGATCGAGACGCACAAGCTGGCCGGATATTTGCTGTCCGGCGCCCTGGACAAGCAGATCGACAGACTGCCGGTGCCCTGGTTCCCGTTCCGCGGGCTCGCGCTCAGCGCCGCGTCGCAGGCGGCGCTCACGCTGATCGTCGCCACCGCCGACGGCGTGTTCCGCGGGGTGTTCGAGGTGGCGATCCCGGCCGAGGTGCACTACCGCGGGCTGCTGCGCGAGAAGACGCTCACGCCGGGGATGCTGGCCACCGTGCTGCTCGCCGACCCCGCGGTGCGCAGGGCCCTCACCGCGACCGCCGAGGCCCATGGCGTCGAGATTCGCCCCGCCGACGACGACGTCCTCGACGGCGCACGCCGTCGGGCCCGGCGGGTGAAGGGGCTGGTGGCCCACATCCGCGCGGACCGCTCAGACCGCGACGAGGTCGTCGGCGTGAACGGCCGGCCTGCGCATCTCGGCGGGTAGGTCCGACGTCGACCTGCCGAGCATGGTGGCGAGTTCGGTCGCGTCGTAGGCGACGACGCCGCGGGCGACCATGGTCGCGTCCGGTGCGCGCAGTTCGACGACGTCACCGCCGTAGAACCGCCCGGACACCGCGGTGATACCCGCGGGGAGCAGCGAACGCCGCTGCCCCACAACGGCATTGACCGCGCCCTGGTCCAGGGTGAGCGCACCGGCGGATTCGGCGGCGTAGCGTACCCAGAACCGCCGCGCCGACATCCGCCCGGGGCGCGGGGCGAACACCGTGCCGACCGACGCATCGGACAGCGCGGTGGCGGCGTCGGCGGCCGCGGCCAGCAGCACCGGAACGCCCGCGTCGGCGGCCAGCAGCGCCGACGACAACTTCGACGCCATGCCCCCGGTGCCGAGGTGGCTGCCGCGCCCGGCCACCACACCGTCGAGGTCGGCGGAGCCGTTCACCTCCGGGATGAAGCGGGCCGGATTGTCCGGGCCGGCTTTTCGCGGGTCACCGTCGTAGAGGCCGTCGATGTCGGACAGCAGCACGAGCGCGTCCGCCCCGACCAGATGCGCCACCAGCGCCGAGAGCCGGTCGTTGTCGCCGAACCGGATCTCGTTGGTCGCGACGGTGTCGTTCTCGTTGACGATCGCGACCGCGTGCAGCGCCCGCAGACGGTCGAGTGTGCGGGCGGCGTTGGTGTGCTGGGCGCGCATCGAGATGTCGTGCGCCGTGAGCAGGACCTGCCCCACGGTGCGCTCATACCGCGCGAAGGCGGTGTTCCACGAGTTGATGAGCGCGACCTGCCCGACGCTGGCCGCGGCCTGTTTGGTGGCCAGATCCGTCGGCCGCTTGGACAGCCGCAACGGTTCGATGCCCGCGGCGATGGCGCCGGACGACACGATGACGACGTCGGAGCCCGCCTTCATCCGCTTCTCGATCGCCTCGACCAGCGTGGCCAGACGGTTGGCGTCGAACACGCCGGACGGCGTCGTCAGCGCCGTGGTCCCGATCTTGACGACGACGCTGCGCGCGGTGCGGATCGCCTCGCGATGCGTCGAGGTATTGCCTGCGGTCGCGGTCATTCCTCACCGCCGGGCTCGTCGGTGGACTGCCGACGCTCCCGCCGGGCGATCTTGCGCTCGGCGGCCGAGACGCGGTCGGTCTGCTCGAGGCGGGTGTCGGTCCCTCGGCCGGACATCTGCACGTCCACCCCGGCGGGGGTCTGCGGTTCCCAGTCGAACGTCATGTCGCCGATCGTCACCGCACAGCCGGGACGCGCCCCGAGCCGCAGCAGCTCCTCCTCGACGCCGAGGCGGGCCAACCGGTCACCGAGATAGCCGACCGCCTCGTCGTTGTCGAAATCGGTCTGGTTGATCCAGCGTTCGGGCCGGGTGCCGCGCACGACGAAGCCGCCCTGTCCGTCGGGCTCCACCGAGAACCCTGTCTCGTCGACGGGAATGGGCCGGATGATCGGGCGGCGCGGCACCACCGGCGGTTGGGCGTCGCGGTAGGTGCGGACCATGTCCCACAGCGCGAAGATGAACGGCCGCAGACCTTCTCGCGCCACGGTGGAGACCTCGAACACCGGCCAGCCGAACTTCTCCGCCACCTCGTCGCGCACGAAGTCGGCCATGTCCCGGGCGTCGGGCACGTCGATCTTGTTGAGCACCACCGCACGGGGGCGTTCGGCGAGGTCGCCGAGGGTCGAATCACCCTGCAGCGTCGGGCGATAGGCGGCCAGTTCGGCTTCGAGCGCCTCGATGTCGGAGACCGGGTCGCGGCCGGGCTCCATGGTCGCGCAGTCGACGACGTGCACCAACACCGCGCAGCGTTCGATGTGGCGGAGGAACTCCAGGCCGAGCCCGCGCCCCTCGGACGCGCCGGGGATCAAGCCGGGGACGTCGGCGACGGTGAAGGTGTGGTCACCCGCCGAGACCACCCCGAGGTTGGGCACCAGGGTGGTGAAGGGGTAGTCGGCGATCTTCGGCTTGGCCGCCGAGATCGTCGAGACCAGTGAGGATTTACCCGCCGAGGGGAAGCCGATCAGCCCGACGTCGGCGACGGTCTTCAACTCGAGGGTGAGCTCGCGGACCTGCCCCTTCTCGCCCAGCAGTGCGAACCCGGGGGCCCTACGGGAGCGGGAGGCCAGCGCCGCGTTGCCGAGGCCGCCGCGACCGCCGGCCGCGGCTTCGAACCGGGTGCCCGCGCCGACGAGATCGGCCAGCACGCGGCCTTCTTCGTCGAGGACGACGGTGCCGTCGGGCACCCTGACCTCGAGGTCGGCGCCCGCCGCGCCATCGCGATTGCTGCCCGCGCCCTGCTTGCCGGACGGGGCCACGACGTGCGGATGGAAGTGGAAGTCGAGCAGCGTGTGCACCTGCGGGTCGACGACCAGCACGATGCTGCCGCCGCGACCGCCGTTACCGCCGTCGGGACCGCCGAGCGGTTTGAACTTCTCGCGGTGCACCGACGCACAGCCATTGCCGCCGTTGCCGGCCCGCGCGTGGATCACGACGCGGTCGACGAACCGGGGCATGGGACTTACCTCTCGAACGAACGTGAAGCTGCTGCGAGAATCCCGGGGGAAATTCGCAGCAGCTTCACATTGGCGTAAGTCCCGGGTGTTGTCAGTCCCGAGCGACCGGAACGATGTTGACGGTCTTGCGACCGCGACGGCTCCCGAATTCGACGGAACCGGGTGCGGTGGCGAACAGCGTGTCGTCGCCGCCACGGCCGACGTTGGTGCCGGGATGGAAATGGGTGCCGCGCTGGCGCACGATGATCTCGCCGGCCTTGACGACCTGACCGCCGAAGCGCTTCACACCGAGCCGCTGGGCGGCGGAATCACGACCGTTGCGCGAGCTGGACGCGCCCTTCTTGTGTGCCATGTCTTCGCCTCCAGTTACTTGATGCCGGTGACGCGCAGGACCGTCAGCTGCTGACGGTGGCCCTGACGCTTGTGGTAGCCGGTCTTGTTCTTGAACTTGTGGATCCGGATCTTCGGGCCCTTGGTGTGCTCGAGCACCTCACCGGTGACCGCGACCTTGGCCAGGTCCTCGGCCTTGGCGGTGACGTTGGCACCGTCGACGACCAGCGCGACCGGCAGCGACACCGAGGCGCCCGGCTCGGAGTCGAGCTTCTCGACCTTGACCACATCACCAACGGCGACCTTGTACTGCTTGCCGCCGGTCTTGACGATTGCGTAACTCGCCATCGTGTCCTAGTCCTCTTCCGTAGCCGGTGCGCGCACTGCGTTGCCCGGGGGCTGCGTGCGCGGGTCTGGGTGCGGGTGTCGATTCGATCCCGCCGCCGCCGGCAGTCAGCCTGGCGGCAACTGGTCAAGGGTACGTGACCAGCAGGGAAAGGGTCAAACCGCCTACTCGCTGCTGGGCGGACCCGCCGGACGCGCGGCCGCGCGTCGCCGCGGACGCCGCGCCGGGACCGCGATCACCTCGGGTTCGTCCTCGTCGTCGGAGTCCTCGTCGGAGTCCTCGTCGTCCTCGGAATCCTCATCGGAGTCTTCCTCGTCGTCGTCGAGGACCTCGATGTCGTCGTCCTCTTCGTCGTCGTCGTTGTCGAGGTCGATCTCGTCGGCGTCCTCGTCATCCGAGTCGTCGTCGGAGTCGTCCGAATCCTCGAAGTCCTCGTCGTCGAGTTCCTCACCGACGGAGTCGTGCACCTTCTCCGCGGTGTCGTCCTCGGAAGCGCCGACCTGCCGGGTCTCGTCGTCGGAATCGTCGTCGGCGTCGTCGCCGTCTCGGCCGTTGGCGGCGGCCATCGCCTTGAACATCGGGTGTTCACCGGCGGGGTGGGGCGGCACCTTGGCCACCGGCACCTCCTCGGGCTTGCCGCCCTTCTTGCCGCGCTTGCTGCGTCTGCCGGTCCCCGGCTCTGACTTGCCGCGACCGGGGCCCGACGCGTTGTCGATCGGGTCGCCGTGCAACACGATGCCGCGGCCCGCGCAGTGCGGACACGGTGTGGAGAACGCCTCGATCAGGCCCGTGCCCAGGCGCTTACGGGTCAGCTGGACCAGGCCGAGCGACGTCACCTCGGACACCTGGTGGCGGGTGCGGTCACGGGCCAGCGCCTCGGTCAGCCGGCGCAACACCAGATCGCGGTTCGACTCGAGCACCATGTCGATGAAGTCGATGACGATGATGCCGCCGATGTCGCGCAGCCGCAGCTGGCGCACGATCTCCTCGGCCGCCTCGAGGTTGTTGCGGGTGACGGTCTGCTCGAGGTTGCCGCCCGAACCGGTGAACTTCCCGGTGTTGACGTCGACGACGGTCATCGCCTCGGTCCGGTCGATCACGAGGGTGCCGCCGGAGGGCAGCCACACCTTGCGGTCCATCGCCTTGGCGAGCTGCTCGTCGATGCGGTGCACGGCGAACACGTCGGGACGGTCGCCGTCGCCGGCGGGCTCGTACTTGGTCAGGCGCGGCATCAGATCGGGCGCCACGGACTCGACGTAGGAGTTGATGGTGTTCCAGGCCTCGTCACCGGAGACGATCAGCCCGGAGAAGTCCTCGTTGAACAGATCGCGGATCACCTTGACCAGCACGTCGGGCTCTTCGTAGAGCGCGACGGCGGCGCCGGCCTTCTTCGCGGTGATCTCGGCGGCCTTCGTCTCGATCTGCGTCCAGCGTTCCTGCAGACGGTTCACATCCGAGCGGATGTCGTCTTCCTTGACGCCCTCGGACGCCGTGCGGATGATCACGCCCGCGTCGGCGGGGACCACTTCGCGCAGAATCTCCTTGAGCCGTTGCCGCTCGGTGTCGGGCAGCTTGCGGCTGATCCCGGTCGACGACGCACCCGGCACGTACACCAGATAGCGGCCGGCCAGCGACACCTGGGTGGTCAGGCGGGCGCCCTTGTGCCCGACGGGGTCCTTGCTGACCTGCACGACGACGTAGTCGCCCGGTTTGAGGGCCTGCTCGATCTTGCGGTTCTGCCCGCCCAGACCCGCGGCCTCCCAGTTCACCTCACCGGCGTAGAGCACGCCGTTGCGGCCGCGGCCGATGTCGACGAACGCCGCCTCCATCGAGGGCAACACGTTCTGCACGATGCCGAGGTAGATGTTGCCGACCAGCGACGCCGACGCCGGCGACGTCACGAAGTGTTCGACGACGACGCCGTCCTCGAGCACGGCGATCTGGGTGTAGCGCGCGCCCTCGTGGGGCGGTTCGGTGCGGACCTTGTCGCGCACCACCATGACGCGTTCGACGGCCTCGCGGCGGGCCAGGAACTCCGCCTCGGACAGGATCGGCGGGCGGCGGCGACCGGCGTCGCGGCGGTCGCGGCGGCGCTGCCGTTTGGCTTCCAGCCGCGTCGAGCCGCTGATGCCCTGGATCTCGTTGTCGTCGCTGTCGCCGGACTTGCCGCCCCGCTCGCGCGGCGGGCGTTCGTGAACGACGGTGTTCGGCGGATCGTCGGGTGAGCCGTTGTCGGAGTCGTCCGAGGAGCCGGACTTGCGCCGGCGCCTGCGGCGGCGTCGGCGCGAACTGCCGTCACCGCCCGAGGTGTCCTCGTCGCTGTCGTCCTCGGAGTCGTCGCCGGTGTCCTGATCGGAGTCGGCCTGACCGTCGGTCTTCGGCTCGGCGGCCTCGGCGGTGTCGGCATCGCCGTTGTCGTCGCTCTGCTCGCCCCGGCCCCGGCCCCGGCCCCGGCGTCCACGCCGCCGGCGCCGTGCCGCGGGCCGCTCGGACTGGTCGTCCTCGTCGTCGTCCTCGCTGTCGGCCGACGCGGCGGTGTCGTCGTCCTCGTCGTCCTCGTCGTCGTCGGCGGGCTCGAACCGCACCGGCTGGGGTGCGACGAACAGCGGAAGGTAGTCCGCCCGCTCGACCCCGGCGGTCTCGAGGATCAGCCGGGACTCGGGCTCCTGGTCGGGCGCAAAGGACTCCTCGCCGTCGGCGGCGGGGATGTCGATCGCGACCTCGACGGCCTCGACCGTCTCGACGGTCACCTCGGTGACGTCGGGCGTGTCGGGAACCTCGGGGATCTCCGGGACCTCGGCGACCGGCTCGGCTCGGGTCTCCCCGTCGCCGCCGGCCAGCACTTCGCGCACCTTCTCGGCCTCGGTCTTGTCCACGGTCGAGTGCGCGCTGCGGGCGCGGCCGTCGAGTTCGGCCAGCGCGTCGAGCACCCGCCTGCTGGTGGTGCCCAGCACCCGGGCCAGTGAATGGACCCTCAGGCGTTCGGGAAGTCTCTCGCGAGGCGTTTCGGCTGCGTGGATCTCTTCTGCCGAGTCCGGTGAGTCTTGGGCTTGAGTATTTTCACTGTCGGCCACGTATTCTCCTCAAGCCCCCGGGCGCGTCGTGTCGACGCGGCCACGCGAGGGCTTCCGCTGTTGTGCCCGGTAGGACTTCCCCGGGCTTGTTGTGGTCTCGCTCCGAGCGGCCCTAGGTCAGAACCCACTCAGTGCCTGGCTGAATGACGGCTGGACGGTCGGCGCCGCACCGCGTTCACGGTGGTCGCGCACGTCGAAGTCTTCATTCGGGCGACGAACTCCGGTTGAAGTCCGGCTACCCGCGACCAGTATCCCACACGACACGGCGCCCCAAGACCAGGCGCCGCGAACAGCGTCAGCGGCCGGGGAACCAGAGGTCGATCTCGCGGGCCGCGGACTCCGGCGAGTCGGAGCCGTGCACCAGGTTGTCCTGGGTCACCAACGCCAGGTCGCCGCGGATGGTGCCGGGTGTGGCCTTCTCCACCGGATCGGTGCCGCCTGCGATCTGACGGAACGCGGCGATCGCCCGGGGACCCTCGACGATTGCGGCGACGACGGGCCCGGAGGTGATGAATTCCAGCAGCGAATCGAAGAACGGCTTGCCCTCGTGCTCGGCGTAGTGCCGCCGGGCCAGGTCGTCGCTGACCGTCTTCAGCTCGAGAGCCGCGAGGGTCAGGCCTTTCCGCTCGATCCGGCCGAGGATTTCCCCGACCAGGCGCCGTTGCACGCCGTCGGGCTTGATCAACACCAGGGTCCGCTCAGTCACGGCGCACAGCGTACTGCAGCACGGTGCCCGGTCAGTCCTCGGCGCTCTGCTGACCAGGCAGCAACCCGCGCTTCTCCCGCCGCCGCACCTCGGCCCGCAGGTACACGATCAAACCCCACACGGCGGCGAACACCACCCCGATGAAGCCGATGGCCGCGTGGATGAAAAACCCCGCGATGAGCACCACCTGCAGACCGAGGTTCGCCCACAGCGCCCAGGGCCGGCCCTGGACGCCGCACAGCAGGATCAGCACGACGGCGAAACAGATGAGGAACCCACCGCTGGTGGCGGTCAGGCCGCCGTGGGAGACGGACACCACCGGCAGCGCCAGCAGCACCACGATCGCTTCCAGGATGAGCGTGCCCGCCATCACCCCGCGGAAGCTGCGCCACGGGTCGGGCGCCTGCGGTGCGGGCTGCTCGCTCACTGCGGATCCCTCCCGAACAGGGTGCGCGCGGCCCCGGCGGTGACCACCGACCCGGTGATGACCATCCCGGCGCCGGAGAGTCCTTCGCCGTCGCCGCCGGAGTCCTCGACCACCGCGGTCGCGGTCTCGATGGCGTCGGGCAGTGTGGCGGCCCGGATCACGCGTTCGGGTCCGAAGCGCTCCTCGGCGCGCACCGCGAGCGCCTCGACGTCGAGCGCCCGCGGCGAACCGTTGTGGGTGACGACGATCTGGTCGAACGCCGGTTCGAGCGCCGCAAGGATCCCGTCGACGTCCTTGTCCCCCATCACCGACACCACCGCGACGAGGAAGCGGAAGTCGAATTCGGTCTGCAGCGCGTCGGCCAACGCGGCGGCGCCGGCGGGGTTGTGCGCCGCGTCGACGAACACCGTCGGCGCACTGCGCAGCCGTTCCAGCCGGCCGGGGCTGGCGGCGGCCGCGAAACCGGCCCGGACCGCGTCGAGGTCGAGTTGGCGTTCCGCTCCCGCGCCGAAGAACGCCTCGACCGCCGCGAGTGCCAGAACCGCGTTGTGGGCCTGATGTTCCCCGTGCAGCGGCAGGAAGATCTCCGGATACACACCGCCGAGTCCCTGCAGTTCGAGGAGCTGGCCGCCGACGGCGACCTGGCGGGACAGCACGGCGAATTCGGAGTCCTCGCGCGCGACCGCGGCGTCCGCGCGGACCGCCTCGGCCAGCAGCACCTCCATGGCCTCGGGCGCCTGGCGCCCGATCACCGCGACGGTGTCGGTCGGCACCAGGTCGTCGGGTTGACGGGTGATGATGCCCGCCTTCTCCCCCGCGATCCCGGCGATCGTGTCGCCCAGGTAGTCGGCGTGGTCGATGCCGATCGGGGTGATCACCGCAACCGGGGCGTTGACGACGTTGGTGGCGTCCCACCGGCCGCCCATGCCGACCTCGACGACCGCGACGTCAACGGGTGCGTCGGCGAATGCGGCGAAGGCCATGGCGGTGAGCACCTCGAACTTGCTCAGCCGCGGTCCGCCGGCCGCCTCGGACTGCTCGTCGACCATCTGGACGAACGGTTCGATCTCGCGGTAGACCTCGACGTAGCGGCCCGGCGAGATCGGTTCACCGTCGATGGCGATGCGCTCGACCGCCGACTGCAGGTGCGGGCTGGTGGTCCGGCCGGTCCGCCGGCTGAGCGCGGTGAGCAGCGCATCGATCATGCGGGCCACCGACGTCTTGCCGTTGGTGCCTGCGATGTGGATCGACGGGTAGCCGCGCTGAGGGGAGCCGAGCATCTCGAGCAGTGCGCTGATCCGCGCGGTGGTCGGCTCGATCCTGGTCTCCGGCCAGCGGGCGTCGAGCAGGTGCTCGACCTGCAGCAACGCGGCGATCTCGTCCGGGGTCGGCTCGGGCCGGGTCATTGCGACGGCAGCCCGGCCAGGCGTGCGGTGATCCGCTCGACCTCCTCGCCTGCCACCTGTTGGCGGGTGCGGATCTTGTCGACCACCTCCGCGGGCGCCTTGGCGAGGAACGCGTCGTTGCCGAGTTTCGCGGTCGTGCCCTTCAGTTCCTTCTCCGCGGCGGCGAGGTCCTTCTCGAGCCGGCGGCGTTCGGCGGCGACGTCGACGGTGCCGGAGGTGTCCACCTCGACCACGACGGTCCCCGCGGACAGCCGCACCTCGACCGACGCCGACGGGGTGAACCCGTCGCCGGCATCGGTCAGCCAGGCCAGGGCACGCACCGCGGGCACGTGGTCGTCCAGCCCGGCCGGTTCGATGTCGGACAACCTGGCGGGCACCCGCTGCCGGTCGGCCAGCCCCTGATCGCTGCGGAACCGGCGCACCTCGGTGATCAGCTTCTGGGTGTCGGAGATACGTTGCGCCGCAACCGAATCCAACGGGAAGCCGGATGGCTGCGGCCAGTCCGCGATCACCAGCGACTCGCCACCGGTCAGCGTCTTCCACAGCACCTCGGTGACGAACGGCATCACCGGGTGCAGCAGCTTGAGCAGGGTGTCCAGCACGGCGGCGAGCACCGCTGTCGTGTGCGAAACACCCTCGCCCAGTTGCACTTTCGCGAGCTCGACGTACCAGTCGCAGAACTCGTCCCACGCGAAGTGGTACAGCGATTCGCAGGCCCGGCTGAACTCGTAGGCGTCGAAGGCGGCGTCGACCTCTGCACGCACCTGCTCGAGCCGGCCGAGGATCCACCGGTCGGCGTCGGTGAGCGCCGCGACGTCGGGCAGCGGGGCCGGGGCGGCGCCGTTCATCAACGCGAATCGCGTGGCGTTGAACAGTTTCGTGGCGAAGTTCCGCGAGGCGCGCGCGTGGTCCTCGCCGATCGCCAGGTCGCCGCCGGGGCTCGCGCCGCGGGCTAGTGTGAAGCGCAGCGCATCGGCACCGAAGGCCTCCACCCAGTCGAGCGGGTCGATGCCGTTGCCGCGGGACTTGCTCATCTTGCGGCCGTGCTCGTCGCGGATCAGCCCGTGCAGGAAGACGTTCTCGAACGGCACGTTCGCCGTGCGCGCGCCGTCGAGGGTGATCGCGGGGTCGTCCGAGACGAAAGTGCCGAACATCATCATCCGCGCCACCCAGAAGAACAGGATGTCGTATCCGGTGACCAGCACCGTGGTCGGATAGAACTTCTCCAGCTCGGGCGTGCGGTCGGGCCACCCCATGGTCGAGAACGGCCACAGCGCCGAGGAGAACCAGGTGTCGAGCACGTCGGGATCCTGTTCCCAGCCGGCCGGCGGGGTCTCATCCGGTCCGACGCAGACGGTTTCGCCGTCGGGCCCGTGCCAGATCGGGATGCGGTGGCCCCACCACAACTGCCGGGAGATGCACCAGTCGTGCATGTTGTCGACCCAGGCGAACCAGCGCGGTTCCAGGCTGGGTGGGTGGATCACGGTGTGCCCGTTGCGCACCGCGTCGCCGGCGGCCTTTGCCAGCGCCTCGACCTTGACCCACCACTGCAGTGACAGCCGCGGCTCGATCGGCTCGCCGCTGCGTTCGGAGTGTCCGACGCTGTGCAGGTAGGGCCGCTTCTCGGCGACGATGCGGCCCTGTTCGGCCAGCGCCTCGCGCACCTTGACCCGCGCCTCGAACCGGTCCATCCCGTCGAACTGGGTTCCGGTGCCGTCGATGCGGCCCTTGGTGTCCATGATCGAGGGCATCGGCAGCGCATGCCGCAGCCCGATCTCGAAGTCGTTGGGGTCATGCGCAGGGGTGACTTTGACTGCGCCGGTACCGAATTCGGGATCGACGTGGGTGTCGGCGACGATGACGATGCGACGATCCGAGAACGGGTGCGGCAGCGAGGTCCCCACCAGATCGCGATAGCGGTCGTCGTCGGGGTGCACGGCGATCGCGGTGTCGCCGAGCATGGTCTCCACGCGGGTGGTGGCGACGATGATGTGCGGTTCGTCATCCGACAGCGAGCCGTATCGGAACGACACCAGCTCACCCTCGACGTCTTCGTATTTGACCTCGAGGTCGCTGATCGCCGTCTCCAGGACGGGCGACCAGTTGACCAGGCGCTCGGCCTGGTAGATCAGGCCGGCGTCGTAGAGCTTCTTGAAGATGGTGCGCACGGCACGGGACAGGCCGTCGTCCATGGTGAACCGGTCACGGCTCCAGTCGACGCCGTCGCCGAGCCTGCGCATCTGCGCGCCGATGGTCCCGCCGGACTCCCGCTTCCAGTCCCATACCTTGTCGATGAACAGTTCGCGGCCGAAGTCCTCTTTGGTCTTGCCGTCGACGGCGAGTTGCTTCTCCACCAGCGTCTGGGTGGCGATACCGGCGTGGTCCATCCCGGGCAGCCACAGCACCTCGAAGCCCTGCATCCGCTTGCGCCGGGTGAGCGCGTCCATCAGCGTGTGGTCGAGTGCGTGGCCCATGTGCAGGCTGCCGGTCACGTTCGGCGGCGGCAGCACGATCGAGTACGCCGGCTTGTCACTCGCCGGATCCGCGGCGAAGTACCCGGCGTCCACCCAGCCCTGGTAGATGTCGGCCTCCACCGCCCCCGGCTCCCACGATTTGGGCAGGGATTCGGCGTGGGCGTCAGGGGTGGCGGTCACCCGTCAATTCTAGGGAGCGACGACACCGCCGACCGCCCGGGTCCCAACGGTGCTCAGGCCAGCCGTGAGGTCTCCAGGGACACACCGGCAGCGGGGAACCGTGCGAGCAGCGCGTCGCCCATCGCCGCCGCGGGGGTGAGGACTCCGTGCAGGTCGGACAGCTGGTCGCGGTCGAAAGCCAGCGCGAGACCCGACTCACCGAGCAGCACCGCCGTCGCCTTGTAACCGGGGTCACCCTGCTGCGACATTCGTGCCACGTATCGCGCACCGGTGGTCGTGGTGGTGTAGGTCTCGACGGTGTAATGCCCCTTCTCCCGGGTCTGCTCGCTGGGGCCGGTGCCCGGGGCGGGCAGCACGCGGTCGACGAGCTTGCGCGGCAGGCGATGGAAGTAGCGCGACCCGAGGCCCATGACCGCGGCGCTGCCTGCCGTGGTCAGCGCGGCGACCGCGGGCGCGATGGGCGTGCGACCGCTGCTCATCACCTCGGAGTACTCGAGCCGGCGGCCGTAGGCGTAATCCAGCAGCGCGTTGCTGCGCCGCACGATGCGGGTGTTCGGCCCCGCCATCGCGAACGCCGATGTCCAGTACCCGGACAGTTCGGGCGCGATCTCCGCACCGCGCCGCCATCGGATGTCGGGCTGGGCCCCGAGATCGGGTTCCGCGCCGCGGTCCGGCGAGAGCGTGTAGGGGTCGGTCATCTGCCTGCGCGCCTCGGGGTCGGTGGACGCGGTGTTGAGCACCTCGAGTATCGATGCCAGCGTGCCGCCGGAGACGCCACCGGCGAACGTGCGCACCACCATGCTGGTGTCGCCCAGTTCGCCCGCACCGTCCTCGGCCACCTTGCGGTGCAGCGCGTAGACGGTGAGATCGGAAGGAATGGAGTCGAATCCGCAGGCGTGCACGATGCGTGCACCGGTGTCCACCGCCTGCTTGTGGTGGTGGTCGATGCTGTCGCGGATGAACATCGTCTCGCCGGTCAGGTCGGCGTAGTCGGTGCCTGCGGCGGCGCAGGCGGCGACCAGCGGCAGCCCGTACTTGGTGTAGGGCCCGACGGTGGTGAGGACGACGCGGGTGCGGGCGGCCATCGCGTCGAGCGTCGAGGGCTGCGAGGCGTCGGCGGTGATCAGTTCCCAGCCCGCGGCCTTCGGCCCCAGCGACGCGCGGACCTTGAGCAGCTTGTCCTGCGAGCGGCCGGCCAAAGCGATCCGGGCACCGGCCCCGTGCTCGGCCAGGTACTCGGCGGTCAGTTTCCCGACGAATCCGGTTGCTCCGTACACGACGATGTCGAATTCACGCTGCTCTGCGGGACTCATGGCTGCGACGCTACCCGAGCAGTTCGGGCAACTCGACGTCCCGCCCGAGCACGTGCCGGGCCAGGAATGCGAACACGACCTCGTACCAGAGCTTCGCGTGCTGGGGGGCGAGCACCCAGTGGTTCTCCGACGGGAAGTAGAGGAACCGGTGCGGTGCGGCACCCGAGTCGTCGGCGGGCAGGCGCGATCTGGTGAGCAGCTCGTACCAGAGCCGCAGCGCCTCGCCGATCGGCACCCGGTAGTCCTTGTCGCCGTGGATCACCAGCATCGGTGTGGCGATGTCCTCCACGAACAGGTGCGGCGAATTGCGTTGCGCCATATCGGGTGTCATCTCGCGGGCCCACCAGTAGGCGCCGTCGGTGGTGGCGCCGAACTGATCGAGCGCCCACAGGCTGGCGTGGGTGACGATCGCGTCGAACCGGTCGGTGTGCCCGGCGATCCAGTTGGCCATGTATCCGCCGAACGAGCCGCCCATGGCCGCGGTGCGGTCGCCGTCGATGCGCGGATCGGCGATCGCGGCGTCGGTGGCGGCCATCAGGTCCGTGTAGGGCGCCTCACCCCAGGCACCCCAGCCGCGCTGGATGAAGTCCTGGCCGTAGCCGGTGGACAGCGCCGGGTCGGGCAGCAGCACGGCATAGCCCTGCGCCACCATCAGCCACGGATTCCACCGCCAGTGCCAGGCGTTCCAGCTGGCGAGCGGTCCCCCGTGGATCCAGAGCAGCAGCGGCGCCGGGTGGTTGCCGTCGGCGCCGGTGGGCACCGCGAGCCATGACCGCACCGCGGCGCCGTCCGGCGCGATGGTGGTGAGCTCGTCCAGCGTGCCCGGAAGCGCCGGGGCGTCGACGGTGGGCAGGACGGTGACCGCACCGTCGGGGGCGATGCGCACCGGGTGCGGCGGGGCGGCGTAGCTGTGCCGGATCGCGTAGACGACACCGCCGGGCGCGGTGGTGACGTCGGTGTAGGTGTGGTCGTCGTGGGTCAGCCGGGTGACCGCACCGGTGTCCGGGTCGACCAGGTAGATCGGTCCGCGCCCGTTGTCGTCGGCGGTGACGACCAGGGTCGCACCGTCGCGGCTCCAGGTGACCGACGTCGGCCAGCGGTCCCATTCGGCGGTCAGTTCGCGCATCGATTCTCCGAACCGCATGCAGCACAGGGTTATCCGTGGCGCCAGCAGCGGAGTGGAGATCGTCTCGCGGGTGAACGCCACCGCACCGCCGTCCGGGGAGATCGCCGGATGACCCAGGTCCGCAGCGGGGTCGTCGGCGACCGTGCTGCGCTCGCCGCTGCCGATCTCCACGCGCACCAGGGAGTCGCGCAGCGCCGCCCCCGCGGAGGGGTTCTGCCACGAGGTGACGAGGAAACGGCCGTCGTCGCTGAGGTCGACGCCGGCGTCGCGCAGCCCGCCGCCGGGCCGGGGGGTGAGATCGCGGCCGTCGGCGGCGTCGAGCAGATGCGGTTGGTCGGGTCCGAGGTCGTGGTCCCAGGAGCGGACCGGGTAACCGCTGTGCAGGACGGCGGAGACCTTGTTGTCCTTGCGCAGTGCGCGCAGCCTCCTGTCGTCGTCGAGGTCGGCGGCCGAGGCCAGCAGCGGCGCGCTCACGACGGTGACTCCTGCGGCCCTGGCGCAGTGCACGCCCGACCCGCCTCCCGGCGGGGCGAGTTCCTCGACCGCTTCCCCACCTTGGGCGGGCAGCCGCCACAGCGCGGCGGGTGCGTCCGTTCCGGCGTCCTTGGTGGGACGCGAGGCGAGGAACAGCAGATCGCCGCCGGGGGTGAACGCGGGTGCGCGCTCCCCCTTGACGCCGCGGGTGAGGCGGCGGGCGGGCCGGATGCCATCGGGGTCGAGCTCCCAGATCGCGGTGACGAACGCGGTGCGCTCGTCGTCGAGCTCGCCGATCGTGGTCACCACCCGCGACCCGTCGGGCGAGACGGCCAGACCGGACACCCGTGGCAGCGCGAGGTAGGCGTCGACATCCGCGAACGGGGACGGCATCGGGGCGGACACAGTGTCGGGCATGACTTCAAGTAGGTAGCACACCGGTGCGCGTTAAGTTCGACCGATGTCGCAGCACATCTTCGTCGTCGGCGCGGGTATCGCCGGTCTGGCCACCGCGGTGGCGTTGCAGCGGATCGGTCACCCGGTGACGGTCGTCGAGGAGAAGGTGGACACCTCCGCCGGGGCCGGCATCAGCATCTGGCCCAACGCGCTGGCCGCTCTCGACGCGTTCGGCCTCGGCGACGCGGTCCGCGCCTCCGGCGGCCGGGTGACCGCGGGCGCACTGCGGTGGCAGGACGGTGCGTGGTTGCGCCGGCCGTCGGCCGATCGGATGGTGCGCTCGCTGGGCGAACCGCTGGTGGTGACCCGACGCGCCGACCTGACCGAGATCCTCGCCGACGCGCTGGCGCCCGGCACCGTGCAGCTCGGGCTCGCCGCCCGCGAGATCGACACGACGCCCGGCGGGGTTCGCGTGACACTGTCGGACGGTTCGATGCGCGATGCGGCCGCGGTGATCGGCGCCGACGGGGTCGGCTCGCTGGTGGCCCGTCACCTCAACGGGCCGCTCCGGCACCGCTACGCCGGGTACACCGCATGGCGGGGCGTCGCGAACCATCGCCTCGATCCGGAGCTGGCCGGTGAGACTCTCGGGGCGGGCACCGAGGTGGGTCACGTCCCGCTGGGGCCCGACCACACCTACTGGTTCGCCACCGAACGCACCGCCGCGGGCGGCTCGATGCCGCGTGGTGAGCTCGACTATCTGCGACACAGGTACCGCGCCTGGGCCGAGCCGATCCCATCCCTTCTCGCGGCCACGGTCGCAGACGACGTCTTGCGCAACGACCTCTACGACCGCGAGCAGGCGCGGGTCTGGTCGCGGGGGCCGGTGACGCTGGTCGGCGACGCGGCTCACCCCATGCGGCCGCATCTGGGTCAGGGTGGCTGTCAGGGCCTCGAGGATGCGGCCGTTCTGGCGCGGTTCATGGAGATCGAGGGCGACGCGGTGACCGCTTTCGGACGGTTCGCACGGTTCCGCCGGGCCAGGGTGCGGGCGCTCGTGCGGGAGTCGAGATTCATCGGACGCGTCGTCAATCTCCGCCCCGCCGTCCTGAGCGCGCTGGCGAGCAGGGCGACGGTGGCGATACCCGAGGCTGCGGTGAGCCGGCATCTCGCGTCGATCGCGGCGCGCTCGGCCTTCACCCTCCCGGCTTGACCGCCACCGGCGGAAATCAGCGTCGTGCGGTCAGCGGGCCCAGCACGGTCGAGCACAGATGCTTGAGGTCGACGAGCCCGAGCACGCTGCCGGAGCGGACCGCGGCGCAACCGGTGGCCGGGCGGGGTGCGGCCGCCGGGGCGGCGACCCGCGGGGCCTGCGGCGCGTTCCACACCGCGGCGCTGGCGGCGACGCCGCGCGGACCGCACTTCGGCCAGGCCTTGAGTCCCTGGGTGGCGAGCACCCGTTCGGCGACCTGGATCTGCTCACCGCGCGAAGCGGTGGCCGGATTGCCGCGCCCGCCGTGGGACGCCCAGGTGGCCGGTTTGAACTGCAGGCCGCCGTAATGGCCGTTCCCGGTGTTCGTCGACCAGTTGCCGCCCGATTCGCACTGCGCGATGGCGTCCCAGTTGACCGAGTCGGCGCTTGCCGTGGCCGACGAGAGGAACATCGGGACCAGCGCGAAGGCGGCGCCGATCACCGTGAGCCAGATTCCTCGGATGAGAGCGTGACGGATGTTCATCATGTTGCGGTCCTTCCCCGACCGTGTGACACCAGGACCGCGGTGGAAGGACTGCACTCTTCCGCAGCGGTTATCCGGGGTGTCGGGTGACGGACATCACGTGTTACCAGGGTTGCGAAAGTTTTAGTCGTTACTTATCTGACGTAAGGGGCCTATGAGAGCAAAGGGGCGGCACCAGTGGTGCCGCCCCTCTCTGCGTCTCGGCGTGCGTCAGCCACGCCCACCGCAGGTCGGCCATGCGCCGATGCCCTGACTCTGCAGCACGTTCTCGGCCACGCGGATCTGCTCCTCGCGCGAGGCGTTGTGCGGCGAACCCGAGCCGCCGTTGGACTGCCAGGTGCTCATCGAGAACTGCAGGCCGCCGTAGTAGCCGTTACCGGTGTTGATCGCCCAGTTGCCGCCCGACTCGCACGCGGCGACGGCATCCCAGTTGACGCCGCTGTCCGCATTCGCGGTGCCGGCGCCCAGCGCCATCGGAGCCACAGCGAGTGCCCCGGCAAAGGTGGCCAGCCCAAGCGTCTTGCGGATGTTCTTCAACTTCTGTCCTTTCGACAAGCGCGCACCATCGACGCCCGGCATGCGGGCGCGCCGCCTGAAGCACAGGCTGGGAGAGCTGGGCCGCACCGTCTCGGTCAGGTGCGACATGGGGAGCTCGACATGCTCCGCCGGGACTTCAGCCCGACGTCCGCTGGGCGATCACGCCGTCCGCGGCCCCACTCACGCGCAGGTTCGTGGTTTGGAATTATTTGCTCCGGGTCAGGAGCTGTCGAGGACGCTACAAAGACCTCGCCCAGAAGTCATATCCACCGAATGCCGGATGCGGGCAGATAACGAGATGATCACGAACAGCTGTGAGCCCTCTAATTCGCAGGTCAGCCCATGATCTGCGGGGTGGCCCCGGACGAGTGCGCGGTCCTGTTTTCGTGAGTCAAATCACCGTGTTTTTGTGACCTGGACCACGCGGCAGGATGTTTGACCAGCGTAAATGTGGTCACGGCCGGTTCGCCGGCCTCCGACGGGCGCATGGACGGAGAACCGGTTCGCTCGCACGAGCCCGGCCGCCGCGCCGACCGCCCTCGCCCGCAATTCCGTTGCCCTGCAGCGTAATTCAGCCCCAGCGCGGCGCCAACGGGGTGTGTGGGCCCCGCCTGAGTAGCGCCGAGATATCTTGTCGCACAAGGGGATCACGCAACGCTGTTAAAGCCCCGGCAATCCCGGCCCACCCAGTTGACGCTCGCGAAAAGGCCCGCACCGGCCTTTACCGGACATTTCTCACGCAGCGCCGGCATTGCCTGGCTGCGGATCCGACGACGGGCATACCCGACGGCGGGCCGAAATCCGCACTCCACGAGGGGATCTGGGCCGAGTTATCCGGTGAATGGCTCACGTAAGCGCATTTATGGAACTATTTTCCAGACAGGTGATCACGAAGACATAAATGGTGCATTTACAAAAGTATCCCGCCGAATTACGCCTCAGAGATATGTGAGGATACCAACCAGCAATTTGCTGGCTTCTTCAGCCGACGACGGGCAGTTCGGCTGGGGTGTTCGCGTTGGTGAGCGCCCGCTGCTCGGGCATGACGATCCGTTGGGTGTCGACGGTGTCGGTCAGGGCTCGCATGCTGCGCTCGCCCGCGGCCACCAGATCCGCGATGTGGCCGGCGAGCGACGTGCGGTAGACACCCGCCAGATAGTGGTCGCGGCCGTCCCACGGCAACACGACGTCGACACCGAGTCGTTCGGCGGGTACCGCGAGATCGTCCACGAAGTCCATCGTCAGATACGGCAGGTCCACGGCGCAGACGAACGCCCACTGGCATCCCGCCTCGGCGGCCGCACGCAGACCCCTCCCCGTGGCCAGCAGCGGCCCCACCCCGCGCACCTCGTCGCGCAACACATGGGCAGCCAGATCCGGCAGGGGCTGGCCCGGGGCGGCGATCACGAACACCGGCGCACAGCGCCGACCGACCGTCGTCACCACGTGCTCGACGAGTGTGGTGGGTCCCGACGGGCCGTCGATGACCACGGTCGCCTTGTCGCGTCCCATCCGGCGCGACGCGCCGCCTGCCAGTACGACCGCGGCAAGCGGTACGGGTGACGTCGCCCCCGGGATCACCTAGGTGACGTTAGTCGACAGTCCAGGTGTCCTTGCCGCGAAGCAGCGATTGCAGCGCCGCCGTGTCGTGCGGTTTGGCGTCGCGCGCCGACCGGACCTGGTCGCGGGCGGCGTCGTCGTAGGTGGGCCGGTTGACCTGCCGGAAGATGCCCATCACCATGTGCTCGAGGTTCTGCTCGCTCAGGCGGGACAGCGCGAACGCGTACGCCGGATCGTCGACCTCGGCGTTGTGCACCACGATCTCGTCGGCCGACACGTCGGCGGTCTTGGCGACCTCCAGGCCGTAGCCGGACTTCACGACGCAGTACTCGCCGTCGGCACCGAAGGTGATCGGCTCGCCGTGGCGGACGTTGATCAGACGCTCCTCGGCGCCCTCTTTCCGCAGCGCGTCGAACGAACCGTCGTTGAAGATCGGGCAGTCCTGCAGGATCTCGACCAGGGCGGCGCCGCGGTGCTGGGCCGCGGCCCGCAGCACCTCGGAGAGTCCCTTGCGGTCGGAGTCCAGCGCGCGACCGACGAACGTGGCCTCGGAACCGAGCGCCAGGGAGACGGGGTTGAACGGGTAGTCCAGCGAACCCATGGGCGTCGACTTCGTCACCTTGCCGACCTCGGACGTCGGCGAGTACTGGCCCTTGGTCAGGCCGTAGATCCGGTTGTTGAACAGCAGGATCGTGATGTTGATGTTGCGGCGCAGCGCGTGGATCAGGTGGTTGCCACCGATCGACAGCGAGTCCCCGTCACCGGTGACCACCCACACCGACAGGTCGGGACGCGCCAGCGCGAGCCCGGTCGCGATGGTCGGCGCACGCCCGTGGATCGAGTGGAAGCCGTAGGTCTCCAGGTAGTACGGGAAACGGCTCGAGCACCCGATGCCGCTGACGAACGCGATGTTCTCGCGGCGCAGACCCAGTTCGGGCAGGAAGTTGCGGATCGTGTTCAGGATGACGTAGTCACCGCACCCGGGGCACCAGCGCACCTCCTGGTCGCTGGTGAAGTCCTTACCCTTCTGCGGCTGGTCGGTGGTGGGCACCCCCGCCGTCTTGGACAGTGGCGTCAGCGGTAGATCGGACCCGATGAGATCGGTCATGCGTCAACTCCCACACCAGCTCCCACGGTGGCCGCAGCCAACCGCGCGAACGTGGCCTTCTCGTTTTCCTTGTCTGCCAGTGTGCCGTCGATGGCGGAATCGATGATGCCTTCCACCTCGTCGGCCAGGAACGCCATGCCTTCGACCTTGGTCACCGACTGCACGTCGACGAGGAACCGGGCCCGCAGCAGCAGCGCCAGCTGACCCATGTTCATCTCCGGCGCCACGACCTTCGGGTAGCGCGCCAGCACCTCGCCGAGGTTGGCCGGAAAAGGGTTGAGGTGACGCAGGTGTGCGTGGGCGACCTTGATGCCCTTGCGCCGGGCCCGTCGGCACGCCTCGCCGATCGGTCCGTAGGAGCTACCCCAGCCGATCAGCAGCAGGTCGGCGTCACCGGTCGGGTCGTCGACCTCGAGGTCGGGCACCGAGACACCGTCGACCTTGGCCTGGCGCAAGCGCACCATCAGGTCGTGGTTCTTGGGCTCGTAGCTGATGTTGCCCGACCCGTTGGCCTTCTCCAGGCCGCCGATGCGGTGCTCCAGGCCGGGTGTGCCCGGCACCGCGAATTGCCGGGCCAGCGTCTCGGGATCGCGGGCATACGGGGCGAACTCGTCACCCGGTTGGGCGAAGGTGTGGTCGATCCGGTCGTACCCGGCGACGTCGGGGATGCGCCACGGCTCCGACCCGTTGGCGATCGCGCCGTCGGACAGGATCATCACCGGGGTGCGGTAGGTCAGCGCGATCCGCGCCGCGTCCACCGCGATGTCGAAGCAGTCCGAGGGCGACCGCGGCGCGAGCACCACGACCGGCGACTCGCCGTTGCGGCCGTAGAGCGCCTGCAGCAGGTCGGCCTGTTCGGTCTTGGTGGGCAGGCCGGTGGACGGGCCACCGCGCTGCACATCGACCACGACCAGCGGCAGCTCGGTCATCACGGCCAGGCCGATGGCCTCCGCCTTGAGCGCCACACCCGGGCCCGAGGTGCTGGTGACGCCGAGGGCGCCGCCGTAGGAGGCGCCGATGGCCGCGCCGATGCCGGCGATCTCGTCTTCGGCCTGAAAGGTCAGCACGTTGAAGTTCTTGTGCTTGGACAGCTCGTGGAGGATGTCCGAGGCCGGGGTGATCGGGTAGGTGCCGAGCACCACCTGCGTATCGGCCAGCACCCCGGCGGCCACGAGCCCGTAGGCCAGCGCGGTGTTACCCGAGATCTGCCGGTACTCGCCGGACTTGAGCTTCGCCGGGGAGACCTCATAGGTGGTGGCGAACGCCTCGGTGGTCTCACCGAAGTTCCAGCCGGCCTTCAACGCCAGCACGTTCGCGGCGGCGACATCGGGCTTGCGGGCAAACTTCTCCTGAATGAACACTTCGCTCTGGTGCAGTTCGCGGCCGTACATCCACGACAGCAGGCCGAGCGCGAACATGTTCTTCGCGCGCTGGCCGTCCTTCTTCGACGCGCCGATCTCCTCGACGGCACCGAGGGTCAGCGTGGTCATCGGTACGGCCTGCACGACGTAGTCGGACAGCTCGTCGGTCTCCAGCGGGTTGGCGTCGTAGCCGACCTTGGCCAGGTTGCGCTTGGTGAACTCGTCGGAGTTGGCGATGATCAGGCCGCCACGGGGCAGGTCGGAGACGTTGGCCTTGAGCGCGGCGGGGTTCATCGCGACCAGAACGTCGGGCCGGTCGCCTGCGGTGAGGATGTCGTAGTCGGCGATCTGGATCTGGAACGACGAGACGCCGGGCAGGGTGCCCTGAGGAGCGCGGATCTCGGCCGGATAGTTCGGCTGCGTCGCAAGGTCGTTGCCGAACAGCGCCGCCTCGGACGTGAAGCGGTCTCCGGTGAGCTGCATGCCGTCACCGGAGTCACCGGCGAATCGGATGACGACCTTCTCGAGCTTCTGCCGCGGTGCGGCGCCGTTGCCGTTCAGCCCCATCCCCCTGCCTTTCCCACTGTCAGCAGCGGGTCCACCAGTTAGCGGGCGCTACGGCGCGCCGTCGGCGGACGACCCACATACGTTCCGAATAGAAGTTGATGTCACTCTCAGTACCGATTATTGCACTGTTCTTAGGGATGCCGATACCACACGTCACACCGCCGCGCCGGGCAGGGTCGACGAAATCCGCTGCTCAGCGGGGTGAAGCCGGCCCCGCAGACGGATTTGTGTGGTCTTCGTCACGTTTGGAGAACGCGATTCTCCTAAGAAAAGGTTACCCGTCGGTAGCTGTCGGCTAGCACCGGATCTACGGCCGGCGGCCGCCGCCGGGCGACGAATGACGGCGTTCGTTCCACCGGAACCGGAACATGAGGATCTGGCGGTGGGCACGCCACCCGACCGACAGCGGGTCGCGCCAGGCCGGCGTGCGTGACCAGTCGGAATCACCATCCATGCCTCAATTGTGCAGATCCGCACGCGGTTGGCACGCCGGCGCGCATGTGACGTCGGCATCGGATCGGTGAACAGTGTGTTGCGAATCTGCCGGGTCAGAGCCTGAACCGGCCCGCGAATCCGCGCAGCGGTAGATCAGCGCTGGTCAGCAGCCCGGGCGGGGCGGCGACGACGGACGCGATCGCATTCAGCGCGGGCAACCCGGTGACGGTCATGCCGATCGAGGCGAACGCTGCGGGATCGGACAGGTCCACCCCGGGCCTCGGGAAGATCATGTGCTTGTTGTAGATGCAGGGATCGCCCTTGATCTGGGTGATGTAGCAGCCCTTGATGTCCCAGCTGGGGTCGGTGTGCGGGGTCATCTGCCACTCGAGGTGCGTCTCGACCCGCGACACACCGTCGACCATCCCCTGGTACTTGATGTAGTTGCCGCCCAGCGATCCCTTCGGCAGCCGGTACCACCCGAGGTCGACATCCCTGGTGCAGGCGCCGAGTTCGTAGGAGAAGGTGACCTCGTCGAGTTCGAGGCCGAAGCAGTCGGCCATCATCAACACGCTGTCGGCGAAGACGCGGGTGTACTTCTCCAACTTGCCCGGGATCTCCGGGTCGTCGACCGGTTGCCCGTACCCGACCTCGATCCAGGTGTCCCGGCTGTGGTGACACGACACGTCGACCGATTCGATCGTCGTGACGTTCTCGATCTCCGCGACGTCGGCGGAGCACACGACGCCGAGGATCTGGTTGACGCCGGGGTTCATACCGGTGCCGTAGAACGTGGAACCACCCCGTGTGGCCGCTTCCGCCAGCACCTGGGTGACCGGCCGGCCCGACGGGTGCGGGTGGTTGTGGTCGCGGTGCCAGCCGGTGATCCAGTCGGCGGTGGTGACGATGTCGATGCCGGCCTCGAGGACTCTGACGTAGAGATCCTCGTCGGGGAACACGCCGTGGAACGTCAGGACGTCGGGTCGTGCGGCGATGATCTCGTCCAGGGTGCCGGTGGCGATCACGCCGATCGGGCCGATCCCGGCGATCTCCCCGGCATCGCGGCCCACCTTTTCCGGTGTGTAACAGTGCAATCCGACGAGTTCGAGGTCCGGCCGGTGTTGCAGTCGCCTGATCATCTCGGTGCCCACGTTGCCCGTGGCCACCTGGAAGACCCGGATCGGGAAACGCCTGTTGGACATTGTGCTTCAGCCCTTCTGTAGTGCGGCGTGGACGTCGGCGGCGCTGCCACCGATGCCGTCCGGATAGAACTGCTTGGCCCACGTGCGGATCGCGGTGAAGCCCTCGTACTCGGCGGTGGCCAGCGCCGGCGGATCGGAATAGCGCTGGTGCGACCAGATGTGGATGTCCTGGGCGAACTGGCGGATGACCTCCTCGCCGAAACTGCGCGCCTTGTCCGCGGCGCGCTGGTCGTCGCGGCCCGGTGTGCGCCCGATGTAGACCATGAAGCGGACGTCGGAGGTGCGCTCGTCGACGGGGGTGACCGCCGAGATCGTGCGGTTGTCGACCATCCCCCAGCTCTTGGTCACCGCGACCCCCAGCCCACCGTTGATCGCCTCGACGCCGCTGCGCACGTCGTCGATCGACTGTCCCTCGTCGCCCTCGAAGGTGATGGTGAAGTCGACGTAGGACACGGGTGCGGCGAAGTCGTGGCGGGTGAACACGGGGACGATCGGGGTCTGGTGCACGAACTTGAAATGCGCGAAGTCGACCCCGTTCTCGAGCACGTACTGCGGGTGCATCTCCAGCGACTGGCGGAACAGCCGCTGCTGCGGGTAGTAGTCCGCGGCGCTGCTGCCGTCGTCGAACGATGCGAAGACGTCGGGGGCGTCGAAGTAGGGGTCGCGGCCCGAGACGTCGTGCCAGATCCAGATGGCGTCGTTGCGCTCGACCACCGGGTAGGTGGTCATCCGCCGGCCGCGGTTGGGCCGGTCCTGGTACGGGATGCAGACGTTGCGGCCTTCGGCGTTCCACTGCCAGCCGTGGAACGGGCACTGGATGACCTCGTCGACGACGTGGCCGCCGTGCCCGAGGTGCGCGCCGAGGTGTTCGCAGTAGGCGTTCATCACCGTGACGCGGCCCGACTGCGCGCGCCACGCGACCATCTCCTCGCCGAAGTAGTGCATGGTGCGGACCTCCCCGGCGCGGACCTCGTCCGACCAGGCCACGCAGAACCAGCCGGTCGGCTTCATCGACAGCGGCGGTTTGGCCATTGGACAAGAATCACAGAGGGCTCTACGATTCGTCAAGTGGCAGAGGTGACCCGGCGTACGAACCGGCGCGGACAGGCCACCCGGGACGCGATGCTGGACGCCGCGCTGCGCACGCTGGCCACGGGTGACGCCACCGCGGCGTCGGCCAACCGCATCGCCAAGGACGCGGGAGCCACCTGGGGTGCGGTGAAGTACCAGTTCGGAGACATCGACGGGCTCTGGGCCGCGGTGCTCGAGCGCACCGCCGAGCGTCGCGGACAGCTCGCACCCGCGCTCTTCGCCAAGGCCCTGATCAGCAGGTCGAGGACCACCCCCGAGGCGCCGCTGCGGGAGCGTGTCGCCGCGATCATCGACGTGCTCTTCGACGGGTTGTCCGCCCCCGACTCCCGGGCCATCGAGACGCTGCGCGCAGCGCTGCCGCGCGACGGGGCCGAACTCGAGCGGCTCTATCCGCGGACCGCGGCCGAACTGCAATCCTGGGGCCAGAGCTGGATCGAGGCGTGTCAGACCGCCTTCGCCGACGTCGACGTCGACCGGGAGCGCGTACGCGAAGTCGCGTCGTTCATCCCCGGCGCGATGCGCGGGCTGGTCTCCGAGCGCCAGCTCGGTTCGTACTACGACCTCGATCTCGCCCGGCGTGGGCTGACCAACGCGATCGTCACCTATCTGCAGCCCGTACGGACCTGAGGCACGTCACAGCGCCGTCACCGCATCGGCCGGCGACGCCACGGCCCGCGGGGTATCCGAACCCATGCGATCGCTCACCGCCGCGGCGGCCGTCTGCGCCGGGGTGCTGATCGGCGGCTGCACCGCCGACCCCGAGGCGCCGCCGACGGCCCCGACACCCCCCGCCACGCCGACCACCACCGGACTTCTGCCGCCGGGGGTGCCGACGGAGGGCAGCCGGCCGCCCAGCTCCGGTCTGCCGCCGCCGGCCGAACCGCGGAGTGCACCACCACAGACCGCGCCGGTGCCCGGTCGCATCGTCGCGGTCGGAACGCAGCCGGAGGGCATCGTCGCCGACGCGCGCACCCGCACGGTCGCCGTCCTCACCCGCAAGCCGAACGCATTGGTCCTGCTCGACGCCGACACCGCCGAGGTCACCGCCCGCACCCCGCTACCCGGGTTCGGCCGTCACCTGCAACTGGCCCGGCCCGGCGGCCCGGTGCTGGTTCCCGTGGAGAGCGCCGACGCGCTCGTCCGTGTCGCGCTGCCCGGTGGTGAGGCGCAGCCGCAGATCGTCACCGGCACGTTCCCGCACGACGCCTCGGAGGCCGCCGACGGCACGGTCTTCGTGGCGAACGAACTCGGCGGCACGGTCACCGTCCTGCGGGGCGACGAGATCCTCAAAGTGTTCACCGACAGCGTCCAACCCGCCGGTCTCGCCCCGGTCGACACCGTGATGGGGATGCTCGACGTCCGCACGAACGACCTCACCGTCTACGACACCGAGCGGCTGACCGTCGTCGGCACGACACCCGCGGGCGAGGGACCGACGCATCAGGTCGCCGACCGGCACGGCCGGTTGGTCGTGACCGACACCCGGGGCGACGCCGTGCGCGTGTTCAGCCCGCTGCCACAGCCGCGCGAGATCGGTGTCGTGGCCCAGCCCGGCGGCCCCTACGGGATCACCTACGACCCGACCCGCGACCGGGTGTGGGTGACGTCCTCGGGCACCAACGAGGTCGTCGGCTACGACATGACCGACCCGACACCGCGGGAGGTGGCGCGGTTCCCCACCGTGCAGAACCCCTACACCGTCGCCGTCGACCCCACGACCGGCCGCCTGTTCGTTGCCGGCCTCACCGGAGGCGTCGTCCAGGTCGTCGACGTCACCTCCTAGGCTGGACGCATGGGTCGTGTCACCGCGCGGCGGCGCGTCCACCACGTCACCGCCGACACCAGCGTCGCGCGGCCGGAGACCCTGGTGGTCGAAGAGCCACTCGAGATCCGGGTCGGCGGTGAGCCGCTCACCGTCACGATGCGCACCCCCGGCTCGGATGTCGAACTGGCGCAAGGCTTTCTGCTCACCGAAGGAATCGTCGGACACCGCGACGACGTGCTGACGGTGCGGTACTGCCGCGGCGCCGGCGACGACGGCGTCAACACCTACAACGTGCTCGACGTGACGTTGGCGCCGCACGTGTCCGCGCCCAGCCCGAACCTGCGGCGCAACTTCTACTCGACCTCCTCGTGCGGCGTGTGCGGCAAGGCCTCGCTGGAGGCCGTGCAACTCATCAGCCGACACGGTCCCGGGGACGACCCGGCACGCGTCAGCGCGGACACGTTGTCCGCGCTGCCGGACCGGCTGCGGGCAGCGCAGAAGGTGTTCGCGTCCACCGGCGGACTGCACGGCGCCGCGCTGTTCACCGCCGGCGGCGAGATGCTCGTCGTCCGCGAGGACGTCGGCAGGCACAACGCCGTCGACAAGGTGATCGGCTGGGCGGTGGAGGCCGACCGGATCCCGCTGGCGGGCTCGGTGCTGCTGGTCAGCGGCCGCGCCTCGTTCGAACTGACGCAGAAGGCGGTGATGGCGGGCATCCCGGTGCTCGCCGCGGTCTCGGCGCCGTCGTCGCTGGCGGTCGACCTGGCCGGTCAATCCGGGCTCACCCTGGTGGCGTTCCTGCGCGGCCAGTCGATGAACGTCTACACCCGGCCCGACCGCGTCACCCGCTGATCTCCACGCGATCTCCACCGAACCTCCAAGCTCGGACACCTCCGCCTGGCCGACCATCGGACATCCGATGGACACCAGCCAGGAGGTTGCAATGCCGGAAGTACTGATCGCATCGATGTCGCCGATCGGCCACATCGGACCGCTGCTCAACGTCGCCCGCGGGTTCGTCGACCGCGGCGACCGGGTGACGGTGCTCACCTCGGCCTCGCGCGACGCCATGATCCGTTCGGTCGGAGCCCGTCCCCGCGCGCTGCCGCCGCAGACCGACATCGACGAGAGCCGGCTCAACGAACGCTTCCCGGGGCGGGCCGAGACGTCCGGCATCGAGCGGGTCGACTTCGACATCACCAACGTCTTCGTCGCGCCCATGCCGTACCAGGCGGCGGCACTGGCCGAGGCGTTCGCCGAGACCCGCTACGACGCGGTCATCGCCGACGCGATGTTCTTCGGCATCATGCCGTTTCTGCTCGGCGAACCCACCGCCCGCCCGCCGATCCTGGCCTACTCCACCACGCCGCTGTTCATCAGCAGCCGCGACACCGCACCCTTCGGGATGGGGCTGGCGCCCTCGTCCACTCCGCTGGGCCGCCTCCGCAATTCGGCTCTGACCACGCTGACGCACCGGGTGTTGCTGCGTGGTTGCCACCGCGCCGCCAACGAGATCCTGTCCCGGATGGGCAGTCGCCGGCTGCCGACGTTCGTCACCGACGCCGCCCTGCTCGCCGACCGGTTCATCGCCCCGACCGTCCCGGAGTTCGACTACCCGCGCAGCGATCTACCCGCCCATGTCCGCTACGTGGGCGCCGTGCATCCGGCACGGACGCAGGGGTTCCGTCCCCCGGCGTGGTGGGACGTGCTCGACGGCGGGCGCCCCGTCGTCCATGTCACCCAGGGCACCGTCGACAACGCCGACCCCGGGCGGTTGCTCCTGCCGACCATCGAGGCGCTGGCCGACGAGGACGTCACCGTGGTGGCCACCACCGGAGGCCGTGAACTCGCCGAGCCGCCCACCGGGTTCCCGCCGAATGTTCATGTCGCGCAATTCATCCCGCACGACGTCCTGCTTCCGAAGGTCGATGTGATGGTGACCAACGGCGGGTTCGGCGCGGTGCAGCGGGCGCTGTCGCTCGGGGTGCCGCTGGTGGTCGCGGGCGACACCGAGGACAAGCCGGAGGTCGCGGCGCGGGTCGCCTGGGCGGGAGCCGGCGTCGACCTGCGGACCGGCTCCCCCACGCCTCGTGCGGTCCGCTCCGCGGTGCGCGAACTGCTCGGCGACCCGCGGTATGAGGAGAACGCGCGGCGCCTGGAGGTCGCCTACGCGCGCCGCGACGGCGTCGCCGAGATCGCCGCGGTCATCGACGAGGTCCTGGCCGAGCGCAGCCCAGCGGTCCGGTGACGAAAACGGCGGTTGTCCACCCACCGGCGCCCGCCGACGAGGATCATCCGTTCATCGGCCTTCTCAGCGGCCTTCTCAGCGGAAAGGCAGCACCATGGAATTCGAGACCTCGAACATGCCCCGGCGCCACGTCGTCGTCGGCGCCGGGCTCGGCACCCTGGCCGCGGCGTTGACCGCCTGCGGCGGCTCCGGCGGCGGTTCGGGCGGCGAGGAGCCGGCCGAACGAACCAGTGCACCGGCAGGCGGCGAGGCGACCGGCCGCGCGCTGACCAAGGTCGTCGACGTCCCCGTCGGGTCCGGTGTCATCGTCGACGACCTCGTCGTGACCCAACCGACCCAGGGGGCGTTCACCGGACTGTCGAGGGTGTGTACCCACAAGGGCTGCAAGGTGTCCGAGGTGGTGGGCGCCGAGATCGTCTGCCCGTGCCACGGCAGCCGCTACCGCCTCGACGGTTCGGTCGCCAACGGGCCGGCGACACGACCGCTGCAGGCCCAGGCCGTGACGGTCCAGGGCGACGACATCGTTCTCGCCTGATCACCGCCGGCACGTAGACTCCGTTCCAGGAGCGGTCCTGACCAAGGGTCTCAACGCGTAGACGATCGCGCACTCCCCCGCCGACCCGAGGACTCATGTGGCAATCACGGACGTCGCTGCCTATGCGCATCTGAGCAAGGCGGAAGTCGATGCGCTCGCGCACGAACTCGATGCCATCCGCGACGAGGTCGAGGCGTCGCTGGGTGCCCGCGACGCGGCATACATCCGCCGCACCATCCGCGCGCAGCGCCTCCTCGACCTGGCCGCGCGGATCCTGATCCACCGCAGTCGGGGGGTGGCCGGCTGGGCGCTGGGCACCGTCGCCCTGGCGACCGCCAAGTGTGTCGAGAACATGGAGATCGGCCACAACGTCGGACACGGACAGTGGGACTGGATGAACGATCCGGAGATCCACTCGAACACCTGGGAATGGGACATGGCGGGTCTGTCGTCTCAGTGGCGCTACTCCCACAACTACACCCACCACGTGTTCAACAACATCATCGGCGTGGACGACGATCTCGGTTTCGGCGTGCTGAGGGTGTCCCCCGATCAGCAGTGGAAGCCCGATCACCTCGCGGCTCCGTTACGAAACATCCTGTTGGCGTTGGTGTTCGAGTGGGGCATCGCGCTGCACGGTCTCCACGCGGCGCGGGACCGCGCCCTGCTGGTCGGCGGCGCGAAGGGTGGCCGCGATCTGCTGGCCAAGGTCGCGCGCCAGATCGGCAAGGACTACGTCGTCCTCCCCGCACTCAGCGGGCGGCGGTTCCGGCGGACACTGCTCGCCAACGTCGCGGCCAACGTGCTGCGCAACCTGTGGGCGTATGCGGTCATCTTCTGCGGCCACTTCCCCGACGGCGCGGAGAAGTTCGACCCCGCCGTCCTCGAGGCCGAGACCCGCGGCGAGTGGTATCTACGGCAGATGCTGGGCAGCGCGAACTTCCACGCCGGCGCCGCGATGGCGTTCATGAGCGGGCATCTCTGCTACCAGATCGAGCATCACCTGTTCCCCGACCTGCCCAGCAATCGGTTGACGCAGATCGCGCAGCGGGTGCGCGCACTGTGCGACACGTACGGCCTGCCGTACACGACGGGCCCACTGCCCCGTCAGTACTGGCAGACCTTCCGCGCCATCCACCAGTACGCCGTGCCGGACCGGTTCCTCGCGAGAATGCACTGAGGGTCGTGAACCTTCGCGGTTCACGACCCTCAGTGCAATCTCGGCGGGCTAAGCGCTCTTGTCGCGACGCTCGCTGCGCTGCGGCTTGCGCGGCACGATCGTCGGGAGCACGTTGTCCTGCACGGTCTCCTTGGTGACGACGACCTTCGCGACGTCGTCGCGGCTCGGGATGTCGTACATCACCGGCAGCAGGACTTCCTCCATGATGGCGCGCAGACCGCGGGCGCCGGTGCCGCGGTGGATGGCCTGGTCGGCAATGGCGTCGAGCGCGTCACCGCTGAACTCGAGTTCCACGCCGTCCATCTCGAACAGCCGGGTGTACTGCTTGACCAGCGCGTTCTTCGGCTCCGACAGGATCTTGACCAACGAGTCCTTGTCGAGGTTGGTCACCGACGCCACGACGGGCAGGCGGCCGATGAACTCGGGGATCAGACCGAACTTGATCAGGTCCTCGGGCATGACCTCGGCGAAGTGGTCCTGGGTGTCGATCTCGGCCTTCGAGCGGACCTCGGCGCCGAAGCCCAGACCACGCTTGCCGACGCGGTCGGAGACGATCTTCTCCAGCCCGGCGAACGCACCCGCGACGATGAACAGCACGTTGGTGGTGTCGATCTGGATGAACTCCTGGTGCGGGTGCTTGCGGCCGCCCTGCGGAGGCACCGATGCCTGCGTGCCCTCGAGGATCTTGAGCAGCGCCTGCTGCACACCCTCGCCAGAGACGTCGCGGGTGATCGACGGGTTCTCGCTCTTGCGGGCGATCTTGTCGACCTCGTCGATGTAGATGATGCCGGTCTCGGCGCGCTTGACGTCGTAGTCGGCGGCCTGGATCAGCTTGAGCAGGATGTTCTCGACGTCCTCACCGACGTAGCCGGCCTCGGTCAGTGCGGTGGCGTCGGCGATGGCGAACGGGACATTGAGCATCTTGGCCAGTGTCTGGGCGAGGTAGGTCTTACCGCAGCCGGTGGGCCCCAGCATCAGGATGTTGGACTTCGTCAGCTCGACGGGCTCGGAGCGCGAATCGCGGCTCTTCTCCCCGGCTTGGATGCGCTTGTAGTGGTTGTAGACGGCGACGGCCAGGGTGCGCTTGGCGGTGTCCTGTCCGATGACGTAGCTCTCGAGGAACTCGCGGATCTCCGCGGGCTTGGGCAGCTCGTCGAGTTTCACCTCGTCGGCGTCGGCCAGTTCCTCTTCGATGATCTCGTTGCAGAGATCGATGCACTCGTCACAGATGTACACGCCGGGGCCGGCGATGAGTTTCTTGACCTGCTTCTGACTCTTCCCGCAGAACGAGCACTTCAGCAGGTCACCGCCGTCTCCAATGCGCGCCATGGTGGTGGGGTCCTACTTTCCTGTTCGACGTCGGTGGGCCGGTTCGGGTCGTTGACAGGACCTGTGGTGAGGCCCTCTTCCCGACGCTACCCGTTAACTCCCGCGCGGTGCGACCGTTAGTGCCGAATCGCGCTGGTGGTATTCAGCTGTCGCGCCAACATAACGCCTCGCACGTCCGGTTGCCGCGTGCCACGCGCCGCCGTGTCCCTGGCGTGTCGTCACCGTGACCGGAGCGAACGGCTGAGGCCAACGATACCGCCGGGCGGCATCGTCGGCCTCGGGCCGAAGCGGCGATCCCGTGGCTGCTCAGGACGTCTGAGCGGACAGCTTCCGGTACTCGAGCACCGTGTCGATGATCCCGTAATCCTTGGCCTCGTCGGCGGTCAGGATCTTGTCGCGGTCGGTGTCCTTGCGGATCGTCTCGGCGTCCTTGCCGGTGTGCCGAGCCAGCGTGACCTCCATCAGCGTGCGCATCCGCTCGATCTCCTTGGCCTGGATCTCCAGATCGGAGAACTGGCCCTGGATCACGCCGGACAGCGCGGGCTGATGGATGAGGATCCGGGCGTTCGGCAGCGCGAGCCGTTTACCGGGCGTGCCGGCGGCCAACAGCACCGCGGCGGCCGACGCGGCCTGGCCGAGGCAGACCGTCTGGATGTCGGCACGCACGTACTGCATGGTGTCGTAGATCGCCATGAGGCTCGTGAAGGAGCCGCCCGGCGAGTTGATGTACATGGTGATGTCGCGGTCCGGGTCGAGCGACTCGAGCACCAGCAGCTGGGCCATGATGTCGTTCGCCGACGCGTCGTCGACCTGCACGCCGAGGAAGATGATGCGTTCCTCGAACAGCTTGTTGTACGGGTTGGACTCCTTGACCCCGAAGCTGGAGTGCTCGATGAACGACGGCAGGATGTAGCGCGCCTGGGGCTGGAGGCGCGGGTCGGTCTGATTGCTCATTAGGGGGCCACTCCGTCGTTGATGCTGGCGCTGGTGATGATGTGGTCGACGAATCCGTACTCGAGGGCTTCCTGTGCGGTGAACCAGCGGTCGCGGTCCGAGTCGGCCTCGATGCGCTCGATGGTCTGCCCGGTGAACTCGGCGTTGAGGCGGAACATCTCCTTCTTGATCGCCGCGAACTGCTCGGCCTGGATCGCGATGTCGGCCGCGCCGCCGGTGATGCCGCCGAGCGGTTGGTGCATCAGGATCCGGGCGTGCGGCAGGGCGTACCGCTTGCCCTTGGTGCCCGCGGCGAGCAGGAACTCACCCATGGACGCGGCCATGCCCATCGCGTAGGTCGCGACGTCGCACGGCGCCAGCACCATCGTGTCGTAGATCGCCATGCCGGCGCTGATCGAGCCGCCGGGCGAGTTGATGTACAGGTGGATGTCCTTGGTCGGGTCCTCCGCCGAGAGCAGCAGGATCTGCGCGCACAGACGGTTGGCGATGTCGTCGTCCACCTGTGAGCCGAGGAAGATGATGCGCTCGGCGAGCAGACGCTCGTAGACCGAGTCCTGGAGCGTGAGGCCCGGCGCCCCGCCACGCATAACAGTCACGACTGGATACCTGCTTTCTCTTACGTCTTGGGTCGCTACCGACACTAACCAACCTGCGCGAGCGTGCACTCCCTGACGGGCGCGCGTTCGCTCACAGCGTCACTTGGCTTCGTCGTCCGAGTCGGCTTCCACGTCGGCTTTTACGTCGGCATCCGCGTCGTCATCCGAGTCGGTCTCGGCCTGCGCACCGCCCGACGGGCCGAAGAACTCGGTGGTGTCGATGTCGTTGCCGTCGCTGTCCTTGACGGTGGCGCCGTGCACCACGGCCGCGATGGTCAGACCACGACGCACGTCGGCGAACATGGCGGGCAGCTGGTTGTTCTGCTGCAGGATCTGCAACAACTGCTGCGGCTCGAGGCCGTACTGCCGCGACATCAGCACCAGCCGCTCGGTCAGGTCGCCCTGACCGACCTGAACCTCGAGCTGATCGGCGAGCGCGTCCATCAGCAGCTGGGTCTTGACGGCCTTCTCGGCCTCGGTGCGGGTGTTGGCGTCGAACTCCTCGCGGCTGCTGCCCTGTTCGGCCAGCTGCTCGGCGAAGCGATCCTCGTCGTGGTCGAGGCCGTGGATTGCGTTGTGCACGGTGTCGTCGATCTGGGCCTGGACGATCTTCTCGGGCAGCGGAACCTCGGTCTGCTCGAGCAGCAGTTCCAGCGCCTTATCGCGGATCTGCTCGGCCTGCTGCACCCGCTTGACCCGCTTGACCTGCTCGACCAGGCTCTCCTTGAGCTCGTCGATGGTGTCGAATTCGCTGGCGAGCTGGGCGAATTCGTCGTCGGGCTCGGGCAGTTCGCGTTCCTTGATGGACTTCACCGTGACGGTGACGACGGCTTCCTTGCCTGCATGCTCACCGGCGGCCAGCGTGGTGGTGAACTCCTTGCTCTCCCCCTCCGACAGGCCGACGATCGCGTCGTCGAGACCCTCGATCAGCTGGCCGGAGCCGACCTCGTGGGACAGTCCCTCGGTCTTGGCCTCGGGAACGTCCTGCCCGTCGACGGTGGCCGACAGGTCGATGGAGACGAAGTCGCCGTCCTGGGCCGGACGCTCGACACCGGTCAGCGTGCCGAAGCGGGCGCGCAGCGACTGCAGTTCGGCGTCGACCTCCTCGTCGGAGATCTCGATCGGGTCGACGGTGATCTCCAGCGCGGACAGGTCCGGCAGCGTGATCTCGGGACGGACGTCGACCTCGGCGGTGAACACCAGGTCCTCGCCGTACTCCTTCTTGGTGATCTCGATCTCGGGCTGGCCGAGCGGCTGCACGTCCGAGCTAGTCACGGCCTCGGTGTAGCGGCCGGGCACGGCCTCGCCGACGACCTGATCGAGCATGGCCTCGCGGCCGACGCGGGCCTCGAGCAGCTTGCGCGGCGCCTTACCGGGCCGGAAGCCGGGGAGCCGCACCTGCTTGGCGAGCTCCTTGAACGCCCGGTCGAAGTCCGGTTCGAGTTCCGTGAAGGGCACCTCCACGGAGATGCGCACCCGGGTGGGGCTCAACTTCTCGACGGTGCTCTTCACTGCGGTCTCTCCTCATGTCTGGGTACTGCGTCGTGTTCGGTGCTGGGTTGTCGGGGTGACAGGATTTGAACCTGCGGCCTTCCGCTCCCAAAGCGGATGCGCTACCAAGCTGCGCTACACCCCGCGCCGTCACGGTCCGCACCGTGCGTGGACGCGCGGCGCTGACCACGCGAGATACTACGGCTTGTGCACCGAGCACCGACGCGCGAGGCAGCCAATTGGATTTGATCCGGTGCGCGCCGGTACGATCCTCTCCGCAACGTGCGGGCGTAGCTCAATGGTAGAGCCCTAGTCTTCCAAACTAGCTACGCGGGTTCGATTCCCGTCGCCCGCTCCACTGTGATGTTGCAAGACATCCGAAGAGCTCTGAACCCTCGTTGGGGGTTCAGAGCTTTTTCGTGGGCGTCCGCAGGGGACTCCACGGGGTTGGTAGTCCCTGGTGGGGTCGATGGTGAGGTGGCGGATGAGCTCGCCGGTGGAGGCGTCGATGATTCTGACGTCGTGGTTGTGGATGAGCATCAGAACGCGGGTTCGGGCGTGGGCGCGGCCGATGCTGATGTGGTGGAGCTTGCCGTTGACCCGCAACGTCAGGGTGCCGTAGGCGTCGACGCGGTCGGTGCGCACGCGTTGGTGGCTGTCGATGCGTTGCGCAGGGGCGAGTTTGTGGCGGGCGGTGTAGGCGGTGGCCGGGGTGGCTTTGTGAGGCAGTGAGCAGTACGGGCGGCGGTGGTTGTACTCGTCGACGAAGGCGTCGAGTTGGGTTTGCAGTTCGGCCAGGGTGTGGGCGTGGGGCTGGCGGGAGAGCCCGCGTTTGAGGGTTTGGTGGAAGCGTTCGATTTTGCCGCAGGTGGTGGGGTGGTTGGGGGTGGAGTTGATCTTGATGACGCCAAGGTGGTGCAGTTCGTGCTCCAGGGCGTTGCGGCCGCCTCTGCCGCCGGCCAGTCGGGTGGTGAACACCATGCCGTTGTCGGTCAGTGTCGAGTACGGGGTGCCGTGAGCGGCAGTGGCTTTGCGGAATTCGTCGGCGACGATGGGGCCGGTGACGCGGGTGTGCGCGGTCACGGAGATGGCGTAGCGGGAGTGGTCGTCGAGCCAGTCGAGTAATTCGACGTGGGTCCGGTCGGCGAGCCACCAGTGGGTGAAGTCGGCTTGCCAGCGTTCGCCTGCGTTGGTCGGCGGCGAAGCGGATGTAGGAGCTCTTGGGTCGTTTCCGTGGTGCGGGTTTGACCAGGCCGGCGGCATGCAGGTGCCGGCTGACCGATGCCGCCGACACGGTCGTGGCGTGGTGGTGGCGCAAGTGCCAGGCGATAGTCGACGGGCCGTTGTCGAGGCCTTTGCTCGGCAACTCGGCGCGCAGTTCGACGATCAGGCCGATCGTGGTCTCGGGTAGCCGGGCCGGACTGGTGTGCGGGCGCCGCGAGCGCGGCTCGAAAGCCGCCTCGCCCTCGAGTCGGTACCGGGCGACCAGCCGCGATATCCAGGACTGCGACACCCCGTAGTCGCGTGCGACATCGGATTGGCTGCGACCCTCGACAACGACCGCGGTGATGACCAGACGAGCCTTCGACATAGCGCTGACGGTCACCCCGCCCGGCTATGCCGATGTCTTGCGACACCCTATGCGCATGTCCTGAAGCACACCGTCGCCCGCTCCACAGGACCGGCCTGATGAGGGCCGGTTTTCGGTTTACGCGACGAAACCGCAGGTTGGCTGTGCTCCCGCATGATCTGCAGTGACCTACTCCGAGTCGTCGGCGGATCGTTTGCTGCGTGGTCGTGCGCGTACCCAAGATCCGCTTGTGCCGAACACACGTTCCAGTATCCTGAGCGGTCGAGAGGGTCAGTGACATGGGGAGAACCATCGGTCGAGTCGGCGGCGCTTCTGCAGGTGTTATCGCGATCGTCTTCGGCGTTCTGGACCTGCTCGGTAAGGTGCCGCCGCCATGGGTTCCGCTGGCCCTAGGCGGCGTTGCGATTGCCGGTGTGCTCGCCGACTACCTCGTTGAGCGAAGAGGCGGCGATGGGCAGACGCCGTCGACCGTGAAACAGAAGCAGGTCGGCCGCAAGGGATCGATGGGACTGCAAGCCGGACGTGACATCAGAGACGTTAAGTTCGGCGATGGCGAAGATTCTCCGACGCGAGGAGGGGATCGGTGAGGCCAAGCCAGGAGCAACACGGCGGCGAAAATGCCCACCAATACCAAGCGGGTCGCGATGTCGCCGTTCATAACCACTATCACTACGAAGTCGCGGAAGAGCGTCTGCAGGAACTGGCACAAAGGCAAGAGAAGACCGCGATCGACTTGTGGGAGAAGAATGCCCCAAGGCTGGTTCAACAAGCCAAGGATGAGTTCGCCGGTCGAGCGATCGAAATGACACGCGAAGTCATCAAGAATGTCATCGCAGAAAATGCTGATAATCTCGAACTATTCGGGCAAACGCGTGCTCAAATTCCATTACTCAAAGCGCAAAACAGCTACGGCGAGACCGGTAATAAAGAAGTCGTTCCACACCTCGCAAGCCTGGTGGCTCAGCTGATAACCTCGGAGCCGCAGTCCTATATAGAGATGCTCTCGCGTCGTGGCGTGGATTGCATCACAAATATGACCAGCGAACACCTTAACCTTGTCACGGTAATCGCAAAGCTGCAACACCGATGGTTTCCTCGCGCCGTCACAGTCAAGATCCTAGCGAACAGTTTAAGAAAGAGCCTCGGTGTGTATTTCAGGCGAATTCCGACGGAGGCTATTGAATACAGCTACATAACTCCCTCGGCATTGGCGAACGCGGCCAGAACGAGTGGGGTCGGTTCGCTGGCATTTTCACCGGTACCATCGATGATTACGGTCCATACGGAGCACTTCGGGCCTCGAACCCGAACGCGATGTACGACGGCTTTCGTGTCGACGAACTGCCCGAGTTGGCTAAGAGTTTGGATCCCGTCGACTACTTCGTCTGGGATAACGAAGATCTTGAGATCAGGTACCTTAATCCTGATTTTGCGAACAAGTGGTTGAGTGCCAAAATGAACTTTTCACAACCCGAACGACCGGACCACCCGGCGGAACTAGCACTAATTACGTTCTGCGAAAGCAGGATCTTCGGTGCTGACGAACTGAAGAAACGTATTCGACAACTGGATGCCGAACTAGCAGATTTTCTCGACACCCTCGAGAAGTTTGGGGCGCTCGACCTTCACCTTAATCCAGTCGGGCTCATGCTAGCCGCCCAAGAAGAGAAAATCCGTTCGAATGGCGAGAAGTCAGACCTTCTCGAGTCCCTACAGCCTTCCCGCAATGCTGCCACTTCTACCGACAAAGTTGAATAGCGTTCGACAGCGGCCGACCGCGACGGCGATAGCGACTGTAGGGCCACCCGGCCGCGATTTCTTCCCGGAATTCCAGCTCTGGTTCAGTTCGCTCTCCAGTTTCCAAGCACGACTTCATTCCTTCGTCGAATGTCCCGGCCCGGCTCGAACCCGCGAATATCGTCGGGCAAGTCGCACGCGCACAGTTCAACGGCCTGCGGCTCGAAGGAAGCCTGGGCCCGGCCTGGCTCATCGAGTCCGAGTTCATTCCGGCCGGATACGTGACCGTCGTCGCGTCCGCCGGTCCCGGCAGCGCCGACAACCCGGTCGCCCTGCGCGAGCACGACAAGAAAGCTATCGGGCCTTGCGGCGTATCCCCGGCAACTGGAACTCGTACCCGATGATCGACAGGTTCCTGATGCCGCACGGCAGGTGTGGGTGTGCGGCACCGGGGCGCGGCTGTCTGTATCCAGGTAAAGGCATCCGGAAGCTACGACGTACCGAGCGTTCCGCGATGAGCAGCACCGGCACACCGCCCGGCAGCTACAGCGGTTTCGACGGACGTATGCCTGTACTCGTCTCCGCCGTACCCCGAGGACGAAAGCGAGTTCGGCCTAGCGCCGGAGAGTTCGTGCCCGAACGCGCCGCTGTCGCCGATCGCTATGTCAAGGCGCGCGGAACGGTAGGGATCGAATTCGGAAGGTCCATCAGCCCTACCGGGGTAGCACATCCCAGTCGGTTATGCCGAGTTCGATCACTCCTCCTGTGTCGACGGTCGATACGCGAAATCCCTGTGTTCCATGCTGGTACCGGGCGGCGCGACGCTTCGCCCTTTCCCGTCGACCGTTCCAGCCTGGCGGTGGCCGCCCATTGCCCTCGTACACCCAGTAGGGTGCCAAGTTCCTCTCGTCCCACCACAACTGCACTTCCTTCGCCTTCGCGTTTAACTCCGCTAACTCTTCGACGCTGCGCGCGTTTACCTCGTCCCAGAACCATTGGAAGAAGGCGCGGGCGGACGCCTGGTAACGCTCGATGATCGGGGCGAAGTCGAAACGCGGCGGTTGCTTCTTTAGGTAAGCAGTTGCCGCAGACCGCCACTCGTCCCACCGCAGCAGAGCATCGCGGTCAAGCTGCAGCGTGTTAAGTCGGATTACTGGGCCGCCGCCTTGCCACGACATCGTGGTGCCGAGGCCAGGTACGGGTATCGCGTAGTGGGTGCAGTAGTTGCGCAGCTTCTGCATGAACTCGGCTTCACCAGTCTCGAACGTCTTCTTCAGCTGCTCGGCGTAGTCCTTCGTCTCAAACTCCGATAGGCCCTGCTTGGTTTGCAGCGGCCGATTGCAGGCGGCGCACTTCGCAGCCTTCACGCGCTCGGTTGGCCAACGGTGCCGCATAACGACGCGCTGCGCATCGATTAGAGAGGTGACTGACGTCAGGTAGTTGTGCAACAACCGCACGAGTTCGTTGACGTAGTCGTCGGACACCTCGCGCGCCCACATCGTCGGAGATTTGAGGAACGTCCCGACATGCTCGGTAAGCTGCTGCGCGTTCCGGCTGAACGTGTATGAGCATCGGTTAAGCGCTTCGAGGTCCTCGTTCAACCGGTAGCCCGGCAGCGCCTTTAAGTACGCCTTCCGCCGCTGCATCTCCGTCGTCACCGGGTTTCGGTAGATCGTCTCCGTATCCGTTTCGTCAGACACCCTTCGACGGTATGGCAGCACACTGACATGCACCGTCGGACCGATCTCGCCAACCGGCATTACCCTCGGCGACCGGCGGGGCATCGAAGCGCACCAGTGTTCGATTTGCTCGCCCGGCACGTCCTGCACCCGCAATCCTCCCGCGTGTTGTCGGTTCGCTGGGGCCGTCGAACGCCGCAGGTCGCACACGGTGCGGCACTGCTCAACGGGCCGGTCCGGGCTATTCAAGACTGGTTCGGGCCGGTTGCCCGACGATGGTCCTACCGGCGCGGATCCGTTGCCTGTGGTCGGCGAAACAGCCTTCCAAACTAGCTACGCGGGTTCGATTCCCGTCTCCCGCTCCATTGGAACAGCGCAGGGTCCGCCGGAGGCGCTTCGGCGGACCGCGCGGTTCTGTCGAATTCCCATTCGAGAACACCTGCCGTCGCATTGGCTACTGCGTCTCGTGAGCGTCCTCTCGGCTGAGGCTGCGTACCACGCGCTTCATCACGCGGCGATTGTCGGCACGCTCGTGTATTTGCCGGCGGGCTCCCACCGCGTCGTGGAAGCGCACAGTCCAAAGCCACACGCAGGACTAAGCTCTCGATCCATGCACCGTCGGAACGTTGCTACCGTCGTAGCGCTCGCGCTGCTCCTCGCGGGCTGCGGCTTACGTATTCCCGACATTTTCAGTACGCCCACCGCTGCGACAGGAGACCCTGCGCACCCGGTGTCGGTCAGCTTCACACAGGCTGGCACTTCACTGAGCGTTCGACTCCACAACCCGAATCCCGATGTCGGATTGGTTCGTTCCCCGTTCGAACTCGCGATGATCGACCGGACGGGCGCGGTGATCGCGACCGAAGGGCAGGGCGGCATTCCGGGCGCACCGGTCAACACGATCTACCAACTACCGCCCGGCGGCGAATACGGTCTGGACATCCTCGGCGTTCCTGAGGGACAGACCGTCGCCTCGGTGGAGCTCACGATCCTCGGCGAATGGTTCGAGTGGGCCACCGTCAATCCGCCGACAGTGACCGTGACGGACACCACCGTTCTTTCGGACGACGGTGTTTTCGGCCCGTCTGTGACCGGACGGCTGACGCTTGATCAAGACGGCCCGCTCAACGTGGTGGTCGTCGCGTTCGTGACGACATCGACCGGGACCGTGGTGTCCGACGTCATCGTGGACTGTGTACAGACGGGGCAACGCAGGACCTTTCAGACCAACTCCATCGCCGACGCACGCGGGCCCTACACGCTGGACGGGGTCGTTGCCTATGCCACTGCGGTCGAGGGTGCGGGGCCGAACTTCGACCCCCGATGCTCGTCACCGCCGGCGGGCGCGCCACCGCCCGCTGCAAGCGGTGCGGGAACACTGCCGCCGTCGTCACCGTCGCCTCGACCTACGTCCGTCCCCCCTTCGCCCGCCAGCCCGCCACCGCTACGCATGCCCTCCCTCTCCGATGCCCACGGCGACCGGCCCGACGGCGACAGCGGGCATCTGGTCGCAGTGCGGCTGGCCCGCAACGACGGATTCGACCGGCTGGTGTTCGAATTTGCCGACGGGGTGCCCAGCTACACGATCGGTTACCGTCCGCTGCCGGCATACGCCGATCCGTCGGGCGCAGACATCCCGCTACCCGGGGCGAATGCCGCTGTACGGGTCGTACTCAGCGGAGCGACGGGCAATGGAGGGGGCGTCGACGGCGAGCGGACCTACTTCGGGGCGTCGACCGTCACCGCCGACACCGCAGTCGTCACCGAAGCCAAGGCGGCCGGTGACTTCGAGTCCGTCCTCTCTTGGGTCGTGGGACTTCGCTCCGAAGTCCCGTTCAGCGTCCTCGTGTTCAACGGGCCGCCCCGCCTCGTCATCGACTTCGTCCGATAGCGCGGCCGGTTACCCGGGTTCGGCCCGCCGCCCGCCCGACCCGAAAGTTGCTATTTCAAATTCGGTATGACGCATATACCCTGGTGAAGGTCCGCTTTTGACGCGGGCGACAAATCTCGGGGGGACGTCATGTCGGGTATTCAGGCATGCCGCATGAGCGGTGCGGCGTTGGCGGTCGGCATCGGGTTGTTCCTCTCGCCGGGGGTGGCGGCGGCGGAGGAGCCCGCGACCGATTCGCCGGGGGGCGGCGTGGCCGCCGATGCGTCTAGAGACCCTCAGCCGGCGGAGCCGGCCGACGAGATCGACGAAGCCGACGAAGAAGTCGATCCGCAAGACGACGCTCGAGACGACGACGCGCTCGACGACGACGTTGACGCGCCCTTGGAGCCTGCAGACGACGGTCTCGACGAAGAAGTCGTCGCCGAGGATGCCGACGAGGGCACCAACCGCCGCGGTACACACGACGTCGACCCTGAACCTGTCGGCGAAGCCGAAGGACCGGCCGGAGAGCCCGACGTTGATGTCGACGTCCCCGCGGAGATCGTCGACGAGGACGACCCGGCGCCCGTCGTCGAGGAACCCGCGGTCGGCAGTCCCGCGCCGCTCCCGGAGGCCCAGCCCGAACCCGAACCCGAACTCACCGCGCTCCCGCCGGCGACCGCGCCGGCCGACCAACCCGCGGCGCGGCAAGGCATCGTCGCCACGCTGGCGAGCGCATTCGGCCTCGGCGGGACACCCGCGCCGGTCGAATCGCCCGCGATGTGGGCCGTGCTGGCCTGGGCGCGTCGTCAATTCCTCGGCGCGCCGGCGACAACGGCGTCCCTCCCGCAGACGACCACGACGTCCTCGTCGTCATCGGCGTCGACCCCGATCACCACCGTCAACGTCAAGGACTACGGAGCGGTCGGCGACGGCATCACCGACGATTCGGCCGCCATCAAGGCCGCCGAGGCCGCGCTGACCTCGGGGCAGCGCCTCTACTTCCCCGAGGGCACGTACCGGTTCGCGCAGCAGAATCCCACCGGCAACGCCGCGGTCCTACTCAAGGGTCTTTCCGACGTCACCGTGGAGTTCGCCCCGGGCGCCCGGTTGCTGATGGACAACCTCGACGCCAACGGCCACGGCACCAGCCACGGCATCCGCGTCGAGGGAGCCGCGTCGAACGTGACGGTCCTCAACGCGACAATCGAGTGGAAGACCCGACCGTCCGCGCGAAGCTTCGGTGACGGCTTCTCGATCCTGGGGTGGGCGTCGAACACCCCTCCCCCGCCGGGCTGGACCGGATCGACCGGAACCGTGTCGAACGTCTCGCTGATCAACGCCACGGTGATCAACGCACCGCAGACCGGGGCGGTCTTCATGGGCGCCTCGGACGTGACCGTCACGAACTTCACCGCCGTCGGCACTCTGGCCGACGGGTTGCATTTCAACGCGAACCGCCGAGTCACCGTGACCGGCCTGACCGCGTTGAACACCGGTGACGACGGACTGGCGTTCGTCACCTACTACGACCCGACCCTGCCGTGGACCTACGGCCCCGGCGACGGCCCGTTCAATCAGCCCGGGCTCGGCGAGTGGAACAACGGCGGCTCAGTGGCCACCGACATCACGGTCACCGGCGGGGCCGCCAGCGGCGTGCGCGTGCAGGGCGGCTACGACATCACCATCACCGACGTCACCGTGACCGGCAAGGAATTCGGCCTCCAGGTCAACTCGGCCAAGGCCACGGGCCCTGATGACTGGACGAGCCTCGCGTCGCGCAACATCGACATCTCGCACGTCAAGGTCGACGACGTCCAGACCGGAATCGTGCTCGCCACCAACAACATCGACGGCACCGAGGCATCCATGTGGTGGGACTTCTCGGGCCTGACCATCAGCGACGTCGTCATCCACAACGCGCGCAACTGGTCCGTCGCCGTCGAGACGCCGCCGACGACCACGAGTGCCTTCGCCGGCCTGACGCTACGCAACGTCCACGCCGAGGTCGACGCGGGCGTCGGACCGCTCGGAGGCGGTAACGGCGGGATTCTGCTTGCGTCGCTTCGAGACTCGGTGATCGACAATGTGCGGCTGGTGTCGGTGCACGCCGGCGACATCAACGTGCTGGGCGCCTCCCAGATCCGCAGTCAGTACGGCGTGGCGGATCTGCCGTCGTCGAATCTGACGATCGACGGCCTGGTCCTGGAGGGGCCGGGCCGGATCCTCATCCAGGACATCGCCGGTCTGCAGGTCGGCGACATCGCCTCCTACGGCGCGCACGGCGCGGGCGTCGAACTCTTCCGGGTCGGGAGCGCATCGTTCGGCACCATCGGCGCCTACCTGCCCGGCCGAGGCGCCGGCGCGGGCTGGGGTGTACGGCTCCTGCAGGTCGACGACATCGATGTGGCGCACATCGAGGTCACCACTGACGACCACGTCGGATCCTCGTGGTGGGCAGTCGAACTCGGAGGCGGCAACCCGGATCAGGACATCGCCGGTGACGGTGTGCGCATCGAGAACGTCACCTACGTCAGCGGTCGTGACGCCACCGGTTCGGACATCGTGATCCAGGGCGGTCCGTACGGCCCGGTCGACTGGTACATCAACGCGACCTGGCTGCACCAGGGTGAGCCGTCGCCGGTGTGGCGGACGGGTTCGTGGGGTGACACCGCGCCCACCGCTCACATGCTCAGCAGCCCGGATTCCTGATAGCGCAGGTCCGTGTTCACCCGCCACGGGTCGACGTCGTCGCCGAAGTACCGGGCGACGCTCTGCATCGCGCTGAGCATCGCGTGGTCCTGGTTGTCGTAGTGGTGCATGCCGTTGCGGCCCATGGGTCGAAGCGATGGGTGGTGCCGGCGCAGGAAGTCGCGGATCAGCGCGACGCTCGTCTCGCGGGCGGGATCGTAGACCGGGTAGGCGTATTGCGAGCGGACCACCATGACGTGCTCGACCGCGCAGGCACCGACGCCGAGCGCCCGAAGGTCCTCGTCGACGATCGCCGCCATGGCGCCGTCGTCGGCCCGCCAGAGGTCACCGTCGGTGTTGGTGAAGTACTCCATGCCGAGGTAGGTGCCGCCCCAATTCACCGGGGCCAGCGCCGGCGACCACCGGCTGTAGTTCTGGATGCGACCCACCCGCATGTGCCCGCTCGGCGTGTAGATCCAGTTGTACGGCAGGTCGATACGATCGCGAAGGGCGACGCCGACCGTGATCAGGGCCCGGTGCTTGAGGGCTGCGGCAGCCGCCCGGACATGGTGTGGCGGAGCCGGTTCCAGCGCGTCGATGAGCGATCTCAGCGGCATGCTGGAGAACACGGCGTCACCGGAGGCCGTTTCGCCGTTCTGCAGGTCGACGGTCCACGTCCGGCCCACGCGGCCCACCTTGACCACGGGCGAGTTCAGCGACGTGACCACTCCGCTGTCGGCGAGAACCGCCGCCGCGGCCTCCCAGAGCTGGCCGGGCCCGAGGCGGGGATACCGGAAGACGTCCCGCGCGGCGAAGTCGCCGGCCTTGCGCCAGCGGATCGGCCGGATGCGTTGGTTCGCCCAGTCACTCGTCAGGTCGGCCGGATCGGCGAGCCAGGTCTTGCGGACGTAGCCGTCGAAGAACAGCGTGTACCAATGGCGGCCGAATTCTCTTGTCCCCCAGTCCTCGAAGCTCTCGGACCCGACACCGCGGCGCCCCACACGTGGCATCCTGGACCGCAGCAGGTCGCCGAGGCCGCGCATTCCGCTCCGGACACCCAGCTGAGTGAGGAGATCCCGGCCGACGAGCGGGTATCTCACTCGCTGACCCTGCACCAGCATGGCGGAGCGTCGAGCCACCGCGACCCACTGGTCGGCGGGTAACAGCGTCCTCCAGAGGTCAAGAACGGCTTCGCTTCTGGTGAAGAACCGGTGCCCACCGGGGTCGACGCGCCACTCACCGCGACGCGGGGTGCGGGCCAGCCCGCCGACGTCTTCCGACGCCTCGTAGAGCCGTGGCGTGACCCCGCGCTTGACGAGTTCGAGCGCCGCGGTGAGCCCGGCGGGCCCGGCGCCGATGATCAGCGGACTCCTGCTGTCTGCCATGGCTTTACCGTCCGCGCCGCTGCGGCAGCAGCCGGTACTCGGCGATCAGGTCGTCGATATCGCGCCGCTGCAGATCGTTCAGCGGCGTGCTCAGGAACTGCAGCTGGGCGTACTGACTCTGCAGCGGGAGGAATCCGCTGAGCAACGGCTCGGGCGTGGTGCGGATGACGAGGTCGACGTCGCCGATCTCGAGCGCGGCGGCGATGTCGCAGCCGTCCTGTTGGGCCCGTCGGTGGGCGGCTCGGAGTTCGTCTTCCGCGTCATAGGCGGCGAGGATGTTGATCCGGAACTCCGCGCCGGTCATCGTGTGCTCCACCGCCCGTGCCGCAGCGACGTATTCGGACGGCAGCAGGTCGAGATCGCCGTGCATTCGCACACCGCATATCGCGCGATCGAAGTGTGCCGGTATCAGTGCGCTGAAGAAGTGCGTCGACGCCGAATACACAGCGTCCAGCTCGTCGTCGCGACGGGCCAGATTCGCACGGCTCAAGTTGTACACGGACACGGTTCGCACACCGTGCTCCTGGAGCGCCAGAATAATGTCGACGACTTTCTGCGCTCCGCGTCGATATGTGTCGACCAGGCTGGTGCCATTGGCGTCCGCCCAACGCCGCAACCCGTCGGGAATCAGTCCCACGTGCGCCGGCCCCCCCGGCGGCAATAAGTGCACTTATTGAGTGTAGCGGAATTTGCTCCGCGATTTACTCATTCTTCGGTCGGACGGAGTACCGCCAGAACGGTCAAGAGCAATATCTTGAAGTCCAGCAGCAGCGACCAGTTCTCGATGTAGTAGTTGTCGAATTCGGCGCGATCGGCGATCGAGGTCTGCCCCCGCAGCCCGTGAACCTGGGCCCAGCCGGTGATGCCGGCCTTCACCCGGTGCCGCTCGCCGTAGCGCCGCACGTGCATCTCGAACAGCTCGACGAACTCCGGCCGCTCGGGACGCGGACCGACCAGGGTCATGTCGCCCTTCACGACGTTGAGCAGCTGCGGCAGTTCGTCCAGCGAGGTCTTGCGCATGAACTTGCCGATCTTGGTGCGCCGGTCGTCGCCCTCCACCCCGCCGGGCGCCGCCCCCGCCTTCAACTCGAAGGTGGCACCGGCCGGAGCGGGCCGCATGCTGCGGAACTTCAGACAGTCGAACACCTTGCCGTCGCGCCCCACGCGTGGCTGGCGGAAGAAGATCGGCCCCGGCGAACTGAGCTTGACCGCGAGTGCCAGCGCGATCATCAGCGGTGAGATGAGCAGGACTCCGAGGGCGGCGATCGTCCGGCCGAGTCCGTACTTGAAGGCGAACTGCCAGCCCTTGGGGTCGACCGGGGTGAGCACCATCAGCGGAACCCCGCCCAAGTGCTCGATGCGGGCGCTGCCGTTGACGACGTCCATCAGGCGAGGCACCACGCGCACCCGCATCCCTCGCCGTTGGGCCAGCTGTGCGCAGCGCGACAGCTGGTCGCCGGGAACCGCGGACGGCGCGATGATGAGGTCTTCGGCTCCGGTTGCGCGCACGGCGTTCTCGAAGTTGTCGACGGTTCCCAGGTAGGGCACGTCGACGAGCTCCGCGTCGGTGGGACGCGTGTCGTCGAGCACGCCGACCGGGCGCAGACCGTAGTCGGGCACCTGCGCCATCCGCGTGATGATCTGGTTGGTGATCGGGCCGGAACCGACGATCAGGGCGGGCGCGCCGAAGCGGTACTTGCGCCGCAGATAGCGCTGCGTGACCGACCTCATCAGCCGGACCACGGGCACGAGGATCGCCGCGCACAGCCAGATCCTGATCATCACGTCGCTGGGGCGCACGTGGGCCTCGACCTGCTGACCCTCCTGCAGCGCGGGCACCCGCAACACGATGATCGTCAGCGCCGCCAGCGCCGATACCGCGACCGCCGTCTCGACCGGTTCCATCTCGTCGAGGAAGCTGCGGTTCAGCTTCCTCTTGTACAGCGACCGCGTCGCGAGCACGACGATGAGGATCGGTACGAAGGTCCAGGAGTACAGCAGGACGTTCCGGTTGTCCGACAGCTCGCCGATCCAGAGGTGCGCCAGCACCACGGCCCAGCAGGCGGCCCATACGTCGAGCGCGATGGTGAGCGCGATGTACCCGGACTCCTTGCGTAATCCCTCGATGAAGCGCGGCGCCGCCGGAATGCGACTGCGCACTGCCACTGCAGCGGTCTGCTGCATGGGCACCGTGACCTGGCTACTGGGCGGCATCGCGTGTCGCTCCCGCGTCCGAATCCATGCGTCACTTCCCCCCGACGGAACCTTGCATAGTCAACCTTAAAGGGGTTGCGGAGGCAACGGAAGCGAATCCGTGAGGAAGCTGAGAGTCGTTTGCCGGCGGAGCGGAGTTTCCGGGTGGGACCGCGGCTGACCGCTACTGTTGACCGGCGCGTGGACCGAACATCCGCTCGGCCGCCAATTGCGCCAAATCGCTCAGGATCCGGACGTGGCCGGTACCCCAGAGTCGCGGCTTGTCGTCGAATACGCAGAGCGTTCCGACGGCATTGTCTTCCGTGTCGACCAGCGGAATACCCAGGTAGGCGACCACGGTCCCGTCACGGACTGCCGGATGATTTCGGAATACCGGGTCGGTCCTGGCGTCCTCGAGTAACAGCGCCGCGCCGTTCGCCACGGCGTATTGGCAGACGGACCGCTCGAGTGGTGTCTGGCGTTCGTCGTCACCCATACCCACCGCGCTCTTGAAGAACTGGCGGTCGACGTCGACGCGCGTGAGGGCGGCCGACGGGGCGTCCAGCGCGGCGGCCGCCGCCTGGGTGATGCGGTCGTAGGCTTCTTCGGGCGACGTGTCGAGCAGCCCGGTGGCATACAGCGACTGCAGTCTTTCCGGATTGGTGATCTCGGATTCGACACTGGGCATCTCGGTATTGGCAAACACCTTGCACGCGTTGAGGTGAGCCATCAGCTCCTCGATCGACGCACGCTCGGTGCGCCTGAGGTCCGCGACCATCTGCGATGCGACGGCGCGAGCCACATAGGAGACGACGTCCTCGCCCGCATCGCGTGCGCAGTCCTCGAGCAGGCGGTTGAGCCAGTCGTCGAACCCTGTCAGAGAGCCGGTCATTCGACAAACGGTATCCGACCACTCCAGTGCCTTGGACATGAACAGGTATGACCAACTCGGGACGAATCCGCGCCGACGTAGCCTTTATTAAAAACGCAACAAACTGGAGGGGCGTGTGAACAACCCGCGGACCGATGATCGCCGTGTGGATCTGTTGTTCGATGCCCGGCACATCCGCCAAAGCGGTATCGGGACGTACATTCGCACCCAGTTGCCCTACCTGGAGGAGGCCGCATCCCGCGACGGGCTCACCCTGGCCGTCCTCGCCGATCCCGATGCCGCGCCGGCACTGCGTCCGAGTACCGAGGTGATACCGGCGTCGCCGGCGCGGGCCGCGATGTACTCGGCCGCCGAACAATCGGTGTGGCGCCACGCATTCGACGCGGCCCGTCCGCGGGCGGTGTGGCTGCCGCACTACCCGTACCCGTTGGCCCGTCTTCTTCCCGGCAACCGCCGAACGGCGCTGTATGTCACCGTGCACGACACGATTCACCTTCTGCCCGAGAACATCAGCGGCCAGAGCCGGTCCCGCCGGCTCTATGCCCGCGTGATGCTGGGTGCCGACGCCAGGTTCTGCCGCCGGATCTTCACGGTGTCGGAGGCGACGGCGACGACGCTGAGGGACATCGAACCGTCCGCACCGGTGTCGGTGACGCCGATCCCGGTGGACGAGGTGTGGCTGGATCCCGTCGACCCGAGCCTGTCGCCCGTCAGTGGCCGCTACCTGCTGTACGTCGGGAACACCAAGCGGCACAAGAACCTTCCGCTCGTCCTGGAAGCGTTCGCCGGTCTGGCCGACGAGATCCCCCACAAGCTGGTGATCGCCGGGGGCGGGGCCTCCCTGCGGACGCTGGACGACCGGGTCAGGCGCCTCGCCGAGGACGATCCGGACCGCGTGGTGGTGACGGGGCAGCTCGACTTCGGCGCACTGCGGTCCTTGGTCGCCTCGGCGGAGTTGCTGGTCATGCCCTCCCTCTACGAGGGCGCCGGGCTGCCGCCGTTGGAGGCGATGGCATCGCGCACACCGGTGCTGTCGTCGGACATCCCCTCGCTGCGTGAGACTTGCGGCGACGGCGCCGCCTACTTCGACCCGCACCGACCCGAGGAACTGGCCGGTCTGCTCCGCGCGTTCTGCTCGGACGACGCGGCCAGGGCCGATCTGGCCAAGCGCGGCCACGCCCATGTGCTGGCGCGTCAGCAGCGGATCCGCGCGACCGCCGCGGCCGACGCGATATTCGCCGAGCTGGTCGGCAGCCGTACGTGACGTTGTCGAGGCGCCAGTTGCTGGCCCGCGCGTCCGCCGCGACCGCCTCGGCCGTTCTCGCGGGGTGCTCGCTGAACGGACGGCGTGCGGTGGTCGACGTCCGCGGCTTCGGCGCCGCGGGCGACGGGATCACCGATGACTCAGGGGCCATACAAGCCGCCGCGGCCGCGTTGCGCCCCGGGAGCACACTCCGATTCCCCCGGGGCACATACCGTTTCGCACAGCGCTGGCCACCCGGCGGCGCCGCCGTCGTGATCTCGGGCCTCGCCGACGTCGTCGTCGAGTTCGAGCCCGGCGCCGAGCTCTACATGGACAATCTGCATCCGACCAAGCGGACCGGCAGCGGTCACGGGTTGCTCGTCCGCGGACCCGCGTCCCGGATTCGGCTGCGGGGGCTCAACATCCGATGGGCCGACGGCGCCCTGCGGTCACTCGGCGACGGTATCCGGGTGGAGGGCTACCCCGATGTCGGCGACCAACAGCCGAGCGGATGGTCCGGGCAGCCGACTCCGGTCACCGAGGTGTCCGTGACCGATTGCACCGTGCGGTCCAGCCCGCAGACCGGGGTGGTCATGATGGGCGTCTCCGACATCGAGGTGGCCGGACTGCGGGTCACCGACAGCGGCGCCGACGGATTGCACTTCAACGCCTGCCGACGCGCGTCGGTCGACCGGTACAGCGCCGTCAACACCGGTGACGACGGGCTCGCGCTGGTCACGTATTTCGCTCCCGAGCCGACCTTCGACCGTGCGTCCCACACCTTCTCGGTCCCGGATCTGACCGACTGGTCCAACGCGGACTTCACCGTCACGAACGTGAACGTGTTCGCGTGCCGGGCGAACGGTGTCCGGCTCGCGGGCGCCAACCGCGTCACCGTCGAGGGACTCGACGTCGTCGGCGTACACGCCGGTTCGGCGTTCCTCATCGACTCCGCGGAGCCGGGCACCGACGTCGGCTGGCATTACGTCGCCAGCCGCTCGATCCGCCTCGACGACGTCACCGCGACCGACTGCGACATGGGCATCCACCTGCTGGCCCGGCCGGGCACTTCCGGCGACCGGCGCTTCACCGACTTCGACATCCACGTCGGCGACGCGAAGGTCGACGACTGCCCCACCTGGGCGGTTCGCGCCGAGTCGCTGACCGACACCCGGGTCAACGGGATGCGCATCGACCACTGCGGTGTCACAGCCGGCTCGACCAGCGGAGGCAACGGCGGCGTCGGTGTCGAGAACACGAGCGGGATCACGTTCGGCACCATCATGATTCGCCACTCCGAACCGGTCGTCGCGTTCCAGGCCGCACACGCCGGAGCGCTCACCGTCGATCAGCTGAGCATGGCGATCACCCGGCCGGACCGACCCGACGGCGAGCTCGACCCGTGCGTGCGTCTCGAGAGTTCCGACGGCGTCGTCGACCGGCTGACGATCGGCTGGCCCGCCGCCGACGACACCTGGGTGCCCGTCCTGCAGTCCTCGCCGGGTCCGTGTGGGGACGGCATCGGCCAGGCGCCGCTCGCGATCCGGAACCTGACGGTCACGCCGCCGGTCGAGCGTCCCTCGGCGGTCGCATGCGCGCGGTGACCAGTGCGCTGCCCGCGGTCAGCAGCAACAGGAAGATGACGATCCCGTAGACCAGGATCTGCACCCGCCACACCTCGAGGAAGCAGTACGCCACCACGCCCGCCGACGCGGCGATGACCGGGCTGAAGCTGAAGATCCGCGCGAACGCGTACCCCGCGAAACCGTAGGCCACGATGGTGTAGAGCCAGCCCCATGCGCCGTGCTCCGAATAGATGTCGGCGAACACGGAATTGGTGAAGAAGTTGCCTGCGAAGGTCACCGAGTGGCCGTAGACGGATGACTGCTTCCAGCTGTCGTCCTTGGCCACCTTGTTGAACTGCAGGAACGTGGGTTTCACCGCATCCAGCGACGCGACCGCCCCGACCCTGTTCTCCCAGGCCCCGCTGGCCACCGCATCCGAGACGCCGATCTGGACCTGTGCCGGCACGGCCAGGTACGCACCCGACTGGTACAGGTTCATGGCCACCGGGTTCGACACGCCGGCGTCGCGGTAGTAGTTCGCGTTGCGGATGTAGTTGAGCGCGGTGAGGACAGCGAAACCGCAGAGCACGATCACCGCAAGGGTTACCCAGGTGCGCGCACCCGATCCACCGGTCGCCTGCCGCGGTGGACGCCCCCGCACCCAGACCGCCAGATAGACGACGCAGGACATCAGGAGCGCCAATCGTGAGGCGATCATCGCGTTGGAGATGAGCAGCAGCACCCCGGCGACCATGTACGGCCACCGGATCACCTTCTTGCGCCACAGGTAGACGCCGATCGGCGCGGCGAGGATGGTGGCGTACCGCAGGGTCTGTGGACCCGCGAACCCCGACAGCGCATTGCTGAAGTCGTTGGCGGTCTGTTCACTCAGCGACGCGACGATCGCGGAGGGTCCGCCCACCTTCATGAACGAGTACCCGACCCCGACGGCGCCTGCCGCCAGGATCAGGAAGAAATACCGCCGCTCGAACCAGGCGGTGCTGGTCGCGTCGTCACCGGTTGCGGGCCGTGATCGCCGTGTCCCCCACCAGAATCCGACCATCGACACCATCACGATCGCGCAGTACCACAGCAGCAGCAGCGCGATACCCCGGCCGCTGATGTCGGCGGGGACCGCGAACCCCGTCAACGCCTCCGAGGAGGACTGGGACCCACCGAACTGCCGGCGCGCGGACAACGCCGACCACGCCAGGAACGACAGGGTCACCGGCGCGAGGATCAGCACCGCGGGGCTGAACCACGCGGGCGGCCGGGTGGCGACGGCCATGGCTAGCCGAACCGCTGGCGTCGTCGCCGGGCACCGAAGGTCGCCGCATAGTCCGGCGCCCCGTTGACCGCGGCGACGTGGTAGACGAGCGCGGTGATCATCTCCGCGGCCACGAAGGCCGCGAAGATCGCGGTGGTGTTCTGCCACACCATCAGCAGGCTCACGCTGATCACCAGATAGACGACGGTGCTGGCGCCGCGGATCCAGAAGACCAGCGCCGTCTTGCCGGCTTTGCGCAGGGCCGCGAACGGCACCGTCGACACCAGCATGACGGCCTTCCACAGACAGGCCAGCAGCATGGCGGCGACTCCCACGCCCTGCCAGGCCGGGCCGAAGACCAGGCTGCCGAGCCCACCGAACGCGGCGATCAGCACAGCGGCCATCCCGACGGCGAAGACCGCGACGAACGCCTTGAGCTCACCCCGGTGCCCATGGGCCAGCAGGCGGTAGCGCCCGTAGGCGAGGATCGGCTCCAGCGCGCCCGCGACCGTGGAGATGACCCGGAATGTCACCGAGGCAGCCGGTCCGACCAGGACCAGGAGCAGCGAGGTGATCGCCGGTTGGACGGCGCCGACAACCGCGGTCTCCGCGGTGACCCAGCTGGATCTGCGGACATCCGGCGGAAAGCCCATCCGCGGCATCGCCTTTCGCGGCCGGTACCGCGCCACCACCGCGAGCAGCGCACCGATGGCCAGCACCCGCACGCTGTGGGGGCTGCCGTGGTCGGCCATCCACAGCGCGATCAGGCTGGCCACGATCAGCGCACCGGCCGCGGTGCCCTCGTTCTTCCATTTGCCGGTGACCACCCCGATCGAGCGGGTCATGAGCAGCCCGGTCATCACGCCGATGGCACTGGCCAGGAGCACCGCCGACGATGCCACCGCCGGGCCGAACACCAGCAGCCCGCAGGCGGCGACGGCGAACAGCACGACCCACGTCGGCAGGCCCAACTCCCCCTCGGCGTCGGGGGTGGCCAGCCGGCCCTCCACGACGAAGGCGTTGAACAGCTGCGCGACGTAGACCCCGACGGCGAGCGCCAACGCGAGGAAGCCCTGGGTCTCGATCGGCGCGATGCGCGCGTAGATCGCGATGAAGATCGCCGGGAAGACGTTCAACGCCAGACCGGCGACCACCTGCACGCCGGTCTGGAGGTGCCTGCGGTCATTCACGGCCGTGGATCGCCGACGTCTGCGCCACCACGTCGGCCATTCTGGCTCGGAACGCCTCCGGTGAGAACTGTTCGGCGCGTTGACGGTTCGCCGCGGGGTCGAAGCGTCCGTTGTCGAAGGAGGCGAACGTCTCGGCGAAGTTGCCGACGATCTCGGCGTCGCTGCGGCCGGTCACGAACGTCCCCGTGACACCGTCGACGACGCTGTCGAGCGCGCCGCCGACCCCGAGTGCGATCACGGGTGTGCCGCACGCCATCGCCTCGACCGGCGTGATGCCGAAATCCTCCTCCCCCGGCATGACCATCGCCTTGGCGCGGCGATAGAGGTCGCGGAACTCCTCGTCGGAGACCCGGCCGACGAACCTGACATCCCCGCCCTCGGCGAGCCTCCGGCACCGGGCGGCCTCTCTGCCGTCGCCGGCGACCACCAGTGTGACGCCGGCTGCCACGGCCGCCCTGATCGCGATGTCCGGGCGTTTGTATCCCACCAACCGCCCCGCCAGCAGGAAGTAGTCACCGCGCGTCGCCGCGGCGTCCGGCGTGTAGAAGTCGATGTTCACCGGCGGGTGGACGACCTGTGCGTCACGGTTCCAGTGATCCCTGACCCGCTGCGCCACCGCGGCGCTGTTGGCGACGATGGTGGTGATCTTGGGTGCGGCGGACAGTTCGGTCGCGATGGCCAGCCGGGACAGTGCGTCCAGAGCCAGTCGGCCGGGTAGCGACGCCGCCTCTTCGCGGCGCATGACCTTGTCCCACGCCCACCGCGCGGGTGAGTGCACGTAGACGATCGTGGGTGTTGCGCCTGCCGCGTGGACCGCCGCGGCGGCGAACGCGTGATGGCTGATCAGTACGGCCTCGGCCGAGCCGAAGTCGCGGCGCTTCATCCAACCGGGAACCAGCGGCAGCAGCGGCGCGTAGGTCCGGTAGCGGGCCGCGCGGTACGCCGACGACAGCGGACCGGTGCGCACCCGCGCGGTGAACGCGGCGGTGACGCGGGGGTCGACGATGGGGATGTCGATCGGCGCGTCGGGCCACTGCCGGGCGAACTCGGCGACGACGTTCTCGGATCCGGCGATCTCGGTGAGTCGTTCGTGGACGATCGCGACCGTCACTGCATACTCCGCTCTGCGTCGTCGACGCCCTGCCGGGGCGCCTGTGGGGTGCGTTTCTTCCGGTGCGCCCCGCCCGGGCCGTGGTAGGTGAACGCGGCGGCCAGCGGCGCCGCGCTGCCCGCGGTCGCGGAGCGCAGGGCCACCGCCTGCGCCGCGGTGTCGGCGTCGAGGCGGGCCACGAGGACGATCCCGGCCGCCTCCGCGACAAGGTCCGGGGTCAACGAGGGGTCACCGACCACTCCACCGTGCAGCACCCGGGCCGACGGCGACCGGTCCGCGCCGCCGCGTTCGAGCAGGGCCGCCACCTCGGCGCTGCCCGAGGACGGCGACGCCCCGATCACCAGCAGCACGCCGCCCGGCGCCATCGACGCGCACTGCGCCCGCAGGGTGCGGGCGAGGCGGGCCTGCTGCGCGTCGCGGTCGTCGGCGAAGGCCGAGCCGAGGTCGACCGCCGGCACGAGCACGGCGTCGACACCGTCGGTCAGCGTCGCGGTCATCGCGGCGCGGCCGGAACGCCGCCTCCGAGCGAGCAGGATCGCCACCGCGACGGAGCCCCCGACGAGCCCGCCGAGGATCGACCCGATCAGCCACTGCTGGGAACTGTCGTGGTTCGGTGTCGGCGGCTGTACGACCAGCAACGTGGCGGCCTCACTCGCCTGCAGTTCGACGGCCGCCCGGATCCGCGTGAGTTCTTGCATACGCACAGGGTCTGCGGCGCCGGTCTGCTCCCACCTCGTCAGCGCGCCGCGAATGGTCCGAAGTTGCTCGTCCACGCGCTGGCTGAGCTCTTGGCCGTACAGGTCGATGGCCACCTGGACGGTTCTGATGGCGTCGTCGCGGGATTTGCTGGAATTGCTGATGGTCACCACCGGCGACTCGCTGGCTTGGGCGATGTTCAGCTCCGCCGGCTCGTCCATCGCCATTTTCCTGGCCACCGCCTGGGCGAAACCCTCGCCGGACAGATACGCGATCTCCCCGCCGACGAAATTGCTCGTATTGCTCTGATTGTCCGGGGTGACCTGACTGGCGCCGGCCGCGATCGCGGTCAGGTCGGCCGGATTCTCCAGACGCACAAAGGCTGTCGCCGTCGTGTCCGTTCCCATTCGAGCGAAGGTCAACCCGCCGATGAGCGCGCCGACACACAACCCGACGAGCGCGGCCGCCACGAATTTCACCCTCACAACCCGTGATTCCAGCGAAGAGATCGTCGCGATCGCGGGTGCCGGAACTCTCGACCCATTGGCAGACAATTGTGCGGCACTCCGTCCTGACCCTCGATGCGACCAATATCGTAATGGCCCAGTTCACTTCGCCGGGCCCGACACGGGTATCGGTGGAGGACCAGTAAACACGGTGCGGTACAACGTACTGGCGGCGCGTCAACTTTTGGCGAAGATGGTTTGCCGGTAACGTCCGGCGCCCAGGGGTGATTCGGAAAGCCCACTGACTCGAGACTGGAGCAGCGGTGTCTGTTGGGTTCATCCGCCGGGTCGTCGGCCTGGTGTCCTCGGTGTTGATGGTGGCGGCGCTGGGCGCTCCCGCCGCGGCCCACGCCGCACCCCTGAACGCCGATCCGGCCGCCGGTCCCGAGGTGACGCTGCCGTGGCGGACGCTGGGCCTGCCCGCTGACGTCACGTTGGTCGGCGCCGATACCAATCAGGACTTCTCCGTGCCGGTTCCGACCGGCTTCGGGGCCGTCCGGCTGCGTGGACTGATCCACGCCCCGGTGGATTTCGGCGCCGGCTTCGTCGAGATCGCCGACAGCACCGGAAGATTCCTGGCCACGGTGGACCTGCCCGCTGTGGCGCCGGACCAGGCGGTGGTTCCGTTCGACGTCGACATCTCCGCGGCGCGGGTGAACGCCGCGAAAGTCGGCCTCTCGTTCACCGTGCGGGAGGCCGCGCTTCCGGTCGGCGAACGCTGCGGCCTCGGCGAACGGGTACGACTCAGCGATCTCGCCACGGTCTACGCGGGCATCGAACCCGCGCCCACCACAGTGGCCACGTTCTTTCCGCCTGTGCTGCAACGGCTGACGATCTACACACCGATCGACGCCGACGACGCCGAGGAGCAGGCGGTACTCACGCTCGCCTCGGCGGTGGCGCGGATGTACCGGCCGCAGTCACCGGTGATCACGGTGGTCAAACAACCCCGCGGCGCGAGACCGCCGGCCGCGCCGCAGTTCACCCGCGCCGTCGTCGTCGAGAACGGCGACGCCGGGCTCACCGTGGTCGACCCCGACACCGCCGACGTCCACCTCGAGGTGAACGGGCGCGGTGACCAGCTCTCCGCGCAGGCGTCGCTGATCGCCAACCAGGTGCAGTCGCTCGTTCAGGTCCCCGAGGTCCGCGTCGACAAGGCCGGGTCCCGTGGCGCTCCCAGCGTCGACGAGGTCAGGTTCGGCGATCTCGGCATGTCCGGCGAGAGCTCGGTGTTGCGGACGTCGACGATGGCCGTGGGCGTCGACCGGGCCGCACTGGGCAGCGGGCGTGTCGACGGTCTGCGGGTACACCTGCTCGCCACCCACACCCCGGTGCAACCGATGGATTCGGCATCACTGATGGTCCGCGTGAACGGCGAGGCCGTGCACACCGTCGCGTTGGGCGACACCGGCCGCGTCGACGCGTCGTTCGATGTGCCCGGCGAATTACTCGGCCAGAGAATCAATCTCGACTTCGATCTGACATTCAGTCCGCGTCAGCTGTGCTCGCCGACCATCGCACCGCTGACCTTCCAGCTGGACCCCCGCTCCACCGTGACGATGCGGCGCGGCGGCCCACCCCTCGGCGGCTTCGGCGCGGTGCCGTCGGAGTTCAGCCCCGAGTTCCTGGTGGCACTCGACGGCAGCAACCCGAATCAACTGCACTACGCGACCCGGGTGATCGCCGACATCGCGCGGCTGACCGATACGGAACTCACACCCCGCGTGGTCGACGTCAAGGCCGCCGCCGATGCCGGGATCGGCGCGTTGATCGTGGCCAACGCCGCCACGATCGACCAGACGTCGCTCAGCCCGCCGGTCGGCGGGCAGAGCGCCGAGGTCCGGATCGGCCTGCGCGACGAGCTGCGGGCCGACATCAACCGAGGGCTCGGCTCCATCCAGGCGTTCGCCGACGGCGCCCGCAACCGTTCCATCGTACTCGTCACCACCAGCGGGGCCTGGACACTGGTCGAACCGCTGTTCGGTTACGTCGACCAGCTGCCGGACGGTTGGTCGAGCCTGAACGGCGACGTGCTGGCCGCCGGCGCGGCGGGCACTGTCACCAACCTGTCCGTCGGCGCCGGGGACGCTGCGCCGCCACCCACCGAGGACTCGAACGACCCGGCGGTCTGGGTGGCGATCGGGGTGGGTGCCGCCGCGCTCGCCGCGCTGGTCGTCGGCGCCGCACTGCTGTGGCGACGCCGGCGCCGAGGAACGACTACCTAGCCTCCCGGACGGCTACAGCACCGAGGGCGGCTGCTGCCGTCGTACCGCGTCGACCTGACCGGGGACCGCACCGACCACTTTCGAGGTCTGGTCGGCCGCTGCGGCGGTCGTCTGTTCCGGGACCGCTTTGGCCGCCGCGACCGCCAGCTGCCTGCGCTTCACCCACAACCAGACCGCGGCGCCGATCGCACCACCGGCGAACAGTACCGCGCCAAGGACGAGGGATAACCGTCCAACCATGCTCCGCCTCCTCGCAGACCGGCGAACCTCGTGAGCCGCACACTACGCCGCTCTCCGGCCCCCGATCCGCAATCGGCCGAACCGTCGGACAACCGCGGGCGGTCAGCTGGCGACGGCCTGATCGGCGACCTTCTGCACCTCCACCAGGTTGTCGCCGTACACGCCCGCATTGCCCAGCCCGCAGTGCCGGTCGGCGGTGATCGCGTTGACCGTCGTCTGCGATCCCGCACCCTGCCAGTGCCCGACGTTGGCCATCACCAGTCCCGGCATCAGGTCCTGGTCGTGGGTGGCCGGTCCCACGAACGACCCGCGGTCGTTGAACACCCGCACCATCTCCCCTTCGGCGATACCGCGTTCAGCGGCGTCGTCGGGGTGGATGAACACCCGCTGGCCGCCCTGGACGCGCTGTTTGTCCGGCGTGTTGCCGTACTGGCTGTTGAGGAACGCGTGCGGCTTCGGCGAGATGATGCTCAACGGGAACCTCTGCGCCAGATCCGGATTCGATTGCGGCGACTCGAAAGGCGGCACATAGTCGGGCACCGGGTCGACGTATCCGCCGGGCTGCATCGCCTCGTACATCGACCGCCACACCGGGACCACGAAATTGCCGCCCTCGGCGAGGCTGGACTTGAACTCGCACTTACCCGACGGCGTGGGGAAGTTGCCCTCGGCGTGCGGGGCGCGGGTGTCCGGGGCGCCGACGTTGAGCCGCATCCAGCCGAGCTCTTCGAGTTTCTCGTACGTGATGCCCTGCAGCGCAGGCGCTTCCCAGTCGTGAAAGTCGATGAGCATCTCGCGGTCGGTGCGGTTCCAGTAGGCCATCGACTCCTCGTCGAACTCCATGGTGCGTGCGAGCCGTCGGAACAGTTCGACGTTGGGGATGGCTTCACCCGGCGGCGCGATCGCCGGTTGGTTCAGCGAGATGTAGAGGTGTCCCCAGGTCACCATGATGTCGAGCTGTTCGGCCTGCATGGTGGCAGGCAGCACGAGATCGGCGTACTTCGCGGTGTCGGTGATGAAGTGCTCGCTGACGACGGTGAACAGGTCCTCACGCATCAGCCCGCGCATCGTCTTCTCCTGCGCCGGGCCCTGGGACACCGGGTTCGAGTTGTAGACGAACAGCGACTTGATGGGCGGGTCCAGTTCGAGTTCACCGGTCAGGGCCATGCCGAGGTCGAGTTCGTTGACCACACGGGTGCCTTCGGGGATCCACTCCGGCATACAGATCTTGTCGAACCGGGTGGGGAACTCCCAGATCGGCATCTCCATCGTGCCGCCACCGACGTGGCGCCAGGCGCCCACGAGTGCGGGCAGGCTGGTGATGGCGCGGATCGCCTGTCCCCCACCGCGGCTGCGTTCCAGTGCCACGCCCTGCCGAATCGCCGCGGGCTGGCTCGTCGCGTATTCGCGGGCCAGTGTGCGCACGTCCTCGGCGGGCACACCGGTGATCTCCTCGACGCGTTCCGGTGGGTAGTTGGCGGCGCGCGCGGCCAGTTCGTCGAATCCGACGGTGTACTTCTCGATGTAGTCGGTGTCGGTCAGCCCCTGCGCGATGATCTCGTGAATCATGCCCATCGCGAGGGCGCCGTCGGTGCCGGGCCGGATTCGGATGTGCCAATCAGCCTGTCGTGCAGTGCGATTGCGAACCGGGTCGATCACCACGATCTTCGCGCCGTTGTTCTTGCGGGCCTCCAGCAGGAACGGCCACCCGTGCAGGTTCGTGCTGGTCATGTTCATGCCCCAGACGATGATGTACTTCGAATGCGCCATCGACTCGACGTCGAGACCGCCCGAGCCGCCGACGGTCATGTGCCATGCGGTCGACGATCCGGACTCGCAGTACGTCTTCTCCGCCACCGTCGACCCCAGCCGGTTGAAGAACGCGTCACCCGAGGTCAGACCGTTCAGCACGCCCTGGTGGCCGAGGTAGGCGTGCGGCATGATCGCCTGGCTGCCGTACTCGTCGATGATGGCCGTCCACCTCTTCTTGATCTCCGCGAGCGCCTCGTCCCACGAGATCCGTTCGAACGCACCCGAACCCTTCGGCCCCACCCGACGCATCGGGTACAGCAGACGGTCGGGCTGATAGTGGTGTTCGTGGAAGTTCTTGACCTTGACGCACAGGCCGCCCCTGGTCATCGGATGGTCCGGATCTCCGGTCACGTCAACGAGTTTCCCGTCCTCGACGTGGTAGAGCATCGCGCACGTGTCGGGGCAGTCGTGCGGACAGGCACCGCGGACGATGGTGAGTTCCTTCACGGGGGTCCTCCTGGGCTGCAGTGGGGTGCTACCAGTTAGGACGAGATTTGTGGCCCGCCAATTGCCCGCACATTAAGGTGCTGTGACCGAACCTCCCCCGGACCGTGATCGGCTCGCGGTGGCACTCGAAGTGGGCCCGTCGTTAGGCTTTTCACAGGCAACGCCGATCCGCAGGAGGAGTAGTGGACTGCTCGACGGCACCGCGGATATCGGGTTCCTGTGCCGACGAGTTCACCGCAGTCCGGGAGGCTTTCGCCCGCAACTTCACCGACCGCGAGGAGATCGGCGCCGCCGTCGCGGTCTGGGTCGACGGCGATCTGGTCGTCGACCTGTGGGGCGGTTCGGCCGACGGCGCCGGCGCGCGGCCGTGGCGTCGCGACACCCTCGCCAGCGTCTTCTCCGGTTCCAAAGGTCTCACCAGCACCTGCGTGCACCTGCTGGCCGACCGCGGCGAGATCGACCTGTACGCGCCGGTCGCCCGGTACTGGCCGGAGTTCGGGCAGGCCGGCAAGCAGGACGTCACGACGGCGATGGTGTTGGCGCACCGCTCCGGGGTGATCGGGCCGCGCACCCGGTTGCACTGGTCGGAGGCGGCCGATTGGGATGCGGTGTGCAGGCACATCGCGGCGGCCGAACCGTGGTGGCCGCCGGGCACCGCGCAGGGCTACCACATGGTGACGTTCGGGTTCATCCTCGGTGAGGTGGTGCGACGGGTGACCGGCCGCACCATCGGGGAGTACCTCCGCACGGAGATTGCCGAACCGCTCGGCGCCGACGTCCACATCGGCCTGCCCGCAACCGAACACCACCGCTGCGCCGAGATGGTCGACAAGCCCCACATCCGCGACGTGCTGGCCGCGGGTGCGGCGCCGGGCCGTCCGCACTCGCTGGCCGAGCACCCGATGGCCGGGCTCGCGGTCGCGATGGGGTTCGTGCCCGACGACGAGCTCGGTTCGCACGCCCTCGAGGTGTGGCGCGAAGCGGAGTTCCCCGCCACCAACGCCCACGTCTCGGCACTGGGCATGGCCACCGTCTACAGCGCGCTCGCACAGGAGAAGCTGCTCTCCCGCCGGCACATGGACAGGGCGCGGGTCTGTCAGGGCGGCTTCGACACCGACGTGGTACTCGGTCCGCGCGTCGCCGATCACGGCTGGGGTCTGGGCTACATGCTCAACCAGCGCGGCGTCGCCGGCCCCAACCGGCGCGCGTTCGGCCACGGCGGGTCCGGTGGATCGTTCGCCTTCGCCGATCTCGAGCACCGCATCGGCTACGCGTATGTGATGAACCACTTCGACGCCACGAAGTGCAACGCCGATCCCCGCACCGTTGCGCTGTCCGACGAGATCTACCGCGCCCTCGGCGTGCGCATCCGCTGAGTTTCGCGCACCGCGAACGGCGAGGTCGCGTCGGTAGGCTGGACGTATGAACGGCGTCCTGCTCGTCTTGATCATCGTGGTCGTCGCCGCGCTCGCGCTGGCGGTCTACAACTCCTCGAAGGCGTCGGGCCGGCGCACCGCGGAGTCGCTGGCCGACGCGAAGGCCGACGCGCGCCGGGTGATCGAACGGCTCGGCGGCCAGGTGCTCAACCTCACCGGGACCGACGAGGCGTCGAAGCAGGCGTTGGCCGACGCGTCGGAGCGCTACACCGCCGCCGCGTCGCAGATCGACCAGGCGACCTCGGCCAGACAGGCTGAGCTGGCGAAGGAGAGCGCGGTCGAGGGGCTGTACTACGTGCGCGCGGCGCGCATCGCCATGGGTATGGATCCGGGCCCCGAACTCGAGACGCTGGCCGGGCAGCGTTCGGCGGGTGCGGTGACCGAGGACCGCCGCGTGCAGTTCGACGGCCGTGAGATCGAGGCCTCGCCGACCCCCTCGCAACGCACCCCGAACTACTACCCCGGCGGCCGCGTCGCGGGCCGTCCCGTCCCCGCCGGCTGGTACTCGGAGCCGTGGTGGAAACCGGCGCTGGTCGCGGGCGCGTGGGGGCTGGGGTCGGTGCTGCTGTTCGACGCGTTGTTCTCCGGCATGCACGGCAGCGGGTACGAGCAGGGTTTCGCCCAGGGGTACGACCAGGGCTTCGATCAGGGTCAGGATCCCGGGGGCGACGCGGGCGGTTGGGACGGCGGCGACACCGGCGGCGGCTGGGGCGATTTCGGCGGCGGGGACTTCGGGGGCTTCTGACCCCGGCCCCCGTCAGATCCGGCTCTCCAGCCGGGCCGAGACACCGGCCTCCTGCAGGTCCAACCGTTCCAGCATGGCGCGCACCGCCTCGTCCTCGATCCGGCCGGCGTCCCGTTCGGCGATCAGTGCGCTGCGCTGCGCGCACAGCACATCCCGGTAGAGCTGGGAGAACACCTCGGCACGCGGTGTGTGCGATTCCGGGTCGGGCATCTCGTCGGCGTCCTGGGCGTGCCGGGCGATGGTCTGCCTGATGTTGGCCAGCGTCTCCTCGTCGAGTCCGGGCGGCGGCGCGTCGGCGAAACGGTTGAGCACCTGGTCGGCGGCGAGGTGCACCACCTGTTCGGCCTTGTGGGTCTCGGTCTCGTCGGACTGCCGGTCCTCCTCGAACGACGGTTGCAGCCAACGGATCAGCGGTGGCAGCGTCCACCCCTGCAGCAGCAGTGTGCCGACGCTGACCACGAACGCGATCGCCTGGATCGTGGCCCGTTCGGGGAAGGCCTCGCCGTCGACCGTCGTCAGCGGTATGCCCGAGGCCGCCGCCAGCGTCACCACCCCGCGCATCCCGGTCCACGACACGACCACGTTCTCCTGCCACGTCAGTGTCCGCCGGTCGACCAGCGCCGAGAGCCGGCCCGTCCTGCCCCGCCTGCGCACCCCCAGCGCGCCGCGGCCGCCGTGCTCGGGTTTCGGCACGCTCAACTTGGACTCGACCTTGCGGGAGAGCACGCCGCGCCCGAACATCACGAACACGCACACGGGCCGGATCAGCAACACCACCAGCAGCACGACGGCGGACGCGACGGCGACCTCGGCCAGCGACTCGTGCGCCCGGTGGAGGTCCTCGAGCACGAAGCGCAACTGCAGCCCGATGTAGGCGAACACGAACGCCTCGAGCATCACGTCGACGGAGTTCCACACGTAGCGTTCCTGCAGCCGGGTCTGGTACCCGGCGTCGAGCGAACCGTGGCCGACGACGAACCCGGCGACCACCACGGCCAGCACCCCGGAGGCGTGCAGATGCTCGGCGGAGATGAACGCCGCGAACGGCACCACGAGTCCCTGGATCGTCTCCAGCCCCGGGTTGGCCAGCCTGCGCCGGATCCACAGCGTGACGAACCCCAGCGCCGCCCCGACGAGGGGGCCGAGCAGCGCGCTGTAGCCGAACAGCAGCACCGGGTTCTCGATGAACGCCCGGCTGCCCGCCACCTGGGCCACCGCGATCGAGAACAGCGACAACGCGGCGGCGTCGTTGACCAGGCTCTCACCGGTGAGGATCGCCATCACCTTCTTGGGCAGGCCGAGGCGACGGCCCACCGCGACGGCGGTCACCGCGTCGGGCGGCGCCACCACCGCGCCGAGGATCAGCGCGGCCCCGAACGTCAGTGACGGCACCAGCCACGACGCCAGCCCGGCCACCGCGAACGTGGTGATCACCACCAGTCCGACGCCGAGCCCGAGGATCGGGCGGATGTTGCGCAGGAACGTCGGGAACGAGAAGCTCAACGCCGCCGAGTACAGCAGCGGTGGCAGCACCACCGACAGCAGCACCTCGGATTCCAGTTCGACGCCGTTGAAGTCGGGCGCGAAGGACACCACGAACCCGACGACGACGAGGACGAGGGCGGGTTCCAGTCCGCGGCGGTGCGCGATGGCGGTGACCACGATGGCGCCGACGACGACGAGGATCAGTTCCACCGGGAGATTGTCGCTGCTGGCGGCGGCCCGCGCCGCGTTACCCGCTCAGCTCTGGCAGGTCGGGCACCAGAACAGATTGCGGCCCTCCAGGACGGCGGTGCTGATCGACGTGCCGCAGATCCGGCACGGCTCGAGCGCCCGGCGGTACACGTAGGTCCGCGGCCGGCCCGTCCGGTACGACGGTGCGCCGTGGTCGTCCTCCGGTCGCACGGTGACGATCTTGCCGCGCCGCACACCGACTTTCATCAGGCCGACGAGGTCGGTCCACATCGCGTCGAACTCGCCCGGTTCGAGGTTGGTGCCCAGCCGGAAGGGGTCGATGCGGTGGCGGTACAGCAGTTCGCTGCGATAGACGTTGCCCACCCCGGCGATCACCGTCTGGTCCATGAGCAGCGCGCCGACGGGTCTGCGTGACCTGTTGAGCCGGTGCCACGCGGGCGCCGGATCGGCGTCGCGGCGCAGCGGGTCGGGTCCGAGCCGGGCCAGGATGTCGGACACCTGCGCCTCGTCGACGACCTCGCAGGCGGTGGGGCCGCGCAGATCGGTGCCGTGCTCGGCGCCGACGATGCGCATCCGCACCTGCCCGACCGGATCGGGCGGCGGTTGGTCCGCCGACAGGGTGAACTCGTCGAACCGCCCGTACAGGCCCAGGTGCACATGGACGATGCGGCCACCGCGGTAGTGGTGGAACAGATGCTTACCCCACGCGCTGGCACCGGTGAAGGTGCGGCCGTCGACCATCGCCGCGCCCTCGGCGAAGCGACCCTGCGGGCTGTCCACCCGCACCCGCTGCCCCTTGTACCGCTTCTGGTGCAGCCGGGCGAGCCGGTGCAGCGTGTGGCCCTCGGGCATCCGTCAGGCAGATGCGCCGGGCACCGGCGGCGCCTCGTGGGTGCGCTCGTAGTCGGCGAGGATGTCGATACGGCGTTGGTGGCGTTCGGCTTCCGACCACGGGGTGGCCAGGAACGCGTCGACGATCGCGAGCGCGTCGGCCTCGGAGTGCATCCGGCCGCCGAGTCCGATCAGCTGCGCGTTGTTGTGCTCCCGCGCCAGCTTGGCGGTCTCCACACTCCAGGCCAGCGCGCAACGGGCGCCGGGCACCTTGTTGGCGGCGATCTGCTCACCGTTGCCCGAGCCGCCGAGCACGATGCCGAGGCTGCCCGGATCGGCGACGGTCTTCTCCGCCGCGGCGATGCAGAACGCCGGGTAGTCGTCGTCGGCGTCGTAGCCGAACGCACCGCAGTCCACCGGTTCGTGGCCGGTGCTGCGGAGGTGCTCGACGATGACCTGCTTCAACTCGTAGCCCGCGTGGTCGGCTCCCAGGTAGACGCGCATGGCGGCCATTGTGACAGGTCAGCCGACGGTGATTGCGTCGAGGCGCTCCTTGATGAAGTCCGACGACGTGACCGGCTCCAGACCGGACACCCGCCCGATCGGCGGGCCGAGTGGCGTGACGACGGCGTCGTGGTTGGCCTCGTAGAAGTAGATGAGCGAGACGAGGTCCTCCTCGGGCGCGTCCGGCTGCGGCGGGAGCACCCGGTGCCGCCCCGACGGCCAGCGCCGCCCGCTCCAGTACTCCAGCAGATCACCGATGTTGACCGTCAGCGCATCCGCCCGGTACGGGGCGTCGGCCCACCCATCGGCGTCGGAGAACACCTGCAGCCCACCGGCGCCCGGTTCGCGGTCGAGGATGGTGACGGTGCCGAAGTCGGTGTGCGGTCCGATGCGGAACTGTCCGGGCTCCGGTTCGCCGACCACGCTGACCGGCGGATAGTGGTTGATGTTCATCGTCCACGTCGGCCGGCTCGCGAGCTGCCGGAAAGGGTTGTCGGACAACCGGAGCGCGTGCGCGAAGAGCGCCAGCAGATCGTCGGCCACGCGGCGCATCTCCGCGGTGTACGCCGTGACCAGCGGCCGCAACCCGGGCACCTCGTCGGGCCACGCGTTGGGGGCGAACCAGATCCGGTCGACGTCCGGATCGCCGGTCGGCGTGTCGGCGCCCAGGCTGAAGCTCTCCTTGAGGTCCGGCGGTGTCTCGGTGCCTTCGGCGTACCCGTTGGCCTCCGCGCCGGGGCCGATCCAGCCGTGGCCGCCGACCGGAACCGAGTAACGGGCCTTCACGGAGTGCGGTTGGGCGAAGAATGCGCGGGCCGCCGCGCGGACGTCGGCCGCCAGCGCCGGGTCGACGCCGTGCCCGGTGACCAGGATGAACCCTGCCCGCTGCAGACCTTCGTCGACCTCGGCGGCAACGGCGTCGGCCTCGGCGCCCCCGGCGTACCACCGGGACAGATCGACGGTCGCGATCATTCGGCGCTCCCTTGGGCGAGGCCGATGTCCTCGTTCCACAGTTCCGGGTGCGCGGCGATGAACTCGCTCATCATCGCCACGCAGCGCTCGTCGTCCACGATGGTGACGTCGACGCCGTGCTCGGCCAGCCAGTCGTGCCCGCCGGTGAAGGTGCGACTCTCCCCGATGATGACCGCGCCGATGTTGAACTGCCGTACCAGTCCGCTGCAGTACCAGCACGGCGACAGGGTCGTGACCATCACGGTCGACCGGTAGTCGCGTTGGCGGCCGGCGTTGCGGAACGCGTCGGTCTCGGCGTGCACGGACGGATCATCGTCCTGCACCCGCCGGTTGTGGCCGCTTCCGAGCAGCACGCCGTCGGCACCGAAGAGCGCCGCGCCGATCGGAATCCCGCCCTCCGCCAGACCTTTTCGCGCTTCGGCGTATGCAACGTCGAGCATCTCGGCAACAGTGGTCACGGGGTGGGCTGGGCTCGGCACAGCCCAAACTAACACCCGCCGTTCACGAGGGCTCGGCGAACACCTAGCCCGAATAGAACGAGTCCAGCACGTCCTTCTGCTGTTCCTCGACGACCGAACGCTTGACCTTCAACGACGGTGTCAGCTCGTTGTTCTCGATGGAGAGGTCGTGGTCGAGGATCGCCCACTTCTTGATGGTCTCCCACCGATTGAGCTCCGAGTTCAACCGCTCGATGTACCCGCCGATCAGGTCGCGCACCGCATCGGATTTCACCAGCTCGGCGTAGGACTTGTCCCCCAGACCGTTCTCGCCGGCCCAGCCGGTGATGGCGTCGGGGTCCAGAGTCACCAGCGCGACGCAGAAGTTGCGGGACTCGCCGAAGACCAGCATGTGGCCGGCATAGGGGCACAGCGCCATGAACTTGCCCTCGATGGCCGGCGGCGCAACGTATTTGCCGCCGGAGGTCTTGAACAGCTCCTTGAGCCGGCCGGTGATGGTGAGGAACCCGTCGTCGTCGAGCTGACCCCGGTCGCCGGTGCGCAGCCACCCGTCCTCGGTCAGCGTCTCGGCGGTCTTGTCGGGCAGATTGTGGTAGCCGTCCATCACGCACGGACCCTTGATCTGCACCTCGCCGTCGTCGCTGAGGCGCACCTCGCTGCCGTCGAAGACCTGCCCGACCGTGCCGAGCCGGTAGTTCTCCAGCCGGTTGATGAACGCGCCCGCGGCGGTCTCGGTGAGCCCGTAGCCCTCGAGGATCAGCAGGCCCGCGGCGTGGAACCACTCGGCGATGTCGCGGTTCAGCGGTGCCGAGCCCGAGATCATGAACCGGATGCGGCCGCCGAACACGTCGCGCACCTTGCTGAAGACCAGCCGGTCGAACAGGCCGTGCGCCAGGGCCAGATGCGGCGGCACGGACCTGCCCTCCCGGCGCAGGCGACTGACCTGACGGCCCACCGCGAACGCCGCGTTGAACAGTTTCTCCTTGACGCCGTGCTGCTGGGTGACGACCTTCGCGTGGGCCTTCTCGAAGATGCGCGGCGCCGCGCCCATGAAGGTCGGCTTGACCGTCCCCATGTTCTCGACGATCTTGTCCACCCTGCCGTCGATGGCGCTGGCGAAGCCGCAGGCCAACTGCGCCGAGATCAGCACCTTGCCGAACGCGTGCGCCAGCGGCAGCCACAGCAGCTGCAGGTCGTTCTCGTCGAGGATGCCGAAACCGGCGATGGTCTCCCCCTCGTACACCCACGCCTTGTGAGGGAGCCTGACGCCCTTGGGTTTTCCGGTGGTGCCCGAGGTGTAGATGAGTGTGGCCAGCTGATCGGTGGCGATCGCGTCGGAACGGTCGCGCACGGCGGACGGCTGCTGCTCGAGGTGCTTGCGGCCCTGGTCGATGACGTCGGCCAGGCCCACCGCCCAGTCGCCGTCACCGGCGCCGTCGAACAGCACCACCTTCTCGAGGTTCGGCAGTTCGTCGCGCTTGTCCTGCAGCTTCTGCAGCTGCGACTCGTCCTCGGCGAAGACGAACCGCGACTCGGAGTCGCTGAGGATGTAGGCGGTGTCGGCGGCGTTCGTCGTCGGGTACACCGTCGTGGTCGCGCCGCCTGCGCACATGATCGCCAGATCCGCGAGGATCCACTCGTACCGGGTGCTCGACGCGATGCCCACCCGCTGTTCAGGTTCGATGCCGAGCGCCAGCAGGCCCGCGGCCAGTGCCTCGACCTGGTCGGCGGCCTCCTGCCAGGTCAGCGACGTCCACGTGCCGTCGTCGAGTTTGCGGAAGGCTTCGTGTTGCGCGGACTTCTCGACACGGTCGAAGAACATCGTGGCGACGTTGGCGGAGGCGGTGCCGGACCGCTTCTGGCTGTCGATGGACATCGTTGTCTCCGGTGATTCGGGGCGGGTTGCGACGCCGCCCCTCGCGGGGCGGTCATCGATGGTTGCACACTCATACCCGGTCCACACCGTTTCGACGCAGCACCGCCGCGTCGATCAGTCGAACGACGGCCTCTCCGTGCGGGTGCGCTTGAGTTCCCAGAAATGCGGATACGAGGCGAAGGTGACCGACGCGTCCCACAGCCTGCCGGCTTCCTCGCCGCGCGGGATCTTCGACAGCACGGGACCGAAGAACGCCACACCGTTGACGTGGATGGTGGGGGTGCCGACGTCGTCGCCGACGGGATCCATGCCCTCGTGGTGACTGGTGCGCAGCGCGTCGTCGTACTGGTCGGACGTGGCGGCCTCCGCCAGTTCGGCGGGCAGACCGACCTCGGCGAGGGATTCCGCGATGACGGCGGTGAACTCGGGGTCGGATTCGCCGTAGCCCTGGTTGTGGATCCGGGTGCCCATCGCGGTGTAGAGCGGCGCCAGGACCTCCGGCCCCTTGGCCTGCTCGGCCGCGATCGCGACCCGGACGGGACCCCATGCCCGCTTCATCGCCTCCTGGTACTCGTCGGGCAGGTCCCGCCCTTCGTTGAGCACCGCGAGGCTCATGACATGGAAGTTCACCTCGACGTCGCGCACCTTCTCCACTTCGAGGATCCAGCGGGAGGTGATCCAGCACCACGGGCACAGCGGGTCGAACCAGAAATCGGCTCGGGACTTGTCGGTCATCGGCGATCCTTTCGGTGACGGGGCACACTTCCGTGCTGCACAACTTCCGTTCCCCGTCGAGTGTTCCCCGCACGCGTCATCCGCGCCGGAACCACAGGACACACGCAGTGGTGGGCGAACCTTGATCGAATCGTGTTGTTGCTGTGACTTGAGTAAACCAGTGTGGCAGTGGACAGACGAGGAGCACCATGTCCGCACCAGTTCGAACCCGGTTGACGGTGGCGGCGTGTGCCGCCGCGGTCGCCGGCGCCCTCATGACGGCCCCGACCGCGGCCGCCGACCCCGTCGACGACGCGTTCCTGTCGGCCCTCAACAGAGCGGGGGTCCGCTACGACAACCCCGTCGACACCGTCGCGCTCGGCAAGCGGGTGTGCCCGATGCTCGTCGAACCCGGCAAGGATTTCGCGAAGGTCGTCGCGACCGTGCGCAACGACGGCGTCCCGCCGGACCTGGCGGCCTTCTTCGCCGGAATCGCCATCCAGATGTACTGCCCGTCGATGGTGTCGTCGGTGGGCAACGGCACCTTCCTCAACTGGCTGCAGACGACGAGGTTCCCCCGCGCCCGATAGGTTGGGTGCGTGGCACTTCCCAACCTGACCCGCGAACAGGCCGTCGAGCGCGCGGCGCTGATCACCGTCGACAACTACCGCATCGACCTGGACCTCACCGACGGTGCCGGTGCGCCCGGCGAGAAGACGTTCCACTCGGTCACCACCGTCACGTTCGAGGCGACGGCCGGCGCCGACACCTACATCGACATCGCCGCCGACACCATCCGCGCGGCCACCCTCAACGGCAACGACATCGACGTCTCCGGCTACGACGAGTCGACTGGCATCCCGCTGGCCGGTCTGGCCGAGCGCAACGTGCTCGTCGTCGATGCCGACTGCCGGTACTCGAACACCGGCGAGGGTCTGCACCGCTTCGTCGACCCGGTCGACGACGAGGTGTACCTGTACTCGCAGTTCGAGACGGCCGACGCCAAACGGATGTTCGCCTGCTTCGACCAGCCCGACCTCAAGGCGACGTTCGACGTCACCGTCACCGCGCCCGCGCACTGGGAGGTGGTGTCCAACGGCGCGCTGGAGGGCAGCCGTGACGACGACGCCGCCAAGACACACGTGTTCGTGCAGACGCCGCGGATGAGCACCTACCTCGTCGCCCTGATCGCCGGACCCTACGCCCGCTGGGACGACCTGTACCGCGACGAGCACGGTGAGATTCCGCTCGGACTGTTCTGCCGCAAGTCGCTGGCCGAGCACATGGACGACGAGCGGCTGTTCACCGAGACGAAGCAGGGATTCGGCTTCTACCACGACAACTTCGGTGTGCCGTACGCGTTCGGCAAGTACGACCAGCTGTTCGTGCCGGAATTCAACGCGGGGGCGATGGAGAACGCCGGGGCGGTCACGTTCCTGGAGGACTACGTCTTCCGCAGCAAGGTCACCCGCGCCTCGTACGAGCGCCGCGCCGAGACGGTGCTGCACGAGATGGCGCACATGTGGTTCGGCGACCTGGTGACGATGCAGTGGTGGGACGACCTGTGGCTCAACGAATCGTTCGCGACGTTCGCCTCGGTGCTGTGCCAGGCCGAGTCCACCGAGTACACCGAGGCGTGGACCACGTTCGCCAACGTGGAGAAGTCGTGGGCCTACCGTCAGGACCAGTTGCCGTCGACCCATCCGGTCGCCGCCGACATCCCGGACCTGCACGCCGTCGAGGTGAACTTCGACGGCATCACCTACGCCAAGGGCGCCAGCGTCCTCAAACAACTCGTCGCCTACGTGGGTCTGGAATCGTTCCTGGCCGGTCTGCGGGACTACTTCCGCGACCACGCGTTCGGTAACGCGACGTTCGGTGACCTGCTCGGCGCGCTCGAGAAGTCCTCGGGCCGTGACCTGTCCGGCTGGGGACGGCAGTGGCTCAAGACCACCGGACTCAACACGCTGCGCGCCGACTTCGACGTCGACGCCGAGGGCCGCTTCACCCGCTTCGCCGTCGCCCAGAGCGGCGCCGCGCCGGGAGCCGGTGAGACCCGCGTGCACCGGCTGGCCGTCGGTGTGTACGACGACGACCCGACCACGGGGAAGCTCGTGCGGGTGCACCGCGAGGAACTCGACGTCGAGGGTGAGAGCACCGACGTGCCTGCGCTGCAGGGGCTTTCGCGCGGGAAGCTGGTGCTGGTCAACGACGACGACCTGACCTACTGCGCGTCACGGCTGGATCCGCAGTCCCTGCAGACGGTGCTCACCCGCATCGCCGACATCGCCGAACCGCTGCCGCGGACACTGGCCTGGTCGGCGGCCTGGGAGATGACGCGCGAAGCCGAGCTGAAGGCCCGCGACTTCGTGGCGCTGGTGATGAGCGGTGTGCACGCCGAGACCGAGGTCGGGGTGGCGCAGCGGCTGCTGCTGCAGGCGCAGACCGCGCTCAACTCCTACGCCGATCCGCAGTGGGCGCGGGAGACCGGCTGGCCGGCGTTCGGCGACCGGCTGCTCGACCTCGCCCGCGAGTCGGCGCCCGGGTCGGATCACCAGTTGGCGTTCGTCAACGCGCTGTGCACCTCGGTGCTGTCGCGCAACCACGTCGCCGTGCTGGCCACGCTGCTGGACAACGAACCCGCCGCGGTGAACCTCGAGGGTCTGGTCCTCGACACCGACCTGCGGTGGCGGATCGTCACGGCGCTGGCCGCCAGCGGCGACATCGACGCCGACGGACCCGAGACACCGTTCATCGACTCCGAGGCCGCGAGCGATCCGACCGCGGCGGGCCGGCGCCACGCCGCGGCGGCGTCGGCGGCTCGACCACAGCCGGGCGTGAAAGAGGCTGCGTGGCAACAGGTCATCGAGGACGACACGCTCGCCAACATCACCACGCGGTCGATCGTTGGCGGCATCGTGCAGCCCGGTCAGCAGGCCCTGCTGGCGCCGTACACCGCGAAGTACTTCGCGGCCATCCCCGGCGTGTGGGAGCGCCGCTCCAGTGAGGTCGCACAGACCGTGGTGATCGGCCTGTACCCGTCGTGGGACATCAGCGACGAGGGCCTGGCCGCGGCGGACCGCTTCCTCGACGGAGATGTGCCGCCAGCGCTGCGCCGCCTGGTGCTCGAGGGTCGCGCCGGGGTGGAGCGTGCCCTGCGCGCGCGCCGCCACGACGTGAGCTGACGTTCCGCGCGAGCGCGCGTGTCTGCACACGACACACCGGCGTTGTGCGGCACTTTGCGCACGCTCGCGCGGCATCCTCATGCGGTGGCCGTCAATCGCTCTCGCAAGGCACGTGCGGCGCGCAGGCGCACACTGCGCGTCGCACGCGTCGTCAACGACCTCACCGCCGCGGAATGGTCGGCGCTCAAGGAAGCGTGGAACGGCTGCGCCTACTGCGGGGCGACCGAAGGCACCATGCAGCGGGACTGCGTCATGGCGATCTCGCGGGGCGGACGGTACACGCTCGACAACGTGGTGCCGGCGTGCGCGTCCTGCAACACGAGCAAGTGCAACGACGAGGTCACCGGCTGGATGCGCCGCAAACGCCTCGACGAGCGCCGGTTCCTGACGCGCTACATCGAGATCCGCGGCGCGCTCCTGCAGGCGCGCGCCCTCGCTGAGCCGGGGTCAGCGGGGTGAGACGCCCGCCGACAGCACGCGCACTCCGCTGATGATCCCGTCGATGAGGTTGCCGTCCTTCAACGACGCGGCGGTCGCGGAGACGCCCAGCGGTGCGGCGGTCTCGATGCCGCGGCCCTTGACGTCGATGCCGTAGACCACCTCGATCGCATGCTGATCCGGCGACACCGCCAGCAGCACGGCATTGTTCGGCGTCGGCACCTGCGCCAGGATCTCGCGTGCCGTGGCAGCGGTGTCCGCCCCGAGGTCGCCGATGTAGACCGCGAAACGGGCCTTCGCCGCCCGCGACCCGTACTTCAGCGCATCGTCGAGCACGACGAGGTCCTTGGTCGCGAACGGATAGTCCACCGACAGGGTGCCGGGCTCCGTCACCCCGGACAGCCGTCCGCTCGAGGTCAGCGCCCAGCCGTAGGGCAGACCCTGGCGCTCGACCGCCGCGCGGTGACCGGTGACGGCGACTCCGGTACCGACTTCACCACTTGCCACTTGCGCCGCCTCCAATCGTCACGGGGTTCGAGTGATGCTCACCGACGTTGCCGCCGTGCGCGGCGGTGTCGGCCTGAACGCTGTGGCCGGTCGCATGCTCCTGATGCGACGGCTCGTCGGCCGCCCACAGGATCGGCGAGTGCCGCCACGGCTCGGACAGTTTGTAGCTCGCCGGGTGCGGGCCCTTGCCACGCATGAAGATCAGGGCCAGGACCGCGTACAACCCCAACGGCACGAGGACGAGGACGAGGATCACGGAGGTGGTCACGGTCTCAAACCGTATCCCACCGGCAACTCAGGCCGCTCCCTCACCCAGGTATCTCACCCACGCCGGGTCGAGTTCCTTGACCGTCGACAGCAGCCGCCAGTGCTGTCCCTTCGGCGGCAACGGCGCGAAACGCAGCGACCAGCCCAATTCGACGAGCAGGTGGTCGGCCTTGCGGTGGTTGCAGGGCGCGCAGGCGGCAACGCAGTTCTCCCACGAATGGTCGCCGCCGCGGCTGCGCGGGACGACGTGGTCGACGGTGTCGGCCTTCGCCCCGCAGTACGCGCACCGGAACCGGTCGCGGTGCATCAGCGCCGCCCGGGTCATCGGCACGCGGGCCCGGTAAGGCACCCGCACGAAACTACGCAGCCGGATGACCGTCGGCACCGAGATGCTGCGGGTCGCCGAGTGGATCACCGGGCCCGCCGGATCCTCGTGGACGACGTCGGCCTTACCGCAGATCAGCATCACCACCGCCCGTCGCAGCGGCAGCGCGGTCAGCGGCTCGTAGGTCGAGTTGAGGAGCAGGACGCGTCGGCGCCCCCACAGCGACCCGTCATGGCCCGGGGCCGCGGCGTCGACGCTGTGCAGCACGCGGGCGCTCGCCGCGGGACCCGAGGGGCCGACCGCGGCCGCACGCTTGTGACCGGTCGGTCTCGACGGGCTCTTCTTGCGTTGCGCCATACGTCCTCCGAGGAGACAGTCCACCATGGATCGGCGGCCACCGCACGGCAATTCGGCACGTGTTCGCAGGTCAGTCCGGTGAACATCCGGTGACCTCACCGGGCTGCCGGGTTCGGGCCCGCCACAGGCCACAATGGAGCCGTGACGCAACCCACGCGGTCCTTCTACGACGAGGTCGGTGGCCACGAGACGTTCCGCGCGATCGTGGCGCGGTTCTACGAGCAGGTGCGGGAGGACGAGATTCTGCGTCCGCTGTATCCCGAGGACGAACTCGAGGCCGCCGAGGTGCGGTTGCGGATGTTCCTCGAGCAGTACTGGGGTGGTCCGCGCACCTACTCCGACCAGCGTGGACATCCGAGACTGCGGATGCGGCACGCACCGTTCCGCATCGGCTACATCGAACGCGACGCCTGGCTGCGCTGTATGCACACCGCGGTCGCCGAGGTCGATTCGGCGACGCTCGACGACGAGCACCGCAGGGAGCTGCTGGCCTACCTGGAGATGGCCGCGCAGTCGATGGTCAACTCGCCGTTCTGAGCGCAGACGGCCACAATGGGCGCAATGGCTCACCCCCCGGCAACGGACCCGCCCTGGTGGTCGCGCGCGGTGTTCTACCAGGTCTATCCCCGCTCCTTCCGCGACAGCGACGGCGACGGCGTCGGTGACCTCGACGGTGTCACCGCCGGGCTGGACCACCTGACCGCCCTGGGCGTCGACGCGCTGTGGCTCAATCCGGTGACCGTCTCCCCCATGGCCGACCACGGGTACGACGTCGCCGATCCGCGCGACATCGACCCGCTGTTCGGCGGCATCGAGGCGCTGGACCGGCTGATCGCCGCCGCCCATGACCGTGGCATCCGGGTCACGATGGACCTGGTGCCCAACCACACCAGCTCGCAACACCCGTGGTTTCAGGCGGCGCTGGCCGCGGGTCCGGGCAGTGCCCAGCGGGAGCGCTATCTGTTCCGCGACGGCACCGGGCCCGACGGTCTGCTCCCGCCCAACAACTGGGTCTCGGTCTTCGGCGGCCCGGCATGGACGCGCGTCGTCGAACCGGACGGCCGGCCCGGGCAGTGGTACCTGCACCTGTTCGACCCCGAACAGCCCGATCTGAACTGGGCCAACCCCGAGGTCTCCGAGGATCTCGAGAAGACGCTGCGGTTCTGGCTGGACCGCGGCGTCGACGGTTTCCGCATCGACGTGGCCCACGGCATGTCCAAGCCCAGGGACCTGCCCGACATGACGATCGCCGAGAACAAGATGCTCGCCGACATGGACGGCGACCCCCGGTTCGACCACGAAGGCGTCCACGACATCCACCGCCACATCCGTTCGGTGCTCGACGACTACCCCGGCGCGGTCGCCGTCGGCGAGGTCTGGGTGTACGACAACGCCGCGTTCGCCGCCTATCTGCGACCCGACGAACTGCATCTGGGGTTCAACTTCCGGCTGGTGCGCGCCGAGTTCGGCGCCGACGAGATCCGCGACGCGATCGAGAACTCGCTGGCCGCCGTGGCCCTGGAGGACGCGACGCCGACGTGGACGCTGTCCAACCACGACGTCGAGCGCGAGGTCACCCGGTACGGCGGCGGCCGGATCGGGCTGGCCCGGGCGCGCGCGATGGCGCTGGTGATGCTGGCGCTGCCCGGCGTGGTGTTCGTCTACAACGGCGAGGAGCTCGGACTGCCGAACGTCGACCTGCCCGACCACGTGCTCCAGGATCCGGTGTGGGAACGCTCCGATCGCACCGAACGTGGCCGTGACGGGTGCCGGGTGCCCATCCCGTGGAGCGGTGACGCTCCCCCGTTCGGCTTCTCGACGACGGCCGACACCTGGCTGCCGATGCCGCCGGAGTGGGCGTCGTCGACGGTCGAACGTCAGCTGGCCGACCCGGACTCGATGCTGCACTTCTTCCGCCGGGCGCTGCGGCTGCGCCGGGATCGCTCCGGCGTGGACGGGGGCGCGCTGACCCGGCTGTCCGCCGAGGACGGGGTGTTGACCCTGCGCACCGACGGCGGGCTGACGTGTGTGCTCAACGCGAGTGAGCGCCCGGTCGACCTGCCCCCGGGTGAGGTGGTGATCGCCAGCGCCGCGCTGGAGAAGCAGTCCCCGTCGAGTCCCTCCCGGTTGCCCCCCGACGCGGCCGCCTGGGTGGTCTAACGCAACACGACAGCGGGGTCGCCGCGCCGCCGCAGCACCGAACCGAACCGGGCGTCGATACGCAACCATGTGGGCGACACCCGGATCCGCACGATGTCGCCGGCGGCGAGCGCCGCGCTGCTCGGCGGCAGGAAACCCATTGCGGTGAGCGCGAAGACACATCGCATCGGGACGCCGACGCTGTCACCACCCTCGCTGACCGTGATCACCTCCTGGTCGAGCAGCGACGGGGGCGGGCCGTGGGCGCCGCTGTGCTGCCGCACCAGCGCGCCGCCCCTGTCCACCAGGTCGAGCATCACCCCGGCAGGGACGTCGTCCAGATGGGTGAACCCCGCATCGGCAGGCACGGCACCACGCCACGCCGAGTCCATCGGGAACCCGGTGTCCACGAATCCGGACCGGTCCATGGCCGCCAGCCCCGCGGCCAGCGCGTCGGCGCCGGCGCAGAGGTCCTTCGGGCGCACCCGCCCCCGCACGACCCGGCTGGCCAGCACGTCGAAACCCGTTGTCACATAGGCGACGACACCGCCGTCGGCACGCTCACGCAACCGCACCACCGCGGCGCCGTCGAGGCGCACCGCCCGCTCGGCGAAGGTGGCGAGATCGTCACGTTCGCCGGGATCGACCAGCCAGAGCCCGCGTTCCCGGCCGCTCATCGCAGATAGCGTTGCAGGTAGGCACGTTGGTCGGGCGTCAGCCGTTCCAGCCGCTGCTCCTCGATGTGCACCGCGGCCAACTGGGTCTCGGCGATGACCGACGGCCTGGAGTCCGCGGCGGCACCGACGGAACGGACCTCGTATCCGATCGTGAAATCCACCGCGCGAACACGTTTGGACCACATGGTGACCTGCAGCGGCGAGTCGATCAGGCGCAGCTGCCCCTTGTAGGAGATGTGCACGTCGGCGATCAACAGACCGATGTCGGTGATCGTCGCCTCGAACGGCTCGCGCAGGAACGGGATCCGGGCCTCTTCGAGGATGGTGACCATCGTGGCGTGGTTGATGTGCTGGTACATGTCGATGTCGGACCACCGCACGTGCACCGGCGCCACGAAACCTGCTGTCACCCTGAAGACCCCGTTCCACTCGATCGTGTCATGCTGCGAATCTGGCGCGCCGCCACCGACAGTGTCGCCAGGTCCCGTTCACCGTCCTGGTAGATCTCGGTGAGCGTGCGCCGCGCGCGCGCCACCCGCGACCCGTTGGTCATCTCCCACTCGGCGATCTTCTCCTCGCCGTTCTCGTCCGGCTCACCGACGGCGAGCACGTCGAAGCACAGCGAACGGATCGAGCCGTAGATGTCGTCACGAATCGCCAACCGCGCCAACGAATGCCAGCGATCACCGCGAGGCAGCCGGGACACCGCGGTCAGCAGGCTGTCCGTGTTGAGGTGGTCCATCAGCGCGAAGTACGTGTCGGCGACCTCCGCGGGGTCGCGGTCGTCGATGTCGGCGATGTCGATGATGTCGAGCAGGCTGAACTGGTAGAGCCCGGTCGCCACCGCGTACGCGAGCTCCTTCGACGCGCCGTGGGAGCAGAAGTCGCCGGCCTCCTTGGCCACGATCGCCTCGTCGTCGCCGCGCAACCACTCCTCCATCCGGGGGGTGAGTGCGGCCACCTTGTCGGCGAAGCGGTTGATCTCCGCGCCGACCGCCAGCGGCTGGGGCCGGTAGTTCAGCAGCCAGCGCGCCGCCCGGTCGATGAGCCGGCGCAGGTCCAGTGTCATCCGGTCACTGACCGCGACCGGCAGGTCCGCGGCGCGGATCTGCCGCCACACGTCGCCCACCCGGAAGATGGCGTTGACCGCGACGAAACTCCGCACCGCGTCGACCGGCCCCACCCCGGCGTCCTCGGTGACCCGGTAGGCGTACGTGATGCCGCTGGTGTCGACGACGTCGTTGACGAGCATCGTCGTGACGATCTCGCGGCGCAGCTGGTGCGATCGCGTGTCGGCGGCGAACTGGTCGCGCAGCGTGGACGGGAAGTACCGCGGCAGGCGGGCGGCGAAGACCTCCTGGTCGGGCAGTTCGCTGTCGAGCAGATCGGCCTTGAGCGCCAGCTTCACGTGTGCCATCAGAGTCGCCAGTTCCGGTGAGGTGAGCCCCATCCCGGCGTCCAACCGGCGGCGGATCTCCTTATCGGTGGGCAGCGCCTCGAGTTCGCGGTTCATCCCGCGCTCCGCGACGAACTGGCTGATCATGCGGGAGTGCACGGGCAGCAGGCTCGCCGCGTTGGCGCGGCTGGTGCCCATCAGGTCGTTCTGGTCGCGGTTGTCCGACAACACCAGGTCGCCGACCTCGTCGGTCATCGACAACAGCAGGTCGGTGCGTTCAGCGGGGCTGACCTTGCCCGCCGTCACCAGCGAGTCGATGAGGATCTTGATGTTGACCTCGTGGTCGGAGCAGTCCACGCCCGCGGAGTTGTCAAGGGCGTCGGTGTTGATCCGGCCGCCGGACAGGTCGAACTCGATGCGCCCCCGGGAGGTGACGCCGAGGTTGCCGCCTTCGCCGATCACCTTGGCGCGCACCTGATTCGCGTTCACGCGTACCGGATCGTTGGCGCGGTCACCGACGTCGGCGTCGGATTCGGCCTCGGCCTTGACGTACGTGCCGATCCCGCCGTTCCACAGCAGGTCGACCGGCGCCTTGAGGATCGCCTTGATCAGCGCGGGCGGCGTCATCTCCTCGACGCTGTCGTCGAGGCCGAGCACCTCGCGAACCCGTGGGTGCACCGGGATGGACTTTTGCTCGCGGCTGTACACGCCGCCGCCCTCGCTGATCAGGGAGCGGTCGTAGTCCTCCCATGACGAGCGGGGCAGGCCGAACAGCCGCCGGCGCTCCCGGAACGACGTCGCCGCGTCCGGGTCGGGGTCGAGGAAGACGTGGCGGTGGTCGAAGGCGGCGACGAGCCGGATGTGTTCGGACAGCAGCATCCCGTTGCCGAACACGTCACCGCTCATATCGCCGATCCCGACGACCGTGAAGTCCTCCGACTGGGTGTCCACGCCCATCTCCCGGAAGTGGCGTTTGACCGACTCCCAGGCGCCCTTGGCGGTGATGCCCATCGCCTTGTGGTCGTAGCCGACCGACCCACCGGACGCGAAGGCGTCACCCAGCCAGAAGCCGTAGGACTTGGCCACCTCGTTGGCGGTGTCGGAGAACGTCGCGGTGCCCTTGTCGGCGGCCACCACGAGATAGGCGTCGTCCCCGTCGCGGCGGACCACGTCGGGGGGTGCGACGACCTCGCCGCTGACCTTGTCGACGTTGTCGGTGACGTCCAGCAGGCCGCTGATGAACAGCGTGTAGCAGTCCACTCCCTCGGTGCGCTGGGCGTCGCGGTCCGCGGCGGCGTCCCCGGTCGGGACCGGCGGCTGTTTGACGACGAACCCGCCCTTGGCGCCGACGGGCACGATCACGGCGTTCTTCACCGCCTGCGCCTTGACCAGACCCAGGATCTCGGTGCGGAAGTCCTCGCGCCGGTCCGACCACCGCAGACCTCCGCGGGCGACGTGGCCGAACCGCAGGTGCACGCCCTCGACCCGGGGCGAGTACACGAAGATCTCGAATTTCGGCCGGGGCAGCGGGAGTTCGTCGATCAGGCCGGGGTCGAGTTTGACGGCGAGCACGTCGCGCGCCCGCGCTGACTCCGCGCGCCCGACGAAATGGTTGGTGCGCAGCGTGGCCTGGATCATCGAGGCGAACGCGCGCAGCACCCGGTCGGTGTCGAGGCCCGTGAGCGCGTCGATGTCGGCCGCCACGGCCGCGGCCGCACTCTGGGCGTCGCGGTCCTTGGCGGCCTCGGTCGGGTCGAACAGCGCCTCGAACAGTTCGACCAGCGACCGCGCGGTGTGCGGATTGTCGTTGACCACCGATTCGATGAATGCCTGGCTGTACGGAAACCCGGCCTGCCGCAGGTACTTCGCATATGCCCGCAGCACCATCACCTGCGGCCAGGTCAGCCCGGCCCGCAGCACCAGTTCGTTGAACCGGTCGATCTCCATGCGGCCGTTCCAGATCGCGGTGACCGCGTCGGCGAACCGGGCCGCGGTCGCGTCCCGGTCGGACTTGTCGCCCTTCGACTCGGGCATGGTGTGGTGCGGCCGGATCTTGAACTGGTAGATCCACACGGCCAGACCGTCGGGGCGGGTCACCGTGAATGGGCGTTCCTCGAGGACGACGACACCCATGGACTGCAGCATGGGCAGCAGGTGGCTCAGGGATGCCGACCGTCCGCCGAGATACCAGGTGAGCTTGCCGACCCGGTCCTCTCCGCCCTCGGCGAACAGAAGTTTGACCGAATTGTCCTGCAGCGCCTCGATGATCGCGATGTCACCGATCGCTTCGGCCGGTGCGACCGCCTGTTTGTAATCCTCGGGGAACGCGACGGCGTAGTGCTCGGCCGCTTCCTGCTCCAGGTCTCCGGACGCGACCGCGCCGAGCAACCGGTCACCCCAGGTGCGGGCGGCCTCGGTGAGTGCACGCTGGATGCGCTCCTCGTTCTCCGGTGAGATGTCGACGTCACCGGGACGCGTACCGTCCGGGAGCCGGACGGTGAAATGCACCACCGCCCAGGGGGATTCACTCACCCGGGCGGAGTAGTCGATGCCCACACCGCCCAGCTCGCGGACCAGGATGTCCTGCATCTCGAGCCGGACGGCGGTGGTGTAGCGGTCTCTCGGCAGGTACACCAGACACGCGATGAAGTGGGCGAGGCTGTCCGCGCGCAGGAACAGCAACGTGCGCCTGCGGGAGCCCAGATCGATGACCGCCATCGCCATGTCGAGCAGTTCGTCGGCCTTCAGCGCGAACAGCTCCGGACGCGGAATGGTCTGGATGATGTCGAGCAACAGCTGCGCGGGATGGCTGGGGTCGCGCTGGGCGATCGCCAGTGCCTCGTTGACCCGCCGCGAGATCAGCGGTATGCCCAGCACATTGGCGTTCATCGCGGCGACCGTGAACAGGCCGACGAAGCGGTGTTCGACGGCGTCGTAACCCTCGCCGCCTGCGCCCTCTTCGCGGACGACGATGATGTACGGGTTGGCGCCGTAGCGCACGTAGCTCGGGATCGTGGCCTGCGCGAGGGCGAGCAGGTCGCCCTCGCGGGTCAGCGGCGGCAGGACGTCTTCGCGGAGCCGCAGCACCCCGAGGCGGCTGTCGGCCTCGACCGACGATTCGGTATCGGTGACCGGACACCGCTGGCAGCCGATGAGGATGAAGTGTCCGTCGGCGAGCCAGCGCGCCAGCGCCGCGACGTCCTTGCGCTCGGGTGCGGTGAAGTGCCCCTCCGCGTCGGCCTCGATGTGGTTGGCCAGCCCTTGCAGCCGCGCCACCATGGCGCTGCCGTCGACGCCGACCTGACGGGCGTCGGCGAGGATGCGCGGCAACATCCGCCTGGCCGCCTCCACCGACGAGCGGTCGGCGGAATCGGTGAGCTCGATGTGGATCCACGCCTCGTCGACGCCGTCGCCGTCGGCCGCCTCGGACACCGGACGCGCGTCGAGCAACTCACCGGAGGACCCGCGCCGCACGCGCAGCACCGGGTTCATGATCGCCCGGTAGGCGACGCCGAGCCGGTGCAGCAGCACCGTCACCGAGTCGATCAGCGTCGGCGCCTGGTCGGTGACCACCTGCAGCGCGGGGCCGACACCGTCGGCGCCGTACATCGCGACGAGCGTCTCGCCGGGTTGCCTGCGCTCGGCGAGCCGGTGATGGGCCAGCACGAGGTCCGACGATTCCAGCATGTCCGCCGGGTTCACCGGACCCGTCGTCACGCTGTCCTCCGCCGACTCCCCCTGTTGCGGTCCGCGATACGTCTCGGCGTAGGCCTTCGCCAGCTGGTCGAGCGTGTCCGTCGAGGGGTCGCGCGCTGCGTCGGCACCGGTTCCCGTCATGCGGATCACTCCTGACTCACACCCGCGCACCGCCCGTCGTTGGAGGGTGCACGAGCGAGACTAGTCGCGAGTCAGCCTGCGGTGGGTCACCCGGTGCGGACGGGCGGCCTCGGCCCCGAGACGTTGCACCTTGTTCTCCTCGTAGGCACCGAAGTTGCCTTCGAACCAGAACCATTTCGCCTCGTTGTCGTCGTCGCCCTCCCACGCCAGGATGTGCGTGCAGGTGCGGTCGAGGAACCACCGGTCGTGAGAGATCACCACGGCGCAACCGGGGAAGCTCTCCAGCGCGTTCTCCAGCGAACTCAGCGTTTCCACGTCGAGGTCGTTGGTGGGTTCGTCGAGCAGGATCAGGTTGCCGCCCTCCTTGAGGGTCAGCGCGAGGTTGAGCCGGTTGCGCTCACCGCCGGACAGCACCCCGGCCGGCTTCTGCTGATCGGGCCCCTTGAACCCGAACGCCGAAACATAGGCGCGCGAGGGGATCTCGTTCTGCCCGACCTCGATGTAGTCGAGGCCGTCGGAGACCACCTCCCACACGTTCTTCTTCGGGTCGATGCCGGCGCGGTTCTGGTCGACGTAGCTGAGCTTGACGGTCTCGCCGACCTTGACGGTGCCGCTGTCGGGCTGTTCCAGACCGACGATCGTCTTGAACAGCGTCGTCTTGCCGACGCCGTTGGGTCCGATGACGCCGACGATCCCGTTGCGGGGCAACGTGAAGGACAGGTCCTTGATCAGCGTGCGGCCCTCGAAACCCTTGTCGAGGTGTTCGACCTCGACCACGACGTTGCCCAGCCGCGGCGGCGTCGGGATCTGGATCTCCTCGAAGTCGAGCTTGCGCGACTTCTCGGCCTCGGCGGCCATCTCCTCGTAGCGTCCGAGGCGGGCCTTGTTCTTGGCCTGCCGGGCCTTGGCGCCGGAGCGCACCCAGGCCAGTTCCTCCTGCAGGCGCTTGTGCAGCTTGGCGTCCTTGCGGCCCTGCACCGCGATGCGCTCGGCCTTCTTCTCCAGATAGGTGGAGTAGTTGCCCTCGTACGGGTAGGCGCGGCCGCGGTCGAGTTCGAGGATCCACTCGGCGACGTTGTCGAGGAAGTACCGGTCGTGGGTGACCGCCAGGATGGCGCCCTTGTAGGCGGCGAGGTGCTGTTCGAGCCAGAGCACGCTCTCGGCGTCGAGGTGGTTGGTCGGCTCGTCGAGCAGCAGCAGGTCCGGCTTGCTCAGCAGCAGCTTGCACAGCGCGACGCGGCGGCGCTCACCACCGGAGAGATGGGTGACGGGCTCGTCGGGCGGTGGGCAGCGCAGCGCGTCCATCGCCTGTTCGAGCTGGCTGTCGATGTCCCAGGCGTCGGCGGCGTCGAGCTCCTCCTGCAGGGTGCCCATCTCCTCCATCAGCTCGTCGGAGTAGTCGGTCGCCATCAGCTCGGCGACCTCGTTGTACCGATTGAGCTTGGCCTTGATCGCCACCCCGTCCTCGACGTTCTCGCGGACCGTCTTCGACTCGTCGAGGTGGGGTTCCTGCTGCAGGATGCCGACGCTGGCCCCGGGCGCCAGGTAGGCGTCACCGTTATTCGGGGTGTCCAGGCCGGCCATGATCCGCAAGACGCTCGACTTACCGGCCGCGTTCGGACCGACGACGCCGATCTTTGCGCCCGGAAGGAAGTTCAGGTTGACGTCGTCAAGGATGACCTTGTCGCCGTGCGCCTTGCGGACCTTGCGCATCGTGTAGATGAATTCGGCCATGCCGTGGTGTTGCCTTTCTCAAAGCGTGGTCAACGTCTGTTGCCGCGGGCCCCATCCTAGGCGTGGCCGGATGCGGCTAGGCGCTCAGTGGCAGCGCCTCCGGGGCGTCGGGGTCGCCGGGGTCGGTGGGCCCGCCCGCGATGTCACCGCCGTCGTCACCGGATTCCGCGTCCCCGGACGGGTCAGCGGCGCCGGGGGCGGACTGGCGCAGCGTCTCGACCCGGGCCACACAGCGGCTGAGGTCGGGGCCCACCGCGGTGGCCCGCACCTCGACCGACGTGCGGCGCACGCCGTCGCGGTCGTCGTACTCGCTGGTGTGTACGTGTCCAACAACGATCACCGCCGCACCCTTCCCGAGCGAGGCGCCGACGCCGGTGACCAGTTTGCCCCAGCAGCTCACGCTGACGAACAGCGAGTTGCCCGGCTCCCAGGATCCTTCGGCGGTGCGGCGCCGGGAGTTGCTGGCCACCCGGAACCGCATCACCTCCTGATCGCCGACCCGCTGCCGGTACGGGTTGTTGACGATGTTGCCGACGACGGTGATGGGCGTCTCGAACATGATGGGCCTCGATTCGTGTCTGATCCACTGGCCGGCGGTGTCTCGCCGGTACCGCCCATTCACCGGCAGGACTCCGACACCGGGCACCGCCCGGGTCGGGGCGCCCGGCGCGCTGTGGATCAATCGGACGCTGTGGACAGACCCCGTCAGCGACCTTCGCGGCGGGCCAGTTCGGCCAGCATCGCGTTGTAGGCGGCCAGGTCCGCGTCGTGGTCGCGCTCGGCCGCCCGGTCGAGCCGGGTGGCGTCGCGCTGATCACTGCGCCGCCACTGGATGAGCAGCGCGAGCAGCACGACCACCAACGGGATCTCGCCCGCGGCCCAGGCGATACTGCCGCCGAGCTTCTGATCGGCCAGCAGATCGTCATGCCAGCCGAGCTGCAGGGACCGGTAGAACCCCTCCGCCAGCACCGAGTTCATCCCCATCAGCACCACACCGAAGAACGCGTGCAGCGGCAGCGAGGCGAACACGATCGCGAGTTTGGCGAGCTGCGGGATGCGCCGGGGGGTCGGGTCGACGCCGATCACCACCCAGTAGAAAAGGTAGCCACTGAGCAGGAAGTGGATGTTCATCAAGACGTGGGCGGCGTGGTCGTCGACGGCGGCCTCGAAGAGACCTCCGAAGTACAACCCGTAGAACCCCGCGACGAACAGCGCCAGCGCGACGATCGGGTGGGTGAGCACGCGTGACACCCGGGAGTGCAGGGCTGCGAGCAGCCACTCCCGCGGGCCGGGCGGCTTGCCCTTGCCCGCGACGGGCAGCGCGCGCAGCGCCATCGTGACCGGCGCCCCGAGCACCAGCAGGATCGGCACCAGCATCGACAACAGCATGTGCGCGACCATGTGCACGCTGAACATCGCGGGCATGTAGCGGCCGAGCCCCGACGACGTGGTGATCAGCAGAGTCGCGCAGCCGAGCAGCCACGCCACCGTGCGCCCGGCGGGCCACGCGTCACCGCGCCGCCGCAACCGCCACCACCCGGCCAGGTAGACCGCCGCCAGGATGATCGCCGCGCTGCCCACGATGAGGTCGAACCGCCAGTCGAACAGGATGCGCGTGACGGTCGGCGGGCCCGCGAGGTCGTAGCCGATCTCAACCTCCACCGGGGTGGGGTCGTAACCCGGCGGAGGGGGCGGCGTGCGGCCCAGGCCGACCGCGATCCCGAACGTCACACCGAACACCACCGCCTCGACCAGCGCCAACCGCAGCAGCGGACCCCGCGCGCCCGGGTCGGCCTGCAGACCGGCCACCCCCTTGCGACGTTGCAGGTAGCCGAGGACCCCCAGCGCCGCCAGCGCGGCCGCCTTCGCGAGCACCAGGACGCCGTACTCGGTGCGGAACAGGTCGGCGGGTAAGATGCGCACCAGCGCGTTGACGATGCCGCTGAGCGCCATCGCGACGAAACACCAGAGCGCGACCGCGGAGAACCGGCGGGCGGCCACGTCGCCGTGCGCGCCACCGCGCAGGGTGTGGACCAGCAGCACGAGCAGACCACCGGCCCACAACGCCCCGGCGACGAGGTGGATCAGCAGGCTGTTGGTGGCCAGATCGTGTTGTCCACCCGATGAGGAATGCCCGGTCAGGCCCAGCGGCATCAGCGTGAGCAGCGATCCGGCGAACAGCGGCGGAGTCCACGCCCACCGAAGCACCGGCAGGCTCGCCAACGTGACGACGGCCGCCAGGAGCGCCGTCCACCGCCACGCCCCCGCGACGTCGACCAGGCCCGCCACCGACCAGATCTCGACCGGGTTGAGGTGATCGCGCAGGGGCTGGCCGGACACGTCCGACACGGTCAGCGGCACCAGCAGCACCGCGCACACCGTCCACACCGCCGAGGCCGCCGTACCCAACCGTAGGGCCCGGTAGCCCGCGACGTCGAGCACGCCGTTGGCCTGCGGCGGCACCAGGAACGCGGCGAACAGGAAGGCGCCGACGGCGGTCACCGCGGCGATCTCGCCCGCGGCCCGCATGAACGGCAGCCCGTAGGTGGTGACCGGCCCCGGGTCGGGCAGCCCGGTCGCGGTCAGCGCGTCCGCGAGCGACAGGGCGCCGATGCCTGCGGCGGTGACGCCGGCCAGCGCCGCCACCCCCAGCAGCACCGGCCACACCGCGCTGGTGCGCGCCTTCACCGCAACCGTGGTCATGTTCCCAGGGTATGGCGTGTTCGCCGTCACCCTGGTGGGCGGTTCATCCCGTCTTCGCCCGGCGGCGCCGTTCGGCTTCGCGGGCCATGAACTGGTCCCGCGCATACCGGTCGACCTTGTCCATGTCGGCCAGGATCCCGCACAGCTCGTCGCAGAACGCCCTGCGCCGCGCCTCGAGGTCGGCGCCGGGCTCGAGCAGCTGCTGATCGGCGGCGACCTGACGGGCGGTGCTGAACAGCAGCGCCGACACCGATTCGTTGCTGCGCACCCGGTCCTGCGCGACGTACTGCCTGCCCAACCCCATCGCCCGCGTCGTCAGCTCTTTCTCGTCGATGTCGGCGGGGGCGTCGCGCAGCGCGCTCGCCAGGATCTCGTAGGCCTCGAAGAACGGCCGCAGCATCGCCCCGGCCATCAGAGGCCGCTTCTCCCGCAGCAGCGCGTCGATCTGCTCGCCGCCGGCGGCGAGCTGGGACTCCCAGTCCGCCCGCCACGACATCTCCCCGGCGACGTGCTCGCGGAACGCCGCCGAGTCGGCGAAGTAGAAGTCGAACTTCAGCAGATCCCGCAGCCGCGCCGCCTGCGACCAGAACGCCTCGGTCGGGTCGCCGTCGGCGCGCGCCGCGTATGCCAGCGCGAGCTCCACGATCGACGTCTCGAGGAAGGCGTGGATCAGGGTGTTGCGGTAGAACGCGGCCTCGTGTTCGTCCTCGGCCGCGATGTACCAGACCGGTTCCCGCCCGCTGTCGACCTTGGTGACGGGGTGACCGTTGGACAGCGCGTCGACCGCGGACAGCACCCCCTCGGTGGTGCGCAGGCGCAGCGCGCTGTTGGTCAGCGGCATGTCGTTGCGCATGAGGTAGTCGAGCCCGTCCTGCAGGGTGTGGTGCAGCTGGTCGAGGGTGAGCGCGACGCCACGGGTGGTCAGCAACAGCCCCGACACCAACGCGGTCGCGTTGATCGGCGTCACCTGCAGAATGCGCCAGGCCACCTCGAAGGCCATCTTCTGCATCGCCAACCGCCTGGCGGACTCGTCGGTCGCGATCGGACCGCCGGGCTCACCGAGATGTTGGCGCATCGACACCGCTTCGGGGAAGCGGACGTAGATCTTGCCGTAACTGCGCTCCCCCTGCGCCTTGATGTAGTTGTACAGCCAGCTCAACCCCTCGGGGGTCTTCTCGCCACCGCGGGCGTAGTCGGCGTACTCCGAGATCTCGTGCAGCTGATCGAAACTGATCGACACCGGTTGCAGCAGGATGTCGTCGCTGCGGCCGGCGAGGTAGGCGTCGGCGACGTAGGCCAGCAGACCGAGCTTGGGCGGCAACATCTTCCCCGTGCGCGACCGGGTGCCCTCGATGGACCAGCTGAGGTTGAACCGCTTCTCCACGACGTACCCGACGTACTCCTTGAGCACGTACTTGTAGAGCGGGTCGCCGGCGACGTTGCGGCGGATGAAGATGACCCCGGAGCGCCGCAGCAGCGGCCCCATGAAACCGAAGGACAGGTTGATGCCGGCGAACATGTGCACCGGGGGCAGCCGGTTCTCCTGCATCGCCGCGGGCACCACCGCCCCGTCGAGGTAGGACCGGTGCGAGAACAGCAGTACGGCGGGGTGGTTCTCCAGATCGCGCCGCAGCCGGGCGATCTCGGACCGGTCGTAGTCGAGATGGGGATCGAACCCCCGCTTGGTGATCAACCGACTGAGGTTCGGGATGAGGTCCACCGACACTCGGCTCCACCCGGTGGCGAGTTCGTCGAGCATCTTGCCTGCCTCGTCGACCGTCGCGCCGGGGATCTCCTCCAGACCGGCGCGGAACCTGGTGGAGGCCAGGATCTCCGGCTTCACCAGCCGCGGCGACTTGTACTCCGGACCCAGCAGCCGGTACTCGACGCGCTCGATGGCCAGCACCGCGCGGCGGATCACGAAATGCGCGAACTCGCGCGGGTTCTCGGCCACCGTGTGGTCGTGCCACTGCTGACGCAACTCGGAGACCTTGGCCGGTTCACCGGCGATGACGCGAGCACGGGTCCGGTCCCGTTTGAGGATGCGACGCTGCAGCACCTCCGGCGGGCGGTAGGTGTCGCGGCCCGAGATGAGCGCCACCACCTTCGACCGCGTGGGCAGGCCCGCGGGCACCCAGAACACCCGCACCGGCACCACGGTGCGGTCCTCGTCGGCCTCGAGTTCCTCGACCAGTTGCGCGAGCACACTGGGCGACGGCTCGCCGTCGACGGGCAACTGCAGAACCTCGACGTTGACGTCGGGGTTGTCGCGGCGTTGGGCGGCCAGCCATTCGTCGAGCAGTTCGACCTCGGCGGGCGACGACGCCGCCGCCAGCACCAGCGCATCGTCGGTGGTGCTGAAACTGGCGTAGTAGTCGTCGGGCAGCGTCACTGTCGGCCTTTCGCCGCGGCGTTCTTGGCAGGCGCCTTTTTGGCGGGCTTCTTCTCGGCCTTCTTGGCGGGCTTCTTCTTCGGGGACGCCTCGGCGACCTTCCTCGGCTCCACCGTCTCGCCGGGTGAGCGCTTGTACAGCGCGGGCACCGGCAGCTTGCCCTGCGGCCACGCCTTGAGGGTGTCGAGGTAGATCTGCCGGACCTCGGCGATGCGGTTCGGCAGATCCTCCACCGTCCAGTCGTCGGTCGGGATGGGCGGATAGACCGCGATGTCGACGGTGCCCGGGTTGAACGTGCTCGAATCGCGCGCGGCGACCACCTCGGCGTTGCGGATGACGATGGGCACGATCGGGATTCCGGCCGACATCGCGATGCGGAAGGGGCCCTTCTTGAACTCGCCCACCTCGGTGGTGTCCAGGCGGGTGCCCTCGGGGGCGATGAGTATCGAAATGCCTTTGCGGGCAAGCTCTTCGACCTTGCGCAAACCTTCGACCGCGGCCTTGGGGTCGTCGCGGTCGATGAAGGCCGCGTCCATCACCTTCCCGATGGTGCCGATCAGCGGATCGTTCTCGAGCTCCTTCTTGCCCACCGTCGTGAAATTGCTCTCGACCAGCCGGCCCGCGATCAGCGGATCCGCCTGGTTGCGGTGGTTGAAAAGGAACACCGCGGGCCGCTGCGCGGTCAGGTTCTCCCGCCCGAGCACGTCGAGGTTGATGCCGGCGGTGGTGAGCAGCAGCCGGCTCCACGTGGAGGTGAAGAAGTTGACCCCGGTGCGCCGGTTGCGGCTGAGCAGGCCCACCCCGATGGCGCTCGCGGCGACCGGAACCACGGAGCCGATGGCGGCGACGGTCCGCAGCTGCGACAGCGGATTGCTGCCGCTGCGGCTGGTGAACCGGAGTACCGGCCACCCGCGCTTGGCTGCGACGGCGGCGAGCTTGCCCGCAGGATTGGTCGGGCGCGGGTTGCCGACGAGGTACATCAGGGCCACGTCCTCGTCCCCGTCGGCGTAGAAGTAACTCTTCGACAGGTCCACGCCGTTGCGGGTCGCAAACGCCTGCACCGCATGGGCTTTCCCCGGCCCCCACAGGATGGGCCGGACCACCTCACCGGTGATGCACCCGTCGTCGTCGGTCACGAACTTGTTGCTCAGGACGTTGTGGATGCCGAGGTACCGCGCGACCGGCTCGACCTGCACCGTCAGCGCCGACGAACTGAGCACGACGGTGTGGCCCCTCGCCATGTGCGCGCGCACCAGGGCGCGCATCTCGGGGTAGATGCGGTCGCGGACGTGCTGCAGGAAGAGCCGTTCGGAGAGCTCGTCGATGTCGCTGAGCGAACTGCCGCGCAGCATGCGCGCACCCTTGCCGATGAGGTCTTCGAACTCGGACCGGCCCAGTTGGTGGTTGAGCCCGGCCTGCACCATGCCGATGAATTCGCCCACACTCATCTGCCTGCGGCGCAACCGGTCCCGCGTCATGATGACGCCGGTGAACCCGGCCACCAGGGTGCCGTCGAGGTCGAAGAACGCGCCGACCTGCGGACCCTCCGGTGCAGCCAGGATCTCCGCGACCGATCCCGGCAGGCGCAGGGCGCGCCGCTCGGACCGCTGACCATCGTCCGGACTCATTGTGGCGCACTCCCCTTCGGTGACGGTGTTTCAGAAGGCAGGGTGAACGAGGCGGGGCCGGCGCGGCCGGGACCACCGATGGCGAGTACCTCGTCGAAGCCGGCGAGCAGGCATTCGGCGAACAGGTCCGGATCGGTGATCGAGGCGCGGTCGTAGCGGGCGGTGACCGTGCAGAAGCCCGAACGCGATACCAGCACGACCATCATCGCGACACCGGGCAGCGGGCCGATTCCATACTGGCGCAATATCTTTGCACCCGCGATGTAGGTGTCGCCCGCATAGACCGGCACGTTGCTGGCCTGGACGTCGGAGTTGACGACCGAGCCGGCCATGGCCTCGAGCACCGTGTCGGGCAGCAGACTCGCGACGGGCGCGATGGCCCCGACCATGTCGAGCGCGCGCTCCTCGCGCTTGCGCGTCATCTGTGCCCGCACCTCGGCGATGCGCTCGCGCGGATCCACCACGCCGATCGGAGCGGCGAGGTTGACCCCGACGAAGCGGTTTCCGCCCGCCGGGTCGGCGTCCGACCTCAGGCTGACGGGTACGGCCATCGGCAGCGTGGGAACCGGCAGGCCGAACGCGTCGTGGTAGAGGCGCAGCGCCCCGCACACGCCCGCGAGGTACGCATCGTTGATGGAGCCGCCTGCGGCCTTGGCCGCCTTGTGCAGGTCACCGAGCGACATGTCGATCGCCTCGCTGCGAGTCGAGAGGCTGCGGCGGCGCAGCAGCGGCGAGGGTTCGGCGACCGAGCCCACCACGCGCGCTCCGGACCGGGCGTAGTCGACCACCCCGCCGACCGACGAGACCGGGTCGCGCACCACCTTGCCCACCACGCCGGCCGCCCCGCCCAGCGCGCCGCGGACACCCCCGAGGATGGAGAACGGCAACCGGTTGAGTCCCTGGCGCATGAGGTCGTTCGGCGAGAGATCCTGCGGGATCGGCAGTGGCGGTACCTCACTGGGCGGCGGATCGCGTTCCAGGTCGTAGACGCTGGCGAACATCTCGACACCGCCGACCCCGTCGGTCACCGCGTGGCTGAAGTGCAACATGGTCGCGGCCCGACCGCCCTCGAGGCCTTCGACCAGCGTGGCGGTCCACAGTGGGCGGGAGATGTCCAGCGGTGACTGCAGCGCGATCTCGGCGAGGTCGATCAGCTGCCGGATGTTGCCGGGCTCGGGGATGCGGACCCGCCGGACGTGGAAGTCGAGGTTGAAGTCGGGGTCGACGACCCAGCGCGGTGCGGCCGTCGGCAGGGTTGGCGTCACCACCTTCTGGCGCAGCCGCAGCACCTTGCGGGAGGCGTGCTCGAAACGCGTGCGGAACCGGGTCCAGTCCGGCGTGGTGTCGAGGATCTCGATCGTCAGGATGCCCGAGCGCGTGCGGGGGTTGGCCTCGCCGCGGTGCAGGATCTGGTCGAACGGGCTGAGCTCCTCCGGCAACCCCGCGGCATCCAATTCCGGCACGTCGCTCGTTGCCACCCCGGTGCCCTCCTGTCGACGGTGTCGTTGATGACTGTCGACACCACGCTAGCCCGCCGCCGCGCGGACGGGTACGGCTTTGCGCGTGGAGTGGTGGTGCCCCGCGCGCGGCGAGATACACTCACCGACGCTGCCTCCGTAGCTCAGTTGGATAGAGCAAGGGCCTTCTAATCCCTAGGTCGCAGGTTCGATTCCTGCCGGGGGCGCTCTGTGTTTTGTATGGCGGACTTCAGCGGCCGCGTGCCACGATCACCGGCGTGCGCGCGGCCTGCACCACCGCGGTGCTGACCGAGCCCAGCAGCATGCCCGCGAACCCGCCACGGCCGTGGCTACCCACGACGAGGAGCTGTGCGGACTCCGAGAGCTCGAGCAGATGCTCGGCGGGCCGGTCGAACACCGACTTGCGGTGCACCGTCACGTCCGGATAGCGCTCACACCAACCGGCCAGGCTGACGGCCAGCATCTCCTCGGCCGGGGCCTGCACGGCCGACCAGTCGACGTACGGATGCAGCGACTCGTTGCGGTCACTCCAGCTGTGCAGCGCTATGAGGTCGACACCTCGCATGGACGCCGCTTCGAACGCGATCTCGACGGCGCGTTGGGAAGCCCGCGAACCGTCGACGCCGACGACGACGGGCGCGGTCTCGGCCGCCGGCTCGGCGTCGGCACGGATGACCGCGACGGGGCAGCGCGCGTGATGCAGCACTCCGGTGCTCACCGAGCCGAGCAGCAGACGCTTCACCGCACCGTGCCCGCGGGTGCCCACGACCACCATGTCGGCTTCCTTGGCGGCATCGACGAGTCCGGGCACCGACGCGGAGTGGATGAGCTGCGTGGTGACGTCGACCGCGCCTGCGTCCTTCGCGACCGTTTCGGCGTCGGCGAGAACGGCGCGGCCATCCTGTTCGCGGCTCTCGAAGTACTCGGCAGGTAACGGCGCAGCCGGGACGGCCATCGCCCACGCCGCGCTGACGTCGGTGGCCAGCACGTGGAGGAGGCGAAGCGGAACCCGGCGCATCGCCGCCTCGCGAGCGGCCCAACGAACGGCGGCGTGGGATCCGGCAGACCCGTCGACCCCGACGACGATCTCGGGATGAACCGCAGTGGACATGGCAGATTCCTTTCCGGGCGTCGTCGCCTCGACCGTGGTCAGTGTGCTCTCGCTGCGGCCGCGCCGCGTAGGGCCTTTGGTCCCTTCCCCGCACAGGCCGCATGGCGGACACTGATGACTGCGGCGAAGCCCGCCTGTCGCCACCGCGCGACTCGCACAGGAAGATTGATGACCATGACCAAGGGACAGCAACTCGATGTCCTCAACCGCAGGCAGTGCCTCGATCTGCTGGCCGGTGTGCGAGTGGGCCGTCTGGTGTTCACCGAGGACGGCCTGCCCGCCGTCCATCCGGTCAACTTCCGGATGAAGCGCGACGACGTCGTCATCAGGGTGGCGGGTGGCGCGAAACTCGATGCGGCGAAGCAGAACGCCACCGTGGCGTTCGAGGCCGACGAACTGGACGCCGATCTGCACACGGGGTGGAGCGTGACGATCGTCGGAACGGCGCACCCGATCACCGATATCGACGAATTGACCGAAGTGTCAGGAACTTTCGTCGAACCGTGGGTGGACGGCAGGCGGGACCACTTCATCCGCATCGAGGCGCAGAAGATGACCGGGCGCCGTTTCCGCGAGCGGGGGGCTCCGCAGTACCGGACCGGGGACCAGTAGCGCAGCGAGTCCCGGCGCGAAAAAATCTGCGCCACAGTGGTTTCAGCTGTCACATCGCGGCCGGGTTTTGTCGGACCCTCGAACTAGTGTTCGAGATATGGATGGGGACTTCAGCGCAGCGGTCGACCGCCTGCGGGCGGCGGTCGCCGACCTGCAGACCGCTCCGATCGACGACCTGACCGACCCGCAGGTGGTGGCCGAACTCGACCGCATCAAACACGCCGTCTGGGCGGTCCCGGCCGTGGAGCACCGGCTCACCGCGCGCCTGATCGGCGCCGACCCCCACGCTTTGGGCGCCACCTCCATCCGCGAGGTGTTGGCCAACCACCTGCGCATCACGGCCACCGACGCCCGGAACCGGATCACCGACGCCGCCCAGTTGGGTCCCCGCTACACGATTCACGGGGAACGCGTGCAGACCGAGTTGAGCCATACCGCGGCCGCGGTGGCCCGTGGCGATATCGGGGTCGCGCATGTGCGGGTCATCCAGGACTTCATCCGGAAGCTGCCGGTCTGGGTGTCGGCCGCGCGCCGTGACGACTACGAACGCGATCTGGTCACCCACGCGATCGAGTTGCGTCCGGATCAGTTCAAGCAGGTCGCCGAGACCCTGTTGGGGTTCATCGACCAGGACGGCACCGAACCCGACCACCAGACCCTGCGCCGCCGCCGCCACCTCCGGGTGGGCCGTCAGCAGGCCGACGGGATGAGCCGCATCGAAGGCTGGCTCACCCCCGAAGCCCGCGCCTACTGGGATGTCATCGCCGCCAAGTACGCCGCCCCCGGCCACAACCTGCCCCACGACGACGCGGTCACCGGCCGCGACGACCGCACCCCCGGCCAACGCCACCACGACGCGCTGACCCGCGCCCTCGGCGACGCCGTCGCCTCCGGCGCCCTGGGCCGGGTCGCCGGCGTACCCGCCGGCATCGTGGCCACCGCCACCCTCAGCGAACTCGAACGCGCCGCCGGCTGGGCCCACACCGGCGGCGGCAACCGCCTCCCGGTGCGCGACCTCATCCGCCTGGCCGGCCACTCCCGCCACTACCTGGCCGTGTTCGACGACCACACCGAAGAAATCCTCTACCTCGGCCGCGCCACACGCACCGCCACCACCGCCCAACGCCTCGCCCTGTTCGCGCGGGATCGGGGCTGCACCCACCCGCACTGCACGGTGCCGTTCTACTGGACCGAGGCCCACCACACCGACGACTTCTGCGATGGCGGCCGCACCGATATCGACACCCAAACCCTGGCCTGCCAACCCGCCAACCTGCTCATCGAAGAGACCGGATGGACCACCGTGCGCCCCGGCGACGGCCGCACCCACTGGATCCCACCCGAACACCTCGACACCGGCCAACCGAGAGTCAACAACCACTTCCACCCCCACCGCTACCTCACCGACCGCACAGCGGGCGGGGACCACGGCGAGGACGACGAGGCTGGCTAGGGTGGGCGCGTGTCTGATTCAGTGCTGATGCAGGTCGACGATCACGTCGCCCTGATCACCGTCAACGATCCCGACCGCCGCAACGCGGTGACCTTCGAGATGTCCGCCGCCCTGCGCGCGGCCGTCGAGGCCGCGGAAGCCGACGCCCAGGTGCACGCGGTGATCGTCACCGGGGCGGGTAAGGCGTTCTGCGCGGGTGCGGATCTGACGGCGCTGGGCGAGGCCACCGAGGATGGATTGCGCCGCATCTACGACGGCTTCCTGGCGGTGGCCCACTGCACGCTCCCGACCATCGCGGCCGTGAACGGGGCGGCCGTCGGCGCCGGACTGAACCTGGCGCTCGCGGCGGATGTTCGGATCGCGGGCCCGAATGCCCTGTTCGACCCGCGCTTCCAGAAACTCGGCATCCATCCCGGCGGCGGGGCGACCTGGATGCTGCAGCGGGCCGTCGGGCCCGAGGTCGCCAAGGCGGCTCTGCTGTTCGGTAAGCGTTTCGACGCCGAGACCGCGGTCCGCTACGGCCTCGCCCTCGGGGTCGCCGACGACCCCGTCTCCGCCGCGCGCGACCTGGCCGCCGGGCCCGCGGCCGCACCACGCGATGTCGTGCTGGCGACGAAGGCATCGATGCGGGCGACCGCGAACCCGGGCACAGTCGACACCGAACAGCACCGCACGGCGGTCGACATCGAACTCGGTCCTCAGGCGTCGTCCATCGAATCGCCGGAGTTCGCCCGCCGCCTCGCCGCCGCCAAGCGCAGGTAGCTCACAGGTCGAGAAGCGCGAGCTCCGGCGTCTCCACCAGCTCGCGCAACTCACCCAGGAAAGCCGCCACGGTGGCCCCGTCGGCGATGCGGTGATCGAAGGCGCACGTCAGCGTCATCGTCGGGCGGGCGACCACCTGGCCGTCGACCACCACCGCGCGCGGCTTCAACGAACCCATTCCCAGGATCGCGGCCTCGGGGTGATTGATCACCGGCACGCCCTCGTCCAGCCCGAGCGCGCCGAAATTCGAGACGGTGAACGTCGACCCCGATAGTTCGGCAGGGCGCACCCGTCCGGTGCGCGCTTCGTCCACCAGCCGTGCCACCGCCGCGGCGAGCTCGCGGGTGGTCTTGTCGTGGGCATCCGCGATCACGGGAACCAACAGCCCCCGCGGTGCGGCGACACCGAATCCGAGGTGAATCGCTCTGTGCCGGTGGATCTGCGGGCCGTCGGCCGTCTCGATCCACGTCGCGTTGAGCGCCGGATGATGCTGCAGCGCCACCGTCAGCAGGCGAAGGGTCAACACGAACGGCGTCACCGGCGGGTCCGCGTCATGCAGCCTGTCGCGCAGCCGCAACAGCGCGCTGCCGTCCACCGTGATGCCGGCGTGCGCATCCGGAATCTCCCGCCGCGACAACGACATCCGCCGTGCCATCTCGGCCTGGACGCCCCGCACCGTGGTCGTGTCGCTCACGTCAGCGGCCGCATGCTGGACGTCCTCCCGGGTGACGATCCCATCCTCACCCGATGGCGGCACTTCGGCCAGGTTCACGTTCAACTCAGCGGCCAGTTTGCGCACCGGCGGCTTGGCTCGCGGACGCGCCGACGGTGCGCGGGTGCGTCTGCTGGCATCCATCGCCTCGTCCGCGCCGTACCCCACCAGCACCGGTCGACGTTGCGGAGCAACCGATTCCGATGTCGAGATCCGCACCAGCAGGGCGCCCACGTCGAGGGTCTGCCCTTCGTCTCCCCCACGCTCGACAACCCGCCCGGCGTACGGGCTCGGAATCTCCACCTCGGCCTTGTTCGTCTCCACGGTGCACAGCGTCTGGTTGAGCTCGACCTCGTCCCCCACCTCGACCGCCCAGGAGGTGATCGCCGCGTCCTGCAGACCCTCACCGAGGTCGGGCACCAGGAAGTCCTGCACGCTCATGGCATCTCCAGGGTCCGCTGCACACAGTCGAGCAATCGGTCCACCCCCGGCAGCCACAGCTTCTCGAGCCGCGCCGGAGGATACGGGGTGTCGAACCCGGTGGCGCGCAACACCGGCGCTTCCAGGTCGTAGAACAACTCTTCGGAGATCCGCGCGGCCAGTTCGGCGCCGAAGCCCAGTGTCCGCGGCCCCTCGTGCATCACCACGGCGCGGCCCGTCTTGATCACCGACGCGGCCACGGTGTCGAAGTCGAGCGGGTTGAGCGAGCGCAGGTCGACGACCTCCAGCGACCAATCGCATTCGGCCGCTGCATGCTCGGCGGCGGACAGGGCCGTCGCCACCAGCGGGCCGTAGGTGAGCACCGTGACGTCGGCGCCCTCGCGGCGCACCGCCGCCCGGCCGATCGGGAGACCCGGCACAGCGGTGTCCACCGGTTCGCGCGCCCAATACCGCCGTTTCGGTTCCAGGTAGATCACCGGGTCGCGAGCGGCGATCGCGTGCCGCAGCAGCCAGTACGCATCGGACGGACCGGACGGTGTCACCACCTTGAGGCCGGCGGTGTGCACCCAGTACGTCTCCGTCGATTCCGAATGGTGTTCCACCGCACCGATTCCGCCGAACGACGGGATGCGGATCGTCACCGGCATGTCCACGTCGCCACGCGTGCGCATACGGTACTTCGCGAGGTGGCTGACCACCTGGTCGAACGCCGGGGCGGCGAAGCCGTCGAACTGGATCTCGGGCACCGGCACGAAGCCGCGGATCGCCATGCCGATCGCGATCCCGACGATCGCCGACTCGGCGAGGGGCGTGTCGAAACATCGTCGCTCGCCGAAGGTCTCGGCAAGTCCCTCGGTCACCCGGAACACCCCGCCCAGCGTCGCGACGTCCTCGCCGAAGACCAGCACGCGGTCGTCGGCGGCCATGGCGTCGTGCAAGGCGCGGTTGACGGCCTGCACCATGGTCAGCTCGGTGACCGGCGTGACGTGGGTGAGGAACGGCCGGTCGTCGCCGTTCGCGCCGGCGGGCCGCTCGATCAACTGGGTCATGTCACGCCTCCTTCGCCAACTCGGCGAGCAACCGGTCGCGCTGCTCGGCCAGGTCCGGGGTGATGTCGTGGTAGACCGTGTCGAACACCTCGGCGACATCGACATCGGGCGCACCGACCACCGCTTCGCGCAGTTCCGCGCGAAGCCGTTTCGACCTGGCGGACACCCGCTCCTCCAGTCGTTCCGTCCACACGCCGACGTTCTGCAGGTAGGTGCGGTAGCGCGGGATGGGGTCGAGCGCCTGCCACCGCTCGACCTCGGACTGCTCGCGGTACCGGCTGGGATCGTCGGACGTGGTGTGCGGTCCGAGCCGGTAGGTGACCGCCTCGATCAGCGTCGGCCCGCCGCCTCCGCGGGCGCGCGCGGCCGCCTCCGACATCACCGCGAAGCAGGCCAGCACGTCGTTACCGTCGACCCGCACACCCGGCATGCCGTACCCGGCGGCGCGGTGGGCGATCGACGGACCGGCCACCTGCCGCTCCACCGGCACCGAGATCGCCCACTGGTTGTTCTGGACGAAGAACACGCACGGCACCTGATAGACGGCGGCCAGGTTCATCGCCTCGTGGACGTCGCCCTCGCTGGTGGCGCCGTCGCCGAGGAACACGACCGTCACGGAATCCTCGCCGAGGCGTTGGGCGGCCATCGCGGCCCCCACGGCGTGCAGCCCCTGGGTGCCGATCGGGATCGAGATGGGCGCGCAGCACTTCGCCGTGAACTCCAGCCCGCCGTGCCACTTGCCTCGCCAGACCGCCGCCATCTGCGCCGGGGCGATGCCGCGCAGCAGGAACGCACCGATCTCCCGGTACTGCGGGAACAGCCAGTCGGTCTTGCGCAGACAGGCGGCGGCGCCGACCTGGGCGGCTTCCTGACCGCGGCAGGACGCGTAGAGCGCGAGCTCACCCTGACGCTGCAGGTGCACGAACTCGGTGTCGAGGTCGCGGGTGACGACCATCGTCTCGTACAACCAGGAGAGGGTCTCCGGAGGCAGGTCGCGGCTGTGGCGATGGTGTGCGCTCGGTGTGCCGTCGGCACCCACCAGCTGCACGGGGTCCATATCGACGCCGGCCATACCGCCTCCTTCAGGTCGCATCGACGGCATGTTTCGCCGTCCGACGACTTCAGGTGCTCAGCGTGTGGCGGTCGGAGCAGGACCCTTGGTGTCAGGGCTGTCCGTCAGCTGCCTGGGTGTGGCGCCAACGCGACGATGCGCTCCGCTCGCCTCAGCACTGGGGCATCCACCATTATGCCCTCGAACTGGAAGACGCCGCGTTCACCGCGCGCCGTGTCCAGGACGCGACGGGCCCAGTCGGCCTGTTCGTCGGTGGGCCGGTAGCCGTCGCGGATCACCGCGACCTGGGTGGGATGGATGGCGACCTTGGCGTCGAACCCGACCGCGACGGCGTCGTCGACCTCCGCCCGCAGCCCGTCGAGGTCCTTGATATCGAGGTAGACCGAGTCCAGGGCCATGCGGCCGTAGGCCTTGGCGGCGAGCAGCGACTGCGACCGCACGTGGACGGCGAAGTCCCGGTAGGAGTTGTCGGGCCGCCGACTCGAGGTGCCGCCGAGCACGGCCAGCAGATCCTCGGCGCCCCACATCACGGCGACGGTGTTGTCCACCCGGCTCACCTCCACGACGCTGAGCGCGCCCAGCGGGGTCTCGATCAACGCCACGACGTCCAGCGGTGCGAGCGCCCCCACCTGGTCGGCGCTCTCGGTCTTGGCGAGCATGACGGTCGTGTAGTCCGTCCGCGCCAACGCCTTCAGGTCGAGTTCGTGGTCGGGCGTGGCCGCGGGGTTGATCCGGACCACGGTGCGCGCCGGATCGAGCGGAGTGTCGACGAGCGCCCGCCTGGCCGCCTCGCGGTCCTTGGCGGCCACCCCGTCTTCGAGGTCGAGGATCACCACATCGGCTGCGGAGGCGGCCTTTTCGAACCGCTCGGGCCGGTCGGCGGGGCAGAACAGCCACCCGGGTCCGGTGCCAATCATCAGGCCTCCTCGACGGGTTGCTTGCGCACCATGGTCTTTCGCGACGCGGTGGCGACGATGTCGCCGTGCTGGTTGCGCCCGACGTGGGCGAACGTCACGATGCCCTCCCCCGGCCGGCTCTTGGACTCGCGCTTCTCGAGCACCTCGGTCTCCGCGTAGAGGGTGTCGCCGTGGAACAGCGGTTTCGGGAACGCCACCTCGCCGAAGCCGAGGTTGCCGACGATCGTGCCCTGCGTGAGCTGTGCGACCGACAGGCCCACCAGCGTCGAGAGCGTGAACATCGAGTTGACCAGCCGCTGGTTGAACGGCGGCAGCGCGTCGGAGAACGCGGCGTCGAGATGCAGCGCCTGCGTGTTCATGGTCAGCGTGGTGAACAGGACGTTGTCGGCCTCGGTGATGGTGCGGCCGGGCCGGTGCTGGTAGAGCACCCCGGTCTCGAACTCCTCGAACCACAGCCCGCGCTGGACGACGATCCGCTTGTCACCGCTCACAGGCCCGCCTGCCGCGCGATCAGCATGAGCTGGACTTCGGTTGTCCCCTCGCCGATTTCGAGGATCTTGCTGTCGCGGTAGTGCCGCGCGACGGTGAACTCGTTCATGAAGCCGTAGCCGCCGAAGATCTGTGTGGCGTCGCGGGCGTTGTCCATCGCGGCCTCGCTGGCCACCAGCTTGGCGATCGCGGCTTCCTTCTTGAACGGTTTACCGGACAGCATCAGCGCCGCGGCGTCGTAGTAGGCGGTGCGCGCCGTGTGGGCACGCGCCTCCATCCGCGCGATCTTGAACGCGATGGCCTGGTTGCTGCCGATGGTGCGTCCGAAGGCCTCCCGCTCCTTGGCGTACCGGACACTCTCGTCGACACACCCCTGCGCCGCGCCGACCGACAGGGCGGCGATCGCGATCCGGCCCTCGTCGAGGATGCGCAGGAAGTTCGCGTAGCCGCGGCCCCGCTCACCGAGCAGGTTCTCCTCCGGCACCCGGACGTCGTCGAACGACAGCGGATGCGTGTCGGAGGCGTTCCACCCCACCTTGTTGTAGGCCGGTTCGGCGGTGAACCCCTCGGTCGGCACGGGTACGAGGATCGACGAGATCTCCTTGCGCCCGTCGGTCTCGCCCGTGACGGCGGTGACCGTGACCAGCTTGGTGATGTCGGTGCCCGAGTTCGTGATGAACTGCTTACTGCCATTAATGACCCACGTTGATCCATCCGATTTTGCAGCGGTCTTGGTCGCCCCGGCGTCGCTGCCGCCGCCGGGTTCGGTCAGCCCGAACGCCGCGAGCGCTTGGCCACTGGTCAACTGCGGCAACCACTCCCGCTTCTGGGCCTCGTTGCCGAACCGGTACACCGGCATCGCGCCGAGCGACACGCCGGCCTCGAGTGTGATCGCCACGCTCTGGTCGACCTTGCCGAGTTCCTCCAGGGCCAGGCACAGCGCGAAATAGTCCCCGCCCATCCCGCCGTACTCCTCGGGGAACGGCAGGCCGAACAGCCCCATGTCGGCCATGCCGCGCACCACCTCGTACGGGAACGAATGCTCCTCGTCGTGTTTGGCGGCGACCGGTGCCACGACGGTGCGGGCGAAGTCGCGCACGGTCTTGGCGAGTTGTTCGTAGTGGTCCGGCAGGGTGCCGGACGACAGAAAGTCCGTCATGACTGATCTCCTTTGTCGGTAGCGACAATCCGTGCCAGCGGCTGGCCCACCTTGACCTGGTCGGCGACCGCGACGAGCAGTTCGACCACACCGTCGACGGGTGCGGTCAGGGCGTGTTCCATCTTCATCGCCTCGACGGTGACCACCACGGTCCCCTTCGTCACGGTCGCCCCGTCGTCGATGCCGACGGCCACGACCGAACCCGGCATCGGGCTGGTCAGCTCGGCATCGCCGCTGTGGGCGTCGTCCTGGCGCACCGGGGCCTCGCGGACCTCGGCGACCGCGACCGTCCGGCCTGCGCCGGCCAGCCACATCTGCTCGCCGTCGGCGGCGACGAGGTACTCGGTGCGCAGACCGTCGAGGGTGACGACGAGCCGGTCGCCGTCGAGCGTGGCCGACAGCGAACGGGTTTCGCCGTCCTCGACCCGCGCCGTGGCGGCCCGCGGGGTGCCGGTCAGGTGGACGTGATCGGTGCGCTCACCGGACTGCAGGCGATGCGTCGTGGGAGCGTGGTCACCGACGCGCCAGCCCATCGGCACCGCCCACAGGTCGCCGCCGGGTGCAGGCCACGCCCGTAGCCACAGGTGCGCGGCCGCGGCGATGAGATCCTCGTCGCGCACCGGTGCCTGCGCGTAGTCGGGCGCCCGGCGGTCGAGCAGACCGGTGTCGAGCCGGCCCGCGACGACATCCGGGTCGGTGAGCAGGAATCGCAGGAACTCGACGTTCGTGTCCACGCCGAGGACCGCTGTCTGCGCCAGCGCGCGATCGAGCGCCCGCAGCGCCGCCGGACGGTCGGACCCGTGAGCGATCACCTTGGCCAGCATCGGGTCGTAGTCGCTGCCCACCACCGCGCCGCGGCTCAGGCCCGAGTCGACCCGGACGCCGGCACCGCCGGGTTCGGCCAGCCCGTGGACGGTGCCACCGGTCGGCAGGAATCCGCGGCCCGGGTCCTCGGCGTAGACGCGGGCCTCGACGGCGTGGCCGCGCAGGGTGACGTCGCCCTGGGCGATCGTCAGTTTCTCCCCCGCGGCGATGCGGACCTGCTGCTCCACGAGATCCACACCGGTGACCATCTCGGTGACCGGGTGCTCGACCTGCAGGCGGGTGTTCATCTCCATGAAGAAGAACTCATCGGGCCGGTCGGCCGACACGATGAACTCCACCGTGCCCGCCCCGGCGTAGTCCACGCTACGCGCGGTGTCGCACGCCGCCTCCCCGATCCTGGCGCGGGTGGCCTCGTCGAGCAGCGGTGAGGGCGCCTCCTCGATCACCTTCTGGTGGCGGCGCTGCAGGCTGCACTCCCGCTCCCCGAGGTGGATGACGTTGCCGTGGCCGTCGGCGAGGACCTGCACCTCGATGTGGCGCGGGTTGAGCACGAACCGTTCGAGGAACAGCGTGTCGTCACCGAACGCGGCGGCCGCCTCCCGTCGGGCCGACACGAGGGCGGCGGGCAGTTCGGCGGCGTCGCGCACCACCCGCATCCCCTTGCCGCCACCGCCTGCCGACGGTTTCACCAGCACCGGGAAGCCGACGTCACCGACCCCGGCAATCAGGTCGTCGTCGGTCAGGCCCGGCCGCGAGATGCCGGGGACGACGGGCACGCCGAACGCCGAGACCGCCGCCTTGGCCGCGATCTTGTCGCCCATCGTCTTGATCGCGTCGACGGGTGGGCCGATGAACACGACACCCGCTGCTCCCAGGGCCGCGGCGAAATCCGCGTTCTCCGAGAGGAATCCGTAGCCGGGGTGGACGGCCTGGGCGCCGGTGCGCCGGGCCGCGGACACCACCGCCTCGATGTCGAGGTAGCTCTGCCGGGCGGCGGCCGGGCCGATGCGGACGGCGACGTCGGCCTCCGCGACGTGGCGCGCACCGGCGTCGGCGTCGCTGAACACCGCCACCGAGCGGATCCCCATCGCGCGCAGGGTGCGGATGACCCGAACGGCGATCTCTCCGCGGTTGGCGACCAAAACGGTGTCGAAAGTCATCATCACATCCGGAAGACGCCGTAGGAGACAGGTTCCAGGGGAGCCTGTCCGACAAGGGAAAGGGCCAGCCCCACGACCGTCCTGGTATCGGCCGGGTCGATGACGCCGTCATCCCACAGCCGCGCCGTCGAATAGTAGGGGTTGCCCTGACGTTCGTACTGCTCCCGGATCGGCGCCTTGAACTCCTGCTCCTGCTCGGGCGTCATCTCGCCGCGCACCGTGGCGAGCACCGACGCGGCCTGTTCACCACCCATCACCGAGATCCGCGCATTCGGCCACATCCAGAGGAAGCGCGGCGAATACGCGCGGCCGCACATCGAGTAGTTGCCCGCGCCGTAGGACCCGCCGATGACGACGGTCAGCTTGGGCACCCGCGCACAGGCCACCGCGGTGACCATCTTCGCGCCGTGTTTGGCGATCCCGGAGGCCTCGTAGTCGCGACCCACCATGAAACCCGAGATGTTCTGCAGGAACAGCAGCGGCACCACGCGCTTGTCGCACAGTTCGATGAAATGCGCGCCCTTCTGCGCGGACTCACCGAACAGCACGCCGTTGTTGGCGACGATGCCGACCGGATGGCCGTGGATGCGGGCGAACCCCGTGACCAGTGTGGTTCCGTACTCGGCCTTGAACTCGGAGAACTCACCGCCGTCGACGATGCGGGTGATCACCTCGTGCACGTCGTAGGGCACCCGCGAGTCGACCGGGACGACGTCGTAGAGCTCGGACTGGTCGGCCACCGCGTCCACCGCGGGGGCCACCTCCCACGGCGGCCGCTGGGCCTGCCCGAGTGTCGCGACGATGCGCCGCACGATCCGCAGCGCGTCACGGTCGTCGTGGGCGAGGTGGTCGGTGACGCCGGAGGTCTTGGAGTGCAGGTCGCCGCCGCCCAGGTCCTCCGCGGAGACGACCTCGCCGGTGGCGGCCTTCACCAGCGGCGGCCCGCCGAGGAAGATCGTGCCCTGATTGCGGACGATCACCGCTTCGTCGCTCATCGCCGGCACGTAAGCCCCACCGGCGGTGCACGATCCGAGTACCGCGGCGATCTGCGCGATGCCCTGCGCGCTCAGCGTCGCCTGGTTGTAGAAGATGCGGCCGAAGTGGTCGCGGTCGGGGAACACCTCGTCCTGGCGGGGCAGGAACGCGCCGCCGGAGTCGACGAGGTACACACACGGCAGGCGGTTCTGCCCGGCGATCTCCTGGGCGCGCAGATGCTTCTTGACGGTCACCGGATAGTAGGTGCCGCCCTTCACGGTCGCGTCGTTCGCCACGATCGTGCACTCGCGTCCGGAGATCCGGCCGATGCCGGCGATCATCCCCGCACCCGGGCATTCGTCGTCGTACATCCCGTCCGCGGCCAACGGCGCGATCTCCAGGAACGGGCTGCCCGCGTCGAGAAGGCCGTCGACACGGTCACGCGGGAGCAGCTTGCCGCGGCTGACGTGACGCTCCCGCGCCCTCGCCGGCCCGCCGAGCGCCGCACCCGCGAGCTTGGTGCGCAACTCCTCGACGAGCGGTGTGTGCCCGTCACGATGTGATGCCCACGGTGCCATCGGTGAACCCGTTCATTTGAGTTAATGACGACTAACTCGTGGTATGTTAATCACGATTAACACCCGCTGTCCACCACCCCACCGCAGAGGCCGTCCATGGCGTCGACGTCAGTCGCGAACACCCGCCGCAGTCAGGCGAAGTCGGACCGCCGCAGCCAGCTGATCGCCGCGGCGGAACGGCTTGTCGCGGAGAAGGGTTACCTCGCCGTACGCCTGGAGGACATCGGCGCCGCGGTCGGCATCAGCGGTCCCGCGATCTACCGGCACTTCCCCAACAAGGAGGCGCTGCTCGTCGAGTTGCTGGTCGGCATCAGCGCCCGACTGCTCGCCGGCGCGCGCGACGTGCTGGCCCGAACCCCCGATGCGGGGGCGGCGCTCGACGGGCTCATCGACTTCCATCTCGACTTCGCGCTCGGCGAATCCGATCTGATCCGGATCCAGGACCGCGACCTGGGCCACCTGCCCGACCCCGCCAAACGGCAGGTGCGCCGGGCGCAGCGACAGTACGTCGAGATCTGGGTCCAGGTCCTGCGCGCGGCGGACGCCTCACTCGACGAGGCGCAGGCGCGTCTGATGGCGCACGCGGCGTTCGGTCTGCTCAACTCCACGCCGCACAGCGTCAAGCCCGGACACAACAGAGCGGCCGAGGCCAGCTCGCGCACTGTCCTTCGAGCCATGACAGTGGCGGCGCTGACCTCGGCCGGCCGGCTACAGAGCTAGTACCAGACTTTTCGGCCTCCGACCGCGCGGCCGGTCGCACCGAGAATCCAGAAGACCGCACCGATGACGATGAGCACCGCACCGATGGTGGTCAGAATGTTCATGCCCAGGACGAATCCCAGCACCACCAAGATGATTCCGAGAATAATCACCGCTTACTCCTTCTCCTTCTTTACTTGTTGGCGCCAGTCATCACTGGCTGGGCTCGGGAATCTGCACCTCGCTGCAGTCCACCTTCGGGTTGACACCCGCGTAGTTCAGCGGACCCGCAACGACGGTCAACGCGACACGAGCTGTCGTGGCGCAGTTGGCTTCTCCGCCCTTGAAATAATCTCGCTGAAAGGCAGCCACCACGCCGATCAGCAACCAGACGAGCACAATTACGCCGAGTATGCCTCTCATGCACCGCCTCCATCCTCTTCGCGCCGGTGTGACGCGCAACACCGTTTACCCCCATGACAATTGCTCCAAACCTGCGGTACGGCGCCGGCCGGAGTCAGGACACCGGGGCGGTGGAGAAGGCCTTGAGCAGCCACGTCGTCATCGCGTTGACGAGCGCGGCGCGGTTCTCGCGTTTGACGATCTCGTGGCCGTCCTCGTCGAACACCAGCAGCTCCACGGTGCGGTCCAGGGCTCGCAATGCGGCGAACATTTGCTGCGATTCGCTGGGCGGCACGTTGGTGTCGTTACCGCCGTGTACCAGCAGCAGCGGGGCGGTCAGGGCGGGTGCGCGCAGCAGCGGCGAGAGCCGCTCGAGCAGGTCGCGGTCACCGATCGGGTGTCCGTACTTCGGGTATGCGGCCGCGGCGATCCACGGCTCGGTGTTGCGGTACCAGGTGCTCAGATCGCTCATCCCGCAGATGCTGATCCCCGCGGCGAACAATTCCGGATGAAAGGTCAACGCCGCCTGCGTGAGGTACCCGCCATAGGACCATCCACAGCAGGCGATGCGGTCGGCGTGTACGGCCTCGCGCTCGATCAGGTATTGCACGCAGTCCGCCACGTCGTCGATGGCGGCGAATCTGAGCTCCTTGTCGTCGGCGTGCATGAACGCACGGCCGAATCCGCCCGAGCCGCGGACATTCGGTGTGAACACCGTGATACCCGCCGCCAGCAGCGCCGGGTAGTACTCGTTGTAGCCCGGCCGGGACTGACCCTCCGGCCCGCCGTGCAGGAAGATCATCGCGCCGACCGGTTCGACCGGTGCGGGCGGGCGGTACAGCCAGCCGGTCACTTCCATCCCGTCGCGGGCGACGACCACCTCCAGCGTCGGGTCGGCCGTCAGCGGGCCCTCGCTGGGTTCGCGGTCCACCCGTTGCCACTCGCGTGAGCGCGGGTCGACCAGTTCGACGGTGGGCGGCAGCGACGGGCTCTCCACCGTCATCGCGACCATCGAACCGCCCGCGCTGATCGACAGCTCGGTCGCCACGAGCCCGGGCAGCGGGATGGGTTCGGACAACGTGTTGTCGGCATATTCGAGGATCTGTAACTCGCTGCAGCCGTTGATGTTCCACAACAGCGCGACGGTCGAGAGGTCGTCGCTGACCACGAACTCGTCGAGGTCGAATCCGGGCTTCTCCGCGACGACGTGGTAGCTGACGCCCTCGGCCGTGGTGGTCACCTCGATGAGGCGGGCGTGCGATCCGCCGTTGTCGCTGCGGATCAGCGCGCGCACATAGCCTTCGGTGCTGTTGAGCCCGTGGTCCTTGGCCGGGTGGTAGAGCGTGAAGCTCTCCCCCATCGGGCCCGACCGCAGACGCCGCGGGCTGTGGTCGTCGAGGATGTAGCCCATGTCGGTGGTCGAACCCGGATCGTAGGGCAGCAGTGCGGTTTCGGTCAGACCGCGGAGCATGATGAGGTCGCGGTAACCGCGCGGACCGACCCGCACCAGCGACGCGCCGGCCCACGCGTCGACCAGGCGACCTGCCGTGCGGCGGTCCAGCACGACGGTGGCGCCGTCGGCCGGGTCGATCAGGCACGAACTTCCGACGCCGTCCTCACCGGTGAGGATCGCCGCGACCTGCGTGCCGTCCCAGCCGATGAGTTCGGCGCTGCCGTCCGCCTGGTCGTCGGGCCACGAGTCGATGCGGCGGGCGTCCCGGTCGTCGGGATCGGTTGTCACCACCCAGATCTGGAACCGGTCGCTGCCGTCGGGCGCGACCTGGCAGGCCAGCCAGTGCCCGTCGGCGGAATGCATGACCCGCGTGACCGGGCCCTCGACGGGCAACTCCACGTCGCGCGAGGAACTCGCCCGCCACCCGAGCAGGAACCGCTGCACCGCCCGCGGGAAGCCGCCGTCGTCGACGAGGTGGGCGAATGCCGTCGCATCAGGCGACAGTGACGCACCGTAGTTCGCCCGCACCTGGCGTATCACGCGTCGACCCTCCTCGTCCTGGTCCTCGTCCTGATCCTCGCCGTGGTCCTCGCGACCGACCGGCCACCCCTGACGGTATCCGCGTCTGCAATCACCGGCACACCCAACACCACGACGGCGCGACGGGATCCGCAGGTACCCTGCGACCATGAGGTGGGTATGACCGAGTCACCACGTCGTGACGGCGCCGAGCCGACCCAGCCGCTGGGTAACAGCTACCAGGGTCCGCCGGACCCCGCATACGCCAACCAGACCCCGTACGGTCCGGCGTATCAGCCTCCCGTCGCACCGAATCCCACGGAGCGGCTGTCGCCGTACTCTCAGTATGGCCAGTACGGCTATGACCCGTACGCGACCGGTCAGTACGGGCCCGGCTATCCGCCCGGCGGCCCCCAGCAACCACCGCCGGAGGGCCCCAAATCGCCGATGTGGCTGTGGGTGCTCGCGGGTGCGGTGGTCCTGCTCGTCGTCGCGCTCGTGATCGCGCTGGTGATCACCAACAGCTCGCGGCAGCAGACCGTGGTCGCGCCGGCTCCGTCGATGCCGGAACCGACCGCCACCACCTCGCAGCGCCCCACCACCACGTCGCGCATCCCGACACCGGTGGTTCCGCTGCCGACCACCGAGCCGTCCCCGACCACGGCGCCGCCGACCTCGGGGCGGTCGGAGTCGACCGAGACCGTGACCTATGACGTCGTCGGCGAGGGCCGTGTCATCAACATCACCTACACCGACACCGGCGGGGTGCCGCAGACCGAGTTCAACGTCGCGCTCCCGTGGAGCAAGCAGGTGGAACTGCCGTCGCCGGCGCGCAGTTCGGCGCGCATCAGCATCATCAACGTCGGACGCGACGTCACCTGCTCGGTGACGATCAACGGCGCGCAGGTGGAGCAGAACACCGGGTCAGGGCTGACCTTCTGCGTCGGCATGCGTTAGCGCCGCCGGCCGGGTGTGCGGTGCCCGCACCACGAGCATCGCCGCCAGTCCGGCCGCCAGCACCACGCACAGCCCGGCCATACCCGCGCGGTCGCTGTCGAACAGGTCGATGAACATGAAGAACAGCCACGGCGCGAGGAACGCCACCGCCCGGCCGGTCGTGGTGTACAGGCCGAACGCCACTCCCTCTTTGCCCGCGGCCGACATCCGCAGCATCAGGGTGCGCGCCGAGGACTGCGTCGGCCCGATGAACAGGCACAGCAGCAGACCGCACACCCAGAACGCCATCGGGCCGGACAGACTCAGCAGGGCCAGACCGACCGCGATCATCGCGACCAGGGACACCACGATCACCGGTTTCGAGCCGACCCGGTCGTCGATCAGGCCGCCGATCACCGCGCCGACGGCGGCCACCACACACGCGCTCACGCCGAACAGCAGGACGTCGGCCTCAGAGATGCCGTACACGCTCACCCCGAGCACCGCACCGAACGCGAACACCCCGGCCAGCCCGTCGCGGAACACCGCGCTGGCGAGCAGGTAGTAGACGATGTTGTGGTCCCGGCGCCATTCCCCGACGATCTCGGTCCACAGTCTGCGGTAGGCCGCCAACACTCCGGAGGGCTGGTCCGGGTCGACGACGTCGGCGTCCGGGAGGTGCGTCGGCACGGTGAGCAGCAGCGGCAGCGCGAACAGCAGGAACCAGCCGGCGGCCAGCAGCATCGCCGCGCGGATGTTCTGGCCGTCGGAGACCGGGATGTCGAACAGACCGCGGGTGTCACCGTCGCCGGAGACGAAACCCACGTACACCAGCACCAGAAGGAAGACACTGCCCAGGTATCCTGCAGCCCAACCCAATCCGGATATCCGCCCCGATCTCTGCGGGCCGGCCAGCTGCCGCAGCATCGCGTTGTAGGGCACGCTGGCCAGATCACCGCACGCCGCGGTGCAGGCCAGCAGCACCAGACCCGCCCACAGGTAGCGGTGGTCGTCGCGGATCAGGCTCATCGACGCGGTGAGCAGGACCGCGGTGCCGGTCAGCACCGTCAGCACCACGCGTCGCCGGGCCGGGGCCTGCACCCACACCCCGGTCACGGGCGCCAACACGGCCACCACCAGCCCCGCCACGGTCATCGCGCGGCCCAGCCAACTGGTGGCCGAGGTGTCGCCGGGCAGATCCGATCCCACCGCGCTGGTGAGGTACACCGCGAACACGAACGTCGCGACGATCGCGTTCATGCCGGTGTTCCCGCAGTCCCACAATGCCCACGCGACGATGCGGCCTCGGCCGGCGATCGACGCCGAAGGTGGGTGTTTCGGCGCGGGTTGAGTCACGGTCGCCCACGATATAGACCGCCGACACGAGGTGACGGCGCACGCGCCCGTCCCGATATAGTCCGCCCATGCCAGTACCCGCACCCCGCCCCGAGGCCCGCGCGGTCGTCACCGGCGCGTCCCAGAACATCGGCGAAGCGCTGGCCACGGAGTTGGCCGCCCGTGGGCACCACCTGATCATCACGGCGCGGCGCGAAGACGTGCTGACCTCCCTGGCGGCGCGGCTGACGGAGCGTTACGGCGTGACCGTCGAGGTGCGCCCGGTCGACCTGGCCGATCCGGCGGCCCGCACCGCGCTGTGCGACGAGCTCGCCACCCGCGAGATCTCCATCCTGTGCGCCAACGCGGGCACCGCGACGTTCGGACCCGTCGCGCGCCTCGATCCCGCCGACGAGAAGGCGCAGGTCCAGTTGAACGTGCTCGGGGTGCACGATCTGGTCCTGGCGGTGTTGCCGGGCATGGTGTCGCGCCGCGCCGGCGGCATCCTCATCTCCGGGTCGGCGGCGGGCAACTCCCCCATCCCGAACAACGCCACTTATGCGGCGACCAAGGCATTCGTCAACACGTTCAGCGAATCGCTGCGCGGGGAGCTCAAGGGCGTCGGTGTGCACGTCACGCTGCTGGCTCCCGGCCCGGTGCGGGAGACGCTGCCCGACGAACACGAACAGTCGCTGGTGGAGAAGCTCATCCCCGACTTCCTGTGGATCTCGACCGAATACACCGCCAAGCTGTCCCTCGACGGCCTGGACGCCAACAAGATGCGGGTGGTGCCCGGGGTGACCTCGAAGGCGATGTCGGTGGCCAGCGGCTACGCCCCCCGCGCGATCGTCACACCGATCGTCGGCGCGGTGTACAAGAAGCTCGGCGGCGACTGAACACGCTCATGCGCCGAAACAGCATTCCCTGTCGTCAAGGCTGCGCTCTGGTAGCAGGGAATGCTGTTTCGCGGGTCAGCGACGCCGGCGCCTGCGACCCGTGCCGAAGATGCTGCGGGTGATCTCGCGGCCGATGACGGTGCCCGCCGAGCGCATCGCGCTCTTGAATGCCGGGCTGTCCATCACCTTGTCGAACAGACCCGGCTCCGGGGCCGGCGCAGGCATGGGCGGGACGTCGAACCCGGTGGGCACCGGCGGCAGGTCCGCGGGCGGTGAGGGCGGCGCCAGCCGGGCGGCCAACCGCTCGTAGGCGGATTCGCGGTCGACGGTCTGGCCGTACTCGGCCTGCAGCGGGCTGGCGGCCGCCGCGGCGACGATCGCCCCGGTGCCGATCGTGTCCATCAGCGACCGCGGGGCACGCATCCGCGTCCACGCCACCGGCGTCGGGACACCCTGTTCCGACAGCACCGTGACGATGGCCTCGCCGATGCCCAGCGACGACAGCGCCGACTGCAGGTCGTAGACGTCGGTCTTCGGATAGGTGCGCACGGTCTTGCGCAGCGCCTTCTCGTCGTCGGGGGTGAACGCGCGCAACGCGTGCTGCACCCGCGCGCCGAGTTGCGACAGCACGCCGCTGGGCACGTCGGTCGGCAACTGCGTGCAGAAGAACACGCCGACGCCCTTGGACCGGATCAGCTTGACCGTCTGCTCGACCTGTTCGAGGAACGCCTTCGACGCGTCGGCGAACAGCAGGTGCGCCTCGTCGAAGAAGAACACCAGCTTCGGCTTGTCGAGGTCACCGACCTCCGGCAGCGTCGTGAACAGGTCGGCCAGCACCCACATCAGGAAGGTGGAGAACAACACCGGGCGGACGGCCTGGCTGCCCAGTTCGAGCAGCGTGACGACCCCGCGGCCCTCGGCGTCGACGCGCAGCAGATCGTCGGGTTCGAACTCCGGCTCGCCGAAGAAAGTGTCGGCGCCCTCGGCCTCGAGGTTGACCAGCGCGCGCAGGATCACTCCGGCCGTCGTCGTGGACACCGCGCCGAGCGCCTTGAGCTCGAGTTTCCCGTCCTCGCTGGTGAGGAAGTGGATCACCGACCGCAGATCCTTCAGATCGAGTAGCGGCAGTCCTTTCTGGTCGGCCCAGTGGAAGATCAGACCGAGCGTCGACTCCTGGGTCTGGTTGAGCCCCAACACCTTCGAGAGCAGGATCGGCCCGAAGCTGGAGACGGTGGCGCGCACCGGCACCCCGGCGCCGTCGGCTCCGAGCGCCAGGAACTCGACCGGATACGCCGTCGGAGCCCACTGGTCGCCGGTGTCGGCCGCACGTTCGGAGATCCGCTCACCAGGTTCGCCGGGCCGCGCCAGCCCAGACAGATCGCCTTTGACATCGGCCATGAGCACCGGCACCCCGGCGGCCGACAACTGCTCGGCGAGCACCTGGAGCGACTTCGTCTTGCCGGTTCCGGTGGCGCCGGCCACCAGGCCGTGCCGGTTCACGGTCGCCAGTGGGATCCGGACCCGGGCGGCCGGATCGGCCACGCCGTCGACGACGACGGTGCCGAGTTCCAGCGCCTGGCCCTCGGTGGCGTAGCCGGCCGCGATGCCGGCGGCGCGACCGTCAGTCGACTCACTGGTCATGGCGCAGACCCTACTGGGGCACGGGTATCGGCGTGCGCATCCAGCGGGGGCGAATACCCTGATTCGCTGTGCGTGACGAACTGGTGTGGATCGACTGTGAGATGACCGGCCTGGATCTGAGGTCGGATCTGCTGATCGAGATCGCGGTGCTGGTGACCGATGCCGACCTGAACATCCTCGGCGAGGGTCTCGACGTGGTGATCCATGCGCCGGACGAGGCGCTCGACGCCATGATCCCGGTGGTGACCGACATGCACGCCCGCTCGGGTCTGACAGAGGAGGTGCGCGCCTCGACGGTCGACCTCGCCACGGCCGAGGAGATGGTGCTCGACTACATCCGCGGGCACGTCAAACAGGCCAAGACGGCACCGCTGGCCGGCAACTCGATCGCCACCGACCGCGGGTTCATCGCCCGTGACATGGCCACACTCGACGAGTACCTGCACTACCGGATGATCGACGTCAGCTCGATCAAGGAGTTGTGCCGCCGGTGGTATCCGCGGATCTACTTCGGTCAGCCGGAGAAGGGCCTGGCCCACCGCGCGCTGGCCGACATCCATGAGTCGATCCGGGAGCTGAAGTACTACCGGCAGACGGCGTTCGTCGCCCCGCCCGGGCCGTCGACCAGCGATATCGCCGCGATCGCCGCCGAACTCGGCCCACCCGGCAAGGACGCTCCGCAGACCGATTCGGCCGCAGGGCACCCGACCGGTTAAGATCGACGTCGCCGTACGGCCCGACGGGTCAGCGGCGATGGTGGCTGTAGTTCAGTTGGTAGAGCACCAGGTTGTGATCCTGGCTGTCGCGGGTTCGAGTCCCGTCAGCCACCCCAACTGAGACATCGCCCCACCTGCACATTCGCGGGTGGGGCGATGTTCGTTCACGAGCCGACCACTCGATCCTCGAAGAGGTCGGCGCCGTGCGCGACGCCACCGGTGGCGAGGAAGCCGGCGGCGACCCGTCTCGCGCCCTCCGTCATGGTCATCGCGTCACGGACCTTCTCGTGCAGGCGCGGCGCTGAGAGCTTCTTCGCAGGGAGGCGGGTGCCGCAACGGGCGACCTCGACGCGTCGCGCCACCTCGAACTGATCACGGCCGAACGGCACGACGCACACCGGAACGCCATGGAGGAGCGCCTTCTGCGTCGCACCCATTCCGCCGTGGGTCACCGCGCACACCGCACGGTCGAGGATCACGCCGTGCGGAACCTGCCCGCGCACCGTCGCATTGGGCCGGTCGGTGAGGTCCTCGGACAGCCCCGCCGGGAGCGTGGCGACCACGTGCACGGGATCGTCGGCCAGGGCGGTGATCGCGGTGCGCACGAGGCCGACGTCATCCTGCCGCTCCGACGATGTGGTGACCAGGACGATGGGCCGGTTGATCGCGCCCAGCCAGTCCGGGACGGTCTCCGGACCGGGGTCCAGCGCGCAGGGCCCGATCATGTGGACACGGTCGCCCCAGTCCGTCTGTGGGTACTGGAACGGTTTGCCGGTGGCCACCAGCATCAGCGGTGCCCGGCGCAGGTATTCGTCGGCCGACGCGACCGGCTCGAGGCCGACGGCGGCCCGGACGGCGTTGACGGGCGGGAGCAGCACCCTCTCGACGGACCGGGACACCACGAGCCGTGCGACGGCGTCACGCACCCGGCCCGCCACCCCCGGCAGGGGTGTGAGGCCCAGCCCGAACGGCGGTACGCCGGGCGACTCGAGCGGTGGGTTGTACGGCGAGAAACAGGCCCACGGTGTGTCACCGGCCTCGGCCGCCGACCGCGCACCCCAGCAGTTCACGTCGATCAGCAAGGCGTCAGGGCGGACCGATGTCACCGCCTCGGCGAAGTCGGCGACTTCGTGTTCGGCGCGGCGCGCGAACGCCGCCACACCGGACTTCAGGGCACGGCGCGGATCGGTGGTCTGCCAGTCGTCGAGCGAGATCGCCTCGATGCGCGGGTCGATCGCTTCGGCGTCGAAGCCGAGGCTCCGCCCGAGATCCACGTAGCCGGAGAGCGTGCGCAGCACGATTCGGTGACCACGGCGCTGCAGCTCCACCAGCAGGGCGCTGATCGGGAGCATGTGACCCAGCGCGGGCGAGGTGTATGCCAGGATCGTCGCCACCTCTCAGCTCCCGTCTCCTGCGGTCGCCTCGTCGAAGAGTCGACGGGCGTGCGGGATTCGGCCTCTGGCGTCGAGTCTTTCGCACAGGTCGAGGTACCGGCCGGCCCATTGCATGTAGCCGGACCGATCGCCCCTCGCGTTCGCCAGCAGGGCCCGTGACTTGAGCCACCACAGGTCCAAAGCGGGGATGTCCGGGCGGCGGTCTAGCCAGCGCACGACAACCCGGTGTGCCTCCGCGAGGTCGTCGGCGGCGCCGCGGGCGAGCAGGATCTCCGTCAGGGCTTCCGCGGCGCACGCCGCGAACAACCTTGTGCCGCTTGTCATGTGGACATCGAACACGGCTCGTAGCTCAGCGATGGCGCCATCGCGTCGCCCCTTCCGTGCGGCGTCGACCGCGAGGTCGGCGGCGATGGCCGCCAATCCGACGACGAGCAGTCGCCGTTTGCGAATGCTGTCCTGTGCCTGTTCGAGCAGGTGAACATCGCCACCGCTCGGAGCATTCTGCGTCCGTAACAGCACCGCGCCGGCTGTCCACTGGGCGGCGATCAGGGCGCTCATGTCACCGAAGGATTCAGCGCGTCGCAACGCCTCGCACACATCGTCGACCAGGTCCTCCGCCCGACTCATGCCCAGCATCACCACGATCCCGGAGTAGTGCAGGATCATCGCGTAGTCCACCGGGTGCAGATCCCGCGCCAGGGCGATGCCCTGACGGAGGTCTCTCCAGCCCTGGGTCGAGTCGCCCATGACGATCTCGATGACACCCCGCAGCGCCCGTGCGGGTGCGAGCTCCACCGGCGGCGCGTCGGCCAGATCCAGCAAGGCGTCGACGTGTCTCGCCGCGGCATCGATCTCACAGTTGGAGAACCGGGCGAAGGCCAGCGCATTCAGGACGATGCTCCGGGCCTGCGCGTCGGACCCGATGCCGTCGACGATGTCCTCGACTTCGGATGCGAGCGCCGCAGCCGACGGAACCTGGTTCTCGTTGACGACGAACGACCAGATCCGCCCGACCGTACCGATCGCGAGGGATCTCAGATCGCCGAGTTGCAGGGCCAGTTCGCGAAACCGAAGGTACTGGTCCTGGGTGTCGACGTCGTCCCCCACATAGAGAAGCGTCGACATGAGCATGGTCCGGGGTGCGACACGCATGGCAAGAACGTCGTCGTGGCCGTCGGGTAACCGGTCGGCGATGCGTTGCGCGTTCTCCCATTCCGTCCGCGCGGCGAGCAGGTCTCGTGGCCGGAGCCATTCAGCCGCCCGCATACGCCATCGATGCGCGGCAACGTCGTCACCGGCGGCCTCGAGGTGAGTGGCGATCAGTGCGGCGTTCTCGTCGGCGGCGCCTCGGTCCCGCGCCGCGATGGCCGCGGCCAGCCGACGGTGCGCCTCGGCTCTCGTCGTGGTCAGCTGCGAGTCGTAGGCGACCGCACGCACCAATGGGTGGTGGAAGCAGTAACGCTGGCGCGGAACGAATTCCGTTTGGTCGATCAGCTCCGCGGCCACCAGTTCGGCCAGCTGCGACGACACCATGTCGGGCCGTAGGGCGCGCAGAGTGTCCGCGTCGAACCGCGTACCGACGACGGCGGCGGCGTTCAGGATGGACTTGGCCTCGGCCGGCAACCGGTCGATGCGGGCCGCGAGCACGGCTTGGATCGTTGCGGGGACGGAGATCTCGTCGAGGTCGCCGGTCAGGCGGTAGGCGCCCCTGCTCCCGGAGAGCGCACCGCGACCCACCAGATCGCGCACGATCTCCTCGATGAAGTACGGATACCCCGCCGCCGCGCCGGCCACCCGCTCGTACAGTCCGGTCAGCGACGGGTCACCGCCGAGGACCTGACCCACCAGCTCCAGCGCCAGCGCGTCGGAAAGCGGCCGCAGCCTGATCCGGTGCGCCGAACGACGATGCAGCGCACCGCGGAACTCGGGCCGGTAGGTCGTCACGAGGATCGAGGTCGTCAGGCTCAGAGTCGCGGCGAAATCCGCGAGCACCGCGTCGCTGGGTTCGTCGATCCAGTGGGCATCCTCGAGCACGATCACAGCCCTGGTCGGGCGTCGTCGAACGACCTGCGCCATCATCTCCAGTAAGCGGTGACGCCGGCCGTCGACGCTGACCTGCAGCGGCGGTGCGTCCTGATCTGCAATTCCCATGGCGTCGAACAGAATCTGCTCGTCGGCGACGCCGATGTTCAACGGGCGGCATGCGGCCGACGCGACCTCGCGGGCCCGGGCGTCGTCCAGCCCCTCGATCTGGAATACCGCGCGCAACAATCTCGACAGCGCGCGGAACGGAACTGTGGACGTATGGGCTTCGCAGCGGGCGAGGAGGATGTCCGCACCCCCGCCCGTGGCCATCGCACCGAACTCCCCGATCAACCGGCTCTTTCCGACGCCGGGGGCACCGATGATCCCGACGAGGCACCCGGTCGCGTCGTCGAGCAGCGCATGCAACCGGGCCAGTTCGGCGTCCCGGCCGAGCATGACGCCCTCATTGCGCCCCAACACCGATCGGGTCGACTCCACGGCGAAGAGTTGTCTCGCGGGCACGGGCACGTCGCTGCCCTTGACGGCAACCTGCCGAACGGGACCCAGCCGGGCGGCCTCGCCGACGAGGCGGGCCGTGGAGGACGAACAGAGGACACCGTCGGGCGGCGCCGCGGCTTCCATGCGTTGCGCCATCCCGACGGGATGGCCGACCGCCGTGTAGCGGCCCGGCCCGGTGCCGATCTGCCCGGCGATGACCTCGCCGGAGTTGAGGCCGATGCGCAGGTGGAGAGCGACGCCGTCGCAGCGCAGCACCTCGGTGGCCAGTTCCCGGGCCGCCGACTGGATCTCGAGCGCGGCGATACATGCCCGCAGGGCGTGATCCTCGAGTGCCAGCGGAGCGCCGAACAGAGCCATCAGGCCGTCCCCGGTGAACTTGTCCACGGTGCCCTGGTAGCGCTGAACCACCGCGCCCGCCCGGTTGAACAGTTCGTGCATGAGCTGTTGGAGTCGCTCGGCGTCCAGCATCGCAGCGAGCTTCATGGATTCCACGACGTCGGCGAACAGAACCGTCACCTGCTTGTGCTCCCCGGCGGCCGGCCTCGCGGAGACGGGGCTGCCGCACATGTCGCAGAAGCGGGCCTTGGCGCGTAGGTCGTTACCGCACGACCCACAGCGCCCGGCGGCATCAGTGGTGTGGCCGGCCATCCTCCGTCATCTCCCGCGCCGACAGTCTTCTCCATGGTCGCGCATGCGCGGGCCGATCGGCCGGTAACGGAGAACTTGTGGTGATCCGCACCCGGACACGACGAAGCGCCTCATCCGAATGGGTGAGGCGCTTCGTCGTTCCAGCGGTCAGACGCCGGCGTTACCGGCCTCCCACTGCTCCCACGGGATGTTCCAGTCGCCGAGACCGTCGGTGCCCGGCAGCACCGAACCGACGGTGTTGACGACCTCGACGATGTCTCCGCGCTTGGTGTTGTCGTAGAACCACTTCGCGTTCGACGGGCTCACGTTGAGGCAGCCGTGGCTGACGTTGCTGCTGCCCTGCGAACCCACCGACCACGGCGCGGAGTGGACGTAGATGCCGCTGTAGGACATCTGCGTGGCCCAGTCCACCTCGGTGCGGTAGCCGTTGGGCGAGTTGACCGGCACGCCGTAGGTCGACGAGTCCATCACCAGATGCGAGTACCGGTCGCCGATGATGTAGGTGCCGTTGTTGGTCGGGGTGCTGTTCTTGCCCATCGAGATCGGCATGGTCTTGACGACCGCGCCGTTGCGGCGGACCGTCAGTGTCTTCGTCGCGTCGTCTGCGGTCGCGACCACCTGATCGCCGATGGTGAACTGCGTCTTGACGTTGTCCTGGCCGAACAGCCCGTCACCGAAGTCGACGCCGTAGGTGTTCACCTCGACCTCGACCTTCGTACCCGGCTCCCAGTACTCGGCGGGACGCCAGCGGACCTCGCGGTTGCTCAGCCAGTAGAACGCGCCTTCGACGGGCGGGTCGGTCTTGACCGAGATGGCCCGTTGCGCCGCCAGCCGGTTGGTGATGTTCTCGTCGAACCGGATCGCCACCGGCTGACCCACCCCGACGACCTCGCCCTCGTTGGGCAGCACGTAGGGCATCGTCAGATTCTCCGGCGAATGCGTCTCGAACGTCATCTGCCGGCTGGTGACACCACCGAGGCCCATCGACTTCGCGGTCAGCGTGTAGCTCTTGTTGTATCCGAGCGGCTCGGTGGTGGCCCAGGTGAGACCGTCCTGGCTCAGCTTGCCCGCAACCGCGTCGCCGTCCTCGTTGACCATCGTGACCGAGCCGAGCACACCGCCCTCGGCGGCGACCGTGACCGGACTGTCCACCGCGACGCCCACGGCCCCGTCGGTCACCGAGGATGTGAGCTTCGGCACCAACAGATCCCCGAACGGGGTGCCCTTGTCGGTGATCACCTGCTGCGCCTCGGGTTGTGAGTCGCTCGAGCACGAAGTGAGCCCCACCGCCAGGGCGGGAATCATCAGCATGCCCGCCCACCACGCTCGTTGCCGACGCGGACGGGTCACCGAACGGACCTGCCACATTGTCTTCTCCACCTCACACCCAGGGTTTCGCTCAAACGGATTTCGTCGTGCCACAGTCTACTGGCAGCACCGACATGGAGCCTGCCGGCGAGAGCCGCCCGGCACCCCCGAGCCGATACGATTTCACGTCGCAGCGCTCGGCCTGTTATCGTCTCTCCCGCGCGCCGTTAGCTCAGTTGGTAGAGCAGCTGACTCTTAATCAGCGGGTCCGGGGTTCGAAACCCTGACGGCGCACCACCACGAAAGCCCCGCTCGCGCGGGGCTTTCGTCGTTTTCGAGGAGGTTCACCGGGATGGCCTAAGTGCCGTCCGGCCCCTCCTCGCCGTGGTCGCCGGGGGCCCCGGCGGACGTGCCGGAGCCGCCGGTGCCACCGACGCCCGCGCTGCCACCGCTGCCCGGCTGACCGGGATTGCCGGGGTTGCCGGGTCCACCGGGTTCGAGGCCCCACTGGTTTCCCGTTCCGCCCAGTCCCGCCGCGCCGCGGTTGCCGCCGACAGCGCCGTCCCCGCCGTCTCCGCCTGCGCCGCCCGCGTCGGCGCCGGAGTCACCACCGGCGCCGCCCCAGCCGCCATTGCCGCCCGCACCACCGTTACCGCCGTTGTGGCCTTGGCCCCCGTAACCGGGGGATGTCCCGAACGCGCCGCCGAAGCCGCCGGTGCCGCCGTTACCGCCGTTGCCACCGCGACCGCCTGCGTTGGCGTTGCCGCCGTTGCCGCCGGCACCGGCGGGTCCGAGCGCGGAATCGCCGCCGGCGCCCCCCCAGCCGCCGTTGCCGCCATAGCCGCCGTCGCCGGCCTTACCGCCCCCGGCTGCCCTGCCGTTGGCAATGTAGGCACCACCGTGGCCGCCGTCGCCGCCTCGGCCGCCCACACCGCCGACGTCACCCGCGCCACCGGCGCCACCGCTCCCGGTTCCGAGCGCGGCGCCGCCGGCACCGCCGGCTCCGCCACCGGAGGCGGCACCGCCGTCACCGCCCCAGACGCCGGACCCGGCCATCCATCCTTCACTGGAACCGCCGTCACCGCCTCTGCCGCCGGCACCGCCGTCGGCGCCGGCCCCGCCTCTGCCGCCGGCACCGCCGTTGCCCGAGCCATGAGCCGCACCGCCGGCCCCACCGGTACCGGCGTATCCGCCGTTGCCTCCGTCGCCGGCGTTGCCGCCGGTGCCGCCGTACGTCTCGTAATTGTCTTCGTCGATTCCGCCGTTTCCGCCGCGAGCGCCGCCACCACCGGCGCCGGCCACCCCGGCGTTGCCGCCGGCTCCACCGTTGCCCGAGCCGTGAGCCGCACCGCCGGCCCCGCCGTTGCCGCCGAAGCCGCCGTGACCGCCGGTCGCGCCGTGGCCGCCGTCGCCGGCATCGGGAGCAGGGCCGCCTATCGGGCCGTCGGGCAGAGGTTGAGTGCCGTTCTTCCCGCCGTGACCGCCGGCCCCGCCGGTGCCGCCGATGCCGCCGGAACCGCCGAGACCGCCCGCGCCGCCATCACCCGAGCCCAGCGCCGCGCCACCTGCCCCGCCGACGCCGCCATCACCGGCGAAACCGCCTTCGCCGCCGTTGCCGCCCTGCTGGCCGGAGTCGAGATACCCCTCACCCGATTTGCCGTTGCCGCCCTTGCCGCCGACTCCGCCGTTGCCACCGTTGCCACCTGCGCCGCCGTTGCCACCGTTACCCGACGTCGACCCGCCGAGGCCGCCGGCCCCGCCGTCACCGCCGTCCGTACCCGACAAACCGAATCCGCCTGCAGCACCGGAGCCCTCGGCGCCATTCGCTCCCGCGGTACCGGCGATGCCGTTGCCGCCGCGCCCGCCGTCACCGCCGTTGCCGACCGCGCCGCCGTTTCCGCCGGCACCGCCCTGACCACCGGCTACGCCCGCCGCCGTCGCGTGTGCGCCGGCGCCGCCGTGACCACCGTTGCCGCCGCTGGTCACCGGGGTTCCGGCTGCGCCGGTCGCGCCGGCGCGGCCGCTGTCCGACAGGCCGCCGGAGCCGGCCGCACCGCGCACGCCTCCGGCTCCGACGCTTCCGGGGTTACCGCCGTGGCCACCCGAACCCGCCGCATTGGTGGCGGAACCGGCCGCCCCGTTGCCGCCGTCACCCGGTGTGCCGGCGTCGCCACCGCGGCCGCCTGCGCCACCGTCGCCGTTGCTGCCCGATGTGCCGGACCCACCTGCCGTACCGCCGCCGGCGCCACCGGTTCCGCCGGCTCCACCCGCGGCGCCGTCGCCACCGTCGGTGCCGTTGCGGCCGTTCGGCTCACCGGGGACCAGGCTGACCGTGCCGTCGGCACCGTCGATGCCGTTGCCGCCGTTACCGCCGCGCCCACCACGTCCACCGATACCGCCCGCGCCGCCGTTCCCGGAGATCGAGCCGCCCAGGCCGCCGGCCCCGCCGTTGCCGCCCTGTCCGCCGGCCACGCCGTTCTGCGCCGGGATGACGCCGGCGTCTATCAGTACCGCATTCGTCCCGTGGTCACCGGCGGCGCCGTCGCCGCCGGCCCCGCCCGCACCGCCGTTGCCGCGGTTGCCGCCATTTCCGCCTCGGCCACCGTTGCCGACCACCGTCGCGAGCGTGGGGGGGCTGTAGCCGGTGCCGCCGCGACCGCCGTCACCGCCGCCGGTGACCGCCGCGCCCGCCACACCGTTCACCCCCGCGACGCCGCCACGGCCTCCTCGGCCGGCCTGACCACCCGTTCCGCCGGCACCGGCGGCTCCCACGTTGCCGCCGTCGCCACCGGCCCCGCCGTCCGGGCTGTCGGCGTCACCCGCCGCGCCGGCCCCACCGTCACCTGCAGAGCCGCCGACGCCGCCGTTGGCCGCATTCCCCCCGTTGCCGTTGGCGCCGGCTCCGCCGAAGAACGACTTACCGCCTGCCCCACCCGCTCCCCCGGCGCCGCCTACGCCGCCGGCGCCGCCGCTACCGCCGGCCTGGCCCGCGCCGCCGGCGACGCTCGCCGCAGCACCGTTCACGCCATTGCCGCCATCGCCGCCGATCGCCCCGGCACCTCCCAGGCCGCCGGCGCCTCCGCGACCGAACAGGCCGCTGTAGCCACCGGCCCCGCCGGCCCCACCGGCGCCGCCCACCGAACCGTCGGTCCCGGATTGCCCTGGTTCGAGGCCGTCGCTCCCCGCGGCGCCCGGCGTCCCGTCCGCGCCCGCGCCGCCGGCCCCACCGTTGCCGACCACCAGGCCACCGCGGCCACCGCGGCCACCCGCACCGTTGTTGACGCCTGCCTCCCCGGCCCCGCCTGCACGACCGTTACCGATGAGTCCGGCGGAGCCGCCGTTGCCACCGCGGTAGCCACCGCCGCCGGTGCCCATCAGAAGACCGCCGTTGCCGCCGGTGCACACCCTGCTTGCTGGGCACGAGTCCGCGGTATAGCTGAAGCCGTTGCCGAGCAGCAGTCCCGCGTTGGGGCGATCGGCGGTGCCGTTGCTGACGAACAGCCCGACGATGTTCCCGACCACGACACCGGGGTTCGGTCGAGTGGCTGCCGCGCCGGGCACCCTCGTCGCGGGCGCTTCCAGCGACCGGTTGCCGACGGTTGCGTCGGGTGAGGGGTCCGCTGGAGCGATCTCGCCATCGGAGCCGGCGGTCCCTGCACCCGAACCGTCACGCGATGAGCGCGACCGCGACACGTCCCCTCGAGACCTGTAGAAATTTCGGATCGACGACTTGGAGTCGCCGTCGTCCTCGGTCTTCTCGCGGGTGACCTTGGAGGCCGTCGCGCCGGACGAGGTTGTCGCCGCGCCGGATTCGTTCCTTACGTCCCCGTCGTCCCGTGACGACTGACCGCTGCCGGTGGACGCGCCGGTACCGCCCTTGTCCGACTGTGACGTCGATGACGAACCGCCGTCCGAGGTCGGTTCGGCGTGCGCCAGTCCGGCACCGGCGATCATCGCCGCACCCAACCCGACAGTGACCGCCCCCGCGCTCAACCAGCCCGACACCGGAAGAACGCGAGGGAGCTTCTCCTTGCGTCCGTGCTGGGCCTTGCCGGTGCTGCGATGCTTACCCGCCACGAAATTCCTCTCATCTGACACGGATCCAGGCGGTTCGAGCCGTGTCAGGTACTGAGCCGTGGCCGGTCGCTCGGACCGGCGTACTCACGTACAAGATTTGCTAGATGACGCCCCGGGGCGTGAGACTATCTGAGAAATACTTAATTGACGACCTGTTTGCGATTTTGCCCGAATCTCCGTTTCGAGCCGTCACTGTTTCCGATGGCACACAGCGGAACCGTCTGGGTGAGGGCGAGGCGCGTTTGCCCCCGTCCGCGGGGGCACGATGGCGTCGCTGGGGCCGCGGATGTCCCATCGACGTCATGGCAACCGCCAGAGAAATGTGCTGGTCCGGCCCATGAGCGTCAGGTGGGCTGCGCCGGACCCTTGCGATGATGTTGCGGACGTCGCTCGGATATCCCGCTTTCAGCGGCACCAATCGGCCTGTCGGGTCCCTGGCTGGTACTGTCCCCCGTTAGCTGGCAACTTTGCCACATCGACACCACGACGGAATGAGGTCTTAGCTGATGCCCACAGCACGCGTTCCGCACATTCCAGTGGCGCCCGCCCCCGCCCCGAGGGGCGACGTCGCAGCGCAGGGGCCGCTGACCGTCGTGAGCTGCAGCCGACTGGGCCGTCGCGCGAATCCACCGCGCCTCTCGCTCGCCGACTGGCTGATCCCGTCCCGTCGGCGCTGACCCCGGTCTAGCGGCGGGAGCGCCGCACCGTGACCACGACGATGAGCAGTGTCACGCCGGCCAGCGAGGCCGCCACCGGCGGCCGCGACACGAACCGGATCACCTGTGCCTTGACGTCGTCGGCCAACCGGCGCGGGTTGGCCCGCTCCGCCAGGGAATCGACGGTCAGCGCCAGCCGGTCACGCGCCGCGTCGATGTCCTTCTTGATGGCCTCGGGATCCCGGTCCGCCACGTCATGTCCTCCATGTCCCGTGCTGGGTCCCCAGTCTGGTCCCCGTCCTGCGCAACTACCCTAGATCAGCCGGTGTGACGATGACGGCACCGGTCGATCAGAAGGGACAGCCATGCCTCAGACCCCTCGCCTCGCAGTTGGTGACGCCGCACCCGAGTTCAGCCTCTCCGACGCCGACGGCAACACCGTGAGCCTGTCGGATTACCGGGGCCGCAAGGTCATCGTCTACTTCTACCCCGCCGCGTCCACACCGGGTTGCACCAAGCAGGCGTGCGACTTCCGTGACAACCTCGCCGAACTCAACGAGGCAGGACTCGACGTGGTGGGCATCTCGCCCGACAAGCCGGCCAAGCTCGCGAAGTTCCGCGACAAAGAGGGGCTGACCTTCCCGCTGCTGTCCGACCCGGACAGAGAGGTGCTCACCGCCTGGGGCGCCTTCGGCGAGAAGACGATGTACGGCAAGACCGTTCAGGGCGTCATCCGCTCCACGTTCCTGGTCGACGAGGAGGGCAGGATCGCCGAGGCGCAGTACAACGTGCGCGCCACCGGCCACGTCGCGAAGCTGCGCCGCGACCTGTCGGTCTAACCCACGCCGAGTTTCTCGAGCAACAGCGCCTCGGCGGTGGCCGCCCGTTCGAGCACACCGAGGTGCAGGCTCTCGTTCACGCTGTGCGCCTGCGTCCCAGGATCCTCCACACCGGTCACCAGGATCGTCGCGTGCGGGAACGCGGCGGCGAACTCGGCGATGAACGGGATCGACCCGCCCATGCCCATGTCCACCGGATCGGCACCCCACGCCTGGGCGAAGGCGGCGCGCGCGGCGTCGTAGACCGGGCCGGCGGCGTCGATCGCGTACGGCTGGCCGACGTCGCCGGGGGTCACCGTGAGCTGCGCACCCCAGGGCACGTGCGCTTCGAGGTGGCGGGTCAGCGCATCCAGATGTGCGCGTGCGTCGCCGCCCGGCGCCACCCGCATGCTGATCTTGGCGCGTGCCCGCGGGATCAGCGTGTTGGAGGATCTGTCGATCGGCGTGGTGTCGATCCCGATCACGGTGATCGCCGGTTTGGCCCACAGCCGTTGGACCACTGAGCCCGAACCGATCTCGTCCACACCGGGCAGCAGCCCGGATTCCTCGCGCACCCAGTCCGGGCCGCGGTCGACCGTGACATCCGGGCCGGCGGCACCCGTTTCGTGCAGACCGGCGACCGCCACGTTGCCCTCGTCGTCGTGCAGGCTCGCCAACAGCCGCACCAGCACGCTCAGCGCATCCGGCACCACGCCGCCCCACAGCCCCGAGTGCAGGCCGTGGTCGAGGGTGGCGACCTCGACCACGCAGTCGGCCAGGCCGCGCAGCGAGACGGTCAGCGCGGGCCGCTCGGTGCTCCAATTGTCGGAGTCGGCGATGACGATCACGTCGGCGGCCAGCGAATCCCTGTGCGCGGCAAGCAGGTTCGCCAGCGAGGGCGATCCGGACTCCTCTTCGCCCTCCACGAACACCGTCACCCCGACCGGGGGTTTCCCGCCGAACGCGCGGAACGCGGCCAGATGCGTGGCGATGCCGGCCTTGTCGTCGGCCGTCCCGCGGCCGTACAGCCGACCGTCGCGCTCGGTGGGCTCGAACGGTGCCGACGACCACTGGGCGGGGTCGCCTTCGGGCTGCACGTCGTGGTGGGCGTAGAGCAGCACCGTCGGCGCACCGGGCGGCGCGGGGTGGCGGGCGATCACCGCGGGCGCTCCGCCCTCGGCGACGATGGCCACATCGTCGAATCCGGCCGCCCCGAGCAGATCTGCCACCGCCTTCGCGCTGCGCTGCACCTCGTCGCGCCGCGCCGGATCGGCCCACACCGACTCGATGCGCACCAGATCCTCGAGATCGGACCGCACCGACGGCAGAACCTCCCGCACCCGCGCCACCACGTCGCTCATGCGCACGAGCGTAGTGGGTCACCCGAGTGGGGCGAGCAGGTGAAAGTCAGCCGGTCTCGGCGTCCCGGCGCTCCTCCTGGAGCCGGTCCTTGCTGCGCAACAGCCGCAGCAGTGTCACCAGACCCAGCCCCCCGAGCACGTTGCCGACCAGCGTGTAGGCGAACCACCACAGCCAGTCGAGGTAGCCGAACGGGGCGTCACCGGAGATGAACGCGCCGAAGATCATCAGCGAGTCCAGGATGGAGTGAAACATCTGCAGCCCAGCCAACATGAATGCGCCGGCGACGGCCGCGGCGATCTTGCCCAGCACCGAATCGGTGCCGTGCTGCATCCGGGTCATCAGCGTGATCACCATGCCGCCGAGCAGCGCGAGCGCGAACGTCTTCGCCGACAGCGGCGCCGTGGCGTAGTGGCCGGCAGATTCGACGGTCTGCTCGTGCAACTGGGGGAACGCCGTCATGATCAGCAGCATCAGCACCCAGCCACCGACCAGGTTGGCCGCCAGCGTGCCGCCCCACAGCTTGAACAGCTGCGCGACGCTGGCGCGTTTGGCCGCCACGGTGGTGACCGGCACCAGGAAGCCCTCGGTGAACAGTTCGCTCCGCCCCAACAGCAGCGCGAGGAACCCGATCGAGAACGCCAGCCCCGCCAGCAGCGGATTCTGCGTCGCGTGCAGGACATACAGGTACGCGAGCACACCGACCGCGATCTCGGTGCCACCGAAGAATCCGGTCACCAGCACCTCGCGCCAACTCCGGTGCAGCCGCTGGGTGCCCTCGTCCACCATCCGCCGGAAGGCGTGTTCGAGCGCGTCCTCGATGGGGCTGTCCGACTCCCCCAGTTGGCGCTGGCTGGTCTCACTCACGATCGGTCCTCACGTCGGCGAACCGCACGGGTACCCGATGAGTGAGTCGTCGAAGCGCCGCCGCGCCGCTCAGGGCTCTTCGATGACGGCGACGGCCGCCGCCGTATCCCCTTCGTGCGTGAGCGACACGTGAATGGTCGCCTCCCTGAGATGTTCGGCGATGTCGCCGGTGAGCCGCACCTTCGGCCGGCCCCACATGTCGGTGACCACCTCGATGTCGCGGTGAATACCCTCCGGCAGCGCCGGCCGCTTGGCGAACCGCGACCCCGACCACGCCTTGATGACGGCTTCCTTCGCCGCCCACCGCGCGGCGAGATGCCGCGCCGCCGACGAACTCTTGTCGGCGGCGTCGCGGCGCTCACCCGGGGTGAACGTCTCGGCGAACACCGTGCCGGGACGGTCCACCTGCTCCGCGAAGTCCGGAATGGACACCAGATCGATCCCCACTCCGACTATCGCCACCCGCGGAACGCTATCAGCGGACGTACACGTCGCCGTCGCCGAGCCGGGATGCCGCGTCGAGCAGCATCGCCGCCTCCTGGCGCTTCTCGGGCGCGTCGGCGCTGAACCGGCGTCCGTCCGGCCGCTCGTACATCGGCCGACCGCCCGCGATCGCCGACGCCAGCCTGCGCTGACCGGCCAGCGTGCGCTGCTCGGCCCGCGCCACGTAATCGTCGCGCTGCTCAGGAGACAGCGTCGACAAGAACGCCTGCGGATGCACCAGTGCGATCAGTCCGGAGACGTGGCCGAACCCGAGGCTGGTCACCAGACCGGCCTTGAGCGGGAACTTCTCGCCCATCCGCAGCGTCTCCCGCGGCCAGACGAAGTGCCCCGAGGTGGCCATCTCGTCGTCGACACAGTCCAGGCTGCGGTTCGGCGGGATGACGCCGTCGCGCAGCACCTGGCACAGGCCCATCATCTGGAAGACCGCCGCGCCGCCCTTGGCGTGCCCGGTCAGCGTCTTCTGGCTGACGATGAACAGCGGCGCCCCGTCGGACCGCCCCAGCGAGTCGGCGAGCCGCTCGTGCAGCTCGGTCTCGTTGGGATCGTTGGCCAGCGTGGACGTGTCGTGCTTGTAGATCACCGAGATGTCGTCGGCGCCCACGCCCAGCTTGTTCAGCGACCGCGCCAGCACCGAATCCCTGCCGCCGCGGCCGGCGCCCAGCGCGCCGAGCCCCGGAGCGGGGATCGAGGTGTGCACGCCGTCGGCGAAGCTCTGCGCGTAGGCCACGACCGCCAGCACGGGCAGGCCCATCTTGACCGCGAGGTCACCGCGGGCCAGCAGGATCGTGCCACCGCCCTGGGCTTCGACGAAGCCGAGGCGACGCCGGTCGTTGGCACGGGAGAACTTCGCATCGCTGATGCCCTTGGCGCGCATCATCTCGGTGTCGGCGGTGGCCGCCATGTCACCGAACCCGATGATCGCCTCCAGCGTCAGGTCGTCGAAGCCGCCGGTCACCACCAGTTCGGCCTTGCCGAGCCGGATCTTGTCGACGCCCTCCTCGACCGACACCGCCGCCGTGGCGCACGCGCCGACCGGGTGGATCATCGCACCGTAGGAGCCGATGTAGGACTGAACCACGTGCGCGGCAACGACGTTCGGCAGGACCTCCTGCAGGATGTCGTTCGGCTTGTTCCGGCCGAGCAGGTTGCCGTGGTACATGGTCTGCATCGAGGTCATGCCGCCCATGCCGGTGCCCTGTGTGCTGGCCACCAGGCTGGGATGCACCCAGCGCATCAACTCGGTCGGCGTGAAGCCGGCCGACAGGAACGCATCGACGGTCGCGACGATGTTCCACAGCGCCACCCGGTCGATCGAGTTCGCCATGTCCGGGGTGATGCCCCACACCGTCGGGTCGAAGCCCGTCGGGATCTGCGCGCCGACCGTGCGGGACAGCTTGGTCTTGCGCGGAACGCGGACCTCGGTGCCGGCCTTCCGCGTCACCTGCCAGTCCGACGAATCGGGCACCGGGCGCACCACGGTGTGCTCGGGGTCGACCTCCACGAACGCCCGCGCCTCCTCCTCGGAGGACACCACGAACGTGAAGTCCTTGTCGAGGAACACGCTGACCAGCAGCGGCGAGGCGTGATCGGGGTCGATCGCACCGTCGTCGACGAACTCACGGATGCCGCAGCGCTCCACGACCGCGTCGTGGTAGCGCTCGACGAGCTCCTCCTCGGGCACCAGATCACCGCTCGCGGCGTCGTACCAACCCGGCTTCGGATCGTCCTCCCACTTGATCATGCCTGTGGTCCAGGCCAATTCGAGGACACCGGCGGCCGACAGTTCGTTGTCGACCTCCATCTCGTAGCGCGTGCGCGACGACCCGTACGGACCGAGCTCGGCACCGCCGACGATCACGACCAGGTCGGCGGGGTCGACGTCGAGGTCCGCCCACTCCGGCGGCGGCGCCGGGGTGTAACCGCGCGGCGGCGACGGCAGCGCGGCGATGGTCCCCGGCGCGGGTGCGTCGTCGTCCTCATCGGGGGCGTCGGCCGACATCTCCTCACGGGCCTTGGCGGCCAGTGCGGCCATGTCGAGTTCGATGTCACCGAGGCCGCCGGTCAGATCGGCCTTGATCGGCTCGCGGGCCGCGGCCACCTTCGACTCGATGTCGCACAGCGACAGCAGCATCGAGGCCATCTCCGCGGTGGTGTACGTCGTCACACCCGCTTCCTCGACCGCGCCGGCGATGGCGTCGTTGTGCCCCATCAGCCCGGTGCCCTTGGTCCAGCCGATCAGCGCATGCGCCAGCGAAACCCGCTGCGCCCAGGACGATTCCGCACTCCAGCGGGTCACCAGCGCGTCGAGCGCCGACTTGGCCTCGCCGTAGGCGCCGTCGCCGCCGAACATGCCGCGGTTCGGGGAACCGGGCAGCACGACATGCAGACGGGAGGCGATGTCGCGCTCGGCGCCGATCGACGAGAGCCCGCCGATGAGCCGTTGCACGGCCCACAGCAGCACCTTCATCTCCATCTCGGAGCGCGATCCGACCTCCGACATGTCCCCGGCCACGCGCGGCGCGGCGAACGGGAACAGCAGCGTCGGGGTCTGGGCGTCCTTGAGGTGGATCGACTGCGGCCCAAGGCTTTCGGTCTGCTCGCTACCGACCCACTTCACCAGCGCGTCGATGTCGGAGTACGACGCCATGTTCGCGGGCACCACCCACAGCTTCGCGTCGTAGCGGGCGTGATCGCGGTAGAGCGTCTTGTAGAACGCCAACCGGGCGTCGTCGAGGCGTGACGTGGTCGCGATGACCGTGGCGCCGCCGTCGAGCAACTGCCCGACCACGGCCGCGGCGATCGAACCCTTCGAGGCACCGGTCACCACCGCGACCTCGTCGCTGTAGCGGCCCTTACCGGGGTTCTCCGCGCCCGACGCGATGCGGCCGAACAGCGACGCGTGCACGTTGCGGCCCGCCGCCAGCGCCTTGCCCTGCCACCAATTGGCCTGCGTGGCAACGACGTGGCCGGCGCCTTCGAAGCGCTCGGACAGCGTCGGCCAGTCGGAGTCGATGTCGTTCTCGTCGGCCAGCCAGATCTTGACCAGATCCTCACGCGCACTGGCCCAGCGGTCGTCGAACACCACGGCCTTGCGGCCGTCGAACGCCGGCGCCACCAGGCGCGGCCAGTCCGAACCGAGTTCGGCGGTGACCAGGTCGATCAGTTCGGCGTCGGTCGTGGTCGCCGGCGCCGTCACCGGGGCGTCCAGCCCCAGCTGGCCCAGCACCAGGCGGGCCGCGTTGGCCAGCACGCCGTCGGGTCCGGTGACCTGCTCGGCGAACTCACCGAGCGCCGCCGAATCGACCACGCCGCCACCGGCGCCGCCCGCCGACGGCAGGGAGACCGCGATGCCCTGACGGGCGGCCACCGCGGCCACCGCCGCGTCGATCACCTTGTCGACCGTGGCGGCGTCGGCCAGCGCGCCGTCGTGCAGGCCGCCGAGGCTGCCGCCCCGGACGCTGCTGCCCTCGCGGGTGCCCAGCGCCACCTCGACCGTCACGTGCTTGGCCCAACCGGCGCCGAGCTCCCAGGCCTTGCCGACACGTTCGGCGATGTACGCCGGACGCTTGCCGGACGGCCCGAGCACCGTGCGCAGCTGATCGTTGATCGCGTCGGTGAGCACCGGGCCGAACGGCTTGTACGTCCGGGCCAGTTTGGTCACCTGACCCTTGAGCGCGCCGAGGTCGGCCTCAGCCGCGCCGTCGATCGCGCCGAGGTTCAGCTCCGAGCCCAGGTCGACCAGCATCTGGTTACGCCGCGACGACGCACCGTCGGTGATGGTCTCGATGGAGTCGAGCCCCTCGATCTGGTCGAGCCGCATCTTGGCCGACAGGGCGATCAGCGCCACCGTCGCGTCGGCGGCGTCGAAGCTCAGATCGTCCGGGCGCGGTCCGCCCGAGGGCGCCGCGGGCGCGGCCGGGGCTGCGGGCGCCGCCGCGGCCGCCTCGACCGGGGCGGTCTCGGCGGCGGGTGCCGCCTCCTCCTCCGGCTCCGGCTCGGGATCGGTGTCGGTGGCGAACAGCACCGCGGCGTCGCGCTCGGTGTTGAGCACCTCGACCGTGCTGTGCGAGTACTCCGGCAGTTTGAGCGTGTTGGTCGCCAGGCCGGAGACCGTCGGCGCCGACTTCACGCCGACCTCCACGAACCGCTCGACACCGAGTCCGCCCGCGGCCTCCTCGATGAACAGCAGGTCCTGCGTCTCGATCCAACGGACCGGGCTGGCGAACTGCCAGGCCAGCAGTTCGATGACGACCTTGCGGCACAACTCGATCGGCCGCTCGTTACGCCAGGTGTCGTAATCGGCGAGGATCTCGTCGAGCGGCTCGGCAGGCACCAGGTCGCGGATCTCCTGAATGAAGTCGCGGTCCAGGGTGAACGGCCGGGGCACCAAGTTGGGGATGTAGCGCCCGACGACCAGCTCCGGGTCACGGTCGCGCGGCAGCACCCGCTCGAGGCTGCGCCGGAAGTCGTTCACACCCACCCGCAGCACGCTGGAGTGGAACGGCACGTCGATGCCGGGCACCAGGATGAACGACCGCTTGCCGCCGCTGATCTCGCGACGACGCTCGACCTCTTCCTCCAGCGCCTCCAGACCCCGCACGGTTCCGGCGATGGCGTACTGCGAACCGCGCAGGTTGAAGTTCACGATCTGTAGGAACTCACCCGTGCGCGCGGCGATCTCGTCGACGAAGCTCTCGACGTCCTCGTCGGCGAGGTCGATCTGGCTCGGCCGGATCGCGGCCAGCCGGTAGTTCGACCGGCCCCGCTCGTCGCGCGGCACGATGTCGTGCATCTTGGAGCCACGGTGGAACACCGCCTCCAGCAGACCTTCGAGTTCGATGACACCGGACACGCACGCCAACGCGGTGTACTCGCCGACGGAGTGACCGCAGGCGATCGCGCCTTCGACGAACGCGCCCTGCTCACGCATCTCGGCGACCTGTGCCGCAGCCGTCGTGGCCATCGCGACCTGGGTGAACTGCGTCAGGTACAGCACACCCTCGGGATGCTCGTAGTGCACACCGGAGGCGATCAACGACGTCGGGTTGTCGCGGACCACATGCAACACCGAGAAGCCCAGCGTCTCGCGGGTGAACTTGTCGGCCTGGTCCCAGATCTTGCGGGCGGCTTTGGACCGGGCCCGGACCTCCATGCCCATGCCCTTGGACTGAATGCCCTGGCCGGGGAAGGCGTACACGGTCTTGGGTGCGGCGAGCCGGGCGGTGGCCGACATGACCAGCTCGGAGCCGATGCGGGCCTGAACCTCGACAACCTCTGCGCCGACGTCGATGCCGACGCGGTCGACGCGGAAGTCGATCTCGTCACCGGGCAGCACCATGCCCAGGAACCGGGCGGTCCACCCCACCAGACGGGCGGGCGGGACGGCCTTGCCGTCGGTGGCGGTGACGACGTGCTGGGCGGCGGCCGACAGCCACATGCCGTGCACGATCGGCGACTCCAGACCGGCCAGCAGCGCGGCGGCGCGGTCGGTGTGGATGGGGTTGTGGTCACCGGAGACCACCGCGAACGGCCGCATGTCGACCGGCGCACCGACCGTGACGTCGCGGCGGCGCCGGCGCGGGGTGTCGGTGGCGTTGTCGGAGATCGCGCCGCCGGCACGGGCCGGGTCGGTCAGTTCCGCCGGGCCGGTGCGGCCGCGGATCGCGAAGCGCTCCTCGAGCGTGGCCACAACGGTGCCGTCGGTGTCGGCGACGTTGACCGACACCGGGACGACGCGACCGACCTCGGTGTCGGTGGCCGTGCCCGCCGTCGCGGTGACGGTCAGCTCGGCGCGCTGCTCGGGCAGTGCCGCGACCAGGTGGGCGCCGTGGTCGAGGTGCACCAGGCTCAGCAGACCCTCGACGACCGGGAAGCCGGTGTCGGTGGCGGCGGAGCCGATCGCGGAGAAGACCGCGGGCCAGCAGCGCCCGACCAGCGCGTCGGGCACGACCGTCAGCGTCGGCGCCAGGGGGGCGCCGAAGGTCGCGGTGACGCCGGTGTGATCGGCGACCAGTTCCGGATCCCACGTGACGGTGACGGTGGCGGACCCGTCCCGGACCGGCGGCAGCGCGTCGGGACCCTCGACCCCGGCGGCGATCGCGAGCACCGCGCGCATCGCGGTCGCGGCGTCGTCGGTGGTGACCAGCGGGGCGCCGCCGCTGCGGATCACGTCGGTCAGGGTGAAGCGGATCTCGATCCAGGTACCGGAGAGCGGGACGCTCAACGTCACATGCTGATCGTCGGCCACCTCGAGGCGGGCACCGGTCGACGCGTGAGTCGCCGTGCGGCTCCCGTCGCGCACCTGCCAGTCGGCGGGGACGGCGATGCGGTGCACGGGGTTGACGGCCGTGCGGCCTGCCCACAGCACATCGGGCGCGTCGAGCAGCACCGCGAGCGGGCCCTCCACGTCCCCGCGGCCCTGACGGCGGCTGATCACCGGCGCAGGGTTGCCGTCAGAGGCCAGCACCTCGTCGACAGCCGCCTGCTCGAAGCGGTCGAGCAGATCGCCGACGGGCTCGTCGACGCGGGTGATGCCCGCGACGGCGGCGGTGCCGGGGATGATGCAGACCTGGTCGGCGGTGTAGCGGGCGTCGTGCGCCTGCCACAGCGAGTCGCTGCGCCACCAGCGGCGCACGTCCTTGTCGATGACCGGCACGAAGTTGACCGGCTTGCCCAGCGTCTTGCACAGCTGGATGAAGAACGGCACGTCCGCCGGGTGCAGCAGCACGGTCTCGGCGTCCGGGTAGCGGGCGGTCAGCGCCTCGATCGCGGCCTGCGGGGTCTCCAGCAGCGCCTCGTCGGCGAAGAGCGTGTCGATCGGTCCGGAGTCCTGCGGGTGCAGCCGGGCCTCGGCGCGCTGCAGCATCTGGGCGAACCGGTCGCGCCAGGTGATGTCGAGCCACGGGGAATCGCCGCGGCTGGTGTCGGCGGTGCTGTCGCCGTCGCCGATGGCGAGTTCGACGTAGCGGGCCAGCCACTGCAGGTAGGTCATGTCCGCGACGTCGCCGAAGTACGGCTTGGCGGTCGCGGCCATCGCGGCGATGATCTCGTCCCGGCGCTCGGCGACCGCGTCGGCGTCGCCGGCGACGTCGTCGAGCAGTCGGCCGCAGCGCGACGCGGCGTTGTCGATCTCGTGGATGTCGGCGCCCAGCTGGCTGCGCCCGGAGGCCATCCCGCCCTGCGCCTTGCCTGCGCCGACCCATTGATCGGTGCCGGTGGTGTCGACCAGCAGCTGCTTGACCGCCGGCGAGGTGGTGGCCTCCAGCGCGGCCATCGCCGCGGTGCCGACCAGGATGCCGTCGACGGGCATCACCGGGAAGCCGTACACCTGCGACCAGCGGCCGGACAGGTACTCCGCGGCCCGTTCGGGGGTGCCGATCCCGCCACCGACGCAGATGGTGATGTTGGAGCGCGAGCGCAGCTCCGAGTACGTGGTCAGCAGGAGGTCGTCGAGGTCCTCCCACGAGTGGTGGCCACCGGCGCGGCCGCCCTCGATGTGCACGATGACCGGTTTGGTCGGGACCTCGGCGGCGATGCGGATGACCGAGCGGATCTGCTCGACGGTGCCCGGCTTGAACACCACGTGGCTGATGCCGATGCCGTTGAGCTCGTCGATCAGGTCGACGGCCTCCTCGAGCTCCGGGATGCCCGCGGTGACGACGACGCCGTCGATGGGGGCGCCGGACTGGCGGGCCTTCTGCACCAGCCGCTTGCCGCCGAGCTGCAGCTTCCACAGGTACGGGTCGAGGAACAGCGAGTTGAACTGGATCGCGCGCCCCGGTTCGAGCAGCGTGTTCAGCTCGGCGATGCGGTCGTTGAAGATCTTCTCGGTGACCTGCCCGCCGCCGGCGAGTTCGGCCCAGTGGCCGGCGTTGGCGGCGGCGGCGACGATCTTGGCGTCGACGGTCGTCGGGGTCATCCCGGCCAGCAGGATCGGCGAGCGGCCGGTCAGGCGGGTGAACTTCGTCGACAGCTTGACCGAACCGTCGGGCAGCCGCACGGCGGTCGGGGTGTAGCTCGACCACGGGCGCGCCACCTCGGGCACGGCGCCGACGGTGAACAGGTTGCGCTGGCCGCCGCGGGTCGCGGCGGGCACGATGCCCACCCCGAGGCCGCGGATCACCGGCGCGGTGAGGCGGGTGAGGATGTCGCCGGGGCCGAGGTCCAGGATCCAGCGGGCGCCGGCGTCGTGGAGTTCGGTGACCTCGTCGACCCAGTCGACCTGGTTGACCAGGATGGCCTCGGTCATCTGGCGCGCGAGCGCGACGTCGATGCCGACCGCCTCCGCCCACCGGCCGACGATGTCGATGCCGTCGGCGAGCCGCGGCGTGTGGAATCCGACCTCCACCTGGACGGGGTCGAAGGCGGGCGCGAAGACCGCGCCGCCGCGCAGCTTGTTCTTGCGCTCGGCCTCTTCCTTCTCGGCGATCTGGGTGCAGTACAGCTCGAACCGCGACAGTTGCTCGGGAGTCCCGGTGATGACGACCGAGCGGCGGCCGTTGCGGATCGACAGCACCGGCGGCAGCACGGTGCGGACGTCGGAGGAGAACTCCTCGAGCAGCTCGTAGATGCGCTCGGGGTCGGCGTTGGTGACCGAGACCATGGGCGGGCGGTCACCGAGGACCGTGATGCCCCGACGACGGGCCACCAGCGTGCCCGCCGCGCCGATCAGCTGCGCCAGCGCGAGCAGCTCGACGTCCTTGGCGCCCCCGGCGGCGAGCGCCTCGACGGCGAGGACACCCTGCGAATGCCCGGCGGTCGCGACAGGCGGCGTCTCGAACAGGTCCATGCCCTGGCGGGCGAGCGCGCGGACGGCGGCGACCTGGGTCAGCAGCACACCCGGGACGGACACTGCGGCGGACGTCAGTTGCTTGGCGGTGGGAACCGGCTCCTCCGCGGCCAGCGCGCGCACCCAGCGCAGCGGTTCGAAGCCGATCGGACGGACGACGACGAGTTCCCTGGCCACCGGCTCCAGCAGCAGTTCGGCCTCACCGGCCAGGGTGGCCAGTTCCGATTCGATGCCGGTGGAGGACACCAGTTCCTCGAGGGTCTCGAGCCATGCGCTGCCCTGCCCGCCGAAGGCCACCGCGAACGGTTCACCCGCGGTCAGGCGATCCACAAGCGCATGGGTGGTCTTGGCTCCGGACTCGTCGTCCCAATCCGTGGAAACCCTGTCATGCTCGTAGATCGTCACTTCTCGTTATCTCCCTCGGTGGTGCTCTCGCGCCCGCGCGTAATGCTCGCGAACGTCGGCGTATCGGGTGGTCCCCTGCGGCGGTCCCGCGCTCCCCTGCGGCGGGCCTGCGGCGATTCGGCGTCGAATCCAGGCTGGTCGCTGTCGCGAGCGGACCTCTCCTGACGTCTGCCTGCGGACAACGCAACCCCACTAAGAGTGGCATAAGAAGGAGCTGCTCCCGGGCCACCGAATCGGTTACTGGCGAGTTCTACGCCCGGGTAACCCGCGCTCCGGTAACACGCCGTTCAGATGGCGCGCGCGGCTTCCGGGACAAACGTCCTGCTGGCGGGTGGTTACGGTCGAGTAGCTATAACTCCGCTGATCAACGCATTATCGTTACCAAATCGTTATCTGAATTTTCCGGCACTCGAATCGCGTGGTCAGGGCCGCAAATGGGTCGACAGTCCGGGCCGATCTGTTCGGTCGACGGCCCAGATCGAGCCGGAGAGTTTGCTGTAGATACTTACTGATCGGTAAGGTTTCCCGTCCCACCGGCCGAACTGCGGCTTCTGAAGGTGGTCGATGCCCACTCCGATGCCCGCGACCTGGCGTTTGTCGAGCTCCACCTGGCGCAGGTGCGCGCCCGGCGAGGCGACGGCGACGCCACCGTCACAGTCGCATCGGGTTCACCTGGACACCGGGCGCGGCGGCACGTCGCGGTCGGCGGACCCGTCCCCGCACCGCCACGCCATCTGCGCGTGCAACGCCTCGTCGAGGTGGCGCGCGACGAGCCTGTTGGCCAGTTCGCGGTAGTCCTGGACCATGCGGTGCATCTCCAGCGGGTCCGGGGTCCGATCGGGGCCGAACCGCGCCTCGATGCACTCCTGCAGCGCGTCGGCCACCACCCCGGCGAGGGTGTCGACGTCGCGGCGGGTGGAGGCCACGATGCGCAGGATGGCCCGGACGTAGAGCATCGGGTCGGCCGCCCGGCCGACGATCCCGGCGATCGACGGATCGAGGAACACCACGCGGTCGTCGACGACATCGGCGAGGCCGTACGCCACGAGCTGGCCCGCCTCGTCGCCGGCGGGGTCGATGTCGAGGTCCCCGACGGCCGCCGGGATGTCGTCACGCCGGTCGTCGGCGGTGAACAGCGAACGCTGCAGTCCGAGGATGTCGGCGAGGTCGGCGCCGGCCCGCATGCTCGCGAAGAACTCGGCGATGTGTGCGGAACTGAACCCGCGGCGCAGCAGCTGGTTGATCGTGTCGAGCTGCGCCAGGTGATAGGGGCTGTAGAACGCCGACCGGCCCTGGCGGCGCGGCGGGTCGAGCAGTCCGCGTTCCCGGTAGGCGCGGATGTTGCGGGTGCTGACGCCTGAGATCCTCGACAGTTCGTTCAGCCGGTACTCGACCACGTCCACGATCCCTCCTCCCGCGCATCGCGCTCCGAACCGCGGCACAAATCACTGTACCCGCGGTACGGGGAAACTAGCGAACTCGGTTCGAGTTCGCGCGGAAATCGCGTTCGCCGTCACACATACCCCATGATCAGGAACAACATGGAACCTCACCGGACCCAATTGACATGTGTGTGCATTTTCAGCCAACTCGCAGGCGGCGCCCGGTCGCCGACGCGGCCCGCTTCCAGCGAAGGTCACAGCCGATCCGGGCGTGGGCACCGTCGTGGGTGGGACACGATGGAAGGGACACATCAGCCAATCGACGGAGGGTCCGAGTGCGCCCCTGGATCGTGTGGGCCACCGGACTGCTGGCCTACATCGTCGCGGTGATGGACCGCACCACCCTGGGGGTTTCCGGTCTCGACGCCGCCGAACGCTTCTCGGCGACCCCGGGGGTGCTGGCCACCTTCGTCGTCCTGCAGGTCGTCGTCTACGCCGGTGCGCAGGTGCCTGCCGGGGTGCTTCTCGACCGCTTCGGATCCAAGGCGCTCATCGTCGCCGGGGCCGCGCTGATGGCGTCCGGTCAGCTGACGCTGGCGGTGAGCGAATCGTTGCCCGCGGCCATCGCGGCCAGGGCGGTTCTCGGGCTCGGGGACGCACTCACGTTCATCTCCGTCCTGCGCCTGGTGCCGCACTGGTTCGCCCCCAAGCGGGTCCCGTTGGTCACGCAGCTGACCGGGATCTGCGGCCAACTGGGCCAGGTGCTGTCCGCCGTGCCGTTCCTGGCGGTCCTGGGGGTCGCCGGATGGACGACGGCGTACACGTCGGTGGCCGCTCTGGGCGTGGTCTCGCTGGTGTTGACGCTCGTGCTGGTCAAGGACACGCCCTCGGGCAGGCACGTGCCCGAGTCGACGGGCACGGTCGGTGACACGTTGCGCAGCGTCAAGACCGTGTGGCTCAGACCGGGCACCCGGCTGGGCTTCTTCACCCACATGGGCACCCAGTTCTCGGTGACGGTGTTCGCGCTGATGTGGGGCGTGCCGTACCTGACCGTCTCGCAGGGCCTGTCCACCTCCGCCGCGGGCGCGCTGCTGTCGATCTCCGTGGCCTCGGCCATCGCCTCGGGGATCGTCATCGGCATCCTGACCGGCAGGCATCCGCACCGCAGATCATGGCTGGTGCTCGGGATCATCGGGTCCAACGCGCTGGTGTGGACGGTGGTGCTGGCGCTGCCCGGCCCGGCCCCGCTCTGGCTGCTCGTGACGCTGGTGGTCGTCATCTCGGTCGGTGGCCCGGGTTCGATGGTGGGCTTCGACTTCGCGCGTACGTTCAATCCGAGCGCCACGCTCGGCACCGCCCAGGGGATGGTGAACATGGGCGGTTTCCTGGCGTCGCTGCTGGTGATGCAGGCGATGGGCCAGATCCTCGACGCGACGGGTGGGTATGGGTTCGAGTCGTTCCGGTGGGCGTGGACGGTCCAGTACGCGGTATGGACTCTGGCCACCGTCGGGATCCTCATCACCCGGGGCAAGGCCCGCCGGGGAATGCGGCGCGAACAGGAGCGCATGCTGCTCGAGACGTTCGAGGCCCACCCCGCCCCGCGCGATGAGCGCTAGCGTTTGCGGGCGGACTCGCGCCGGTTGGCCTTCTTGATCGCCGAGACGAGCTCGTCCTTGGACATCGTCGAACGGCCGGCGATCTGCAGGCGTCGCGCGACGTCGACGAGGTGCTTCTTCGACGCATTGGCGTTGACGCCTTCGGCGGTCCCGCCCTTGGCGTTCGGCCCGCCGCTCTTGGCCCGCTGGTCCGACGGGCCCTTCTCGTCCTTCGGCTCCCAATGGTCGCCGACCTTTTCGTAACTGTGCTTGAGTGCGCTGTAGGCGACCCGGTGTGCCCGCTCGCCTTCCCCGTACTCGTCGGCCGCCGAATCGTGTGCCTTGGCGAACGTCCGCTGCGCTTTGGCGTCCGACTTCTTCAGGGTGCTGGGCAACTCACTCTTCTTGGCCTGACCGCTCTTCGTGGTCTTGGGCATCGTGGCCTCCCGTGTCCGTCGACTCCTTCGGGGCTACCCCTGCTCCATGGCGGACAAACGCGGGCCGAGCGTCACACCGGGTCGAAGGACGAGATCAGCCAGGCGCCGTCGACCTTGGTCAGGCCCACCTTCACCGCGCTCGCGGCGTACGCGCCGTCCGGGTTCTCCTTGCTCGTCGTCGTCTGGTTGATGAAGAGCAGAACCTCCGCGGAGTCCGGCTGGATCTCCGACACCGCGGCCTGGACCACCGAGGCGTCCGTCTTGACCGACTTCTGCTTGGCCGCAGGCGTGACGATCTCCTCGGTGAACTGCGTGTAGTACTCCAGGAAATCGCCCGTGAGCCGGGTTTTGGCGGTGGCGAAGTCCTGCTCGAGGGTGTCCGGGGAGTACGAGAGCAACGCCACCGAACCCTCCGTGGCGGCGTCGAGGGCCACCTTCGCCGCCTCCGGACCGGTCTCCTGGTCCACCCGGAACTGCGTGAAGAACAGCCAGGCCGCCGCGCCCACCGAGGCCACCAGCGCGACGGCAAGCACCGCCGCGGCAATTTTCGGCCCACGCCGCCGCGACGGTTGGGCCGCCGCGTCGTCGCGGACGGTGTCGTCGGCTGCGTCGAGTTCCACGGCCGACGACTCGGCGTCGGACACCTCGGGTTCGCCCGACACCTCGAGCGCGTCGTCGTTCTTCTCGGTCACGGCACGAACTCGACTTTCGACATCTTGATCTGGTCTCCATCTCGGTCGAGGTCCACGGCCAGGCGCCACGACCGCGGGTCTTGGCGCGCACCCGTCGAGTTGGTGATCTTCGAGGTGGCCGACACCAGAACCAGCGCGGAGTCCTCGTCCATCTCCTTGACCGCCGCGGAGTTCACGGTGACCTCGGTGATGACCTTGGACTCCTGCGCGACCTGTGCGAATGCCTCGGCCTGCGACTCGAACTCCTCCTTGAACTGCCCGGTGGAGTTGTCGATGATGCGCTGCACGTCTTCCTCGGCCTTGTTGAAGTCCAGCGACATCAGGCTCACCACGCTCTGCCGTGCGGCCGCCGCGTACTCGGCCGCGCGCTGCTGCTCGTCCGTCGCCTGCCGGTGATGCCACACCATGTAGCCGCTCGCGGCCAGCGCCGCGCAAATGACCAGCACGGCCGCGCCGACGGCGGCGCGTTTCCAGCTCAGCCCGGGCAGTCGGCGCCGTCCGGCGCGGGAGGGCTCGGGCGCCGCGGCGGCATCGGCGTCGGGTTCGCCGGCCGTGTCGGTATCGGCGGTCTCCTCGCCGGCAGCGGCCTCGGTGTCCTCGGCGGCCTCGACGTCAGAGGCGTCGGGGGTGTCTGGGGTCTCGGGGGTCACCGGGGCCTCGGTGGTGCCGGTGCCCTTGGCCGCCTCTGCGGCGGCGGCTTCGCGGCGCAGCCGGATCGCTCGCGCCCGCGCCCTGGCGGCGGCCGCCGCCGCCGCGGCCTCGGCGGCCTCCGCCTCGGCCTCCTCGGCGAGGGCCAGAGCGTCGTCGACCTCCTCCGCACGGTCGGGCTGCGGCGCCGTTCCGGAGTCGCGCTCCCCGTCGAGCACCGGTGCTCGACGTTTGAATGACGGCACGGCGACCTCCCTCTCTGTACTGCTAGTCGTGAGAATGCCGTTCTTCAATTTTGATTACGGACCCGACGATACCGGATCGTCATCACGCTCAACACCGCAGTTGCCAGCGGAAATGCCGTTTACGCGTTGTGCGAGCGCTCAGCAAGTTCGGCGCGGAGCCGGTCCTTCATCACCTTGCCGGTGGCGTTCAACGGTAGCGCGTCGAGGAATTCGATCGACCGCGGAACCTTATAGCCGGCCATTCTTTCGCGGCTCCAGGCGATCAATTCGTCCGCGCTGGGGCGGTGGCCGGCGTCGCGTAGGACCACGAACGCCTTGCCCACCTGTCCCATCCGCTCGTCGGGCACTCCGATGACCGCGGCCTGCGCCACGTCGGGGTGTTCGAGCAGGAACCCCTCGATCTCGGCCGGATAGGCGTTGAAGCCGCCGACGATGAACATGTCCTTCTTGCGGCCGACGATCCGCAACCGGCCGGCCTCGTCGAGCGTGCCCAGGTCGCCGGTGTGCAGCCACCCCTGCTCGTCGACGGCTTCGGCGGTGGCGGCCGGATCATCGAGGTAGCCCTGCATCACGCTGTAGCCGCGGACCAGCACCTCGCCGTCTTCGGCGATCCGCACCTCGACCCCGTCGCAGGCGGTGCCCACGGTGGTCGCGATGTCCTCGAACGAGTCGCCGGGACGAGACAGCGTCGCCGTCCCCGCCTCGGTGAGGCCGTAGCCGGTCGCGATGGTCTGGAACGGCAGTTCCTCGTGGATGCGCCGGATCAACTCGACGGGGATGTCGGCGGCCCCGGTGACGCCTGCCCGCAGCGTGGCCAACTTCGACTTGTCCGGCACCGCCAGCAGCGCGTGGTAGAGCGTCGGCGGCCCGGGCAGCATCGTGACCCGCTCGGCGGCGATGAGGTCCACGACGGCGTCGACGTCGAACACCGGCACGGGCAGGACGGTGGCGCCGCGGATCATCGACGCGATGCAACCGGCCTTGTACCCGAACGTGTGGAAGAACGGGTTGACGATCAGGTAGCGGTCGCCCCGGCGCAGATCCGCCAGGTCGCACCATTCCTCGTAGAGCCGCAGGGTCTGCTGGTGGTTCATCATCACGCCCTTGGGCCGTCCCGTGGTCCCGGAGGTGTAGATGATGTCGGCGATGTCGGTCGCCGCGACGCCCGGGTGTTCGAACGGCTCTGCGGCGCTGAGGAAGTCGGATTTCAGGTCGATGGCGGGCACATCCGCCGGGACGTCGAAGTCCTGCCCGAGGAACCCCGGCTGCACCAGCACTGCGCGGGCCCCGCTGCGCCGGATCACGTCGGCGGCCTCTTCGGCCTTGAACCGGGTGTTGACGGGGACCAGCACCCCGCCCGCGGTCAGCAGCCCGAACGCGGCGACCATCCATTCCGCCGAGTTGGGCGCCCAGATCGCCACCCGGTCACCCTTGGTGATGCCGAAGCCGGCGAACGCGCCCGCCGCACGGCGGACGCGTTCGGCCAGTTCGTTGAACGTGAGGCGCAGCGGACCGTCGACGACGGCTTCCGCGTCGCCGAACCGGTCCGCCGTGCTCAGGACCATCTCGGGGATGGTCTTCCAGGTGGGGCGGTACGTCACGTGGTGACGAGACGTCCCAGGTTGCCGCCCATGATCTTCGCCTGGTCCTCCACGGACAGATGCTCGAGCGCGGTCACGTAGTGCGTCGGCTCAGCCAGGCCCTCGGGATGCGGCCAGTCCGAACCGTAGAGCACCTGGTCGACACCGATGAGGTTGATCAGGTCGTCGATGCCCTCCTCGTAGAACGGGCTGACGTAGATGCGGTTCTTGATCTCCTCGATCGGGTTGCCCAGGAACGCTTCCGGCGCCTTCTTCCAGACCTCCGCCATCGAGTCGAGCAGCGGGAACATCCACTTCGAGCCGGCCTCGACGATGCCGACCTTGAGCGTCGGGAAGCGGAACAGCGCACCGTGGATCACCCACGAGGCCACCGCATCCTGGATCGGACGCCACTCGTTGAGGATGCCCATGGCGTTGGTCTGGAACGGCAGCATCTCCTGCTGAGCACCGTCCCACTCGGAGGTGTAGCGCGAGTAACCGCTGTCGCTGGAGTGCATGCCGACGAAGATGTCGTGGTGGACGACCCGCTCCCAGAACGGGTCGAACTCGGGCAGCGCGAACGACCGGGGGCCGCGGAATCCGGGCACCGGGGCGGGACGGATCAGGATGGCGCGGGCACCGCGCTTGACCGCCCACTCCAGCTCCTCGATCGCCTTCTCGACGATCGGCAGCGTGATCACCGGAGTGGTGAAGATGCGGTTCTGGTAGTTGAAGCCCCACACCTCGTGCAGCCACTCGTTGAGCGCGTGGATGATCACGTGGATGGCGACGGGATCGTCGGAGAGCCGCTCCTCGATCAGGCTGGCCAGGGTCGGGAACATCAGGCTGCGGTCGACACCCAGTTCGTCCATCACCTTGATGCGCGGCTCGGGCTCGAAGAACGCCGGGATGGCCTTCATCGGCTCACCGAACAGTTCGCGCTTGCTCTTGCCGTCCGGGTTGCCGAACTTGAAGTATTCCTCCCACGCCCCCGGCTTCGCGACCACCGAGAAGGTGGGGTTGGGGATGTAGTTGCTGATCTGGCCCTTGAGCGCGATCTTGGTGCGGCCGTTGACCTCGACGTACTGGACGACGTCCTTGTACTCCTTGGGCAGGTACTTGGTCATCGCCTCCGGCGGCTCGTAGAGGTGGTTGTCCGCATCGAACAACGGGAACGGGATGTCGACCCGGTGTGACAGTTGACCCATGGAAAACTCCTTTGCTTATCGTGAGAATCGTATTCTCATTTCGAGAAGGCTGCAATGTCCTGTGTTGAGCTGCACTGACGGATCCGCTCGCGGATGAGGACCTTCTGGACTTTGCCGCTCGCGGTGCGGGGGTAATCCTCGACGGCCTGGTGCAGTTCCTCGGGCCACTTCTGACGGGCGACGCCGGCCCGCTCGAAGTGGGCCCGGACCTCGTCGAGGGTGGGCATCTCGTGACCGCTGCGGATGCGCAGCACGGCGGCGGCGTGTTCGCCGAGCCGGGCATCCGGGGCCGATACGACGACCGCCTCGGCGACGGCGGGCATGGCCAGCAACACCTCCTCGACCTCCAGGGCGCTGATGTTCTCCCCACCGCGGATGATCACGTCGGCCTTGCGGTCGGTGATGGTCAGGTACCCGTCCTCGTCGAGGATGCCCACGTCACCGGTGTGGTACCAGCCGTCCGCGTCGAAGGCCCTGGCGGTCAGGGCGTCGTCGGTGTAGCCGAGGCAGAGGTCGGGTCCACGCGAGAGGATCTCGCCGTCCTCGGTCAGTTTGATCTCGACGCCCGGCCGCGGGTCGCCGTCGGTGTAGAGCCGCTTGTCCTCCGGTGCGCTCGGGCGTGATCCGGTGATCGACGGGTGTTCGGTGCTGCCGTAGGAACGAAATACGAACAGCCCGAGGTCGGCCAGTCGGCGCGTGACCGCGGACGGGACCGTCGAGCCGCCGAGCCCCACCGTGGAGAAGCGTTCGACGTGCGCGGGAGTGCAGTCGGGATGGTCGAGCAGGCTGGTGACGAAGTACGGCGGGCCTCCCCCGACCGACAGGCCCTCCGACTCGATCAGGCCCAGCACCTTGCCCGGATCCCAGACGTCGCACAGGTCGATCGGCGAGTTCTCGAGCACCGGGATGAGGAAGGCGCCGACCATCCCGATGAAGTGGCCGACCGGGGTGGCCGTCAGCTGACGCCCCCGGTCGGGCGGATAGTTCTCGAGCAGCTGGCGCGTCTCGAAGCCCAGGGTTTGGTGACTGTGGATGACGCCCTTGGGATCCCGGGTGGTGCCCGAGGTGAACGCGATCAGCGCGGGGCCGGCCGGGTCGGTGTGGATCGTCTCGGCCATCGGCTCGTCGTCGAACAGCTCCTCGAAGCTGGTCTCGCCGACCAGCCCGACAATCGGCACGTCGGCGCACAGATCCGGCTGGAAGGTCATGCGCCCGAACTCCCGGGCGGTGATGAACACCTTGGGCCGCGCACTCGCCATGATGTGGCCGAGTTCCTTGCGGCCGTAGAAGTGCACGATGGGCACCACCACCGACCCGAGGAATGCCGAGGCCCAGAACGCCATGGCCGCCTCCGCCCAGTTCGGCAGCTGCAGCGCGACGACATCGCCGGGTCCGACACCGCGCCGGCGGAGGCCGGCGGCCAACTTTCGGGCCTGCAGCTCGACCTCGGCGAAGGTGCCGCGGTACGGGCGCACGTCGGAGTGCACGGAGAACCCGGTGGCCGGCCCGGTCGCCAGATGCCGGGCCAGCAGTTCCCCGAGGGTGTCGGTCGTCCACCACCCCTCGTCCCGATAGCGCTTGACCAACTCGACCGGAATTTCGCGCATGACCCTCTTACTGTTCGAGCACGCAGCTCACGGCACCGTCACCGAACCCCACCTCTGCGGTGATGCTATTCTCCCACCGCGAGAATGCCAATACCGGACCGGGAGAACGTCTGATGGTCGACTTGGAGATCGAGGACGGTTTGGCCGTCGTCACCATTGACCGCCCGCACGCGCGCAACGCCATCTCGCTGGAGACCATGGGTCAGCTCGAGAAAGCGCTCGACGGCGCCGAGGGGGCCAACGCGCTGGCCATCACCGGCGCGGGCGACCGGGCGTTCGTCTCCGGCGGCGATCTCAAAGAGCTCAGCGCGCTGCGCACCGAGGAAGAGGCCTCGGCCATGGCGTTGCGCATGCGCACGATCTGCGACCGCATCGCGGAGTTCCCCGGACCGGTGGTCGCCGCGCTCAACGGGCACGCCCTCGGCGGCGGTGCCGAAGTCGCGGTGGCGGCCGACATCCGGCTGGCCGCCGACGACATCAGGATCGGCTTCAACCAGGTGTCGTTGGAGATCATGCCCGCCTGGGGCGGCGCCGAACGGCTCGCGGCACTGGTCGGCCGGAGCCGGGCTCTGCTGCTGGCGGGCACCGGGCGCATCCTCGACGCGGCCCAGGCCTACGAACTCGGCCTCGTCGACCAGGTGCTGCCGCGAGAGTCGTTCGACGAGGGCTGGCGGGCGGTCGCCCGGGCGCTGGCGGGCCGGCCGGCGGGAGAGATCAAGCGGGTCGTCGACGGGGTGCCGACCACCGAGGCGGTCGCCGCGTTCGCCCGGTTGTGGGTAGCCGACGAGCACTGGCAGGCCGCGGACCGGGTGATGAAGCGGGCCCGATGACGGCGTGGCCGAGATCGGCCATTCCACCCAGCTGCCGGTACCGCGCGACTTATATTGCCCATCAACGGTTCCGGAGGGAAACGGAGGAGACGTGAGGACACTTGCGCTGGGGGTGGCCCTCGTCGTGGCCGCCGTGTTGCACGCCCCGACCGCCCGGGCCGACATGTACATCGGCAACTACGACGTCCAGTGGCAGCGGCCGTGGGACTTCCACACCTACGTGCTCGAGTTCACCCGGTGCTTCGAACCGAGCGGCCGCGACTCCATCCCCGGGTGCCTCAAGGTGAGCATGAACCCGCGCCCGATCGCGAAGGCCACCCAGTGGCGCGCCGAGGCGCGGATGGTCAACGGGCAGTACACGCTGTCGGTCGACAACCCGTTCGGCTACTGGTGCGGGGGGTACTACGGTCCCGTCGTGCCGACCCGCGACGTCTACACCTGGGACGAGAAGACCCTCACCGGCACGATGGCCTCGTCCTTCGCCGTCGGTCCGTGCGGCGAGCCGGGCGGCACACTCTTCTACCCGTTCCGCCTCGTCCGCCTCTGACACATCCGGCATGTTCTCTCTAGACGAGAATGCCGTTTCCGTTTATCGTGAACGCGTGTCCAGCACGCAGAAAGCCCTCGCGCCCGAAATCTCCACCTGGCCCGACGAGAACCCCCAGCTCGTCGGCAGCAGGTGCGGCAGCTGTGGAGCCACCACGTTCCCCGTCCAGCAACGTTGCCCGAAGTGCAGCAGCGGCGAGATGACCGACGTGTTGCTCCCCCGGCGCGGCACCCTGGTGGCGTGGACGACGCAGGGCTTCCCGCCCGGAGCCCCGTACAAGGGACCCACCGGCAAGGACTTCGTCCCGTTCGGCGTCGGCCTGGTGCAACTCGAGGACGTCATCCGCGTCGAGGGCCGGCTCACCGAGAACGACCCGCAGAAGCTGCAATTCGGCATGGACGTCGAACTGACGATGGTGCCGTTCACCACCGACGAGGAGGGCAACGAAATCATCACGTTCGCCTTCCAACCCGTGTAGTCGGAAGGACTCTCACAACATGAATGACGTCGCGATCATCGGGGTGGGCCTGCACCCGTTCGGACGGTTCGACAAGACGGCCATGGAGATGGGCGCCGAGGCGATCCAGAGCGCACTCACCGACGCCAAGGTCGAATGGAAGGACATCCAGTTCGGCTTCGGCGGCAGCTACGAGGTGTCGAACCCGGACGCGGTGACCCGCCTGGTCGGCCTGACCGGCATCACGTTCACCAACGTGTTCAACGCCTGCGCCACCGCGGCGTCGGCCATCCAGCAGACGGCCGACACGATCCGGCTGGGCAAGTACGACATCGGCATCGCGATCGGGCTGGACAAGCACCCCCGCGGCGCGTTCACCGACGATCCGGCCAAACTCGCCCTGCCCCAGTGGTATGCCGAGAACGGCCAGTTCGTCACCACGAAGTTCTTCGGCATGAAGGCCAACCATTACCTGCACAAGCACGGCATCTCGCAGGCCACGCTCGCCAAGGTCGCCGCCAAGAACTTCCGCAACGGCGCGCTGAACCCGAATGCGTTCCGCCGCAGGCCCATTCCCGAGGAGGAGATCCTCAACTCGACGGTGTTGAACTACCCGTTGACCCAGTACATGTTCTGCGCGCCCGACGAGGGCGCCGCCGCGGTCATCATGTGCCGCGGTGACATCGCCCACCGGTTCACCGACAAACCGGTGTTTTTGCGCGCCAGCGAGATTCGCACGCGGACCTTCGGCGCCTACGAGGTGCACGCCACCTCTGCCCCGCTCGACGAGGACGCCTCCCCCACCGTGTACGCCGCGCGCGCCGCCTACGAGATCGCCGGGATCGGCCCCGACGACGTCGACATCGCGCAGTTGCAGGACACCGACGCGGGCGCCGAGGTCATCCACATGGCCGAGACCGGACTGTGCGCCGACGGGGAGCAGGAGAAGTTGCTCGCCGACGGCGCCACCGAGATCGGCGGCTCGATCCCGGTCAACACCGATGGTGGCCTCATCGCCAACGGTGAGCCGATCGGCGCCTCGGGTCTGCGTCAGGTGCACGAACTGGTGCGCCAGCTGCGCGGAGAGGCCGGCGACCGTCAGGTGCCCGGCAATCCGCGGGTCGGTCTGGCGCAGGTCTACGGCGCTCCCGGTACGGCGTCGGCGACGATCCTGTCGCTGTAGCCGCCAAGGCCTTTCGATCCGACTAGCCGATCGGCTACCCTCGGGGTAGCCGATCGGCTGGCGAACGGAGGCGCGATGCAGATTCTCACCGAGAAGGAAGACCTTCCGGCGGGCGGCAACATCAAGACACAACTCATCAGTCTGTGGACGGCGCCGGTGTTCGGTGCGGTGCTGCTGATCGCGTTCCTGGCGTTCCCCGGCTTCTTCCCGCCGATGTCGCCGGGCATGACGGCCGACGAGGTGGCCGCCTTCTACGCGGACAACACGGCGATGATCCGGTTCTCCATGGTCACGTACAACCTGTGCGCGATCATGCTGCTGCCGTTCTTCATGGTGATCGTCGTGCAGATGAAACGGATGGCGACGCAGAGCCATGCGCTGGCCTACGCGTACCTGACCGCCACGGTCAGTGGGGCGACGCTGTTCGCGCTCGCCGACATCTTCTACCTGGTCGCGGCGTTCCGGCCGGATCGCAACCCGGAACTGACGCTGCTGCTCAACGACATGGCGTGGATCACCCTGGTGGCCCCGGTCGGCATGCTCGTCGCCCAGAACCTCCTGCTCGGCGCCGCGGTCTACTTCGACACCGGCCCCGGCGGCGCACATCCGCCGGTCTTCCCGCGCTGGGTTGGCCACTTCGCCGTCGTCACCGGGATCGCGATGGCCCCGGCCGCGGCCGCCGCGGTCGTCCGCGACGGCCCGCTCGCCTGGAACGGCGCGATCTCCTTCTGGTTGCGGGTGCTGGCGTTCGTCGCGTTCGTGGTCGTCATGTTCTTCGTCCTGCGCAGAGCACTGCACCAACAGGCCGTCGCGGACGGTGTCGCGCGATGAGCAGTCTGCTCACCGCCCGTTCGTCGGCGCCGGGGGGCGCGGAAAAGGCCGGCAAGCGTGACGTCTGGCTGGTGTTCTGGATCGTGCCCGCGTTCTACACCGCGTTCGGGATCATCTTCTTCGCGCTCGCCCGGGTCATGCCCCCGCCACGGCCCGACGTCACCACGGCCGAGAAGGTCGCGTTCTTCGCCGCGCACGGCACGACCATCCAGATCGGCTTCGCGGCGCTGATCCTCATCGTCGGCGGCGCGGGGGTCGCCAACGGCATCCTGGTCTTCCACATGAAGCGCATGTCGGTGGGCTCCGTGTTCGCCTACGGCTACATGGGGTCGATGGCCGTCGGCGCGCTGCCGGGATGTCTGCTGGTCGCGTTCTGCTTCCTGACCGCCGCCTACCGTCCCGACCGCGACCCGGAACTGCTCGCGCTGCTCTACGACCTCGGCCTGCTGTCCTATGTCGGATCGCTCGGCTGCTTCTCGACCGCCTATTTCGCGTTCACGATCGCGATCCTCTACGACCGCAACGAGATCTTCCCGAAATGGCTTGCCTACGTGACGGTCTGGCAGATCGTCACCGAGGTCATGGCGGTGCCGGTCTTCGTCGTCCGGTCCGGCCCGTTCGCCTGGAACGGGTCGATCGCGTTCTGGATGGGGACGGCCATCTTCGGATTCTGGCTGTCGTGCGTCATCTACTTCCTCAAGCGCGCCACCGAACTCCAACCGTCCGACGAGGCGCCGCTGTCATGACCGACACAGCATCCGACCGGCTGAGCCGCGTTCCCGAGACCCGCCGCGCCCACCTGCCCGGTGACGGACACATGTGGGTGATGGTGCTGGGCGATCTGATCATCTTCGGCGCCTACTTCCTGATCTTCATGATCCACCGCGCGATGGCGCCCGAGGAGTTCCTCGACGCCCAGCAGCATCTCGACCTCACCGTCGGCGCGCTCAACACCCTTGTCCTGCTGACCAGTTCATGGTTCATCGCCCGAAGCGTGCAGACGGCCCGCGCAGGCGACCACGACCGGGCGCTGCGGTTGACCTACCTCGGCGCGGCGTGCGGGGTGCTGTTCATCGCCGTCAAGGCCTACGAGTGGTCGGCGAAGATCGCCCAGGGTCACACGCTGGGCAGCGCCGAGTTCTTCACGTTCTACTACATGCTCACCGGCGTGCACCTGTTCCATGTCGCACTCGGCCTGCTGATCCTGGGCATCGTGGTCCGCGAACTACGCAGACCGCACCGGCGCCGGATGTCCATGGTCGAGTCCGGCGCGACGTACTGGCACATGGTCGACCTGCTGTGGATCGTGATCTTCGGCCTGCTCTACGTGATGAGGTGACAGATGACCGCCGTGACCGCCGAGACGTCGAACCGCTCGATGCGCACCACCACCTACGTCTGGCTGGCGCTTTCGGCCATCACGATCGTGTCGTGGTGGCTGGCGCCCGGGCATTCGGAGGGCCGCGCGACCGCGAGCGCGCCGGTCACCGTGGCCGTCGTGATCCTCGGTTTCGTCAAGGGACGGATGATCATCCGCAACTTCATGGAGGTGGGCACGGCACCACGCTGGCTGCGGCTGGCCACCGACGCGTGGCTGGCCCTGCTCTGGGTGGCGGTGCTGGTGATCTATTGGCTCTGACCGGAATCGGCATTCGCTTCCCACGCCGGTAACCCTGTTCTAAAATTCGGAAATGATGTTTCCGGCGGGCTGGGCGAAGCTGCGAACCTCGGCGATACTTCTCACCGCCGCTCTGCTGACCGCCGCGCCCGGGGCCGCCCAGCCGCCGCCTCCGGCACCGCCGCCACCGTTGCACCACGTGAAATACACCGTGACGTCGCAACAGCCACACTTCTCGAAGGTGTACTGGCGCGAGAACGATCCGACGAACTTCGCCGAGTACAGCCACAATCCGTACGTGTTCTCGCCGAAGGCGGAGGTGGACATCGGACCCGGCCAACCGTGGATCCGCGAGGTGTGGCTGGCCGATCCGTACCACTGGGCGATGGTGACCGCGACCAGCGAACTGGATCCGGTCGAACCGATGTTCTCGTGCACGCTCGAGGTCGACGGCGCGGTGGTCGCCACCAACGAAGGCCCCAAGGGCGCGCTCTGTTCGCTACGGCACTGGTGACGCGACCGACCGTGACCCCGTCAGGACTCGGCCTCCCCTTCGAGCTCTCGAAGCCAATTCTCGACGAACGCCAGGGTCTCGGCGTGCCCGGACGACATTCCCAGCGCCTGTTCCATCACCATCACCCTGGACAGGCTCGTGGCGAACATCGCCCAGACCACCGGCGGCACCTCGGAGGTGTCCACCCCGTACCGCTGCAGCGTCTCGGCGATCATCCGGCGCTCCTCTTCGCGGAAGCGCTCGCCGAACCGCGCGAACTCCTCGCGCAGTTCCCTTCGGTGGGCGGCCAGTGCCATGAACTCGACGGTGAACGTGGTGATGCGCGGGTCGCTGCTGAACCGCCACAGCGCCCACAGCGGCTGCGGGGACTTCAGCGCCAGCGCCTGGGCGGCCAGCCCCTGTTCGGCCCGCCGGCGGAACACCGCCAGGTACAGCTCGTCCATCGTGCGGAAGTAGTAGTGCACCAGCTGCGGCTTGAGGCCCGCGCGGTCGGCGACGCGCCGGGAGGTCACCGCCGCGTAGCCCTCCTCGAGCATCAGATGCTCGGCGGCGTCGAGCAGGACCCCTCGGTTCTTGGCGTCCGGCGCGCCGATCCGTCGTGGCGATGCCATCACGTCCTGACTCCTCGTGCGGTGGGGTTCGTCGGTGCCGACCGGACTGGGCCCGGTCGACACGCCGATCGTAGTGGCGGGCCGTCCCGTCACCTTGACCACGACGTTAGCCCCATGCTAAGCAGGTGCTCAGCATATTCGCCGAATCCGGTTGCCCCGGACGGCCCACTCCATCCCCCACCTACAGCTGATCGTCGATCTCGGAAGGTATGCGAGCAATGACCACAGAATTCGATTCGGTCGACTACTTCACGGACCAGTCGCTCGTACCCGATCCGCATCCGTACTTCGACCACCTGCGGACCAAGAACCCCACCTGTTGCCCCATCAACAACGGCGTGCTTGCCGTGACCGGGTGGGAGGAGTCCAACACCGTCTACAAGGACTCCGAGAACTACTCGTCCTGCGTGGCCGTCGCCGGACCGTTCACGCCCCTGCCGTTCGTTCCCGAGGGTGACGACATCTGCGCCCAGCTCGAGGAGCACCGCACCGAGATCCCCATGTACGAACACATGGTCACGATGGATCCGCCGAACCACACCGACGCGCGCTCGCTGCTGAGCCGGCTCCTGACGCCGAAACGGCTCAAGGAGAACGAGGACTTCATGTGGCGGCTCGCCGACAAGCACATCGACGAGTTCATCGCCGACGGCCGCTGTGAATTCCTGGCCGCCTACGGTCGGCCCTTCTCGCTGCTGGTGGTCGCCGACCTGCTCGGCGTCCCCGAGGAGGACCACGAGGAGTTCCGCGAGGCGTTCGGCGCGCAGCGGCCCGGCACCAACATCGGCGGCCTCGACCACGAGCCGATCGCCGCCAATCCGTTGGAGTGGGCCGACGAGAAGTTCAGCCGCTACATCGAGGACCGCCGGGCGAACCCGCGGGACGACGTGCTCACCGGGCTCGCGACGGCGAAGTACCCGGACGGCTCGACGCCCGAAGTCGTCGACGTGGTGCGCACCGCCACGTTCCTGTTCGGCGCCGGTCAGGAGACGACGGCCAAACTCCTCTCGGCCGCGCTTCGGGTCCTCGGCGACCGGCCGGACATCCAAGAACAGCTCAGGGCCGACCGCAGTCGCATCCCGAACTTCATCGAGGAGTGCCTGCGGATGGACAGCCCCGTCAAGAGTGTGTTCCGCATGGCCCGCAAGTCGACCACGCTCGGCGACACCGCGGTCCCGGCAGGCACCACCGTGATGGTCAGCCCGGGTGCGGCCAACCGCGACCCGCGTCGCTTCGACAATCCGCACGAGTTCGAACTCGACCGCAAGAACGTCCGCGAGCACATCGCGTTCAGCCGCGGCATCCACTCGTGCCCGGGTGCGCCGCTGGCCCGCGTCGAGGGCCGGGTGTCCATCGAGCGAATCTTGGACCGGCTCAAGGACATCCGCATCGACGAGGAGAAGCACGGCCCGATCGACGACCGGCGCTACAGCTACGAACCCACCTTCATCCTGCGCGGGCTGACCGAACTGCACATCGAGTTCACCCCGGAGGGCTGACGCTCGACGTCCGGCATCGAATGCGCCGGGCCACCCACCTCGTGGTGGATGGCCCGGCGCGTTCTCTTGTGGGGACCGCTCAGGGCCCGGGGGGCGGATTACCGCCCCGGTCCCAGTAGGACCGGCCGTTCTTCGAGGTGCAGAACAGGTACAGCCCGTCGGGCGCCTGGGCGACCTTGTTCTCGTATCCGGTGCAACCGGCGTTGAACTCCTTGATGCCGACCATGGGCGGCGACCGGAAGTACCTGGGCGCGTAGCGGCGCGGCGACCCGCAGAACACGAGCCTGCCCCACGACGTGGTGCCGAAGACGTAGTAGTTCGTCTCACCGCACGGCGCGCCGAGCACCACGCCGGGCTTGATGCCCGGCGTGCAGAACGCGTCGTTGCAGAACTTCGGCTGCGCGACCGCTTCGGGGGCCGGCGCGGACCAGAGCCCGGCACCGACCAGAGCTGCGACAGCTACGGCAGTCCAACGCATGCGTCCACCTTTACACATCGGGAAACGTAATTCTCGCTTTTGGAGAGGATTGATCTGGTACCCTGCGGTGATGCGTGCCTCCGCCGTCCAGAAAAGCGTGGGAATCGCCGCGGCCGTCCTGGCCGCCGCGGCCGTCACAGCAACGCCGGCCCAGGCCGAGGATCCGAACGCCTGGGGTATCAACGGCGTCTACGAGACGCTGTCCAACGGTGAGTGGGCCAAGCGCAACGACAGCTACTACGACGTGCCCACGGTCCGCTCCGTCTGGACCATCTCCACGCAGTGCAGCAGTCCGATGGACTGCACCGGCACGGTGAAGAGCGATCAGGGCTGGGAGGCCCCGATCTACACCACCAACGGCAGCATCTTCTACGTCAAGCGCGTGGTCGTCGGATGGGTGCCCTGCCCGGACGGGACCAAGGCGGACGGGCTGCAGACCTTCCGCATCAACGCCACCGAACCGGACACCGGTTTCGCCTCCGTGGACGACACGTCCTTGCTGACGGGCGAGGACCTCACCATCGGCCCGAGCGGCGCCTGCGGTCGCAGCGCGAACATGGACATCCGGATGCCGTTCCGGGCCACCAAGATCGCCTAGTCGATTCACCCGGACCCGACGCCCGCCGCGCGGGTGTACCCGCTCCCGGGTCACTTCGGGAGCAGGTCCTGCCACGTCTTCGCCGGCGCCGCGAGATTCGACTGCCGGTAGGTCTGACCGTCCGCACCCACGTACTGACCGGTGCGCGGGTTGTACTTGGCCACGGCGACAGAGGGACGCCCGGATCCGTTGCCGCCGAACGCAGCCGGTGCCGCCGCCGGGGGCGGCGGGGCCTCCCCCGGTGCCTGACCCATCGGAACCGGCGCGGTACCGGCGGGCACGGGTCCGGGCGGCGGTCCGGCAGGCGCGATCGGCACACCGTTGATCGAGTTGCCGGGCGGTGGCGGCGGCGCCACCGGCGCTGAATTGACCGGCGCCTGCAGCGGCGCCTGCAAAGGCGACGGCGGCCCGGGCGGTGGCGGCGGCACGCCCGGCGCTCCCGGTGGCAACGGGGTGCCCTCCAACGGCCCGTAGATGTTCTCGTCCAGAGTCGTCCGGTCGTCCGGCGGCACACCCTGCGACACCAGGTTCGGGTCGAACGGATACGGGCCCGTCACGTGCTGGCGCTGCGCCAGCGGCTCGAAGGGCTTGTCGCTCTTACAGATCTCCACGGTCGGCGCGCGCTTGCCCGGCTTCTCGATACACGGATAGTTGCGCGCGCCGCGCACCGCGATCGGCGAGTCCTGCGGCAGCTTGCAGTACAGGCCCTCCGGCGTGTCCACGATGCTCAGGTCCGCCGGGCTGCGCCATGAGGACGGCGGCAGGAAGCCGACCGTACACGGCGGCGGATCGGAGACCGTGATGGTGAAGTCGCCGTTGGGAATACCGGTCGGGTTGTTGGCGGGCGCGAGCGACTGCGTGAACGCCACGAACGGCGGGAGCAGAACGAGGAGTTGTTCGAGGGAGGCGTTGTAGGTGACCAACACCTGTTCGAGGGTGGTGAGGTTCGCCAGCAGAACCGGCAGCGTCGGCTTGACCTGATTCAGCAGCCCGGAGACCTCCTGGGCGAACCCCGGACCGTTCTGCAGCAGCGTCCGGATCTCGGGGTCGTTCTCGGCCACCTGCTCGGTGATCCCTGCCAGACTGCGGGCCCACGTGCGGATCGCGCCGGTGGTCTGCACCTGCGAATCCAGCAGCGGCCCACTGTCGTCGATCAGGGCACGCATCTGGGGCGACACCGTGTTGGCGTCTTCGGTGATCTTCGATGCGGAGTCGAGCAGCGAGCTGAAGTCGTAGTCGGCGCCGTCGAAGGCCTGGTAGGTCTCGTCGAGCAGGGCGCTGAGCCGGTCCTTCGGGATGCTCCCGACGAGCTCGTTGACCTGGTCGAGCATCGGTCCGACGGCCTGCGGAAGGCTCGTGTTCTCCATGGCGATGACCGAGCCGTCGGTGAGGTACGGCCCGGAGTCGGTGCGGGGCCGCAGATCCACGTACTGCTCCCCGACCGCGGACACACTGCGCACCTCGGCCTCGAGATCGGCGGGGATCTTCGGCGACGTCTCGAGGTTGAGGATGGCCTCCGCGCCGTTCTCCGTGAGGTTCACCGCCGACACCTCGCCGACCTGCACTCCGCGGTACGTCACGTTGCTGAAGCGGTACAGGCCGCCGCTGGACGGCAGTTCCAGGGTGACCTTCAGCCGTCCGACGCCGAGCAGCGTGGGGAGTTGGATGTAGGTGAACACCATCACCGCCACGCCGACGATCGAGGCGATCGTGAAGATGATCAACTGATTCCGGACGAACCGTGTGAGCATTTAGCCTCCACCTCCGGGAGCCGGCGGGACGACGGCCGGGGCGTCCGGCGGTGCGGGCGTGCCTCCGCCCGCCGGGTACGGCCCGGCGAAGATCGACGTGCCGGGCGTCGGTGGCGCGGGCACCGGCGCACCGGGCATCAGCCGCGGCGGGGACACCGGCACCAACGGTTCGGTCACCGGCGGCATCGGCGGTAGCTCCGGCAGCGGCGCAGCGGCCGCGTCGATCGGCGCACCCATGTTGGCCTGCTCCAGCGGAACCTCCTCCGGCGGCGGCGGTGGTGGGTTGACGCCGAGGTTCAGGGGCTCCAGCGTGTAGTTGTAGTAGTACGGATCACCCGGCGCGGGAACGATTTTCGCGCCCTCCTGCTCCCATCGGGTGCCGAGCATCAGCGTGCGCTTGAGCCGCGGGATCGTCAGGTCGATGGTGGCGAACAGGTTGTAGTAGTCACCCCGGATACCGCGGTCGATGAACGACTGGGTGTAGGGGAAGATCGTCGCATAGCCGAGCAGCTTGTCCAGTTCCGGCCCGACGTCGGCGAGCGACTTGAGCGCCGGTTCCAGGTTCCGCAGATTCCGCACGAGGTCTTCCTGCGTGTCGTTGATGAGCCCGGCGGCCGTGTCGCCGAAGTCGCCGAGCTTCGACAGCGCGGTGGTCAGCCGCGGCCGTTCCCGGATCAGCACATCGAGCGCCGGGGGGATGTCACGCAGCGCCCGGTTGATCACGTCACGTTGACCGGCGAAGGTCGACGCGAGCCGGTTCAGTGATTCGATCGAGGTGATGATGTTGTCGCGCTGGGCATCCAACGTGCCCACGAACCGGTCCAGGCGCCCGAGCAGTTCGCGCACGTCTCCCTCGCGGCCGTTGAGCGCGACGTTGAAGTTGTGGATGATGTCGCCGATCTGGCCGAGTCCTCCGCCGTTGACGACCACCGACAGCGAGGACAGCGTCTGCTCGGTCGACGGGTAGGTCGACGCCCTGTTCAGCGGGATCGTGGCACCCGGTTCGAGTTTCCCGCTTGGTTCCTGTCCGAGCGGTGCGCCCAGCGCGAGATGCATGGACCCGAGCAGGCTGGTCTGGCCGACCGTCGCGACAGCGTTGGCCGGCACCACGACGTCTGGTTGCAGCGACACCTCCACCTCGGCGTGCCAGTCCTTGACGGTCATCTTGCCGACACTGCCGACCACGACGTCGTCGATGAACACCGGCGCATTCGATTCCAGCGTGCCGACATTGGCGATCTGCACACGGTAGGTCTTCGCCTCCGCCCCCCGCCCGACGGTGCCCGGCAGCGGCAGCGAGTTGACGCCCTGGAAGGAACATGCGGTCGTCGTCATCGCGACGGCGCATCCGGTGACGAGGACTCCCCTCAACCACTTCCGGTGAATCATGGTGTGCCTCCGGGCGGTAGCGGCGCTTCGGCGGGAAGCGGAGGACCTGGCGGCGGTGCTGCACCGGGCGGTGGCGCAGCACCCGGCGGCAGCGGAGCCGCGGGGGGCCCGTGCGGTGCCAGCGGTGTGCCGGGCGCCTCCGGCGGTGGCAGCCCCGGCACGCTCGCGGGCGGCAAGAGCAGCTGGTCGGCGGTCGTCGGCACGTTCGGCGGAACGTACCGTCCTCCCGGAAGCAACTGCTGGGCACCGGGTGCCGGCTCGCCCGGCACCCGGCCGGTGTACGGCGGCGGCGGGTTGCCCGGAGCCGGGTATGGATTGTTCTCGAATCCCGTGTATGCCGATGTGGCAGGCCGGGGTTCGGCAGGCTCCACCGGGCCCCGGCCGTCAGTGGGCATCAGGTCCGGCTCGGAGTACTCGATGTCCTCCGGGCTCGCCGACGGCATCAGGAAGGCGTTGATGGGCAGCGGGATGTAGTTCACGGTGAGCAGCCGCAGCGCCGGCCCCAGATAGTCCGCGCACAGTCGGGCCGTCTCCGGTGCCGTCGTGTTCTCGATGGCCCCGATCGCCGAGCAGATCAGCTGGACCGGACTCGAGAAGTTGTTGATCACGAAGGCGCCCAGGGCGCTTCCCGTGGTCGGGTTGTAGATGTTGTAGCCGTTGGCGAAGGCGTTCGGGGCCACGTGCAACACGTTCTCGAGGTTGCTTCGGTTGTCGACGAGGTTCTGGGTGACGTTGCCGAGCCGCTGGATCTGTTCGGCGGTCTGGTTGCGGCTGCCCGCCACGAAACGCTGCACCTCGCCGATCGCCACCGACAGATCCGTCAGTGCCGCATCGAGATCCGATCGGTTGTCGTCGACGACGCTGGTCAGTGTCGCGAGCCGGTTCTCGAACGCGACGATCTCGGTGCTGCTGTCGCGCAGTGCCGTCACGAACGTCTGCAGGTTCTTGATGATCTCGACGATGTTGCCGCTGCCTTCGGCCAGGATCCGGCCGACCCCCGAGAGCTGGGCCAGCGTGTCGCGCAGCTTCTGACCGTTGCCGTCGAGCGCGCTGGCGGCGCTGTCGATGAACCGCGAGACCGACGTGTCGGACACGCCGTTGCGGGGCCCCAGTTCGCTCGACAGCCGCATGAGCTGTTCTTTGATCTCATCCCATTCGACCGGAACAGCGGTGCGCTCCAACGGGATCACCGCGCCGTCCGCCATCTTCGGCCCCTCGTTCCGGTAGGCGGGTGCGAGCTGGACATAACGTGCCGCCACGAGGTTCTGGGCGACGATCACCGCCTTGGCGTCGGCGGGGATCGGCACGTCGCGGTCGACTTTGAGGATCATCTTCGTCCGGGTGCCCTCGGGCACGATCTCCTCGACCTTGCCCACCTGGACCCCCGACACCCGGATCTCGTCACCGGGGTACACGGCTGTCGCGGTGGGGAAATACGCGGTGATCGTCTTCGGGCCGAACATCGTCGCTCGGACCAGGAAGGCGGTGCCTGCGATCAGCACGATGGCCAGGAGGATCGTCGTCCAGGCCACCAGACGTTTACGGGGTGCCATCATCGGGGAGGTCTCCTGGCTGCGGAATCCCGTTGTACGGGAACGGCAATTCGGCGCGCGGACCGGCGCCGTCCGGCGGCTGGCCGGCGTCCACACCCCGGCGGAATCCGAAGATGTAGTCGAGGAACGGCTGCGTGATCTGCGAGATCGTCAGGTTCGGCACGAACGCGTTGTAATACGCGCCGCTGGCCACCGTTTCACCCTGGGTGACCTGGTAGTTCTTGAAGCCGACCAGCGTGGTGCTGATGTTGTCGCGCTGACGCTCCAGCATCTCCGTGACCCGGTTGAGCCGCTCGAGCGTCGGCGCGAGCTCGGCTTCGTTGTTCGCGACCAGTTGAGTCAACTGCTGGGACACCGCCGAGGTGTTGGCGAGCAGATCCACGATGGCATCCCGGCGTTCGTTGAGCACGGCGAGCAGGTCGTTCGCGTTGAGGATGAGGGTGTTGACCTGCTGACTGCGTTCGGACAGGATGCCCGACACATCGCCGGCCGCCTCCAACAGATTCGAGAGGTTCTCGTTGCGGCTGTTGAGTGATCGCGACAACCGGCTCAGCCCGTCGAAAGTCGGTCCCAGCTGGGGGGCGATCTGGTCGAGTGTCGTCGCCAGCGTGTCCAGGGACTGGTTCAGCGACTCGGTGTTGGTGTTCGCGGTGTTGATCGTGAGATCGCTCAACGCATCGGTGAGCGAATAGGGCGACGACGTACGCGACACCGGGATGACCTCGCGCGGGTTGAGCGAACCGCCGCCTTCGGGTTCCACGCTCAGCACCCGCTCGCCGAGCAGGGTTCCGGTCTTGATGTGCACGGTCGTCTGCGAACCCAGTCGATAGCGGCCGGCGATGGTGAAGTCCACCAGCGCATCGCCGTTCTCCAGTTCGATGCCGGTGACGGAGCCGACCTTGATGCCCGACAACGTCACGTCGTTGCCGGCCGAGAGCCCACCGGCCTCGGAGAACAGCGCCTGATACCGGATGGCGGTGGCCCACTGGATGAGCCGTTCGGGCTGCAGGCCGACGACGATGACGAGCACGGCCAGCACCACACCGATGAAGCCGGACCGGATGAGTTGAGAGCCGCTGTATTTCAGCATCAGGGTTCAGTGCACCTTCCGGTTTCCTGCTTGATCCAGGGGAACACCGCCGTGCGGCCCTCGAGATCGGTGACCCGCAGGGTCAGGCCGCAGATGTAATACATGATCCAGCTGCCGTACGCGCCGAGCCGCCGAAGTTTCTTGTAGTTGTCGGGAGCCTTGGTCAGGGCGGCCTCCAGACTCGCTTTGTCGGAGTCCAGCAGGATCGCCAGCCGGTTCAGTTCGTCCACCGTGCCGGCCAGCGGCGGGTTCGCCTCGTCGAGCAGGCTCGCGACGGATGCCGTGCCGTTGTCGAGCGAGGTGATCGCTTCACCGATCGGGTCTCGATCGGATGCCAGGCCGGTCACCAGTTGCTCGAGGCGGTCGACCGTGCCCGAGAACCGCTCGCCGTCCTTGGCCAGCGTGTCGATCGTCGTGTTGAGGTTGTCGATGAGCTGCTCGACGAGTTGGCTGTTGTCGGCCAACGCATTCGTGAACGACGACGTCTTGGAGAACAGCGACTCCAGCGTGCCGCCCTGGCCCTGCAGGATCTGGATCAGCGAACTGGTCAGGGCGTTGACGTCCTGCGGATTCAGCGCCTGGATCACGGGTTTGAGGCCACCCAGGAGCAGATCGAGGTCCAGCGCCGGCTCGGTGCGTTCGAGCGGGATCTGGGAACCGGCGGGCAGCAGCCGTGTCGACCCCGGCGCGTCGATGAGTTCCAAATAGCGGTCACCCACGAGGTTGAGGTAGCGCACCGCCGCCTTCGTGCCGGTCGTCAGGGCGACGGAACGGTCGGCGTCGAACTTCACCAGGACCCTCCTGTCCTCCTGGAGGTTCACCGACCCGACGGTGCCGACCCGGATACCCGCGACCCGCACGGAGTCGCCCTCTTTGAGGCGCGACGCATCGTCGAACACCGCGGAGTACTCGGTCGTGGAGCCACCGCGGTACTCGCCGAAGATCGCAAACAGGAAGCCCGTCAGGAGGATCATCACCACCCCGAAGACGCCGAGCTTCGCGATTGTCTTGCCTGCGCTCATCCTGGATGCCCGATCTGTGACGTGTTGCGCGGCGGTCCGGCGATCGGCCCGAACAGGAGTTGCTTGAGGCCGTCGGAGTTCAGCAGGATGCCCTGGTTGCCGTACTTCCACGGGTTGGTACCGGTGTCTGTGACGAGATACTTGGGCCGCGACTCGAACGGGATCCTCGGCAGCTCCTGGCAGTTCGGGCCACCGGACGCGGCCACCTTCGGCAGGTCGGTCGGGTACCGGTAGCGCTCGACGCCCATGGTGAAGCTGACGTTCACCGCGATCCCCGGATCCGGGGCCGGCGGCTGCTTCATCTGCACCAGCATTCCGAGCAGGCTGCAGTTGATGGCCTTGTGGTACTCGTTGAGCAGATCGCTGGTGGGGACGAGGAGCCGGATCACGTCGGTCAACGCCTGACGGTTCCCGCCGACGACCTCGTTACCGATGTCCGCCAGGCCGATCGCGCTGACCAGGAAGGTGTCGAGGTTCCCCTCCTGTTCCACGAGCGTATTGCTGACTCGGCTGGTGTTCTCGAAGGTCCTCAGCAGGTCCGGTGCCGCATCGGCGTAGGCGGTGAACACCGGAGCCGACATCTCGATGTCGCGAGTGAGATTGGGCAGGCTCGGTTCGATCTCGCCGAGGAACTGGTTCAGATCGGTGAGCGTTTCGCCGAACTTCTCCCCCCGACCGTTGAACGCTTTGGCGATGGCGCCGAGCGTCTCGTTGAGCTTCTCCGGCTCGATGCTCCGCAGCACCGAGGTGAGCTGTTGGAACACGGTGTTGATCTCGACGGTCACGTGGTCACCACGCAACACCTGACCGGGGCGTAGCGCCTCGGCCGCCGGCTCCGGCGGCGGCTCCATCTGGACGAACTTCGCGCCGAACACCGTGCTGGATGCGATGTCGACGAGCACGTTGCCCGGGATGAGCCGCATCTGGTCGGGATTCATCGCCAGCTTGAGCGCGGCGGTGCCGTCAGCGCGGTACTCGATCGAGTCCACGGTGCCGACCTGGACGCCGCGCATCTTGACGTCGGCATCGGGGTTCATCACCAGGCCTGCGCGATCGGAGATCACGGTGACCGGGACGGTGGGCGTGAAGCTTCCGCGGAACAGCGCGATCGCGAGGACGACGACGAGGGCGATCGCGACGACCAGCCCGAGCCCTGCGAGCGGACGAATGGCACTGCGAGACATCGGCTTCCCCCTAACCGGCCAGGTTGAAGTTGCCGTTGGAACCGTAGACGGCCAGCGAGACCAGCAGCGTCACCGACACCACGACGATCAGCGACGTGCGTACAGCGTTGCCCACCGCCACCCCCACACCCGATGGCCCGCCGGACGCGAAGTACCCGAAGTAGGTGTGCACCAGCAGGATCGTGATCGCCATCAGGATCGCCTGCAGGAACGACCACAGCAGGTCGATCGGGTTGAGGAACGTGTCGAAGTAGTGGTCGTAGAGGCCACTGGACTGACCGAACAGCACCACCGTGGTGAACTGGCTGGCGAGGAACGACAGGATCACCGCGATCGAGTACAGCGGGGTGATCGCGACCATGCCGGCGACGAGGCGCGTGCTCACCAGGTACTCCACCGGGCGGATGCCCATCGATTCGAGCGCGTCGATCTCCTCGTTGATGCGCATGGCGCCCAGCTGGGCCGTCACCCCGGCGCCGAAGGTGGCCGCGAGACCGATGCCCGCCACCGTCGGCGCGGCGATCCGGACGTTGATGAAGGCCGCGAGGAATCCGGTGAGCGCCTCGATGCCGATGTCGCCCAGGCTGCTGTATCCCTGGATCGCCAGCGTGCCGCCCGCGGCCAGGGTGAGGAAACCCACGATGACGACGGTCCCGCCGATCATTGCCAGAGTGCCCGCGCCCATGCTGATCTCGGCGATGAGGCGGATCACCTCCTTGCGGAAGTGCATGGCCGCGTGGGGAGTCCCGGCGATCGCCCGGATGTAGAACAGCGTGTGGTCGCCGATGCGTCCCAACAGGTCGACCGGCCTGCGGACACTCTTGCTCAGCCGCGGGTAGGTGCTGCGCAGCACCGTCAGAGTGCCCATGGGTCAGTCCACCGTCATCCGGATGCCGATGGCGGTGACGATCACGTTGATCACGAACAGCGCCATGAACGCGTACACCACGGTCTCGTTGACCGCGTTGCCGACGGCTTTGGCGCCGCCACCGGAGATGGTCAGCCCGCGGTAACAGGCCACGAGCCCGGCGATCAGACCGAACAGCGCGGCCTTGACACACGAGATGATCATCTCGGGCACCCCGGTCAGCAGGGTGATTCCGGCGGCGAACGCACCGGGGTTGACGTCCTGGATGAAGACCGAGAACGTGTATCCGCCGAGGATTCCGATGATGACCACGAGGCTGTTGAGCAGCAGCGCCACCAGACCGGACGCGAGCATCCGTGGGGTGACCAGACGCTGCACCGGGTTGATGCCCAGCACCTCCATCGCATCGATCTCCTCGCGGATGGTGCGGGAGCCGAGGTCGGCGCACATCGCGGTGGCACCGGCCCCGGCGACGATCAACACCGTGACCAGCGGACCGACCTGGGTCACAGCGCCGAATGCCGCACCGGCGCCCGAGAGATCGGCCGCACCGAGTTCACGGAGCAGGATGTTGAGGGTGAAGCTGACCAGCACGGTGAACGGAATCGCCACCAGGACGGTCGGTGCCAGGGAGACCTTGGCCACGAACCAGGACTGATCGAGGAACTCGCGCCACTGGAACGGCCGGCGGAACACGAACCGCACCGCATCGGCCGACATGGCGAACAGCCCGCCGATCGCCTCCATCGGCTTGCTGCCGCGCCCGAGCGACACCCCCGGTAACCACCGCTCAACCATGGGTACCCGCTCCTTCCAGGATGGTGACCGCAGCGACCGCGGTCGGACCACCGATGTTGTGCGCCAAGCCGATCCGTGCGCCGTCGACCTGGTTGACCGCTTCCCCGCGCAGCTGACCGAACAGTTCGACGCATTGCGCGACGCCGGTGGCGCCCGGTGGGTGGCCCTTGGCCTTGAGCCCGCCGCTGGGGTTGACCGGCAGCGCGCCGCCCATACTGGTCACCTCGGCCTCGACGAGTTTGTGGGCACCGAACCGTTCGGCGAATCCGAGGTCCTCGTAACTGATCAACTCGATGCCGGTGAAGTAGTCGTGCACTTCCGCGACGTCGACGTCGGCGGGGGTCAGGCCCGCCATGCCGAAGGCCCGCTTGGCGGCGCGCACGGTCGCCGGGAACGTCGTCATATCCGGTTTGTGCGGGTACATCACCGAATCCAGTCCGAGCCCGACCCCGCGGACCCACACCGGCCGGTCGGTGAATCGGTCGACCACGTCCTCGGCCGCCAGGATCAGCGCGGCCGCGCCGTCGCTCTGCGGCGCACAGTCGTAGATCCCGAACGGATTCACCACGATCGGGGCGGCCAGCGCCTGCTCGACGGTGATCTCGAACCGCAGCCTGGCCTTCGGGTTGTCGACGGCGTTGCGGTGGTTCTTGACCGCGATCATCGCCAGATGTTCTCGGGTGGCCGGTGATTCGTGGAGGTAGCGGCGCACGTGCAGCGCGAACCCCGCAGGCGCCACCAGGCCGAGTGGGTAATCCCAGGCCATGTCCCGGGTGGTGGCCTCCCAGCCCCACAGCATGTCCTTGGTCGCGACCTCGCGCAGTTTGTCCGCGCCCATCACCAGGGCGACGTCGGCGGCCCCGGAGGCGATGCCGTACAGCGCGTTGCGCACCGCGTCGTTGCCCGTGGCACAGGAGTTCTCGACGTGGGTGACCGGGATGTCCTGCATGCCCAGCGTGTCGGCGAGGATCCCGGACGGGAACCCGTCGGTGGTGCCCATCGCGCCGAACCACACCGCGTCGATGTCGTCCTTGGAGACACCCTTGTCCACCCCGGCGGCGCATTCGGCGAACGCCATCGGCAACAGATCCTTGATGCCGAGCGCGAAGTGTTCGGCGAACGGGGTCATCCCCGCACCGACGATCGCCACGTTCCTCATGCCGCGTCCGGTTCGAAGGCGTACCCGTAGTCCGGCACTCCGGAGCGCACCGCGACGCGGCGCAGCGCCATCCGGCCCCGGTCGCCGATGTCCACCGAACCGGGCGCGGCACCGGTCACCTTGACCAGCGCGCGCACGTCGGTCCCGTCGAGTTCGACGATCACCAGCGAGTACGGCGAGCGCATCCCCGGCACCGGGATCTGCACGGTCGCTTCGGTGTAGACCGTCCCGCTGCGCGGCAGCGGGACCAGTTCGTAGTCGGTGTCCAGCGCGCAGTCATCGCCCACCCGGTAGCGCGGCGGGAAGTCGAGGTCGGGGCTGCCGGCGTACTTACCCGCCTCCCAGCGCACCTTGGCCTCGAACGCACGCTCGTAGGCCGCCAGCGAAATCGCGAGGTCGGCGCCCGGGGTCACCGTGCCCTCGGGCAGCGGCCGTGCCGCCGGTTCACGTCGAATCACTTGTGCCTCACCGCCTGTGACGGTGATGCCGGACAAACTCGCCTGCTCCACCGCGACCAAGGGGCCAATCGTATGGGACTCGGTGAGGGCGGCGAGGGCGAACAGACCAGAACTTGCTCCAAATGTCGGCAGCCGGGGCGGTTCGCCGACGCACAACTCCACCACCTTGTCGTGGTCGACACCCGCGACCACCACCGGGGTGTCGAGCCAGGCGGCCGACAGCGAGGCCAGCAGTCCCCGTTCGTGCAGCAGCCGCGGGTCGCCGTAGTCGTGCACGACGCCGACGGCGTTCCGGGTGCGCACCGGGAGGCTGCGCGCCACCCGCGCGGCGGTGCGAACCTGTTTGCCCCGGTCGGAGGTGAGGATGGCCGCGGCGCCCGCCGGTTCGAGATCCACCCCGATGACCAGTGACCGGGGACGTGCCGAACTGACCGCGTCGAGTGTGGCCGGCGCACCGCCGAGCCGTTCGTCGACCTCGAGTTCCGGGTCCAGACCCAGCCCGGCCAGCAGCACCGCGGCATTGCTGCTCTCGGTGAGCGGCAGGTCGCGGCTGACCAGGACCACCCGCTCCACGGCGCCGCCCGTGCTGAGCGCGGCCCGCCCGGCCTCGACGGCCAGCGTGATGGCGTCCTCGTCATCACCGGCGATGCGGTGATGTGGTGTGCCCCAACACGGGAGGTAGGTCCCGATCGAAGCGATGAACGGCATTGAGGTCTCCAGGTTCAGGTGACGGCGCCGGCCGTCTTGAGCTCGATGATCCGATCCCAGTCCAGACCCAGTTCGACGAGGATGTCGTCGGTCTGTTCGGCGAAACCCGGGGCGGCGCCGGACCGTGGGGCGGAGACGTCGAACTGAACCGGGTTGGCCACCAGTTCCAGTTCACCGGCCTGCACGATGTACTCGTTGGCCCGGATCTGTGAATCCTGCGCGGCCTGCAGCGTGTCCTGCACCGGCGCCCACGGTCCGAGGAGCGTGGCGAACCGTTCGCTCCACTCCGGTAGCGGACGCTTCCGCATCGCCTCGGTGAGGATCTCGACGGCGGCCGGGGTGTGCTCGGCGAACGACTCGGCGGTCGCGAAGCGCGGGTCCTCGGCGTACTCCTCGAGGTCCATGTGCTTGCACACGTCGGCCCAGAACTTCGTCGGCTGCATCATCACGAACGAGATGTAGCGGTCGTCCGCGGTCGGGTAGACCCCGACCAGCGGGTTGATCGGCGAACCGTGCACCCCCGGCGGCGGGCTGACCAGCAGTTGGTTGAGGTGCTGGGTCAACGCGACGGTGTGCCCCATCGCCCACAGCCCGCTGCCCAGCAGGGACACGTCGACCACCGACGGCTCACCCGTGCGCTCCCGCTTGAACAACGCGGCCGCGATGCCCCCGGCCAGGTTGGTCCCGGAGATGGTGTCGCCGTAGGCCGGTCCCGGCGGGGCGATCATTCCCTCGATCCCCGGCGGGGTGATGGTGGCGGCCGTACCCGCCCGGCACCAGAACGCGGTCATGTCGTAGCCGCCCTTGACCGACTCCTCGCCGCGGGGCCCCAGCGCGCTGCCGCGCGCGTAGACGATGTTCGGGTTGACCGCGCGGATGTCGTCGACGTCGATGCCGAACTTCTGCCGGTGGCCGGGCAGGAAGCTGGTCAGGAAAACGTCCGCACGCCGGGCGAGTTCGAGCAGCACCTCGCGGCCCTCGGGCACCGACATGTCCAGCCCGATGCTGCGCTTGCCCCGGTTGGCGTGTTCGATGTTGGGATTCGGGTCACCCTCGACCCGCAGCGGCCCCGTCTGGCGCAACCCGCGCTGCGGATCGCCGGTGACCGCGTGCTCGACCTTGATGACGTCGGCGCCCCACTCGCCCAGCACGGCGCCGCACGACGGGACGAACCCGTACATCGCGACCTCGAGAACGCGGACGCCTTCCAACGGCCGGTTCGACCCCGTGCTCATCAGCTCACCACCGTCGCGAACGTCTTGGATTCCAGGAACTCCTCGAGTCCTGCCCGGCCCATCTCCCGGCCGATACCGGACTGCTTGTAGCCGCCGAACGGGCTGTCGGGGCTGAAGTAGTTGCCGCCGTTGATCGAGAACGTGCCGGTGCGGATGCGACGGGCGACCGCCAGTGCGCGCTCTTCGCTGCCGAAGACCGCACCGGACAACCCGTAGATGGAGTTGTTGGCGATGCGGACCGCATCATCGTCGTCGTCGTAGGCGATCACCGCCAGCACCGGTCCGAAGACCTCTTCCTGGGCGATCTCGCTGTCGGGATCGACGTCGGCGAGCAGGGTCGGTGTGTAGAAGTAGCCGGGGTCGACCTTCTCGCCTCCGGTGACCAGCGTGGCTCCCGCCTCGACCGCCCGCCGGACCATGCCGTCGACCTTGTCGCGCTGCTTCTCGCTGATGAGCGGACCCATGTAGGTCTTCGGATCGGCCGGATCCCCGTAGCGCACCAGACCGAAGTTGTTCTTGATCTTCTCGACGATCTCGTCCTTGTGGCGTGCAGGCACCAGCAGCCGGGAGGTGAGCGCGCAGCCCTGGCCGGCATGGGTGACCATCGAGAACGCCGAGAACAGCGCGGCGGTGTCGAAGTCGGCGTCGTCCAGCACGATCGCGGCGGACTTGCCGCCGAGTTCGAGGAACACCTTCTTGAGCGTCTCGCTGGCGGCGGCCATGATGCGGCGGCCGGTCGGGGTGGAACCGGTGAACGTGACCATGTCGACGTCGGGGCTGGTGGTCAGCACCGCCCCCACCTCGGGGTCGGCGCCGGAGAGCACGTTGACCACACCGGCCGGGATGTCGGTGTGTTCGGCGATCAGTTCACCGAGGGCCAGGGTCACCAGCGGGGTGTCGGGCGCGGACTTGAGCACCACGGTGCAACCGGCGGCCAGCGCAGGCGCGAGCTTGGCCAGCGCGAGCTGGTTCGGATAGTTGTAGGCGATGATCGCCGCGACGACGCCCGCGGCTTCCTTCTCCACCCAGCGGTGGTGCTGCATCCCGCGGCTCTCGATCTCGCCGAGGTCCTCGGTCATCGGATAGTCGGCGAGCAGGTCGGCGTAGTACCGCACGATCGCGATCGGCTGGTCGAGTTGCGCCCCCTGACACAGCGCCTCGGTGGCGCCCACCTCCGCGATCGTCAGCGCGGCCAGTTCGTCGCGGTGCTCCACGAGCGCGGCGTGCAGCTGGTCGAGGCAGCGCAGCCGCAGCTCGACGTTCGTCGACCAGTCGGTCGTGTCGAAGGCGCGGCGCGCGGCGGCCACGGCGGCTTCGGCGTCGGCGACCGTCGCATCGGGTGCGTGCCCGAGCACCTGGCCCGTCGCGGGATTGAGGGATTCGAACACCCGTCCGGTGTCGACCAGCCGTCCGTCGATCAACAGCCGCCGATCCGCCGGCGCGTCACCGGCCTGCGAGCCGGCTCCGGGCTGGCGGTTCTCGCTCACCGTGGGCGTCTGAGCCATCATCCTCCTCAGTGTGATGGAAATTCCATTCTCATTCGGGGCGAATCATACATTCGGCGCGGGAGAACTCAAGGAAGCCTAGAGTGGCTAGTCAAAGCCCCGGAAGTTGGAAGGGAGCTTAGGTTGACCCTCGGCGCGTCCGCGGGATTTCTTGCAGAATGATCGTCTACGAGAGTACGGTTCTCGAAATCGGAAGGATGATTCTTGATGCCTGAGACGACCGTGACAGAGCCGGCCGCCAGATCGGATGAAGCGCTGTGAAGACCGCGGTGGTCACCGGCGGCGGCTCCGGGATCGGGCTGGCCATCGTCCAGCGGCTGCAGGCCGACGGACTTCACGTCGCCACGATCGATCTCAAGCCGGGCGACGGTGAGTTCGCCCATGCCGCCGACGTGACCGACCGGTCGGCTGTCGAGGCCGCGTTCACAGCGATCCGCAAACAGCTCGGCCCGATCACGGTGTTGGTCAACGCGGCCGGGCTGGACTGCTTCAAACGCTTCAGCGACGTGTCCTTCGACCGGTGGCAGAAGGTCATCGACGTCAACCTCAACGGCGTCTTCCACACCATCCAGGCGGTGCTGCCCGACATGCTCGAGGCGGGATGGGGCCGCATCGTCAACATCTCGTCGTCGAGCACGCACTCGGGCGCCCCGTACATGTCGCCGTACGTCGCCGCCAAGTCCGCGGTCAACGGCCTGACCAAATCGCTGGCGCTCGAATACGGTCCGAGCGGTATCACGGTCAACGCGGTTCCGCCCGGGTTCATCGACACCCCGATGCTGCGCGCCGCCGCCGAACGGGGCTACCTCGGCGACATCGACGCCACGATCGCGGCCACCCCGGTGCGGCGCATCGGCAGACCCGAGGACATCGCCGCCGCATGCGCGTTCCTCATCAGCGAGGAGGCCGGCTACATCACCGGCCAGATCCTCGGCGTCAACGGCGGACGCAACACCTGACGGTCATGCATCACCAACGGAATCAACCGGAATCACGAGAGGACAAGCTGTGGGGCGCGTAGAAGGAAAGGTCGCATTCATCACGGGCGCAGCGCGCGGGCAGGGCCGCAGCCACGCCATTCGGCTCGCCGAGGAAGGCGCCGACATCATCGCCGTCGACATCTGCGCCGACATCGACACGGTGGGCTACCCGCTGGCCAGACCGGAAGACCTCGAGGAGACCGCCCAGTACGTCGAGAAGGCCGGCCGCCGGGCCGTCACGGCCCAGGCAGACGTCCGGGACGCCGCCCAGCTCAAGGAGGCACTCGACAACGGTGTCGCCGAACTGGGGCACCTCGACATCGTCGTCGCGCAGGCCGGCATCGCGGCGATGAAGGGCACTCCGCCGATGCAGGCGTGGACCGACGGGATCAACACCAACTTCGTCGGGACGATCAACGCGATCCAGGTTGCGCTGCCGCATCTCAAGGAGGGCGCATCGATCATCGCGACCGCCTCCGCCGCGGCGCTGATGGACGCCTCGAAGAAGGACCGCCCGGGCGCCGATCCCGGCGGGATGGGCTACATGACCTCCAAGCGCCTCATCTCCCAGTACGTGCACGACCTGGCGACCGAACTGGCGGTGCGCAACATCCGGGCCAACGTCATCCACCCCACCAACTGCAACACCGACATGCTGCAGAGCGAACCGATGTACCGCTCGTTCCGGCCCGACCTGGAGAAGCCGACCCGCGCCGACGCCGAATTGGCCTTCGGGGTGCAGCAAGCCATGCCTGTGCCGTTCATCGAACCCGAGGACATCAGCAACGCCGTGCTGTGGCTGGCCTCCGACGAGTCACGGTTCGTCACCGGCATGCAGCTGCGGGTGGACGCGGGCGGCTATCTCAAGTGGTACGACTACCACGTCTGACCACCGAAACACGTTGACCGCGAGACATTTTCGAGGAGAGCAGTGAAGGTAAGGGTTGACTCCGGCCGTTGCCAGGGGCACACGCTGTGCGCGATGATCGCGCCGGATTCCTTCGAGTTGAGCGACATCGACGGCACCTCGTCGCCGGTCAACGAGGTCGTCCCCGACGACCAGCAGGACGCGGTCCGGGAGGCCGCGTCCTCCTGTCCGGAACAAGCGATCTCGATAGACGACTGACCACAAGTCTGGAGACCAATGACTCAGGGAGCCAACGACGTGAGCAGCGTCGACGATCTCCGCGGCGAGCCGGCCGACAGTGATCGCAAGAAGAACCGCTACCACTTCGACCGGCACACACCGGAATACCGGCTGCAGTTCGAGAAGATCACCGAGGAGATGCACGCCAAGTGCCCGATGGCGTGGAGCGACACGTACGGCGGGCACTGGGTGGCCGCCGACAGCAAGCACGTGTTCGAGTTGGCACGCTGCCCGGTGGTGTCCAATCACCATGACATCAGCGGTGAGACGCCGTTCCAGGGCATCACCATCCCGAAGGCGAGTCGGGCCACCGTCGTGCGCGGCGGCATCCTCGAGATGGACGAACCGGAGCACAGCGCGTACCGCGGCGCGCTGAACCCCTACCTCTCCCCCGCCGCGATCAAGCGGTGGGAGCCGTTCGTCGACGAGATCACGCGCGCCGCCCTCGACGAGCACATCGAGTCCGGCCGCATCGATTTCGTCGAGCACCTGGCGAATGTGGTGCCCGCGGTGTTCACGCTGGCGATGATGGGCATCGCGCTGAAGAAGTGGAATGTCTACAGCGAGCCCACCCACGCCTCGGTGTACACCCCCGAGCACTCCCCCGAGCGCGAGAAGATCAACGAGCAGCACCGCGAGATGGGCATCGACCTCATCAACAACATGATGGAGATCCGGCAGAATCCGCGCCCGGGTCTGGTCAACGCGCTGGTCCAGTTGCGCATCGACGGCGAGCCCGCGCCGGACATGGAGATCCTCGGCAACCTCGGCCTCATCATCGGCGGCGGTTTCGACACGACGACGGCGCTCACCGCGCATGCGCTGGAATGGCTCGGCGAACATCCCGACCAACGGGACCGCCTCAGCCGTGAACGGGCCACGCTGCTGCATCCGGCCACCGAGGAGTTCCTGCGCTTCTTCACCCCGGCCCCCGGCGACGGCCGCACGTTCGCCGACGACGTCGAGGTGGAGGGTCAGCGGTTCCAGAAGTACGAGCGGCTGTGGCTGTCCTGGGCGATGGCCAACCGGGACCCGTCGGTGTTCAGCGACCCCAACGAGGTCATCCTGGACCGAAAAGGCAATCGCCACTTCAGTTTCGGCATCGGTGTCCACCGCTGCGTGGGTTCCAACGTGGCCCGCACGGTGTTCAAGTCGATGCTCACCGCGGTGCTCGACCGGATGCCGGACTACACGTGCGACCCCGAGGGCACGGTCCACTACGACACGATCGGCGTCATCCAGGGCATGCGCAACCTGCCCGCCACGTTCACCCCGAGCAAACCCTTGGGACCGGGCCTGGACGAGACACTGGACAGGTTGCAGCGCATCTGCGACGAGCAGGAACTGGCACGCCCCATCACCGAACGCAAAGAAGCCGCCGTCATCGACTGACGTCAGGGCGTTGACCTCGACAAGGTTTGCTCGAGGGGATGAAAAGGTAACAGTTGCGCTGTTACTGTCGATGAATCTGCTGTCGGGTGATCTTGTGCCCGGTGAAGCGCTTCGACAAGAGAAATTCCGAGAAGAGGGTGTACCCATGCTGAAGCTGTCGCGCAGAAACATCGCTATCACGCTCGGCGGCCTCGCCGTGGCGATTCCGCTCTCCGCGGGCGTCGCGTCGGCGCAGCCCGACCTGGGCCCGATCATCAACACCACCTGCACTTACGACCAGGTGATCGCAGCGCTCAACGACCAGCATCCCGACCTGGCCGCCCAGTTCCTCCAGCAGCGCAGCGGTCAGCAGGCCGTCCGCAATTTCCTCGCCTCGACCCCGCAGCAGCGGCAGGCGACGGTGGCGTTCCTGCAGGGCAATCCGACCGCGCAGCGCTACTTCGGGCCGATCTCGAACGTGGCGAACACCTGCAACAACTACTGACGCGGTGGCCGCGCGGCTGACACTCAGCCGCGCGGCAACCCCAGTACCTGCGTGGCGATGATGTTGCGCTGGATCTCCGAGGTTCCGCCGGCGATGGTGCCGGAGAAACTGCGGGCGTACCGCTCGAACCAGCTGGCGAAGTAATGGTCGAGGTTCATGTGTTCGTAGCGCCCGGTCGTCGAGGGGTGCACCAACCCGGCGGACCCGGATGCGGTCAACGCCGCGTCGGCGGCCCGCATCTCGGCCTCCGACCCGAATAGTTTGAGCACCGACACCGACGCGGTGTCCATCTCCCCGCGCGCCGCGCGCGCCAGCGCCGCCGAACCCATCGCCCGCAGCGCCTGATAGTCCATGATCATCGACGCGTACTGGTCGCGCTCGATCTCGGTGTGCGGCTCGAAATCGGCGATCACGTTGTCGATCCGATCGGCGAAACCCAGCCACATCATCGTGCGCTCGTGGCCCAGTGATCCGTTGGCCACCTTCCAGCCCTGGTTCAGCGGCCCGACGAGGTTCTCGGCAGGCACCCGGGCGTCGGTGAAGAAGACCTCGTTGAAGTCTTTGTTCTCCTCACCGCACAGGTCCGCGAACGGGCGGCACACCACGCCCGGGGTGTCGGTCGGGATGATCAGTGCGCTGATGCCCCGATGCTTGGGCGCATCGGGGTCGGTGCGCACGAACGCCAGCAGGTAGTCGGCGTCGTGGGCGCCCGAGGTCCACACCTTCTGGCCGTTCACCACGAAGTGGTCGCCGTCTTGGACCGCACGTGTCCGCAGCGACGCCAGATCGGATCCGGCGCTCGGCTCGCTCATCCCCAGCGACGCGGTGAGTTCACCGCGCAGCACCGGCACGGCCCACCGGTGCTTCTGCTCGTCGCTGCCGAACGTGATCAGCGAGGCGGCGACGATGTTGACGCCCTGCGGGTTGAAGCTGTGGTAGATCCGCCGCCGGCACAGCTCGTCGAGGTGGACGAACTGCTGCAGCACGCTGGCATTGCGGCCGCCGAATTCCGGCGGCTGTGCGGGCAGCAGCCATCCGTTGTCGAACAGCAGGCGTTGCCAGTCGCGGGCCCACTGCGGCATGTGCGACACCGACCGCGGCCGCTCCAAGGTGGCCGACTCGGGCGGCAGGTGCTCGTCGAGGAAGGCCGCGAACTCCGCGCGGAACTGCTCGACGTCCGAATCAAAAGTCAGCTGCATGGAATTCCTCCGCGATCGTCGCGCGGTGTTCGGCCGCGCCGCCCAGCAGCAGTTCGCCGGCCTTGGCCCGCTTCAGTGCGAACTGCAGGTCGTTCTCCCAGGTGAAACCCATCGCTCCGAAGAGTTGCAGCCCGTGCCGGAACACCAGCGACTGGCACTCCCCCGCCGCCGCCTTGGCCATCGACGCCGCCAGCCGGCGCCGCGGGTCGTCGGCGGCGATGGTGAGCGCGGCGAAGTAGCCCAGGGCGCGGGCGCGTTCGATCGCCACGTGCATGTCGACCGCCTTGTGCTGTACGGCCTGGAACGAACCGATCGGCACACCGAACTGGTGGCGCTGTTTGACGTGGTCGAGCGCCAGATCCAGGATGCGCTGACAGGCGCCCACGGTGGTGATCGCGATACCGGTCAGCGCGAGGTGACGCGCCCGCTCGGAGTCTGCGCGCACCCTCGCGGTGTCGGGGACGCGGACGGCGTCGAAGGAGACGTCGGCGATGTGCAGCACGGGATCGAACACCGGGCTGCGGCGGCGGACCGCCACGTCGGCGTCGAGGACGAAGACGCCGGCGTCGGTGACCACCGCGAGCCGGTCGGCGCGGTCGCCGTCGAGGACGTGGCGCGCGGCCCCGTCGAGCACCCAGCCCTCGGCGTCGCGGACGGCGCTGATCCCGTCATGGACCGCCGCACCCGCCTGCTGCGGATCGAACCGGTCGGCGGCGAGCGGCGCGTACTGCGTCATCGTCGCCAGGAACGGCGTGGGATCGGTGGCGCGACCCATCTCCTCGAGCACGATCGCCAACTCGACGGCGTTCTCGGGGTCGGTCAGCTCGGTCCACCCCGCGTCGACGTAGCTCCTCCACAACGGCGTCGGATCGACGCCGTTCTCGGCGATTTCGCGGACCAGCGAGGCCGGGCACTGTTTGGTGACCGCGTCACGCACGGTCTCCTGCCACAGCCGCTGGTCGGCATCGAACTCGAGTAGCATCCGGCGCCTCCTGGTGCGGTGTCACGACCCTGCGAGAATAACATTCTCATATTCTGTCTACACGTTCTCCCGCCTCGACTACCAAGTTTCCTAAGCGGACCGCTGCGCGACTGACCAGCACATCCGTTCACCTGCGACGATGGCGACGAGGTAAGGGAGAACTCGGTTCTTGCCTTTGAAGAACTTCGATTTACACTGACAGTGTGTCCGGTATCGCCGCGCACGTGCTCAGCCGTCTGCGCGCCGGACGAACATCGGAGGAACAGCCTTGGCCACAACGCATCCGGACGGGACGCGCTCACCCCTGATCGACGCCAGCGTGCACATCTTCGCGAAGTCGAACAAGGACCTGCGGAAGACCTTCATGCGTGAGCCGTTCCGGAGCCGCGGGTTCCCCGACTATGAGATGGACTGGTACGGCGCCCCGGGCGGCGAGTACGCCAAGGGCACCGAGGGTCCCGACGGCCAGTACCCGGGCTCCGATCCGGACCTGGCGGCCAAGCACCTGTTCACCGACCGGGGGGTCGACATCGCGATCCTGCACCCGATGACCCGGGGGATCATGCCCGACCGCCACCTCGGCACGGCGATCGCCGCGGCGCACAACGAGATGATGGTCACCCGCTGGCTCGAGCACCCCGAGCACGGTGAGCGCTTCCGCGGCACGGTCCGGGTCAACCCCGACGACATCACCGGCGCCCTGCGGGAGATCGAGAAGTACCGCGACCACCCGCGTGTCGTGCAGATCGGCGTGCCCCTGCAGTCACGCGAGCTGTACGGCAAACCGCAGTACTGGCCGCTGTGGGAGGCCGCCGCCGCGGCGAACCTGCCGGTCTCCGTGCACATCGAGGTCGGCGCAGGCGTCCAGTACGCCCCGACACCGTCCGGCGTGCCGCGGACATATGAGAACTACGTCAGCTTCATGGCCCTGAATTACCTGTACCACCTGATGAATCTCATCGTCGAAGGGGTATTCGAACAGATGCCGACTTTGAGGTTCGTCTGGGCGGACGGCGCCGCCGATCTGCTGACGCCGTTCATCTGGCGGATGGACTGCTTCGGACGCCCACACCTCGAGCAGACGCCGTGGGCGCCGAAGATGCCGAGCGACTACCTGCCCGGCCACACGTACTTCGTGCAGGGTTCGATGGACGGCCCCGGTGACGCCGACTTCGCCGGGGAATGGCACTCGTTCACCAACAAGGACGACATGGTCATGTACGGATCCAGCTATCCGCACTGGCAACTCAACGAGCCGTCGGCACCGGCCGCCTTCAGCGCCGAGCAGCGCGACAAGCTGTTGTGGCGCAACGCAGCCGAGCTCTACGGCATCGACGTCCGCGCAGAGGTTGGCGCGCAGCAGTGAGCGAACGATCAAGGGAGACACGACGATGACGGTCACAACCACACCGCGCATGCCGGCGGCCGAGCGCATTGCGGTCCGGTGCGTCGACTCCGACGTCCATCCCGTTCCGCGCAGCGGTGACCTGGCCCAGTACATCCCGGAGCCCTGGCGCAGCAAGTACTTCCTCAACCGCAAGGTCGGCGATCAGATCTACTACGACGCGCCGGATTACGCCCACGCCTATGCGATGCGTGTCGACACCTTCCCCGCCGACGGCCAGTTCCCCGGCAGCGATCCGGACCTGGCGTTCAAGCAGCTGATCATGGAGGCCGGCGCCGACATCGCGGTCCTCGAGCCCGCCGCGTACCCGGCGCGCTTCCCCGAGGTGAACCACGCGATGAGTTGCGCCCTGAACGACTGGCAGGCCAACCACTGGTTGGACAGCCACAACAACTGGCACGAGCGCTGGCGTGGTTCGATCTGTGTGGCGATCGAGGCGCCGGAGGACGCGGCCCGTGAGGTCGAGCGCTGGGCGGGGCACCCCTACATGGGGCAGATCCTGATCAAGGCCGAGCCGCGCCCGGCGTGGGGCGATCCGAAGTACAACCCGCTGTGGGAGGCGGCCACCAAGCACGACATCACGGTCAGCTGCCACCTATCGCGCAGCCATCACGAAGAGCTGCCCATCCCGCCGGTCGGATTCCCCAGCTACAACCACGATTTCATGGTCACCTACTCGCTGCTGGCGGCCAATCAGGTGATGAGCATGGTGTTCGACGGGCTGTTCGACCGCTTCCCGACACTGCGCATCGTGCTGGTCGAACACGCCTTCACGTGGATCCTGCCGCTGATGTGGCGGATGGACGCGATCTACGAGGCCCGCAAGTCGTGGCTGGACATCAAGCGCAAACCGTCCGAGTACGTCAAGGACCACATCAAGTTCACCACCCAGCCGCTGGACTATCCCGAGGACAAGACGGAGCTGTCCCGCGCTTTCGAGTGGATGGAGTGCGAGAAAATCCTGCTGTACTCCTCGGACTACCCGCACTGGACGTTCGACGATCCGCGCTGGCTGGTCAAGCACCTGCCCGAACATGCGCGCGAGGCCGTGATGTTCAAGAACGGCATCGCCACCTATCACCTGCCCGACACGGTTCCGGCCCTCGAGGGCCAGGTGCGAGTGTTCTGACGGAGATGACAGAGGACAAGAAACCGCCCCGGCTGGCCCAGGGGCGTGAGCACGTCGTCGCCACGGTCGACGAGATCCCGCCCGGTTCACACAAGGTCGTCCCGATCGGGCGCCACGGCGTCGGCGTCTACAACGTCAACGGCAGCTTCTACGCGATCGCCAACTACTGTCCGCACGAGGGCGGTCCACTGTGCGCCGGCCGGGCCCGCGGGCGCACCGTCGTCGACGACAACGTGCCCGGCGACGCGGTGATGGTGCGCGACCTGGAGTACATCTACTGCCCCTGGCATCAGTGGGGTTTCGAGCTGGCGACCGGAACCACCGCGGTCAAACCCGAATGGAGTATCCGCACCTACCCGGTCCGCGTGGTCGGCAACGATGTGCTGGTGATGGCATGACGACCACCGACGACACCGAGACGCGGGGCCCGCAACTCAAACGCGGTGAGAAGGTCATCGAGATCAACGGCGGCAAGGTCGTCTACGAGATCCTCGGCAAGACCGGCGACTTCATCGCCCTCACACCGGGTGGGCGGTTCAGCAAGGACATCCCGGGATTGCGGCCGCTGGCCCAGGCGCTGGTCAAGGGCGGCTACCGGGTGCTGTTGTGGGACCGGCCGAACTGCGGGAAGTCCGACGTGCAGTTCTACGGCCAGAGCGAATCGCACATGCGGGCCGAGACGCTGTACCAGCTGATCACCACGCTCGACATCGGGCCGTGCATCCTCGCCGGCGGCTCCGGCGGTGCGCGGGACTCGATGCTGACCACCATGTTGTACCCGGAGATCGTCACCAAGCTCGTCGTGTGGAACATCGTCGGCGGCGTCTACGGGTCGTTCGTTCTCGGCTCGTACTACATCGTGCCGAGCATCCTCGCGGTGCGCGGGGCCGGCATGAAGGCCGTCGCGCACGTCGCCGAGTGGCAGGAGCGCATCGCCGAGAACCCGGGCAACCGCGACCGGATCCTCGGCCTCGACGCCGACGACTTCCTCAAGCTGATGTTGCGCTGGCTCAACGCCTTCGTGCCCAAACCGGGTCAGACCATCCCGGGCGTGGAGGACGAGATGTTCGACAACATCCGGGTGCCGACGCTCATCATCCGCGGCGGCGAGAACGACCTGGACCATCCCAAGCGGACGTCGTTGGAGGTGAGCTGTCTGATCAAGGGCTCCACGGTCATCGACCCGCCGTGGCCGGAGGACGCCTGGGAACGTGCGGGCGAGAAGCGCGCGCAGGGCAAGGTCAAGCGGTTCAACATGTTCGACACCTGGGTGCAGGCGGCGCCGGCGATTCTGGACTTCCTGAAGCGATGAGCGGCTCAGATCGTGCGGATGTGCACCTCGCAGTTCAGCGAGGCCTCCAGCGCGGTGTGGATGCGGCTCTCCGGAATCCGGTCCATGTCCGCCTTGCGCAGGGTCACGTGCACGACGTCCCACCCGTCGTCGTCGACCGTGCGGGTGATGTCGCCGGTGAGCCCGAAACCGGCCAGCACCCCGTACGCGTCGTCGTCGGTGCCGCGGCTGATGTAGGTGAGCACACCGGCGACCGGCTCGGTGCCGAAGGCCTTCGCGCACAGACCGACCGCCATGCGGGTGAGGTGGTCCGGATCGTCGCCGGTGATGAGCAGTTCGGCTTCGCGGCGCCCCGGTGGCATGGCGGGCAGGTTGTTGTCCACCACGTCGGCGCCCGCCGCACCGCCGAGTTCGCGCAGGCGCGACATGCCGTCGGCTAGCTGCGCGGGCGTCAGGTCACCCGCCGGGTCCACACCCACCCGCACCACCGCAGTTCTCATGTCGGCCAGCCTATCCGCGGAGATGAAGCGCAGATGAACCCCACCGCAACCGATCTCACCACCGCCGTCTGGCCGGGCACCACACCTCGCCTGTTGCGGGTGCCGGCCGGGCGCGAGGACTACGCCGACTACGCCTCCTCCGGCGGTTACCGTGACCTGCCCGAACCGGACAGGCTGCTCGACGACGTCGAACTGTCCGGACTGCTCGGTCGTGGCGGCGCCGCATTCCCGATGGCGGTCAAACTGCGTTCGGTACGCGACCACGGCCGCACCCGCGGCGGCGCCGTCGCGATCGCCAACGGCGAGGAGGGCGAGCCCGCGTCGATCAAGGACCGGTGGCTGCTGCGGCACCGTCCGCACCTGGTGCTCGACGGACTGCGGTTGGCCGCCCGCATCGTGGAGGCCGAGCGCGCGGTCGTCTACGTCTCGGATCCGGAATCCGCCCGTAGCGTGGAAAGTGCGCTCGCGCAAGTGGATTCGGCGGTGCTGAACGGCGTGTCGGTCAGCGTCGTCGTCGTCGACGCCGGATACGTGGCCGGTGAGGAGACCGCCGCGGTCCGCGCCGTCAACGGCGGACCGGCCAAACCGACGGACAAGCCGCCGCGCCCGTTCGAGGAGGGGGTGGCCGGGCTGCCCACGCTCGTCAGCAACGTCGAGACGCTCGCCAATCTGCCGTATCTGTACGAGCACGGGGCACGGGACTACCGTTCGGCGGGCACCCCGTCGTCCCCAGGCACGTTCCTCGCGACCATCACCGGCGGCGGCCGGCCACCGGCGCTCTACGAGTTGCCGCACGGGCTCGCCCTCGCCGATGTGCTCGGCTGGCACGGGATCTCGCCGGAATCGGTCAGCGGTGTGCTGATGGGCGGGTATTTCACCGGTCTGCTGAATCGCGACGTCCTCGACGCGACGCTCGACCACGAGGCACTGCGCCGGCTGGGCAGCGGGTTGGGCTGTGGGGCGGTCGGCGTGCTGACCGACGAATGCCCCGTCGCGGTCGCCGCGTCGGTGCTGAGCTACTTCGACCGGGAGAACGCCGGACAGTGCGGGTCGTGTTTCAACGGGACGGCGGCCATGGCGGCCGTGGCCGTCGCACTGCGCGACGGGGTGGCCTCCGACGAGGATCTGGCGCGGCTGGAGCGGTGGTCGGTGGTGCTCAGAGGCCGGGGCGCATGCGCGACGCTCGACGCCGCCACGAACGTCGCCGCCAGCCTGCTCACCGCGTTCCCGCAGGCGGTGGCCCGCCACCGGCAGGGCAGCTGTGACAGCTGCGCGGCCGACCTGTTCGACGTCCGACGACCCTACGAAGTGGAGGCGGTGGTGAGCGCGTGAGGATCCGACTCGATCGCACGATGTGCGACGGCTTCGGCATCTGCGCCAAGTATGCGCCGGAGTACTTCTCGCTCGACGACTGGGGCTACGCCTCGCTGATCGGCAACGGCACCGTGCCCGAGGCGGATCAGCCGGCCGTGCGGCGCGCCCTGCTCGACTGCCCCGTCCACGCCATCATCGAGATGCACGAAGGAGAACCGGTGCGCGACAGGCCCTCTCAACCCCCGGCCGGCGCCGTCCCCGCCGACGACGGCATGAACGGTGATCACGCGGGCGCGGTCCGCGAAGAGCACATGCTTCCGGGGCTGTAGGCGTGGCCGACATCCCGGGCCGGCCGCTGCCTCAACTCACCGCGCAGAACGAGTTCTTCTGGACCGCAGGCGCCGACGGCGAACTGCGCATCCAGCAGTGTCAGGACTGCGAATCCCTGATCCACCCGCCCCAACCGATCTGCCGGTACTGCCGCAGCCAGAAGCTCGGTGTGCGCACCGTCTCGGGTCGCGGCACGCTGGCCGGATTCACCGTCAACCACCGTTTCGGTTTCCCCGATCTGCCGCCGCCCTATGTGGTGGCGCAGGTCGCGCTCGAGGAGGATCCGCGGGTCCGGTTGACCACCAATATCGTCGAATCCGAACCCGACAGCCTGGAACTCGGACAACCGGTCGAGGTGGTGTTCGAGCAGGCGGACGACGTCTGGCTGCCGCTGTTCCGGCCCGCGTCCGGGCAGGCCGGTGCGCTGCCGGCCGACGAGATCGCCCCCGAACGGTTCGGCGACCACGTCCGGCCGATGCTGCCCGGCCGCAGGTTCGAGGAGCAGTCGGCGATCACCGGCATCGGCGCGTCGCGACTCGGGCGTCGGTTGATGGTGCCGCCGCTGTCGCTCACCATCGAGGCGTGTGAGGCCGCCGTCGCCGACGCGGGCCTGAGCTTCGACGACATCGACGGATTGTCGACCTACCCGGGCCTCGACGTCGCGGGTATGGGGGAAGGCGGCGTGACCGCGCTCGAAGGTGCGCTGGGGCTGCGTCCCACGTGGATCAACGGGGGTATGGACACGTTCGGCCCCGGCGGTTCGGTGATCGCCGCGATGATGGCCGTCGCCACCGGCATGGCGCGACACGTGCTCTGCTTCCGCACCCTGTGGGAGGCCACGTTCGGTCAGCTGCTCAAGGAGGGCAGGATGGCGCCGCCGGGCGGCGGGCGCACGACCAGTTGGCAGATGCCGTTCGGCGCGACGTCGGCCGCACATACGCTGGCGCTCAACGCGCAGCGCCACTTTCACCGGTACGGCACCACCCGCGAGACGCTCGGCTGGATCGCGCTGAACCAGCGGGCCAACGCCGCCCTCAACCCGACGGCCATCTACCGCGACCCGATGTCCATGGACGACTACCTGTCGGCCCGGCCGATCACCACACCGTTCGGCCTCTACGACTGCGATGTGCCCTGCGACGGTGCGGTCGCGGTAATCGTGTCGGCCGTCGACACCGCCCGGGACATGCCGAAGAAGCCGGTGTTCATCGAGGCCGTCGGCACCCAGATCCTCGAACGCACCGACTGGGACCAGACGACGCTGACCCACGAACCGCAGGTGCTCGGCCAGTCCGCACACCTGTGGACGCGAACCTCGTTGCGGCCCAGCGACGTCGACGTCGCCGAGCTCTACGACGGCTTCACGTTCAACTGCCTGTCGTGGATCGAGGCCCTGGGGTTCTGCGGGATCGGCGAGGCGAAGGACTTCCTCGACGGCGGCCACAACATCGCCCGTGACGGGGTCCTGCCGCTGAACACCCACGGCGGTCAGCTCTCCCACGGCCGTACCCACGGGATGGGCCTGATGCACGAGGCCGTCAGCCAGCTGCGCGGGGAGGCCGGTGAGCGTCAGGTGGCCGACGCCCGGGTGGCCGTCGTCAGCAGCGGTGGGTTGACGCCGAGCGGTGTGCTGTTGCTGCGGACGGACGGATGACCCGCAGGTGACGAACGAGTACGGCACCGCGCACGTGACGAGCGAATACGGCACCGCGCACGTGAGGAGCGAATACGGCACAGCGCCGCGCCCCCGGGTCGTGATGGTCGACGGTGTGCCGATGTCCGGACTGATGGCCCAGGCGGCCGGGGAACCGCGCGCGGTGGTCGTCGCACTGCACGGCGGGGCGAGCACCGCCGCCTACTTCGACTGCCCCGGCCATCCGCGACTGTCGCTGCTGCGGCTGGGCGCCCGGCTGGGGTTCACGATGATCGCGCTGGACCGCCCGGGCTACGGCAGTTCGGCCCCGTACCCCGAGGCCGTCGAGCATCCGGAACAGCGGGTGTCGCTCGCCTACGGCGCCGTCGATGCGATGCTCGGCGAAACACCGCGAGGCGCGGGAGTTTTCGTCGTCGCACACTCGAACGGGTGCGAGCTCGCCCTGCGGATGGCCACCGATGCCCGGGCCGACGCAGACGTGATCGGGCTGGAGTTGGCCGGTACGGGCCTGCGGTATCAGGACGCAGCGCAGGACATCCTGCGCGATGCGGGCCCGACCCGGCGTCCCCCGGGTCTGCGGCAGCTGCTCTGGGAACCCGCCGACCTGTACCCCCCGGCGGTGCTGACCGGGATCACGAACTCCTCCACCGGTGCGCCGTACGAGGCCGCCATGGTCAGGGACTGGCCACAGCGCGACTTCCCCGCGCTGGCCGCCCAGGTGCGGGTGCCGGTGCGGTTCAGCCACGCCGAGCACGAACGGGTGTGGTGTTCCGACGCCGAGGCGCTGGCACGGATCGCCGGCGCGTTCACCAACGCCCCGCGGTTCGTCACCGCCGGGCAGTCCGCGGCCGGGCACAACCTCAGCCTCGGGGTGACCGCCGCGGCGTATCACCTGAAGGTGCTGTCGTTCGTCGAAGAATGTGTCGTCTCGCGCGGCGCCGAAGAGAAGCTGGAGGTGGGCTAGATGCGTGTCGGATTCATAGGCCTGGGCAGTCAGGGTGCGCCGATGGCGCGCCGGATCGTCGAGGGCGGGTACGAGTTGACCCTGTGGGCGCGCCGCCCGGCCAGCCTCGAACCGTACGCCGACACCGCCGCCAAGACCGCGGGCAGCCCGGCCGAACTCGCCGCGGCCAGCGACCTGGTGTGTCTGTGCGTGGTCGGCGACGACGACGTGCGCGAGGTGCTCTACGGTGACACCGGCGTGCTGGCGGGGCTGGCACCCGGGGCGATGATCGCCATCCACAGCACGGTGCACCCGGACACCTGCAGGGAGATCGCGGAAAGAGCCGCTGCCCAGAATGTTTCGGTGATCGACGCGCCGGTCAGCGGCGGCGCACCCGCGGTCGAGCAGGGCACGCTGCTGGTGATGGCCGGCGGTGAGGAGGCCGATGTCGAGAGGGCGCGTCCGGTCTTCGCGACATACGCCGACCCGATCGTGCACCTGGGCCCGCTGGGCAGTGGCCAGGTGACCAAGATCCTGAACAACCTGCTGTTCACCGCGAACCTCGGGAGTGCGCTGTCCACACTGGAACTCGGCGAATCGCTCGGTATCCCCCGGACGCGGCTGGCCGAGGTCCTCAACGGCGGGTCGGCGACCAGCAAGGCGCTCGGCAGCATCAGCATGTTCGGCGGGACGGTCGAGGCCCTGGCGCCGATCGCCGGTGCGCTGCTGCAGAAGGACGTCCGGCACGCCGCGAGCATCGCGGCCAGGGCATCGGCCCCAGAGGGTTCGGTCTTCACGGCGGCCGACACCGCGCTGGAGTCCATGGACCACCCGCGGTGAGCAGGGTCGGTTTCGTCGGCGCCGGACGGATGGGCGCACCGATGGTGCGCCGCCTCGTCGACGCCGGCCACACCGTCAGGGCGCTGGCCCGGACCCCGGAGAAGCGCACGGCGACCGCCGGACTGGGCGCTGACGTGGTATCGGAGCCCGCCGACACCGCGGCGGCCGCGGATGTCGTGGTCGTCTGCGTGTTCACCGACCACCAGGTTCGCGAGGTGTGCCTCGACGGCGGTCTGCTCGCGGCCATGTCTTCCGGTGCCACCCTGGTCGTCCACACCACGGGCAGCCCGGACACCGCCAGGCAACTCGCCGTACGGGGGCGCGAGCACGGGGTGGAGGTCGTCGACGCGCCGGTCAGCGGCGGCCCGCACGACATCGAGGCCGGGGCGGTCACGCTGTTCGTCGGAGGCTCCGAGGCCGCCGTCGAGCGGGTGCGGCCGGTGCTGTCCGCCTACGGCGATCCGATCCTGCACGTCGGACCGCTCGGCGCCGGGCAGAGCGTGAAGCTGGTCAACAACACGGTCTTCGCCGCGCAGATCGGGTTGCTGCGCGAGGCGGTCCGGCTCGGTGCGGCGCTGGGGGTGGCCGAACCCGAACTGCTGAACGCGCTGACCCACGGCAGCTCGGCCAGCCGGGTGCTGAACATGATCGCCGGGCGCGGATCGGTCGGCGCATTCGTCGACATGGCGGGCGCCTTCGTGGGCAAGGACGTCGAGGTGGTCCGCGGCATTGCGGCCGCAGAGGGCACCGCCTTGGGTGTGCTCGACGACGCCATCTCCGCGGGCCTGCGCGACCGGGACGTCGCGCCCACGTGATCGCCGAACTCACGTCCGAAAGTAACGAAAACTGTTAGCTTTACAGTAAATATGCTTTACGTAACGCTTCCGGCACTCAGCCCGCCGCGAAGGAGGAGCCCATGACCAAGCCACGACTGAAGTTCGATCCGGTGTCGGCGGAGTACTTCGACGATCCGTACGAGATCTACCGGCGGATGCGCGACGACGCTCCGCTGTACTACGACGAGGACCAGGACTTCTACGCGCTGACCCGGCACGCCGACGTGGCCGCGGCGCTCAAGGACTACGAGTCGTTCTCGTCGTCGCGCGGCTGCGACCTGGCCATGGTCCGATCCGAAGAGGGCCCCGTGAAGTCGATCATCTTCATGGATCCGCCCGAGCACCGGCACATGCGCAGCCTGCTGAACAAGGCGTTCACCCCACGTGCCATCCAGTCGCAGCGCGAGACGATCACCGAACTCGTCGAGCACTACCTGTCGCAGGTCGATCCCGACCACTTCGACGTCGTCCAGGACTTCTCCGGCCCGTTCCCGGTCGAGGTGATCACCCGGATGGCCGGCGTCCCGGAGGAGTTCCGTCAGCAGGTCCGCCGCTGGATCGACACCAGCCTCGAACGCAAACCCGGCCAGATCGGGCTGTCCGACGAGAACACCCAGGCGAACATCGATTCGGGGATGTACTACTACGGGCTGGTCCAGGAGCGTCGGCAGAACCCGCAGGACGACATGATCAGCCGGTTGATCGCCGCGGAGCTCCCCGACGAGAACGGCGGGACGCGCAAGCTCGACGATCTGGAGATCACCGGCTTCACGACGCTGCTCGGCGGCGCGGGGGCCGAGACGGTCACCAAGCTCGTCGGCAGCGCGGTCGTCGAATTCGCGCGCCACCCCGAACAGTGGCAGCTGCTGCTCGACGACCGCAGCCTGATCCCCGCCGCGGTCGAGGAGCTGCTGCGCTACGTCGGGCCGGTGCAGTACAACGTGCGGTACACGTTGAAGGACGCCGAGGTGCCCAGCGGCGTCATCCCGGCGCACAAGCCGGTGTTCCTGATGAAAGCCGCCGCGAACCGCGATCCACGCGCTTTCGACGACGCCGAGACGTTCGACATCAGGCGCGACCGCACGCAGGCGCAGAACCTCGGTCTGGGTTACGGCATCCACAGCTGCCTGGGCGCGGCGCTGGCCCGGCTGGAGACCGTGATCGCCCTGGAACACCTGCTCGACTTCATGCCGCGCTACGAGGTCGACTTCGACGGGCTGGAACGTGTGCACATGCAGAACGTCGCGGGATACCACCACGTCCCGGTGCGGGTCCTGAAATGACCCGCAAGATCGAGGTCGATTTCGGACTGTGCGAGAGCAACGGGGTGTGCATGGGCATCATCCCCGAGGTCTTCGACCTGGACGACGAGGATTACCTCCACGTCCTGCAGGACGAGGTCACCCCAGAGAACGAAGAACAGGTCAAAGAAGCGGTGCGCCAGTGCCCGCGGCAGGCCATCAGCATCCGCGACGAATGAGACCCGTCGCGGCCGACCGGGAGAGTGAATGACCACCCCTAAGACCAATTCCGATCTCGTGTTCGACCCGTTCTCCGAGGAGTACTTCAACGAGCCGTGGGAGATCTACCGGCGCATGCGCGAAGCGGCGCCGGTGTACTACAACGAGGAATTGGACTTCTACGCGTTGTCGCGGCACGCCGATGTGGCGGCGGCGTTCAAGGACTATCAAACGTTCTCCTCGGCCTATGGCCTCGACCTGTCGATGGTGAAGACCGGCGAACCGGCGCCGTTCAAGATGATCATCCTGATGGATCCGCCGGAGCACCGGCAGATGCGCAGCCTGGTCAACAAGGTCTTCACCCCGCGCCAGATCGCGAAACTCCAACCGATGGTCGAGGAGACCATCGACTCGTGCTTCCGCGCCGCCGATCCGGAGCGCTTCGACGTCGTGCAGGAATTCGCGGCGTTCTTCCCGGTGGAGGTGATCACCCGGATGCTCGGCGTCCCGGAGGACCGCCGCCAGCAGGTGCGCCAATGGGTGGACACGTCGCTGCACCGCGAACCCGGGCAGGAGGAGATGTCCCCGGAAGGCATGCAGGCCATCGCCGAAGCCATGGGCCTGTACTTCGAGCTGATCGCAGCCCGCCGGGAGGATCCGCAGGACGATATGTTCACGGCGTTGGTACAGGCCGAGATCGAACGGGAGGACGGGCGCATGGAGCGCCTCGACGACCTCGAGATCGCTGGTTTCGCAACGCTTCTCGGCGGCGCGGGCGCCGAGACGGTGACCAAGCTGATGGGCAACGCGGCGGTCACCTTCGCCCGCTTCCCCGACCAGTGGCAGAAGCTGCTCGACGACCGCAGCAAGATCCCCGCCGCCGTCGAGGAGCTGTTGCGCTACGAGGCGCCGGCGCAGTACAACGTGCGTCGTTCGATGAAGGACGTGACGATCCACGGGGTCACGATCCCGGCGGGCAAACCCGTGTTCCTGCTCGGCGGTTCGGCCAACCGGGATCCCGAGGCCTTCACCGACGCCGACACCTTCGACATCGACCGCGACCGCACCGAGGCACAGAACCTGGGCTTCGGCTACGGGGTGCACAGCTGCCTCGGGGCGGCGCTGGCCCGCATGGAGAGCGCGATCGCACTGGAACGCCTACTGGACTTCATGCCCCATTACGAGGTGCTGTGGGACGAGTGCCGCCGGGTCGCCATGCAGAACGTCGCCGGCTGGTCGCACGTCCCGGTGCGCGTGCTGCGCTGACGGCGACGCCGGCCGCGAAACAGCATTCCCGGTCGTCAAGTCAACCGCTTGACGACCGGGAATGCTGTTTCGGCGGAGATCGGCCGGGCGCGTCGGTCAGGTGCGGCGACCGCCGTTGACGCCGATCACCTGGCCCGTGACGTAGCCCGATTCGTCCTGGCACAGGAACATCGCGGCGTTGGCGATGTCCTCCGGACGGCCCGCGCGGCGCACCGGGGTGATCTTGGCGAAATGCTCCAGTGGCGCGGTGAACCGGCCTTCCTCGATGGCCTTCTCCAGCATCGGGGTGACCACCATGCCCGGCGGAATGGTATTGACCGTGATGCCCTTCGGGCCGAGTTCGAGGGCGAGGCTCTTGGTGAACCCGATCACCCCGGCCTTGGAACTGACATAGGCGGCCATCCGCGACTGCCCGCCCTGCGCGCTCGACGAGGAGATGTTGACGATGCGCCCCCAGTGCGCGGCGGTCATGTCCGGCAGCACCTCCTGGGTGCAGATGAACGGTCCGCGCAGGTTGACCGCCATCACCCGGTCCCACTGCTCGTCGGTGATCTCACTGAACTTGCCGAACTGCTCGACACCGGCGTTGTTGACCAGGATCAGCACCGGCCCGAGGTCTGCGCGCACCCGGTCGACCGCGGCCCTGACCGCGGCGCGGTCGGAGACGTCGACGGTGTAACCGTTGACCGTGGCCCCCTGCCCGCGTAACCGGGCGACCTCGGTGTCGATCTGGTCGGTCGCGAGATCGAAGACGGCGACCTTGGTGCCGCGGGCGGCGAGCGCTTCGGCGATCGCCAGGCCGAGGCCCTGTGCGCCGCCCGTCACGATGGCGGTGGTGTTCTCGAAAGGCATTGCGGCGGAATTCCTATGCGATCCGGGTGTCGGCCGACGTCGATGGCTCGGTCACTCGGCCCCACCAGCACTTTCGAAGTCGGGCAGCGCCGCCGGGTCGGGCAGCTGCATCTGCAGGTAGACCGCCACGTAGGTGATCTTGTCGTCGGCGTCGAACTCGTACACCGACACGGTGTTCACCACACTGCTGAAATCGCCGACCCGGCTGCGCTCCTCGAGTTCGAGGAACGCCACGTCATCCGATTCGGTGAGGCGTTTGAACGAGCAGTCCCAGTCGGAGGACTTCGCCCAGTTGGTCAGGAACTCGGTGTACTCGGCCCAGTTCATCACCTCCTTGAACGGGCCGATCCGGACGAACTCGTCGACGGCGATGAGTTCGGCCAGCGGCGCCCAACTGTCGACCGAGAAGCCGGGATCCTTGGCGCTTTTCACCAGTCGGCCCATGGTCTGGCTGTACTCGAGCACAGCCCGCGACCGTCCGCTGGTCTGGCCGATGACGTCGTCGATCGTCGTCACACCGTCACCCCCGCGGCGGCGAGCACGCGCTCCAGCGCCTCGACGTACTCCCCCGTGCCGTGGAACGGCCCGTGCACCCCGATCGCGGCGTCGAGGAAGGCGTTGTACTCGTCGTTGACGTGGGTCTCCCACCGGATGAGCTCGCCCTCGTCGTTCGTCTGGACGAAGCTGTACGAGTAGAAGCCCATCTTCACGCCGTCTTCGGTGTGGCCTTCCCACCGCGTCTTCATCACCAAACCGTTCGCGGCGGGCCAGTAGTCGAAGGTGGCCGGCTTCCAGTCCGGGAACGTCAGCGAATACGCCTTGGCCTCCATGGTCGAGGCCTTGGCGGTGTCGGTCGGGAACTCGCTGAACGGGAACGCCTGGTCGCCGGTGAAGTAGGGCGACACGTACACACCGTCGTCGGCGAACTTCCAGGCGTCGGCGAAGGCTTCGCCGTCCTGCACACCCTGGCGCAGGTAGGCGTCGCGGTACGCCTCGGCCATCCGGACGTGGTGGGCGGTGCGTTCTTCGAGGTTCAACGTGTCCTTCTTCCGGTGCTCGGGGTGGTGGTGTTCACGGATGTCAGCGGTGTGCGGTGTCGGCCAGATAGCGGTCCACCACCGAGTGGTAGTGCCCGATGACGACTTCCTCCTTGACCAGCGACAGGTGCTCGAGCCTGTCGTTGCGCAGGCCCTTCTGCTGACGCGGCATCTGCTCGTAGTCCTGCTGCAGCGCCTCGAAGTACTTGTGGCTTCCCGGCGTGTCCACCACGATCGCCTCGGCCCGGACGGCGTCGCGGAACTCCTCGGGCACGTACATGTAGCTGGCCACGTGCCAGATGCACCGGTTCGGATCGCCGTCGGGGTGCGGCTTGGACATGATGACGTGGCATTCGCCGGCGCGCACCGTCATGAAGTAGTTGGGGAACAGCACCCACCCCTGATTGTCGACCATCTGGCTGTCGGTCAGGCCGCTGACGTCGAGTCCCATGCCCGTGAGCACCTCTCTGGTCGCCTGTTGCAGCAGCTGGCGCGCGGTGACGCCCTCCGGGAAGTCCACGTTTCCGTCCGCGTCCTGGTAAGGCGCGATCAGTTCCTGGAACCGTGGGATGACCGCGACGGTGCCGGGAAAGGTCTCGGGCAGAGCCAGGATCCCGGCGACCTGGTCCTGTACGCCGGCGCCCACCACCTCGAACGGAGCCATCGCCACGCTGTGGTTCTCGAAGAACCGGTACCGCGCCGTCCGTGGGTTGATGTGCAGCACCTGCAGCAACTGCGGATGGATGCCGTTGATGTGGTAGCCCTCCTCGAAGGCGTCCATGACGACTTTCCAGTTGCACTCGATGGCCTCGGTGACGTCCATGACCGTGGTGAACTTCTCGATGTTGTAGGGCTCGAGCAGGCTGACCACGTCGTCGCCGAGGTAGCTACGCAACGTCTCGGCTTCGGGATCGGGGTTGAGGAAGATGAAGCCGGCGAAGGTGTCGACGGACACCTGCAGCAATGAGTTCTCGCTCTTGTCGATCGGGCCGGCGAGGTTCTCGCGCAGCAGCCCCTTCAACCTGCCGTCCAGGTCGTAGGACCACAGGTGGTACTGACAGAGGAAGCCCCGCTTGGCATTTCCGGTGTCGGCGGTGCACAGCGCGTTGCCGCGGTGTCGACAGGCGTTGACGAAACCCCGGAGCGTCTCGTCCTTTCCGCGGACGATGATGAACGACTGATCGAGGATCTCGTATCTCTTCCAGTCGCCCGGCTTCGGCAGATCCTCGACGCGGCCCGCGATCTGCCACGTCCGCTTCCAGATCGCTTCGCGCTCGCGTGCCGCGTACTCCGGGCAGGTGTAGCGATCGGTGCCGATGGTCATGTTGAACGTCCCCGGTTGGACGTCCTCCAGTCCGAGTCCGAGCCCCGAGTCGGGGTCGAGCCATTCGCCGGGGCGGGTTGCTGGCATCAAGGGAGTCCTCCTCTGTCGACGGTCGTCCACTTCGCGCGGCGCCCTCCGGACGAGGGCCTGCCCGGGGGGATACGCCTGCTGTGACGGACGCAGACATTGCCCACCACCTGTGATGGCCCTCACTTTATACATTGTCGTATTGCCAATACAAGAGTGTATAAAAGTGGTCGGCGTCACAACTAAGGAGGTCCACCGTGAGTTATCGACTCGACGTGCTCACCGATGACGTTCGCGAGGCCATCCGTCATGTCGGCGGCCTCATGTTCGACCGCCGTCGCGCCGGGTGGCAGGTCGTCGTGGTCACCGACGACACCGCCCACTCCCAGGCCCTGGCCATCCTGGGCGCCCGCATCCAGCCTCTCGACCAGGCCGGCGTCCCGAGTTCCGCCGGCCCCGAGATCCGCACCGAGGTGTCGCCGATCGGTGGGCGCGCGGCGCACGGGGGCGGCGGCCGCAGGCGCGAACCGCCGGCCCAGCGTCTGCTCTGGGGCCGACAGTCCGACCACGGATCGACCAGCGACAGGCACCGCGTGCGCCACGACCTCAGCCCGGCGGCGCGGACGTTCAAGGCGCAGGCGCTCTACGCGACCGGCCTGGCCGCGAGCGTCGACGAGTGCGAGCACTTCTGGGCCGACGGCTCCCTCGGCGCCTTCGGCTGCTGGGACCTCGTGCCCGACGAGGCAGATCTGCACCTGGCGGGCAGCGGCCCCCGAGTCGGGCCCTGATCGCCCACCGTGGTGGAAGGATGAGCCACGTGGCTGAACGTTGGACCAAAGAGCGCCGGATCGAGCACACTCGCCAGATCTTGTTGGACGCCGCCGAGGAGGTCTTCGCCCGCCGAGGGTTGACCGGCGCGGCGCTCGAGGAGATCGCCGACGCCGCGGGTTTCACCCGGGGAGCCATCTACTCGCAGTTCGGCGCCAAGGAGACGCTGTTCCTCGCGGTCGTCGACCGCCAGCGTCAGCGCTTCCTCGACGGATTCGCCGAAGTCATGATGTCGTTTCATCGCCTCAGCGATGTGGACGTCGACGAGCTCGCCGGTCGGTGGCGCGAACTGAGCAGCGGGACCGACCGGGCAGCGCTCGGCTACGAGCTGACGTTGTTCCTGCTGCGCAATCCGGATGCGCGTGAACGCGTGGCCGCTCAACGCCTCGAGACGATCCGTGCGCTGAGCGAGTTCATCAGCAAGAACATCGCGCGCATCGGGGGCACGCTCACCATGGATCCCGACACACTGGCCCGGATCGTGTTGGCCGCCAACGACGGAATCACCCTCGAGAGCCATCTCGACGGCGAAGACCTCTACCGCCCCTACCTCGAGCTGGTCATGTCCTGCGTCAGGACCGGGCAGTAGCGGCGATGGGGCGGGTCAGCCGAGGCCGTGCAGGATGACGCCGTTGCAGTCGGCCGCCGCCTGGCGCAGTTTCGCGGCCGCCTGATACTCCTCGGAGTAGTACCACTCCTTCGCGGCGTCGACGGACTCGAATTCCAGCAGCACCGTCTGGGTGCCGTGCCACTGCCCTTCCAGGTTCTCGACCGCCGGACCGAACGCCAGCACCTTGGCGGTGCCCATGGTCTGGCTGGCCAACTTGCCGTACTCGGCCATGCCGGCCGGATCCTTGACGTCCTCGGTGATCAGGATGTACGCCTTGGGCACTGGGCCTCCTTGTTGTTCAGTCGATTTCGGCGATGGCTCGTTCTGGGCAGTTCGTGATGGCCTCGCGCACGGCCCCTTCGAGTTCGTCCGGCACGTCGCCCGGGTCGGCGACGGCCCACCCGTCGTCGGTCATGTCGAACACCTCGGGGCACAGCGTCAGACACATTCCGTGTCCGGCGCAGCGGGTCTCGTCGACGGTGACCTTCACGGCTTCTCCCCCGCGACGTCGAACTCCAGGTGCAGTTCGGTGAGACCACGCAGGATGTAGGTCGGGATGTAGTCGTAGCGGCGCTCGCCGGCGGGCCCGTGGTGCGACTCGCTGATCCGGATGTCCGTCGTGCGGTCGAGCAGTCGCTCGAGGCCGACGCGGGTCTCCGCGCGGGCCAGCGGTGCTCCCGGGCAGCTGTGGATGCCTCGGCCGAACGCCAGGTGCTGACGGGCGTTCTTACGCTGCGGGTCGAAGGTGTCCGGATCCTCGAAGCGGCGCGGATCACGGTTGGCCGCACCGTTGATCACCATCAGGGTCGTGCCCGCGGCGAGCGCCTCGTCGCCGACGGTGACGGGCACCCGCGACAGCCGGAAGTCGCCCTTGACGGGGCTCTCGATGCGCAGGCACTCCTCGATGAAGTTCGGCAGCAGGCTGCGGTCCTCGCGCAGCGCGCGCTGGATCTCGGGCTGGTCCCCCATCACCTTCAGCGCGGTGGACAGCAGCCGCACCGTGGTCTCCTGCCCGGCCGAGAAGACGTTGGTCGCCACCCGCACGACATCGCCCACCTCGGGCATGGTGCCGTCCGGGAAGGTCGCCGTCGCCAGCCCGGTCAGGACGTCCCCGCGGGGTTCACGCCTGCGGTCCTCCACGTACTCGGCGAACACGTCGTAGAGGTACTCCAGCGGCGTCTTCGTCAACGTCTTGTCGGCGCTGCCCAGCGCGCCGCCGTGGGTACCCCGCGCGAGCCGTTCGAGCAGTTCCGGCCGGTCCTCCTCGGGCACCCCGAGCAGATCCGCGATCACCCGCAGTGTGAACGGGGCCGCAAAGCCCTTGATGAACTCGCCCTCACCGGCGGCCAGGAACTCGTCGAGGATGTCGTCGGCCAACTGCCACATCGCGTCCTCGTTCTCCTTGAGGCGCTTGGGCGTGATCAGCCGCATGAGCAGGGCACGGTGGTTGGTGTGCGTCGGCGGGTCCAGCGTCGGCAGCTGGTCGCTGAACGGGATCTCGTCACGGTGCTTCTCGATGAGCTCGGTGACCTCCTCCCCGTCGCGGCCCTCGAGCGAGATCGGGAATCCGGGGAACGGTCCCGTCACCGAGATGCACGACGAGAACGACTCCGCGTCGTTGTAGACGTCGACCGCCTCCTGCCAGCCGGTGACCATGGTGACGCCGTAGTGGTCCTCGCGGGTCACCGGGCATTTGTCCCGGAGTGCGGCATAGAAGGGGTAGGGGTCGTCGGTCAGACGGCCGTCCCGGAAGAAGTCAACTGAGGTGAGGTCCTCCGCCATGCGCTGCTCCATTCGATCCCAGAAGCGAGAACGTGATTCTCATCTTTGCGTATCAGGTTTTCATACCGGCGTTGCGGCGTCAACGACGGTGCCCTCAGTCGTGTTCGGGTTCGATGCCGAACGTGTTCACCACCTGAGCCAACAGGCCGTATCCGCCCGCGGTGAACACCAGATCCATCCGCTCGCGGTCGTCGAAGTGCCGGCCGAGCGCGGCCCAGGTGTCATCGGAGACCCGGTGGTCGCGCTCGAGCTCGTCCACCGCTCTCACGACGAGCTGGTCGACCTCGTCGGCCATGTCGCCGGCGCGGATGGCGTCGATCTCCTCCAGTGTCAGCCCGGCCCGCTGCGCGAGCGGGACGTGGTGGTCCCACAGGTAGTCGCACTGCCGGGCGAGGACGACGCGCATCAACGCCACCTCGCGAGCACGGGCCGACAGCGTCGAGTCCCGCAACAGGTAGGCGTTGAACTCCATGTAGGCACGTGTCAGCTTCGGATGCCGTACCAGCGTGGACAGGATGTTGCCCGCGTCGCGCGGATTGGCGCGCTCGACGGGCAGCAGCGGGCTCAGCGCCTTGCGGGCCTCGTCGTCCCACTGATCGGCGGGCAGCGGCGTCAGTCGACTCACTGGATCGGTTCGTCGCCGAGCACAGTGGTGCGCAACATCTCCCGCGGCGAGTTCTCCGGATACGGCGCCGCGCGGTGCAGGACCCCGCGGTTGTCCCAGATGACCGTGTCACCGACCGACCAGGTATGGCTGTAGACGAGGTCGGGTCGGGTGGCACGGTCGAGCAGTTCGGCCAGCAGCGCCCTGCCCTCGTCGAGGTCCATCCCCACGATGTGATCGGCGGACGCCCCGAGGACCAGCGACTTGCGGCCGCTCCGGTGGGTCCAGACGAGGGGATGCTCGTGCGTCGGACGAGACCGCCACCGCGCCACCAACTCCGGTGAGGGATCGAGGGTGACGCGGCGCTGCGAAGCCTCCAGGGAGTGCACCACCCGCAGCGATTCCAGGCGCTGCTTCTCGTCGTCGCCGAGGTGGTCGTAGGCGCCGTAGGAGCTGGCGAACTCGGTCTCCCCGCCGCTCTCGGCCACCTGCAGGGCTGAGAGCACCGTGGCCATCTGGGGGTACTCGTCACCGGTGGGCGTGCACCCGTCGATGTGCCAGTCGAACGTCGCGCGCAGATAGGCCGCCGAGGAGTTCTTCGACTTGTCGAGGGTCACCGGGTAGATGCCCGCCACGGGGTGGTGCCCGTCGGAGGAGTGGTCGACCTCGCCGAGGCGCCGGCAGAACGCCACCTGCGCCACGGGGTCGAGGTGCAGGCCCGGAAACACCAGCACGCCATTGTCTTCGAGCGCGTCGAGCACCGCGGCGCCCAGCGCCTCGTCGGCTGCCAGCGCCTCCGGATCCAGGCCGGTCACCTCCGCGCCGACCGATGCGGTGAGCTTGCTGATCGTCAGCACAGTCATGGTCGTTTCCGTTCCGGTTGTCATGGCACCGGCGCGCTGACGCGGTGCATGACCGCGTCGGCGGAGTCGGTGGGTTTCTGCGTCCCGAAGACCTCCACGGCCATCGAGACCATGATCATCGAGTAGATGAGGTGCAACAGGTTCAGCGCGTCGTCGGGCACGTCGTCGAGCGGGAACTTGTCGCAGTAGTCGATCGCCTCCTCGAAGCGAGGGGTGAACGCGTCGTAGAACTCGCGGATCTCGGGCATCGGAGTGGCGAGCCGGGTTTCCCAACGCTCGGCTTCGGTGGGCAGACACCACTTCTCGGCGAACATCTCGAATTCGGCGAAGGCACTGGGGAGACGGCTCATGGTCACACCCCCACCGGTGCGCGTTCAGCCTTGTACGCCTCGACCCAGTCGACGGACACCTTGTGCAGATGCCGCACGAGGATCTCCTGGTCGCTGAGCGGATAGTCGTCGACTATCGGATCGCCCAGGCCGTACTCCAACGCGGCCTGCGTGCCACCGAGCATGCCGGCGTCCTGCAGGGCGAACTCCTTGAGCACCACCGAGGCGACCTCGTGTTCGATGCGCTCACGCACCGTGCGCGCCGGGTGAAAAGCGTTGTAGGCCTCGAACTTGTGGGTGTTGTGCGAGGTCGGCCAGTAGCGGTAGAGCAGATACCAGCCGTGATAGATGAGGATCTCCAGATTCGGGAAGATCTGGAAGTTGGTGATCCCCCACGGTTCGATCCCGCCCGGGTTCAAACCGGCCGACTGGTGGGTCTCGGGCGTGCGCCACGGCCCCACCAACCCGCTGCGTGTGATCCGTTCGACGGGGTACATGAACTCGGGGTCGAGCAGCCACCGCCGGGTGCCCGCGGTGGACACCAGGCGGTGCGGGCCGTCGATCTGGAAATGCCCGCACTCGAACGTGGCGTTCGGCTGCCGCACCGCGCTGGGCACCTGCTGGGAGTGCAGCGACGGCACGTGGTAGTACTCCTGGAAGGCGTCGGCGAAGATCTTCCAGTTGCTGTTGTTCTGCGCCTCGAATTCATAGCGTTCGGTCATCAGGTGGAACGGGTAGTCGTCGAGCGCGGTGATCATCGGCCCGAGGAACTCGCGCAGGCTCCACCGCGGCTTCGGGTCCAGGTTGATGAAGATGAACCCGTTCCACACGTCGCACTGCACCGGCGCGAGCCCCAACTTCGCGGTGTCGAGGTCGAAGAACTCGCCGGGCTGTTGGACGAACTTCAGCTCACCGTCGAGGCCGTAGCGCCAACCGTGGTACTTGCACGTGAACTGCCGGCAGGTGCCCTTGACCTCTTCACCCGGGAAGTCGTTCCACACCAGCTTGTTCCCACGATGACGGCAGATGTTGTAGAAGGCCCGGATGGTCTCGTCGCGGCCTTTCACCACGATCACCGAGACACCTGCGACGTCGATCTGCTTGGTGAGGTAACTGCCGACCCGCGGCAGCTCCTCGACCCGGGCGACGTTGAGCCAGGCGCGCTTGAACACCGCCTCGCGCTCGAGTTCGTAGAACTCCGGGGAGATGGAGTCGCGGAACGAGACCGGACCGGTGCCGAGTTCCGGATAGTGCTCCGTCCAGCTGCCCTCCGGCGGTTTGGGCCAGCGTCCCATGCGAACCTCCCTGTCGTCGAAATCCGTTGTGTGCCATTCAGAGCACTGATCCGCCATTGACACCGAGCACCTGCCCGGTGATGAATCCCGCCTCCTCCGAACACAGGAAGCCGACCGCGGCCGCGATGTCCTCGCCGGTGCCGAGATGTCCGAGCGGAACGCTTGCCGCCATCTGCTCGTTGGAGGGCAGATGTCCGGCGGCCTGGCCGGCGTGCTGCATCGGCGTCTCGATGGCCGACGGCGGAATGTTGTTGACCGTGATGCCGTTCGGCCCGTATTCGCGTGCAAGCGACTTCGTCAGCGAGATCAACGCGCCTTTGGAGGCGGCGTAGTGGGCCATCTTCGGCGAGCCGCGCTGGGCGCTCGAGGAGGAGATCATCACGATCCGGCCCCAACTCGCGTCCAGCATGTCCGGCACGGCGACCTGGCAGCAGTGGAAGGTCCCGGTGAGGTTGACGTCGACGAGCCGCTGCCAGGCCTCGATGGTGATCTCGGTGAACGGTGACCAGTCGACCACCCCCGCACTGGTGACCAGGATGTGCACCGGACCCAGTTCGGTGCGGACCTTGGCGAAGGCCTCCTCCACCGCCGCGCGGTTGCCGACGTCGGCCGCGACCCCCAGCGCGGTCACCCCCTCGGCGCGCAGGTCCTCGGCGACGCGTTGCGCCGCATCGCCGTCGAGGTCGAGCACCGCGACGCGGTGACCCCGCCTGCCCAGTTCATGACAGGTCGACTCGCCCATCCCGGACGCGCCGCCGGTCACCACCGCGACCCGGCTCATCGACTGTGTCCTGTCACTGTTTTCGCTCCTACTCGTAGACCACGTGGACGGTCGGGCTGGTGGGCAGGGACTGGCAGGTCAGCACCCAGCCCTCGGCCACCTCGTCCTCGTCGAGCGCATCGTTGTTGAGCATCCGCGCGCTGCCGGCCACCACCTGCGCCATACACGTTCCGCAGGAACCGGTTTCGCAGGACGACGGTGCGCGCAGACCGGCCGTGCGCGCCGTCTGCAGCAGGGTGTTGCCGGACCGGTAGGGCACTGTCGTGGTCTTGCGGTCCAATTCGATGACGACCTCTTCGGTGACGGTCCGCGTGTCGTCGAGCGCGTCGGCGGGCACCGGCGTGACGGTGAACCGCTCGAGGTGCACCCGGTCGCGCGGGGTTCCCGCGGCGAGCACGGCCGCCTCCACGGTGTCCATGAACGGCCCCGGCCCGCAGATGTAGTGGTCCGCGTCGCGCGCGCCGGCGACGAAGGATTCGACCGCCCCCGCGGTGACGACACCGCCCGCATCGTCGAAATGGTGCGTGATGGTGAGCCGGTCGGCGTACTGCTCGACCAGGCGCGCCAGGGCGTCGGCGAAGATGACCGAGTCACGGCTGCGGTTGGCGTAGAAGAGCCGGACCGGCCGGGTCGAGGTGGCCAGGGCCGTGCGGACCAGCGACATGATCGGCGTGATCCCGCTGCCGCCGGCGAAGGCGACGATCTCCCCGCCGGTGTCGCGCAGCAGGAACCGGCCGTCCGGCGGTGCGGCGTGGATCTCGACTCCCTCGCACGCGGTGTCGTTGAGCCAGTTGGACACCAGGCCGCCCGGGTCGCGTTTGACGGTGATCCGGAGTTCGTCCTCGACCGGCGCCGACGACATCGAGTAGCAGCGACGCAGGTCCTGACCGTCGACGGTGACCCGCAACGTCAGGAACTGGCCCGCCTGATAGCGGAACCGGCCGGAGCAGTGGCGGGGAACGTCGAGCACGAGCGATACCGCGTCGGCGGTCTCACGCACGACCCGCTTGACGCGCAGCGGCGAGAAATCGGCGGCTGATTCTGTCATCGCCGACCACAGTATCAAGTACTTGTGATTCACATCAAGAGGACAGCGCCGCGACATCGAAATCATCGGCGGGCGCTGCGATTAGCCGATGCGCCGTTTGTCCCCCGTACGCAGCGCTGACGTCAGTCGCCGACGTGGTCGTCGGCCAGCGTGTGCCCGGTCCCCTTCACGACCACCCGGGCCAGCAGATCGCGCAGCGTCTGTTGTTCCTCCGGACTGAGCACACCGAACACCGCCTCGTGGGCGGCGATCGCGTCACTGACGACGGCGGCGGCGACCTTGCGGCCCTCGGGGGTCAGGTAGGCCTTGAGAATTCGCGCGTGTTGCGGGTCGGGTCTGCGCTCCACGAAGCCCCGTTGCTCCAGCGCCTTGACGGCGAGCTGCACACCCTGCGGCGTGATCAGCAGCCGGCGCGCGAGTTCGGCGCCGGACAGCCCGGGTTCGTTCCAGAGCTGCCGCATCACACCGATCTGCGCAGTGCTCACACCGTGCTCGCTGACTGCCTCGTTCACCGTGGTCAGCGAGAAGTAGAACGCCTGCTTGAGCAACCACAGGATGTTGTCGGTGAGTTCGAGGCCGCTCGGCTGACGCGCGTTCACGGGACCGACGTTAACCCGTCTCGCCCGTGTCGTGCTTGTGGACGACGCCGTCCTTCATCACGAACCGCACGTCGAGTGTGGTCGCGATGTCGACGGACGGATCGCCGGGCACCGCGATGATGTCGGCCAGGTAACCGGGGGCGAGCCGGCCCAGTTCGCCGTCCACCTCGATCAGCTCCGCCGAGGTGATCGTCGCCGCGCGCAGCGCCTGCATCGGTGTCATACCGCGTGCCACCAGCGCGCACAGTTCCTTGGCGTTCTGCCCGTGCGGGATCGCCGGGGCGTCGGTGCCGCAGGCGATCCGCACTCCCGCGGCGATCGCCTTGGGCAGCATGGCCTGCGCCCGCGGGAAGACCTCTTCGGCTTTGCGGCGCAGTTCCGGTGCGATGCGGTCGACGGCCATCGCCTCGGTGAGATAGGTGGTCGAGACCAGGAACGTGCCGTGGTCGACCATCATCTGGATGGTGTCATCGGTGGCGAGGAAACCGTGTTCGATGCAGTCGATCCCGGCGCGGATGCACGCCCGGATCGCGCTGTCCCCCACCGCGTGTGCGGCCACCCGCACCCCCGCCCGGTGGGCCTCGTCGGCGATTGCGGCGAACTCGTCGTCCGAATACTGCTGCGCGCCCGGCGCGGTGCTGTGCGACATCACCCCGCCCGAGGCCGACACCTTGATCAGTTTGGCGCCGTGACGGATCTGGTACCGCACGCAGGTCCGCACGTCGTCGACGCCGTTGGCGATCCCCTCGGCGACCGAGAGCGGCATGATCCCCGGCGCGAGGCGCTGGAACACCGTCGGATCCAGGTGACCGCCGTACGGGGTCACCGCATGGCCGGCGGGGTGGATCCGCGGCCCCGCGTGCCAACCCTGGTCGATGGCGCGCTGCAGCGCCACGTCCAGCAGGTATCCACCGGTCTTGACCATCAGACCGAGGTTGCGCACGGTGGTGAAGCCGGCGTCGAGTGTGCTGCGGGCGTTGACCGCCCCGCGCAGCGTGCGATAGGCCGGATCGTCCTGGACACCGTGCATGGGGCTGGGCAGGCCCTCCGGCCCGCCGGGCCCGCCGATGAGCAGGTTGAGTTCCATGTCCATCAGGCCGGGCAGCAGCGTCACGTCGCCGAGATCGATCTCCTGCGCCGAGTCCGGCGGTGGCTCAGCGGGATCGACGGATCGGATCCGATTGCCGTCGATCACCACGACGGCCGGGGTCCGCACCACGCCGGCCTCGACGTCGGCCCAGCGTGCCGCCTTGAGAACCGTCGGGCCGGTCGCCGGGCGGCTCACGGAAAGGGCTCGGCGTCGCAGTCGAGTGTGGTCGCGCCCGAGTCGGGCACCTTGGGCTGCTTCCAGCACTCGACGGGGAACGACGCCTGGATCATCGAGTAGAGCAGATGCATCAGGTTCAGGACGTCGTCGGGCATGTCGTCGAGGGGGAACTTGTCGCAGTAGGAGATCGCCTCTTCGGCCCGTGCGGTGATCGCGTCGTAGAACGCCTGGATCTCGCCCATCGTGCTGCCCAGCCGCTTGGCGTAGCGTTCGGCCTCGCTGCCCAGACACCAGTCGGAGAACTGCTCGAGATCGGCGAACTCGGGCGGGAGCTTCGCGGTCGTCGTCGCCGTTTCGGACACGGTCACACCCCCTGCCCGACGTGCTGGGTCTTGCGCCGGTAGTCCTCGACCCAGGCCGCGGTCTCCTTGTGCAGGTGACGGATCAGCACCTCCTGGTCGCAGAGCACGAAGTCCTCGAGGACGCGAGACTCGATCATTGTCTGGGTGGCCTCGAGGGTGTTGGCGTCCTGCAGGCCGTACTCCTTGAACGACACCGCGGCCAGTTCCTGGGCGATGCGTTCGCGGGGGGTGCGCGGCGTGGGGAAGTAGACCGTGCCCTCGAAGATGTGGGTGTTGTGCGACGTCGGCCAGTAATGGTAGGTCAGGTACCAGCCCTGCCCCCAGAACAGGATGACGAAATTGGGGAACAGCTGGAACGAATCCAGGCCCCACGGCTCACATTTCGCCGGGTTGAGGCCTGGGGGCATCTCCCCGAGATCCGGTTTGTCCCAGGGCCCGAACAGCCCGCTCTGGCAGATGTCCTCGATCGGCTTGCGCATCTCGTCGGCCATCTCCCAGGCCCGCACGCCCGATGTGCTCACCAGCCGGTGCGGCCCCTCGATACGGTAGTGCGGAGCCTCGAACCCGGCCTCGGCCGCGGCCTTCGAATAGGCGGTCGGCGACTGGTTCGCGTGCAGGACGGGCGCGTGGTAGAACTCCTGGAACGCGTCCATGTACAGCTTCCAGTTCGCCTTGACCTCCGAGCGATAGTGAAAGCGCGAGGTCATCCGGTCGAACGGATAGCCCTCGAGGTCGGTGATCATCGGCCCGAGGAAGTCGCGCAGTGTCTGCTCGGGTTCGTCGGCGAAGTTGACGAAGATGAAGCCCTCCCACACGTCGCAGTGGACCGGGACCAGCCCGTAGCGGCTCTTGTCGAGATCGAAGAACTCGCTCTCCTGCTGCACGAACGTGAGGTTGCCGTCGAGGTCGTAGCGCCAGGCGTGGTACTTGCAGGTGAACTGCCTGCAGACGCCGCTCGTCTCCTCCAGCGGCATGTCGTTCCACACCAGCTTGTTCCCGCGGTGCCTGCAGATGTTGTGGTATGCCTTCACCTCGCCACTGCCCGTGCGCACCAAGATGATCGAGGTGTTGGCGACCTTGAGCTCCTTGGTGAAGTAGCTGCCCTTGCGGGGCACCTGTTCGACCCGCCCGACGTTGAGCCACGCACGCTTGAACACGGCTTTGCGCTCGATCTCGTAGAACGCGGGGTCGATCGAATCCTCGTAGGACACCGGCCCCGTCCCGAGCTCCGGATAGTGCTGGGTCCAACTGCCCTCCGGCGGTTTGGGGAACCGGGCCATGTGTCGTCTCCTGTCCTGCGGCAAACAGCTACGCACAGCTGCCTTTTCGGCATTCCGCTCAGGGCCTGCACACCCGACGGTATATGCTCCACTGGGCAATCGCAAGTAGTTGATACAAGGGCGCGAGGAGAGGCTGAGGCGGTTGAGCGTGCGTGGTGAGGAGTTGTTCATCGGTGGCGCCTGGTGCGCTCCGAGCACCGACCGGCAGATCGAGGTGATCTCCCCGCACACCGAGGCCCCGGTGGCGCGGGTGGCCGGCGCGGCCCCCGCCGATGTGGACCGGGCGGTCGAGGCCGCGCGCGAGGCGTTCGACAACGGGCCGTGGCGTACCACCCCACCGGCCGAACGCATCGACACGGTGCGCCGGCTCGCCGAGCAGTACGACCGGCGCCGCGGCGAGATGGCCGAGTTGATCACCGCCGAGATCGGCGCCCCGACCGGCTTCGCGCAGCGGGCGCAGGTCGCGTTGCCGTGGTCGATGATCACCGCGTTCTGCGATGTGGCGCAGGACTATCCATGGCAGGAGCGCCGGTCCGGCCGCTACGGCGCCGACCTCTTCGTCCGGCGTGAACCGGTCGGGGTGGTCGCCGCGGTCCTGCCGTGGAACATGCCGCAGTTCCTCATCGTCACGAAGCTGATCCCCGCGCTGCTGGCGGGGTGCAGCGTGGTGGTCAAACCCGCGCCCGAGTCACCGCTGAACGCGCTGTTGCTCGCCGAGATCATCGCCGCGTCCGACCTGCCGCCCGGTCTGGTCAGCGTGCTGCCCGGTGACGGCGCCGTGGGCGAACACCTGGTGCGCCATCCCGGCGTGGACAAGGTGTCGTTCACCGGGTCGACGGCCGCGGGCAGGGCGGTCGCCACCGCCTGCGCACCCGGCCTCAAGCGGGTCAGCCTCGAACTCGGGGGCAAATCGGCCGCGATCGTGCTCGACGACGCCGATCCCGGCACCGTCGCCGCCGGCATCCGGTCTGCCAGCCTGTCCAACAGCGGTCAGATCTGCAATGCGCTCACCCGCATCCTGGTTCCGGCCAGCCGCGCTGCGGAGTTCACCGACGCCTTGGCGGCCGAGCTCGCCGGGCTCGTCGTCGGCGACCCCACCGACGGCGCCACGCAGGTCGGTCCGCTGGTCGCGCAGCGACAGCAGCAGCGGGTCACCGGATACATCGAGCAGGGTCTGCGCGACGGCGCACGCTCGGTGATCGGCGGGCCCGGGATGCCCGAAGGGCTGGACCGCGGCTGGTACGTCAAGCCGACGCTGTTCGACCGGGCCGACAACTCCATGACCATCGCCCGCGAGGAGATCTTCGGCCCGGTGCTGACGGTCATCCCCTACGCCGCTGTCGACGACGCGGTCGCCATCGCGAACGACTCGGACTACGGACTGGCCGGTTCGGTCTTCACCGCCGACACCGACCGCGGGCTCGCCGTGGCGGGCGCGGTGCGCACCGGAACGTTCGGCGTCAACCAGGGGTACACGATGGACCCGTACGGCCCCTTCGGGGGCGTGAAGGCCAGCGGTTACGGACGTGAACTCGGCCGCGAAGGGCTGGACGGCTACACCGACACCAAGTCGGTCTCGGTGGCGGCAACCCAGGATCCGGCCACCGCGGCCGCGGGCAAGGGAGCATGACGCGATGACCACACTGCACACGCGGGAGCCGAATCTCGCCCGGCCGGTCGCACGCCGCCGGGGCCGGATCTACCTCGCTGTCGGGCTGCTGACGGGTGCGGTCTTCGTGGGCATGACGATCGGCGTCCAATTCGGGCTGATCGCGCCGTCTCTCACCTCGGATGTCATCGCCAACCTGCTTTTCGGCGTGCCGGTGCTGCTGGTACCGCTCGTCATCCTGTGGGATGCGCCCGGGGAGACCCGGACCCGGCTCGACAAGGCGGCCGAGTTGACGCTGTTCTACATCCCGTTCACCGCGTTCAGCCAGATCGGCTACGAACTGATGTTCCTGATCGGCCACCCGCTCGGGTGGTGGACGCCCACGACGGACCCCGGCTGGAAGTGGCTGTGGTGGCAGTACGCACTCGCCGACACCCGCTACGTCAGCGGCAACCCGTGGATGTTCGGGCTGGAGGTGGTCGGGGTGACCACGGGTGTGGTCGTCTTCGCGCTGTGGTTCAAGCTGATCGACCCGAGCCTGCCGGACGAGTCCCGAATCCGTTGCCTCTGGGGCGCTTTCGCCGGGTGTGCGGTGCTGATGAGCAGCACCGCCGTGTATTTCCTCTCCGAAGTGGGTGCGGGGTTCGAGGACATCGGTCAGGGGGCGTACGGCCTGTGGTTCAAGTTCGTCGCCGAGAATGTCCCGTTCATCGTGCTGCCGCCCCTGGTCCTCTACGCGATCCATCTGCAGATCGACCATCTCACTCGACGAGCGGGTGCCGCGGCCGCAGCGGGCTAGAGACGGGCCGGCATACTGTCCCAGCCCCGCACCGCTGATGCCGGTGACATCACGGCGTTGTCGATGTCGACCTCCCAGTCCGGGAAGCGATTCAAGATCTCCTCCAGGGCGATGCGACCCTCGAGCCGCGCCAGCGCATTGCCCAGGCAGTAGTGGGCGCCGACACCGAACGTCAAGTGCTGGCGGACGGGACGGGTGATGTCGAAGCTTTCCGCGGTTTCGCCGAAACGACGGGGATCACGGTTGGCCGCACCGATGAGCATCAACATCGCCGAGCCCGCGGGCACCGTGTGCCCGTGGTAGTCGACGGCGCGGGTCACATAACGCGCCGCCTGTAGCGCCGGCGGTTCGTAGCGCAGGATCTCCTCGATCGCCCCAGGGAGCAGCGCGCGGTCGACCGCCAGTCGTCTCCGTTGGTCGGGATGGTCGGACAACAACTTCCCCGACCAGCCGATCAGGCGCGTCGTGGTCTCTGCGCCGGCGACCGCGACGACGTTCATGAACATCAGCAGTTCATCGCGGTGGAGCGTGCGCACGGTGCCGGTTTCGTCCTCGAACTCCGCGGTCAGCAGTTCGGTGGTCAGATCGTCGGCGGGGTTCTCGCGTCGCCAGTCGATGAAGTCCGCGAACACCTCCCCGTCGGTGATGGCGCCGTCGGGATTGTCCGTCATCGATCGGCCGCGCTCGACACGAACGTGTTTGTCGCCGTCCTCGGCGACGAGTTTCTGGTAGTCCTCGGGAATCCCGAACAACATGCCGACCACACGCATCGGCATGACCGAGCCCAGGTGCGTGACGAAGTCGAAGTGGTCGCCGCCGACGAGCGGGTCCAGACAGCGTGCGGTGAGCTCCCGGATCTTCGGCTCGAGCGCGTTGATCTTGCGTGGTGTGAACGCCCGGGACAGCAGATTGCGGTGGATGTCGTGCAGGGGCGGGTCCTCGAAAACCAGTGTGCCGGGTGGGATCTCCATACCGGACTGGATGATCTCGAGCACCGCACCGCGCGCGGAACTGAAGGTCTGATGGTCGACGAGCGCACGATTCACGTCGTCGAATCGGCTCAGCGCGTAGAAGTCGTGGTCGGCGTTGTAGTAGAGCGGCGCCTGCTCGCGGATCCGGCCGAACATCGGATACGGGTCGGCGTTCAGCTCGACGTTCCACGGGTCGTAGTAGATGTCCTCGGCCGCGGCAGTGGTCACGGATGTTCCCTTCGCAGTGTTCGCTCTAGTTGTCGGGCAGTTTGATCGCCGACAGGTACATCTCGATGACCGGCCGGTAGAGGTCGACATCGTCGAGTTCGCTGCCCAGCACGACGGAATCGCTGGTCGCGACCAGCACCTGAGCCAAGGTCAACGGCGGGATCAGCAGGGTTCCGCCGAGCCTGTCGATGCCCTCGACGATGAACCTCGCGAGCGCCTCGACCACCTCGGCCCGTTTCGCGGCCACCCGCTCGCGGGCCTCCGGATTGCGAAGCAGGTAGAGCGCGAACTCATGGCCCAACGCGGCGTGCTCGGCGCCGCGGTCGCGGCTCAGTTGCCGCCATCGCGCCGCGATGTCATCGAGTTCGCGCGATCCGACCTGCTCCGCTGAGGACATCACCTCGGCGAAGTTGTCGAAGTAGCGGCGCCAGTATCGGTCGCTCACGGCCAGGAAGAGGTCCTCCTTGGTCGCGAAGTGCTTGTAGATGGCGCCTTTCGTGTAGCCCGCCGCGTGCGCGATGTCATCGAGAGTGGCCGGGGCGAACCCCTTTTCAGCAAAGACATCTTCCGCCGCATCGAGCAGCAGCGAGCGTGTGTGCTCGAGACGTCGTTCCCGCGTCCACCGCTCGACCATGCCACCGAGTGTGCCACAAGGATCTGAGAAACCTGTTGGATGTTCAGATACTCACTGGTATCTTCTGACGAGATGGGTGCTTCGATGCGGACTTTCAGGAGGCGTGCGTGAGCGGATCGGCGAACAAGCCCGCCGTCACCGAATCGGTGAGCGGCATCGCGGCCCTGGGGACGGTCCCCCCGCGGTCGTCGTATGCGGTGAAGATCTGGGCGACCGTCGGTGCCGTATTCCTGGCGCTGACACTGTATCTGGCCGTCCGGTGGATCACCGGCCCCTATTTCGAGCCGGTGGCGGGAGGCCCGAGCGAGCCACCGCTCTACATGAAGATCCCGTTGATCGCCAACGCCGTCGTCCTCTGGATCGGCCTGCCGGTCGCGTTGTGGTTCTTCCTCATTCGGCCCTGGGTGCGGGACAGACGCATCACGCTCGACGGCATGCTGCTCGTGTCGATGGGCCTGATGATGTTCCAGGATCCGATGCTCAACTACTACAGCACCTGGTGTACGTACAACGCCTGGCTGTGGAACCGGGGCTCGTGGGCGCCGCACATCCCGGGCTGGGTGGCACACGAGGAACCGGGCCATACCGTGCCCGAACCGCTGCTGACCAACATCCCCGGCTACATGTACGGCGTACTGCTGCTCACCATCGTCGGATGCGCGATCATGCGCAAGATCAAGAACCGTTGGCCGGCAATCAGCAATCTGCGGCTGATCCTGACCACCTACGCGATCGCCATCGGGTTCGACTTCGTCATGGAGGGACTCATCCTCCTGCCGATCGGTTTCTACTCCTACCCCGGCGCCATCCAGGAACTGTCGATCAACGCCGGCACCTACTATCAGTACCCGATCTACGAGGGCTTCATGTGGGGCGGTGTCCAGGCGTCGCTGTGCTGCCTGCGCTTCTTCACCGATGACCGGGGACGCACCGTGGTCGAACGTGGGTTGGACAGCATCCGCGGCGGCATCGTCAAACAACAGTTCATCCGATTCCTGGCGATCTTCGGCGGTGTCAGCGCGTGCTTCTTCCTCTTCTACAACGTCCCCGCGACCTGGCTCGGGATGCACGGCGATCCGTGGCCGGAGGACGTGCAGAAGCGCTCGTACTTCAACCCCGGCATCTGCGGCGAGGGGACAGACCGGCCGTGCCCCAATCCTGAGCTACCGCTTCCGACCAAGCACTCCGGCTACATCAACCACGACGGCGAACTCGTCCTCCCCGAGGGTGTCGAGGTGCCACCGGTCGTCCCCGTCATAACCGGCCGGTGAGGTGTCACGGCATCTTCACGGCCGACACATACATCTCGACGATCGGTTGGTAGAGATCGACGTCGTTGAGGTGACTGCCCAGTTCGACGGCGTCGGTCGTGGCGATGATGATGTGGGCGAACGTCGTTGCGGGAATCAACAGCGTCGCGCCGAGACTCTCGATCCCCTCGACGATGTACTTCGCGAGTTGGTCGACGACCTCTGATCGCTTGGCCGCCCCGCGTTTCTGCGCCTCCGGGTTACGCAACAGGTAGAGATTGAACTCCAGACCCAGGGCCGAGTGTTCGGCGCCGCGGTCACGACTCAACTGGCGCCACCGCTCACCGATGTTCTCGAGCTCGCGTGCCCCGATGTGGTCCGACGAGGACATGACCTCGGCGAAATTGTCGAAGTACCGACGCCAGTACCGGTCACTTGCGGCCAGGAACAGCTCCTCCTTGGTCGCGAAGTACTTGTAGATCGCACCCTTCGAATATCCGGCCGCCTTCGCGATGTCGTCGAGAGTGGCTGCGATGAAACCCCGTTCGGCGAAGACCTCCTCTGCGGCATCCAGGAGCAGCGAGCGTGTGCGCTCGAGGCGTCGCTCACGCGTCCACGGTTCGACCATGCGGCGATTTTGCCACAGATATTTTTCGGACTGCTGGTCATCCAGATACCCATTGGTATATTTTCGACGGATCGGCCACTTCGGGGAGGAGCTCTGAGGTCCATGCGATCGACAAGTGCGGAGGAGACAGAGTCGTGAGCGATCTGACCAACAAGAAGCCGGTGCTCACCGAACCGTTGAGCAGCGCGTCGATCGGCACGCAGCCGCAGAAGAGGATCACCCCGGTGCGGGTCTGGGCCGCGGTCGGCGGTGTGATCCTCGCCTTCCAGCTGTTCGTGTGGGGCAAGTGGATCACCGGACCCCACTTCGAGCGGGTTCCCGCGGGGCCGACCGACCCACCGACCTTCATGAAGGCGATCCTTTTCACCTGGACCGCCGTGATCGTCATCGGGATGCCGGTCGCCATCTGGTGGTTCCTCATCCGGCCGTGGCACCGGGAGCGGCGAATCACTCTCGACGGCATGCTCTTCGTGTCCTGCGGCCTGCTGTGGTTCCAGGATCCGCTGCTGAACTACTTCAGTACGTGGAGTACCTACAACACCTGGATGTGGAACATGGGCTCGTGGGTCCAGGACATCCCGGGGTGGGTGTCATACGGGGAACCCGGCGCCATGATGGCCGAGCCGGTCCTGATGAACGCTCCGGGCTACTTCTTCGTTCTGCTGTGCACCATGCTCGGCTGCGCGGTCATGCGCCTGGCCAAGAAGCGGTTCCCCAACATCAACACCTTCGGCCTCATCGGCGTGGTGATCGTCTGGACCTTCTTCTTCGACTTCGTCATCGAGGGCCTGTTCCTCATGCCTATGGGGCTGTTCACCTATCCTGGCGCCATCCAGGCGTTGTCGGTGAACGCCGGTACCTACTACCAGTGGCCGCTATACGAAGGCCTCATGTGGGGTGGTGTCCAGGCCGGCCTGTGCTGCCTGCGCTACTTCACCGACGACCGTGGCCGGACGTTCGTCGAGCGGGGGCTCGACCAGGTCCGAGGCGGTGTGGTCACACAGCAGCTCACCCGATTCCTGGCGATCTTCGCCGCGTGCAGCGCGTTCTTCTTCGTGTTCTACAACATCCCGGCGCAGTTCTTCGCCATGCACCAGGATCCGTGGCCGGAGGACATCCTGAAGCGCTCGTACTTCCTGATGGGCATCTGCGGAGAAGACACCGATCGACCGTGCCCGGACCCCGCGCTACCGATGCCGCTGACCAACTCCGGCTATATCAACCACGACGGCGAGCTCGTCCTGCCCGAGGGCGTGACGCTTCCCCGGAACGTTCCGATCGAACGAGGAGAGTAGATGCGCAACAGTACTGCCGGCGTGGCCACGCCCATACCGAACGCGCCCTTCTACCGTGCGGTGCGCGACGAGGTGGAGGTCTTCCGGGCAGCGGCCCGCCGGGGCCTGCCGGTTCTGCTGAAGGGCCCGACAGGTTGCGGGAAAACACGTTTCGTCGAGGCGATGGCCCACCAGTTGGGTCGGGAGCTGATCACCGTCGCCGGCCACGAGGACATGACGTCGGCGGACCTCGTCGGTCGCTTCCTGCTCAAGGGTGGCGAGACCGTGTGGGTGGACGGACCGCTGACCCGCGCGGTGCGCGAGGGCGCGATCTTCTACCTGGACGAGGTGGTGGAGGCCCGCCAGGACACCACCGTGGTCATCCACCCCCTCGCCGACCATCGCCGCGAACTGCCCGTCGACCGGCTCGGTACGACGCTGCGCGCGGCACCCGGTTTCCAGCTGGTGATCTCCTACAACCCCGGCTACCAGAGCGTTCTGAAGAACCTCAAGGAATCGACCCGTCAGCGCTTCGTCGCCATCGAACTCGGTTACCCGTCCCCCGAGGTCGAGACCGAGGTGGTCGCCTACGAAGCAGGCATCGACACGCACACCGCACGCGCGTTGGTCAGGCTCGCGTACGCCATCCGGAACCTGGACGGGTCACCGTTGCGCGAAGTGTCCTCCACGCGCATGCTCATTCTGGCCGGCGGCTTGGCAGCCGAAGGCCTGAACCTGCGCAGCGCCGTCCATGCGGCAGTGGTCCAGGTGCTCTCCGACGACGCCGATGTGATCCGTGCCCTCGACGAACTCGTCAACACCGTTCTGCCCCAGACGTGACCGACGACTCGCCCGCCCGCGACCCTGATCGTTTCCGGTTCCTCGCCACCTACATCGCCGGCAGGTCCGTCGAGGTGACCGAGGCGCCGGCAGGCCAGCCGGCCCACACCGACGGACAGTTCATCTTCGTCTCGGCGGGTGGTTCCGTCGAGGAGCAGCGCCGCGAGATGCTGGTCCAGGCCGCCCTTCTGGGCGCAGGCAGCCTCGATCCCCGACTGGTGAAGGGTCTGCGGGCACGTGCGACGTCGGCACGCCGCTACCTGGCGCTCGAGGGTCGCCGGGCGCTCGACCAACTCGCCCACCGGATCCCACTCGATTCCGCGCTCCTCGGGGACGGGCGGCCCTGCACGGCGACCGCCGACGAGTCACTCGAGGTGGCCAGGAGCCGAACCGCGGTCGCCGACCCGCCCGAGTGGTTTGGTGTCATCAAACCCTCCCGGTTGGTGGCCGCCCCGGCCGGACCGGGCGCGCAGGCCACGAACAAAGACCTCGAACTCCGGTTCGACCCCATCGACATGCCCGAAGCGGAGGAGGGCGACGAGGACGAGGACGACGACGGCGGCGAAACGAACGACAGCAAGATCCTCAAACTGTTCGAGAGTCCGCTCTTCAACAATCAGTCGCTGTCGGACCACATACGGAAGATGTTCGGCGGGAGGCGATCCGAGAGCGAGGGGGCCGCGGGCAGCGAGATGACGGTTCGCTCCATCCGGCGAGTGCGCGGAAGCGGATCGAACGCCCGCCCCCTGCCCACCCGGATCCACTTCACCGATGACGGCAAGCCCGGAGCCGCCCTAGGGGTGGGCGGCGCGCTGTATCCGGAGTGGGACGTCTTCAACAACCGGTACAAGCCGGACTGGTGCCGGGTGATCGACTTCCCCCTGACCGTTGCCGCCGATGTCTCCGACGCCGGGGTCGCCCACGACGACGTGCTGCGGCGCCGCCTGGCCCGGGTGGGTCTGGGCCCGAGAGTCCTGCGCGGCCGGGCCGACGGCGACGATCTCGACATCGAGGCGCTCATCGACCTGTTCGTCGATCTGCAATCCGGGTTCTCCGGAGCCGAACACGTCTACCTGGAGCGCCGCAAACTCGCCCGCAATCTCGGCGTGCTCATCCTGATCGACGCCTCCGGGTCCGCGGTCGACGCCGATTCGGAAGGGCTTGCCGTGCACGACCATCAACGACGCGCGGCCGCCACCCTGGCCGTCACGCTCGAAGAGCTCGGCGACCGCGTCGCCGTCTACGCGTTTCGATCGCAGGGCCGTCATGCCGTGCACCTGCCCGCGATCAAGACGTTCGACCAGACCTTCGGCGCCGTCGGGCGCGCGCGGCTCAAACAGCTCGAGCCGGCGAGCTACACCCGGCTCGGCGCGGGTATCCGCGGTGCGGGCGACGTCCTCAAGAACCAGTCCGGTACGCCGAATCGGCTCCTGCTCGTCCTCTCGGACGGCTTTCCCTACGACGACGGGTACGAAGGCCGCTACGCGGAAGCCGACGCACACAAGGCGCTCGAAGAGCTCCGCGCCGAGGGCGTCGCCTGCCTGTGCCTGTCCATCGGCGCAGCCACGGAAACCGATGTGCTCGAACGCGTCTTCGGCTCGGCCAGCTTCGCCAGCGCCGCGGAACTGTCCGAGCTGAGCCCACAGATGGACGAGTTGTTCATGTCCGCTCTGGCCGAACTCGCGGCGCCCAAACCCGCGCGGGTGTGACGCCCCGGGCCGTCACTCGTCGAGCGATTCCCAGAACCGGGCGAGCGCCGCGGCGCCGACGGCCGGATTCTCCACCATCCACCAGTGCCCCAGCCCGTCGAGCACCTCGGTCCGGGCGCCGGCCCGCTCTGCGGCCCGGCGCCGCATCTCCTCGGTGCCGACGAACGGGTCCTCGGTGGCCGACAGCGACAGACCGGGCCGGGCGGCGGCGTTCTCGAGTGCCCGACCCGCGTCGGCCAGAGCCGGTTGGCGCGCGGAGCGGTACAGCGCCAGGATCGCCCGACCCATCTCCGGCCCCTGCGCCGCGGCGAAGGACGCTGCCACGTCAGCGGGAACGCCGAACGCGACCAGCTGGTCCGCACGCTCCTGTGCCGACCCGTCCTGCATCATCGCGACCAGCTGCTCACCGGTCTCCGGAGATTGAAAACCCTGGGCCATGTCGTGCCACACGTAGTCGCGGTCGAACAGGCCGACGACGTCGCTGGCCCAGCTCCGCACGAGCTCGGGACGATGCATCACCGCGTTGATCACGTGCCCTCCACCCCAGTCGTGTCCGACGAGGTCGACGGGTTCACCGATGCCCTGCAACTCGCCGACAAGCCAATCGCGGTACGCGAGGAAGGTCGCCGGGAAGCCGTCGGGCAGCGGAGCGCCGAACCCCGGCGGCGACAACCGCACCACATCCGTCCGCCCGAGTGCGTCGACGAGCGGGCCCCAGACCGCGTCCGTCTCCGGATTCCCGTGCACCAGAACCACAGTCACAGCCGCCATCCTGTCACGAGCGGGCCGCGTGGCACACCGCCTTTCAGCGACCCACGCCGCGCGTCAGGTATCAAGTACTTAACATTTACGGCACGGTGCGCTATGACTGATGGGATGCTCACCGGCCAGAAGATCCTCATCACCGGCGCCACCGGGAAGATCGCCTTTCCGATCGCCCGCGCGCTCGCGCAGCGCAACGAGGTCTGGGGCGCGGCGCGACTCCGCGACCCCGCCGGTCGCGACCGCCTGGCGGCCGCCGGCATCACCCCCGTCGCGCTCGATATCGGCACCGGCGACTTCTCGGCCCTGCCCGACGACTTCGACTATGTCTTCCACGCAGCGGTCGACGCCGGCGAAGGCGACTGGACCCGGTGCGTCGACGCCAACGCGCAGAAGTCCGGCGATCTGCTCCATCACTGCCGCACGGCCAAGGGTTTCGTGTTGTGCTCGACCGGCTCGATCTACGGCTACCAGGGGCGGCGGCCGCTGACGGAGTCGGATCCGCCCGGGGTGCCGCTGCGCGCCAACTACAGCTTCTCGAAGATCGCGGCGGAAGCGGTGTGCACGTGGGTCGCCACGCACCACGGGACGCCGCTGACGATCATCCGCATCTGCTCGACGTACGGCCCCGAGGGTGGAGCGCCCGCCGACCGGCTCGAGATGATGTTGGCCGGCAGGCCCATTCGGCTGCACCCCGACAAGCCGAACAACTACAACCCGATCTACGAGGACGACTACGTCGCGCTGGGTATCCGCGCGCTGGAGGTCGCCGACACACCCCCGGTGGTGGTGAACTGGGCGGGCAGCGAAACCGTGAGCGTCGAGGACTACTGCACGTACATGGGTGAACTGGTGGGCGTCGAACCGGTCTTCGACTACACGCCCGCGGCACACACCCCCTTGTGGCCCGATGTCACCCACATGCACCGGGTGCTCGGCCGCACCACGGTGCCGTGGCGCGAGGGGATGCGGCGCATGATCGCCGCCCGGCACCCCGAAATTTTATTGGCCGAACATGATCCGACCACCGCCTGAGAGGCCGCCGTGCAACTACCGGGAACACCGTCCGACGAGGTGGCCGCCGTCCTCGCCGAGGGCCGGGGCGACGTCGGCACACTGTTCGTGTCGATGGCCACGCGCCATCCCGACGGCGCCGACGCCGACTATCTACGCTGGCACACCCTCGACCACCGGCCCGAACAACACCGCCTCTCGGCCGTGCGCGCCTCGCTGCGGCTGGTGTCCACGCCGGCGTGCCGGTTTGCCCGCGCAGTGAGCGAAGGCCCCTACGACGCCATCGACCACGTCATGACGTACTTCTTCACCGACCCCGGCGGGATGGAACCGTTCCTCGCCCTGTCCAAGGCGCTCGGCGACGCGGGCCGCAAACTGCCGCTGCTGCCGCCCGTCGAACGGGGCGTGTACGACGTCACGGACAGGCGGGCGGCGCCACGGATCAAGATCGGCGCCGACGTCCTACCGTGGTGGCCGGTTCGGGGGGTGTACCTGCTCCTCGAGACCGGCACGGCGGACGCGGCGGATCTGCTCGATGTCGACGGCGTCGCCGGCGTGTGGACGGCGACGTCGTTGCCGGTCGACGCCCGCCTGGCGAGTGCGCCTGCGGGACAGACGATCTCGTACTGCTTCCTCGACACCGATCCCGTCGACGCCGCCGGCCGGCTGCTGCCGGTGCTGGAGAAGCGGTGGACCGACCGGGGCGTCACCCCGCTGTTCGCCGCACCGTTCCACCCCGTCGTACCCCATGAGTGGGACCGCTATGTGCCGTGATCGGAGCATGTGATGCGCGTCGGATTGATGGTGGGCTCCGACCGGGAGCGCCCGCGCGCGGACCGGTTGAGCGGGTTGCTCGACGACGGCCGGGCCGCCGAGGAGCAGGGTTTCGCCTCGTTCTGGTTCCCCCAGGTGCCCGGCTACCTCGACGCCATGACCGCGGTCGCGCTGCTGGGCCGCGTCACCGAGCGCATCGAGATCGGCACCGCCGTCGTGCCCATCCAGACGCGCCACCCGCTGATCATGGCGCAGCAGGCGGCGACGACCCAGGTGGCCTGCGACGGACGATTCACCCTAGGTGTCGGGGCTTCTCACGACTGGATCATCTCCGGACAACTCGGCCTGCCCTACGACCGACCGGCCCGCCTGGTACAGGACTACCTCGCCGTGCTCGGCGCGTCGCTGTCCGGTCCCGGTGCCGTCGACGTGGACAACGACAGCTACCGCGTGCACGGAGCGATCGACGTCACCGACTCCTACGAGGTGCCGGTCCTGCTCGCCGCGCTCGGTCCGGTGATGCTGCGACTGGCCGGTGAGCGGGCCGGCGGCACCATCTTGTGGATGGCCGACGAACGGGCGATCGAGGGCCATATCGCTCCCCGACTCACCGACGCCGCGAGCGCCGCGGGCCGGCCGGCGCCACGCATCGTGGCGGGGGTCCCCGTGGCCCTGTGCTCACCACGCGAGGTCGACGACGCCCGCGCCTACGCCGGCGAGGTGCTCGGCCACGCGGAACTGTCGCCGAACTACCTTCGGCTGCTCGAGCACGGCGATGCCGACGACGTCGGCGACACCATGGCCGCCGGGGACGAGGCCACCGTGTCGGCCCGGCTCCGGCGCTACCGCGACGCCGGTGTCACCGACCTGGCCGCGCGCGTCATCCCACTCGGGGACGACCCGGCGGCCCGGCGCGAGTCACGGCGCCGCACACAGGAATTCGTGGCATCGCTGTGTGGGGAGTTCAGCTGACGCCGGACAGTTCGACGAGCGCGTGGAGTTGCTCGAGGTAGTGCTCGAGCGAATGGTGGACGAAGCGCGCCGACACGATCGTCGTCCCGGCCGCAGCCAGGCGATGCAGCGCCGCCTCGGTGGCACTCGGATCCCCCACCGGATCGAGCGGTTCGTCGGCGGGCAGCACGACCTCGAAGTCATCGGGCACCTCGCGGGAGCGCAGCCACTCACCTGCCGTGGCCACCGATATGCCGAACGGGCACCAGCCGTCGGCCAACGCCAGCGCGCGCCGCAGCGACCGTTGCGTCCGGCCGCCGACCCAGATCGGCATGTGCGGCTGCAGGGCGCACGGGTCGACGGTGAGGCCGCCGAACGAGTAGTACTCGCCCTCGTAGACGGGCTCGGTGTCGAACAGGGCGGCGCGCAGCGCCCGCAGCGCGTCGTCGCCGCGTGGGCCGCGGTCCTCGAACGGCGCGCCGATGAGGTCGAACTCCTCCTTGAGGGAGCCGACACCGACGCCGAGGACGACCCGGCCACCGCTGACGTGGTCCAGGGTGCCGTAACGCTTCACGATCTCGAGCGGATGGTGGTAACCGAGCACCAGCGTCATCGTGGCCAGGCGGATCCGCCGAGTGCGCGCGGCCACGTAACCCAGGGTGGCGAGGGGGTCCCAGTACCGCGCACCCCGCCTTGGGGCCTCCCTCGACGGAATGCCGATGTGCTCGCTGCAGGTGAGGTGGTCATAGCCCAGGCGCTCGGCCACCTCGGCGACGCGACCGATGTCCTCGACGCCTGCGTTCTTCTCCCACGTGAGCGCCGCGCCGGCGACGTTGGTGACGACGGGCGTCGCGATGCCGAATCTCACTGCAGCGGCTCTTCGCCCGCCAGTATCGTGCGGTGCATCAGCCGGCCGCTGTCCTCGGCGTACGGCAGCACGCGGTGCATGGTGCCGGTGTTGTCCCAGACCAGCAGATCACCGGGCTGCCATACGTGGCGGTAGACGTACTGCGGCTGCGTCGACCAGTCGCGCAACCGGGTGAGCAGGGCCCGGCTCTCCTCCACCGGCATCCCGACCACGTAGTCGGCGGTGGCGCCGAGCAGCAGCGACTTACGGCCGGACCGGTGCGTCCACACGATCGGGCATGTCTTGGTCGGCGACTTCTGCCAGAAGGTGAGTTCTTCGTAGCTCATCTCGGGACGGACGTAGTACTGCGACCGTTCGGCGCTGTGCACCACGCGGAGGTCCGCGATGAGGTCCTTGTCGGACTGCGGCAGATCGTCGTATGCCGCGTAGGTGTTGCAGAATTCGGTCTCTCCCCCGGTGTCGGAGAGCCTCACCGCGCGCAGCAGTGTCGCCAAATTCGGGTAGGGCTGCAGCGAACCGTCGAAGTGCCAGAACATCGACCCCTTGAGATAGTCGGCCTTCTGGTTGACGTTCTTGTCGAGGGAGATCTTGTAGATGCCGCTGTCGCCCTCGTTGGCCACCAGACGCCCGAGGGTCTCGGCGATGGCCACCTGCTGCTCGTCGGTGATGTGCAGCCCGCGGACGAACACCACACCGCGCTGCTCCAGCACGGCGCGGATGCGCGCGGCTTCCCGACCGCTGAGCAGGGTGTCGAGGTCGGTCCTGATCTCGCTGCCGATCCGGGGTGCGACGTCGACGACCTCGAGTCGGGCGGATGTCAGGCTCACGACGCTCAGCTCACTCTCGTCAGGATGGTGTCGGCCGAATGCTTGACCCTCGGTTGCTTCCACAGTTCCACCGCGAGTGAGACGGTGATCAGCGAGTAGAGGAGGTTGCGCAGGTTCGCGACGTCGTCGGGCAGCGGTTCGGCGTAGTCGAACGTGTCGATGTAGGCGACGGCTTCCTCGGCACACGGGAAGACCTCGTCGTAGAACGCGCGGATCTGGTCCATCGTGGAGTTCACCCGTTTGACGTAGCGCTGGTGCCCGTCCTCGATCGCCCACTCGTCGACCAGGTGCTCCAGATGCGAGAATTCCGGCGGCAGTGCGTGACTCATGCTTTCGCGGCCTCCGCTTGCTCGCCCCGTCCCACTCCCCGGCTCACGTAGTCGCCCACGACCTTGTGCAGGTGCCGCAGCAGGATCTCCTCGTCGTTCATCGGAAAATGGGTCAGCACACCGCTGTTGAGCATCGCCTGCAGACCCTCGGACGGGCTGGCGTCCTCCAGGATGATGTCGTTGAGGAACGTCATGGTCAGCTCCTGGCCCAGGCGTTCGCGGTGCGTGGTGGGCGGCTGGTAGTACGCCTCGGTCTCGAAGATGTGTGAGTGCGGTCCGGTGGGCCAGTGGGTGTGCACGGTGAATCCGGACGCCCCGAAGATCAGCACGAAGTTCGGGAAGAACTGGTACGAGTCGAAACCGTACTTGTCCGCCCGGGTCGGATTGATACCCCGTGGCATCGGCCCACGATCATGCTTCTTGTTCCACGGACCCGCCGCACTGGCCTCCATCACGCATTCGATCGGTTTGGAGTACGGCGTCTTTCGCGACGGCTCACCGGCGAACGAGAACATCCGGTGCGGACCCTTGAGCTGATAGCCCAGCGCGTCGGTGAACGGATTCGGCTGGTCGAAGGCCTCTCTGGCCTCGGCGGTGACGGCGCCGAACGACGATGCGTGCAGGTAGGGACCGTGGTAGCTCTCGGCGAAACCGTCGAGGAAGATCTTCCAGTTGCACTGCAGTTCGGCCGTGAACCGGTAGACCTGATGGGGACCGGCGAAGGGATAACCCTCCAGATCGTGGGCGAGTTCGCCGAGGTAGTCGCGCACCGACTCGGTGTTGTCCGGGTTCAGGTTGACGAAGATGAAGCCTTCCCAGATCTCGCACTGGATCGCGGGCACCCGGCAGCTGTCGGCGTCGAAGTCGAGGAGCAGATCCCTGCGCGTCGGCGAGTGCAGCGAGCCGTCGAGTTTGTAGCGCCAACCGTGGAACCGGCAGTACAGCAGCGGCGCGCGTCCCGACACCTCCCGGAATGGGTCGTCCTCCCACAGCATCTTGTTGCCACGGTGCGGGCAGATGTTGTGCATCGCGCGGATCACGCCGTCCTTACCGCGCACGACGATGATCGAGGTGTTGAGGAATGTCAGTTCCCGGGTGAAATAACTACCCGACTTCGGCACCCGCTCGACCCGGCCGACGTAGAGCCACGTCTTCCTGAACACGTGCTCGCGTTCCTTCTCGTAGAACTCCGTCGAGACGCAGTCCTCCAGCGAGACCGGTCCCCTGCCGAGTTCGGGATACGCGTCGGTCCAGTGTCCGCTCGCGGGTTTGGTCACCAGGCTGTCGTGACTCATGAGGCCCTCCTCCGCGCCGAAACTAACAGCCCCTCGATCCGTCCAAACAGACCAAAAAGTGCAACACCCTGTTGCATATTTGGAACACCGAACAGGACGACGAACTCGGGGCCACAGCACCATGGAACAGAACCTTCCTTTCGACGTCGACGCGTTGCTGGTGTTCGGCAAGGTGGTCGAGAACCGCAGCCTGTCGAAGGCGGCGGCGCTGCTGGGCATGCCCAAGTCGACCGTCAGCCGCAAGCTGACCAAACTCGAGTCCGACCTCGGAATCAAACTGCTGCGCAAGAACACTCACCAGCTGACCGTCACCGACCTGGGCGAGAAGGTCTACAGCCACGCGGCGAACATTCTGGCCGAGGCCAACGGCGTGCGCGCGCTCGTCGAGGGCAGCAGACAGGAGCCGCAGGGTGAACTGCGGGTCGCCCTTCCCGTCTTCCTCGGAATCGACTACGCCTCCCGCGTCGGCAGCGCCTTCCTCGCTCAGTACCCCCACTCGCGGCTCGACATCCGGTTGGTCGATCGCACCGTCGATCCGATCAGAGACGGCTTCGACGTGGTGTTCGGAACCGGTCCGTTGCAGGACTCCACGCTGATCGCCCGGAAGGTGTTCGCCTTGGAGTTGTTCCTCTGCGCGTCGGCCGATTTCGTCCGCCTGCTACCCGAGCCGATCACCGACCCCGCGCAGTTGAGTGAGCTGCCCTTCATCGATTTCGGGTTCGGGGGTACGCGTCCGGTCGCACTGACGCGCAACAGGCGTCGACACCAGGTGACGCCGTCGGTGCGGGCCCGCGCCAACAACTTCCAGGTCTGCAAGCAGTACATCCTGCAGGGGCTGGGGATCGGCGCCATGCCGACGCAGATCATCTGCACCACGGAGTTACGCGAAGGCACCATCGTGCCGGTGCTGCCGCAGTGGCGCCTGGACGGTCTCGACGTCCACATGATCTACCCCTTCGAGCTCTCGTTCTCCACGCTGATCTCGGCGTTCTACGACACCGCGTGCGCGATCATCGCGGAGAACTCGGCCCGCGCTTAGTTTGACAAGCGTCAGCACTGTGCATGCGCTCGAATGGCTGATATCGTGCGCTCATGGTCGGAGTGGACGGCGCAGCAGTAGCTGACGGTCGTCAGCGACGCGCGTCGTATCAACGCGCCAGATCACACGAGACCAAACGCGCATTGGTGCAGGCCGCCATGGCACTGTGGCGCACCAACGGATACGCGAAGACGACTGTCGCCGACATCTGCCGTGCCGCGGGCGTCTCCCGTGCGCTTTTCTACTTCTACTTCCCCGCCAAAGAAGACGTGTTGTTCGAAGTCGGACTGCTGTCGACGCGCGCGGCCCGCAAGACGGTGCGCGGCATGCTGCGCACCGACTACGACCTCGAGACGGTCGTGGCCCGGGCGCTGCGCAGCCTCGAGCGTTCGATGGCCCGCAATCCGCGCGACCTGATCCTCGAGACCGTCCTCGAGGGATATCGCCACGAACACCGCATCCTCACCGGCGACGCCTCCCCGCACTCCGACGCCGACATGTTCGGCGACCTGTTCGCCGCGGCGCAGCGTGACGGAAAACTGGCCCCCGGTGTCGACGTCGAGCACCTCTCGCGTCTGGCGCAGATGCACGTCAGCGAGGGCGTCCGACACTGGGCTGCAGGGGGGTTCGGCCGACGGACCTTCGCCGAGGTGGTCACTGCCGACATCGCAGCCCTGGTCGATGGATTCAACGTCCGCGCCACCCGGGGGGAGGACCGGGCGTGAACCCGCCGCTCGACCCGATCGACCTGTACCACGTCGGCATCGTGGTCGACGATCTCGACGCCGCGGCGGCCCGGCTCACCGCCGCCGGCGGCCACCGGTGGACGCGGCCCCTCGAGTACACGCTGCCGGTGGTCACCGCGACCGGCGACCTCGACGTTCCGTTCCGGATCAGCTTCTCGGTACAGCCGGTGCACCTCGAGTTGGTGCAGGAGGTGCCCGGCACGCTGTGGTCGGCCGTCCCCGGCCGCGGCACCCACCACCTCGGCTACTGGGTCGACGACGTCCACTCCACATCGGAAGCACTGGAGCGGGCCGGGTTCGCCTTCGAGGCCGGGCCGCGGGCCGATCAACCGCGCACGTTCGCCTACCACGTCGACTCCGCCGGGACGCGCATCGAGATCGTGGACCGCGCGGTGTTCGGCGACTGGGGCGAATTCCTGGAAACGATGGCCCGGTGATCGAACCTAGGGAAAGGCAGTACCACGATGGCATGGGATTTCGAGACCGACCCCGACTATCAGAAGGTTCTCGACTGGGCCGACGACTTCGTCCGCAACGAGGTCGAACCGCTGGATCTGGTGTGGCCCCATCAGCAGTTCGTGCCGCTCGACGGTGAACGTCGGCGGGCGGTCGACCCGCTCAAGGAGGAGGTCCGCCGCCAGGGACTGTGGGCCACCCACCTGGGACCCGATCTCGGCGGCCAGGGCTACGGCCAGCTCAAGCTCGCGCTGCTCAACGAGATCCTCGGCCGCTCACAGTGGGCGCCGATCGTGTTCGGCTGCCAGGCGCCCGACACCGGCAACGCCGAGATCATCGCCCACTACGGCACCGAGGAGCAGAAGCAGCGATACCTGCGCCCGCTGCTCGAGGGTGAACTGTTCTCCTGCTACTCGATGACCGAACCGCACGCCGGGGCCGACCCGACGCTGTTCACCACCCGTGCGGTGCGCGACGGGGACCACTGGGTGATCAACGGCCAGAAGTTCTTCTCCTCCAACGCCGCCACCGCCGCATTCCTGATCGTGATGGTGGTGACCAACCCCGATGTCAGCCCGTATCAGGGCATGTCGATGTTCCTGGTGCCCACCGACACTCCAGGGGTGAACATCGTGCGCAACGTCGGCCTCTACGGTGAACGCGAGGGCGAGGGCAGCCACGCGTTGATCCACTACGACAACGTCCGCGTTCCGGCCGACGCCCTGCTCGGCGGCGAGGGCCAGGCGTTCGCGATCGCCCAGACCCGGTTGGGCGGGGGCCGCATCCATCACGCGATGCGCACGATCGGATTGTCCCGCAAAGCCCTCGACATGATGTGCGAACGCGCCCTGAGCCGTCAGACCCAGGGCAGCCGGTTGTCCGACAAGCAGTTCGTCCAGGGCTACATCGCCGACTCCTACGCCCAGCTGCTGCAGTTTCGGCTGATGGTGCTCTACACGGCCTGGGAGATCGACAAGTACAACGACTACAAGAAGGTGCGCAAGGACATCGCCGCGGTGAAGGTGGTGATGCCGACCGTGCTGCACGACATCGCATGGCGGGCCATGCAGGTGCACGGCGCGCTCGGGGTCACCAATGAGATGCCGTTCCTCGGCATGGTCACCGGCGCGGCGGTCATGGGTCTCGCCGACGGACCCACCGAGGTGCACAAGACGACGGTGGCCAAACAGGTGCTGCGCGACCACCAGCCGACCAGCGACACCTGGCCCACCGAATGGATCCCACGCAAACGCGAAGCGGCGCAACAGAAATACGCCCAGTATCTCGAGCACCAGGTGGGCAACCTGTGACGCAGTCCGAGTCCGCTCCTCACGTGCGCGGCGTCGACACCGCGCGTCTCGCCGCATGGATGGACGAGGCCGCCCTGCCGGGCAAGGGCGAACCGCTGCAGACGCGGTTCCTGTCAGGCGGCACGCAGAACGTCATCTACGAGATCCGCCGCGGTGAGCACCGGTGCGTGCTGCGGATGCCCCCGCCGGGCGCACCGCAGGACCGGGACAAGGGCATCCTGCGCGAGTGGCGGATCATCGCGGCGCTCGACGGCACCGATGTCCCGCACACCGCCGCGGTCGGGGTGTGCGCGGACCCCGACGTGCTGGGCCGGCCGTTCTACCTCATGGGGTTCGTCGACGGCTGGTCCCCGATGGACACCCACGGCCGTTGGCCGGAGCCCTTCGACAGCGACCCGTCCGCCCGGCCCGGGCTCAGTTACCAACTGGCCGAGGGCATCGCGCTGCTGTCGAAAGTCGACTGGCGGGCCAAGGGGCTCGCCGACCTCGGCCGACCGGACGGCTTCCACGAACGTCAGGTGGACCGGTGGATCGGGTTCCTGGACCGGATCAGACGACGTGACCTGCCGGGCCTGGACACGGCCACCGCGTGGCTGCGCGCCCACAAACCGCTCGACTTCGTCCCCGGCCTCATGCACGGGGATTATCAGTTCGCCAACGTCATGTACCACCACGGCGCCCCGGCTCGGCTCGCGGCGATCGTCGACTGGGAGATGGGCACCGTCGGTGATCCCAAACTGGACCTCGGCTGGATGGTGCAGTCCTGGCCGACCGAGGGGTCCGGCGCATCCGAGATGAACTACGTCGACATGCGCGGGATGCCGTCGCGCGACGACGTCGTGGCGCACTACGCGGAGGTGTCCGGGCGCCAGGTCGACGATCTGGACTACTACCTGGTGCTGGCCAAGTGGAAGCTGGCGATCGTGCTGGAACAGGGCTTCCAGCGCGCCGGGGACGACGAGAAGCTGCTGGCCTTCGGACCGGTCGTGACCGACCTGATGGCCTCGGCCGCCGACCTCGCCGAGTCCAGCGACTACCGGTGAGGGCCGCGGTCTGTTCGGCGCACGGCCCTCCGGAGGGCGTGCGGATCGAGGAGTTGCCGACGCCGGCACCGGGGCCGGGTGACGTACTCGTGCGGGTCGGCGCGGCGGCGGTGAACTTCCCCGACGTCCTGCTGATCGCGGGCCGGTATCAGGTCAGCGTGCCCACGCCGTTCGTACCGGGCAGTGAGTTCGCCGGCACCGTCGTCGGCGTGGGCCCGCAGACCACGGGATTCGCGATCGGCGACCGGGTGACGGGGACGGGGATGTACGGCGCGTTCGCCGAAGAGGTGGCGGTCGCCGCCGAAGGCCTGGCCCCGATCCCCGACGGCGTCGACGACCGCACGGCGGCCGCCTCCGGGGTCGCCCACCGCACCGCCTACCACACGCTGCGGTCGGTGGCGCGAATCGAACCCGGCGACGAGGTGATCGTCCTCGGTGCGGGCGGCGGCGTGGGCCTGGCCTCGGTCCAACTCGCGGCACACCTGGGCGCCCGGGTCACCGCGGTGGCCTCGTCGGACGAGAAGCTCGAGGCGGCCGCGCATCACGGCGCCGACCGGGTGATCAACCACCGGTGCGGCCCGCTGAGGGATGCCCTGCGCGACGCGGTGCCCGGCGGTGCGGCGGCAGTCGTCGACCCCGTCGGCGGCGAGCTGTCCGAACCCGCACTGCGCTCACTGCGCCGGGGTGGGCGGTTCGTCACCGTCGGCTTCGCCTCGGGCGTCATTCCTCGGATCCCGCTGAACCTGGTGCTGATCAAGGGCGTCGTCGTCCAGGGTTTCCAGTTCGCCGACATCCCCGCCGACGAGTTCGAGCGCAACGAGCGGGAATTGCGGGAACTGCTCGCCGACAACACGATCCGGCCGCACATCGGTGCGCTCTACGCACTCGAGGAGGTCGCCGCCGCGCTGCGGCGGGTGGCCGACGGGCGCGCTGTCGGGAAGGTGGTGGTCGACCTCTCGCGCCGGACCAGCTAGCTGGCGGGGATCAGGTCGGCGGCCACCGACGGGCGGGCCATCATGCCGCAGCGGAAGGTCTCGGTGTGACCCACGAAGTCGGCCTCGATGTCGTTGACCGCGGCGAGCGCCTGCGCCTTGAAAGCGCGCGCGGCCGCACTCAACTCGTGGCGCACCGCGTCCACGTCGTCGTCCAGGTCGGCCGGACAGCGCTCACCCCACAGTGTCACCTCGGTGTAGCCGTGGTCGAGAGCGGTCCGCACGTGCTGACGGACCCGCTCATCGCAGTCGATGAGGTCGGCGGCCACGGCGACGGTCTGCGGGTGCGGACGCTCGGACCACGCCTCGAGCACCGGCTGCAGCGGCAGGACGGTGGCGCCCAGGATCTCCAGCGGTCGTGCGTCCTCGTCCACGTCGTCGACCAGCACGGTGACATCCCAGCCGGCCATCGACCGGTCGTAGAGCCATCCGCCGGCGAACCGCACGGCGTCGCGCACATTCGGAGTGACGATGTCGAGGCGGTAGCGCATGTCGAACTGTTCGGTCATCTGGTGATCTCCTCGTGCGGCGTCGGAACGGGGCTGAAGTCGCGGGCCAACATCTCGGCGTAATCCTTGAACACCTCGGCCAGTGGAATCGACGGGTCGAGCAACCATGACGTCTCCATTCCATTGACGAAGGCGAGAATCTCCACGGCCTTGGTGGCCGCGTTGAGGTCTTGGCGGTACTTCCCGGCGCGCTGTTCGCGCCGGATGATGTTGGTGACGATCGACACCGCGGCCCGCTGGCGCTCGAGCAGGCGGTCGTGCAGCGGGGCGTCGGGCGCGATGTTCTCGACGAGCAGGACGGTGAAGGTGCCGACCAGTTCGGGGGCCCGCTCGAACCGCTCGGCCACCCGGGCGATCTGTACGAACAGGTCGCCGGTGCGGTCGGCGTGCGTGTCGTCGTCCATGTCGCGGGCATCGAGCACCGCGTTGAGCAACTGTTCCTTGGACTCGAAGTGGTGCAGCAGCCCGGCCGGTGTGACACCGGCCTCTCTGGCGATCTGGGCGAGCGAGGTGTTGCGCCATCCGTTGCGGGCCAGCAGCCGCTCGGCGACCGCGAGTATCCGCTGACGGCGGTCCTCACCCTTTGCCAGCAACGTGGCATAGGGCCTCGAAGACTGCAGTGCGGACACCTGACTCCCTCGGTCGAACCAACCTAGTGAACACACAGTAGGTAGGTTTTCCCGATGTGACAAGGGTCTCATGGAAAATCGGTTTAGACCGGCGTCACACCGCTGGTCAGACGCTCAGCAGAGTGCTTAAAGACCCAGGGATTTGGCGATGATGACCTTCATGACCTCGCTCGTGCCGGCGTAGATCCGGGCCACCCGGGCGTCGTTGTAGAGCCGGGCGATCGGATACTCCATCATGTAGCCGTAGCCGCCGAACAGTTGCAGGCAGCGGTCGACGGCGCGGGCCTGCATCTCGGTGCAGAAGAGTTTCACCCGGGCGGCGTCCTCGCGCGACAGCACACCGTCGACGTGGTCGAGCACGGCGCGGTCGAGCATCGTCTGGGCGGCCTCGATCTCGGTCGACACCGCCGCCAGCTCGAACTTCGTGTTCTGGAACGACGCCACAGGAGTGCCGAACGCCTTGCGGTTCTTCACGTAGTCGATCGTCGCGTGCAGCGCCGAACGGGCCTGGGCCACCGAGCCCACCGCCACGGTCAGCCGCTCCTGCGCGAGGTTGTGGCCGAGGTAGCTGAACGCCTCACCCTCCTCCCCCAGCAGGTTCGCCGCGGGCACGCGGACGTCGGTGAACGACAGCTCGGCCGTGTCCTGGACCTTGCAGCCCATCTTCTCCAGCTCGCGCCCCCGCTCGAATCCGGGCATTCCGTCCTCGACGACGATCAGCGACAGGCCTCGGCGCCGGTTCTCCGGGTCGGTCGAGGTGCGCGCCACCACCACGACCAGATCCGCCTGGATCCCGCCGGTGATGAACGTCTTGCCGCCGTTGACGATGTAGTCGTCTCCGTCGCGGACCGCGGTGGTCCGCACCCCGGCCAGATCCGATCCGGTGCCCGGTTCGGTCATCGCGATCGCGGTCAGCAGGGTGCCGTCGGCCAGTCCCGGGAACCACCGCCGCCGCTGCTCGTCGTTCGCGTAGTGCAAGAAGTACGGCAGGATCACCTCGAGCTGGGTGCGGACGGTCGACAGCGTCACCAGCGCGCGGGCCGCCTCCTCCTGCAGGACCACGTTGTAGCGGTAGTCGTCCATCCCCGCTCCGCCGTACTCCTCGGGGATCGCCATGCCGAGCATGCCGAGCGCGCCCATCTGCTTGAAGACGTCGCGCGGCATGCGGCCGGCCTTCTCCCACTGCGGGTACTGGGGGACGACCTCCTTCTCGACGAAGTCGCGGGCCAGTTGCCGGAAGGCGTCGTGGTCGTCGGTGAACAGGTCTCGGCGCACGGTGGCCCTCCTTGGCTAGGCGATGAGTTCGACGAGGGTCGCATTGGCGGTGCCGCCGCCCTCGCACATGGTCTGCAGTCCGTACCGGATGCCGTTGTCCCGCATGTGGTGCACCATCCGGGTCATCAGCACCGCGCCGGACGCGCCGAGCGGGTGGCCGAGCGCGATGGCGCCGCCCAGCGGGTTGAGCCGCTCCTCGGCCGCGCCGGTCTCGGCGAGCCAGGCCAGGGGCACCGGCGCGAACGCCTCGTTGACCTCGAACACGCCGATCTCGTCGATGCCGACGCCGGCCTTGTGGAGCACCTTCTCCGTGGCCGGGATCGGGCCGGTGAGCATCAGCACCGGATCGGCGCCGGCCACCGCGCCGGCGCGGTAGCGCACGATCGGCGTGAGACCCAACTGCACGGCGTTCTCCGCGGTCATCACCAACAGTGCCGCCGCCCCGTCGGAGATCTGCGAGGAGTTGCCCGCGTGGATCACGCCGTCGTCGCGGAACGCCGGCTTCAACCCGGCCAGCTTCTCCACCGACGTGCCGCGCCGCACCCCTTCGTCGGCGACCACCGGAGCGAGGTCGGCATCGGTGAACACTGGCACGATCTGCGCCTCGAAAGCCTTGTCGTCCTGCGCCTTTGCGGCCAGCTCGTGGGACCGTACGGAGTACTCGTCGAGGCGGGAACGCGAGAAGTCCCACTTCTCGGCGATCAACTCGGCCGAGATGCCCTGGTTGAAGCCGAAGTCGGGGTAACGCGCGAGCACCTTCGGCCCGTACGGCATGCCGGTCGCGCGCGCCGACCCGAGCGGCACCCGGCTCATCACCTCCACACCGCCCGCGACGACGATGTCCTGCTGACCCGACATCACGGCGTGGACGGCGAAGTCCAGCGCCTGCTGACTCGAACCGCAGGCACGGTTCACGGTGGTGCCCGGGATGTGTTCGGGCCAGCCCGCGGCGAGCACGGCGAACCGGCCGATGTTGCTGGACTGGTCGCCGACCTGTGAGACACAACCCCAGACGACGTCGTCGACGACATCGGGTTCGATCCCGGCCCGCAGGACCAGTTCGTTGAGGACGACGGCGGACAGGTCCGCGGCGTGCATCCCGGACAGTCCGCCGTTGCGCTTGCCGACCGGCGTCCGGACGGCTTCGACGATGACGGTTTCGCGCATAGGGTTGCTCCTGATTCGTCTACGAGTACACCGGGCCGACCGCGCCCTGCTCGCGCAGCGCGGCGATCTCGTCGGCGGACAGGCCCAGCCCGCCCAGTATCGCGTCTGTGTGCTGACCGAGTCCGGGGACCGCCCCCATGGGCTGTTCGAACCCCTCGATCACCGGCGGCGGCAGCAGTGCGGAGATCTCGCCGCCCGGCGTCTCGACCGGGCGCCACCGGTCGCGGGCGCTCAGATGCGGATGGCCGACGACCTCACTGGGCAGGTTGTAGCGGGAGTTGCCGATGCCCGCGTCGTCGGCCTTCTTCTGGACGTGCGCGAGATCGTGCTGCGCACACCAGGATCCGATCGCGTCGTTGAGGACGTCGCGGTGCGCACAACGGTCGGAGTTGGTCGCGAACGTGGGATCGTCGGCCAGGTCCGGGCGTTCGATGATCTCCCGCGCCAGCCGTTGCCACTCCCGGTCGTTGGTGGTGCCCAGCACGACGGTCTGTCCGTCCCGAGTGGGATAGGCGCCGTACGGCGCGACCGCCGGTGAGCTCATCCCCAGCGGTTGCTGGTCGATTCCGGAGTGCTGCGTGTAGGTCAGCTGGTAGCCCATGATGTCGGTCATCGTGTCGAACAGGCTGACCGCCACGGCCGGGGCCGGTTCGGCGCCGTTTCCCTTGCGGGCGTAAAGCAGCGCCAGGATCGACAGCGCGGCGTACAGCCCCGTCGAGATGTCGGCGACCGGTGGACCGGGTTTGGCGGGCATTCCCGGGTAGCCGGTGACCGCGCACGCGCCGGATTCGGCCTGGATCAACAGATCGTAGGCGCGCTTGTGCGAGATCGGGCCGCCGGCGCCGTAGCCGTCGATCTCGACCGGGATCACCTGCGGGTGACGCTCTTTGAGGCCGGCGGCCCCGATGCCCATCCGCGCCATCGCACCGGGGGCGAGGTTGGACACCAACACGTCGGCGCCGTCGAGCAACCGATGCAGCACGTCCATGCCCGCGGGTGACTTCAGGTCGAGACTGAGCGACTCCTTGCCCCGGTTGGCCCACACGAAGTGGGCGGCCTGCCCGTGGACCACGTCGTCGTAGTGGCGGGCGAAGTCACCGCCCTTGGGGTTCTCGATCTTGATCACCCGCGCGCCGAAGTCGGCGAGCACGCGCGTGCACATCGGCGCGGACACCGCCTGTTCCAGCGTCACGACGGTGATGCCGGCCAGCGGCGCCTGCTCTGCTGATCCCCCGGTCGGCCCCCGCAAGCGGGAGGTGCCCCCGTCGCTCCTGCCCGCCGAATGCATCACATCACCATGCCACCATCCACCGGCAGCACCTGACCGGTGATGTACGACGCGGCATCCGATGCCATGAACACGAACGCCCCGGCGACCTCCTCGGGGCCGGCCCAGCGCTTGAGCGGAATGCGGTTCATCATGTTCGCCGCGAACTTCTCGTTGGTCCGGATCGTCTCGGTCATCGGTGTCGCGGCAAGGGGCGCAAGCGCGTTGACCATGATGTTCTTGGTGGCCAGTTCCCGCGCCAGCGATTTGGTGAACCCGATGATGCCCGCCTTGGCGGCCGAATAGTTGACCTGGCCGAGCGTTCCGGTGAGCCCCGCCGCCGAGGTGACGTTGACGATCCGCCCGGTGCCGTCGGTGGGGATGTGCGGCAGCGCGGCCTGCGTGCAGTGGAACGTCCCCATCACATGGATGTCGAAGGTGAGCCGGAACGCCTCCTCGGTCAGCTTCGGGAACATCGCCGGCGCGGTGACGCCCGCGTTGTTGACCAGGATGTGCAGCGCTCCCCCGCCGAAGCCGGCGGCCTGCGCGGCGGCGGCGTCGGCGGCGCCACGGTCGGCGACGTCGAGCGCGCAGGAGTCGGCCTTGCCACCCTCGGCGCGGATGCGCTCGGCCACCGCCGCCGCGGCGTCGGCGTCGATGTCGGTGACCAGCACCGCGGCCCCGGCCCGGGCCAGCGCCGCCGCGACGGCGGCGCCGATCCCGCCGCCCGCGCCCGCACCGGTCACCATCGCGGCGCGTCCGGTGAGATCGAAGTATCCGTGCGTCATGTCAGTAGCTCCTGGGCAGGCCGAGGACGTGGGAACCGAGGAAGTTGAGGATCATCTCCTGGCTGACCGGCGCGATCTTCATCAGCCGGGCCTCCCGGAAGAAGCGGGCGACGTGGTACTCCTCGGCGTACCCCATCCCGCCGTGGGTCTGCAGCGCCCGGTCGGCGGCGGTGAAACCGGCGTCGGCACACAGATACTTGGCCGTATTCGCTTCGCGCCCACACGATTTGCCGTTGTCGTAGAGCCAGGTGGCCTTGCGCAGCATCAGCTCGGCGGCGTCCAGGCGTGCCAGCGAGTCCGCCAGCGGGAACTGGATGCCCTGGTTCATCCCGATCGGCCGGTCGAAAACGTGCCGGTCGGTCGCGTAGCGCACGGCCTTGTCGAGCGCCACCCGTCCGATGCCGAGCGCCTCGGCGGCGATGAGCATGCGTTCGGGATTGAGACCGTCGAGGATGTAGAAGAACCCCTTGCCCTCCTCGCCGACGCGGTCCTCGACCGGGATGCGCAGATCGTCGATGAACAGCTCGTTGCTGCTGACCGCGTTGCGGCCCATCTTCGGGATCGGACGGATGTCGACGTGGGCGCGGTCGAGGTCGGTCATGAACAACGTCATACCGTCGGTCTTCTTGGTGACCTCGTCGTAGGGGGTGGTGCGGGTCAGCAGCAGGATCTTCTCCGACTCCAGCGCCTTGGAGATCCACACCTTCCTGCCGTTGACGACATAGCTGTCACCGTCCCGCTTCGCGAATGTGGTGATGCGCGACGTGTCCAGTCCCGCACCGGGTTCGGTGACACCGAAACACACGTGCAGATCGCCGCTGGCGATGCGTGGCAGCGTCCGGGCCTTGAGCTCGTCGGAGCCGTGTTTGACCACCGGGTGCATACCGAAGATGGACATGTGGATGGAGCTGGCCGCGTTCATCCCGCCGCCGGAGCGGGCCACCGCCTCGGCCAGCAGCGTGGCCTCGGTGATGCCGAGGCCGTGACCGCCGTACTCCTCCGGAATCGTCATCCCCAGCCAGCCGCCGCCGGCGATGGCGTCGTAGAACTCCGTGGGGAATTCGTGTTTGGAGTCCTTCTCCAACCAGTACTGGTCGTCGAACCGCGCGGCGAGCTCGCTGACCGATTTGTAGATCAGCTGCTGGTCTTCGGTCAGTTCGAAATTCATACCGCCCGACACGTGGTTCTCCTCTTCCTCAAAACATCGGGATCGCACAGCGATTCACCGGCGCAGTCGGCTCCGACCGCACCGGTGAATCCGCCGGCACGTCAGTCGCGAGCGCCGGTGACCGCCTTGGCGTTGGCCTGGAAGTCGGCGAAGCTCGAGCCGCCACGCTCCTTGTGGGCACTCAGCGCCCGGATGGACACGTCGTGGCCCTCAGCGGCCTTGCGCAGCGCGCCGACCGTGGCCTGCTCCTTCGGGATGTGCTTGAACGGCTCGAAGTGGTACCAGCGGATCGCGTTCTCGTGGGTGATCTTGTTGATCTCGTCGTCGGGCACCTCATAGGTGTCGAACACCGCGCCGAGCTCCTCGGGCGCACCCGGCCACATGGAATCGCTGTGCGGGTAGTCCATCTCCCAGCAGATGTTGTCGACGCCGATCATGTGACGGTTCTTGACCCCGACGGGATCAGAGATGAAGCACGTCAGGAAGTGGTCGCGGAACACCTCGGAGGGTTTCTTGTCGCCGAAGTTCTGGTGGGTCCACGTCGAGTGCATCTCGTAGGTGCGGTCCACCCGGTCGAGGAAGTACGGAATCCAGCCGGTGCCGCCCTCGGACAGCGCGATCTTCAGCGTCGGGAACTCCTTGATCGGCGCGGACCACAGCAGATCCGCCGCGGCCTGCACGATGTTCATCGGCTGCAGCGTGATCATCACGTCCATCGGCGCGTCCGGCGCGGTGATGGCGAGCTTGCCCGACGATCCGATGTGCACGTTCATGATCGTCTCGGTCTCGACCAGCGCCTCCCACAACGGCCGCCAGTGCTCGAGATCGTGGAAGCTCGGGTAGCCGAGGGTCGAGGGGTTCTCGGTGAACGTCAGCGAGTGCACCCCCTTCTCCGCGACCCGGCGCACCTCCTTGGCGGCCAGCTCCGGATCCCAGATCGCCGGGATCGCCATCGGGATGAACCGGCCGGGATTGCTGCCGCACCACTCGTCGATGTGCCAGTCGTTGTAGGCCTGCACCAGCGCCATCGAGAAGTCCGGGTCCTCGGTGGCGAACAGCCGCGCGGCGAAGCCGGGGAACGACGGGAAGTTCATCGTCGCCAGCACACCGCCGGCGTTCATGTCCTTGACGCGTTCGTTCGGGTCGTAGCAGCCCTTGCGGATCTCGTCGAGACCCTGCGGTTCGAGGCCGTACTCCTCCTTCGGCCGGCCGGCGACCGCGTTGAGGGCGACGTTGGGGATGACGGTGTCACGGAACTGCCAGGTGTCGGAGCCGTCCGGATTGTGCACCAGCCTGGGCGCATCGTTGATGTACTTCTCCGGCAGATGGTTCTTGAACATGTTCGGCGGTTCGATGATGTGATCGTCCACGCTGATCAGAATCATGTCGTCGTGCTTCACGGCTCTAGTCCTTCCGTCGAGCGATTGCGTGCTCCGGCGAGGTTCTCCCACTCAGAAAACTAGCTTCTCACTACGGGAGAATCAATGTCGGTGAACAATTGACGCAGTCCGTGCCCCATGTCGCCGACGGGTGTGCCCCGGCTCGCGGAGGCCCGCGTGTTGACCATCATGCACCTCTGTGGAAACCTGTTAGTCAGAAATGAGAACCTGATTCTCGCCCCTGAGAGGAGACGCCTGTGCGGCTGGCCCCGTTGCCGGCGGATGAGTGGGACGACGACGTGCGACGCGCACTGTCGGTGATGCTCCCCGAAGAGCGGCTCAACCCGGAGGGAGCAGGGAACCTGCTCGCCACGCTCGCCCATCACCCCCACCTGACCCGCGCGTTCCTGCGGTTCAACGTCCACCTGCTGTTCCGGTCGACGCTTCCCGCCCGGCTTCGCGAACTCGCGATCCTGCGCGTCGCGCACCTGCTCGGCTCGGAGTACGAGTGGCGACACCACGTCTCGATGGGCGCGGAGGTCGGGCTGACCGAGGCGGCGATCGAGGGCGCGGCCCGCGGTGAGGGCGCCGACGAACTCGACCAGGCGATCCTCGACGCGGTCGACCAGCTCCAGGGGAAGGCCAACATCTCCGATCACACGTGGGCGCAGCTCAGTGCCCATCTCGACGAGCGTCAACGGATGGACCTCGTCTTCACCATCGGCTGCTATGGCGCACTGGCCATGGCCATCAACACATTCGGCGTAGAACCCGACCAGGAGAGGTAAGAACCGTGGCACATTTTCCGAAACCGGCCGCCGGTAGCTGGACCGAGAACTGGCCGGAGCTCGGCACGGCGCCGGTCAACTACGAGGACTCCATCAACCCCGAGCACTGGCTGCTCGAGCAGCAGGCGATCTTCCGGAAGACCTGGCTCAAGGTCGGCCGCGTGGAGCAGACGCCCAAGAAGGGCAGCTACTTCACCCGCGAGATGCCGTCGGTGGGTCCGGGCACATCCATCATCATCGTCAACGACGGTGACCAGGTCCGCGCGTTCTACAACCTGTGCCGCCACCGCGGCAACAAGCTGGTGTGGAGCGACTACCCCGGGGAAGAGGTCTCCGGGAGTTGCCGTCAGTTCGTCTGCAAGTACCACGCCTGGCGCTACAACCTCGCGGGTGACCTGACGTTCGTCCAGCAGGAGCAGGAGTTCTTCGACCTCGACAAGCAGGAATACCCGCTCAAGCCGGTGCGCTGCGAGGTGTGGGAGGGCTTCATCTTCGTCAACTTCGACGACGACGCGATCTCCCTCGAGGAGTACCTGGGCGAATTCGGCCAGGGTTTGAAGGGCTATCCGTTCCACGAGATGACCGAGCACTACAGCTATCGCTCGGAGGTCAGGTCGAACTGGAAGCTGTTCATCGACGCGTTCGTCGAGTTCTACCACGCGCCGATCCTGCACATGAAGCAGGCGGAGAAGGAGGAGGCCGAGAAGCTCGCCAAGTTCGGCTTCGAGGCGCTGCACTACGACATCAAGGGCGATCACTCGATGATCTCGTCCTGGGGTGGCATGAGCCCGCCGAAGGATCTGAAGATGGTCAAGCCCATCGAGCGAATCCTGCACAGCGGGCTGTTCGGACCGTGGGACCGGCCCGACATCAAGGGCATCCTGCCCGACGAGCTGCCGCCGGCCATCAACCCCGGGCGCCATTCGACCTGGGGCCAGGACTCGTTCGAGTTCTTCCCGAACTTCACCCTGCTGTTCTGGGCGCCCGGCTGGTACCTCACGTACAACTACTGGCCGACCGGTGTGGACACCCACATCTTCGAAGCCGATCTGTACTTCGTGCCGCCGAAGAACCTGCGCGAACGGCTCTCCCAGGAACTGGCCGCGGTGACCTTCAAGGAGTACGCGTTCCAGGACGCCAACACGCTGGAAGCCACGCAGACGCAGATCGGCACCCGCGCCGTACTCGACTTCCCGCTGTGCGACCAGGAGATCCTGCTGCGTCACCTGCACCACACGGCACACAAGTACGTGGACCGGTACAAGGCATCTCTGGCCAACGGCAGTGCCTCCGTGGGCGCCACCAATGGCAAGCACGCCGCGACCACCGAAGACGAGAAGGAATCCGCACATGCCTAAGCTGCCCGAGGAATTCGCCGACCTGGAACGGTTCGCGGACTGGTGCCTGCCCACCGAGGAGGAGCGCTACCAGAAGCGGCTGAACTCCACGATGGAGGAGATGCAGGACCTCTACGACGCCGGCATGGCGCGACTCGAGGACATCATGGTGTACGTCGACGCTCGCTTTCCGCTGGCGAGCATGCCCGACGACGCGAAGGCGCTCGTGCACCTGGGCCAGTCGATCGTGATGGTGAGCTTCCCCGTCGAGGTGTGGAAGCAGCCGCGCGTGCTCGACAGCGGCGCGGCCTACATCAACCTGATCAAGGAGCCGGTGGTCTAGCGGTGGGTGACGGATCGCCGAAACCCCTGCCGAGACCACGGTTTCTGACGAAAACCGCCCGAATTCCGTCGACAACCGTAGTGTCGGCGCAGCCATGCTGACCCTCAAAGCCGCGGGCCTCCTCGACGTCGACGCCGGGGAGATCGTCCGCCCAGGCACCGTGCACGTCGACGGCGACCGGATCCACTCCGTCGGCGGGGAGCCGCCCGAGGGCGCCGAGGTCATCGACCTCGGCGACTCGATCCTGCTGCCCGGCCTGATGGACATGGAGGTCAACCTCCTGATGGGCGGGCGCGGGGAGAACCCGGGCCTGTCGCAGGTGCAGGACGATCCGCCCACCCGAGTGCTGCGCGCGGTCGGCAACGCCCGCCGCACCCTGCGGGCCGGGTTCACCACCGTGCGCAACCTCGGGCTGTTCGTGAAGACGGGCGGCTACCTGCTCGACGTCGCGCTGGGTAAGGCCATCGACGCCGGCTGGATCGACGGTCCACGGGTCGTCCCCGCGGGCCACGCGATCACCCCCACCGGCGGGCACCTCGACCCGACCATGTTCGCCGCGTTCATGCCGGGCGCCCTGGAGCTGACGGTCGAGGAGGGCATCGCCAACGGGATCGACGAGATCCGCAAGGCGGTGCGCTACCAGATCAAGCACGGCGCCCAGCTGATCAAGGTGTGCGTATCGGGCGGCGTGATGTCACTGACGGGTGAGGCCGGCGCACAACACTATTCGGACGAGGAGCTGCGCGCCATCGTCGACGAGGCGCACCGGCGCGGCCTGCGGGTGGCCGCGCACACCCACGGCGCCGAGGCCGTCAAACACGCCGTCGCCTGCGGCATCGACTGCATCGAACACGGCTTCCTGATGGACGACGAGGCCATCCAGATGCTGGTCGACAACGACCGGTTCCTGGTGACCACCCGGCGGCTGGCCGAGTACATGGACGTCTCGAAGGCGCCACCGGAGCTGCAGGCCAAGGCCGCCGAGATGTTCCCCAAGGCACGCACGTCGATCAAGGCCGCCTACGAGGCGGGGGTGAAGATCGCCGTCGGCACCGACGCACCGGCGATCCCCCACGGCCGCAACGCCGATGAGCTCGTCACGCTCGTCGACTGGGGAATGCCGCCCGCCGCGGTGCTGCGGGCGGCGACCGTCGTGGCCGCCGACCTGATCGACGTCACCGACCGCGGCCGGTTGGCCGAGGGGCTGCTCGCCGACATCATCGCCGTCCCCGGCGACCCACTGGCAGACATCGGCGTTACACGGGAAGTCAACTTTGTAATGAAGGGCGGTAAGGTCTACAAGAATGAGCACGACACCCACACGCACTGAGGATCTGGTCGAGATCCAGCAGCTGCTCGCCAAGTACGCCGTCACCATCACCCAGGGCGACATCGACGGGCTGACCAGTGTCTTCACCCCCGACGGCACCTACAGCGCGTTCGGCGAGACCTACACCCTCAACCGATTCCCCGTGCTGGTGGACGCCGCGCCCAAGGGGCTGTTCATGACCGGCACCGCGCTGGTGGATCTGACGGAGGGCGCCGACACGGCGAGTGGCACCCAGCCGCTGTGTTTCATCGAGCATTCCAAGCACGACATGCGCATCGGCTATTACGACGACACCTACGTCCGCACCGAGGGCGGCTGGCGGCTGAAAACCCGTGCGATGACGTTCATCCGGCGCAGCGGCGACCACGACTCCGGGCGCCCGCACGCGATCGGGAGACCGGAGGCGGGATGACCGACCTCCTGGAGCCGGCCGCATTCCGCACGGCACTTCGGACCTGGCTGGACGAGAACGATCTCACGCCGCCGGACGACCATTCGCTGCAGGGCCACCTGCGGCAGTTCGCCCGGGTCCAGCGCGCGCTCTACGACGCCGACTGGATGCGCTACGGCTGGCCCGAGAGTGCCGGCGGGCTGGGCGGGCCCGCGATCCTGCGCGCCATCGTCGGCGAAGAGGTGGTCGGCCGCCGGCTGGCCGAGCCGGGGCCGTATTCCATGCTCGAGGTGCTCGCCCCGACGATGATCGACTACGCGTCGCCCGAACTGGCCGCCGAGATGGTGCCGAAACTGCTCAGCGGTGAAGAGCAATGGTGCCAAGGGTTTTCCGAACCGGGCTCCGGCAGCGACCTGGCCTCGCTGACCACCCGAGCGGTGCAGCAGGGCGACACGTGGATCATCAACGGCCAGAAGGTGTGGACCAGCTTCGCGCAGTACTCGCACCGCTGCATCCTGCTCACTCGCACCGGCGGCCCGGACACTCCCGACCACGAGGCGATCACCGCGTTCTTCGTGGACCTCGACACCCCCGGGATCACGGTGCGTCCGCTGCACACCATGCACGGCGTCGACGAGTTCTGCGAGGTGTACTTCGACGACGTGGTGGTCGGCGCCGACCGCATGCTGGGAAAGCCCGGTGACGGGTGGAAGCTGGCGATGGACCTGCTGCCCTACGAACGGTCCACGTGTTTCTGGCAGCGCATCGCCTATCTGTATTCGCGGTTCGACGCGCTCGTCGGCGAGGTCAAGCGGATCGGTCAGGCCGTGGACACCGACATGGGCGACGTGTATCTGGCGCTGCACACGCTGCGGTGCCGTTCCCGCGCCACCCAGCACCGGTTGGCCGGGGGTGGGCGGCTCGGGCCGGACACGTCGATCGACAAGGTCCTGCTGGCCGGCGCCGAGCAGCTCCTCTACGACACCGCGCGGGACCTGTTGCCCGGCGCAGTCGAACTCGACGACACCGAATGGCGCACCGAGTACCTGTACTCGCGGGCGGCCACCATCTACGGCGGCACCGCCGAGGTGCAGCGCAACATCATCGCCCGCCGCCTGCTCGACCTCGGGAAGGAGTGACCGTGGACCAGCAGTCACTCGACATGCTCGAAACGTCCCTGCGCAAGACCATGCTGTCGTCGTCGGGTCCCGATCTCGACGCCGCGCTCACCGAACTCGGGTGGGCCGAGATGCTGACCGACATGCCCGAGACCGCGGTGCCGCTGGTGTTCCGGTTGCTCGGTGAAACCGGTTCGCACGCATCGGCTCTCGTCGACGTGGTGTTGCACGCGACCGGGAACACGATCGGCGACACGGTGGAACTGCCCCTGCCGTACGCGGGTAACGCGTGGGTGGTGTGGGACCGCATCGGGACGGCCCCCAACTCGACGCTGGGCGGACTGCCGCTGCGCCGCGAGGAGGAGGGCTATCCGATCCGGGTGGCCGAGGCCCGCCTGGCGGTCGGCTGGTGGCTGGTCGGATCGGCGCGGGCGATGCTGACGCTCGCCTGCACGCACGCGCGCGACCGGGTGCAGTTCGGCAAGCCGATCGCCCAGTTCCAGGCCGTCCGGCACCGGTTGGCCGAGACGCTGGTGGCGATCGAGGGCGCCGAGGCGACGCTGACCCTGCCCGGGTCGGAGAACCCCGACCTGACCGCGCTGCTCGCCAAGGCGGCTGCGGGCAAGGCGGCGCTGACGGCGGCGAAGAACTGCCAACAGGTGCTCGCCGGAATCGGGTTCACCGCCGAACACGATCTGCACGTGCATGTGAAGCGGGCGCTGGTGCTCGACGGATTACTGGGCAGCTCAAAAGAACTCGCGCGCCGGGCGGGCGCGGGTCTGCGGGCGCGCGGTTCGGCGCCCCGGCTGGCGAACCTCTAGCACTTCCTCCCCGCGAGCGTGCGTGTCTGCACACGACACGCCGCGAGATTACGAGCGTTTGCGCACGCTCGTGCGGAGTGACTGTGCACAGCGACCATTCCATGCACAGCTACCGCATTCGGTAGTTCGCACGCCGGCCGATTTCCCCGACGATGGCCGCCATGGACCCGGTGCTGCAGCGGTTGTTCGATCGGCAGGGCGGCGTCGCGGCGAGCGGGCAGATCCTCGCAGTCGCATCGCGTCACGAGTTCGAGTCGGTGAAGCGCAGGTACCTCGAGCGGATCTGGCACGGTGTGTACTGCCTCGGCGAACCCACCGACGAGCTACGGCTGCGGGCACTTGACCTGACGAGTGGCACGAAGGTCGCGGTGTGCCTGGCGACCGCGGCGGCCCTGTTCGGGTTCGACACCGAAGAGCCCAGGGACCTGCATGTGCTCAATCCGCCCGGACACCAGTTGCGCCCGGCCGACGGGTTGGTTGTCCATCGCCGTGACGGCGCACCACTCGTGTCAGCCGGTGAGCGGCGCGCGACGGCACCCGCCTGGACAGCCGTTGAAGTGGCGCGCGGGCTTCGCCGTCCGCGCGCATTGGCCACCCTCGACGCAGCGCTTCGGAGCGGCACCGTCAACCGGGGTCAGTTGTGGAGCGCCGCAATCGAACAGGCCGGCCGGCGCGGCATCGTCGCTGTCCGCGACCTGCTGGCCCTCGCCGATCCACGGGCGGAGTCGCCGATGGAGAGCGAGGCTCGGCTCGCCATGATCGACGGCGGACTACCGGCTCCCGAGCTGCAGTACGAGATCGTGGACGGCAACGGCGAGTTGCGCCGCCTCGACTTCGCGTGGCCCGATTGTCGCGTCGCAGCCGAGTACGACGGGGTGGATTGGCACAGCGGCCCGGATGCGATGACCCGGGACCGTCGCCGTCAGGCAGCGCTGATGGATGTCGGCTGGGTGGTCATCCCGATCGTCTTCGAGGACGTCCGACACCGCCCACGGGAGTTAGTGGCCCGCATCGACCAGCAACTGCGGCACGCGCGCGCCGCGTGACGGTGCGCAAAATCCGAGAGATTCCCGGCGTGTCGTGCGTGGACACGCACGCTCGCGGAAGGAGGTGCGGCAGGACCCGCTACTTGACGGTGTTCTTCATCTTGTCGAGATCCACCAGCACCGGCCATCCGCCGACGCTCAATGCGTTGCCGTGGCCGGTCTGGTGGATGTCGAACACCGACTGGATGGCTGCGTAGAACCCCTGCACGTCGAGGGTCTGATTGACCGCCCGCTTGGCCTGGCGCAGTGCGAACGGCGGCATCGTGGCGATCTGCTCGGCCAGCGCGCGGGTCTCGGTGTCGAGGTCGTCGCGGGGCACGACCCGGTTCACCATGCCGGTGCGCTCGGCCTCCTCGGCGGTCAGCGGACGGCCGGTGAACAGGATCTCCTTGGCCTTGCGCGGCCCCAGTTCCCAGGTGTGGCCGTGGTATTCGACGCCACCGATCCCCATGAGCGCCACCGGATCGGAGAACAGCGCGTCGTCGGCGGCGATGATCAGGTCGCACGGCCAGCACAACATCAGTCCGCCGGAGATGCAGCGGCCCTGCACCGCGGCGATCGAGGGCTTCGGCGTATTGCGCCAGCGCAGCGTGTACTCGAGGTAGCGCTTGGACTCGTGGGCGATGATGAACTCGAGGGTGATCTTGTCGGGCACCGGGCCGCCGCCCCGCAGATCGTGGCCGGCGGAGAAGTGTTTGCCGTTGGCGCGCAATACGATCACCACAACCTCGGGGTCCTCGGCGGCCCGCGTCCACGCCGCGTCGAGTTCGTCGAGGAGTTCGGTGTTCTGCGCGTTGGCGACCTCGGGCCGGTTCAGCGAGATGGTCGCGATCCGGTCGGCGACCTCGTAGTCGATGTACACGTCTCTCCTCTAACTCCTGGGCAGGCCGAGCAGTCGCTGGGCGATGATGTTGCGTTGGATCTCCGATGTGCCGCCGGCGATGGTGCCGGCGAAGGTGCGGGTGTAGCGCTCGAACCACCCGCACGAATAGGCGTCGAGGTTGAGCGGGGTCCACGGCCCGACGGTCGTGGGGTGGGCCAGGCCGTCGACGCCGACGGCGTCCAGGGCGCGTTCGGTGGCCGTCTGTCCGGCCTCGGAGCCGAACAGCTTGAGCACCGACAGCGCCGCGGCGTCGTCGACTCCCCTGGCGGCCCTGGCGAGCGCGACCGAGCCGAGCAGGCGCAGCGCCATGGAGTCCATCACCATCGTGGCGTAGCGGTCGCGGTCCAGTGCGGTGCGCACCGGGAAGTCTTCGACGAGGTCCTGCAGGCGGTCGGCGTAGCTGAGCCACAGCATCGTCCGCTCGTGTCCGAGCGACCCGTTGGCCACCCGCCAACCGTCGTTCTCGGGACCGATCAGGTTCTCCGCGGGCACCTCGACGTCGTTAAAGAAGACCTCGTTGAAGTCCAGTTCTCCGGCATCACAGATCGAGGCGAACGGTCGCCGGATCACGCCGGGCGAATCGGTGGGAATCATCAGCACGCTGATCCCCCGGTGTTTGGCCGCGTCCGGGTCCGTCCGCACGAACGTGAGGAGGACGTCGGCTTCGCTGGCCCCCGACGTCCACACCTTCTGTCCGTTGACGACGTAGTGCCCGGAGTCCGGTGCGCGCACCGCCCTGGTGCGCAGCGAGGCGAGATCCGACCCGGCGCCCGGTTCGCTCATGCCGAGCGCTGCGGTCATCTCGGCGCGCAGTATCGGCACCGCCCACTTCTGCTGCTGTTCGGGCGTGCCGAAGGAGATCAGCGACGCCGCGATGATCCCCACTCCCTGCGGGTTGAAGCTGTGATAGATGCGGCGCCGCGACAATTCCAGCTGATAGGCGTACTGCTGCAGGATGGTCGCGTTGCGGCCGCCGAACTCCGGCGGGTGGCCGGGCAGCAGCCAGCCGTTGTCGAACAGCAGGCGCTGCCAGCGACGCGCCCAGTCGGGCAGGTCGGCCGACGACCGCGGGCGCTGCGTCGCGTCCGCCTCGTCGGGTTGGTTGGCGTCGAGGAACGCCACGAACTCGGCCCGGAAAGCTTCGACGTCGGCGTCGAAAGTCAGTTGCACGGCACTCCCGGGGTCCACTCTCTGGAGAAACGCTTCTCTAATGCGTAATCTGAGAATACTATTCTCGTCATGAGGAAGGCACAATCTCCGACACGTGGGCCGCGAGGGGGGCCAGGACCACAATGCCCAGGCGTTCTCCGGTACAGTTCATCCATGTTCTCCCGAATCGGCCAGGCCACGAGCTGCCGGTGAGTACACCCAGCGAAGAGCCCGCCTGGAAGCAGCGGGCCGTCGAGCGGTCGATCAAGACCGCCAAACTGCGCGCCGCGCAGCGCGTTCAGCGCTTCCTCGACGCCGCTCAGGCGATCATCATCGAGAAGGGCAGCACGGACTTCACCGTCCAGGAGGTCGTCGACCGGTCGCGACAGTCGCTGCGCAGCTTCTATCTGCAATTCGACGGTAAGCACGAGCTGCTGCTGGCCCTGTTCGAGGACGCGCTGAGCCGGTCGGCCGACCAGATCCGCGCGGCGACCGCCAGCCACACCGATCCGATCGAACGCCTCAAAGTGGCGATTCAGTTGCTTTTCGAGACTTCACGGCCGGATCCCGCTGCCAAACGGCCGCTTTTCACTGATTTCGCACCCCGCCTTCTGGTCTCCCACCCGGCCGAGGTGAAGGTGGCACACGCCCCACTGCTCGTGCTGCTCGCCGAGTTGATGGAGGAGGCCAGCGCCGCCGGGCAGCTGCGCGAGGGCATCAACCCCAAGCGGATGGCCGCGATGACCATGCAGACCGTCATGTTCGTCGCCCAGTCCAGCGGCGGCGCCGACGACGGCTCCGTCCACCCGATCACCGCCGACGAGTGCTGGGACTTCGTCGCGCACGGATTCGCCAAGATCTAGCACACCGCCGGCGAACCGACTCACGTACGGGCGGCGCCCTTCCCGGAAGGGTTGGGCCGGTGCGCATTCTCGTGAAAACGCCGTTCTACTAAGCGGATAGTAGAAATTGCCCGAGGCGAGTGCGGCGTTGACACAATTGAATGCCGATGGGAAGGTGCTGAGCAGGTGCACAGCGCATGACCGAACGAGGAATCGAGGAACCGATGGCAGGACGGGTAGAAGGCAAAGTCGCATTCATCACGGGTGCGGCCCGCGGGCAGGGTCGGGCTCACGCGGTGCGGCTGGCGCAGGAGGGCGCCGACATCATCGCCGTCGACATCTGCAAGCAGATTGACAGCGTCCGGATCCCGCTCTCGACCCCCGAGGATCTCGCCGAGACCGCGGACCTGGTCAAGGGACTCAACCGCCGGATCTTCACCGCCGAGGTCGACACCCGCGACTTCGACGCGCTCAAAGCCGCCGTCGACTCCGGTGTCGAGCAGCTGGGCCGGCTGGACATCATCGTCGCCAATGCCGGTATCGGCAACGGCGGTGAGACGCTGGACAAGACCAGTGAAGGCGACTGGGAAGACATGATCGACGTCAACCTCGGCGGCGTGTGGAAGACGGTCAAGGCCGGTGTGCCGCACATCCTCGCGGGCGGCCGCGGCGGTTCGATCATCCTCACCAGCTCGGTCGGCGGCCTCAAGGCCTACCCGCACACCGGCCACTACGTCGCGGCCAAACACGGTGTGGTGGGCCTGATGCGGACATTCGCCGTCGAGCTCGGCGCGCAGAACATCCGCGTCAACTCGGTGCATCCGACCAACGTCAACACGCCGCTGTTCATGAACGACGGCACCATGAAGCTGTTCCGTCCCGACCTGGAGAACCCGGGTCCCGAGGACATGAAGGTCGTCGGCCAGATGATGCACACGCTGCCGATCGGCTGGGTCGAACCGGAGGACATCGCGAACGCGGTGCTGTTCCTCGCCTCCGACGAGGCCCGCTACATCACCGGTGTCACCCTGCCCGTCGACGGCGGCAGCTGCCTGAAGTAACACCTCCCGACGAACCGGGGACCTCGCCATGCGCGAGGTCCCCGGTTCGCGTTCGGGTCTCGGGGTGTCCATTCCGGCAAAACCGGCGTAGCCACCGCGCCAGGGTGGTTGCATGGATTCGCGCGATCGCGGGGATCCTCTTTATCGGGCGGGCGAGGACGGAGGTGCGGCGTGAAGCGGCTCAACGGCATGGACGCGATGCTGCTGTACAGCGAGACACCCAACCTGCACACGCACACCCTGAAGGTGGCGATCATCGACGCCACGTCCTACGACGCCACCCACGGCAGTCCGTATTCCTTCGCGGTGTTCCGGCGCACCATCGCCCGCCGGTTGCACCTGCTCGAACCGCTGCGCTACCGATTGGTCGACATCCCGCTGCGCTTCCACCACCCGATGTGGCAGGAGAACTGCGACGTCGATCTGGACTACCACGTTCGCACGGTGTCGGTGCCCGCCCCGGGCGGTCGCCGGGAACTCGATGAGGTCATCGGGCAGATCGCCAGCACCCCGCTGGACCGGGACCGGCCGCTGTGGGAGTTCTACTTCGCAGAAGGCATGGCCGACAACCGGTTCGCGTTGATCGGCAAGGTGCACCACACCCTGGCGGACGGGGTCGCGTCGGCGAACCTGCTTGCGCGGCTGATGGATCTGGCCGGCGAGGTCACCCCCGAACGCGACGACTACACCACCTGTCAGCCCCCGACGAAGTCGCAGTTGTTCGCCGAGGCCAGCCGGGACCACGTGCAGAAGGCGGTCGAGTTCCCCGGCCTGGTGGGCCAGGCGGTGCGCGGAGCGGTCCGGGTCCGGCGACGGACGCGCGATCAACGCGGCGGGGCCGACGACATGGCGAAGATGTTCCGGACGCCGCCGACGTTCCTCAATCACGTGGTGTCGCCAGGACGGACCTTCGCCACTGCCTCGGTGGCGCTGGCGGACATCAAGGAGACCGCCAAACACCTCGGCGTCACCTTCAACGATCTGGTGCTGTCGGTGAGCGCCGGCGGGTTGCGCGAATTGCTGCTGCGCTACGACGGTCGCGCCGACCGCCCCCTGCTGGCCTCGGTGCCCGTGGCGACCGACCGCTCCCCCGACCGGGTGACCGGCAACGAGATCAGCGGGCTGGCGGTGTCGCTTCCCGTCCACATCGACGACCCGTTGCGGCGGGTCCGGTTGACCGCACTGGCCACCAAGCGCGCCAAAGAAGTTCACGATCTGATGGGCCCGCGGTTGCAGGGCCGGATGATGGAGTACCTGCCGCCGCCCGTCGCGCCCACCGCGTTCCGCTGGCAGTCCCAGCACGCCGCGCACAACCGCATCATGAACGTCGCGGTGTCGAGCGTGCCCGGCCCCCGCGAGCGGGGACACATCGGCGGCGCCGACGTCACCGAGATCTATTCCGTCGGTGTGCTTTCCGCGGCGAGCGCCTTCAACATGACGGTGTGGAGCTACGTCGACCAGGTCGACATCTCGGTGCTCTCCGACGACCAGACCTTCCGCGATATCCACGAGGCGACCGACGCGATGGTGCATGCGCTCGTCGAGATCCGCCGGGCCGCGGGGCTGCCCGCGGAACTGCGCGCGATCGACACCGCGATGGCACCGGCCGCCGCCGTCGGTTAGTCGAGGTGCGCGCGCAATTCGTTGCGCAGCACCTTGCCGGTGCCGCCGCGGGGTAGTTCGTCGAGGATCACGATGTCGCGCGGAACCTTGTAATTCGCGAGGTTGTCGCGGACGTGTTCCTTGAGCTCCTCGGCGGTGACCGACGCTCCCGCAGCGGGCACCACGAACGCGGCGAGGCGCTGGCCGTACTTCTCGTCGTCCACCCCGAGCACCTCGGCCTCGGCGACCCCGGGGTGCGCGGCGAGGGTCTTCTCGACCTCGATCGGGTAGACGTTCTCCCCACCGGAGACGATCATCTCGTCGTCGCGGCCGACCACGAACAACCGGCCGTTCTCGTCGAGGTAGCCGACGTCCCCCGAGGACATGAAGCCGTCGTGGAAGTCCTTCGTCGAGCCGGAGGTGTACCCGTCGAACAGCGTGCCGCTGCGGACGAAGATGCTGCCGGTCTCGCCGGGGGGCAGCTGGCGGAACTCGGGGTCGAAGATGCGGATCTCGGTGCCGTCGGCGGCCGTGCCCGCGGTGTCGGGTGCGGCACGCAGGTCGGCGGGTGTCGCGGTGGCGATCATGCCGGCCTCGGTGGCGTTGTAGTTGTTGTAGATGACGTCACCGAACTGGTCCATGAACGCGGTGACGACGTCGGGCCGCATCCGCGAGCCGGAGGCGGCGGCGAACCGCAGCGACCGGCCGCTGTAGCGGGCACGCACCTCGTCGGGCAGGTCCATGATGCGGTCGAACATCACCGGCACCACGATCAGCCCGGTGGCCCGGTGCTCGTCGACCAGCGCCAGCGTGGCCTCCGGGTCGAAGCGGCGGCGGGTGACGATCGTGCACGCCAGCAGTCCGGCGAACAACAGCTGCGAGAACCCCCAGGCGTGGAACATCGGCGCGACGATGACGGTCGTCTCCTCGGCGCGCCACGGCGTCCGGTCCAGCACGGCCTTGAGGTCGCCCGCACCACCGCTGCCCGCGGAACGCTTGGCGCCCTTGGGGGTTCCGGTGGTGCCCGAGGTCAGCAGGATGATCTCGCTGCGGCGTTCGGCGGGCCGGGGGCGCCGCCCCCGGTGCGCGTCGATCAGACCGTCCACGGTGGTCTCGGCGCCGCCGGGCCTGTCGGTCCAGGCGACGATGCGGACGGCGTCGGGCAGATCGGCCAGGGCGCGGTCGACGATCTCGCCGAACTCCTCGTCGTAGATCACGACGTCGGCGCCCTCGCGCTGGGCCACCTCGGCCAGCGCCGGTCCGGCGAAGGAGGTGTTCAGCAGCAGCGCGTTCGCGCCGATGCGGTTGGCGGCCAGCAGGGCCTCGACGAACCCGCGGTGGTTGCGGCACATGATCGCGACGGTGCCCGGAGTACCGCCGGGCAGGCCCTGCAGCGCCGCGGCGAGCGCATCCGAGGCGTCGTCGAGTTCCTTGAAGGTCAACACGCCGCGTTCGTCGATCAGCCCGGGCCGGTCTGGGCAGCGCTGCGCAGCGGTGGCGAATCCGACCGTCGCGGTCACCCCGACCCGGCGCACGGCCGCGCCCATCTTCAGGTAGCGGTCCGGACGCATCGGGGCGATGAGGCGGGAGCGCCACAGCGTCTGCATCAGCCCCAGGCTCCCGGCCACTCTGGCCGCGGCGCCCCCCAATGCCGGGCTCATCCGATCACCGGGAATCGGCGTTCGCGCGCGAGCTCGTCGAGCGCCTCCTGCATCACCCTGCGCACGTGTGCGTCGACCTCCTTGACGTCCGGATCCTCGCCGAACTGTGCGGCGATGTCGATCGGTTCGAGCACCCTGGTCACGACCTTCGACGGTAGCGGCAGGTTGGGCGGGAAGATCGCCGACAGCCCGAACGGGAAGCCGATGCTGACCGGCAGGATCTCCATGCGGACCTTCTTGAGCCCCAGCCTGCGGGCCAGCGAGTCACCACGGGCGAGGAAGAACTGGGTCTCCTGCCCGCCGATCGACACCATCGGCACGATCGGCACACCGGCCTCGATCGCGGTGCGGACATAGCCGGTCCGGCCGGCGAAGTCGATCCTGTTCTCGGAGAACGTGGGCCGGTAGGAGTCGTAGTCGCCACCGGGGAACACCAGCACCACCGCACCCGAGCGCAGCGCGTTGCCCGCGTTCTCGCGGCTGGCCTCGATCACCCCCGCGCGGCGCAGCAGACTGCCCAGCGGGGGAACGAACACACCGTAGTGCGCCAGCGTGTACACCGGCCGGTCATATCCGAATTCCCCATAGAAGGCCGGGGCGAAGATCAGGACGTCGGGTGTGAGCATGCCCCCGGAGTGGTTCGACACCACGAGCGCGCCGCCTGCGGACGGCATCGCGTCCAGACCGCGGACCTCCGAGCGGAAGTAGCGTCTGATCGCGGCGCCGACGGTCTTGGCGATCGCGGCGGTGAACTCCGGATCCCACTTCGCGACCTCCGGGCGGTCGGGCGGCACCCGCTTGCCCTCGCCTCGATCTTCGTCGCTCATCGGCTCCCCCTGACGGCTGGCGATCCGGCCGGATCAGCGAATACGTTACTCTCGCTAAAGGAGAACACCATAATCACCCGTTCTGCGTGACGACCTCGTAGGAGAACAATGTCAGACGCAGTGCTCGTAACCGGCGGTTTCGGTCTGGTCGGTTCGCAAACGGTGCGCCGGCTGGCCGAACTCGGCCGGCGTGTGGTCGCGACCGACCTCGGAACGGATGCCACCCGCAAGGCCGCCGCGTCGCTGCCCGGCGGCGCCGAGGCGCGCTGGGCGGACCTCACCGATGCCGCTCAGGTCGACCAGCTCCTCACCGAGGTGGCTCCCGCCGCGATCATCCACCTCGCCGCCGTGATCCCCCCGCCGATCTACCGCAACCCGAAGGTGGCCCGGAAGGTCAACGTGGACGCCACGGCAACGCTGGTGCGGGCGGCCGAGGCGCTGCCGCAGCCGCCGCGCTTCGTACAGGCCTCGAGCAACGCGGTGTACGGCGCCCGCAACCCGCACCGGCACACCGGCCCGGTGACCGCGGACACCCCGCCGACGCCGACCGAACTGTACGGCGGGCACAAGCTCGAAGCCGAGGAGATCGTGCGCGCGTCGAGCCTGCAGTGGGTGGTGTTGCGCCTCGGCGGCGTGCTCAGCGTCGACCCGAAGGCCATGCCCCTCACCACCGACGCGCTGTTCTTCGAGAGCGCACTGCCGACCGACGGCCGGCTCCACAGCGTCGACGTGCGCGACGTCGCGTGGGCGTTCGCCGCGGCCACCACCGCCGACGTCGTGGGCGAGATCCTGCTCATCGCCGGGGACGACACCCACAAGATCCGCCAGGGCGAGGTCGGGGCGGCACTCGCGGGCGCCCGCGGGTTGGCCGGAGCGCTGCCGCCCGGCCGTCCCGGGGACCCCGACCGCGACGACGCCTGGTTCATCACCGACTGGATGGACACCGCCCGGGCGCAGGAAGCCTTGCAGTTCCAACATCATTCGTGGCCCGACATGATCGCCGAGATGCGCGCTCAGGTGGGGGTGCTGCGCTATCCGATACAGCTGCTCGCACCGCTGGCGCGGATCTTCGTCGCCCGCCAGTCCGCGTACCGGAACATGCCGGGGAAGTACGCCGACCCGTGGGCCGCGATCCGCTCCCGGCTCGGAGAACCGGGGCTCGACCGGAACGGCTAACCCGGCCCAAGGGTGGGCGCCCCCGTCTGCGGGTGCCGGTACCAGCCGCCTGCCGCGTGGGTGCCGCCGTCGACGTGCAGGGTCTGACCGGTGATGTATCCGGCCAGGTCGGACGCCAGGAACACCGCCGCCCCGGCGATCTCGTCGACGGTGCCGGGCCGTCCCATGGGTATCGCGTCACCGATGCCCGCGGGCAGGCCGTCGGGTGACAGCGCGATCAGTCCCTCGGTGACGATGACGTCGGGTGCCAGCGCGTTGACCCGGATCCCGTGCGGCGCGAGCTCGAATGCGGCCGTCTGCGTGTAGTTGATGACGCCGGCCTTGGCGGCCGCGTACGCCGCGTAACCCGGTGCGGCACGGACACCTTCGATCGACGTCACGGTGATGACGCTGCCGCCGACCTCGGCGGCGACCATCTTCCGCGCGACCCGCTGCGTACACAGCAGGACGTGGCGCAGATTCGCCTTGTACAGTGCGTCCCAGGCGTTTTCGCTCGTCTCCAGCAGGGGCGAGGAGAACGTGCCGCCCGCGTTGTTGACGAGGATGGTCACGGTGCCCAGTTCGGCGGCGGTGCGGTCGAGGGCCGCCGTCACCTGGTCGCCGTCGCGAACGTCGGTGACGATGCCGAGTCCGCCGACAGATTCGGCGGCCGCCGCGCAGCGGTCGGCGTCGCGCTCCCAGATCGCCACCCGGGCGCCGAACGCCGCCAGGCCCGCGGCGATGCCGAGGCCGATACCGGTGCCGCCGCCGGTGACGACGGCGACACGGTCGGTGAGCAGGATGCCGGACGGGTCGATGGCCATGGCGTCAGTCAACCAGTCAGACCGTGTGGCCGATCACCTTGTCGGCGGCGAGTTGGGCGATCTCGTCCGCGGTCAGACCGAGTTCGGCGAGGAGTTCCTCGGTGTGCTGCCCGAGCAGGGGCGCCGGGTGGCGGTGGAAGCGTTGCGGCCCGGCCAACAGGCGGAACGGCAGCGAACTGTGCGGCGTCGGCCGGTTCACCGGGTGGTCGACCTCTTCGAAGAATCCCCGATGCGCCAGCTGCGGCAGTTCGGTCTGCCGGTGGGGTTGCAGCACCTTCGCCACCGGAACGCCTGCCTGCCACAGGCATTCGACGATCTCGTCGGCACCGCGCTCCCCGCACCACTGCGCGAGGCGTTCGTCGATCTCGTCGTGTGCGGCGCGGCGTCCGTGCAGGGTCGCGAGCGCGGGGTCCGAGGCCCAGTCGGCGGCGCCGATGGCCGCGCACAGCGCATCCCACTCCGCGTCCGTGGCGACGGCGATCGCGACCCAGCTGTCGAGACGGCCGAACTCGTCGATGTCGCTGCTGAGGTAGAGGTTCTGCGGTGCCGCGGTCGGGCCTCGGTTGCCCGCGCGCTGAAGCAGCGCACCGTAGGCGCTGTACTCGATGACCTGTTCGGCCGCGACGTTGAGCGCGGCGTCCACCATCGCCGCCTCGACCAGCACGCCCTGTCCGGTGCGGCGCCGGTGTTCGAGCGCCAGCAGCAGACCGTTGAGCGCGTGGACCCCGGCGTTGGGGTCACCCACCGAGTACGGTTCGTTGGGATTGCGGTCGGCATAGCCGGTGAGCCAACTGATTCCGGCCGCGGCCTCGATCACGTAGGCGAACGCCGGGTTGTCCCGCCACGGTCCGTCGAGCCCGAATCCGGGCATCCGCAGCATGATCGTGTCCGGGCGCAGCGCCTGCACGGCGGCGAAGTCGAGGCCGAGGTGGTCGAGCACCCTCGGCGTGAAGTTCTCGACCACCACGTCGGAGGTCTCGATCAGCCGGTTGAGCAGTTCGCGTCCGCGCGGGGTGTGCAGGTCGAGGGTGAGCCCCTTCTTGTTGGTGTTCAGTCCCGAGAAGATCGGCGACTTCTCCCACCACTGCTCTTCGGTGGCGGGGATGCCGGCGATCAGCCGGGTCCCGTCCGGACGGCGCGTGGACTCGACGTGGATGACCTCGGCGCCGAGCAGCGCCATGATGTGCGTGCACGACGGCCCCGCCCAGAACGTCGTCAGGTCCAGCACGCGCAGCCCCTCGAATGGCAGGGCCGGTTGCGCCGAAACAGTATTCCCTGCTGTCACGTCGTCGCCTCGACGACAGGGAATGCTGTTTCGCGGGTACTGCCGATACAGCTCGGTGTGCTCGCCCAGGCGCGGGGCGGGCCGCGGGGCTCGCTGGACCGCGGGGGTCAGCCGGTAGGGCGGGCCGGGCTGGGTGAACCCGTCGCGCGGATTGGTCACGAACGAGCCGCGTTCGACGTAGTGGTCGAGGGTGGCGACGTTCTCGCCGTTGGCCACCGGCGCGTTGGGGATGCGGAATGCCGACGCGAGGTCGCGGATCTCGTCCACGGTCTGCTCGGCCACCCAGGCGTAGAGCTCCTCGGCCTTCTCGTTGGCCTGCTCGGTGATCGACAGCGGCGAATTCTCGTCGATCCACTCGTCGTGTCCGGTCATCGCGCACAGGTCGAACCACTGCTGGGCGGTGCCGCAGCCGATGTCGACCAGACCGTCCTTGGCACGGGCGATCCCGGGCACGGTCAGTTTGCGGGCGTCACGCCACGGCCGGCCCAGCATCTGGTGGTAGGTCACCGGGTAGTAGGTCAGGCCGAGGATCTGGGTCTCGAGCATCGACAGGTCGATGAGTTCGCCGACACCGCGTAGCCGGCCGGCCAACGTCGCGGCGCTCGCGTACGCACCGGCGAGGTATTCGCCGATCTGTCCGCCGACGTACACCGGCGCACGGTCCGGGGCGCCCCGGCCCAACCCGACGATGCCACCCGACCACGCCTGCAGCGTGAATTCGGTTGCCGGACGGTCCGTCCACGGGCCGTCGAGGCCGAACGGCGTGATCGCGGTGACGATCAGGTCCGGGTGGCGCCGGTGCATCGCCGCCGGCGCGAAGTCGGGGTGTTCGGCGACCGCCGACCCGCGCGACCACACCACCACCTCGGCCGCGGCCAGCAGCTCGTCGACGAACGCGGTGTCGGACGGATCGGCGGGATCGGCGACCACGCTGTGTTTCGAACACGCCAGGTAGGAGAACAGCGCGCCGTCGCCGCCGGTGTCGGCACCCGAGGCCGACCACCGCCGCAGCGGATCGCCCTCGGGTGGTTCGACTTTGATCACCTCGGCACCGCCGTCGGCGAGCAGTTTCGTGCAGTACGCGCCCGCGATACCGGTCGACAGGTCGACCACGCGCACGCCGTCCAGTGGCGGTGCCGCCATCGTCAGTCCGGCTTCGCGCGGTTGCGCTTGCTCAACCGGAATTCCGGCGGGAACTTGCTGTCGTTGTCGTTGACCGCGGCGGACAGCCCGGAATCGATCGACTCGAACATGTCGAGGTCCTCGTCGCTGTCGTTGGCGACGCCGTTGCCCATCGACTCGAAGAACGCGGACAGCAGGCTGCCCATGTACTCGCCCTGCTGCTGCTTGAAGATCTCGAAGAACATCTTCTGCTGGAAGACGGTGTCCACCGGGCGGTTTCGCGCGCAGGCCAGCGCGTACTTCTCGGTCTCGGCCTCCAGCTGGTCGCGTGCCACCACCTTGTTGAGGAAGTTGCAGTCATACATCTCGGCGGCGGTGAACGGGCGGCCGGTGAAGACCATCTCCTGGAACTTGCGCAGCCCCATCATCTGCACCCAGGTCCACATCCGCGGACCCCAGCCGTGGTAGCGGAACGACGGGTGACCGAACAACGCGTCGTCGGAGGAGATCACCAGATCGGCGTCGGCGCACTGGTAGAAATGCCAGCCGTAGCAGTAGCCCTTGGCCTCGACGATGCTGATCTTCTTGAAATCCTGCAGCGCCCGGTTGCCTGCCTGCGAGTTGGCGTACCACGAGCTGATGGTCGCCCCGTTGCGGAACGTGCCCTTCGGCGGGTAGGTCACCTCCCCCACGCCGTCATCCTCGAGCCGCAGCTCTGCCAGCCGCACCGCCGGATTGTCGTTGCCCTCCATGAACTCCGGGAGATCGGCGCCGCTGCCCAGGTTGTCGCCGACGCCGCGGATGATCACCACCTTGACGTCGTTGTCGGCGTTGGCTGCGCGCAACACGTCGGCATACCGCAGGCGTGCCAACGATGTCGGCGCGTTGAGGAACTCCGGCCGGTTGAACGTGATGGTGGCGATCTTGGTCTTCGGATCCTTCTCGTAGAGGATGATCTCCTCCGGTGTCGGCCGGTCAGCCATGGACGGCCTCACCGTAAGCCGGAGCGGCCGAGAGGATCTCGGCGCCGTCGGCGGTGATCAGGACCGCGTCGCGGGTGAACACCGCGCCGACGCCCCGTTCCCACACATACGCAGTCACGGCGAGCACCATGCCCTCCTCCAGAATGTCGGTTTCCGCGGTCGCTCGCAGGGTCGGTGACACCACCGGTGGGTCGAAACCCAATCCGAGTCCGTGCGCCACCGGCATCGCCGGCAGCGGTTCACCGGCCTGCTGGTAGGCATCCAGCAACGCACTGGTGGTCGTACCTGGCCGACACACTTCGATCAGTTTGTCCCACAGCTCATCTCGTCGCCGGTACAGGCCGCGCACGGCGGCGGTCGGCTCACCGACATGGAGTGTACGGGCCACCTCGGCGACATAGCCGTCGGCCAGCACGCCGGCCGACAACACCACCAGGTCACCCTCGCGCACCCGGCCGGCGCCCTCGGCACGGCGCCACGGATGCTCCTTGGAGGTCACCCAGGCCGCGTCCTGCGTGGCGGGGGTGCTCACGCCACCGGCGGCCTCGGCTTTGAGCACCGCACCGGCGAGGGCTTTCTCGGTGGTCCCCGCACGGAGTTCGGCGACACCGGCCGCCAGGCCCTCCTCGGCGACGACCAGCGCCCGCCGCAATGCCTGCACTTCCTCGGGGGTCTTGATCCGGCGGGCCGCCTGCATGGCCTGCTCGGCGTCGATCAGCTCCGCGTTCGGGAAGGCCATCGGAAGCAGCTTCGCGAACGTCGGTGTCAGGGCATCGGTTCCGACCCTGCGCATGCTGTCGGCACCCTTGATGTTCTGCAGAATGCCCACCAGCGTCATGGGATTCCAGGCGAACCCGTACAGGTTCTCGTGCGGTATCTCCTCGGGGATCCCCTCGTCCCACGTGCTGTTGAGGTGAATCTCCCCGGTGGCGCGCACGAATTCGCAGATCGGACCGAACGGGCGCGTCCCGACCACCCACAGTTGAGGTGCGCCGGAGATGTAGCGGACGTTGGCCTGGCGGCCGAGCACCAGGATGTCCAGGTCATGGATCTCCATCTGCGCGAGGGCGCGCTCGCGACGGCTGTGACGCAGAGCCCGGCCGTCCGCCTCGATCTCAACTCCCATTGGACACCTCGTACGGGTCGTACGGATATTCGGTCAGCGGCATCCAGCCGCCCTCGGTGACCACCACGATCTCCTCGCCGCGATAGCCGCCGGTGCCGTCCTCCCAGACCACCGGCTCGAACACCAGCAGCATGCCGGGCGGGAAGACGAATTTGTCATCCCAGTCCTGGCCGAGATCTGTTCCGATCATCGGCATCTCGGCCGCGCTCGTGCCGATGCCGTGGCCCAGGTAGAAGTGCGGCAGCCACGGTTTCTCCCCACCGGCCGCGGCGGTCGCCGCGCGTCCGAGGTCACCGCAGGTCGCGCCGGCCTTGGTCACCGCGAGCACCGCGTCGACGATCTCGGCCCACTTGTCGAACTGCTTCTGCTGGGCCGGCGTCGGATCCTGACCGACGATCCAGGTGCGGCCGTGGTCGGAGCAGTAGCCGTGGTAGGCGATGGACACGTCGGTCCACAGCACGTCGCCCTGCCGGATCTCGCGCTTGGTGGTCAGCAGTGGCAGCGCGAGGTCGCCGGTAGTGGTCCACGGCCCGTCTGTCCTCGACGCGGGCATGACCTGCCAGATGGAGTCGAACATGTTGGTGGTGGCGCCGAGTTCGAAGGTGCGGCGGACGAATTCGGCGGACAGGTCGATCTGTCGCGCCCCGGGCGCCAGCGACTGCTGGATCTCTGCGACGGCCTGTTCGGTGATCTGGCACGCGCGCCGGATGCAGGCGATCTGATCGATCGTCTTCACGATCTTGGCCGCGCCGATCACCGGGGCGGCATCGATCGGCTCGTCGGGGAACAGCGCACTGCCGGCCCGCCGCATCGCCCCGGTCAACTCGTCGGTCGCGATCGTCGCGCCGGCCGGGATCAGGCGGGCCAGGATCTTCGCGAATTCCGCGACGCCTTCGTCGAACTCGAGATACACGGGCCCGTGCAGGTGGTCGTCGGGCAGGCCCGACTCCATCGCCGCACCCTCGCGGAAGGGCAGGAACAGGTGCGGGTGCTCGTCGTCGGCCAGCACGACCGCGACCGGCCGCTCGACGTGCGAGAGGCCCGCATCCGCGAGCGGCCAGCTGATACCGGTGGCGTACATGACGCTGCCGTTGCCCAGCAGCACCAGCGCGTCCACGCCCTGATCGGCCATCGCCGCGTGCAGGCGCACTGCGACTTCGCCACGCAGCCGGGCGAAGTCGGGCTCGTCGGGGATGTCCAGCCACGTGTACCCGGTACGGGCGATCTGAGTGACGCCGGAATGAGTCGACGTCGTCAGGTTCATGGTTCGCTCGCGAGCTTCGCTCACAGGCCCAGGAACCTCGTGATGTTGCCGCTGACGATCTTGACCGCGTTCTCCGGGCCGACGGCCTCGACGACGGTGGCCAACGACTTCTCCGAGTAGCCGAACGTCGACTCGTTGTGCGGATAGTCGCTCGACCACATCACGTTGTCGACGCCGATGCGGTCGATCAGCTGCAGACCGAGCGTGTCGACCATGAACGACGCGCTCATGTGGTTGTCCCAGTAGTGGCGCACACCGTGTTCGAGCTGGTGGTTGAACATGTGCCGGTAGGAGGCCAGCATGTGCTCGGCGTCCTGCAACGCGGTGGGCACCCAGGCGATCCCGCCCTCGAACCAGCCCACCTTCAGCGACGGGTGCCGGTCGAGGATGCCGGAGAAGACGTACTTGGCGAACTGTTCGCGGAACGAGTCGACGTTGACCATCATGCCGACCACGACGCTGTTGTTCTGGCACGGCGTCTTGGGAGGCGTCTCGCCGATGTGGTGGCTGACCGGCAGGCCGGCCGCCTCGATCTCGTCCCAGACCGCGTCCATCGTGGTGCTGCCGTAGTCGTAGATGTTGCCGTCGTCGTCCTTGCCGGGATTCAGCGGCAGCAGGAACGTGCGCAGCCCCAACGACTTCAGCTCCTCGAGAGTGCTGCGCGTGCCCTTCGGATCCCACCAATTGATCAGGCCGACGCCGTAGAAGTGGCCGTTGGAGCGCTCCTGCAGATCGGCGATGTGCTCGTTGTAGATGCGGAACACCCGCTCCCGCAGACTTTTGTCCGGATAATGAAACAGGGCGAGTACAGCATTCGGAAACGCGAGCTCCTTGTCGATGCCGTCCTCCTTGAGCTCCCGGATCCTGGCCTCGATGTTGTTCGACGCCGCGCCGGCGAGGTCGTCGTACTGCATCAGCACCCGGCCGAAATCGCCGCCGGTCCAGGCCTTGCCCTTCATCCCGACCATGTAGGCGCCGTCTTCGTACCAGATGCGCGGGGCGGCACCCTTGAGCTCCTCGGGGAAGCGCTCGTAGAAGATGTCGTCGGCGACGGAGATGTGGTTGTCGGCCGAGAAGATCTCGGTGCCCTCGGGAAGGCCGGTCACGGCTCCGGCGGAGTGGCCGTGACGGTGCTTGGGCGCGCCGAAGCCTTCGGGCGGATAGAGGGTGGTGCTGGGGGCTGACACTGTGGGCACTCCAATCGGGCTGTCGGACAACCTGTTACCAGGTCACGGGAAGTTCGTAGACGCCGTACGCGAGGCGGTCGTGTTTGAACGGCACGTCCTCGAACGGGATGGCGAGACGCATGGTCGGGATACGGCGCAGCAGGGTGTGGAAGACGATCTGCAGTTCGGCGCGGGCGAGCTGCTGCCCGACGCACTGGTGGCGGCCGTAGCCGAAGCCGAGCTGCTGGCCGGCGTCGCGGCGCAGGTCGAGCTTGTCCGGCTCGGGGTAGGCGGCGGCGTCCCAGTTGGCCGGGGCGAGGTCGAGGATGATGCCCTCCCCGGCGCGGATCGTCTCCCCCGCGATCTCGATGTCCTCGATCGCGACGCGTCGCTGACCGTTCTGGATGATCGACAGGTAGCGCATCAACTCCTCGACCGCGTTGGCGATCTCCTTGGGATCGTCCGTGGCGCGCAGGAAGTCGGCCTGTTCGGGGTTATGGAGCAGCGCGAGGATGCCGATGCCGATCATGTTGGCGGTGGTCTCGTGTCCGGCGATCAGCAGGCCTGTGCCGAGCTGCGCGGCTTCCTTGACGCTGATCTCACCCGCGGTGACCCGCTCGGCGAGGTCGGACACCGCGTCCTCGGCGGGGTTCTCCATCTTCTTCTTCACCAGGTCGATCAGGTACTGGTGCAGGCTCATCGCACCCTTCTGACCGTCCGCGGCGCTCGCGTAGCGGGCGAGCCCGACGTTCGCGTGGTGCTGGAAGAACTCGTGGTCCTCGTAGGGCACGCCGAGCATGTCGCTGATCACCCGGGTGGGCACCGGCAGCGCGAGCTCGGCGACCATGTCGGCGGGCTGCGGGCCGGCCAGGATCTCGTCGATGCACTCGTCGGTGACCTGTTGGATCACCGGGCGCAGACCCTCGACACGCTTGAAGGTGAACGGCTTCGACAGCATCCGGCGGAACCGGGTGTGCTCCTCGGCGTCGGAGGTGAACACCGACCGCGGCCGCTTGTTCACCGTCGACAGCATGTGCTCGTTCCAGTGCGGGAAACCCGACCGGCGGTCGTCGACACTGACCCGCGAATCGGCGAACAGCTCACGGGCGACCGCATGCCCGGTGATCAGCCACGGGGTGCTGCCGTCCCAGATCCGCACGCGGGACAGGGGTTTGGCCGCACCCATCTCGAGCATCCGCGGCGGCGGCGCGAACGGGCACGCCGCCGCGCGCTCCATCGGATACTCCGGGATGTCCGCGGAGACATCGGCGGTTCCGGTCAACGTGTCCGACACATCACTCCTCGAGGTGGATGGCAAGGGCTGGGCAGGCGGCGGCCGCGTTGCGCACGTCGGCCTCCTGGTCGGGGTCTGGGTGTTCGACGAGCAGCTCGACGACCCCGTCGTCGTCGCGCTGGTCGAAGACGTCGGAGGCGTTGAGCACGCACTGGCCCGACGACACGCACTTGTCCTGATCGACGGTGACCTTCATCGGGGCACCTCGGTGACGGGCGCCTGCCACAGTCCGACGATGGCGTCGATGAGACCCGACGCCGCCGCCGCCCACGAGGCGCGCGGCACCGCCACACCTTCGGCCAGGCTGCGTTCCCGCTCGGCGCAGCTGTGCATCAACAGATTTCGGCCCATCACATTGCGCTCGGCGCGCACGTAGGGCGGCAGGTCCGGCAGGGCGCTGCCGATCCCGTTGATCACCTCGACCAGGGAGGCCGACGACAGCGCATCGCGCACGATCATGCTGTGGTAGGCGGGGTCGGTCATCACCTGGGCGGCGAACCGCGCGTACCAACTCGGGTTGCCCAGTTCGGCCAGATGGTCGGTCAGCGGCCGGACCAGACAGGCCACCCAGTCGCGCATGTCGGGCGCCGGACCGAGGTCGGCCACCATCTTCTCGCGCAGCCGCTCGATCGGCCCGCGGTGTTTGAACTCGATGGCCCGGACCAGGTCGGTCTTGGTGCCGAAGTGGTAGCCGACCGCGGCGTTGTTCCCCTGCCCCGCGGCCTCGCTGACCTGGCGGTTGGAGACGGCGAACACGCCGTGCTCGGCGTAGAGCCGTTCGGCGGCCCGCAGGATCGCCTCCTGGGTGCTGTTGGCACGCTCGGCCCGCGCGGTCCTCGCTGTGGTCACGCTCACAGTCAACCGGGCCGGGGACCTTAAGTCAAGCGACTGATTTAAAGTCACGTCGGTGAGCCGTTGACCGTCGATTCCGAGTCGGCCTTGCGCGGGATGATCTTCCCGGCGATCGTCCCGCCCTCGACGGGCAGCACGATGCCGGTGACGTACCGCGAACGGTCGGTGGCCAGGTACAGCGCGGCCTCCGCGACGTCGTCGGGGGTGCCGTCCCGCTTGAGCGGACGGTCGTTGCGCATCTGCGCGCGGATCCTGGCCTCGAACCTCTCGAGCCGCTCACGGTCCTCCCCGGTGGCCGAGGACTGCAGGATCGGGGTCGGGATGTTGCCCGGCGCGATGCAGTTGACGCGAATCTCGTAGTGCGCCAGCTCGATCGCCGCGCACTTGGTGAAGTGCAGGATGGCCGCCTTCGACGCGCGGTACACCGGAACCCCGCCACCGGCCTGGATGCCGCCGATCGACGACAGGTTGATGATCGACCCGCCACCGTGTTCGGACATGTACCGCCCCGCGTCACGCGTGCCCGCCATGATGCTGAGCAGGTTCACCCGCATCACCCGGTCGAACTCCTCGAGGTCCTCGGTGAACAGGCCGCGCCGCAGCGGGCTGGAGATGCCCGCGTTGTTCACCATGACGTCCAGTGCGCCGAACCGCTCGACGGCGGTGTCCACCAGCAGGCCCATCTGTCGTTGGTCGCCCACGTCGGTGTGGTGGAACACCGCGTTCGGTCCGGATTGCGCCGCCAGCGTCTCGCCGAGTTCGTCCTGCACGTCGGCGATGACGACCTTGGCGCCCTCGGCGACGAACCGTTCGACGATGCCGCGGCCGATCCCCGATGCACCCCCGGTGACGATCACGACCTTGCCGACCAGTTCGTTGTTGGGTCGCGTGACCATCAGGCGGACACCTTTCGTTGGGAGACGTCGGCGAAGAACTCGAAGAGCAGTTCGGCGACCGCGGCCGGCTGCTCGATCTGCGGGCAGTGCCCGGCGGCGGGGACGATCGCCGACCGCGCGCCGCTGATCTGGCCGGCGATCTCGGCCGCCCATCCCGGCGGCAGCAGTTTGTCGCGTTCCCCTTCGACGATCAGGGTGGGTACGGCGATGCGGTCGTACGGCCGGGTGGCCGACGGCGGTGGCGGCGGCTCCAGACCGGGCCTGCGGAACCGTGCCGCCGCCAACGATTCCCACGCGCCGGGGGCGATCGAGGATTCGTAGCGCCGCCGCACGTAGTTGTCGTCCGCCGGATACGACGCGTCGGCGAACAGCGCCGCGACGATGCTGCGCATCCCGTCGAGCGTCGCGTCGTAGTCGTAGAGGGCGTCGGCGTGCTCGTTGCGCTGGATGGTCCCGCCGCCGCAGATCGCCACGAGGCTGCGGGCGGGCAGCACGGGCGCCCCGGACGTGGCGTCGACGAGCAGGTTGATCGCCCCCATCGAGTTGCCGACGACATGCGCCGTGCGCACGTCGAGGACCTCGCAGAACCGGGCGACGTGCCGGATCCGCATCCCGCGGCCGTCGGTGAAGTCGACGACCTTCGCCGACCGGCCGAACCCCAGCATGTCGGGGGCGAGCACGTGGTACCGCTCGGCGAGCACATCGATCACGCGCTCCCAGCCCAGTTCGGCGGAGGCCCCGAACTCCCCGCCGTGCAGCAGCACGACCGGATCGCCCTGTCCCGCTTCGAGATAGCCGGTGGTCAGCCCGTCGACGGCGACCGACTTGCGCTGGAAGCTCACGTCGCCGTCCGGTGTGCCTGCGCGAACGTCAGCACCTGGTTGGCCAGCATGTCGAGTTGGTTGCGCACCGGTTCGTCGACCAGCACCCCGCCGTCGTCCCAGACCGCCTCCGCCGAGTTGATCGCCACACCGAGCGGCGTCGGCCAGGCCCGCAGCGCGTGGCCGATCGAACGCAACTGGCCGAGCGTGTTCACCGCCGCCTGCCACCCGTACGCGCAGCTGATGCAGCCCCACGGCGTGTTGTCCAGATAGACCCGCGGGTCCTCCCGCAGGTCCTCGATGTAGTCGAGCGCGTTCTTCACCAGACCCGAGATGGCACCGTGGTACCCCGGCGATCCGACGACGACTGCGTCGGCATCCCGCAGCGCGGCAACGAGTTCCAGCGCGCGCGGGGTGCGCTCCAGCTGGTGCGGCGCATACATCGGCAGGTCGAGGTCGGGACCGGCGAACATCCGGGTGCGCCCGCCCTGGCGTTCGACGGCCTCCAGGCAGTACCGCACCGCCCGCTCCGTCGACGAGTTGGCGCGCAGGGTGCCGCCGAGCCCGACGACCAGCGGGCCCTCATCTGATGCGGTCATCGTCTCCCCCGTCACTTGATGGCGATCGGATTGAGCGGCGCGCCGACCGCACCGGTGACCCGTAACGGCGGTGCGATGAGCTGGAACTCGTACACGCCGTCGGCGGCGCAGTCGGCGGCCAGCGCCCCCAGATCCCAGTACTCGCCCAGCATCAGGCCCATATCTCGCAGGCACAGCATGTGCATCGGCAGGATCGTGCCCTCGACCCCGGACACCGGATCCTCGACCATGAGGTTGTCGGCGGCCACCGCGGCCACCTCGCGCTCGTGCAACCACGATGCGCAACGCCAGTCCAGCCCGGCGTACGGTTCGGTGCCGTCGCCGGCCTCCAGGAACCTGTCCCACCAGCCGGTCCGGATCAGCACGATGTCACCGCTGCCCACCGAAACCCCCTGTGCGCGCGCCACTTCGTCGAGTTCGTCGGGGGTGATCGGCTCACCGTGTTCGCAGAACACGTCCGCGCCGCGGTGACGCACCAGGTCGAGCAGCACGCCGCGGGAGGTGATGCCCTTGGTGTCGACCTTGTCGATACCGCAGTGGAACGCGCCCTGGCTGGTCACCGAATCGGCCGGGAACCCGTTGTACAGCCGGTCGTCGTAGTAGACGTGCGACAGCGCATCCCACTGGGTCGCCGCCTGCAAGGGCATGATGATCATGTCGTCGTTGAACCGGAACGGGTTGTCGACGAAATACCCGGCGAGCTGCTGGGCGACGGTGTTCTTCAACCACTGCGGGCCGTACTGCACCAGGGTGTTGGCGTCGCCGCCGTCGACGGTCATCACGTGCATCGGGTTGGGCCGGTACTGGAACGCTCCCTGAGGTCCGGCCGAGCCGAAGTCGACGCCCAGCGGGAAGACCTTGCCGTGCCGGACCAGACGCGCCCCCTCGGCCACCTTCTCGGCGGTGATGAAGTTCAGCGTGCCGAGTTCGTCGGCGTCACCCCACCGCCCCCAGTTGCGCAGCGCCTCCCCCGCGCGACGGAATTCGTCGAGTGTGGCCACATCACGTCCCTTCTGAAGTCGCGTCCAAGGTCGCGGCCACCCGGCCGGCGAGGTTTCCACCGTCGACCCAGATGACCTGGCCGGTGATGTAACTGGCGGCGTCGCCGCCGAGGAACAGCAGGACCGCGGACTGTTCCTCCGGATCCGATACCCGGCCGAGTGGTTTGGGGATGTCGTCGAGGAACGCCGGTCCGTACGCGGTGCGCAACTGGTCGAGGATCGGCGTCTCGGTGACGCCCGGCCCCGTGCAGTTGATCCGGATCCCGCGGGCGCCGAGCGGACCGGCGCTGCGCATGGTGTAGAGGATGAGCGCCTCCTTGGCCAACCGGTATCCCCCGTCGGCGAGCGCCTCAGGATGCGCCGCGCACCAGTCGATCCCGTCCTCCATGGTGGCCGTCTGCACCAGTCCGGCCGTGGTGTGCACGTTGTCGAGGTACGACGCCGCCGCGAGCGAGGACACGCTGACGATCGCCGACCCCGGCCGCATCCGCGGCAACAGTGACTCGGTGAGATGGCGGGTGCCGAGGAAATTGATCCGCGTCACCAGCGGCGGATCGCCGATGCCGGAGGACACGCCTGCCACGTTGAACAACACGTCGACGTCCCCGCCGACGGCCGCCACCGCATGGTCGATGGACGCCTCGTCCGAGAGGTCGAGCTCGCCGAACTCGTCGAGATCCACCGCGGGCCTGCGCATGTCCAAACCCACCACCCGGGCGCCGAGTTCGCCGAGCTGCCGCACGAGGTGTGCGCCGATACCCGACGCGCATCCGGTGACCACAACCCGCTTACCGTCGTAACGCCACAGCCGGTCGATTTCACCCACGTGAGTCGGCCTAGCCCGACGCTTCCTTGACCGCCCTGGCCTGCTTCTCCTGCTCTGCGGCCTTCACCCGGCCCTCGTTGATCTCGGCCATGGCCTCGGGGATCTCGCCCGCGGTGAACTTGCCCCCGCGGCCGGTGGGCAGACCGCCGAACGAGTACGTCTCGTCGAACATCGGCGTGTCCGACGGCTGACGACGCGCCTCGACCTTCTCGATGACCGGCGCGAGGCGCTTGGCCTTGTCCTTGACCGCTTTCTCGTCGCGCTCGATGAACTCGGGCAGGATCTCCTTGCCCATGATCTCGATGGACTCCATCGTGCCCTCGTGGCTGCGCGGGTTGAGCAGCAGGATGATCTCGTCGACGCCGCTGGCTTCGTAGCCACGCAGGAATTCGCGCACGGTGTCGGGCGATCCGATGGCGCCGCGGCCCGGTCCGTACGCCAGGGTCGGATCCTCCTTGACCGCCTTCTCGTACAGTTCCCAGACCCCGGTGCGGCCGGGGGTGTGCATACCGGTCAGGTAGTAGTGCATGATCCCGAAGGAGAAGAACCCGCCACCGATGCCGAGCCGATCGAGCGCCTGCTCGTCGGTCTTGGCCACCATCATCGACAGATCGCCGCCGATGGCCAGCAGGTTCGGGTTGATCGCCGGGGTGATCGGCGCACCCTTCTCCTCGAACTCCCTGTAGTAGCCGTCCACCCGGTCCTTCAACGCTTCCGGACCGGTGTAGGCGAAGCTCAGCGCGCCGATGGCCTTCTGCGCGGCCATCTGCACCGACGACGGACGGGTGCACGCCACCCAGACCGGCGGATGCGGCTGCTGCAGCGGCTTGGGGATCACGTTGCGGGCGGGCATCTCGACGTGTTCGCCCTTGAACCCGGTGAACGGCGCCTCGGTCATACAGCGGATCGAGACCTCCAGCGCCTCCTCCCACATGCTGCGCTTGTCGGCGGGGTCGATGTTGAACCCGCCGAGTTCGGCGACCGAGGACCCCTCACCGGTGCCGAATTCGACGCGGCCGTTCGACAGGTGGTCGAGGGTGGCGATCCGCTCGGCGATGCGCGCGGGATGGTTGATCGGCGGCGGCAGATGCATGACGCCGAAGCCGAGCCGGATGTCCTTGGTGCGCTGGCTGGCCGCGGCGAGGAACATCTCCGGGGCGGTCGAGTGGCAGTACTCCTCGAGGAAGTGGTGCTCGGTCAGCCAGACCGTCGAGAAGCCCGCCTTGTCGGCGGCCTCGACCTCGTCCAGGCCGTGCTGGAACAACTGGTGCTCGTCGTCCTCCGACCACGGCCGCGGCAGCGGGAATTCGTAGAACAGCGAGATTTTCATGTGCTACCTCCGATGGGTGACGGCCCTGGACTGGGTTGAGTGTGTTCGTGTTTCCGGTCGGTCCGGCCGGAATCCGCCTGCGCGGCGAGGTGTTTGGCGGCGACGTAGCCGAACGTCATCGCGGGCCCGATCGTCGCGCCCGCGCCGGCGTAGCTGCGGCCCATCACCGCGGCGGAATTGTTGCCCACCGCGTAGAGGCCGGGCACCACCGAGTCGTCGTCGCGGAGCACGCGGGCGTGTTCGTCGGTCCGCAGGCCGCCCGACGTGCCGAGGTCGCCGAGGATGATCTGGAACGCGTAGTACGGCGGCCTGCCCAGGGGGTGCAGGTTGGGGTTGGGCAGCGTGGGGTCGCCGTAGTAGTTGTCGTACGCGCTGTCACCGCGGTTGAAGTCGTCGTCGTGGCCCTTGCGGGCGAGTTCGTCGAACCGTTCGGCGGTCTGGCGCAGGTTCTGCGCGGGCACACCGATCTTGTCCGCCATCTCCTCCCACGAGTGGGCTTCCTTGACCACACCGGAGTCCAGCCACGCCCTGGGCACCTTCCAGCCGGTGGGCACCGGGGCGAAGGGCACCTTCGGGATGGGCAGGTGGCCGCCCACCACGTAGCGGTGGAACGAGCGGATGTCGGTGATCAGCCAGCACGGGATGTGGGTGACACCGGAGCGCTGACCATCGATCATCGCGTGCGCGAAATCCATGTACGGCGCGGCCTCGTTGATGAAGCGTCTGCCGTCGCCGTTGACGACGAACTGCGACGGCATCATGCGCTCGTTGAGCATGAACTGCAACCGGCCGTCGGGCCAGCACATCGCCGGGAACCACCACGCCTCGTCGAGCAGTTCACTTGCCGCGCCGACCTTCTCGCCGGCGCGGATCCCGTCACCCAGGTTGGCCGGGTTACCGAAGCTCCAGTCCTTCTCCAGCTCCGGAAGGTGCTGCCTGCGCCAGTCCATGTCGTGGTCGAACCCGCCTGCGGCCAGGATGACGCCGCGACGGGCACCGATGCGGACGGCGCGCCCGTCCTTTTCGACGACCGCACCGACCACCTCGCCGTCGGGACCGGTGATCAGCTCGGTCATCGGGGCACCCAGCCACAGCGGGATGTTCTCCTGTTTCATGGCCAGTCGCATCCGCGCTGCCAGCGACTGGCCGATCGCGGCCATCCGGTCGCCGAACACCCGCGCCCGCACCATCCGCCAGATCAGCTTGACCAGCACGGCCTTGCCGCGCCAATTCTGCCGAACCTGGTAAAAGAGGCGAAGGTCCTTGGGCGCGAACCAGATTCCCTTCGGCGCCAGCGCCAGCGGCTGAAGCAGGTGTTGTTCCTCGTCGCCGAGTTCGCGCAGGTCGATGGCGGGCACGTTGATCGTGCTACCGAGTTCCGAGCCGCCCGGCAGTTCGGGGTAGTAGTCGGCGTAACCGGGCTTCCACACGAATTCGAACCAGGGGCTGAGGTCTTCGAGGAACTCCATCATCTGCGGGGCGGAGTCGACGTAGGTGCGTAACCGCGCGTCGCTGACCAGTCCGCCGGTGATGTGTTTGAGGTAGCCGAAGACCGCCTCGGGATCCGGTGTGTAGCCGGCCTTGCGCTGAGACGGCGCACCCGGCACCCAGATCCCACCGCCCGACAGCGCCGTGGACCCGCCGAAGTGCGCCGCCTTCTCGACCACGAGGGTGTCGAGCCCGCAGGCGTTCGCGGTCAGCGCGGCCGTCATCCCGCCTCCCCCGGACCCGACCACCAGCACGTCGACCTGCCTGTCGAAGTTCACGCGGGCACCGCCGTCCGGATCGCGAACCCGGCGATCAATTCCGGTGCGGCGCGGTAGAACCGCTGCACCGTGCGATAGCCGCCGCCTGCCGCCAGGGCCGCGAATGCGGCGACCCAGGTGCGGATCTCGTGCGCGGAGTTGCCGCCCTCACGGGCGATGAACGCGTTCGACCACCCGTCGAGGTCGGACAACCAGCCCTCGTCGAGGATCTCCAGGAAGGTGGCGTCCCAGGCGGGATTGAGCGGCTGCAGCGGACTCTGCCCGTGCGCGAAGGCCTGCGCCGCGTCGATCACCGCGGACTGCCGGGCCATCCGCTGTTCGGCGCTCATCGGCGCGCCGTGCACGATGCGGTCGAGCGCAGCGGGCGGAGCGGTCGCCAGAGTGGGCACCGGCGGGTCGTGGGACAGCCCACCCGACCCGATCACCAGGACGCGCCTGTCGAGCGTCGCGAGGTACCTGCCGACCGCCGCGCCGAGCAGACGGGAGCGGCGCAGCGGACCCAACGGTGTCGCCACGGAGTTGATGAAGACGGGGACGACGGGACGGGCGGTCGCCTGGCCGAACAGGTTCTGCAGCGGTTGCACGGTGCCGTGGTCGACGTCCATGCTCGCCGAGATCGCCACGTCCACACCGGCTTCCAGCACTGCGGTGGCCAGTTCCTCGGCGAGGCCCCTCGGCACGTCGAGTGGCCCGGCGTGGCTGCCGTAGTCCCCGACGCCCTGCGCCGAGGTGCCGACGCAGAACGGGGGCATGACCTTGTAGAAGAACCCGTTGTAGTGGTCCGGGGAGAAGGTGACCACCAGTTCCGGATCGAAGTCGGCGACGAAGTCGCGGGCGACGGCGAGCGCCGCCTCGATCTCGTCAAGGAGTTCCCGCGACGGTCCCGGAAGATTCAGGAGCGGACTGTGCGACATGCAGCACAGGGCGATCTGCGCCATGGTGACCATTGCCTCCTCCCTGGGTCAGATGGAGCACCCCGAACAGGGCGGTGCTCACCTCGGGGGCGCGCTGGGCGATACAGGCACCGGCGATGCAGCGGTCGGGACGGAGGAACAGCACTGATTCGGCGTGCGCGTCGAACCAGCCCTTCAGCGCGCCCGTCCGGTCACCGACCACGGTCACGTCGGGATCGTCGTGACCGGTCCAGTGCAGCTGTGTCGACGGCCGTGCGGCGATGAACCGCGCGCCCAGCGCCTTCCACCGGTCGAAGATCTCGGCGCCGAGCAGTGCGCGCGGGTTGTTGTTCCAGCACAGCACTGCGAAACCCGTGCCGAGCACCTCGTCGAGCAGCACGTTCTGGTCGACGCGGGTGTCGACGCGCGGTTGGACGAACAGGGTCCCCGTCGGTGAGGTCGGTGACGGCGCCTCCGGATGGAAGACCGCACCCTGCTCGTACCGGGGCATCGGCTTGAATCGCATCTCCAGCACGTAGCGCTTGAGGGTCGGGACGACCGACGCGCCACGAATCAGCTTGTCCCGCACCGCAGCGATGCGGCGGTTGGTCGGTGAGATGACCCGGCCGACCATGGTGGACAGATCGATCATCGCCCTGGCGTGTTTGCGGCGTTCGACGTCGTAGGTGTCGAGCAGCGCATCACCCGCACGGCCGTTGACCACCGCGGCGAGTTTCCAGCCGAGGTTCGCCGCGTCGCGGATACCGCTGTTGTAACCCTGCCCCTGCCACACGGGCATCAGGTGCGCCGCGTCGCCGGCGAGGAACATCCGACCCTGGCGGAAGGCGCCGGCGATCCGGGAGTGGTGGGTGTACAGCCGGTGGCGGATCACCTCGACGCGTTCGGGGTGCGGCACCAGCAGGCCCAGCATCCGGTGGATGAACGCGGGGTCCTCGGCCTGTTCGTCGGTCTCGTCGGCGTGGATCATGAACTCGAACCGGCGGATTCCGTGCGCGATCGAGATCGAGGCGTACGGGCGGGCGGGGTCCGCACCCACCTCGCTGTTCGGGTGGCCCAGCGGATCGTTGGCGATGTCGACGACCAACCAGCGCGTCGGCGAGGTGGTGCCGTCGAACGACACCCCCATCAGGCGCCGCGTCGCACTACGGCCACCGTCACAGCCGACCAGGTAACGCGCCCGCACCGGCGTGGGGTCGCCGTCGAGTCGCACCGTCACGCCGTCCGCGGTCTGCTCGCATGCGGCCATCCTCTGCCCCCAGCGCACCTCGACGTGGGGGAATCGCGCCAATCCGGCGTGCAGTTCGGCGTCAACCATGGGCTGGACGAACCCGTTGCGCTTCGGCCACCCGAACCGCGCGTCCGGTGGCGCCATCTCCGCGAGCAGCCGGCGGTTCCCGTCGAAGAACCGCAGGATCTGGTTCGGCACGGTGTGCGGCAGGACCTTGTCCACCAGGCCGATCGCCTGGAACGTCCGCAGCGCCTCGTCGTCGAGTCCGACGCCCCGGGGGTAGTCGATCAGCGTGGCCCGCTCCTCGACGATCACGGTGCGCACGCCCTGCAGGCCCAGGATGTTGGCCAGCGTCAGCCCCACCGGGCCCGCGCCGACGATGACGACGTCGATGCCCGTACCGTCTCCTCGGGTGGCCTGCGTCATCAGCGCCCCAGCAGGAAGTCGACGTGTAACCGGTTGAAGGTCTTGGGATCCTCGTACTGCGGCCAGTGCCCGCAGCCGGGCATCACCTCGAACCGGGCCCCGGGGATCATCGACGCGATCCGCCGTCCCTCTTCGACGTCGGCCGTCGGATCGTCGCTGGTCCACACGACCAGCGTCGGCGCGGTGATCGCACCGTACTCCTCGGGGCCGAGCAGGTTGCGCGCGCGGATCTCGGGGTCCTGCAGCGCCATGATGTCGCGCATCGCGCCCACGAATCCCGGCTGGCGGTAGACGCGTTGGCGGCTGGCGACGATGTCGTCGTATCCCTTGCTCTTGTCGGCCATCAACCACTTGATGCGGGCCTGAACCGTCTCCCAGCTGGGATCCTCGGCGGCCGCCATGGACAGCGTGACGATGCGCTTCATGACCTCCGGATCGGCCTGCGAACCACCGGCGGTGTTGAGCACCAACCTCGTCACCCGGTCGCCGTGGTCGGAGGCCAACCGAGCGGCCACCCAACCGCCCAGCGATTCCCCACTGATGTAGGCCTTTTCAACGCCGATGGCATCGAGGAAGGCGCGCAGATGGTCCACGTAGTGGCGGACCTCGAGGGGATGTCCGGGTTTGTCGGTGTAACCGTGCCCCAGCATGTCGATCGACCAGGTGGAGAAGTGCTCGGCGTGTGCCTCCAGATTGCGGACGTACGCCTCGGCGTGGCCGCCCGACCCGTGCAGGAGGACCAGTGCGGGTTTGTCGTACTCGCCGGCGTGCAGGTAGCGCGTGCGCACCCCGCGGGCGTCGAGGTAGCCCTGCGAGAACGCGACACCCTGCAGGTCGCACCAGACGCTTTCGTGCTCGGCCACGGAGCCTCGCTCTCCCCTCTGCGGTGGAAATGCCATTCTCGCTTATCGGTAGCGCAGCGTGCTAATATCGCTCACTAATGTGCACTATGTTAAGAGCATCACTCTCACGATGACGTCTGTCAAGGGAGCGGGCGGCATGGGAACCGAGGGAAATGTGCCCGACAAACTCGCGGCGGGGTCCCAGACCCTGGCGCGAGGCCTGTCGGCGCTGCAGGCCGTCGCGACGGCGCCGAGCGGGCTCACCGTGCAGCAGGTGGCCGACTACGTCGGCGTGCACCGCACCATCGCCTACCGGCTACTCGGCACGCTCACCCAGTTCCGCTACGTCGCCAAGGGTGAGGACGGCCGATACCGGCCGGCGGCCGGCCTCGCGCTGCTCGGCTCGTCGTTCGACAACAACGTGCGCGCGCTGAGCGTTCCGGTGCTGCGCGGACTCGCCGACGAACTCGGCACCACGGTGTCACTGTTGGTGGCCGAGGGTGAACAGCAGGTGGCGGTGGCGGTCATCAGCCCGACGAATGTGTACTACCACTTGTCATTCCACGAGGGCAGCCGGTATCCGCTCGACCGCGGGGCCGCCGGTATCGCACTGCTGGCGAGCATGCCGCCGCGCGCGGGCGAGCGGGATCTGGTGCCCCGGGCCCGCGAACAGGGCTGGGTGATCACCCACGGCGAGGTGGAACCCAACACCTACGGCCTGGCGGTGCCGGTGCGCCGGCGGCCGCCGTCCCCGCCGACGTGCATCAACCTGATCTCGCACCGCGAGGACGTCGTGCTGGGCGGGAAGGACGCCGTGATCACCGCCGCCAAGGAACTCGCCGCCATCCTCTGAGGAGGGTGCGTCCCGACAGGAAGGACCTGAAGTGAGCGCTTGGGACCACGAGACCGATGTCGTCGTACTGGGCAGCGGGGGCGCCGGTCTGGCCGCGGCGCTGACCGCCGCCGTGCACGCCGCCGCGGTCGAGGTGTACGAGAAGGCGCCGACCGTCGGCGGGACCACGGCGGTCTCAGGCGGCATCGTGTGGATCCCCGCCCACGACCGCGCCTCGGACGAGTTGACCGTCGAGGACGCCCTGGCCTACTTGAAAGCCCAGTCGCTCGGCGTGATGGACGACGACCTGGTCGACACGTTCGTCCGGACCGGGCCGCGGATGCTCGAATTCGTCGAGGCACACAGCGGCCTGCGCTTCTCGGTCGCCGAGGGCTTCCCCGACTACAAACCCGAACTCCCCGGCGGGCGCCCGGGCGGCGGCCGGTCACTGTCGGCGGCGCCCTTCGACCTCGCGCGGTTGGGGCCGTGGCGCGACCGCATCACCTCGTTCCCCGCCGACTTCAGCAACGTCGGCATCGACGCCGAGACACGCGCCCGCATCCACGCCTCGGTCGACGAGACCCTGGAAGACCCGTGCGTGGCCGGGACGGCGCTGATCGCGGGCCTGCTCAAGGGCCTGCTCGACGCCGGCGTCACACCGCAGACCGAATCGCGCGCCGTCGAGCTGATCGCCGACGACGGCCGCATCGCCGGTGTACGAATTCAGCAGCCCGACAGAGAAATCCGGGTGCACGCCCGACGAGCCGTCATCCTCGGCACGGGCGGGTTCGAATGGGACCGCACGCTCGTCGAGGCCTTCCTGCGCGGACCGATGCACGGCCCGGTCTCCCCGCCCAACAACACCGGCGACGGCCTGCGGATGGCGATGGCCCACGGCGCCGAACTCGCCAACATGGGCGAGGCGTGGTGGGTGCCGATCGTGCAGATCCCCGGCGACACCATCGACGGACACCCCCGCAGCCGCAGCGTCCGCTTGGAACGCACCCGCCCGCGCAGCATCATCGTCAATCGGGCCGGCAGACGGTTCGTCAACGAGGCCGGGGAGTACAACTCGATGGCCGGGGCGTTCCAGTACCTCGACCCCCGACACGGCTACGTCAACGATCCCGCGTGGATCGTGTTCGACTCGCTGCACCTCAAGAAGTACGGCTTCCTCGCGGTCGAACCCGACGGCCCCGCACCGGACTGGTATGCGAAGTCCGCCGACCTGACCGAACTCGGCGAGAAGACCGGGATCGACGCCGACGGGCTGGCCCGCACGCTCGACGACTGGAACCACCACGTCGCCGAGGAACGCGACCCCGACTTCGGCAGGGGCGCCAGCGCGTACGACGGCTACTGGGGCGACCCGCACGCGCCCAGTCCGGCGCTGCAGACCCTGGGACCGATCGACACCCCGCCCTACTACGCCGTGCCGGTGGGCATCGGCGCGATGGGCACCAAGGGTGGGCCCCGCACCGACCGCGACGGCCGGGTGCTGCACGTCGGCGGCGCCCCGATCCCCGGCCTCTACGCGGCGGGCAACGCCATGGCGGGTGCGACGGGCAAGGCCTACGGCGGTGCGGGCGGGACCCTGGGTCCGGCAATGGTTTTCGGGGTCCGCGCCGGTCACGCCGCGGCGACGGGCCGGTCCCTGCCCTACTGACGCGGCAACCCGGTGGCTACCCTGTCAGTCGTGGTCTCCGCAGCGCCCGACCGACGGTTCTCCGATGTGCGGCGTAGCGCCGCGCAGGGCCGCATCCTCGACGCCGCACTCGCGTTGATCGCCGACCACGGCGTGGGTGGGACGTCACTGCAGATGATCGCCGACCGCATCGGCGTCACCAAGGCCGCGGTCTACCACCAGTTCAAGACCAAGGACGACATCGTCATCGCGCTCACGGAGCGGGAACTCGGCTGGCTCGAGGAGGCGCTGGAGTCGGCCGAGGCGGAGTCCGACCGCCAATCGGCGCGCGAACTGCTGCTCACCCGGGTGGTCCAGTTGGCCGTCGAGCGCAGGCGGATGGTGAGCGTGCTGCAGTTCGATCCGGTCATCATCCGCATGCTCGCCGAGCACGAGCCGTTCCAGCGGTTCATCGACCGCCTGTACGCCGCGATCCTCGGCGAGGAGACGGGTGCGCGGGCGCGCGTGCACGCGGCAATGCTCTCGGGCGTCATCAGCGTCGCGGTGATGCACCCCCTGGTCGCCGACCTGGACGACGACACGTTGCGCGAGGAGTTGCTGCACGCGATGCGCCGCATCGTCGACCTGCCCGCCTGACTCAGCGCTCGATGCGGACCGCGAACAACTGCTCGGCCGCACCGTAGGGATCCCGGGATCCGTCGGCGACGAGTTCGGCGAGGCGGTCGAGTTCGGGATGGGTCCGGAGCAGGGTGTGCGCCAACGACAGGATCTGCGTCCTGGCCCGGGCGGTGCGCCGCTGCGCGGTGTCGTCGCGATGGTGGGCGTCGATCGCATCCACCAGCACCGGAACCCCGTCGCCCTGTGCCGCAACGAGTTTGAGAATGGGGACGCTGACCTCACCCCTGAGGTCGCGCACCGTCTGATCGGCGCCGTCGCGGTCCGCCTTGTTGACCACCACGATGTCGGCGACTTCGAGCAGACCCGCCTTGGCGGCCTGTACGGCGTCGCCGGCGCCGGGGTTGAGCACGACCACCGTCGGGTCCGCGATCGCGGCGATCTCGATCTCCGACTGACCGACGCCGACCGTCTCCAGGATGATCAGGTCGTAGGACAATGCGGCCAGCAACCGGATCGCGGCGGGGACCGCGGCGGCCAGCCCGCCGAGATGCCCGCGGGTGGCCACCGACCGGATGAGCACGTCGGGATCGTTGATGTGGGCCGCCATCCGGATGCGGTCCCCCAGCAACGCCCCACCGCTGTAGGGCGAGGACGGGTCCACGGCCAGCACCGCCACCCGCAGCCCGCGCTGCCGGTAGGCGGTGACCAGCGCCGCGACCGTCGTCGACTTCCCCGCACCGGGCGGACCGGTCAGACCGACGACGCGCGCCCGCTGGTGACCGAGTGCGGCGAGCACCTCGTCGCGGCGGGCGCCCTCGACCAGGCTGAGCAGCCGGCCCGCGGCGCGGGTCGACCCGTTGCGCGCCGCGGCGATGAGCTCGTCTACGTCCATGTGCACCCCACCCTAGGCCTCACGACCTCAACTGCCGGGCACCTCGATCACGGTGGCGGAGCCCATGCCGCCGCCCGCGCACATGGCGGCGACCCCGATGCCTCCCCCGCGGCGACGCAACTCGTGCACGAGCGTCACCAGCATGCGGGCACCCGTCGCGGCCACGGGGTGGCCCAGCGAACACCCGCTGCCGCTGACATTGACCTTGGCCGGATCGATGTCGAGCATCTTGACGGTGGCCACGCACATCGCGGCGAACGCCTCGTTGATCTCGAACAGGTCGACGTCGGAGAGCGAGATGCCCGCGCGCTTGAGCGCTTTCGGGATCGCCTCGACGGGCGCGAGTCCGGTGAACGCGGGGTCGACGCCGACCGACGCCCAGGCCTTCACCGCACCGAGGGCGGGCAGCCCGAGCCGGTCACTGGCCAGCGCCAGCACCGCGGCGCCGTCGTTGGCGCCGCAGGCGTTGCCCGCGGTGATCGAGAAGCCCTCGATCTCGGGGTGCAGCGGTTTGAGTGAGGCGAGTTTCTCGATGCTGGTGTCCCGGCGGGGATGCTCGTCGGTGTCGAACAGCCCGTAGGGCGTCTCGATGGGGACGATCTCCTCCTTGAAGCGGCCCTCGTCGATGGCCTGGATCGCCTTGCGGTGCGAGTCGAGCGCCCACTGGTCCATCTCCTCGCGGCTGACCCCCGCGCGCACCGCGGCGTTCCACCCCACCGTGATGGACATGTCCATGTTCGGGGCGTCGGCGCGGTCGGGATGCGTCGGCGGGAACCAGTCGAGCATCGCGGCGTCCTTCGCGCTGCTCGCCCGGCGGGTGAACCGCGGTGTGGTGGAGGCGGAGTTGACCCCACCGGCGAGCACGAGTTGGTCCATCCCCGCCCGGATGCTCGCCGCCGCGCTCTGCACCGCGGCCTGACCGGCCGCGCAGTGGCGGTTGGTCGACAGGCCGGGCACCGAGGTCAGCCCCGCGGTGATCGCGGCGTGGCGGGCGATCACGCCACCGCCGTACAGCCCCTCGCCGAGGATGACGTCGTCGATCTGACCGGCGGGCAGATCCTCGGCCGCGGCTCCGACGACGTGTTCGGCCAACGCGTAGGCGTCGGTGTCGCGAAGCGTGCCCTTCATGGCGGTGCCGATGGGCGTGCGCAGCGCAGCGACGATGACGGCTTCTGGCATGGATTGACTCCGTTTCCGCGTCGGATGAGAATAATATTCTCTCAAGAAGAGAGTCATAGTCGCAAGAAGGAGAAGCGCATGCAGATTGCCGGTAGCTCAGCGATCGTCGTCGGGGGCGCAGGCGGACTGGGTGAGGCGACGGTGCGCCGACTGCAGGGCGCCGGCGCCAAGGTGGTCGTCGCCGACCTCGCCGACGAGAAGGGCGAGGCGCTCGAGAAGGAACTCGGGGTGCGGTACGTGCGCACCGACGCGACGTCCGAGGAGTCGGTGAACGCCGCGATCGCCGAAGCCGAAGCGCTCGGCCCGCTGCGCATCTCGGTCGACACCCACGGTGGGCCCGCCAGCGGCGGCCGGCTGATCGGCAAGGACGGCTCGCCGCTCGACCTCGACGGGTTCAAGAAGACCATCGAGTTCTACCTCACCGCGGTGTTCAACGTGATGCGCCTGAGTGCGGCGGCGATCGCGAAGTCGGAGCCGCTGGACGAGGGTGGCCGCGGCGTGATCGTCAACACCGCCTCGATCGCCGGTTACGAGGGGCAGATCGGCCAGCTGCCCTACTCGGCGGCCAAGGGTGGGGTGCTCGGGATGACGCTGGTGGCCGCCCGCGACCTGTCACCGTTGGGCATCCGGGTCTGCACGATCGCGCCCGGCACCATCAACACCCCCGCCTACGGGAAGGCCGCCGACCAGCTCGAGCAGTACTGGGCTCCCCAGGTGCCGTTCCCCAAGCGCATGGGCCGCTCGACGGAGTACGCGCAACTGGCGCAGAGCATCATCGAGAACGACTACCTCAACGGCGAGATCATCCGACTCGACGGAGCGTTGCGGTTCCCGCCCAAGTGAACTCGCTGGAGGGCCGCGTGGCCTTCGTCGCCGGTGCCAGCCGCGGCATCGGTGCGACAGTCGCGAAAGCCCTTGCCGCCGAGGGGGCCGCCGTCGCGGTCGCCGCGCGGTCCGAGCAGCCGGGCAGGCTGCCGGGCACCATCGGATCGGTGGCCGACGCCATCACCGCCTCCGGCGGTCGCGCGCTCCCGGTGGCCTGCGACGTCACCGACGAGTCGTCGGTGGAAGCCGCGGTGGCCGAGACCGTTTCGGCGTTCGGCGGTATCGACGTCCTGGTCGCCAACGCCGGGGTGCTGTGGCTCGGACCCATCGAGTCGACGCCGTTGAAGCGGTGGCAGCGGTGTCTCGATGTCAACCTCACCGGGGTCTTCCTGGTGACCAGGGCGGTGATCCCACACGTGCGGGCCCGCGGCGGCGGGTCGCTGATCGCGGTGACGACCACCGGCGTGACGATGGTCGATCAGGGCGCGAACGCGTACTGGGTGTCCAAGGCCGCCGCCGAACGGCTCTATCTCGGCCTGGCGGCGGACCTGCGGGCCGACAACATCGCGGTCAACTGCCTGAGCCCCTCGCGCGTCGTCCTCACCGAGGGCTGGCAGGCCGGCGGCGCCGGGATGGAGATCCCGCCGGAGATGGTCGAACCTCCGGAGGCGATGGCCCGCGCGGCGGTACTGCTGGCGTCCCAGGATGCCGGCGGTATCACCGGAACGATCCAGCGCTCCGAAGAGATGGCGCACTGAGCGTCGAGTCTGCGTCCAGGGCGGAGAAGTTCGAGTAGCGACCGCCCTGGGCGCAGAGTCGACTCAGATTCTCAGTTCTTCTTGGCGTTCAGCTTCGCGACGATGGTGCGGAAGTCCTCGGTGAGGAACGACTGCTCCTCTGCGGTGTTGGCGTAGTCGAGGCTCGCGAGCACGGCCCGTTCGAGGTGGATGTTGAGCAACCGCTTCGTCGCCTCCAGCGCCTGGCGCGGCATCTGCATCATCTTCTCGGCACAGGCGATCGCCTCGGCGAGCGGATCCTCGACGATGTGGTTGGCCAGGCCCAGCTCGGCCGCGCGCTGCGCCGGGATGCGCGTCCCCGTCATGGCGAATTCCTTCGCCAGCAGCAGGCTGATGTGCAGCGGCCACGTCAGCGGACCGCCGTCGGCCGCGACCAGACCCACCTGGACGTGCGGATCGGCGAAGTACGCCGTGGGCGCCATGTAGACGATGTCGCTGAGCGCGACCAGGCTGCAGCCCAGGCCGACGGCCGGCCCGTTCACCGCGGCCACCACCGGGATCCGGGTCCGGCACATGCCCAGCACGATCTCCCGGCCGTGCAGGATGGTCTTGCGCCGCAGCTGCGCATCCCCGGCCAACTCCTCGAGGTAGGCGAAGTCGCCACCGGCCGAGAACGCCCGTCCCGCACCGGTGATCACTGCCGCCCGGGCGTCGAGATCCTCGTTGAGACGCGGCCACAATTGCGCCAGACCGCAGTGCAGATCGTCGTTGACGGCGTTGAGGGCATCCGGGCGGTTGAGCGTGATGATCCGCAGCGGACCGTCCGCGGTGACCTGGATCTCGTCAGGCATGTCGTACATACGTCACTCCTCTGCTCTTCGCGCGAGCGCTCATCGCGTCCCCAATCCGAGGATGCGTTGAGCGATGATGTTCTTCTGGATCTGCGACGTACCACCCATCACGCTCTGGGCCCTGCTGTACATGTACGCGCCGAAGAGTTCCTCGTCCGACGTGCCGACGGTCTTGAGCGCGGCGTGACCGACGGACTGCTCGGTCCAGGTCATCAGCAACTTGTCGAGCGATCCCTGCGGCCCGTGGGTGATGCCGTCCAGCTGTTCGGACAACCGCCGTCGCACGTGCAGTCGCAACATCTCGGTCTGCACCCACGCCCACAGGAGTTCCTCGTTCGGTGCACCGTCAACCCGAGATGCCATCTGGCGCACGGTCTTTCCGTATCGGGCGGAGAACCCGAGCGTCGACGGCTCACGTTCGTGGCTGACGACCGTCATCGCCAGCTTCCAACCCTCCCCCGGTGCGCCGACCATGTTCTCGGCGGGAACCCGAGCGCCGTCGAAACTGACCTGGCCGAACTCCTTGGTCACACCGCTGATCATCTGCAGCGGCCGCTGCTCGATCCCCGGCTGGTGCATGGTGACGATGAACGCCGAGATGCCTTTGTGTTTGGGCACGTCCTTCTCCGTGCGGGCCAGCACCAGACACCAGTCGGCGACATCGGAGTAGCTGGTCCAGATCTTGTGTCCATGGATGAGGTACTCGTCGCCGTCACGGACCGCGGTGGTCGTCAAGGACGCCAGATCCGATCCCGCGCCGGGCTCGGAGAAGCCCTGGCACCACCGCTCGGTGCCGTTGATCATGCCGGGCAGGAAGCGCTGTCGCAGTTCCTCGCTGCCGTGGTGGCTGAGGCCGACGACGAGGTAGCCGAGACTCGGCCGCGCCGGCGCACCGGCCTTGGCGATCTCCTCGTCGACGATCACGTCGTACACCGGCGGCAGATCCTGTCCGCCGTACGCCTTCGGCCAGGAGGTGCCGAAGAAGCCCGCCTGGAACAGTGCCTGGTGCCACTCGCCGGCCTTGGCCCAGTACGCGTCACCGGAGGTGGGGAACTTGCCCTTCTGTTCGGTCAGCCACGCGCGCAACCGATCCCGGAAGGCGGCTTCCTCGGGGGAATCACGAAAGTCCAATGGTCAACTCCTCCAGCTTCGCAGGCCACATCTCGGTGGCGGCGAGCACCCGGCGCAGGTAGACGTGCGCCAGGCATTCCCACGTGTTACCGATGCCGCCGTGCACCTGAATCGACGTTTCACACACGGTCATCGCCGCCCGCGCGCAGTAGATCTTGGCGATCCGGGCCGCCTCGATCGCCTCGCGGACCGGTAGTTCGTCGACGGCCCAGGCCGCGTGCCGGGCGACACTGATCGAACCCTCGATCAGGGCCAGGCCCTCGGCGAGCAGGTGCGCGACCGCCTGGTACGAGCCGATCGCCGATCCGTACTGCTCGCGCACTTTGGCGTATTCGGTGGCCAACGAATGGGTTCCGCGCGCCGCGCCGACCAGGTCGCCGGTCGTCGCGGCCAGTGCGAGTGCGTACCAGCGTCCCGAATCCTCGTCGGACAGCTCCGCGAGCTCGACCGGCGACTCGACCGCTCCGACAAGGCTTCCGGTGAGGTCGACCGATGGCGTGGCGGCCGCTGCGGCCGAGATCGCACGACCGAGCCTGCGCTGCAGATCGTCGGCGAGCACCGGACCCAGGAACGGCACGTCGACCAGCCCGCGGCCGAACTCCTCCGCCACGATCGCGACCTCCACCGCCGAGGCGCCGTCGGACCGCAGGGTGCGGAACCCGGTGGCGTCGACCGCCTTCTCGAGCCTCCCGACCCGCGCCTGGTCTTCGAGGTCGGCCACCGAACCGGGGCCGAGTTCGGCCGCCACTTCGGCTGCGGCGTCACGCAATTGCTGTTGTTCAGACGTCAGACGTACGTCCATGCTGCTCCTTCAACACTCGGCGCAGGACCTTCCCGGACGGTAGTCGCGGAATCGCCGCGACGAACACCACCCGGCTCGGTCGCTTGTACGACGCGAGCGTCCCGGCGACGAGTTCGGTCAACTCGTCGGCGGACACGCCGCTGTTCGTGGTGACCGCGGCCACGACGGCCTCGCCGTCGGTCGGGTGGGGCTCACCGAACACCGCGCAGTCCTCCACCGCGGGATGGCCGTGCAGCACCGCTTCGACCTCGGCAGGCGCCACCTGGAAACCCCGAACCTTGATCATCTCCTTGGAGCGGTCGGTGATGCGCAGCCAGCCATCGGCGTCGAGGCGTCCGACGTCACCGGTGCGGTACCAGCCGTCGGCGAACGCCGCCGCCGTCGCCTCCCGCGGCAGATAGCCGGCCATGACCGAATCCGACCGCACCTGGATCTCCCCGACCTGGTCCGGGCCCAGTGGCGTCCCGTCCTCGAGCGACACGACGCGCACCCGGACCCCGGGCACCGGCCTCCCGACCGTGTCCAGGCGCGCACCGGTGATGGGATTGGCTGCGATGACCGGCAATTCGGTGGTGCCATAGGCGGCCACCCACTCGACTCCGGTGCGGCGGGTGACGTCGTCGGCGACGCTCTTGGTGACCGGGGTGGCACACCACATGATGTAACGCAGCGACGACAGGTCGTAGCTCTCCAGCTTCGGGTGCGCGGCCAGCGCCAGCGCGATGGGCGCGACGGCCATCTCGACGGTGATCCGGTCGGACTCGATGTGGTGCAGCATCGTGTCGATGTCGAAGCGCGGGTGCAGCCGGATCCAGGTGCCCGTCTCCAGCGCCATGACGATGTTGAGCAGACCGAGGATGTGCGACGGCGGCGTCATGATCTGCATCCGGTCGGACGAGGACAGTTCCAGGGCGTCGCGCCAGTGCCGGACCGCGACGGCGAACGCCCGGTGCGTGTGCCGGACCGCCTTGGGCATACCGGTCGTGCCGGAGCTGAACACGAACAGCGCATCGGAGTCCGGTGCGACGTCGTCGAACTCGCGGCACCCCGGCGTGATCGGTTCGTCGAGGTGCAGCATGGGCATCTGCTCGGCCAGCACCGGATGGTCACCGACCGCGTGGCTGGGGCGCGTCAGCTCCAGGGCGTGCGCGACCTCCGCGCGCTTCCACGCGGGGCTGATCAGGACCGCGGCGGCGCCCAGGTTCCAGATCCCGCGCAGTGCGGCAACGAACTCCGGCCGGTTCGACGACATCATGGCCACCCGGTCGCCCGCGCGGACACCGCGCTGCTCCAGGGCGGTCGCCATACCGCTGGCCAGGGCGTCGAGCTCAGCCAGGGAGTATTCGCGATCCCCGAATGCGAGTGCGGCAGAGTCCGTCACGTGTCGGCCATCGCTCACCGCCGCCGGACCCTCCTGAACGAAGTAATCTCCACTTGAGAACAGCCTATCATTTCGGGAGAATAGAGTTCTCCATATATCAGAATCACCATGCTCAAGGAGTCATATGACGGCCGAACCGATGCCCGCGGCGCCCGCCGGCGGGGCCGGTGCCGAGGTCACCATCGTGCTCGACCGCAAGACGCTGTCCGTGGCCCAGGTGCCCGGGGAGACGCTGCTGGAGAGCGCCCGCCGGGCGGGGATGGCGCCGCCGTTCTCCTGCGAGGCGGGCAATTGTGGGACCTGCATCGCCAAGCTCACCGAGGGCACCGCCACCATGCGGGTCAACGACGCGCTGGACGACGACGAGGTGGCCGACGGATATGTGCTGACCTGCCAGGCGGTCCCGGACACCGCCCGAGTCGCGGTCACCTACGACGACTGACCGGTGGCCGCCTCCGGACGTGGCGGCGGCGGACGGTAGTCGGGCTGATACCCGGCGATGCGGATCGGACTGCCGACCAAGCGGAACTCGCCTGCGGTCACCAGCGCCTCCGGCGTCTCCGCCAGCGCGTCGGGCAATCCGCGCACGGCCGCGGCCGGGATGCCCAGCGGGCGCAGCCGCGCCTCCCACCCCTTGGCGGTGTCGCGGGCCAGCGCCCCGGTCACGAGGGCGAGCACCTCGTCGCGCCGCGCGGCCCGCTCGGCCATGGTGGGGAATCCCTCGATACCGGCCTCGTCGGCGAACAGCCGCCAGAACCCGTCGTGGGTGACGAACAACGCCAGGTAGCCGTCGGCGGTCGGAAACAGTTGCGCCGGAACGTAGAACGAGTGCGCACCGTTGGGATGGCGGCGCGGTTCCACCCCGTCGTTGAGGTACGCCGACGCACGGTAGTTCAGCTGCGAGAGCATCACGTCGCGCAGCGACACGTCCACCTGTCCGCCCCGCCCGGAGACGATCATCGCAAGCAGGCCGAGGGCGGCGGTCAGCCCGGTCGAGTTGTCGGCCGACGAGTAGCCCGGCAGCGTCGGCGGTCCGTCGGGATCGCCGGTCATCGCCGCCACCCCGGTGGCCGCCTGGATCACGTAGTCGAACGCCGGATCGTCCCCGCCGTCCAACCCGAATCCCGTCAACGCCACGCACACGATCTTCTCGTTGAAGCGCCGCAGGTTCTCATAGGTGAGGCCGAGCCGGCGGATCACCGACGGTTTCATGTTCACCAGCAACGCATGGGATTCCGCGACCAGCTCGCCGAGCCGTCGCTGCCCCTCCGCGGACTGCAGGTCCAGACAGACGCTGTTCTTGTTGCGGTTGAGGCTGGCGAAGTAGCTGTCGCCGACCTGACGCGAGATCTCGCCGCCGGGCGGCTCGACCTTCGTCACCTCGGCACCGAGGTCGGCGAGCATCATCGTCGCGTACGGGCCGGCGAGCATCACGCCGACCTCGAGGATGCGGATACCGGCCAGCGGTGCGATCACCGCACCTGCTTCGCGAGCTCGGCGATCACCTCACGGGTGCGGTACTTCGAGGCGATCAGCTCGTCGCGGGTCTCCCCGATCGGCAGCAGGCGCACGGACAGATCGGTGACACCGGCGTCGGCGAACTGCTTGAACCGGGCCAGGATGGACTCCTCGTCACCCGCGGCACACAGATCGCCGACATTGCGGGCGTCGCCGCGGTCGAGCAGTCGCTGGTAGTTCGGCGAGGTCTCGGCCTCGGCGAGGATGCGATTGGCCCGGTCCTTGGCCGCGTCGATCTCGGAGTTCGCGCACAGGCATACCGGGATGCCCGCGACAATGCGCGGGGCGGGCCGGCCTGCGTCGGCCGCGGCCTTGGTGATCTTCGGCGCGATGTGCTCGCCGATCGCCTTCTCGTCGGCCATCCACAGCACCGTACCGTCGGCGAGTTCCCCGGCGATCTGCAGCATCACCGGACCGAGGGCGGCCACCAGCACCGGCATGGGTGGATCTGCCGACAACACAGTCGGATTGTGCACCGTGAAGGTGTCGTTCTCGACGTCGACGTCGCCGGGACCGGCCAGTGCCGAGTTGAGCACCTCGAGGTAGTCGCGGGTGTAGGCCGCGGGCTTCTCGTAGGGCAGCCCGAGCATGTCCCGCACGATCCAGTGGTGCGAGGGGCCGACCCCGAGTGCGAGCCGGCCGGCGGCCATGGCGTGCACCGAGAGCGCCTGTCGCGCAAGCGCGATCGGATGCTGCGCCTGCAGGGGCACCACGGCGGTGCCGAGTTCGATGCGGGTGGTGTGCGCGGCCATCAGCGCGACCATCGTCAGGCAGTCGAAGTCGTTGGGCACCTGTGGCATCCAGGCGGTGTCCATCCCCGCCGATTCCGCCCATTCGATGTCGGACACCAGCTTGGTGACCTTGCGGGCCATGTCGCCGCGTTCGGCGCCGATCATCACACCGAGTCTCATGTCAGCCCTCCTCCGCCGAACGTGCGGTCAGCGCGAGAATTCGGCCGAAAACTCGCGGCAGGCGCACGTTCAGCGAGCGCCCGCTCACTGCGTCACCTCGCCGGTCAGCTTGCGGACCTCCGTGACCAGCGTCTCCAGCGGTGTGCCGGTCGGGAACACCGCAGCCGCACCGGCTTCGAGCAGCTTCGGCACATCGGCCTGCGGGATGGTGCCGCCGACCACCACGGCGATGTCGCCGGCGTCGGCCGCGCGCAGGGCCTCGACGGTGCGCCGGGTCAGGGCCAGGTGGGCGCCGGAGAGGATGGACAGTCCGACCAGCGACACGTCCTCCTGCAGCGCGATCGACACGATGTCCTCGATGCGCTGGCGGATTCCGGTGTAGATGACCTCGAATCCGGCGTCCCGCAGCGTGCGGGCGACGATCTTGGCGCCCCGGTCATGGCCGTCGAGGCCGGGTTTGGCGACGAGTACACGAGTAGGCATCTAGAACACCCCCCTTCTAAAAGACCACTGGCTGCTGGAATTCGCCCCACACCGCTTTGAGCGCCGAGACCATCTCGCCGACGGTGCAGTAGGCGTTCGCGCAGTCGATCAGTTTGTGCATCAGGTTGTCGTCACCCTCGGCCGCCCGCGACAGCGCCGCCAGCGCGGCCGCCACCGCGTCGGCGTCGCGGTCCGCCTTGACCTTCGACAGCCGTTTGAGCTGCAGGTCGCGGCCCTCGGCGTCGAGTTCGTAGGTGTCGATGTCCGGCGGCGGTTCGTCGGTCACGAACTTGTTCACCCCGACCACGGGCCGCTCCCCCGACTCGACCTCCTGGTGGACCTTGTACGCCTCGTCGGCGATGAGGCCCTGCAGGTAGCCGTCTTCGATCGCGCGGACCATGCCGCCGTGAGTCTCGAGGTCGTGCATGATCTCGATGATCTTGGCCTCGGTGGCGTCGGTCAGCGCCTCGACGAAGTACGAGCCACCGAGCGGGTCGGCCACCCGGGTCACCCCGGTCTCGTAGGCCAGGATCTGCTGGGTGCGCAGCGCCAGCGTCGCTGACTCCTCGCTGGGCAGCGCGAACGGTTCGTCCCATGCGGCGGTGAACATCGACTGCACACCGCCGAGCACCGACGCCATCGCCTCATAAGCGATCCGCACGACGTTGTTCTGGGCCTGCGGCGCGTACAGGGACGCCCCGCCGGACACACAGCCGAACCGGAACATCGACGCCTTGTCGCTGGTCGACCCGTAGCGCTCACGCACGATCGTGGCCCAACGCCGCCGTCCCGCACGGTATTTGGCGATCTCCTCGAAGAAGTCGCCGTGGGTGTAGAAGAAGAACGAGATCTGCGGCGCGAACTTGTCGATGGACATCCGTCCGCGCTCGACGACGGTGTCGCAGTAGGTGACGCCGTCGGCGAGGGTGAACGCCATCTCCTGCACCGCGTTCGCGCCGGCGTCGCGGAAGTGCGCCCCTGCCACCGAGATCGCGTTGAACCGCGGCACCTCCGCGGCGCAGAACTCGATGGTGTCGGCGATCAGGCGCAGCGACGGCTCCGGCGGCCAGATCCAGGTGCCGCGGGAGGCGTACTCCTTGAGGATGTCGTTCTGGATGGTGCCGGTGAGCTTCTCCCGAGGCACGCCGGCCTTCTCCGCGGCGGCGACGTAGAACGCCAGCAGGATCGCCGCGGTGCCGTTGATGGTGAAGCTGGTGCTGATCTTGTCCAGCGGGATGCCGTCGAACAGGATCTCCGCGTCGGCCAGGGTGTCGACGGCGACGCCGACCCGGCCGACCTCCTCGCCGTACTCGGGGTCGTCGGAGTCGTAGCCGCACTGGGTCGGCAGATCCAGGGCCACGGACAGGCCGGTGCCGCCCTGGTCCAACAGGTAGCGGTAGCGGCGATTCGACTCCTCCGCCGTGCCGAAACCGGAATACTGCCGGAAGGTCCACAACTTGCCGCGGTATCCCGACGCGAAGTTTCCGCGTGTGAAGGGATAGGTGCCGGGCGCGGGGGGTTCGCCGTCCCGATCGCCCGGCCCGTAGACGGGCTCGAGCGGGAGGCCCGAGGAAGTCTGCACGAGGTCGCTCATCAGTGGATAACGTACTTGCAAAAAATGAGAATGCCAATACCGCATTCGGGAAGGCCGTGGCGTCGACGCGTGTCCGGCACCCGTCGGCGCGTGTGGTCGCGCCCCGTGGCACCCCCGCGCCCACCTGCACCGGCCCATGCGACAGAATCACCGGATACGGCACTTGCAGAAAATGAGAATGCCAATACCATCGAGTTGAGTCGAGGAGGCCCATGCCCAGCGAACAAGGGGTGCCCAGCCAACGGCCGTTGACTGATCGCACCCTGGTGGTGTCCGGCGGAAGCCGCGGGATCGGTCTGGCCATCGCGATCGGTGCGGCCCGTCAGGGCGCCAACGTCGTGCTGCTGGCCAAGACCGGCGAACCGCACCCCAAGCTGCCCGGGACCGTGCACACCGCGGTCGCCGACGTCGAGGCCGCGGGTGGCAAGGCCGTCGCGGTCGTCGGTGACGTGCGCAAGGAGGAGGACGTCGCACGCGCTGTGGCCACCGCGGTCGAGCACTTCGGGGGCATCGATGTCTGCGTCAACAACGCCAGCGCCATCGCCACCGAACCGACCGAACAGCTGTCGGCCAAGAAGTTCGACCTGATGATGGACATCAACCTCCGCGGCACCTTCCTGCTCACCAAAGCCTGCCTGCCGCACCTGCGGGAGTCGGCCAACCCGCACGTGCTCACGCTCGCGCCGCCGCTCAACATGAGCCCCCACTGGCTGGGCGCGCACCCGTCGTACACGCTGTCGAAGTACGGGATGACGCTGCTGTCGCTCGGTTGGGCCGCCGAGTACTCCGACGCCGGGATCGCGTTCAACTGCCTGTGGCCCGAGACCTACATCGCCACTTCGGCGGTGGCCAACATCGGCGCGGATGCGCTCGAGACCGCGCGCGATCCGCAGATCATGGCCGACGCGGCGGTCGAGGTCCTGTCCCGGCCCGCGCGCGAGACCACCGGCCAGTGCTTCATCGACTCCGACGTCCTCGCCTCGGCCGGGGTGAGCGACCTGTCGCGCTACGGTGGCGGGGACAACCCCACCCTCGACATCTTCGTCGACAAGGCACTGGACAAGTCATGAGTATCTCGCTGCTGCTCGAGATGTCGGTCTCGGCCGACCCGGACCGGACCGCCGTCGTCTCCGACGAACTGCGGTTGTCCGTCGCCGAGTTGTCCGCACTCGCCGACGGCGGCGCAGGCGTCATCGCAGGTTCCGGCGCCGCGCACGTCGCCTACGTGGGAACCGGCGGAGCGCTGCTGCCGCTGCTGCTGTTCGCCTCGGCCAGGGCCGCGATCCCGTTCACCCCGCTCAACTACCGGCTCAGCCGCGACGGCCTGCACGAACTCATCGCGCGACTCCCCGACGCCCTGGTGATCGCCGACCCGGAGTACCGCGACGTCGTCGAGGGCGCGGGCAGGCAGGTCATGGACTCCCAGGAGTTCCTCGCCGCCGCGAGGACCGCCGAGCCCGCCGCGGAGTTCGCCGACCCCGACGCGGTGGCCGTCGTGCTGTTCACCTCGGGCACCACGTCACGCCCCAAGGCCGTCGAGCTGACCCACAACAACCTCACCAGCTACGTGACCGGCACGGTCGAATTCGCCTCGGCCGCACCGGATGACGCCGCGCTGATCTGCGTACCGCCCTACCACATCGCCGGCGTCGGCGCCGCCATGTCGAACCTGTACGCGGGCCGGAAGATGGTGTATCTGAGGCACTTCGACGCCCGCGAGTGGATCCGGCTGGTCAGCACCGAAGGCGTCACCACCGCCACCGTCGTGCCCACCATGCTCGACCGCATCGTGTCTGCGCTGTCCGAGCAGAAGGTGGCGCTACCCACGTTGCGCAACCTGGCCTACGGCGGTTCCAAGGTGGCCCTGCCGCTGGTGCGCCAGGCGCTCGAACTGCTGCCCGACGTCGGCTTCGTCAACGCCTACGGGCTCACCGAGACCAGTTCCACCATCGCCGTGCTCGGGCCCGACGACCACCGTGCCGCACTCGCCTCCGACGACGGGGAGGTGGCGCGCCGACTCGGCTCGGTGGGCCAGATCGTGCCCGGCATCGAGGTGCAGATCCGCGGCGACGACGGCACCGTGCTCGGCCCCGGCGAGACCGGTGAGCTGTTCGTCCGCGGCGACCAGGTCTCGGGCCGCTACACCGACATCGGCTCCGTGCTCGATGCGGACGGCTGGTTCCCCACCAAAGACGTCGCGTCCCTCGACGCCGACGGATATCTGTTCATCGGCGGCCGGTCCGACGACACGATCATCCGAGGCGGGGAGAACATCGCGCCCGCCGAGATCGAGGACGTGCTCGTCGAACACCCCGACGTCCGCGACGTCGCCGTCGTGGGGCCCGAGGATCCGCAGTGGGGGCAGATCATCGTGGCCGTGGTGGTGCCGGCGCCCGGCGCCGCCCCCGACGCCGACGATCTGCGGGCACACGTGCGCAGGCATCTGCGCGGCTCCCGCACCCCCGACCGGGTGGTGTTCCGGGCCGAACTGCCCACGAACGCCACCGGCAAGGTGCTGCGCCGCGAACTGATCCAAGAACTCCAAGCCGCAGCCGACGAGCCCGAGAAGGAGCCCGCATGATCAAGAACGGCACCCGCCTGCAGAGCCAGGTGTGCGACACCCAGGTGATCGTGGTGCGCAGCGCCGACAGCCTCGACGACCTGCGCGCCGGCGGCGTGCCGATGGTGCCGCTGGACGGCCAGAAGTCGGCCGACGCGGCGCTGGATCCGGCGCTGTCCGACGGCAACGTGATGGGCAAGCGCTACGTCGACGACGGCGGCGCCGAGGTGCTGGTCACCAAGGCCGGCGCGGGCACGCTGTCCATCGGCACCACCCCGCTGAACCTCAAAGAGGCCAAGCCGCTTCCCGCCAGCGACTGACCGACCGCGCGGTGCGTGCCCGGTACACCACGGGTCTGGCCGCCGCGTTCCTGCTGACGGCCGCCGAGGTCACCGCGATCGTCCTCTCGCTGGGCGTCGAGAACGTCGTGGGGACCCGCGCACTGCTCACCGTCGGCAACCTGATCGCGGTGGGCGCCCTCATCGTTGCCGGCATCCTGATCACCACGGTGGGCGGTGTCGCCGCCCTGGCGCCGGCATTCCGCCGACAGGCCGACGGCGCCCCCGCGTCCACCGGTGCGACGAACGTCACCGCGAGACTGTCCGCGGTCCTCCTGGCGCCGTGGGGCGTGGCGGCCGGCGTGCTGATCGCCCTCAACGCCGGCACGGGCACCGAAACCCTGCTCGTGATCGCCACCGCCGCAATGTTCGGCGGCACCGCCACGGTGTGCACGGGGTTCCTGTTCACCCAGCGCCCGCTGCGCCCGCTGGTGTCGGTGCTCACGACGGAGAGACAACACGCCGAGCCGGTGCCCGGGGTGCGCGGGCGGCTGATCTTCATGTGGACCGTGTGCACGGCGCTGCCCGGCGCGGGCATCGTCACGCTGGTCGCGATGCGCCGCCTCGGCTGGCTGGTGGGCGACGCCGCGTCGATCGAACTACCGGTGCTGGTGCTCGCACTCGTCGCGGTGCTGCTCGGCCTGCGGACCCTGATCGTGGTGTCCCGGTCGATCTCGGACCCGGTCCACGATGTGGTCGAGGCGATGGGTGAGATCGAGCGCGGCGAGGCCGGGCGCCTGGTCGACGTCTACGACCGGTCCGAGATCGGGCATCTGCAGAGTGGGTTCAACCGGATGGTCACCGGGCTGAACGAGCGCGACCGGCTGCGCGACCTGTTCGGCCGCCACGTCGGACCGGAGGTCGTGCGCCGTGCCGAAGAGGCCACCGGTGGGCAGGGCGACGTACGCGAGGCGGCGATACTCTTCGTCGATCTCGTGGGGTCCACGCGGCTGGCCACCGGTCGGGACCCGCAGCGGGTCGCCGAACTGCTCAACGACTTCTTCCGGATCGTCGTCGCCGCGGTCGACGACCACCACGGGCTGATCAACAAATTCCAGGGCGATGCCGCGCTCGCGGTGTTCGGTGCGCCGCTGGCCATCGACCGCCCCGCCGACGCGGCCCTGGCGACCGCCCGCACCCTGGCCGATGAGTTGCGCAGCAGACCATTGGATTTCGGCATCGGCGTCTCGGCCGGACCGGTGTTCGCCGGAAACATCGGTGGCGAGAACCGCTACGAGTACACGGTGGTCGGCGACCCGGTCAACGAAGCCGCCCGACTCGCCGACCACGCGAAGGCCTCCGATGCCCGGGTGTTGTGCTCCGGTGCGGTCATCGAGCGCACGGATCCGGGCGAACGCCGCCACTGGGCCGCCCAGGGTGAGGTGCTGCTGCGCGGCCGGGTGGACCCGACGCCGATCTTCGCCCCGCTGGACCGGCAGTCCGCGGGTTAGTTCCGCACAAGATCGGGAATGCACCGTCCCAGCAGTGCCCGGGGTGGACGAATCGATCGAGGAGCAGCCATGGCCGCCATCGACGGACAACGGGAGGCCGACCCGCTCGCGGTGCGGCGCGCGGTGCGGGGCGCCGCCATCGGCAACACCGTCGAGTGGTTCGACTTCGCGATCTACGGCTTCCTGGCCACCTACATCGCGAAGACGTTCTTCCCCACCGCGGATGACACCGCCGCCCTGCTGAACACCTTCGCCGTCTTCGCGGCCGCATTCTTCATGCGGCCGCTCGGCGGATTCTTCTTCGGACCGCTCGGCGACCGGATCGGCCGCCAACGCGTGCTGGCCCTGGTCATCCTGCTGATGTCGGCCTCCACCTTCGCGATCGGCCTGCTGCCGAGCTATGACGCCATCGGCGTCGCCGCACCGTTGTTGCTGCTCGTTCTCCGGTGCGTGCAGGGCTTCTCGGCCGGCGGCGAATACGGCAGCGGCGCTTGTTATCTCGCTGAGTTCGCGCCGAACCGGCACCGCGGGTTCGTCGTCAGTTTCCTGGTCTGGTCGGTGGTCGTCGGCTTCCTGCTCGGCTCGGTGACCGTCACGGCGCTCGAGACGGCGCTGAGCGAGTCCGCGATGGACTCCTACGGGTGGCGTATCCCGTTCCTCATCGCGGGCGTGCTGGGCGGCGTCGGCCTCTACATCCGGTTGCGGCTCGGTGACACACCGGATTTCGAGGAGCTCAAGGAGTCCGGAGAGGTGTCCAGCTCGCCGCTCAAGGATGCGGTGACCACCTCGTGGAAGCCGATCCTGCAGATCGCCGGCCTCGTCATCATCCACAACGTCGGCTTCTACACCGTCTTCACGTACCTGCCGAGCTACATGACCGAGACGCTCGACTTCACCAAGACCGACGCGTTCCTCTCGATCACCGTGGCCAGCGTTGTCGGGCTGGTGCTCATCCTCCCGCTCGGCGCGCTGTCGGACCGCGTCGGCCGCAAACCACTGCTGATCGCCGGCGCCGTGGGGTTCGCCGTTCTGGCCTATCCGTTGTTCGCGCTGTTCAACACCGGGTCGTTGCTCGGCGCCATCGCCGGACATGCCGGCCTGTCCGCGCTCGAGGCGGTGTTCGTGGCGGCTTCACTGGCCGCGGGCGCGGAGTTGTTCGCGACCCGGGTGCGCTCCAGCGGCTACTCGATCGGCTACAACACGTCGGTGGCGCTGTTCGGCGGCACCGCACCGTACGTCGCGACCTGGCTCACCGACCGCACCGGGAACGAACTCGCCCCCGCCTACTACGTGATCGTCGCCGCCGTCATCTCGCTGGCCACCATCCTGACCATGCGCGAAAGCGCCAATCGTCCACTGCGCATGCGGGTCTGAGGCACACGCGAGAACCCTTGCCGGGCCGCCCAACGGCCGATAGTGTCCAGATGCATGGCAGCGACCAGTGCCACCGCCACCGTCGGCACGTCGCCGCTGCGAGTCGCGTCGGCCAGCTTCATCGGGACCACCGTCGAGTACTACGACTTCCTGATCTACGGCACCGCGGCGGCACTGGTGTTCCCCAAGCTGTTCTTTCCCGCCGTGTCACCGGCGACCGGACTCCTGTTGTCGTTCGCGACGTTCGGGGTCGGCTTCGTCGCCCGGCCGCTGGGCGGCATCGTCTTCGGCCACTACGGCGACCGCGTCGGCCGCAAGCGGATGCTGGTCTACTCGCTACTGATCATGGGCGTCGCCACGGTGCTGATGGGCGCGCTGCCCACCTACCCGCAGATCGGCGTCGCAGCGCCGATTCTGTTGACGCTGTTGCGATTGGCGCAGGGGTTCGCCGTCGGCGGCGAATGGGGCGGCGCCACCCTGATGGCGGTCGAACACGCCTCACCGGCCCGCAAGGGCCTCTACGGCGCGTTCCCGCAGATGGGCGCCCCGGCCGGCACCGCCACCGCCACGCTGGCGTTCTACGCCGTCTCGTTGCTGCCCGACGAGCAGTTCCTGTCCTGGGGTTGGCGGGTTCCCTTCCTGGCCAGTGCCGTGTTGATCGTCATCGGTCTGGTGATCCGGCTCTCGCTGGCCGAGAGCCCCGACTTCGCGGCCGTGCAGGCCCGTTCCGCGGTCCTCCGACTGCCGATCGCGGTGGCGTTCCGGAGGCACTGGCGTCAGATCCTGCTCGTCGCCGGGGCGTACCTGTCGCAGGGCGTGTTCGCCTACATCTGCGTGGCATATCTGGTCTCGTATGCGACGACCGCGGCCGGGATCGACCGCGCGCAGGCACTTCTCGGTGTGTGCGTGGCCGCTGTGGTGGCGGTCGTGATGTATCCGGTGTTCGGCAGGGTGTCCGATGCCGTCGGCCGCAAACCGGTCTTCCTGGCCGGCGTGGTCGCGATGGGCCTGTCGGTGCTGCCCGTCTTCGCCCTGATCAACACCGGTCGGCCCGGGCTGTTCCTGCTCGCCCTCGTGCTGGTGTTCGGGCTGGCGATGGCACCGGCGGCCGGGGTGACCGGATCGCTGTTCAGCCTGGCCTTCGACGCCGACGTCCGCTACAGCGGTGTCTCCCTGGGCTACACGCTGTCGGCGGTGATCGGATCGGCGTTCGCGCCCACCATCGCCACCGCGCTCTACGCGGCGACCCGCTCCAGCGATGCGATCGCCGCCTACATGATCGCGGTGTCGGTGATCTCCGCGGTGTCGGTCAGCCTGATGCCCGGGCCGTGGCGGCAGCCCCGGGTTCGGTGAGACGGACTCAGGTGTCGATGTCGGCCAGCGCCTCGGTGGTCTGCAGATCGGCGTACGCGGCCGAATACCGTTGGGCCAGAGCGATCGCGATGTCCGGACGCTGCCACAGCTCGCCGGCGCTGGCGGTGCACAGCCACAGCGTGAGCCCGTGCGCGACCGACGCCCGGTAGCGCAGCCAGATCTCTCCGAGTGACGGCAGCTCGTCGGCGGGCAGGCCGAGCGCGTCGCGGTACTCCTCGAGCAGGTGACGCTCGCTGCGCCGCCGGTCCTCGATCGTCAACGCGCCCTGCAGAAAATACCCCAGGTCCAACGACCAGTTCCCCCTGCGGGCAACCTGCCAGTCCAGGAACCCGACCTCACCGCTGGGCAGCAGATAGGTGTTGCCGATGTGCGGATCGCCGTGCAGGAGGGTCTGCGGCGCCTTGGTCAGGCTGCGGATGTACGGCTTCCAGATGTCGTCGATCAGTTCGCCGATGGTCAACGCCATCACGACGTCCGGCGCATCGTCACCGAGGCGCTTCTGCGCCTCCGACAGCGGTGCGGCGCCCATCCCGTCCCACGGGACGAACGGCTCCAGCCAGTCGAGCGCCGGCTCATCGAGAACCCTTGTCCCCCAGTACCGACCGTGCATCCGCGCCAGACCGCGCACCCCCGTCGCCGCCTGTTCGACGCTCAGCGGGCGGGTGGCGTCCCGCGGGTCGGCGTCACGCGCGGTGAGATCCTCCATCACCAGGATGAAGTCCTCGGCGGCCTCGTCGACCAGTGCTGTGAACACGGTCGGGTGTTCCAGCGGCAGGTCCACCGAGGAGTTGAACAGCCGCGGTTCGTGGAACAGACCGCTGGTGAGCCGGACCAGGTCGCGGTGGGCCGGGTCGACGGCCTTGACGAACACCGTCTCCGGACCCGAGCCCGCCGCGTAGCCGAGGCGCAGCCGCGCCCGCCGGTTGGTGCCGTCGTCGCGCAGGTCGACGTCGACGGAGTCGACGACCGCATCCGGATGGTGCGTGGACAGCGCAGCCGTCATCCAGTCCGGGGTGATCTCGTCCCAGTCCTTCGGCACCTCCAGCGCGGCACTGGTCATCGCACGATCGCCGGCATCGAATCCCAGCCCCGCACAGTCGACGTCGGGGACAGCGCGGCATTGGCCATGTCGACGTCCCACTCCGGGAACCGTTTGAGGATCTCCTCGAGCGCGATCCGCCCCTCCAGTCGCGCGAGCGCCGACCCGAGACAGTAGTGCGTGCCGACGCTGAAGGCGAGATGCTGGCGCGGTTCGCGGTGGATGTCGAAAACGTCGCCGTCGGGCGGGAATTGGCGGTGGTCGCGGACGGCGGCGCCGATCAGCATCAGCATCACGCTGCCCTCGGGAACCGTATGGCCGTGGATCTCGACGTCGCGGGTCACGTAGCGCGCGACGTGCGGGGCCGGGGGTTCGAAGCGCAGCAGTTCCTCGACGGCCTGCGGGATGAGGGCCGGGTTCTCGACCAGTTCCCTGCGCTGGTCGGGGTGCTCGGCCAGCACCTTGGCCGCCCAGCCGATCAACCGTGTCGTGGTCTCGTTGCCTGCGCCCGCGACCACGTTGAGGTAGACGAGCAGCTCCTCACGGCGCAGCCGGCGGACGGTACCGGTCTCGTCGGTGAACTCGACGTTGAGCAGTTCGGTCATGATGTCGTCGGACGGATTGTCCTTGCGCCAGTCGATGTAGGCCTCGAAGACCTCGCCGGTGACCATGCCCTGCTCGGCCGCCGACATCGGCTTACCCGCCTCGGTGCGCAACTGGGCGTTGCCGTAGTCGCGGATCATCTCCTGGTCGTCCTCGGGGATGCCGAGCAGCGAGCTGATCACCTTCATCGGCATCTGCGCGCCGAAGTCGGTGATGAAGTCGAAACGCCCGGCCCCGACCAGCGGATCGAGACTCTGTGCACAGAACTCGCGGATCTTCGGCTCGAGGGCGTTGATCTTGCGCGGGGTGAACATGCGGGCGAGCAGCTTGCGGTGCACATCGTGGATCGGCGGGTCCTCGAAGATCACCGTGCCCGGCGGGATGTCGATGTTGGCCTTGATGAGCTCGATGATCGCGCCACGCTTGGAACTGAAGGTCTCGTGGTCCACGAGCGCCTTGCAGACGTCGTCGTAGCGGCTCACGGCGTAGAAGTCGTACTGCGTGTTGTAGTACAGCGGCGCCTCCTCGCGGAGGCGCTTGAACATGGGGTAGGGATCGGCATTGAGGTCGACGTCGTACGGGTCGAAGTAGACGTCGGGGCTGGCACTCACGGTCACGGAAATCCGCCTCTCTGTACGCGGTAGGGAGCTTACACGCGTAAGCGTGGTCGAAAGCAACAATTCTGCGGCTGGATGTAACGCTCAGGTCGATGAGCGCCGGATCAACCGCGCGACGTTGCGGGCGCTGGGCTGATACTCGATCGGGTAGCCGAGTTCGGCCATCATCGCCGCGACCGCGACGTCCACGATCTCCTTGGCGTCGAACCCGACCGAGGTCAGCGGCGGACCGCTCACCGCCCCGAGCGGACGCGCGTCGACGCCCATGACGGCCAGATCGCCGGGGCACCGCAGACCGGCTTCGCGCAGCCCGTGCAGCACCACGAACGCCGTCTCGTCGCTCTGCGCGCACACCGCCGTCACGCCCTGGCCCACCCAGCCGGTCACGACCTCGGCGGCGTCGCTCCCGTCGGTGGCGAGCGTGCCGACCGCGAGCTCGGGCAGCCCGTGCTCGCGGGCGCGCACCTGGAGCCCGGCGAGCCAGTAGTCGCCGAGCGGTCGGAGCTTGTCGACGTCGGAGTAGGCGAAGGCGAGCCGGCGGTGTCCCCGCTCTTTCAGATGCGCGATCCGCAGGTCACCGATGGACAGATGCAGGTCGCCGAGTGCGCGCAACTGCGCGCTGCCGACGTGGATCTGCGGGATGCAGGCGGCCTCGGCGGCCGCGAGTGCCGTCCCGGTCAGCGGGAAGACGCTCGTGACCGCGACCGGGTTCAGATCGTTGATCGCGTCGACGACGTTGCGGTCGTCGTCGGTCTCGAACTGCAACGACAGCACGATGCCGTGACGGGCGAGCGCGGTCGTGAGCCTGCTGCCGACCTCCATCGGCAGTTCGCCGAGCGCGATGCGCGGCACGATGAACAGCACGATGCCGCTCCCGCCGACCGCGAGGTTGCGCGCGGCCAGATTCGGCCGGTAGCCGAGTGTCTCGGCGGCCTTGCGCACCGCGTCGCGGGTGCGCAACGAGATGCGTTGGCTCTCCACGTTGTTGAGGACGTAGCTGACGGTGGCCGTCGACACGTTGGCCAATCGCGCCACGTCGGCCTTTGTCGGCCTCGCCGCTCCCCTACCGCTCACCGGCTCATCGTCGCACGTCAGCGACGGCTGTCGCGGCCAGCGGCCGGCCGGCGGACTCGCGCAGCGTCAGCAGCGTCGCGAGCGACACGACCGCGGCGACGATCAGGTAGAGCGCCGGGGCGAGGTTGTTCTCGGTGGTCGCGGTCAGCCAGGTGACGACGTACGGGGTCGTTCCGCCGAACGCCGCGACCGAGACGTTGTAGCCGATGGAGAAGCCGCTGTAGCGCACCCGGGTGGCGAACAGTTCGACGCCTGCGGTGACGGCGGTCGACACGTAGACCGACTCGATGGCCGCCAGCACGCAGTGCGCGGTGATCGCCGCGGCGAGCGAACCCGAGTTCAGCAGCAGAAACAGCGGATAGGCCGAGACCACGAACGCCACCGCACCGCCGATCAGCAGGGGGCGTCTGCCGATGCGGTCCGACAGCGCCGCCAGCGGCAGGATCAGCACCAGGGCGACCAGGCTGGCCAGCGACATCGAGACGAACGACGCGGTCTTGCCGAATTCGAGGGTCTTGATGAAGTACGTCGGCAGGAATGTGAACACCACGTAGTAGCCGACGTTGAACACGATGAACAGGCCGATCACCTGCAGGATCGGTCGCCACGCGGTGGTGGCCGCCTCGCGCAGCGGCGACGACGCCACCCGGTCGGTCTCCGACAGCGCCGCGAACTCCGGCGTGTCGTCGAGGCGCAACCGGATGTAAAGGCCGACCAGTCCCAGCGGCGCGGCGAGCAGGAACGGGATGCGCCAGCCGTAGCTCTCCATCGCCGCGGCGGGCAGCAGCGCCTGCAGCACCGTGACCGTCACCGACCCGAGCAGGAAGCCGACGACGCCGGACCAGGCGATGAACGTCACCGTCAGCCCGCGGCTGCGATCGCGCGCGTACTCGGCGAGATAGACTGCGCCGCCGCCGTATTCACCGCCCGCGGAGAACCCCTGCAGGCACCTCAGGAACAGCAGCAGCAGCGGCGCGGCCACCCCGATGCTCGCGTAGGTGGGCAGCAGGCCGATGCCGAGCGTGGCCGCCGACATCAGCAGGATGACCACCGCGAGCACCCGCTGTCGGCCGATGCGGTCGCCGAGCGGGCCGAACACGAAACCGCCGAGGGGCCGCATGAAGAACGCCGCCGCGAAGATCGCGAACGTGTTCAGCAGCGCGGCGGTGTCGTTGCCCGCCGGAAAGAATTCGGCCGCGATGAACGTCGCGAGGAAGCCGTAGATCGCGAAGTCGAACCATTCGACGGCGTTACCGATCGACGCGCCGGCGACCGCCTTGCGGATGGCCGCCGAATCGGCGGGTGCGGGCGCGGATATCTGACTCTCCATGGCGAGAGGGAGACTACCGCTTATCCGCGTAAGCAGGGGGTGGTTTCAGTCGGCGCGCACGAGCGTGGGCCTGAGCCGGTCGGCCGGTATCTCGCGACCAGAGTCCAGCTCACGCTCGAGACCCTCGGCGTAGCCGCGCACACCGGCCACGTCGACGCCGTAGCGCGCGGGCGCCTCCGCGAGCCGCCCCGCGCCGCGGCGCAACAGCGCGCGGGCGCCGTCGGGATTGCCGCGCTGGACGTGGGTGATGCCGACCATCACCTGCGCGAGCCCCTGCCAGAGCGACCGCTCGTCGTCGGGGCCGTTCTTCCACGCCGCCTCGAGCACCTCGTGCGCGTGGAACGCACGTCCGGCGTCGACCAGGCGTTGGGCGTAGGCCAGCGTCTCGTCCGGCGGCAGGTGAAGGTCGTCGGGGATGCGGTCGACGCCCTCGCTGCCCGGAGGCAGCGGCCGGCCGAGCGCGTCCCGCGGGCGGCTGTTGCGGGGTCGGCCGGCCTCGTCGCGGTCACGCCCGGACATGCGGGTGCTCCTCCACCGCCTTGGGCCTGCGCCATGCCGCCCACGCTTCCGTCGACCACAGCGCCCACACCACGAGAACGGGCTGGAAGAGCAACCGGACGGCGCGGTCACGGTCGGAGTCGAGGCCGAACGCGTCGGTGTGGGTGAGGAACTGGGAGATGTTGCCGGGGAAGATCGCGACGAAGAACGCGGCGGTGATCCAGCCGACCGGGACCCGCCACCGGTGCAGCACGATCAGGGCCGCGCCGAGCGCGATCTCCACGACACCCGACGCGATCACCACGAGGTCGACGTTCAGCGGCAGCCAGGGCGGCACCTGGGCGTAGAAGTCGGTGCGGGCGAAGGTCAGGTGACCGATCCCCGCGAAAAGGAGGGACGCACCGAGAAGGACGCGGGCGAGGAGGCGAAGGAGTGTCACCAGGCCATGGTGCCTGGCCGGGTGACAAGGAGTGCGGGCGGAGGGACTCGAACCCACACGCTCTTTCGAGCACCGGCACCTAAAGCCGGCGCGTATACCGATTTCGCCACGCCCGCAGCGTGGCCATCGTACCGTCCAGGCCTCCGAGCGTTTCGTCGCCTCGAACACCAAGCGGTACCGTGGAGCCGTGTCCACTACACGGCGTAGGAGACCGGCGCTGATCCTGCTGGTCGTGGCGGCCGCAGCCGGCTGCCTCGCGCTGGCGTGGTGGCAGTGGACCCGCTGGGAGTCGACGTCCGGCTCGTTCCAGAACCTCGGCTACGCCCTCCAGTGGCCGATGTTCGCCGGGTTCTGCGTGTACGCGTACTACAAGTTCGTCCGCTACGAGGAAGCCCCGCCCGCACCGCACCCCAGCGACGCGGTCACCGAGATCCCCGCCGACCTGCTGCCCGACCGCACCGCGGCGGCCCCGCCTCCCCCGTCCGACGACGATCCCGCGCTGCGTGAGTACAACGCCTACCTTGCTGATCTCGCCAAAGCCGACAACGAAGGCAGAACCGCACCATGACCGCACCGCAGACGCCGGACACCGCGCCCGCCGGAGTGTCGATCGAGACCATCGCCAAGGCGGTCCGCAACTACCGCATCCTGGCCTGGGCGACGGGTATCTGGTTGATCGTGCTGTGCGCCGAGATGGTGCTCAAGTACATCGTCAAGGTGGACTGGCCGTTCCTGTGGCTGGTCGCCCCCATCCACGGCTGGGTGTACTTCGCCTACCTGTTGTTCACCGCGAACCTGGCGGTCAAGGTGCGGTGGCCGATCGGCAAGACCATCGGCGTGCTGCTCGCCGGTACGATCCCGCTGCTCGGCATCATCGTCGAGCACTTCCAGACGAAGAACCTCAAGGCACGCTTCGGCCTGTGACCGGCGGGACGCCGCGACGCACCTCGTCGATGTCGTCGGTCAGCCGCGTCACGTAGCCGACCAGCGCCTCGACGTCGGCGTGGTCCCATCCGTCGACCGCGCGGCGCAGCCCGGCCACCTTGTGAGACCGCTGCCGCCGCAACCGATCCCGGCCGCCCACGGTCAACGCGAAGCGCGGCGTGCGCCCCGACCACGCGGGTGCGCTGTCCTGCGCCACCGGTTCGACGAGACCGTCGCGCAGCATGACGAACGCCTCGCTGCCCACCGTCGCGGTGTCGACGCCCAGCGCGTCGGCGATCTCTTCGACCGATGCGGGCCCGGCCTGCTCGAGGTGGGCCAGCAGCACGTACGTCCGCCGCCCGAGGAACTGCATCGGCAGACCGTCGTCGTAGGCGCCCAGCGCGGAATGCCTGCCCAGCCGCGTCAGCACCGCCTCGAGATCGCGCACCGGAGGCTCCGGTGCGCGGGACGCCGCCTCGGGCACGGGCGTCGGCTTGGGGATGGCCAGCGCGATCAGGCCCGCGACGCCCGCCGCGCAGGCCGCGATGATCAGCGCGGTGTGGAAACCCTCCAGCGACGGCAGAACCCGGCCGGCGAACGACGTCGTCATCCCCGCCAGCACCGCGCCCATCACCGCGCTGGAGACGGAGGTGCCCAATGACCGGGCCAACGCGTTGATGCCGTTGGCCGCGGCGGTCTCCGTCACCGGGACGGCCGCGTTGATCAGTGCGGGCAGCGAGGCGAACGCGAAGCCGACGCCGACGCTGACCGCGACGTTGAGGATCAGCACCTCGACGGGGCTGTCCAGGAGTCGAAGGCCGATCAGGTACGACACCGAGATGATCGCGCAGCCGACGACGAGCGTGAGCCGGGGTCCGGTCACCGCCGCGATCCGGGCGGCGATCGGCGCGGACACCATCATCGCCAGCCCGCCGGGCGCCATCCACAGGCCCGCGTGCAACATCGACTGCCCGAGCCCGTAACCGGTCTGGGTCGGCAGTTCCAGCACCTGCGGCGCGACCAGTGACAGCGCGAAGAGGCCGAACCCCACGCCGACCGACGCCAGGTTCGTGGTGAGCACCGGCCGCCGGACCGTGGTGCGCAGGTCGACGATCGGTGCCGGCGCCCGCAACTGCCACCAGGCGAACACCGCGAAGATGACCGGTGAGGCGGCGAACAGGCTCAGCGTCGTGGTGCTGGTCCAACCCCAGGTCTGGCCCTTGGAGATCGCCAGCAGCAGCGTGGTCAGCCCGCCGGCCAGGCCCAGGGCTCCGAGGACGTCCACGCGTTCCGAGGTCCGCGACCCCACCGGCGGCACAAGGACGGCGAAGCCGAGCAGGGCAGCCGCGCCGAGCCCGGCGGCGAACCAGAAGAGCACATGCCAGTTGAAGTTCTGCGCGATCACCGCCGACAGCGGCAGGCCCAGCGCACCGCCCACTCCGAGTGAGGCACTCATGATCCCCATCGCCGACCCCACCCGGTCGGCGGGTACGGCCGCGCGCAACACGCTGATCCCCAGCGGGATGATCGGCATTCCGAACCCCTGCAGACCCCGGCCGACGATCACCGGGAGGAGCGCGGTGCTGAGCGCGGCGATCACCGAACCGGCGGTGAGCAGGGCCGCGCAGGTCATCAGCACCGGTTTGGGGCCGTAGATGTCGCCGAGCCGACCGAACAGCGGTGTCGCGACCGCCGCCGTGAGCAGCGTCGCGGTGATCGCCCACGACGCGTTGTCCGGGCCGGTCCGCAACAGGGTGGGCAGCTCCGGGATCAGCGGGATGATCAGCGTCTGCATCAGCGACACGCTGATGCCGGCCGCCGCGAGGACCGCGATGAGCACGTTCGGGCGCACACGCGCGGCCACTGCCGTATCCGTCGTCCCCACACCGTGCCGAGCCACGACGGGCATGCTACCCATTAGGTTGTCTATCTAAAACTTGCCCGACTTGTGCGGACGACGTGACGTCAGTCGACGAGCGCCCGTAGCGCCGGGACCAGCTGCGCGAGCGCCCGCCCGCGGTGGCTGGCGGCGTCCTTCTCGGCCGGCGTCAACTCCGCGGCCGTGCGATCGGAGTGCTCGGGCAGGAACACCGGGTCGTAACCGAAGCCACCCTCCCCGCGTGGCTCCCGGGTGAGCGCACCGCGCCACACGCCACGCACCACGACCTCCTGCGCGCCGTCGACCAGCGCGCACGCCGAGACGAACCCCGCCCCGCGCCGGTCGTCGGGAACGTCGCGCAGTTGGGCGAGCAGCAGCGCGGTGTTCGACGCGTCGTCGCCGTGGGTCCCGGCCCAGCGCGCCGAGAGCACCCCGGGCATCCCGTTGAGGGCGTCCACCTCGAGCCCGGAATCGTCGGCGACGGTGGCCACGCCGGTGGCGCGGAACGCGTCGCGCGCCTTGGCGAGTGCGTTCTCCTCGAACGTCGCCCCGGTCTCCGGCGCCTCGTCGAACGGTGCGACGTCGTCGAGGGAGAGCAGGGTCAGCCCGGACACCCCCGCGGCGTCGAGCACCCTTCGCAGTTCGGCCAGTTTCTTGCGGTTGCGGCTGGCGACCAGGAGTTCGACGGTCATTGCTCTCGGGTGCGCGTCAGCTTCCGAACGCCTTCTTCGGCGGCGTCTTCGGCTCGGGCAGCACACCCGGATACGGGGCCGCGAGCGCCTCCTGCTGGACGACGAACAACTGCTCGCACGACGCCAGCGCGAGGTCGAGCAGCTTGTCCAGGGTCGAACGCGGGAACGTCGCGCCCTCACCGGTGCCCTGGATCTCGACCAGCGTGCCGGTGTCGGTGGCGACCACGTTCATGTCGACCTCGGCGCGCGAATCCTCCGTGTACGGCAGGTCCACCCGCACCCGGCCGTCCACGACGCCCACACTGACCGCCGCGATCGCGCACGACAGCGGTCGGGGGTCGGAGAGTTTGTCGGCCGCGGCGAGGTAGGTGACTGCGTCGGCCAACGCGACATAGGCCCCGGTGATCGCCGCGGTGCGGGTGCCGCCGTCGGCCTGCAACACATCGCAGTCGATCGCGATCGTGTTCTCCCCCAACGCATTCAAGTCGATGCAGGCCCGCAGCGACCGGCCGACCAGCCGGCTGATCTCCTGGGTGCGGCCGCCGACACGGCCCTTGACCGATTCCCGGTCGGAGCGGTCGTGTGTGGCGGCGGGCAGCATCGCGTACTCGGCGGTGAGCCAGCCCTGCCCGGTTCCCTTACGCCAGCGCGGCACCCCCTCGGTGACGCTGGCCGTGCACATCACACGGGTCTCGCCGAACTCGACCAGCACCGAACCGGCGGGGTGCGAGGTGAAACCGCGGGTGATCCGCACCGGACGCAACTCGTCGTCGAGCCGACCGTCTTCTCGTCTGGACACGGCCCAACCCTATCCGCTCGGCCCGACGGGGCGGCCCGGGAGTCAGCGCTTCGTGACGTCGAACGACTCGTTGCACACCACCGCGTGCACCGGACCGTCGAACTCCGCCTTCGCCTCACTGATGACGTCCTCGCGCGAGGTCCACGGCGGGATGTGGGTGAGCAACAGTTCCCCCACCCCGGCGAGCTTGGCCGCCCGGCCGGCCTCGGTACCCGACAGGTGCAGCCCGGGCGGACGGTCCGGCGAATGGGTCCACGACGCCTCGCACAGGAACATGTCGGCGCCCCGGGCGAGTTCGATGAGCGGCTCGCAGAAGCCGGTGTCACCGCTGTAGACGAACGTCGTACCGGACGGATCGGTGAAACGCATGCCGTAGGACTCGGTGGGGTGACAGACCAGACGCGGCAGCACCGACACCGCGCCGATCTGCACGGCGGAGTTGTCCGACCAGTTCCGCACCTCGAAGATGTCGGAGATGTCGTCGATCTCCCCGCCCTCCGGCGAGGAGGCGGCCCCCAGCCGGGCCCAGGTGTTGGCCGGTCCGTAGAGCACCCCGCGATCGGGGGCGGGCGACGGGTGGTAGCGGCGCCACACGAAGAGCCCGGGCAGGTCCAGGCAGTGATCGGCGTGCAGGTGGCTCAGCAGCACCGACACCGCGTTGGGGTCGGCATGCCGTTGCAGCGCGCCCAGCACGCCGCCGCCGAAATCCAGCACCAGCGGCGGGGTGTCGGGTGCGGTCAGAAGATATCCGGACGCCGGCGAATCAGGCCCGACCACACTGCCGGAGCAACCGAGTACGGTGATTCGCACGCTCACTAGCTTGCCATGCCCAATACCCCGTTGACGAAAACATGGCCGGTTTGTCACCACCGGTCGCGGGTCCGGTGGGCGCTACGCCTCGACGCGACGCTGTACTGGCCGCACCCCGTCCAGACTCGGACCCAGGAACCGGGCCGCCAGGGCGGTGAAAGCCGCTGGGTCTCCGGTGGATTCGAACACCCGGGTGGCCGGGGTGGCGCCGGGATCGGCGGGATGCGGACGCAGCAGGTCGAGTTCGGTCAGCACCCGAAGCAGGTCCTTGGCCGTCTCCTCCGCACTGGACACCAGGGTGACGTGATCGCCCATCGCGAGCTGGATCAGACCGGACAGCATCGGGTAGTGCGTGCAGCCGAGCACGAGCGTGTCGACGTCGGCCCGCTGCAGTGGTTCGAGGTAGGCCTCGGCCAGCCCGAGAACCTGGCGTCCGCTGGTCACGCCGCGTTCGACGAAGTCGACGAACCGGGGGCAGGCGACGCCGAGGACCTCGATGTCGCGGGCGGCGGCGAACGCGTCCTGGTAGGCGCCGGAGGCGATGGTCGCCGACGTGCCGATCACCCCGATGCGGCCGCTGCGGGTGGCGGCCACCGCCCGGCGCACCGCGGGCAGGATCACCTCGACGACCGGCACCGGCGCGTAGCGCTCGCGGGCGTCGCGCAGGCAGGCCGACGACGCCGTGTTGCACGCGATGACCAGCGCCTTGACGCCGCGCTCGACGAGGTCGTCGCCGATCGCCAGCGCGTGCGCACGGATCTCGGGGATGGTCAGCGGACCGTACGGTCCGTTGCCGGTGTCACCGACGTAGACGATGTCCTCGTCGGGCAGTTGGTCGATGATCGCCCGCGCGACCGTGAGCCCCCCGACGCCGGAATCGAAGATTCCGATCGGGCCCAGCCGATCGCCCGCCGGGGTGGTCACGACGTCAGGTACGGCGGTGCGGTCCGCGACCGGCGCAGCTCGCGGGCCTTGCGCTCCGGACTGGACAGGACGTAGGCGGCCACGACACCGGCGACCGCGCCGCACAGATGTCCCTGCCAGGACACCCCGGGCGTGCCGGGCAGCACGCCGAGCAGGATGCCGCCGTAGACGAACAGCACGATGACGCCGACGACGATCTCCCAGGCCTTGCGCGTGAAGAACCCGAACACGATGAGGAACGCGAGCCAGCCGAAGATGAGACCCGACGCGCCGATGTGGTTGACCTCGCAGCGCACACCGACATAGGGGCAGTGCGTACCGAGGTTGCCGATCAGCCAGGTGCCGAGCCCGCCGAGTATCCACACGATCGCGGTCGCGTAGATGAACCGGGACAACCCGGCCAGCGTCATCAGGAACCCGAGCACCAGCGCCGGACCGGTGTTGGCGAGCAGATGCTGCCAGTCGGCGTGCAGCAGCGGCGAGAACACGACGCCCCACAGACCGTCGGTCTCCAGCGGACGGATGCCGTTCTCGTCGAGGCGGTGTCCGGTGAGGGAGTCGAACAGTTCGATCACGTACAGCAGGACGACGAAGCTGACGATCGTGACCCCGCCGACCACCCACGCCGGCCGCTTCTGCTGCGGCGCCGGCGGATTGGCGGGATACCCCGGGCCCGTCATGCCCATAGTTGCCCTTCCAACGCGTCTTCGGCGTCGTCGAGGCTACCGGCATAGGCACCGGTCGACAGGTACTTCCAGCCCGCGTCGCACACGGTGAACGCGATGTCGGCACGCTCCCCCGCCTTGATCGCCTTGACGGCCATGCCGAGCGCCGCATGCAGGATCGCCCCGGTGGAGACACCCGCGAAGATGCCCTCCTGGGTGACCAGTTCGCGGGTCCGCTTGATGGCGTCGAAGGATCCGACGGAGAACCGCGTCGTCAGCACGTCGGGGTCGTAGAGCTCGGGGATGAACCCCTCGTCGATGTTGCGCAGCGCGTAGACGCCCTCGCCGTAGCGCGGCTCGGCGGCCACGATCTGCACACCCGGCACCTTCTCGCGCAAGAACCGGCCGGTGCCCATCAGCGTCCCGGTGGTGCCGAGCCCCGCGACGAAGTGCGTGATCTCGGGCAGGTCGGCGAGCAGTTCGGGCCCGGTGCCGTAGTAGTGCGCGTCGGCGTTGGCGGGGTTGCCGTACTGGTAGAGCATCACCCATTCCGGGTTGGCCGCCGCCAGTTCCTTGGCGTGCGCCACCGCGGTGTTGGAGCCGCCCTCGGCCGGCGAGTCGATGATCCGCGCGCCGTACAACTCGAGCAGTTGCCTGCGTTCGACCGAGGTGTTCTCGGGCATCACGCAGATCATCCGGTAGCCCTTGAGCAGGGCGGCCATCGCCAGCGAGATCCCGGTGTTGCCGCTGGTGGGTTCCAGGATCGTCGAACCGGGATGCAGCAACCCGTCGCGCTCGGCCTGCTCGATCATCCGCAGCGCGGGCCGGTCCTTGATCGAGCCGGTGGGGTTGCGGTCCTCGAGTTTGGCCCACAGCCGCACGTGCGGTCCGTGTTCGTCGTCATCCCAGCGGGGTGACAGGCGCGGGCAGCCCACCAGCGGCGTGTTGCCGAGGGCCTCGAGCACCGAGTCGTAACGCGCCAAGGTCACCCACCTGCCACGGCGGGCAGGATCGTCACCGAATCCCCGTCGGAGATCGTGGCGTCCAGACCGCCCGAGAACCGGACGTCCTCGTCGTTGACGTAGATGTTGACGAACCGGTGCAGCTTGCCCGGTTTGTCGGGGTCGACGAGCCGCTCGGAGATGCCGGAGTAGTTCGCCTCGAGGTCGTTGATGATCTCGGCGAGCGTGGCGCCGGAGGCGCTGACGCGCTTCTCGCCCCCGGTGTGGGTGCGCAGGATGGTGGGGATCTCGACGGTGACGGACATGGGAGTTCCTTTACTCAGTACTGCTCGACGATCGTGACGGGCTCTTCGGTGACGACTCCGTCCACGATGCGGTAGCTGCGCAGTTCGTGGTCCTCGGGGTCGCGGGTGGAGATCAGGACGTAGTGGGCGTCGGGTTCCTGGGCGATCGAGACGTCGGTCCGGCTGGGATACGCCTCGGTGCCGGTGTGGGAGTGGTAGATGACGACGGGCACCTCACCGGCCGCTTCCATCTCGCGGTGGACCCGCAACTGCTCCATCGAATCGAATCGGTAGAACGTCGGCGACCGCTCGGCGTTGAGCATCGCGATATGGCGTTCGGGCCGGTCGGAGCCCTCCGGACCGGCGAGGATGCCGCACGCCTCGTCCGGGTGGTCGGCGCGGGCGTGCGCGACCATGGCGTCGACCAGATCGGCGCGGATCGTCAGCACTGCACTCCCCTGTTCCCTCTTCCCTGTTCCCTCTTCAACGGCTCATCCGAACGCTCCGGGCAACAGGTCCCGGTACGTCGGTATTCCGGCGGCCCCCTCGGCGGCGAGCACGCCGACCATCACGGCGCGGGCCAGGACGTCCGCCGCCGCCTCCCCGATCGCGGTCATCAGCGGCACCTCGGGTGACATCGACGCCGGTGTGGTGGGGTCCGGAGGCACCTCGACGGCACCGGTGGCCAGTGCGAACACCGTATCGCCATCGAGCGGTGTGTGACACGGCCGCAGCGTGCGGGCCAACCCGTCGTGCGCGGCGACCGCCACACGGCGGCAGCCGGTGGGGCTGAGCGCGGCGTCGGTCGCGACCACGGCGATCGTCGTGTTGAGCGGGCTGAGCTCCCGGTGGCGGCCCGCATAGGCCGCGATCTGGTCGGCCGGCGGGTCGACGAGCCCGAACTCCCGGCGGTACTCGGCCATCCACGGCAGTCCGGTCGCGGTGTCGAAGGCCTCGCCCGCGGAGTTGACCACGACGATCGCCCCGACCGTCACCCCGCTGTCCAGGACGACCGAGGCCGTGCCCACCCCGCCCTTGATGACCCCGGCCCGCGCCCCGACCCCGGCGCCGACGGTTCCCACCGCGACGTCGACACCCGCGCTCGCGGCGGCGGTGTAACCGAACTCCGCGGTCGGCCGGCACGCCCAGCCGCCGACGGGAAGATCGAAGATCACCGCGGCGGGCACGATCGGCACCACACCGCCGTCGAGTGCGACGCCGCGGCCCTGCTCCTCGAGCCACGTCATCACCCCGTCGGCGGCGGCCAGCCCGTAGGCGCTCCCGCCGGTCAGCACGACGGCGTCGGCATGGCGCACCGAGTTGCTCGGATCGAGGAGATCGGTCTCCCTGGTGCCCGGGGCACCGCCCCGCCCGGCGACCGCCCCGACGGTGCCGGGCGGGGTGAGCACGACGGTGGTGCCGCTGGCCCACCCGCTGCCCAGCGCGGCGTCGGCGTCCAGCCGGTCGTGGTGGCCGACGCGGATGCCCGCGACGTCGGTGATCGATCCGCTCATCGGAGGGGCTTTCCGACCAGGCTGAGCACGAGATACTCCTGCAGCACCGTCAACCACTGGTACACGTCCACATGTCCGGCCATCGGGTGGTCCGGGGGCAGGTCGTCGCCACCGATGGCGTCGATGTCGAGCATGGTCCCCAGCGCCAGCCGGACGTCGTTGACCGCGGCCGCCCAGGCGTGCGCATCGTCCTCGGTGAGCTCGAACCGCCCGCCGCCGGCCGGCATGGTGTCCAGCAGGCGTTGTGCCGCATCACGTTTGGCGGCCAGGATCTCCGGTTCGTGGAGGCTGCGCAACGCACTGTTGAGGCTCTCCGCGGTGCCGGACCCGGCCGGGTGATCGGTGGCCGCCCGGAAGAAGTCCGGCAGCAGCCGTCTCATGGTGGCGTCCGGCGGGGGTGCGGTGTGCCCGGTCCGCATCCCGGTGATCTCTTCGAGTTCGTCTGCGGGAGCAGATGATTCACGCTCGTCGAGCATGCCCTTCACCGAGCTGACCAGGCTGTGCAGCAGCGCCGCCTCATGCGCTTCCAGCGCGGACCGGAACCTCGCACCGTCGGCCGTCTGCACCCGCTTCCATTTGCGCACTCCAGCGTCCCCGTCAGCGGTCCTGCTGCATGGTCGCCCAGAGCCCCGCGGCGTGCAGCTTGGACACATCGACCTCCATGGACTCGCGGCTGCCCGCCGACACGACGGCCTTCCCCTCGTTGTGCACCTGCAGCATCAGCTTGGTGGCATGCGGCTCGCTGTAGCCGAACAGCTTCTGCAGGACGTAGGTCACGTAGGTCATCAGGTTCACCGGATCGTCCCAGACGATGGTCACCCAGGGCGCCTCGGTGGCCTCGTCCTGGTCCGGCACCGTGGCCACGTCGCGCTGCTCGCGGGTTCCCGGGGCTTTCGCCGGTGTGACCATGCCGTCAGGATACCGGGACGGCCATACGGGTTACGGTGGCAGCTGTGACAGCCGCGCTGCTGACCGACAAATACGAGCTGACGATGCTGGCAGCCGCGCTGCGCGACGGGACCGCGCACCGGCGCGCGACGTTCGAGATCTTCGCCCGCCGCCTGCCCGACGGCCGCCGTTACGGCGTGGTGGCGGGGACCGCGCGGTTCGTCGAGGCGTTGCGGCAGTTCACCTTCGACGACGCGGCGCTGGCGGCGGTCGCCGACTTCCTCGACGACGAGACCCTGGGCTACCTCGCCGGCTACCGCTTCGGCGGCGATGTCGACGGTTACCCCGAGGGCGAGCTGTACTTCCCGGGCTCGCCGGTGCTGTCGGTGCACGGCACGTTCGCGGAGTGTGTGCTGCTCGAGACGCTGGCGTTGTCGATCTTCAACCACGACAGCGCGATCGCGGCGGCCGCCGCCCGGATGGCCGGCGCCGCCCAGGGCCGGCCGCTCATCGAGATGGGTTCGCGGCGCACCCACGAGCAGGCGGCCGTGGCCGCCGCCCGGGCCGCCTATCTGGCCGGATTCGCCGGCAGTTCGAACCTCGAGGCGCAACGCCGCTACGGGGTGCCTGCGCTGGGGACCAGCGCGCACGCCTTCACACTGCTGCACACCACCCCCGACGGCCCCGACGAGGTGGCCGCGTTCCGGGCTCAGGTCGAGGCCCTGGGCGCGGGGACCACGCTGCTGGTCGACACCTACGACATCACCCCTGGCGTCGCCAACGCCGTCGCGGTGGCCGGTCCGGACCTCGGGGCGGTGCGCATCGACTCCGGTGACCTCGGCGTCCTGGCCCGGCAGGTGCGCGCGCAACTCGACGGCCTCGGCGCGTCCGGGACCCGCATCGTGGTCTCCGGCGACCTCGACGAGTTCGCGATCGCCGCCCTGCGCGCCGAACCGGTCGACATCTTCGGCGTCGGCACCTCCCTGGTCACCGGCTCCGGTGCGCCGACGGCGGGCATGGTCTACAAGCTGGTCGAGGTCGACGGCCTGCCGGTGGAGAAACGCAGCAGCCACAAGGAATCCCACGGCGGCCGCAAACAGGCCGCCCGCCTGGTGAAACCGTCGGGCACGATCCTCGAGGAGATCGTGCACCCCTACGGCGCACCGCCCACCGGCGTCGGCGACCGCGAACTGCGCCCGCTGACGGTGCCCCTGGTGCGGGCCGGCGAACCGGTCGGCGACCTGGACCTCGCCTCGGCGCGCGAGCGGGTCAGCGCCGGGCTGCACAGCCTGCCGTGGGACGGGCTCAAACTCTCCCGCGGCGAACCGGCCGTCCCCACCCGGATGATCGCCCCCGCGCGCGGCGGCGAACGGCCCTAGGAGTGGCCACGGGCGACGAGGATCCCTCAGAGCGCGTCACCGACCTGCTGGCCGCGGCCGTCGCGGCGGTGGGTGGCGCCGAACGGTCCGGTCAGGTCGAGATGGCCAGGGCGGTGGCGCAGGCGTTCGACACCGGCAGGCATCTGGCCGTGCAGGCCGGCACCGGCACCGGCAAATCGCTGGCCTACCTCGTGCCCGCGATCGCCCACGCGATCGCCGCCGACGAACCGGTCGTGGTCTCCACCGCCACGATCGCCCTGCAGCGTCAGCTCGTCGACCGCGACCTGCCCCGCCTGGCCGACGCCCTGGCCGGTGCGCTGCCGCGCCGTCCGCAGTTCGCGCTGCTCAAGGGACGCGGAAACTATCTGTGTCTCAACAAGATCCACAACGGCACCGCGGGCACCGCAGATGCCCCGGACGACCGCCCGCAGGAGGAGCTGTTCGACGCGGTGGCGGCCACCGCGCTCGGGCGTGACGTGCAGCGGCTGACCAAGTGGTCCTCGGACACCGAGACCGGCGACCGCGACGAACTGCGGCCCGGCGTCCCGGACCGGTCGTGGCGTCAGGTCAGCGTGTCGGCCCGGGAGTGCATCGGCGTCACCCGCTGCCCGTACGGCACCGACTGCTTCGCCGAGAAGGCCCGCGGCAAGGCGGCCGACGTGGACGTGGTGGTGACCAACCACGCGCTGCTCGCGATCGACGCGATGTCCGATGCCGCGGTGCTGCCCGAACACAGCGCGGTGGTGATCGATGAGGCGCACGAACTGGCCGACCGGGTCACGTCGGTGGCGACCGGTGAGTTGTCGGCCACCTCGTTGGGCATCGCCCACCGGCGGGTGGCGCGGCTGGTCGAGGGGGAACTCGCGGACCGGCTGGAAGCGGCGGTCGCCACCGTGTCGTCGGCCATCCACGACGGCACGCCCGGGCGCATCGACCGGCTCGACGACGAGCTGGCCACGTATCTGACCGCGCTGCGCGACGCGGCCGACCGGGCGCGGTCGGCGATCGACACCGCGCCCAGCGATCCGAAGGCCGCCGCCGCGCGCGCCGAGGCGGTGACCGCGCTGACCGACGTCAGCGACACCGCCAACCGGATCCTGGACTCCTTCGTTCCGGCCATCCCCGACCGCGTCGACGTGGTGTGGCTGGACCACGAGGGCGGCCCGGGTTCGGTCAGCGCGGTCCTGCGGGTCGCCCCGCTGTCGGTGGCCGGTCTGCTGCGCACCCGCCTCTTCGAGCACGCCACCACGGTGTTGACGTCGGCCACGCTGACCGTCGGCGGCAATTTCGAGGCCATGGCCCGGGCGTGGGGTCTGGCCGACACGACGTGGCACGGGGTCGACGTCGGGTCACCGTTCGAACACGCCAAGGCCGGAATCCTCTACGTCGCCGCCCACCTGCCGCCGCCAGGCCGTGACGGCACGGGTTCGGCCGAACAGCTCGCGGAGATCGAGACGCTGATCACCGCCGCGGGCGGCCGCACCCTGGGGTTGTTCTCCTCGATGCGCGCGGCGAAGGCCGCCGCGGAGGTGATGCGGGAACGGCTGGACACCCCGGTGCTGTGTCAGGGCGAGGACACCACCTCGGCGCTGGTGGAACGGTTCGCCGCCGACCCGCAGACCTCGTTGTTCGGCACGCTGTCGCTGTGGCAGGGCGTCGACGTCCCCGGGCCGTCGCTGTCCCTGGTGCTGATCGACCGCATCCCCTTCCCACGGCCCGACGATCCGTTGTTGACCGCCAGACAACGGGCGGTGACCGCCCACGGCGGAAACGGTTTCATGGCCGTCGCCGCCTCGCACGCCGCGCTGCTGCTGGCCCAGGGTGCGGGGCGGCTGCTGCGCCGCACCGACGACCGGGGTGTGGTCGCGGTACTGGACTCCCGAATGGCCACCGCCCGCTACAGCGGCTACCTGCGCGCATCGCTGCCCCCGTTCTGGGCCACCACCGACGCGGCCCGGGTGCGCGCGGCGCTCGAACGGCTCCGGGCAGGCGGCTGACGTCACTATCCTTCACACGACGTGACACGGAAAGGCGCCAGCATGAGCCGACGGCGGGTGTTCGGCGGCGGGATCGCCGCGGTGGCCGTCCTGGTGGCAGCCGGCTGTTCGACCACCCTGCAGGGTCGACCGGTGTCGGTGTTCGACGACCCTTTCCGCGTGGCCGGGATGGTGGCCACCGACGGACCGACGGGACTGCGCCCCGACGCCGCGGCCCCCATCCGCGCGGTCGACGGCTCCGACGGCGGGGAGATCGACGCCCTGGCCGCCGCGGCGGTCAGCGACGTCGAGGAGTTCTGGACGCGGGCCTACCCGGAGACCTTCGCCGGCGACCGGTTCACCCCTATCGAGACGCTGGTGTCCTGGAACTCGGCAGAGTTCGACGGACTCTTCTGCGGCATCGACACCGTCGATCTGGTCAACGCCGGATTCTGCCTGGAGGAGAACACGATCGGGTGGGACCGTGGTGAGCTCCTTCCGGCGTTGCGGGCCGCGAACGGGGACATGGGCGTGGCGATGGTGCTCGCCCACGAGTACGGGCACACCATCGTGCGCCAGGCCGAGCTCAACGGGCCCGACACCCCGGTGCTCGTCTCCGAACAACAGGCCGACTGCTTCGCCGGGGCCTACGTGCGGTGGGTGGCCGAGGGCTCGTCCCCGCGCTTCACCGTGAGCACCGGTGACGGGCTCAACGGCGTGCTGTCGGCCGTCATCGCGTTCCGCGATCCGTTGTTCACCGAGGGTGACCTGTTCCTCCCGCTCGACGAACACGGTTCGGCGTTCGAACGCGTATCGGCCTTCCAGTTCGGGTTCACCGACGGGCCCGCGTCGTGCGCGGCGATCGACCTGCGTGAGATCGGCCAGCGCCGTGGGTGATGGTCAGCAACTTCCGCATCAAGATCGACGGCTGCGTCGGTCAGTCGTTCATCCGGTCCTACGCCATCCTGACCCGCGAGACCGAGATGTCCGAGGCGGTGCTGGCCTGGTACGGCACCACCAAGGTCGTCTGACGGCTCCGCCCTACGGGAAGCGGTTCAGACACCGCTGCTCGTCGCCGAGCACCCCGACCCGGAACGCGTCGATCCGGGAGAACCCGGACGGCACCGAATCGCCGTTGACGTCGCTGGCCGCCAGCCCGTTGGTCAGGATGCCCGACACCGCCTCGTCGAGATCGCCCGCCGTCAACGCGATGGTGCTGCCGTCGGGGGTGGTGACATCGCTCGACAGCTTCGTGGTCGCGACCCCCGTCAGGCATGCGGTGCGCAGCGCCGCCTCGGCGGTGTCGAGAACCAGCCCCCGCTCGTGCTGCACCGCCTGCAGATATCGCGACATCAGCACCGAGTAGGCCGTGTTGTCGCCGTTGGCCAGCCCGTGGGTGTCGACGTCCAGTTGCGGGGCCCCCATCGTCTGCAGTTCGGGGAGGTCGACGACGAGGCGGTTGGTGGCGGGGCAGTAGGAGACCGGCGGGCTCGGGCGCGCGTCCGGGCACGTGTCGGCGGCCTCGGCGGTGAAGTCGAGAGTGGGTGGG
>NZ_LQIV01000022.1 GCF_001500125.1 Mycobacterium sp. IS-1742 | reverse complement strand
TTTCGGCGGCGATCTCCACGATGCGGCCGTCGATGGCGTTGCGCTGACCGGCCAGCTCGGACAGTTCCTCGAACAGCGCCTCCAGCCGCGCAGCACTCGGCGTGCTGGGAACGAAACACGGTGCGCTCGAGGGCATGACTCCATACAAGCAGAGGGGTACGACAAATCTGGGACGCGATCCACAGCGGTGGCTGAACTGTGAAAGTTATTGCTCTGTCAACGATTAGACGAGCGGGATGGCGGCGGTTTGGACCGGTAGGTCCGCACATTCAGACGTTGCAGCCGATCCGTCACCAGCGCTCTGGGAGCTGATCAACGCGCTGGGCGGAAGGTGCCCGCGGTTGGTATGTAAGCAGTCCCGTATTCGATGGTTGACACACCGCCCCGCTCGGGCTCAACGCGCAGGCGCGGACAGGCCCGCCTTCACGTCACGCGTCAGCGCGTCGCCGAGAATCTCCGCCTCACCGGCGAACAGGCCGTCGAGCGCGAGCTTCGCGATGACACCCGGGTCGGTCTTCTGGTCGGCGGGAATGTAGCTGACCATATCGGTGTCCATGTAGCCGACGTGCAATGCAGCCACGTGAATTCCTCTCGGCGCCAACTCGGTTCGCACGGCATCGGTCAGCGCCCAGGCCGCAGCCTTCGCGGCCGAGTACGCCCCGCTGGTCGGCGGATGGAACCACGACAGCACCGACAGCACGTTGAGGATGGCTCCTCCACCGTTGCGTTCGACGATCGGCGCGAACGCCCGTAGCACCTGCAGCGTGCCGAAGTAGTGGGTCTCCATCTCGAGTCGGATGTCGTCGAGCGACCCGTCGAGCAGAGTGGATTGCGTCGAGACACCGGCGTTGTTGACGACGACGTTCACGTCACCGGCGAAATCCGCAGCGCGGCGGATTGATTCGGGGTCGGTGATGTCGAGTTGCACCGGTATCACACCGGGCAGGTCGACGGTCTCGGGTCGGCGGGCGCCGGCATACACCTTGGCGCCGCGCGCGACGAGCTGCTCGGCGAACCGGCGCCCCAGTCCTCGGTTCGCCCCGGTCACCAGGGCGACGACGTTCTCAGTGTTCATGACGGCTCCTCCGTTCGGACTCTTCCGGGAACAGCGACGCCGACAGCGGCATTCCCATGGCACGATCACATCGAGGAGCACCGATGACATCACCACTGACCGGCCTGGGCGTCCGCCTGCCGGTGATCGCCGCACCCATGGCGGGCGGAGCCACCACCACCGCCATGGTGGTCGCCGCGGCCGGCGCAGGCAGCCTGGGATTGCTCGCGGCGGGCTACAAGACCCCCGACGCCATGGAAACAGAGATCGCCACGGTACGACGCGCGTCGATCCCGTTCGGCGTCAACGTCTTCGCACCGAACCCCGTGCCCGTCGACGTCGAGGCCTACCGACGCTACGCCGCCGCCCTCCAGTCGGAGGCGGACCGGTTCGGCCTCACCCTGCCCGCCGATCCGATCGACGACGACGATGCGTTCGGCGCCAAGCTCGACCTGCTGCGGACTGATCCGGTGCCCGTCGTCAGCTTCACCTTCGGACTGCCCGGCACCGACGTCATCCGCGCGCTGCAGAGGGCGGGCACGACCGTGGTGCAGACCGTGACGTCACCCCGGGAGGCCGAGGCGGCGGCCGCCGCGGGCGCCGACATGCTGGCGGTACAGGCGTCGGTCGCCGGTGGGCACTCGGGCACGCTGACGCCGGACCGGATGCCCGACCCGCTCCCGCTGACCGAACTGGTCGCGCGGATCACCACCGCGACCCGCCTGCCGGTCATCGCGGCCGGGGGACTGGCCACCGCGCAGGACGTCGCGGCCGTCCTGCGCGCCGGGGCGACGGCCGCGGCGGTCGGCACAGTGCTGCTGCGGGCCGAGGAGAGCGGCGCCTCGGCGACCCACAAGGCGGCGCTGACCGATCCGTCGCGCACCGAGACCGTCATCACCCGCGCCTTCACCGGGCGGCCGGCGCGGGGACTGCGCAACCGGTTCATCGACGAGTTCGAGGCGTCCGCACCGCTGGGCTATCCCGCCGTCCACCATCTGACGAGCCCGCTGCGCAAGGCGGCCGCGGCCGCCGGCGAGGCCGACCTGGTCCATCTGTGGGCGGGCACCGGCTTCCGCCACGCCACCGAGAGACCGACCGCGACGATCCTGAGCGAGTTGGCCGGTTAGGCGGGTTCGACCGGGGGTGCGGCGATCCCCGCCTGCTTGGCCGCCTTGCGGCGCTTGTACCACTCGAGGAACATCGGGGCGACCGAGGCGATCACGATCGCGATGACGATCGGCTCGAGAAGCTTCTGGACCATCTCGAACCTACCGAGCCAGTAGCCGAGCAGCGTCAACCCGACGCCCCACACGACGGCGCCGAGGATGTTGAACAGCGCGAACACCGGGTAGCTCATCCGCGCCGCGCCCGCGGTCAGCGGTGCCAACGTGCGCACGATCGGCACGAACCGCGCGATCACGATCGCGAACGGTCCGCGTTCCTCGAAGAACAGGTGCGCCTCGTCGAGGTAGCGCTGTTTGAGGATGCGGGCGTTCGGCTTGAACATCGCGGTGCCGACGCTGCGGCCGATCCAGTAGCCGACCTGGCCGCCCAGGATCGCGGCGATGGGGATGAACACCAACAACTGCCAGAGGTGGAAGTTGATCGGCTCGCCGCCGCCCTCGGCCACCGCGGCCGTGCCGGCGGCCAACATGCCCGCCACGAACAGCAGCGAGTCACCGGGAAGGATCGGGAACAGCACACCGGATTCGACGAAGATCACCACCAGCAGGCCCACGAGGGCCCAGCCGCCGAAGTAGCCCAGCAAAATCAGCGGATCCAGGAAGTCGGGCATGAGGGCCAGATGGGTGGTCGTCATGGGTACCCAAGATACCGGCCGAAAATTGCAGCCAACCGCTGCGCATTCGGGCGGCGGCGGCGTGTTCTCGTCACTAGGGTCCCATTTATGGCCACTCACAGAGCTGTTCACGTCGCCGCCGCAGGCGAGCCGCTCACCCTCGTCGACGTCGAGACCTCGGCTCCACCGCCCGGCCACCTGCGCATCGACGTCGCCGCCTGCGGCGTCTGCGGCACCGACCACGGGTTCGTCAACGACAACTTCCCCGGCCTGAACTGGCCGATCACACTCGGCCACGAGATCGCGGGAACGGTCGCCGAACTGGGTGACGGGGTCGAGCAGTTCGCCGTCGGCGACCGGGTGGCCGTCGGTTGGTTCGGCGGCAACTGCACCACGTGCATCCCCTGCCGCAGGGGACTGTTCATGCAGTGCGTCAACATGCAGGTGCCCAGCTGGCACTATCCCGGCGGCTACGCCGAATCGGTGGTCGTGCCCGCGACCGCGCCCGCGCGCATCCCGGACGGGCTCTCGTTCGTCGAGGCGGCGCCGATGGGGTGCGCCGGGGTGACCACGTTCAACGGGCTGCGGCAGACCCGGGCGCGCGCCGGTGACCTGGTCGCGGTCCTGGGTATCGGTGGGCTCGGCCACCTGGGCGTGCAGTTCGCCAGGGCCATGGGCTTCGAGACGGTCGCCATCGCCCGCGGCGCCGCCAAGGAGGACGACGCCAGGGCGCTCGGCGCCCACCACTACATCGACTCGACCGCCGGCGACGTCGCAGGCGAACTGCAGAAGCTCGGTGGCGCCGCGGTGGTGCTCGCCACCGCCGCCAGCGCCGCCGCCATGGGGCAGACCGTCGGCGGCCTCGGCCCGCAGGGGGAGCTGATCGTCGTCGGCGTCACGCCCGAGCAGTTGCCGATCAGTCCACTGGACCTGATCACCTCCGGGCTGTCGGTGACCGGCCACCCGTCCGGCACCGCGCGCGACGTCGAGGAGACCATGCACTTCGCGGTGCTGTCCGGCGTCCGGGCCAAGATCGAGGAGAAACCACTCGCCGAGGCCGCCGAGGCCTACGCCGCAATGGACGAGGGCCGCGCCCGCTACCGCATGGTGCTCACCATGTGATCACGCGGCGATAGGGGGATACTTCGTCGTATGCCGATCGCCACGCCCGAGGTCTACGCCGAGATGCTGGACCGCGCCAAGCAGCACTCGTTCGCGTTCCCCGCCATCAACTGCACGTCGTCGGAGACCGTCAACGCCGCCATCAAGGGCTTCGCCGACGCCGGCAGTGACGGGATCATCCAATTCTCCACCGGCGGCGCGGAATTCGCGTCCGGACTCGGTGTGAAGGAGATGGTCACCGGTGCCGTCGCGCTGGCCGAGTTCGCCCACGTGATCGCCGCGAAGTACCCGATCACCGTCGCACTGCACACCGACCACTGTCCGAAGGACAAACTCGACACCTACGTCCGCCCCCTGCTGGCGATCTCCGCGGAGCGGGTGCGCGCGGGTCGCGATCCGCTGTTCCAGTCGCACATGTGGGACGGGTCGGCGGTGCCGATCGACGAAAACCTCACGGTCGCACAGGAACTGCTCAAGCAGGCCGCGGCGGCCAAGATCATCCTCGAGGTGGAGATCGGCGTCGTCGGCGGCGAGGAGGACGGCGTCGAGGCCGAGATCAACGACAAGCTGTACACCACGTCGGAGGACTTCGAGAAGACGATCGACGCCCTCGGCGCGGGGGAGCACGGCCGGTATCTGCTGGCCGCCACGTTCGGCAACGTGCACGGCGTGTACAAGCCCGGCAACGTCAAACTCAAGCCCGAGGTGCTGGCGGAGGGGCAGAAGGTGGCCGCCGCGAAGCTCGGACTGGATTCGGGTGCACAGCCTTTCGACTTCGTCTTCCACGGCGGTTCGGGCTCGCTGAAGTCGGAGATCGAGGACTCGTTGCGCTACGGCGTGGTCAAGATGAACGTCGACACCGACACCCAGTACGCGTTCACCCGTCCGATCGCCGCGCACATGTTCTCGAACTACGACGGGGTGCTCAAGGTCGACGGCGAGGTGGGCAACAAGAAGGTCTACGACCCGCGCAGCTATCTGAAGAAGGCCGAGGCAGGGATGGCCGAGCGGGTCATCGAGGCCTGCCGGGATCTCCACAGCGAGGGCCGCTCGGTCACCGCCGAGTAGACGTCACTACGGCGACGGGGCCTGGCAGATCTTCCACTGGTCGTCGCGGAACTCCAGGTCGAAGCTGCGGGTCGAGCGGGTCTGCGGGGCGTAGGCCATGAACGCGGTGACGTTGGCTTCGGCGTGGTCGCCGTTGACGACGATCTGGTCGATGCTGGCGACCACCGGGTACTGCTTGGCCGCGGCGACCCGCTTGTGGGTCTCCTCCCACGCCTTGTCGTCGTAGTTGACGTAGCTGTCGCGTTTGGCGCCGCACGTGATGCCGCGCAGCGTGGCCAGATCGCCGTTCTGGATGGCGACGTCGAACTGCTCGATCGTGGTGCGGACCTGATCCTCCTGCGATGCCGCGGACCCGGCCCCGCGGGTCAGCAGGATGGTGCCCAGGATCGCGATCGCCACCAGCGCGGCGATCACCAGGACGACGGCCACCACCCAGCCCCAGCTGCGGCGTCCCGGCTGCGGCGGCTTCGGAGCATCCCCGCGCGGGGGGATGACCTGCGGACCCGCGGCCTTCTGTGCGGCGAACGGGTCGGTGGCCGATCCGGTGTGGCCGGCCTCCGACCTCGGGAACACCTCGGTGGCGGGCTCGGGCGGGGGATCGATCTTCTGGGTGGATCCGGCGTCGAAGCCCGACGGGGCGGTGAAGCGCCGTTCGGGGTCGGCCGCCTCGCTCGGCTGCCGGTCCGGCGTCTGCGACGCGATGATCTCGGTGGCGGGTTCGTGATCGGCCGCGGGCGACGGCCGGGTGGCGTCGTCCGGGCCGGCCTGGGTCGGCTCGTCACCCTGTTCGGGCCCTCGTGGGTTCGACATCCCGCTGCGTTCCTCCTCCGACGACGCTACCGATGGAGCTTATCGACCGATTCGAGCCGATGACCGCTCGCCGCGACCGGCACGGCACAATGTTGTCCATGACGCGGATGGGTGACCTTCTCGGACCGGACCCGGTGCTGCTGCCGGGTGACCCTGAAGCGGAGGCGGAACTCGACGCCAGCGAGAACCCGGCGATCGTGGCCGCGGCCCATCCGTCGGCCTCGGTCGCGTGGGCCGCGCTCGCCGAGGAGGCGCTCGCCGACGACAAGGCCGTCACCGCTTACGCCTACGCCCGTACCGGCTACCACCGCGGACTCGACCAGCTGCGGCGCAACGGGTGGAAGGGCTTCGGGCCGGTGCCCTACCGGCACGAGCCCAACCGCGGTTTCCTGCGCTGCGTCGCGGCCCTGGCCCGCGCGGCGGACACCATCGGCGAGACCGACGAATACCAGCGGTGCCTCGACCTGCTCGACGACTGCGACCCGTCGGCGCGGGCGGAATTCGGCCTGAGCTGAGCCCGGCCCTTACCAGTCGTTGCTCTCGCAGTTGCAGTCCGCGGCGTCGCCGGGCGGCTCGACCTGCACCGTCGCATGGTCCAGGCCACGGGCGGCCAGCACCGCGCGGGCGTCGTCGAGGACTCGGGCCGAATCGCGGGACGACGTCAGATGCGCGGTGACGACGTCCTTGCCCGGGACGAGCGTCCACACGTGCAGATCGTGCACCTCGGTCACCCCGTCGACCGCGCACAGCGCGGTCTTCAGCTCGTCGACGTCGATGTGAGCCGGCGAGGACTCAGAGAGGATCCGCAGCGCCGCGCGAGCCAGTGAGATCGCCCGCGGCAACACCCACAGCGCGACGAACACCGCGACCACGACGTCGGCGTACGGCCATCGCGTCGTCACGGTCACGATGCCCGCGATGAGCACCCCGATGCTGCCGACCGTGTCGGCGACGACCTCCATGTAGGCGCCCTTGACCGCGAGGCTCTCCTTGGAGTGCGACCGCAGCAGCAGGACGACGACGGCGTTGGCGGCCAACCCGGCCAGCGCGACCACGATCATCGGAACGCCCGGCACATCCGGCGCGTCACCGAGCCGTTCGACCGCCTCGTAGAGGATGAACGCCGCCATCGCGAGTAGCAGTGCGGCGTTGGCGACGGCGGTGAACACCTCGGCGCGGTGCCAGCCGTAGGTGCGGGCGGGTGAGGCGCTGCCGTGCCGGGCGAGCAGGACGGCGGTCAGCCCCATGAACATCGCGACGAGGTCGGTGAGCATGTGCCCGGCGTCGGCGAGCAGGGCGATGGAGTCGATCCACAGCGCGGTGACCAGTTCGAGCACGAAGAACCCGGTGAGGATGGCCGCGGCGATGAGCATCCTGCTGACACGGGTATCGGTCCCGTGGTGGTGATCGTGGCCGGCGCCCATGCGAGCAATCTATGCGTGAAGTCGCATATATCGCAAGGGTGTCACAGCCAGGCGGACCAGAAGCGCGTCAGCCGGCCGCCGATCGACATCAGCGCGCTGGGCACCCCGGACAGTTCGGAAAGCCAGTACACCGCGCCGAAGAACCACTGGTTGAGCGCGGGGGCGAGCAGCAGGATCAGCAGGATGAAGAATCCCCACTGCTTGACGGGAACCAGGGCGCGCTGGGTGTCTGGGGCCAGATGCGGTTCGAGCGCGCCGTAGCCGTCCAGACCGGGGATGGGGAGCATGTTCAGGACGAACGCGGTGACCTGCAGGAAACCGAGGAACGCCAGACCGGCCCAGAACACCCCGTGCGCGGGGTCGTACAGCAGACGCGTCAACCCCAGCAGCAGGATTGCCAGCACCAGGTTCGCGCTCGGGCCGGCGAGACTCACCAGGGTCCTCTGGCGCGGGGTCATCCACGACGTGCGCAGGTAGACCGCCCCGCCGGGCAGACCGATCCCGCCGAGGGCGATGAACAGCACCGGCAGCCCGAGCGAGAGCATCGGGTGCGAGTACTTCAACGGGTTGAGCGTCAGGTAGCCGCGGATCTCGACATCGCGGTCACCGAACCGGAACGCGGTGTAGGCATGCCCGAACTCGTGCAGGGACAACGACACCAGCCAGCCGGCGATCACGAAGACGAACACCCCGGCGTAGGCCAGCGGCCGCACCGTGTCCGCCGCCATCCACGCCAGGGCCCCGCCGGCGACGGTGACCGCCAGGACGGCGAGGAAGACGGGGCTCGGCCGCACCGATCGGTGCAGCGGGCGGATGCTCACGGTTCGACGTTACCGGCGGATGGTATGAAACCAAGACCATGAATTCGGAAACACTGCCCTTGATCGGTGTCTGCGGGGTGAGCGCCACCGCCCGCTGGGGGTTCTGGGACCAGCCGGCGGTCCTCGTCGCCCAGACCTACCTGGAGGCGATCCACCGCGCGGGCGGCCAGCCGTTGATCCTGCCCCCCTCCGCCCACGCCGACACCGACCTGCTGCTCCAGACCGTCGACGCGCTCGTCCTCGCCGGGGACGACGACATCGTCGCGGAGCGCGACGGGTTCGAGATCGAGATCGCCGGCACCGCGCTGTCCGAGGCCGTGCCGGTGCTCGGCATCTGCCGCGGACTGCAGGCCCTCAGCGTCGCGGCAGGCGGCACCCTGCGCCGCGAGTTCGGAGCGCAGCCGCCCGCCGAAGCGACGTTCCACACCGTCGACGTGACCGCCGACAGCTCGCTCGGCGAGATGGGGTTCGCCGGCATCCGCGAGGTGGCCTCCCACCGCCGCAGGGGCGTGGCCACCGTGGGCTCGGGTGCCACGGTGACGGCGGTGTCGATACCCGAAGGGGAGATCGAAGCGGTCGAGTGGCCGGACCACCCGTTCGCCGTCGGCGTGCAATGGCACCCGCAGGATCCCTTGCTGCACAACCTGTTCAGCGCGTTGATCTCCGCCGCCACCGCACCCCTGTTCAAGGGGTCCTCGTATCCGGTGCTGCCGTAGCGGAGCGTCAGCCGACGCGCAGCCAGCCCTCGGTGTGGCGGTAGAACGTCGACCGCTTGACCTCGCGGGCGCCGTCGACACCGTCGCGGATCACCCGCGCGCCCGTCGTCCCCAACTGCGCGGCCCGCCCGGCCACCCAGCGGTGCGGCCGTCCGCGACCGGACAGCACAGCCGCCCGCAGCCCCGGCATCTCCGCCGTCGGTTCGATGCGCACACCCGCGACGTGTCCGGAGAACAGCGTGGTGTCGTCGACCACGCCCTCCCCGAACAGGTCCTCGCCGGTGCCCCGCCACTCGGCCTGCCCGACGATCGCGATCCCGGCGTCGTCCCTGATCAGCGGCACCCGCGTGGCCGTACCCGACAGCGCCCTGCGCGCCCCGAGCAACCCCCGCACGGCCGCCAGCTCCACGCCGAGGCGTTCGGTGCGCATCAGCCGGGTCAGCGCCGTCGCCAGGTCCGCGTCGGAGCCCACGACCACCAGCCGGCGGGCACCGGCCGCGGCGGCGTCGACGTCCGCCGAACCCGCCACGTTCACGGTGTCCAGACCGCTCAGCCCGCGGGGCGTGTCGTGTCCGTCGAACCGCAGGACGACGACGCCCGCGGCCCGGTCTCCGGCGCTGTCTCTGGCACTCAAGAGCGATCCTCCCGACCTGCTGGGATAGGGTGTGTCACCGGCTGCACCACATCAAGCGGGAGATTAAGCCATGCCGGCAATCGTGCTCATCGGCGCCCAGTGGGGCGACGAGGGCAAAGGAAAGGCCACCGATCTACTCGGTGGCCGCGTGCAGTGGGTCGTGCGGTACCAGGGCGGCAACAACGCCGGTCACACCGTCGTGCTCCCCACCGGCGAGAACTTCGCCCTGCACCTCATCCCGTCGGGGATTCTCACCCCCGGCGTCACCAACGTCATCGGCAACGGCGTCGTCGTCGATCCGGGGGTGCTGCTCACCGAGCTGCGGGGTCTGGAGGAGCGCGGCGTCGACACCGAACGGCTGCTGATCTCCGCCGACGCGCACCTGCTCATGCCCTATCACGTCGCGATCGACAAGGTCGTCGAGCGGTGGGCGGGCAGCAAGAAGATCGGCACCACCGGTCGCGGCATCGGACCCTGTTACCAGGACAAGATCGCCCGCATCGGCATCCGCGTCGCCGACGTGCTCGACCCCGTGCAGCTGGCCGAGAAGATCGAGGCCGCGCTGGAGTTCAAGAACCAGGTGCTGGTCAAGATCTACAACCGCAAGGCGCTCGACGCCGCCGAGGTGGTCGACAACCTGCTCGAACAGGCCGAAGGGTTCAGGCACCGCATCGCCGACGCCCGGCTGCTCCTGGGCGCCGCGCTCGAGCGGGGCGAGACGGTGCTACTGGAGGGGTCGCAGGGCACGCTGCTCGACGTCGACCACGGCACCTATCCGTTCGTCACGTCCTCGAACCCGACCGCGGGCGGGGCGGCCGTCGGATCGGGCATCGGCCCCACGCGCATCACGACCGTGCTCGGCATCCTCAAGGCCTACACCACGCGGGTGGGTTCGGGTCCGTTCCCGACCGAGCTGTTCGACGAGCACGGCGCCTACCTCGCAAAGACCGGCGGGGAGGTCGGGGTGACCACCGGACGGGCCCGCCGCTGCGGCTGGTTCGACGCCGTGATCGCCCGGTACGCCACCCGCGTCAACGGCATCACCGACTACTTCCTCACCAAACTCGACGTGCTCTCCAGCCTGGAGACGGTGCCGGTGTGCGTCGGCTACACGATCGACGGCAAGCGCACCGACGAGATGCCGATGACCCAGAGCGACATCGCCCGCGCCGAGCCGATCTACGAGGAGCTGCCCGGCTGGTGGGAGGACATCTCCGGGGCCCGGGAGTTCGAGGATCTGCCCGCCAAGGCCCGCGACTACGTGTTGCGGCTCGAAGAGCTTGCCGGAGCGCACGTCTCGTGCATCGGCGTGGGTCCGGGGCGGGATCAGACGATCGTGCGGCGTGACGTGCTGGCGGCGCGGTGATGTCGTCCGATTTCGGGTTGGATCCGCGCCGCGTCGATCCCGAGTACGACCGCCACGGCGGATTCCCGGTGTTCGAGGCCGCCGAACCCGGACCCGGCTTCGCGCGGTTCCTCACCGCGATGCGGCGGGCGCAGGATCTGGCCGTGGCGGTCGATCCGGACCGCGACACCTGGGACGAGGCCGCCGACCGGGTCGAGGAACTGGTCAAGCTGCTCGACCCGTATCAGGCCCGTGAGGGTGTCGGCCCGGCCAACCGGGTGCCGTCGCTGCCGGGGGCGGGCAGCCTGCTGATGCCGCCGTGGACGGTGACCAAGTTCGAGGCCGACGGCGTCGAACTCGAGGTCACGTTCAGCCGCTACCACGTGGGCGGTAACTCCGCGGTGCACGGCGGTGTGCTGCCCCTGCTGTTCGACTCGATGTTCGGCATGGTCATCCACGCGACCGGCCGCCCGATCAGCCGCACCGCGTTCCTGCACGTCGACTACCGCAACGTGACCCCGATCGACACCGTGCTGACGGCCCGGGGTTGGCTGCGAGAAGCCGAGGGGCGCAAGGCTTTCGTCAACGCCGAACTGCGTGACGGCGGCGACACCCTGCTGGCCGAGGCGAACGGCCTGATGATCCGATTGCTGCCCGGACAGCCCTGAGTGGGTGCGACGATGGCCGCGTGGCCGGACCTCAACCGCACCGGATGTCGACGCCCAAAGCCGCGGCGCTGGCCGGAGTGGTCTTCGCGCTGTTGTTCGGGGCGGCGCTGATCCTGATCCGCCTGTCGCTTCCGGAGGGCGCCGAACCCGGCTCCCAATGGATCGACGCCGGCAGTCACCGGTTACGGGTGGCGGCGATGCTCATGCCGTTCGCCGGGATTGCGTTCCTGTGGTTCATCGGTGTCGTCCGCGACGGGTTCGGCCGGTACGAGGACAAGTTCTTCTCGACGGTGTTCCTCGGCAGCGGCCTGCTGTTCCTGGCGATGATGTTCGTCGCCGCCGGGGTGGGCGCGGGCCTGGAGTCGATGAGCGGACACACCGCGGTACGCGGTTCCGACGTGGCCCTGCTCGGGCAGACGGTGCTGCTGTCGATCTCGAAGACGTACGCGTTGCGGATGGCCGCGGTGTTCATGATCTCGCTGGCCACGATCTGGCTGCGCAGCGGTCTGATGCCGAGGCCGCTGGTCTACGGCACCTATCTCGTCGCGCTGGCCCTGATCGCGGCCGCGGAGGTCAGCATGTGGCTCACCCTGGCGTTCCCGGCGTGGGTGTTGGTCATCAGCGCGTTGTTGCTGCGCCGCAGCTTCACTCCTGCGCCACCCGCAGCGCCGTCGCCGGACACAGCTTGACCGCTTCCCGGGCGTGGTCCTGCTCGCCCTCGGGCACCGGATCGGCCAGCAGGACGACGATGCCGTCGTCGTCCTGGTCGAACACCTCCGGCGCGGTCATCACACAGTTGCCCGCGCTGATGCACACATCGCGGTCCGCGTCGATCCTCATCGCGTCATCACCATCCCACCAGTAGCGACCGTAACCCGTAGATGAAGTGGAACGAGCGGAACTCGACGTCGGAGAACGGTTCGGCCAGCGTCAATGTCGGGAAGCGGCGCAGCAGCGCGGGGAACGCGATCCGCATCTCCATGCGGGCCAGCGGCGCACCGAGGCAGTGGTGCACGCCGTGCCCGAACGCGAGGTGACCGGGTGCGCCGCGGCCGATGTCGAGCGTTTCCGGCGCGTCGACGAAACTCGGGTCCCGGTTGGCCGACGGCAGCGAGACGAACACCAACTGCCCCTGGGGAATCGGCACGCCGGCCACCTCGACGTCGGTGGTGGTGATCCGAGGGATGCCGCTGTGCACGATCGACAGCCACCGGAGCAGCTCCTCGACCGCCGGACCCACCGCGTCGGGGTCGTCGCGCACGGCCGCGAGCTGCTCGGGGTGGCGCAGCAGGGCCAACACCCCGAGGCCGAGCATGTTGGAGGTGGTCTCGTGCCCGGCGAGCAGCAGCAGTCCGGCGATGCCGACCAGTTCGTCGTCGGTCAACTCGTCGCCGTGCTCGCGCACCAACATGCCGAGGATGTCGTCGCCCGGTCTGTGGCGGGCCCGTCCGACCAGCGAGTGCATGTATTCGCGGCCCTGCCGGGCCAGGTCGAACCGCTCGGGGATCGGCAGTGACAGGTCGAGTTGACGGGCGCTGCGCCGCTGGAAGTCCTCCCGGTCGGCGTACGGGACGCCGAGCAGTTCGCAGATCACCAACGACGGGATGGGCAACGCGAACGCGGCCACCAGATCGGTCGGCGGGCCGGCTTTCTGCATCGCGTCGAGATGTTCGTCGACGATTGCCACGATCCGCGGTTCCAGCCGGTTGATCCGGCGCAGCGTGAACTCGGGGGTGAGCATCCGGCGCAGCCGCTGGTGTTCGGGCGGATCGTTGGCGAGCAGGTTGCCCGCGGCGGCGCGCGCCTGTTCCCCGTCGGGCACGGCGGGCGCACCCGGGACGACGAAACCGGGCGGGCGGGTGTTGGAGAACCGCTCGTGGTCGGCGAGCACGGCTTTGACGTCGTCGTGGCGGGTCACCAGGTACACGTCCATGCCGAACGCGTTCTTGGCCACGCGCACGCCCGCCGACTCCCGGATCTCGCGCAGTTCCGGCGTCGGGTCGAAACCGGTGCGCCGCATGTGGAGTGGCGGAAGGGCTGGGGCGGCCGTCATACCTCACGAACGTACGCCCGTCGGGGCCGACTACGGCGACGCGCGCAGCGCCGGCCACCAGATCTTCGGCCCGAACACCGTGAACAGGGCCGGGATGATGACCGTGCGCACCAGGAACGTGTCGAGCAGGATGCCCAGGCCGACGATGATGCCCAGCTGGGTGAGCACGATCAGCGGCAACACGCCGAGGACGCAGAACACCGCGGCCAGCACGATGCCCGCGCTGGTGATGACCGCGCCGGTCGCCGACACCGCGCGCACGATGCCCTGGCGCGTGCCGTGCTCCGGTGTCTCCTCCCGGGCGCGGGTGACCAGGAAGATCGTGTAGTCCACGCCGAGTGCCACGAGGAACAGGAACGCGAACAACGGGGTCGTGTCGTCGAGTGCCGGGAAGCCGAACAGGTGGACGCTGGCCCAGCCGCCGAGCCCGAGCGCGGCCAGGGCGCTGAGCACCGTCACCCCGACCAGGATCAGCGGCGCGAGCGCCGAGCGCAGCAGGACGTACAACACCACGAGGACCACGGCGAGGATCGTCGGGATCACCACCATGCGGTCGCGGCCGGCGGCGGTGCTGATGTCGCGGGCCTGTGCGTCGGAACCGCCGACCAGCGCCGACGAGTCCACGGCGCGCACGGTGTCGCGCAGCCGGTCGATCGTCGAGAACGCCTCGTCGGAGGCGGGTTCGGCGGACAGCACCACCGACCACTGCGTCAGCCCGGACGGGGACGTGCCGGCCGGGTTCGCCGACACGACGCCCGGGGTCTCGGTGATGGCGCGCTGCAGCTCGCCCGTCTTGTCCGAGGGGCCGACGACGCGGGTGGGATCGGTCAGCCCGCTGGGGAAGTGGTCGGCCAGGGTCTCGTAGCCGGTGACCGATTCGGCCTGCACCCGGAACTGCTCGGTCTGGGTCAGCCCGATCGGGGTGAACAGCAGGCCGGTGCACAACACGGCCAGCGTGCCGATCGACAGCACGGCGACGCGGACCGGGCGGCGCGCCACACCGTCGGCGATGCGGTGCCACAGCCCGCTGTCGGTCAGCGGCGCGGCGCCCTCCTTGGGGATGAACGGCCAGAACAGTTTCTTGCCGAACACCCGCAGCAGGGCGGGCAGCACCAGCAGCACGAAGACGGCCGCGACCACCAGACCGGCGGCGGCCTGCACACCGAGGGCCCGGGTGCTCGGAGCTGACGCGAACACCAGCGTCAGCAGGGCCAGCACCACGGTGGCGTTGCTGGCCAGGATGGCCGGCCTGGCGGCGCGCACGGCGACGGCGAGCGCTTCGCGATGGTCGCCGGCTCGGCTCAGCTCCTCGCGGTATCGGGAGATCAGCAGCAACGCGTAGTTGGTGCCCGCGCCGAACACCAGGACGCTGGTGATGCCGGAGGTCGAGCCGTCGGGGGTCATGCCGACGGCCTCGGCGATCGCGGTGCCGACCAGGGCGGCCACCCGGTCGGCGAATCCGATCACCGCCAGCGGCACCAGGAACAGCACCGGAGAGCGGTACGTCACGATCAGCAGCAGCGCCACGACGGCGGCCGTCACCGCCAGCAGCGTGACGTTGGCGCCGGAGAACGAGTTGGCGATGTCGGCGCCGAACGCAGGCCCGCCGGTCACCTCGGCCCGCAGATCGCCGGGCAGTCCGTCGGTGGCGGCCTTCCGAAGGCCCTTGACCGCGTCGGTGAGGTCGAATCCGGACAGGTCGCCGGCGAGCGGCACGGTGGCGATGGCCGCCTCGTCGTCCTCGGAGACCAGCACCGGGGGACCGGCGGGGGCGCTGCCCGCACCGGTGAGCATGCGCTGGCGCGCCTCCTCGGTGGCAGCCACGTCGGCGGGTGACAGCGGGCCGCCGTCGGTGCGGGTCACCACGAGGATCACCGGCGCCTCGTCGCCGCCGGGGAACTCGCTCCGCAGGGCGTTGACCTTGGCGGATTCCGCATCCGCCGGCACCGAGACCGGTGACTGGGAGCTCGACTCGCCGCCGGTGAGGACGCCCATCAGCCCGCCGGACACGAGTACCACCAGCAACGCCACGACCCAGGAGAAACGACCCGCCATACCGACCACTATTCCCGATATTTCAGAAACTGAACATCTGCGCGGCCTATCCTCGTCGGGTGGCTGACGCCGACCGCGCCGCGCTCGAAGCGCTCATCGCCGCGGACGTGCGCGCCCTGTCGGCCGAGTCCGAACAGATCGGGCGGGTCTTCGCAGCCCGACATTCGTTGTCGTTGAACGATTTTCGAGCACTACTGCACGTCATCGTCGCCGAGACGGCCGGCCGGCCGCTGACCGCGGGCGACCTGCGCAGGCAGATGGGCATGTCGGGTGCGGCGATCACCTACCTCGTCGAGCGGATGATCACCTCCGGTCATCTTCGGCGCGAGTCCGACCCGGCCGACCGGCGCAAGGTGATCCTGCGGGTCGCCGAACACGGTATGGGGGTGGCCGGCGAGTTCTTCGCGCCCTTGAACGACCACACCACCCGCGCGATGGCCGGCATGCCCGACGACGACATCGCCGCCGCGCACCGCACGTTCGCGGCGCTGATCGACGCGATGGCGGCGTTCCGGCGCGACCTGGGCGACTAACGCCGGTTGAGCGTCGCCTCCTCGAGGTCGAGGCCGTACAGCACCGAGCGCAGCACCTCGTCGTCGATGTGCCCGCTATCGCGTTCGGCGATCAGCGTCGCGCGTTCGACGGCCAGCATCTCCAGCCGCAGCCGGCGGAACACCGCCGCAGGGCTCTCGCCGATGTCGGACTCGTCGCGGCCGAGTTGCTCCCACGCGGAGTTTCGCCGTCGCGTGTTCCAACCGCGCAGCACGTCGGCCGCGCGCTCCACCACGTCGTCGTCCGTGCCGTCGGACCGGTGCTGCGCGAGGATCTGGTCGAGGCGTTCGGCAGCCGCCCTGGACGCCCGGTCCTGTGCGGCCGCGGCCGCCACCGCATCGGTGTGCGCCTCGTCGCCCTGCACGCCCAGCCGCCGGATCAGCCACGGCAGCGTGAGCCCGTGCAGCAGCAGGGTGCCGACCACGACGACGAAGGTCAGGAACAGCAGTTGCGGCCGGCCCGGGAACTCGGCGCCGGTCAGCGTGGTCGCCGGCACCGCGAACGCCGCGGCCAGCGACACCACCCCGCGCATACCGGCCCACGCCACGACGAACACCTGCGCGGGCCTCGGGGCGGGCTCGCGGTCGCGCAGCGCGGGGGACACCAGCCGCGGCAGGTAGGCGAACAGGTAGACCCACGCGATCCGCACCGCGATGACCGTCGCGAGCACCGCCAGCGACGAGACCGTGAGGACCGCCGCGGAGACGCCCGCCAGTTCCTCGATCACCTTCGGCAGCTGCAGGCCGATCAACAGGAACGCGAACGACTCCAGCAGCAGCTGCACGGCCTTCCACACCGCGGAGTCCTGCAGTCGGGTCGCGTAGCTCGCGTTGGTCGAGTGCTGTCCGAGGATGAGTGCGGCCACCACCACCGCGAGCACCCCCGAACCGTGCACCTCCTCGGCCAGCAGGTAGATGCCGAACGGGGCCACCAGGCCCAGGGCGCTCTCGACCAGCGGATCGCGCAACCGCGACCGCACGGAGACGATCACCGCGCCCAGCGCGCCGCCGACGAGCACACCGCCGACCGCGGCCAGTGCGAACGTCCCCAGCCCGCCGGTCCAGCTGGCCGACCCGCCGATCGCCAGGCCGAGCGCGACCTTGTAGGCGGTCAGCGCGGTCGCGTCGTTGAGCAGGCTCTCGCCGCCCAGCAGCGTCATCAGCCGGCGGGGCAGACCCAGCCTGCGGCCCACCGCGGTCGCCGACACCGCATCGGGCGGCGCCACGATCGCGCCCAGCGTCAGCGCCGCGGCGACGGTGAGTTCGGGCACCGCGAGATAGGCCACCACCCCGACCGCGAACGTCGTCGCCAGCGGCAACCCGACCGCCAGCATCCCGATCGACCGCACGTTGCGCCGGAGGGCCACGTAGCTGCTCTCCAGTCCGGCCGACCACAGCAACGGCGGCAGCACGACGTACAGCACGAGGTCGGGATCGAGCTGAATGTCGGGCATGCCGGGGATCAGCCCGGCTGCCAGCCCGGCGACCACCAGCGCGAGCGGGGCCGACACGTCGGCCCGGCGCGCCACCGCCGCCAGCAGCACCGCGGCGACCAGGACGGCCAGCAATGAGGGACCCACCTCGGGAATCCTCCTCTCGTCGCGTCCGTATCCTCGATCACCATGCGCAGCAGAGCACGTCGAGCCACCCGGCGGGCGCAGGACACGGCGGCGCCCCGCACGTGTGAGCACCTGGCGGTGTCCGGTGTCGAAGCGGTCAACACCGCGCCGCCGCCGAACACTCCCGGCCGATGCGAAGGGTGCGCCGACCTGGGCGAGAACACGTGGGCGCACCTGCGCATGTGCCTGACGTGTGGGTACGTCGGCTGCTGCGATTCCAGCCCACATCAGCACGCCACCGCGCACTTCCAGCACACCGGGCATCCGGTCATGCGGTCGGCCGAACCGGGGGAGTCGTGGCGGTGGTGCTACATCGACCTCCGGGTGGGATGACCATCTGGCAGGCTGGCGGGCGATGACTGAATCAACCGACGCCGACACACCCGTCACGGACCCGGAGGTGGTGATCCCGCCGACGGCGCCGGCCGCGCCGAGGAGCACGGTGCTGCTGCTCGGCGCCGGGGAACTCAGTCGGGAACTGGCGCTGGCCTTCCAGCGACTGGGTGCGGTAGTGGTGGCCGTCGACCGGTACGCCGACGCGCCGGCGCACGGGGTGGCCGACCGCTCGGCCGTCGTCCGGTTGACCGACACCGAAGCCGTCGCCGCGCTCATCGAGCGCGAGAAGCCGCGGTACGTGGTGGCGCAGTCGGGCGCCATCGCCGCCGACGCGTTGATCGCCGTCGCCGAACGCGACGGCATCGACGTGTTCCCGACGCCGCGCAGCACCCGCCTCGGGCAGGACCGCGAAGGGCTGCGCCGGCTGGCCTCCGACGAGCTCGGCCTGCCGACCGCCCCGTTCTGGTTCGCCGGGTCCGCCGAGGAACTCGGCGCGGTGGCCCAGCACGCCGGGTTCCCGCTCGTCGTCAAACCCATCTCCGGCGCTCCGGGGGAGGGGCAGTCGGTCCTGCTGCGCGCCGAGGACGTCGAACCCGCCTGGCGGCGTGCGATCGCCGCGGGGCGCATCACCCACAACCGGGTGATGGCGGAGACCGTCGTCGAGGTCGACTACGAGGTGACACTGCTGACGGTCCGCAGCACCGGCGCGACCGGCCCCACGCTGACGTTCTGCGAACCGATCGGCCACCGCCCCGGCGATGGCGACGCGCTCGAGTCGTGGCAGCCGCAGCAGATGACGCCCGCGGCGCTGGACGCCGCGAAGTCGATCGCCGCGCGCATCGTCAACTCGCTGGGCGGACGGGGCGTCTTCGCCGTCGAGCTGCTGGTGCGCGGCGACGAGGTGTACTTCTCGGACGTCCGGGCCCGGCCGCAGGACACCGGCCTGGTGACGCTGCGTTCCCAGCGGCTCTCGCAGTTCGAACTGCACGCCCGGGCGGTCCTCGGCCTGGAGGTCGACACGATCATGATCTCGCCCGGTGCGGCGGAGGTCCGTTATGCGGGCACCGAGACCTCGGTGGCCGAACCGTCGGGTGCCGACATCTCCGCGGTGGTGGCCGAGGCGCTGGCCACCCAGGAGAGCGATGTGCGGCTGTTCGGCCGCCCGGACGAGACCGACGGCCGGCGCCGGCTCGGGGTCGCCCTGGCCACCGCACCCGACGTGATCATCGCCAGGGACCGCGCCCGCCGGGTGGGCGCCGCGCTGCGCAAGCTGTGGTGAGCGATGCCCGCTGAACCCGGCCCGGACACCGGCCGCCCCAGTGACCGGCCCACCGCCGCGCCGTTCATGATCGCGCTGGTGATCATTGTGCTCGTCGTGATCGGTATCTGGCTGGTGAACGCGTTCGAGGGTGACGAACCCACTCCAGAACAGCTCATCGGCCGCGCCGCAGCCGCCCAGAACGACGCGCTGCAGCGCGGCAGCTATCAGGACTACCAGGCCCACACATGTCGGGCGGAGCACGCGACCGAAGCGGAAGTGCTTGCGCGGCAGCAGAAGTCGTCAGCAGAACAGGGCGACCGGTTCATCGACGGCGTGAGCGACGTCGCGGTCGAAGGCGACCGGGCCACCGCCACCGTCACCTATCACTTCGACAGGTCGGAAGACGACAAGTTCGGGGTGACGACGACCTTCGTCCTGGAGGACGGAGCGTGGAAGGTGTGTTCGACCGCTTCCGGCTAGGTGTGCGAGACTCACGGCCGTGAGTTATGCGGGAGACATCACGCCCGAGGAGGCCTGGCAGCTCCTCGACGGCGACCCGAACGCGGTGCTGGTCGACGTCCGCACCGATGCCGAGTGGCGCTTCGTGGGGGTGCCCGATCTGTCGTCGCTGTCCCGCGATGCCGTGTTCATCGAGTGGAACCGGACCGACGGCGCCCGCAACGAGGGTTTCGTCGACGATCTGAAGGCCGCGGGGATCACGCCCGGTGAGCGCCCGGTGGTGTTCCTGTGCCGCTCCGGTAACCGCTCGATCGGCGCCGCCGAGGCCGCGACCGAGGCGGGGATCGGGCCGTCGTACAACATCCTCGACGGCTTCGAAGGTGACCTCGACGAACAGAAGCACCGCGGCCGCACCGGCTGGAAGGCCGTGGGGCTGCCCTGGAAGCAGTCATGACCTCTGAGGTGCCGTCGCGGACGCAAGGAGCACAGACACCTTCGGTGCGTCGGCCCGCCGAACTGCCCGAGGGTGTCAGCCAGGCGACGCTGGGCGTGCGCGGCGGTCTGCTGCGCTCGGGCTTCGAGGAGACCGCCGAGGCCATGTACCTCACCTCGGGGTACGTCTACGCGTCGGCCGCCGAGGCGGAGAAGGCGTTCACCGGTGAGATCGACCGGTACGTGTATTCGCGCTACGGCAACCCGACGATCTCGATGTTCGAGGAGCGGCTGCGGCTGATCGAGGACGCGCCTGCGTGCTTCGCGACCGCGACGGGAATGGCGGCGGTGTTCACGTCGCTGGGTGCGTTGCTGGGCGCGGGAGACCGGTTGGTGGCGGCGCGGTCGCTGTTCGGCTCGTGCTTCGTCGTCTGCAACGAGATCCTGCCGCGCTGGGGTGTGGAGACCGTGTTCGTCGACGGCGACGATCTCTCGCAGTGGGAGGAGGCGCTGTCGGTCCCCACGCAGGCGGTCTTCTTCGAGACGCCGTCGAACCCGATGCAGTCGCTGGTCGACATCGCCGCGGTCTGCGATTTGGCGCATGCGGCGGGCGCAAAGGTGGTGTTGGACAACGTCTTCGCGACCCCTCTCCTGCAGCAGGGCATGCCGCTGGGCGCGGACGTGGTGGTGTACTCCGGCACCAAGCACATCGACGGCCAGGGCCGGGTGCTCGGCGGCGCCATCCTCGGTTCGCAGGAGTACATCGACGGCCCGGTGCAGAAGCTGATGCGCCACACCGGTCCGGCGATCAGCGCGTTCAACGCCTGGACGCTGTTGAAGGGGCTCGAGACGCTGGCGGTGCGGGTGGACCACTCGAACCGGTCGGCGCAGCGGATCGCCGAATTCCTCGAGGGACATCCGTCGGTGAGTTGGGTGAAATACCCGTTCTTGGAGTCACATCCGCAGTACGACCTGGCGAAGCGGCAGATGAGTGGCGGCGGCACCGTCGTCACCTTCGAACTCTCCGGCGGCAAGGACCGGGCCTTCGAGGTGCTCGACAAGCTGGAGTTGATCGACATCTCCAACAACCTCGGCGACGCCAAGTCGTTGATCACGCACCCCGCCACCACGACCCACCGGGCGATGGGCCCCGAGGGTCGCGCCGCGATCGGTCTGGGCGACGGCGTGGTGCGGGTGTCGGTCGGGCTGGAGGGCACCGACGATCTGATCCGGGACCTGGACCGGGCGCTGAGCTAGGTGTCGAGGCGCTCGGAGGCGAAGAAGGCGCGGCGGCGCAAGCGTCAGGCGGCGCGTGGGCCGCGGTTCGTGATCGACGGCCCCGAGGACGAGGGTCTGCTCGTCGACGAGGTGATCACCTCGCGCGGTTGGGAATTCGACGTCGACAACTCGAGCGACGAGATGGTCACGTGGTATTTCCCGCCGTCGGGCATCTCGTCGGAGGACGAGACCGTCGAGACGGTGACGCGGATCTGGCTGACCGAAGACGAGGAGTGGCACGTGATTTTCGTGGGCGCGGGCGCCGACGGTGTCGACTACGTCTTCTCGGCCGAGGCGCTGCTCGACCACCTCGAGACCATCGAGGGATATCGGGCCGGGGATCCGGTGCCCGAGTTCGCGTAGGCAGGCGCAGTTCGGCGAGGGGTCAGCCCTTCTCGCCGCCCTCGACCACGCCGAGCGCCGTCTGCGCGCGGTCCTCGTAGCTCTTGCGCTGGGCGGTGTCGAACTCGAGGAACACGTTGTCCAGCCCGAGCTTCCTGTTCATCCATCGCCGACCGCGCGGGCCGAGCATCTGCGCCGCCTGCGCGGTGAAGCGCAAGAACGGCGGCACCGACACGTGCGTCTTCGGCTTGTCGAGCGTCTTGACGATCGCCGCCGCGATGTCCTCGGGCTCGACCGGCTTGGTTCCCGGCGTCTCCTTGGTCCCCGAGATCAACTCGGTCCGGGTGAACGGGGGCATCACCACCGAGACGTGTACACCGTGGGGTGCCATCTCGTCCGCCAGTGCCGCCGACAGCCCCACCACGCCGAACTTCGCGCCGACGTACACCACCTGACCCGGGACGGGAATCACCCCGGACAGCGACGCGATGTTGATGATGTGACCACGCCGCCGAGCGATCATGTCGGGCAGCGCCAGCTGACATCCGGCGATCACCCCGTAGAGGTTGACCTCGATCGACGACCGGATCGCCCGTTCGGACTGCTCGAGGAAGGGGCCGATCGGCATCACGCCGGCGTTGTTGATCAGCACGTCGATGTGGCCGCCGCCGTCGGTCCGCGCCTTGTCCAGGAACGTCGCGAAGGACTCGCGGTCGGTGACATCGAGCGGATAGCCCGACACCGGTCCCAACTTGGTCAGCTGCGCGACCGCCGACTCTTGCAGCGCCACGTCACGATCGCCGATGACGACGCTGGCGCCCCGCGCCAGCAGAGCCTTCGCCGTGGCGTAACCGATACCGCGAGCGGCGCCGGTGATCGCGATGGTCTTGCCACTGATGTTGTCCATGCCGCCGAACTTTACAGGTGTCAATTCTTGATCGGAAGTGGGTCTGACAGGGTGATCCGGTGATCGAGGACTTGCGGTTCGTGTCCGTGGACCAGACCGACCCGCTGGCGGAACCCCTGCTCGGTGAACTCGCCGTCGAGTACGCCGACCGCTACGAGGGCCGCGCCGAGGCGATCCTGGCGTGGCTGCGCAGGTATCCGGCCGCCGAGTTCGCCCCGCCGGACGGCGCCATGCTGGTCGGACTGCTCGGCGACACACCCGTGACCGGCGGCGCGTTCCGCCGCTTCGGTCTCGTCGAGGGAGTCGCGACCGCCGAACTCAAACGCATCTGGACCGACAGCGCGCATCGCCGGCGGGGCTTCGGCCGCGCCCTGCTCGCCGTCCTGGAGCGCGAGATCGCCGCCCGCGGTTATCGCCGGGTCTACCTCACCACCGGTGACCGGCAGCCCGAGGCCGAGGCGCTCTACCTCGCCACCGGATATCAGCGGTTCGCCGAACCGCTGCCCGCCGAGGGTGAGGTGTATCCGGTGGCCTTCGCCAAGATGCTGCCGTGACCGCTTTGTAGGCTGGCGCAATGCCGTTGGCGGTGGGGGTGTCACAGGCGGCCGCGGGGTGGCTGATCCTGCTCGCCGCGGCCGTCATCACCGCCGTGGGCGTGTCGTTGAGGGCGTTCGTCGGCCGCCGTGCCGACCGCCATGTGCTCGGCCGCCTGACCCGCCGGCTGCGGGAGACCGGGCTGGGGCGCATCCTGTTCGGCCCCGTGCAGCGGGACGCGCTCGACCCCGATGAACTCGACCACATGATCCTGATGCCGACGATCGTGGTGGCGTGCGGCCTGTGCCTGACCGCGGTGTTCCTGCTCGGCTACCGGATCCTGACCTAGCGCGCGGCCGCCTGCGCGGCCTCGCGGACCGGTCCCCGCCACAGCGGACCGTGGCCGGGCAACAGCACATCGGTCTCCAGCGACGCCAACGCGGCGAGGCTGGCCACGCACCGGGCCTGATCGTGGTTGAACAGCTCGGGCAGCAGCTGCGGCCGGGTGTCGGCGAGCAGGGGGTGGCCGGTCACCAGGGCGTCCCCGCTGACCAGTACGCCGTCGACGACGTAGGAGCAGTGCCCGCCCGTGTGGCCGGGCGTCGGGACCGCCCGCGGTGTTCCGGGCAGCGTCGCGGCGACCGCGTCCGTGAGAGCCTGCGCGGTCGGGATGCCGCCGCGGTACGTACCGCCCTTGCGGATGATCGCGAGCGACCACGTCAGCCATCGCGGTTGCCACGCATGCCGGGCCACCTCGAGCGGTGACACCTGCTCGAGGTGGTCGCGCCTGGCGTGGCCGACCTCGTCGGCGTGCGCGTAGACCGGTACACCGTGCGTCTCGGCGAACCAGATCGCCGAACCGAAGTGGTCGATGTGGGCGTGCGTCAACAGGATTGCGCGGATGTCGTCGATGCGGAAACCCAACTGTCGCACCGAATCCACGACGTCGTCGCGGTGACCGGGATAGCCGGCGTCGATGAGCATCAGGCCCCGGTCGTCGGCCACCAGGGTCCAGTTCACCAGGTCGGTCTGCGCGAGGTGGACCCGCTCGGTGACGGCCGTGAGGGCTGCTGCCATGCCGCGAGTGTAGGCAGAGGAGTAGAAACAACTACGTGGCTGAACTCAAACTCGGATACAAGGCATCGGCGGAGCAGTTCGCGCCGCGTGAACTCGTCGAGCTGGCGGTGGCCGCCGAAGAGCACGGGATGGACAGCGCCACGGTCAGCGACCACTTCCAGCCGTGGCGTCACGAGGGTGGGCATGCGCCGTTCTCGTTGGCGTGGATGACCGCGGTGGGTGAGCGCACCGAGCGGCTGCAGTTGGGGACGTCGGTGTTGACGCCGACGTTCCGGTACAACCCGGCGGTGATCGCGCAGGCGTTCGCGACGATGGCGTGTCTGTACCCGGGCCGGATCTTCCTCGGCGTGGGCACCGGTGAGGCGCTCAACGAGATCGCGACGGGCTACGAGGGGGACTGGCCGGACTTCAAGGAGCGGTTCGCGCGGTTGCGGGAGTCGGTGCGGCTGATGCGCGAGTTGTGGCTGGGGGATCGCGTCGATTTCGACGGCGAGTACTACCGCACCAAGGGTGCGTCGATCTACGACGTGCCCGACGGTGGTGTGCCGGTGTACATCGCCGCGGGCGGGCCGGTGGTGGCGAAGTACGCCGGCCGTGCCGGTGACGGCTTCATCTGCACCTCGGGCAAGGGTGAGGAGCTGTACAAGGACAAGTTGATGCCCGCGGTGGCCGAGGGTGCCGATGCGGCGGGCAAGAACGTCGACGAGGTCGACAAGATGATCGAGATCAAGATCTCCTACGACACGGATCCGGAACTGGCGCTGGAGAATACGCGGTTCTGGGCGCCGTTGTCGTTGACGGCCGAGCAGAAGCACAGCATCGACGATCCGATCGAGATGGAGAAGGCCGCCGACGAGTTGCCGATCGAGCAGGTCGCCAAGCGGTGGATCGTCGCATCGGATCCGGACGAGGCGGTGGAGAAGGTCAAGGACTACGTGGGGTGGGGCCTGAACCACTTGGTGTTCCACGCCCCCGGCCATGATCAGCGCCGCTTCCTGGAGCTGTTCCAGCGCGACCTCGAGCCACGCCTGCGCAAACTCGGCTGAGGCTCACCCCGCCGTCGGCGGCCGGACTGTTGGCCGCGATGCCGCTGATGCGGCAGGCTATGAGGGTGTCTGACGAGGCCGCACCGCGCGTATCCGCCATCTACGTCGCGTCGCCGGAAGGCGACACAGGAAAATCGACCATCGCGCTCGGACTGCTCGACCGTCTGACGGCCACCGCGGCCAGAGTCGGGGTGTTCCGCCCCATCACCCGACAGGGTCCGGCGCGGGACTACATCCTCGAGTTGCTGCTCGCGCACGCCACGGCGGGCCTGCCGTACGAGCAGTGTGTCGGGGTCAGCTACCACGACCTGCACGAGGACCCCGACAACGCGCTCGGTGACATCGTCGACCGCTTCCACCGCGTCGCCGACCAGTGCGATGCGGTCCTCATCGTCGGCAGCGACTACACCGACGTGGCCAGCCCCAGCGAGCTGTCGATGAACGCGCGGATCGCCGCCAACCTCAGCGCGCCCGTCGTCCTCGCCGTCAAGGCACGCGGCCGCACCCCGGACGAGGTCGTCCAGGTCGTGGAGGTCTGCCTCGACGAGATCGCCGCCCAGCACGCCCACACCGCCGCCGTGGTGGCCAACCGGTGTGATCCGGACCGGCTCGCCGAGGTGCGTGAGGCGCTGAAACGCGACGGCACCCCGCAGGTCTACGTCCTGCCCGAGGAACCCCTGTTGGTCGCGCCCTCGGTCGCCGAACTGCGTGACGCCGTCGACGGCACCGTGATCAGCGGCGACGAGACGCTCCTGCACCGCGAAGCGATGGACGTGCTGGTCGCCGGGATGACCGCCGAGCACGTCCTGGAACGGTTGACCGAGGGTGTCACGGTGGTCACGCCGGGCGACCGGTCCGACGTCGTCCTCGCCGTGGCGAGCGCGCATTCGGCCGAGGGTTTCCCGTCGTTGTCGAGCATCATCCTCAACGGTGGTCTGGAACTGCATCCGTCGATCGCCAGGCTGGTCGCCGGCCTGCGACTGCGTCTGCCGATCGTCGCCACCGACTACGGCACGTTCGAGACCGCGAGCCGGGTGGCGGGGACCAGGGGGCGGGTCACCGCCGCGTCGGCACGCAAGATCGACACCGCGCTGACGCTGATGGAGGCCCACGTCGACACGGCGGAACTGTTGAGCCGGCTGGCGATCCCGATCCCGACCGTCACCACGCCGCAGATGTTCACCTACCAACTCCTCGACCGGGCGCGCGCGGACCGCAAGCGCATCGTGCTTCCGGAGGGCGACGACGACCGCATCCTCAAGGCCGCAGGCCGGCTGCTGCAGCGCGGCGTCGCGGATCTGACGATCCTCGGCGAGGAGGCGCAGGTGCGGGCCCGCGCAGCCGAACTCGGCGTCGACCTGAGCGCCGCGGCGGTGCTCGATCCGCGCACCAGCGAGCTGTGCGACCAGTTCGCCGAGCAGTACGCCGAACTGCGCAAGCACAAGGGCGTGACCCTGGAGCAGGCCCGCGAGATCATCCACGACGTCTCGTATTTCGGCACCATGCTGGTGCACAACGACATGGTCGACGGGATGGTCTCCGGGGCGGCGCACACCACAGCCCACACAGTTCGTCCGGCGTTCGAGATCATCAAGACCCTGCCCGACGTGTCGACGGTGTCGAGCATCTTCCTGATGTGCCTGGCCGACCGCGTGCTCGCCTACGGCGACTGCGCCATCGTCCCCGACCCGACGTCCGAACAGCTCGCCGACATCGCGATCTCCTCCGCCCGCACCGCGGCGCAGTTCGGCATCGAGCCGCGGGTGGCGATGCTGTCGTATTCGACCGGTACGTCCGGAACCGGCGCGGAGGTCGAAAAGGTGCGGGCAGCAACAGAATTGGTCCACAAGCGGGAACCGGACATGTTGGTGGAGGGGCCGATCCAGTACGACGCCGCCGTGGAGCCGTCGGTCGCCAAGACCAAGATGCCGGATTCACCCGTCGCCGGACGGGCCACCGTACTGATCTTCCCCGACCTCAACACCGGCAACAACACCTACAAGGCGGTGCAGCGCAGCGCCGGCGCGATCGCGATCGGGCCGGTGCTGCAGGGGTTGAATCAACCGGTCAACGACCTGTCGCGCGGCGCACTGGTCGAGGACATCGTCAACACGGTCGCGATCACCGCGATCCAGGCGCAGGGGGAGCGATGACGCGCACCGTTCTGGTACTGAACTCCGGCTCCTCGTCGCTGAAATTCCAACTGATCGACCCGGATTCGGGCTTGTCCCTCGCCGACGGGATCGTCGAGCGCATCGGCGAGGACTCGTCGTCGGCGAGTCTGGTGTGCGGCGAGCGGGAGATCACGCACAGCGACCGGGTGCCCGACCACGAGGCCGCGCTGCGCACCGCCTACGGCATGTTCGACGAGGCCGGGGCCGAGCTGGGCAGTGTCGGACTGGTCGCGGTCGGACATCGGGTGGTGCACGGCGGCCCTGACCTCTACGAGCCGACGGTGATCGACGACGGACTGGTCGACACCATCGAGGAGCTGGCTCCGATGGCGCCGCTGCACAACCCGCCTGCCGTGCTCGGCATCCGCGAGGCCCGCAAGGCGTTCCCGGATCTGCCGCACGTCGCGGTGTTCGACACCGCCTTCTTCCACGACTTGCCCGCTGCCGCAGCCACGTACGCGATCGACCGCGACATCGCGACGCAATGGCACATCCGGCGGTACGGCTTCCACGGCACGTCGCACCAGTACGTCAGTGAGCAGGCGGCGGTGTTCCTCGACGCCCCGTTGTCGTCGTTGAGCCAGATCGTGCTGCACCTGGGCAACGGCGCATCGGCGTCGGCGATCGTCGGTGGCCGGCCGGTGGACACCTCGATGGGCCTGACGCCGATGGAAGGTCTGGTGATGGGCACCCGATCCGGCGACCTCGACCCCGGCGTGCTCGTCTACCTGTGGCGCACCGCGGGAATGACTGTCGACGACATCGAGACGATGCTCAACAAGCGCGCAGGCGTGCGCGGTCTCGGCGGTGAGATCGACTTCCGGGTGCTGCATCAGCGCATCGAAAGCGGCGACAAGGACGCGCAACTCGCCTACGAGGTGTACATCCACCGGTTGCGCAAGTACATCGGGGCCTACCTCGCCCTGCTGGGCGGCGCCGACGTCATCGTCTTCACCGCCGGGGTGGGCGAGAACGACGCGGCGGTGCGACGCGATGCGCTGTCGGGCCTCGGGCGGCTGGGCATCGAACTGGACGAGCATCTCAACGACAGCCCGTCGCACACCGCGCGCCGCATCTCGGCGGAGACGTCGCCCACCACGGTGCTCGTCATCCCGACCAACGAGGAGTTGGCGATCGCACGGGCGTGCGTCGAGGTCCTTTAGTTCGGCCGTGTCCGCTGCGTCGAGTGTGTCCTCATGGCGGGTGTTCGGCCGAAATCACGCCGTGACGACACACTGGGCGCCCTGAGAGCACGCTCGGGTTGTGGATAACTTCGCGACGGGCGGGTGAGGATGTCGGGCCGCTCCGCCACTGTGCGGGCATGGATCTGCGGGCCCCATTCGTCGGGAGCGAGGCGCTGTCGGCCGGTGTGCTGAACCGTCATCAGCTGCGAACCCGTTACCGTGCGGTGTTCCCCGACGTCTACCTGTCGAGGGGCTCGCCGCTGACGCTGCCGCAACGGACGTCGGCGGCGTGGTTGTGGTCGCGCAGGCAGGCCACCGTCGCGGGGTTGGCGGCCGCGGCGGTGTACGGGACGAAGTGGATCGATGCCGACGTCGTCGTCGACCTCGTCCACGCCAACCCCAGGCCCCCGCAAGGTATTCGAACTCGGCGCGCAGTACTGCTGGACGGGGAAAGACAGATCGTGAACGGCTACGCCGTCACCAGTCCGGCGCGCACCGCATTCGATCTCGGGCGCGAAGGCACAGTGGTTCAGGCTGTGGCACGGCTCGACGCGCACACCCGGGCAACGGGTTTGAGAAGCGGCGATGTGGCGGAGCTCGCAGCGCGCCACCCGGGTGTCCGCGGTCTGCGGCAACTCGAGACAGTGCTCGATCTCGTCGACGCCGGAGCAGAGTCACCAAGGGAGACCTGGCTGAGACTGCTGCTCATCCGGGCCGGTATGCCCCGCCCGCGCACGCAGATACCGGTGCTCGGTGCCGACGGAGCCGCTTTCGCGTACCTCGACATGGGGTGGGAGGAGTGCATGGTCGCCGTGGAGTACGACGGCGAACACCATCAGACGAATCGGTGGGTGTACACCAGGGACGTCCGCCGCGCGGAGAAAGTCGACGCCGCCGGATGGCTCGTCGTTCGGGTGGTCAAAGAGGACCATCCTGTCGACATCGTGCGACGGGTCCGGCAAGCCCGGGCCCTGCGCCTGGCGAGTGTGTCCTGAGGGCGTCGAGTGTGCAACCAGGGCGGAAGGTCGGCCGGAAACCCGCCCTGGTTACACAGTCGGCGCCAAGGCCAGCATCAGAACGTGCTCATCGGGCGCACGCTGTTCGCCAGGTCGATCAGCGCGTAGCGGTGCGCCTGCGTGGGCGCGACGCGTGCCAGCGCGCGCAGCGACGCCTCGACGCCGAGCTGCAATCCGTGTTCGGTGAACGGGAATCCGAGGATATGGTTGGTGTTCGCGGAGTTGTCGACGAGCCAGTCCATCGCGGTGCCCAGCACCAGCGCCCGGATCTGCAGCACCCGCGGTTCGGTGTCGGGCAGCGCCTCGACCCGGCGGGCGGCGTCACGGATCTGCTGTTCGGTGATCTCGCTCGACGACCGCCCCGACAGCAGCGTCACCGCACTGGTCAACCGGGCGGTGGTGAAATGCCGTGACGTGGCCGGAACCTCGTCGAGTGTGCGCACGGCACCCTCGCGGTCACCCTCCGCGGACTGCGCGCGCGCCAGCCCGAACCCCGCGGAGATGATGCCGTGGTCGGTGCCCCACACCGTCTCGTAGAACTTGCGCGACGGCGCCTGTTCGAGGTCGGAGCCGCAGAGCTCGGCGGTCGCGGCCAACGCCAATTTCGGTGCCAACTCCCCGGGCAGCGTGTCGAGGACCTCGGTGAAATGCTTTGTGGCCGCATCGTAATCGGCCGACAACAGCTCGGCGACCGCGCGGAACCACACCAGCCGCCAGCGCCAGCCCACGCGGGTGGACAGATCGTCGAGTTTACGGGTGGCCTTCGCGACGTCCCCGAGGTCGAGCAGCGCGCGCACCTCCATGAGCGGCAACTCGACCGATTCGGAGAGGTCGATGCCCTCCGAGTCCAGCGAACCGTGCCGGGCGGCACGCAACTGATCGAGCGTCTGCACCGGCTGGCTCAGCACGCTCGCCGAGAGCACCGCGGCGCCCACATCGGTCGGATCCACCAGCGGTACGGGCAGTGCCCGCACGATCTCCTGGGCGGTGAGCTTCTCCGAATGCACCTGCCCGTCGACATAGACATCGGTGTGGGCGACCAGCAGGTCGATGCCGAACGTCGACCGCGTGGGTGAGAACACCGTCGACAGACCGGATCTCGGGACACCGGTGTCGCGGGCCACCACCTCGCGCAGCACACCCAGCAGCTGTGAGGACATCTCCTCGGCGCTGGCGAACCGGCGCCGCGGGTCCGGGTCGATCGCCCTTCGCAGCAGCCGGCCGAACGAGTCGTACTGGACCAGCACCGGATCGTCGGCGGGCAGGCCCTCGACGTAACGACCCTTGCGCGTACGCAATTCGAGCGTCAACGCCGCCAGCGTCCGGCCGACGGTGTAGATGTCGCTCTGCACGGTCGGACCCGTCCGCACGATCTCCGGCGCCTGGTAACCCGGGGTGCCGTACAGGTAGCCGAACGAGTTGATCGTCGACACCGCGCCGAGGTCGATCAGCTTGACCTGATCCTCGGTGAGCATGATGTTCTCGGGTTTGAGGTCGTTGTACGTCAACCCCAGCGAGTGCAGATACCCCAGCGCAGGCAGGATCTCCAGCATGTAGCCGATGGCCTGGGCGACCGGAAGACGTTGCCCTCTGGCCTGTTTCAGCGACGTCCCGCCGACGTACTCCATCACGATGTAACCGACGGGGCTGCCGTGTTTGTCGTCGTGTTCGACGAAGTTGTAGATCTTCACGATCCCGGGGTGCGTCACCTCGGCCAGGAACTGCCGCTCCGCCATCGCGATGGCCTGGGCCTCGGCGTCACCGGAGTGCACCAGACCCTTGAGCACCACCGGCCGTTCGTTGACGTTGTGGTCGAACGCCAGGTACACCCAGCCGAGGCCGCCGTGGGCGATGCAGCCCTTGATCTCGTACTGGTCGGCGACCATGTCACCCGGATTGAGTTGCGGCAGGAACGAATACTGACTGCCGCAATGCGGGCACCAGCCCTCCGACAGCGCCTTGCCGTCCGACGTCGACCGCCCGACCGGCCGCCCGCAGTTCCAGCAGAAGCGTTTGTTCTCGGCGACCACCGGATTGGTCATCAGCGCTTCGAGCGGATCCTTAGTGGGCACCCGCGGGATCTCCACCAGCCCGCCGCCGAGCCTGCGGACCGGCGACAGCGTCCGGATCGCCGTGGTCGCGTGGTCCTGCGGTTCGGTGTCCCCGGTGTGCACGCTGATGCTGTCGGAGTCGTCGAAGTCCGGCCGGAACACCGCCTGGGTGGCCATCGGGCGCATCGTCGACGCCGAGTCCAGATCGAGGTCGTCGAGGCTCGCCGGCTGGGTACCGGGATCCTCCTCCATGCCGGGATCGATGGCGGCGTCGAGATCGTGTTCGGGCCTGGCCATCAGTCCACGTACCTCGCCACCGGCGGTGAGGGCGCGGGGCCCAGTACCGTCAACCACTTGCGGTAGAGCGCAGACCAGGTGCCGTCGTTGCGGATGCGCTGCAGCGTCCCGTTGACGAACCGCACCAGCCCCGTGTTCTCCAGGTTCACCCCGATCCCGTAGGGCTCCTCGTTCATGCTCGGCCCGACGATGTGCAGGTACGGGTCTTGCGCCACCAACCCGGCCAGGATCGTGTCGTCGGTGCTGACGGCGTCGACCTGCCGCTGCTGCAGCGCCACCAGGCAGTCCGCCCAGGTGACCGTCGACACGATGATCGGCGGGGGGCTGATCTGCTGGACCCGCCGTAGCGACGTCGTCCCCTTCACCACGCACACCCGCCGTCCCGACAGGTCCGCGGCCCGCGTGATCGCCGAGTCGCGAGGTGCCAGGATCCGCTGGTTGGCGTTGAGGTACACCGTGGAGAAGCCGACCTTCTCTTTCCGCTCGCAGGTGATCGTCATGGTCTTGACGACGACGTCGACTTGGTTGTTCTGCAACGCGATGATCCGGTCGGCCGACGACAGGATGCGGTAGTCGACCTGCGCGGGGCTGCCGAAGATGTCGCGGGCGATCTCACCGGCGATGTCGACGTCGAACCCGGTGATGTCACCGGTGATCGGATCGCGGAACGAGAAGAGGTTGCTGCCGATGTCGAGGCCGACGATGAGCCTGCCCCGCTCGCGGATGTACGCCACCGCGTCGTCCGCCTCGGCGCGCGTCGGGAAGGGCCGCAGGCTCGCCCGGCGGTTGCAGTCGTCGGCCTCCGGCATCGGCAGCCGCGCGTGCTCGGGCGGTAGCTCCTCCATCCCCGCCGGGGTGGGCGGCGCGAGGGTGACACCGGGTGTCGGCACCACCGAGGCGGCCTGCCCACACCCGGTGAGCACCACCAGGGTGGCGGTGAGCAACGCGAACAACCTCGACACGCTCATCAGCGGCTGTCTGTTCTTCGCGCGAGCGCTCATCACCGGTACTCACTGAGTCGTGGCCACAGTCCCAGCGCCACCGCCACCGCGGCGATCACGCTGAGCGCCGCGGCGCCCGCCGTCGCACCCGACAGCACCCGCCGGGCGTTGAGGATGTCGTTGCGCAGCTGGCTCCGGCTCTGCTCGATCGCCTTGCTCAGCGCGTCGTTGAGCTTGTCGAACGCGGGCGTCGAATCGTCCTCGCCGGTGCCGAGCGCGACCTGGGTGGCGGCCTGGTAGTTGCCGACGGCGATGTAGGCGTTGATGCGGTCGTCGGCCGCCCGCCACCGGGAGAGCAGGTCCTCGGCGGCGGCCAGGTCGGTGCTGTCGATAGCGTCCTCGCGGGCGAGGTACTGCGCCAGAGTCTTCTGCATCCCGTCGATCCGCTGGTAGTACGACTGTTTGCGGACCTCCTCGTCGCCGCGGCGGATCAGAGCCAGTGTCTCGTCGGCGCGGGCCTGCTGCGCGGTGATGGCCAGGGTGGTGATGGTCTTGAGCGATTCGGCGCCGGCGCCCTTGGCGCTGCGGCTGTCGGTCGTGGAGATCGTCAGCGCGGTACCGACCCACAGCACCATGATCAGCACCGCCAACCCGCCTGCGACGAACCCGATGTTCACCCGCCGCCGCGTCCGCCGGGCCAGCCAGCGGTTGGCGAACAGACCGAACAGCAACGTCGCCAGCACCACGAGGATGACCGGCGCCGGGATGCGGGTCGAGGCTCCCGTCTCCTGATCGACCTGTGCCGAGGTGCGTTCGTAGAGCCGTTCGGCGTCGGGCAGGATCTTCGTCTGCATCAGCGACGACGCCTCGGACAGATACGAGGAGCCGACCGGGTTGCCCGCCCGGTTGTTGGTCCGCGCCGTCTCCACCAGTCCGGTGTACACCGCGAGTTCGGCGTTGATCCGGCCGAGCAACTGCACCAGCTGCTCGTCGGTCAGCCCGCTCGAGGCCCGGGTCAAGGCCACCGCGGCGTCGGTGATCGCCTGTTCGTAGCGTTGGCGCACGTCGCGGGGTTCGGTGCCGGCGATGAACGCGGTCGCGGCGGCGGCGTCGGCCACCGAGAGCCGGCTGTACAACTCCCCGGCGGCGAACGACAGCGGCTCGGTGTGATTGAGGACGGTCGTGAGCGCCCGCTGGCGGTCGTTGATCGTCGTCGACGTGGCGAAGGCGCTGGCGATCGCGAGCGCGGCGAGCACGACGCCGATGGTGAGGATGCGGCCCGGGGTGGTCCACAGGAACCACCAGCGCGGGTGGGCGGGAGTGGTCGGCGACCGGGACGCGAGTGGCTCGGTCGAGGGATGCGCCAACTCCACAGTCACCTGTGCGCCGTCCTCATCTATCCGGCAACTCTCCGACCGTTCGACTCTATAAAAGAATCCTAAGAGGTTCTGTCACGGCTCGCGCCCAATCGAGCGGAGCCGCAGAGGTTGGTGCGGCCCTATCCTGTACGGGTGCGTGGCGACGGTGACGGCTGGGTATTCTCCGACGGCGGCGGCCGCTACTGGGGCAGGCACGGCGCCGCCGGTCTGCTGTTGCGCGCGCCACGGTCCGACGGGTCGGCCGCAGTGTTGCTGCAGCACCGGGCGCCGTGGAGTCATCAGGGCGGGACATGGGGTCTGCCCGGGGGCGCCCGCGACAGCCACGAGACACCCGAGCAGGCCGCGGTGCGCGAGGCCCACGAGGAAGCGGGGCTGTCCGCCGACCAGCTGATCGTGCGGACCACCGTGGTGACCGCCGAAGTCGTCGGCTCCGGCGGCGCGTCGTGGACCTACACCACCGTGATCGCCGATGCGCCCGAACTGCTGCACACCGTGCCCAACCGGGAGAGCGCCGAACTGCGCTGGGTTCCCGAAGAAGACGTCGCCGCGCTGCCTCTGCACCCGGGGTTCGCCGCCAGTTGGGAGCGGCTGCGGACCGTCACCGCGGCCTTCCCGCTGATGGTCAACGGCCAGCGGTGAGCGCGCCCTTGAGGCGCTGAGCTGCCGCCTTCGGATCGTCGGCCGCCGTGATCGCCCGCACCACGACGATGCGGCGGGCACCGGCCTCGAGCACGTCGGGCAGCCGGGCCTCGTCGATACCGCCGATCGCGAACCACGGCTTGTCGGCGCTCAGCGCGGCGGCCTCACGGACCAGGTCGAGTCCGGGGGCGGGGCGCCCCGGTTTGGTCGGCGTGGGCCAGCACGGCCCGACGCAGAAGTAGTCGACCTCCTCGGCAACCGCCGCGCCGACCTGAGCGCTGTCGTGGGTGGACCGGCCGATCAGCGGGCCCGCGCCGATGATCCGGCGGGCCACGGCCAGCGGCAGATCGTCCTGGCCCAGGTGCAGCACGTCGGCCCCGGCGGCCAGCGCGATGTCCGCGCGGTCGTTGACCGCCAGCAGTGCGCCGTGGCGGCGGGCGGCGTCGCCCAGGATCTCGAGGGCGGCCAGTTCCTCGCGTGCCTCGAGCGGCCCGAATCGATGTTCGCCGGCCGACCCCTTGTCGCGCAGTTGGATCACGTCGACACCGCCGGCGAGCGCCGCGTCGGCGAACTCGGCGAGGTCACCACGTTCGCGGCGGGCATCCGTGCACAGGTACAGCGAGGCCTGCTCGAGGCGCGGGCCGAGCGGGTCGAGGGGTTCACGCACACGGCGACGGTAGCGCTTCGGCCGCGGGTAGGGTTGATGGCCACACGGGAGTCCCGGGACAGCGGGACTGAGAGTGGGTCCGATCATCCGGCCCTTACCGTCGGACCTGATCCGGGTCATGCCGGCGAAGGGAGGGCCATGCCACCGGACAAGACTCTCGCCGTCATCGGCGGCGGGGTCATCGGCCTGTCGGTCGCGCGCCGCGCCGCGCTCGACGGCTGGACGGTGCGGGTGCACCGCAGCCCCGAGAGGGGTGCGTCATGGGTGGCCGGCGGGATGCTCGCCCCGCACAGCGAGGGCTGGCCCGGCGAGCATGAGCTGCTGCGCATCGGGCTGGTTTCGCTGCGGTTGTGGCACGACGGCTTCCTGGAGGGGCTGCCCGCCGACGTGGTGACCGCCCGGGAGTCGCTGGTGGTGGCGGTGGACCGCGCCGACGCCGCGGACCTCAGGACCGTCGGCGAATGGCTGGCCGCCCAAGGCCACCCCGTCACACTCACCACAGCGGCCCGCGACATCGAACCGCTGCTGGCCCCGGGCATCCGCCACGGCTTCGTCGCCGACACCGAACTGGCCGTCGACAACCGTGCCGTCGTCGACGCACTGGAGGCGCACTGCACCCGGCTCGGGGTGCGGTGGGCGCCCCCGGTCGACGATCTCGCCTCCGTCGACGACGTCGTCCTCAGGGTGCTCGCCAACGGTGTCGACGCCCCGACGCTGTGGCCCGGCCTGCCGATCCGCCCCGTGAAGGGTGAGGTGTTGCGCCTGCGCTGGCGGCGCGGGTGTATGCCCGTCCCGCGCCGGGTGGTTCGCGCCCGCGTCCACGGCAGGCAGGTGTACCTGGTGCCGCGGGCCGACGGCGTGGTCGTCGGCGCCACCCAGTACGAACACGGCCGCGACACCGCCCCCGTGGTGACCGGGGTGCGCGACCTGCTCGACGACGCGTGCGCGGTCATGCCGGCACTGGGGGAGTACGAGTTCGCCGAGTGCGCGGCGGGACTGCGACCGATGACGCCCGACGGGCTGCCTCTTGTCGAGTGGCTCGACGAGCGCACACTGGTGGCAGCAGGGCACGGCCGCAACGGCTTCCTGCTCGCGCCATGGACAGCCGAGCGGGTCGCGGTCGAACTGCAGACGACACAGGGAGCCAGGACATGAACGTGACCGTCAACAACGAAGACGTCCACCTCGACGGGCAGACCACCGTCGCGGAGCTGGTGGCTCGAATGGGGTTTCCCGACAAGGGTATTGCGGTGGCGGTCGACTGGTCGGTGCTGCCCCGGTCGGAATGGGAGACGCCGCTGCGCGACGGCGCCCGCGTCGAGGTGGTCACGGCGGTGCAGGGTGGCTGACCAGACGTTCACGATCGCCGGCCGTGAGTTCGGGTCGCGCCTGATACTCGGGACCGGCGGGGCGGCCAATCTCGCCGTACTGGAACAGGCCCTGATCGCGTCCGGCACCGAGCTGACCACGGTCGCGATGCGGCGCGTCGACGCCGAAACCGGCACCGGCGTACTCGAACTGCTGCACCGGCTGGGGATCAGCCCGCTGCCCAACACCGCGGGATGTCGCGGGGCCGCGGAGGCGGTGCTCACCGCACAGCTCGCCCGGGAGGCGCTCGGCACGGACTGGGTGAAGCTCGAGGTGATCGCCGACGAACGTACCCTGTTACCCGACGCGGTCGAATTGGTCCGGGCGGCAGAACAACTCGTCGATGACGGTTTCACCGTGCTGCCCTACACCAACGACGATCCGGTGCTCGCGCGGCGACTCGAGGACATCGGCTGTGCGGCGGTCATGCCGTTGGGGTCGCCCATCGGCACCGGGCTGGGGATCGCCAACCCGCACCACATCGAGATGATCGTCGGCGCCGCGAACGTGCCCGTGATCCTCGACGCCGGCATCGGCACCGCCAGTGACGCCGCACTGGCGATGGAATTGGGTTGCGATGCAGTACTTCTGGCGAGCGCTGTGACCCGGGCGGCCGATCCACCTGCAATGGCCGCCGCGATGGCTGCGGCCGTGACCGCGGGGCACCTCGCCCGCCACGCCGGCCGAATCCCGAAGCGGTTCTGGGCGCAGGCTTCGAGTCCCGCTCTATGAGTACGGCACTGTGACGCGCTACGTGGCGCTCGGTTCGTCCATGGCGGCGGGCCCGGGCATCCGGCCCTCGGCCGACGGTGCGCCGTTCCGCGCGGGCCGTTCGGCGCGCAACTATCCGCACCTGGTGGCCGAACGACTGGGCCTCGACCTGACCGACGTCACCTATTCGGGGGCCACCACCGCCAACGTCCTCGACGAACCGCAGCACGGCACACCGCCGCAGATCGAGGCGCTCGACGGCACCGAGTCCCTGGTGACAGTGACGATCGGCGGCAACGACGTCGGCTACGTACCGATGCTGATGGCCGCCGGACTTCCCCGGCCGGTTCGCTGGCTTCCGCCGGTGCGCGCGCTGTTCGACGCGACCGCCCGAGACCGCGCACTGGTCGAGGTCCGCGAATCGCTGCACCGCGTGGCCCGGGCGGTACGGGGCCGGTCACCGGACGCCGAGGTGTTGTTCGTCGACTACCTGACGTTGTTGCCGCCGCCCGGTCAACCGGTTCAACCCCTGTCGGGTGCCGATGCGGCGCTGGGTCGGCGGATCGCCGACACGCTCGAGCGGCTGACCGGTCGGGCCGCCGCCGACGCGGGATGCGGCTGGGTCCGCGCCGCGCAGGCCAGCCGCGCTCACCACGCGTGGTCGGCAGAGCCCTGGACCACCGGTCCGGGCATCCCCTGGCCGGGTCGGCCGGCGCCCCTGCATCCCAATTCCGCCGGGATGCGCGCCGTGGCCGACCTGGTGGTCGCGGCGGTGGAGTCGCCGCGATGATCGAGTTGACCGGTCTCACCAAGAGATTCGGCCGGGTCCGCGCCGTCGACGACCTGACCTGCACTGTGGAACCCGGTGTCGTCACCGGATTCCTGGGGCCGAACGGTGCGGGTAAGTCGACGACCATGCGGATGATCCTGGGGCTGGACCGGCCGAGTGCGGGCACCGCCACGGTCATGGGCCGGCCGTATCGCGAGCACCGGCATCCGCTGCGGACGGTGGGCGCGCTGCTCGACGCCAGGCAGATCCATCCCACTCGCACCGCGCGTTCGCATCTGCGGTGGATCGCCGCCAGTAACAAGCTGTCCGACTCACGTGTCGACGACGTTCTCGGCATGGTCGGCCTCGCCGAGGTCGCGGGCAAGCCGGCGGGTGCGTTCTCGTTGGGGATGTCCCAACGACTCGGGATCGCGGCCGCCCTGCTCGGCGATCCGCAGGTACTGCTGTTCGATGAGCCGGTCAACGGCCTCGACCCCGAAGGCATCCGGTGGATCCGCACACTGATGCGCGACCTCGCCGGCGAGGGCCGCACCGTGTTCGTGTCCAGCCATCTGCTCGCCGAGATGGCCCAGACCGCGGACCGATTGCTGGTGATCGGACGTGGAAAGCTCATCGCGGCGACCACGGTCGGCGAGTTCGTCAACCGCGCCGGACTCGACACCGTCCGGGTGCGGACACCGGACCGCCCGCGGATGTGCGACGCGTTGGCCGCGGCAGGGTTGTCGTCGACGATCGAGGATTCGGCCGTTCTCGTCCACGGCGCATCGACCGAGCAGGTCGGTGAACTCGCGGCGAGACACGGACTGACGTTGCACGAGTTGAGCATTCAGCGTGCGTCGCTGGAGGAGGCCTATATGGCGCTGACCGACCAGGCCGTCGACTTCCGGGCGCAGCGCTGATGCTGCGCGCCGAGCGGATCAAACTGGGCAGCACCCGTTCACCACTGTGGTCGCTGTTCGCGGTCATCGTGGTCAGCCTGGGATTCGCGGTCATTCAGGCGTCCGTCGGCAGTGCATCGGTGCCGTTGGAACCGGAACGCGCGGCTATCGGCGTCGCCGCGTTCGCGGTTCCGGTTCTGATGGTGCTGGCGGCGTTGACCGTGACCGGCGAGTACCGCACCGGGATGATCCGCACCACGTTCCTCGCGACGCCGAGGCGCATCCGCGTTCTCACCGCGAAGGCCGTTCTGGCAGCGCTCTTCTCAGGGGTCTGTGCGTTGGTGATGGTGCTGGCGTCGGTGCTGGCCGTGCGCCTGGTGGGCACGCCCGAACAGGGCGCGGGTCTGGCGTTCACCGAGTTCGCGGTGTGGCGGACGACGGGCGCGATCGGTCTGTATGCGGCCCTGGGGGCGGTGCTCGCCGTCGGACTCGGGACGTTGGTGCGGCACAGCGCCGGGGTGATCGCGATCCTGCTCCTGCTGCCGTTCGTCATCGAACCGCTGCTCGGGTCCATTCCCCGGGTGGGGGCGCGGGTGGGACCGCTGATGCCGTTCGCCAACGTCAACACCTTCACCGAGGTGGCATGGGTGCAGACCTTCCCGATGTGGTGGGGTCCGCTGGGGGCGCTGCTGTACTTCACGGCTGTGGTGGCGGTGGTGTTCCTCGCCGCCGCCGTCGACATCAACCGCCGCGACCCCTGACCGCAGGAATCTGTTTGCGTTACGGGCAAATTTGTCGTTCTTGCTTGATCAAACAGATCGTGCAGTGGGGGCCCGGTGGGGTGCGCGTACCGAGTTCGCGAGCAGGTACGCGTTCAGCAAAAACAGGCTGAGGTGCAGTCGTGACGGTTCGCCGCGATTATTTCGGTGCCTTTTCCGAAACTTGCCACGGCCGAAGTGTGGTTATGGTAAGGCGGTATGAGCTTGCCCAGAGGGTGTGGGGTGGGTCCGACCGTGCTAGGCGCGCCGCTTAAAAGCAGGTCGACTATGTGGCGAGCGGTTCGCGGCACATCGTGGCGCAGCCACGTGTCTTTGCCGTCGCCGCCGCGGGCGGATTTGTTCGATGGGAAGATACTTTGCGTAAGCAATGTTCATCTGACGGCAAGAATGCGTGTGCCGAATATTGCAGCGAATATTGACAACGCCGAAAACACAGCCCTAGATTGACCCATCACCAGGCAAGGAAGCCTGCCGGCACCGTCGAAGGGGTTCGGGACATGGGCAAGCACTCGCTGCAACCGCCGAACGAGCCACCCGCGTCGGACACCTTGGAGACCTCGAGCAGGGCGTCGGCGGTACGGCGAACGCTGACGGTGCTCTGTGCCGGCGGGATGGCGCTGTCTGTGACGGCCTACTCCCAAGCGCCCCACGCTCCGGAGATCCAGCTGCTGTCCGCGCCGGGGGTGGGGATGGTCCCGCTCGCTCCGGCGAGCGATGACGCCGACGAGGGTCAGGGCGATCAGGGGTCCGACAGCTCCGCCGAGGCGGCGGGTGGCTCCTCGGACACGCCCAAGGACGAACCGGCACCGGCGGACGAGGGGGATGACGAGCCTCGTATCGGCACACGAGGATTGCTGGATCTCGGAGGTGGCGGAGGACTCGACCTCGGGAACCTCGACCTCAGCGACCTCGCCGACGGGGTGCTTGACACCGTGGACGACACGGTCGACGGCGTGACCGACACGCTCGACACCACGGTGGACGGCCTGGACGAGGCGCTCGACCTCACCGATGCGACAGATCTCACGGACTTGACCGATGTGGTCGATACCGCTGTGGACGGTGTGGGTGACACGGTCGATTCCACGGTGGATGCGGTGGATTCGGCGCTTGATGTCAGCGACTCGGCATCGGATGCCGATGGTGTGGGTGATGTGCTCGACACTGCGGCCGACGGGGTTCTGGACACTGTTGACGGGGTGGCCGATTCGTTGGATCTGACCGATGTGGTGGATGGGTCGGATCTGACCGACACGCTCGACACGGCGGTCGACGGTGTGGCCGACGCGGTGGATTCCACGCTGGATGCATCGGATGCCGATGGTGTGGGTGATGTGCTCGACACTGCGGCCGACGGGGTTCTGGACACTGTTGACGGGGTGGCCGATTCGTTGGATCTGACTGATGTGGTGGATGGGTCGGATCTGACCGACAGCCTCGACACGGCGGTCGACGGCATCGCCGACACAATCGATTCGACCCTCGACCTGAGCGACGGATCCGATACCACCGACGCTGTCGACGGCACCAACCCGTCCGATCGACCGACCCCGAATCCGGTCGCGCGCTTCTTCAAGTTCCTCTCCGACCTCTTCTGGAAGGTCGTCCACTTCTTCGAAGAACTGGTCTCCCGGTTCGTCGACCTGCTCTTCGGTGGCGGACCCGCCGGCCGCGACGGATGGTGGGAGCTGTAACCGGCATGGAGCCACTCGACGGTGAACCCACGCCGAAACGCCGACGGGCCGCGGACATCGCCATCAGCGTGCTGGTGGCGCTGCTCGTCCTCGTCGCCGTCGTCGGCTCACTGCCGGACTCGGCGATCAAGGACACCGCCGCGCCGATCCTCCAACCATTGACCCGCGCAACAGGTCTGGACCAGAGCTGGGGCGTGTTCTCCCCGAACCCACCGCGGAAACTCACCGAGGTCGAGGTGCACGTCATCATGAGCGACGGCGAAGACCGGGTGTGGCGGCTCGACGCCGACCGCTCCCTCCCGGGATATCGCTGGCGCAAGCTCAAGGAAGAGGTCATCAGGCACAAGGCACTTCGATCCGGGTTGGCCAAGTACGTCGTCCGCGAAGTGACCGAACCCGGCGAACACGCGGTCCGCGTGCTGATGGTCGTGCAAATCCGGACGCTGCCCCTGCCCGGTGACGGCGAGCCGAAAACGGTGCGCAGGTTACTGTTCGACCAGAAGGTCACACCCGCCCAGGACCGTGCGCCGGTCGACGCGCCGAATTCGGTGGCGACGCGATGACGGTCGACGCTCGGTCACGGCTGCGACAGGTGGGCGGCGACTCGGTGCGGGCCTGGCGCAGATTCTGGTTCAGCTACGACTCGGCCTATCCACTCGGTCTGATCCGGATCGCCTTCGGTCTGCTGATGATCGTCTGGACGGTGACGCTGTACCCGGAGTTGTACGACCGCTTCGGTCCCGACGGAGTTGTCCCGCGCCCTCCGACCGCGGACTTCACCTGGAGCGTCTTCCGGTTGTTCCCCAGCGACGCCGCCGTCTTCGCCGGGTGGGCCCTGCTGCTGTTGGCATCGATCGCTCTCACCCTGGGTTGGCGTAGCAGGCTGGCCGCCATTCTGGTCTTCGTCATGGTGGTGTCCTTCGAGCGCCGCAATCCGTTCGTGATGAACGCCGGTGACGTACTGCTGCGGGTCGAGGCGCTGTTCATCGCTCTGGCCGCCTCGGGTGCCGCACTGTCGCTGGACCAGCGTCGACGAACCGGCTCCTTCTGGACGGCGGAGCAGCGGCGGATCTGGCCCGTCCGGCTCATGCAGATCCAGGTGTCGATCATCTATGTCTCGACAGTCGTCGCGAAGCTCCACGGCAAAACCTGGCAGGACGGCACCGCGGTGTCGTATTCGTTGCGGCAGAACGACTTGCTGTTCTTCACCACCCCGGCGTGGATCACCGACAGTCTGCTCATCTCGAACGTCATGAGTTGGTCGACGCTGGTGATCGAATTGGCCATCGGACTGTTGGTGTGGAACCGCCGCGCCCGGCCGTGGGTGCTGGCCGCCGGCGTCGTCCTGCATCTGAGCATCTTCGTCAGCATGTCGATCGGGCTGTTCAGTCTGGCCATGTTCGTCCTGTACCTGGCGTTCCTTCCCAGTGGCCGCGCCGAGGCGATCGCAGGTGGCATCGCCGAGCGGATCGCCGGCCGCCCGCGCAGACGCAGTGGGCGCCACTCGCGACAACGGTCAGACGACGTGACGCGCAGCCTTGCCCGGAGCGGCGGTTGACCCGCGCCCACAGTCGCAGCCGCTAACGTGGATGCAATGGTGCGCGAGATTCTGGCGGTGCTGTCGATAGCAGCCGTCGCCGCAGGCTTGACCGGGTGTGGTGACGACAAGGAAGCGGCCCCCGCCCCGTCGCCGTCCACTCAGGAGACTGCACCCGAGGCCAAGGAGTTCGGCACCGCGCTGCAGGAGAAGGTGACCGTCGACGCGATGATGGGCCACCTCACCGAACTGCAGGAGATCGCCGACGCGCACGGAGGCAACCGAGCGCTCGGCACACCGGGCTACGACGCGAGTATCGACTATGTGGCCAATGCCCTGCGCGACAAGGGTTTCGATGTGCAAACCCCCGACTTCGAGGTGCGGCTGCCCTTCGCAGAGGAGCCGCAGCTGACCGTCGGCGGCCGGACCATCGAGGCCAAACCGTTGGAGTACACCGTCGGCACCGCCCCGCAGGGCGTCGAAGGCCCGCTGGTGGCCGCCCGCATCGAAGATTCGCCCGGGTGCACCGCCTCGGACTACGACGGGCTGCCCGTGCAGGGGGCGATCGTTCTCGTCGACCGCGGCGAATGCCCGTTCGGGGTCAAACAGACCATCGCCGCCGAACGCGGCGCAGTGGCGCTGGTGGTGGTCAACAACGTCGATGGTGATGTGGTCAACGGCACCCTCGGCGACGACACCGACGTCAAGATCCCCGCGGTCAGCGTGACCAAGGCGATCGGCGGGGAGTTACGCGACGCCCCTGGGGAGACCACGCTGCGGCTGAAGGCCGGTGTGCGCGCGGAGCGCACTCGGAACGTCATCGCGCAGACCAAGACCGGATCCACCTCCGATGTGGTGATGGTGGGCGCCCACCTCGACAGCGTCCCCGAAGGTCCGGGCATCAACGACAACGGCTCCGGGGTCGCCGCCGTCCTCGAGACGGCGCTGCAGCTGGGTGTCGAACCCGACCTGCGCAACGCGGTGCGCTTCGGCTTCTGGGGCGCCGAGGAGCAGGGCCTGCTCGGATCCCGTGACTACGTCGAGTCGCTCGACGAGGAACAGCTCAAGGACATCTCGCTCTACCTCAACTTCGACATGCTCGGCTCACCCAACCCGGGCTACTTCACCTACGACGGCGATCAATCCGCACCCCCGAACCCCGAGGCGGGCTCACCGCGCGTGCCGGAAGGGTCGGCGGGTATCGAACGCACCATGACGCAGTACCTCGACGACGCCGGTAAACCGGCCGAGGACACCAGCTTCGACGGCCGCTCCGACTACGACGGCTTCACCCTCGCCGGCATCCCGGCCGGTGGCTTGTTCTCCGGCGCCGAGGAGGAGAAGACACCGGAGCAGGCGCAGCGGTGGGGCGGAGAAGCCAACCAACCCTTCGATCCGAACTACCACAAGAAGGGCGACGATCTCGCGCACATCGACCGCACCGCGATGGAGATCAACGGTGGCGGCGTCGCGTACGCGGTCGGGCTGTACGCCCAGGATCAGCGCGGCCGCAACGGTATTCCGATCCGCGACGACCGCACCCGCCATCCCGTCAGCTCCTGATGCGCATCGGCTGGGTTGTCACCGCTGCGGCGGCGGCGCTGGCGATGGCCTGCTCGTCACCCGCTCCGCCGCCGGTCGTCTCGCCCGAAGAGTTGGCGGGCGAGATCACCGTGGACGCGCTCTACACCCACCTCGAGGCGCTGCAGGACATCGCCGAACGCCACGGCGGCAACCGCGCGCAGGGTACGGCGGGGTTCGACGCCAGCGTCGACTATGTGGCCGATATGTTGCGCGACAAGGGGTTTGAGGTACAGACCCCGGAGTTCGACCGCTACGGCGGCACTCGTGGTGGAGCACCGAAACTGACCGTCAACGGCCGCGGACATCCGGTGGAGAAGGCGTCGCTGCTGGTGGACACCGGCCCCGGCGGACTCGACGCCCTCACCTTGCGCCCGAGCAAGCCGGCCGGTTGCAGCGCCGGCGACTACGGCAGGGTCGACGTCCGTCGCGCGATCGCAGTGGTCGACGACACGGGGTGCTCGGTGGTGGTCAAACAGAACGTGGCCGTCGCCAAGGGAGCAGTGGGCGTGCTCGTGGCCACTGGCCGCGCCGGCGGCGGGAGCCCACCTGGCCTGTTCACGCCCGGGTACTACCGGGAACTCACCATTCCGGTCGGAATCATCAACGCGGACACCGACGCTGCGCTGCGCCGCACGTCGGCGCCGGTGCGATTGCGTCTGGACGGCCAGCCGGTGATGGCGAAATCGCGGAACGTGCTCGCGCAGACGAAGACCGGCGACACCCGCAATGTCGTGATCGCCGGCGCACACCTCGACAGTGTCGCGAGCGGACCGGGCATCAACGACAACGCCACCGGCGTGGCCGCGGTCCTGGAGACCGCCCTGCAACTGGGAAGTTCACCCCAGGTCGTCAACGCAGTCCGGTTCGCGTTCTGGGGTTCGGAGGAGATCGGCCTCGAGGGATCCCGGGCCTATCTGCGCGGCCTCGACGAAGAGCAGCTCGACGACATCGCGCTGTACCTCAACGTCGACATGGTCGGCTCACCCAACGCCGGGTACTTCACCTACGACGGCGACCAGTCCGCCGCCACGACGCCGGTGCCCGTGCCGGAGGGCTCGGCGGGCATCGAACGGCTACTCGCCGGATACCTCAACCAGGTGGGTGTGCGGCCCGCCGACATGGCGTTGAGCGGCCAGACCGACTACCACCCGTTCATGGCCGCGGGAGTGCCGTTCGGCGGTACGACAACGGGTGCGGCACAACAGAAGACCCCGGTTCAGGCCCGGCTCTGGGGCGGCCGGGCCGACGTTGCGTTCGACCCGAACTACCACACCCCCCGGGACACGATCCACAACGTCGACCGCCGCGCGCTGGGGCTCATGGCCCCGGCGGTGGCCTTCGCGGTGGGCACGTACGCGCAGTCGACCGACGGCGTCAACGGCGTCCCCCCGCGTGACCGACGCGCCCGGAAGACGCGGTAGGCGCCACCGAAACCGTTGTTTACACGAGCGCCGTTTGCGACAGCGAACTGGACAACAGAGCGGATTTGTCGACCGGTCGTTGCTGCGATCGACCCGGTCGACTTTCCGCGGCTTAGCCGGATTCCCGGCCTGTGAGCCAGTTCATAACGGACCGGCAAAGGTGGTCCACGACATAGATCGGCTCGATGTGGACGGAAAACCGGCGCGAGGAGCCCGCGGCCCGGCCGCTCAGCGAACTTTATGAAGCCGGCCCGTCCATCATGGGCGCGGTTTGCGCGACCCGCCAATAGTTGTACTTGCAATCAGTTAGCTGAAGGTCAGTCGCGCCGGGCGACAGGCGGAGTTCAGCAACCTTCGTTATCTGGATACTCGTCTGTGTCACCTCAGGCGCGGCGACAAGAATCGCTGTGATCTGCGAATTTCCTCTTGCATTTAACTTACTCTCGGGTAGGTTTCTGGTCCGGGTGGGGACGAGCAAAGGAGAAATGAATGCAGGCCGCGGTTCGCTCTTACATGTCGGCGGGGGTTGCCCTCGCCGGTGCCGGCGCCATCGCCTTCAGCCCGGTGGTGCCGATTCCGGACGTCGAGTTGCCCGCGATCGCGTCCTCGGCGGTCGAGCTCAACGCGCTCGTCAACCCGATCGAGGTGTTCGCGCCGATCTTCGAGAAGGCGTTCGAGGACACCGGCGCGCTCGGTCAGCGAGTGTTCGCGAATCCGGCACCGATCCTGGAGCAGATCCTGGCCAACCAGGTCGCCAGCGCCCAGACGCTCGGTGAGATCGCCGGGGTGTTCGGGGAGTCGATCCAGACCGCGCTCGTGGAGGCCCCGGGACGGCTCGAGACCGCGTTCGAGCAGTTCGCTGCCGGTGAGATCACCCTGGGGATGAACACCCTGTTCGATCTCGCACTGTCGCCGGTCATCGGGCCGCTGCTCGACAGCATCTTCTTCGGTGACGGCGTCCTCCAGGACTTGGTGGGCGTCCTCCAACAGCCGTTCGTCAGCGCACAGAACGTGATCGGTCTCCTCGCCGACCAGGAGTTCCTGCTGAACATCGGGCTCCTGCCGCTGCAGACCGCGTACGCGCTCAACACGGCCATCGGCGGAGCGGCGGAAGCGCTCCTCGCCGCTGCCGAGGCGGGCGACCCCGAGGAGTTCATCAACGCGATCACCACCGGCAGCGCGAATGTCACCGCGGCGGTGCTGGACCGACTGCTCAACCCGGGCACCCCGCCGTACAACTACGACCAGGGCCTCGTCGCCGCGCTACTGAGCGCCCGCGACATGATCGCGCGCGCCATCGGCGCGTCCGCGCCGACTGCAGCGCGGGCGGCGACAGTGAGCTCCGAGGCGACCGAGACGGTCACGACCACGGTCACGTTGGACGTGGTGCCTGCGTCCGACACCGTTGAGGCTGCGAAAACCGATGCCGAAGCCGATGTCTCGGCGCCGAGCCCCACCGCCGACGTGCCGGCGGCCGCCGAGTCCGCCACGGTGGACGAGGTGGTGGTCGTCGAGGGTGGCGACGATGAACTGGCCGCGGAAACCGAGCCCGTTGTCACCAAGAAGACCGATCCGCTCAAGGAGCTTCGCAAGGGCGTCGAAGGCGCCGTCAACGACGTCCGCAACGGGTTCAAACACGCCGCGGCGACCCTCACCGGCAAGGTGAGCAAGCCCGCGAAGTCCGAAACCTCCTCCGACAGCGGCTCGGCCTCCGACAGCGGCTCAGCCTCCGAGGGCGGCTCGACGTCCGAGGGTGACTCGGCGTCGGCTGACGCCGGCTAGATCCGCTCCGCGGGCTCGGCGGATCTGCTCGTCCGCAGGCCCAGCAGGCGCATCCCGTGATAGACGAGGAGTGCGGCGATGGACCCGAGTGCGATGCCGGTGAACGTGAGTTCGCCTGCCTGCCAGGTGAAGTCGGCGATACCGATGATGAGCGGGATCGCCGCGGTCATCTGGTTGATCGGCAGTGAGAAGTCGACGTGGTTGGTCAGCCAGATACGTACACCCAGGATGCCCACCAGCCCGTAGAGCACCACCGTGGCACCGCCGAGCACCCCGGCCGGGGTCGCCGAGATCGCCGCGCCGATCTTGGGGCACAGCGACAGCGCGATCGCGACCACCGCGGCCACCCAGTACGCCGCCGTCGAATACACGCGGGTGGCGGCCATGACGCCGATGTTCTCCGCATACGTGGTGGTCGCCGATCCGCCGCCGCAGCCGGCCAGCGTGGTCGCCACCCCGTCGGCGGCCAGCGCCCGCCCGATCAGCGGGTCCATGTCGGTCTTCGTCATCTGCCCAACGGATTTGACGTGCCCGATGTTCTCGGCGATCAGCGCGACCACCGCGGGCAGGAACATCGGCAGCACGGCGAGTGAGAAGGACGGTGCCTCGAAGTCGGGCAATCCCAGCCAGGGCGCCGCCGCGATCGCGGAGGTGTCGACCTCACCGAGCGCCAGCGCGAGCAGATAGCCGATCGCCACCGCGAGGAAGATCGCCAACCGGCCGATCATGCCTCGGAAGAAGGCCAGAGTGGCCACCAGCAGGACCAGCGTGACGGTGGCCACCACCGGACCCGCCTCGTAATTGTTCTTCGCGGCGGGGGCGAGGTTGAAGCCGATCAGCGCCACGATCGCGCCGGTCACCACCGGGGGGAGGGTGACGTCGAGCCAGCGGGTGCCGACCAGGTGGACGACGCCGCCGATCGCGATGAGCACCAGGCCGAGTGCGACGATGCCGCCGAGTGCGCTACCGGTGCCCTCGGCCGCGACGGCCGCGGTGACGGGGGCGATCACCGAGAAGCTCGAACCCAGATAGCTGGGCAGCCGGTTCCCGGTGATGATCAGGAACAGGATGGTGCCGACGCCCGAGAACAACAGGGTGGTGGCGGGCGGGAATCCGGTCAGCACCGGCACCAGGAACGTCGCGCCGAACATCGCCACGACGTGCTGTGCGCCCAGGCCGATGGTGCGGGCCCAGCTCAGGCGTTCGTCCGGTGCGACGACGAAGTCGGCGTCCGAGCGGGCTTCGACGGGCTTCCACGACCACCTGGTCTTGGCTGAGATCACGGTTGCCTATCTTGCACCGTCGCCGGTGCTCCGCGCGCGCCGTACCGAGTAGGCCAGCGCGCCCACCGCGAGCACCGCCGCCCCGACGATCACCGATGTCCACGGCAGCGCGAACGCCAGCAGCAGGCAGCCGGCCAGCCCCACGGCCGGCACCACCCGGTGGCCGAGCGTCCACGCCGACGCGTTGGCGATCGCGTAGTACATCAGCACCGCGAACGACGAGAAACCGATCGCCTCCCGCAGATCCACCGTCGCGGCCAGGACGGCGACCACGACACCCACCGCGACCTCCGCTCGGTGCGGCGTGCCGAAGCGGGCGTGCACGGCGGCCAGTCCGGACGGCAGATGCCGGTCGCGCGCCATCGCCAGCGTCGTGCGGGAGACGCCGAGGATCAACGCGAGCAGCGAGCCCAGCGCGGCGACGGCGGCGCCGACACTCACGACCGGAACCCACGCCGAGAACCCCGCGGCGCGGACGGCGTCGGCCAGCGGGGCCGTCGACGTGGCGAGGGCGGAACTGCCCAATTGCGCCAGCACCGCCACCGCCACGACCGCGTAGACCGCGAGCGTGATGCCCAGCGCGATCGGGATGGCCCGCGGGATCGTCCGCGCCGGGTCGCGTACCTCCTCGCCGAGTGTCGCGATGCGGGCGTATCCGGCGAACGCGAAGAACAACAGCCCGGCCGACTGCAGCACACCACTCACCGTGACGTCCGCCCCGATATCCAGCCGCCCGCTCACGGGTCCGCCGAAACCGAGGACGAGCACCGCCACACTCGCGAGCACGGCCAGCACAGCCGCCACGATCACCCGTGTGAGCAGCGCCGACTTCTTTATCCCGGCGTAGTTGACCGCGGTGAGCGCGACCACCGAGGCGACGGCGATCAGACGCGCGTGGTCGGGCCACACATAGACGCCGACGGTCAGCGCCATCGCCGCGCACGAGGCGGTCTTGCCCACGACGAAACCCCAGCCCGCCAGGTAACCCCAGAACCGTCCCAACCGCTCCCGGCCGTAGACGTAGGTGCCACCGGACTCCGGGTAGCGCGCGGCGAGGCGCGCCGAGGAGGTGGCGTTGCAGTACGCGACGACCGCCGCCATGCCCAGGCCGACCAGCAGGCCGCTACCTGCAGCAGCCGCCGCGGGCCCGAAAGCGGTGAATACCCCGGCGCCGACCATCGCGCCGAGACCGACGACGATCGCGTCGTTGAGGCCGAGGCGGCGCGACAGCGTGGGGCCGCCGGGTGCGTTCACACCGCGATGCTAGGGAGTTTCCCGGTCGGTGACGAGTTCATCCTCGTCGTGGTGAACGACGGTCACCGTGAGCAACACTGCGAGCAGGGCGACGACTCCGATCGCGATCAGCGGAATGGTCCACAGCCGGCGGGTCAGCAGGGCGGTCTGGCAGGAGGCGACGAAGTCGGTGCCGTCGACGGCGGCGTTCTCGGCCTGGGTCAGGTTGGCGATGAATCCGCTCCCGCACTCGACCTGCCAACCCCACTGGTCATAGCCGTCGATCAGAACCGGGAAGCGCAGCGCGAACAGGCCGATCGCCACCAAAATCGCGCCGCCGATGGCGACGCACCACGCCCGTGCCGACACGATTACCCCCTCCGAGACCTCCCGCTATGTTAACGTCCATTCTCAGTCGGCGTCGATACCGAACGAGAATCTCCTCCGTCCCCGGGGGTTGGGCCGACGTGCGGCGTTAGTGTGTTCGGCATGGCGCCCACCCCGCCCGGCCGCGGTGACGGTGTTCGGCGCCGTCCCAAGGACCGCAAAGCCCAGATCGCCCGGGCCTCCGCCGAGGCCTTCAGTTCGCTGGGCTACCACGGGGTCAGCATGGATGCGATCGCCTCCCGCGTCGGGATCTCGGCGGCCGCGCTGTACCGCCACTACACCGGCAAATACGAACTGTTCCGCGACGCGGTCCTGGCGCTGGGCCAACAGCTGGTGGACGCGACCGCGTTCGTCGACGACGAGTTCGGTGGTGACGCCACCTGCGATCCGCGGCAGACCCTGGCCCACCTGGCCACCGCGGTGTGCGACACGGCGCTGGCCAACCGGGAGTCCGGCGGGCTGTACCGCTGGGAAGCGCGTTTCCTGCGCGGTGACGATCAGGCGACCCTCGATTCGCAGATCCGCACCGTGCACCGCAGGTTCCAACAACCGCTGCGCGCGCTCCGCCCGGAACTCGACTCCCGGCAGCGGTGGACCTTGTCGACGGCGATGATCAGCGTGCTCGGCAGCATCGTGGACCACCGGGCCAAGTTGCCCGCCGGCCAGATCCGGCCGCTGCTCGCCGAACTCGTGCTGGCTCTCGTCCCCGCCGAATTCCCAACGCTGTCCGACGCGCCCGAACCCGTCGTGGCCACCGCAGCCGGGCACCGGTCGAAATACGAAGCGCTGCTGGTGGAATCGATGCGGTTGTTCAACCAGAAGGGCTATCGCGACACCTCCATGGAGGACATCGCCGCCGCGGTGAGCATGCCCGCCTCGGGGATCTACCGGTACTTCTCCGGGAAGAGCGACATTCTGGCCGGAGCCTTCCGCCGGTCGGCCGATCGATGGTCGGCGGAGATGTCGGTCATCCTCGACACCACCGCCGACCGCGAGGAGGCGCTGGCCAAGCTCATCGACGGCCACGTGGCCAGGTCGTTCAGTGAGCCCGAACTGGATTACGTGTACTACACCGAACGCCTCAACATGTCACCGGCCGATCAGCAGATCCTGCGCAACCTCCAACGCTCGACGGTCGAGACGTGGGCCGACCTGGTGGTGACGCTGCGCCCGGAATGGACTGCGGGACAAGCACGTTTCGCGGTCTACGCGGCGTTGGCGGTCACCATCGACCTGGGCCGGCTGGTGCACTACCGCAACTCGCCCTACGCGCGGGCGCTCGTCGCGGGGCTGATGGACCTGACCTTGCTCGGCGGCTACCGCTTGCGAACGGTGTTGCCCGCCAAGTAGGCCACGTATCCGAGCAGACCGGCGAGGCCGAGCTTGCGGGTCCTGCGGCCGGCCAGCGCCAGACCGACCGCCGTCTCGATGCTGCCGTTGGTGTAGATGTGGCGGCGCGTGTTCTGCGGGAACGCCGCCACGGTGATGGGCTCGAACACCTGCGGACGGGCGAAATGGGCCAGGCCCATGCCGGCGATGGCCAGGCCGGTCAGCTTGGCGGCGCGCTTGTCCTTCTGCGGCACGAATGGTCCTCTCTCACACACTCTGACGATCGCTCAGGCGATCTGGTAGTCGCTCAACGGAAACTCGGACGCCTCCCTGATGGCGTCGCGGGTCGACATCGGGCGCAGCAGCGACGGTTCGCCGCTCGGGTTGAAATAGTAGGACCGCGACGAGGCACAGTTTCCGAGCGTCCACAGCGAACTGCCGAGCGCCTCGGTCATCCGCTCGAGATAGTGGGTGTTGGCTTCCTCGGTGACCTCGAACGTCGTCGCGCCGCGGCGGTGCACCTCGGTGAACAGCCGGTCCATCAGCCGCATCTGATACTCCATGGTGTTGAAGAAGTTCAGACCGAGGAATGCGTACGGGCTGGCCAGGCTGAGCAGGTTCGGGAAGTACGGCATCGACACCCCCTGGTACGCCTGGAATCGCGTCTCCCGCCACCACTTCCCGAGATTGCGGCCACCCCGGCCGATGATCTCGATCGCCGGGAAGTTGGCCTCCCACAGGTCGAATCCGGTGGCCAGCACCAGCGTGTCGATGACGGTCTTCGTCCCGTCGGCGTTGACGATGCCGTCGGCCTCGACGCGTTCGATCCCGTCGGCCTGAAGATGCACGTGGGGTTTGGTGAACGTGCGGAAGTAACTGTTGGAGAACGTCGGTCGCTTGCAGCCGATGTCGTAGTCGGGGGTGAGCTTGCGGCGCAGTTCCTTGTCGCGGATCGCGATGAACTGGTTCATCTTGCACAGGTCCATCGCCGACATGTTGAGGCGCCGGAACAGCGGCACCTTGTAGTGCACCACGCCGATGGTGATCATCAGCTCGTAGATCGTGTCGGTGACGGCCCGGACCATGCGCTGCAGCACCGGGACGCGGGCGAAGAGTCGCTTGGTGCGTTCGGAGAAGCGCACGTCGACCTTGGGCGCCACCCAGATCGGCGTGCGCTGGTAGACGGTCAGGTCGCCCGCGGTCTTGGCCAGCTCGGGGATCAGCTGTACCGCGGTGGCGCCGGTGCCGATGATCCCGATCCGGCGGCCGGCCGGGTCAAAGCTGTCGTCCCAGTCCGTGGTGTGGATGACCCGGCCCTCGAACGACGTGATGCCGGGGATGTCCGGCATGCGCGGCTGGGAGAGGAAGCCGGTCGCGGTGATGAGGTAACGGGTGCTCAGCGTCTGCCCGTCGGCGAGCGCGACGCGCCAGAGTTTCGCCTCCTCGTCCCACCGCGCGCCCTCGACGGCGGTGTTGAAGCGGATGTGGCGACGGACGTCGTACTTGTCGGCCACGTCGTCGGCGTACTGCTTGATCTCGGCGCCGGTGGAGAACAGCCGCGACCACTTCGGGTTCGGCTCGAAGAAATAGCTGTAGGTGGTGGTGGGGACGTCGACGGCCAGGCCCGGGTAGTGGTTGACGTACCAGGTGCCCCCGAGGTCGTCCTCGCGGTCGAGGATGACGAAGTTCGCGTAGCCCATCCGTTTGAGCTGGATCGCGGCGCCGATTCCGGCGAACCCGGCACCCACGATGACCGCGTCATACTGCTGCGAAGTCATGAGTAGACGGTACCCCAGGTATCAGCGTGGCCCCGTCGCGCCGGCGTCAGCGCTTGAGTGATCCCGCGCGCGGCGGATTCAGGGTTGCGACGCAGGTCACCGCACGGTCGCCGTCGGACCAGGTCTCGTCGGTGGGGAAGAGCACGAACAACTGCACGGTGTCGTCGGTGACCGCCGCCGGTGAGTAACTCGCCAGCTCGGGGGCGCACCGGTTCGCGTACTCCACCAGGGCGTCCTGGCCGGGGAAGGCGCCGTCGGGCATCTCGAGCACCGCGAACACCTCGCCGACGTGGGGTTCGGCGCAGTCGACGGTCTTGAGGGTCCGGACCTGGCTGCCGTCGGGGATCTCGGACAGGCAGTCGCCCAGCTTCACCTGCGTTGCTGTGACTGTTCCCTCACGGAGCACCAGGACGACGAAGAGCACCACCGCGATCGCGATGACGACCACCGTCAGCGCCACCAGGCCCAGGATCAGCCACAGCCTGTTCTTCTTGGGCGGTGCCGGTGGCGGTCCGGCCTGCGGCATCCCGGCATAGGGCTGCGGCGGGGGAGGAGGGAAGTACGGCTGACCGTAGGCGGGTTGACCGTAGGCGGGCGGACCGAAGGGCTGCTCACCGTAGGGTTGCTGACCGTACGGGGGCTGCCCGGGCGGGCCCGGCGGCGTGGTCATGTGTTCGACCCTAACCGGTCGCCAGCAGTCGCAGCGCGGCGTCGACCGCCAGTCGCGGCACGTCGAGCGCCTTGGACCCCAGGTCGTGCCGCGCGCCGGTGATCTCGACGAGCTCGGTCGGGCCGCCGACGAGCGCCGTCGCCGCGGCCAGTTCGTCGATGCTCCCGAACGGATCGGCGGTGCCGTGGACGAACACCGCCGGCACCCCGATGCGGGGCAGGTGTTCGGTGCGCGACCGCTCCGGCTTACCGGGCGGATGCAGCGGGTAGGAGGACAGCATCAGCAGATCGACGGCCACCCCGTCGTCATCCGGCGAGCCGGCGACCGCCATCGACGTCATCCGGCCCCCGTAGGAGTGGCCGCCGGCGATCACCGGGCCGTCCGACAGTTCGCGGACCGCGCTGACCGCATCGGCCACCCCCGCCCGGTCGGCGGCGGCCGACCCCGACGGCGGGCCCTTCGGCCGACGCCTGCGGTAGGGCAGGTCGTAGCGCACGGCCAGCCAGCCCCGTCCGGCCCACTCGTCGCAGTACCGGACCAACAACGGGGAGTCCCGGTTGCCGCCGGCGCCGTGGGTCAGCAGCACCGCCCCGCACGGTGTGCCCTCCGGGTGGTGGGCGATGCCGGCGATGTCATCGAGGTTCATCGGCGCCCAGCCTGAACAGCGCGGAGACCGGACCGTGGCCGTGGCCCAACGGGTATGCGGCGCGCAGGCATTCGGTCACCCACGCCTTGGCGAACGCGACCGCGTCCGGGACGGAGTACCCGTGCGCCAACGCCGACGCCGTGGCGGCCGCCAGGCTGTCGCCCGCGCCGTGGTCGTGGCCGGTGTCGATGCGCTCGGCGTCGAACTCATGGAACTCGGTGCCGTCGAAGAGCAGGTCGGGGCTGTGCGCCGAGGAGCGCAGATGGCCACCCTTGACCAGCGCCCACTGCGGACCGAGCGCGTGCAGGGCCCGTGCGGCGTCCCGCTGGGACGCGGGGTCGACCACGTCGATGCCGGTGATCAGCCGCACCTCGTCGAGGTTGGGCGTGACCAGCGTGGCGATCGGGAACAGGTCGGTCCGCAACGCGTCGAGCGCCGACGGGTGCAGGAGCGGATCGCCGTGCATCGACGCGCACACCGGGTCGACGATCAGCGGGGCCGGTTGCAGACGGCGCCAGGTGTCGGCGACGGCGGAGATGATCTCGGAGGAGGCCAGCATCCCGGTCTTGGCGGCCTGGACGCCGATGTCCTCGACCACCGCCTCGATCTGCCCGGTGATGATGTCGACCGGGATCTCGTGAAAACCTTTGACGCCCAACGAGTTCTGGATGGTGACGGCGACCACCGCGACGCACCCGTGTACGCCCAGCATGGCAAAGGTCCGCGAGTCGGCCTGGATCCCGGCGCCGCCGCCGGAGTCGGTGCCCGCGATGGTGAGCACCCGCGCCGGGGTCTGGCCGGGCGGCGGCAGGGGGAGGTATGTCGTGTCGGTCATCAGAACTCCCTACGCCGGCATTACCCGGTCAGGTTCGTACGGTCGACAACCCCAGTTGTCCTCTCAGCACGCTCGGTGCGCGCTCCCGCGTGGTCTCGTGCGCTCTCAACCTAGCGCAGACCCCGGAGTGGGTGAACGGATTGCCGCCGATTATTTGTATAGCTAATATATGTGTTCTGATGACCACCGAGCTCACCGGCCGCCGCCGGATCACCACCGATCGTGACCACCCCCGCTACAAGTGGGTGGTGCTCTCCAACACCACGCTGGGGATGCTCCTGGCGACGGTGAACTCCTCGATCGTGCTGATCTCGCTGCCCGCGATCTTCCGCGGCATCGGCCTGAACCCCCTGCAGCCGGCCAACGTCACCTACCTGCTGTGGCTGCTGATGGGCTACATGGTGGTCACCGCGGTGCTCGTGGTGCTGTTCGGCCGCCTGGGCGACATGTTCGGCCGCGTCCGCATCTACAACCTCGGCTTCGTCGTCTTCACGCTCTGCGCGGTCGCGTTGTCCTTCCAACCGTTCGACCTCGACGCCGGCGCGTGGTGGCTGATCGGGTGGCGGGTGGTCCAGGGTGTCGGCGGTGCGATGCTGATCGCCTCCTCGGCGGCCATCCTCACCGATGCGTTCCCCGCCCACCAGCGCGGTATGGCGCTGGGCGTCAACATGGTTGCCGCGGTTGCCGGCTCGTTCCTCGGACTGGTCATCGGCGGCGCACTGTCCGAGTGGCACTGGCAGGCCATCTTCTGGGTGGGCGTGCCGATCGGCGTCCTCGGCACGGTCTGGGCGATGAAATCGCTGCGCGAAGTGGGGGAGCGCAGCCCCGGACGCCTCGACTGGGCGGGCGCGTCGACGCTCGGTGTCGGGTTGACGGTGCTGCTCACCGGCATCACCTACAGCATCCAGCCGTACGGCGGCTCACCCACCGGGTGGGGTAACCCGTGGGTGCTCGCCGCCATCGCCTTCGGAGTGCTGGCGCTGGTGGCGTTCTGCGTCATCGAGTTGCGGGTCGCCCAGCCACTGGTGGACATCCGGCTGTTCCGCATCACCGCGTTCGGCATGGGCAACCTGGCGGGGCTGATGTCGTCGGTCGGCCGCGGCGGGCTGCAGTTCATGCTGATCATCTGGCTACAGGGCATCTGGCTGCCCCTGCGCGGCTACGACTTCGAGGTCACCCCGCTGTGGGCGGCGATCTACATGCTGCCGCTGACCTTCGGATTCCTGGTGGCCGGACCGGTGTCGGGATGGCTGTCCGACCGCTACGGCGCAAGGCCGTTCGCCGTCGGCGGCATGCTGCTGATGTGTGTCACCTTCGTGGCGCTGGTGATGATCCCCGTCGACTTCGACTACTGGATCTTCGCGACGCTGATCTTCCTCAACGGCGTCGGCGGCGGCGTGTTCACCTCCCCGAACTCGGCGTCGATCATGTCCAGCGTGCCGCCGACCGCACGGGGTGCCGCCTCCGGTGTGCGGGCCACGTTCTTCAACGCCGGCGGATCCCTGTCGATCGGCGTCTTCTTCTCGCTGATGATCGTCGGCCTGGCCAGCACGCTGCCCGGGGCCATGAGCACCGGACTGCAGGCGCAGGGCGTCTCGGCCGCAGTCGCCGACGAGGTCGCAGGCACGCCGCCCGTGGGCAGCCTGTTCGCGGCGTTCCTGGGCTACAACCCGATCGGCGAACTGCTGGAACCGTCACATGCGCTGCAGCAGCCCGGCGTCAACGCCGAGGTGCTGACCGGTCAGACGTTCTTCCCGCACCTGATCATCGAACCCTTCCACACCGGTCTGGTGGTGGTGTTCGGCGCCGCCGCGGTGATGATGCTGATCGGTGCGGTCGCGTCGCTGTTCAACGAGGGGCGCTACGCCGAGCAACCATGACGATCCGGCGCGCAGCGCCCCCGATCGGCTGCGAAGATACGTGAGTGCCCCTGCAGCTCATCAGCCGCGATGCGGAGTTGAGCGCCGTCGACAGCCTGCTCGCCGCAGTGCCGACGGGTACCTCGGTGCTGGTGCTCGAGGGCGACGCCGGGATCGGTAAGAGCACCGTGTGGCGGGCCGGCATCGAACGCGCCCGCGCCCGCGGCTTCCAAGTGCTCTCGGCGCACCCGGTGGCCAGCGAGTCGGCGGCGGCGTACTCGTCGCTGGCCGAACTGCTCACCGAGGTCGACGCGGCCGTGCTCGACCACCTGCCCGCACCGCAGCGACTCGCGATCGACCGGGTCCTGTCGCACGCCGACGACACCGGCCCCGGCACCGATCAGCGCGCCGTCGCCGCCGCCGTGCGGTCGGTGGTCGAACGGCTGGCCCAGGCCAGCCCCGTCCTGGTCGCGGTCGACGACATGCAGTGGCTCGACCCGCCGACCGCCGTCGTGCTCGCGTCGGTGGCCCGGCGGTGCACGGGCGCCATCGGCTTCCTCGTCACCGTGCGCGCCGGCGACGGCGACGGCACCGACCTGATGCTGGAACCGTCGCGTCCGGAGCGTCTGCACCGGGCCCAGGTCCACCCCATGTCGGTCGGGGGCCTGCACGCCATGATCAACCACCAGCTCGGCCAGTCGCTGACCCGCCCCAAGATGGACTGGGTGTACGAGGTGTCGGCCGGAAACCCTTTCTACGCACTCGAATTGGCTCGCGCGCTGAACCGCGACGCCGCCGACGCCGGGCCGCCGCTGCCCGCCACGCTGGCCGAGTTGGTGCGGACACGGATCGCCGGGCTGCCCGACCACACCCGGGAAGTGCTGTTGGCGACCGCGTGCATCGCGTCGCCCACCGTGGATCTGGTGGCGCGCGCCGTGGGTGAGAACGTCGAGTGGACCGTCGCCGCGCTGGAGGAGGCCGAACGACACGGGATCGTCGAGATCAACGGGTACAAGGTGACCTTCAGCCATCCACTGCTGGCCCGCGGGGTGTATGTCGAGGCGTCGACGGACGAACGACGGTGGATGCACGGCCGGCTGGCCGACATCGTCGACAACCCGGAGTCGCGGGCCCGCCACCGAGCCCTCGCGGGCGACGGCGCCGACGAGAAGACGGTCAAGGCGCTCGACGAGGCGGCCGAATCGGCACACCAGCGGGGTGCGCCCGCGGCGGCCGCGGAACTGCTCGACATGGCCCGCGCCCGCGGCGGTGACACCCCAGAACGTGCCCTGCGCGCCGCTGCGTGCCACTTCGAGGCGGGCGACACCGTGCGTGCGCGGGAGCTGTTGGAGTACAGCATCTCCGAGATGGACCCAGGTGAACTGCGGGCCACGGCGTTGCACCTGCTGGGCCTCGTGCGGTTGTGGGACAACAGCTCTGCCGAAGCCGGGACGCTGCTGGAGCGGGCCCTCGCCGAGCCGGGTGTCAGCCCCGACCGGCGGGTGCAGATGCTCGTGATGCTGTCGTTCATGGAATTCAACGCCGGACGCGTGGACCGGGCGGTGCAGCGCGCCGAAGAAGCGGTGGCCCAGGCCTCGACACTGCAGCGGGCCGATCTGTTGAGTCAGGCCCGGCCCATGCGGGCGCTGTTGCGTTTCCTGATCGGCGACGGACTCGACGAGGCGGAACTGGCGGGGGTGTTCGACTTCGACGAACCCGAGGACATGCCGCTGGCGGCGCGGCCCAGGACGTTGCACGCACTGCTCATGCTGTGGACCGACCGGCTCGACGAGGCGGCCGAACAGTTCACCGCGATCGCACAGCACAGCATCGACCGCGGTGACGAGAGCGAACGGTCGTTCCTCGACTTCCATCTCGGCCAGGTCCACATCTGGCGGGCCGATCTGCGCGCGGCCGAGCGGGTGGCCGAGGACAGCGTCGAGCGGGCCCTGCAGTCACATGGTGATCTGCCGCTGTTCATCGCGCTGATCGTGCGAGTCATGGTCAGCGCCCACCTCGGCCGCGAGGAACAGACCCGCCGTTTCGCCGAGCAGGCGTTCGCCGTCGGGGAGCGCTGCCAGTCGAGCCGGCTGGGCGTGTGGGTGGTGACCAGCCTCGGACTTCTCGAGGTGTCACTCGGGAACCACGAGGCCGCGGTGGAGGTGCTGGGCCCGGCGGTCGAGGGGTGGTCGGCGATGCCCGCGTCCACCGAACTGATCACGGCGCCGTTCCTGCCGGACACCGCGGAGGCGCTCGTCGGCGTCGGCATCTTCGACGACGCCGAACGCCTCGTCGAAGCGTTGGAGGACAACGGAACCCGCCTCGACCGGCCGTGGATGCTGGCTGTCGGCGCGCGGTGCCGGGCGGTGCTGCTCGCGGCGCGCGGTGACCTCACCGGCGCCATCACCGCGGGCGAGCGCGCGTTGAAGGAACACGAGCGGTTGTCGATGCCGCTCGAACTGGCCCGCACCCAGCTCGTGGTGGGTCGGCTGCAGCACCGGCGGCGTCAGTATGACAGCGCCACCGCCACCGTCTCGACCGCTCTCGCGGCGTTCGACCGGATCGGTGCGGAGCTGTGGGCTCGGCAGGCCCGCGCCGAACTGGCCGGGCTCACCGGGCGGCAGACCGCGGCAGGCCTCGCCGATTCCGAGCGACGCTTCGCCGACCTCGCCGCGCAGGGGATGACGAACCGCGAGATCGCCGCCGCGCTGTTCGTGAGCGAGAAGACGGTGGAGGCCAACCTCTCGCGCGTCTACCGCAGACTCGGCATCCGTTCGCGCAGCGAACTCGCCCGGGTGCTCAACGCCTGATGTCCACCAGCACCGGGGCGTGATCGCTGGCGCCCTTGCCCTTGCGCTCCTCGCGCACGATCTCGGCGTGGGTGACCCGGTCGGCGAAGGCCGGCGATCCGAGGATGAAGTCGATGCGCATACCGCGCCGCTTCTGGAACGCCAGACGGGTGTAGTCCCAGTAGGTGAAGACGCCGGGCCCGGGTGTGAACGGCCGCACCACGTCGGCGTACCCCGCGTCGACGATCGCGGTGAAGGCGTCCCGCTCGGGCGGTGTGACGTGGGTGCTGTCCTGGTAGGCCTCGACGCTCCACACGTCGTCGTCGGTGGGGGCGATGTTCCAGTCGCCGACCATCGCGATCGGCAGCGCTGGGTCGGCCTTCAGCCAGCCGTGAGCGGTATCACACAGTGCGGCAAGCCATTCCAACTTGTAGGCGTAGTGCGGTGAGCCGACGAACCGGCCGTTGGGCACGTAGAGGCTCCACACCCGCACGCCCCCGCACGTCGCCCCGAGCGCCCTGGCCTCGGCAGCGGCCTCGACGTCGGGCTTGCCACCCCAGGTCGGTTGGCCGTCGAATCCGACCTGCACGTCGTCGATGCCCACCCGCGACGCGATCGCGACACCGTTCCACTGGTTGAACCCGCAGTGCACGACGTCGTAGCCGAGTGCGGCGAACGGCATGGTGGGGAATTGTTCGTCGTTGCACTTCGTCTCCTGCATGGCGAGCACGTCCACGTCCGCCCGCTCCAGCCAGTCGGTGACCCGGTCCACCCGGGCGCGGATCGAGTTGACGTTCCAGGTGGCCAGCCGCATGCGCTACAGCTTAGAAGCGTCGACGTAGCGCTCCCGGTGCTGTGCCGTGAACCCCATCGACTCGTAGAGCGCGATGGCGCCGGCATTGTCGGAGAGCACCTGCACGTAGGCGTGGCTCGCGCCGTTGCGCACCCCCCACTGCAGCAGCTCGGCGCACAGGGTGCGGGCATGGCCGCGACGGCGCCGGTCCTCGGCGACGCGCACGGCGGAGAGCCCCACCCAGCGGGTGCCGTCGTGCGCGGGGGTGACCGCCGCCCGGCCCACCGCGGCGTCGTCGATGCGGCCGAACCCGACCTGCCCGTCCACCACCGCCGTCAACACCTCGGCGGGCACGTCGCGCTCGTAGACGGCCAGCCACGCGGCATCGGGTCGCGAGGCGACCGTGATGGTCGGCGCCGTCACGTCGTGCAGGGTGCGCACCATCACGATGCTCTCCAGGTGGATGTCGGCCTCGGTGAGATCCCGCGGTAACCGCACCAACCGGTCGGGCACCGCCAGCCAGGGGGTGAGGCCGCGCTCGGCGTACCAGTCCCTGATCGCCGGGACGGTCGCCGCGTGGGCGTTGATGTCAAGAGGGACAGCGGAATTGCCGCGGTGGGTGTGGCCGTCGGAGGCGCGCAACAGCCAGCCGTCCACCCACACCCGCTGCAGACCCGGCCATGCCAACGCGGCCGCGTGCTCGACGGCGCGGATCTGCGACGCCTTGACGGGGGTGTCGGTCAGCACCCGCACGCTGACCACGTCCGTCGGGGAGATCTCCACGCAGTCACCGGCTTTCGTGCGGACGCGGACCACCGGCTCGCGGTCGAGCAGGTGGCCGACGACGTCGTTGAGCGGCGGGACCGAGCCGGGGGCAAGCCGGTAGCGCAGGCTCACCCGGGTGCCGGGGCGGGGCAGCTCGGGCACGGGGTCAGTGGCCGAACGGGTCGGGATCCTCGCCCGGCATCCAGCTCAGCCCGGGCACCCCCCAGCCGTTGCCCTTGACCGCGCGCTTGGCCGCGCGGGCGTGCCTGCCGACGAGGCGGTCGAGGTAGAGAAAGCCGTCGAGGTGGCCGGTCTCGTGCTGCAGCATTCGCGCGAACAGTCCGGTGCCCTCGATGGTGACGGGGGCACCGTCGGCGTCCAGACCCGTCACCCGGGCCCAGTCGGCGCGGCCGGTGGGGAACTGCTCACCGGGCACCGAGAGGCAGCCCTCTTCGTCGTCGTCGGGATCGGGCATGGTCTCGGGGACCTCGGACGTCTCCAGCACCGGGTTGACCACGACGCCGCGCCGCCGGCTCCCGCGACCGCGCGAATCGGGGCAGTCGTAGACGAACACCCGCTTGGAGACGCCGATCTGGTTGGCGGCCAAGCCGACACCGTTGGCGGCGTCCATCGTCTGGTAGAGGTCGCGGATGAGGTCGGTCACATCGGCGGGAAGGGAACCGTCCTCGCCGACGGGAATCGGGGTGGTCTCGGTGCGCAGGACGGGATCTCCCACGATGCGGATCGGAACGACTGCCACGTCGTGCAGCTTAGGGGAGCAGCTTCAGTGAGCCGACTCGCCCGCATCGGTGACGCCGCAACTCCTGTCGCCGTGATTGAATGAGCGCCGAACCACATGGATGTCATTTCGAATGTCGGAGGGTCCGAGGAGCAATATGGACGGCGCCATGGCGCAGACTGAGCAATCCGGCGACGACTCTGATCTGCCTGCAGGACTGACCAGGCGCGAATTCGACATTCTGGCGTTCGAGCGCCAGTGGTGGAAATACGCGGGCAGCAAAGAAGACGCCATCAAAGAACTGTTCTCGATGTCGGCCACCCGCTACTACCAGGTGCTCAACGCGCTCGTCGACCGGCCGGAGGCGCTGGCGGCGGATCCGATGTTGGTCAAACGCCTGCGTCGGCTGCGGGCGAGCCGGCAGAAGGCGCGGGCCGCGCGCCGGTTGGGCTTCGAGGTCACCTGATACCGCGCGTCGTGCGGGGCGAGGCCGCCCGCTAGCTACAGTGGGGCGTGATGAACCAGCGAGAATCCTCCGGACTGCCTTTGCGCGCCATCGTCATGGTGCTGCTCTTTCTCGGCATCGTCTTCCTGTTGGTGGGATTGCAGGCACTGGGATCCGATGACTCGTCGGCCGACGAGGCGACCGTCGCCACCACCACGACCGTCACCCCGTCGCCCGAACCCGCCAGGGAGGCCGGTGCCCGTCCCGAGGTCCGGGTCTTCAACATCTCCGATGTGGCAGGCGCCGCGGAGGGCGTGGCGACCCGGTTGCGGGACGAGGGCTGGAACGTCACCGAGACCGGGAACCTGACGCTCGAGGGCGTCACCGGGACGACCGTCTACTTCGGCGAGGGCGAGCAGGAGGCCGCCGACGAGGTGGGCCGACTGCTCGAGGCGCCGGTCGAGCCGCGGGTCCCCGAGCTGACCGAACAACCACCAGGCGTGATCGTGGCGGTCACCGGTTAGGCTCGTGACCATGCTCAAGCCCGGTCTGAAATCCGCCGCCGTCGCCGCCCTGTTCGCCGTTCCCGCGCTCGCGCTGAGCGCGTGCAGTCCCAATGAACCGGTGTCCAGTGAGCCGGGCACCACGCCGCCGGTGTGGACCGGTTCGCCGTCGCCGTCGGCGGAGCCGGGCGGACAAGAGGGGGGCGGTGGCGGTTCGGAAGGCCAGGCCGAGGGCGGCCAGAAGCTGACCGCGGACCTGCGCAGCCCCGACGGCACCACCGTCGCGAAGGCCGAGTTCGACTTCAGCGGCGGCTTCGCCACGGTGACCGTCCAGACCGTCGCCGCCGGTCAGCTGGAGCCGGGTTTCCACGGGATGCATGTCCATCAGGTCGGCAAGTGCGAGCCCAACTCGGTGGCTCCCAGCGGCGGCGCGCCTGGCAACTTCAACTCCGCGGGTGGGCACTTCCAGACCGAGGGCAAGACCGGGCACCCGGCCAGCGGCGACCTCACCTCGTTGCAGGTGCGCGAGGACGGTTCGGCGGAGGTCATGACCACCACCGACGCGTTCACCGCCGAGGACCTCACTTCCGGTGAGGGAACCGCGATCATCATCCATGAGAAGTCCGATAACTTCGCCAACATCCCGCCGGAGCGCTACAACCAGGTCAACGGAACCCCGGGACCGGATCAGGCGACCATGGCCACCGGTGACGCCGGTGGGCGGGTGGCGTGCGGTGTTATCCGTCCCGCCGAATAGCCGGATCGACTTCGCCGGGTCACCCCGGCCCACCGTGGGCGTGGAGTGGGAGTTCGCGCTCGTCGACGCCCACACCCGCGATCTGAGCAACGAGGCGGCCACCGTCATCGCCGAGATCGGCGAGACCCCGCACGTGCACAAGGAGTTGCTGCGCAACACCGTCGAGGTCGTTACCGGGATTTGCGAGAACACCGGTGAGGCGATGGAGGATCTGCGCAACACCCTGCAGACCGTCCGGCGGATCGTGCGCGACCGCGGCATGGAGTTGTTCTGCGCAGGCACGCACCCGTTCGCCGACTGGTCGAGGCAGCAGCTGACCGATGCACCGCGCTACGCCGAGTTGATCAAGCGCACGCAGTGGTGGGGCAGGCAGATGCTGATCTGGGGTGTGCACGTGCACGTCGGGATCTCGTCGGCGCACAAGGTCATGCCGATCATCTCCTCGTTGCTGAACCAGTACCCGCACCTGCTGGCCCTGTCGGCGTCGTCGCCGTACTGGGACGGCGCGGACACCGGATACGCCAGCAACCGGGCGATGATGTTCCAGCAGTTGCCGACCGCAGGCCTACCGTTCCAGTTCCAGTCGTGGCCGGAGTTCGAACGGTTCGTCCACGACCAGAAGAAGACCGGCATCATCGACCACATGAACGAGATCCGGTGGGACATCCGGCCCTCGCCCCACCTGGGGACCGTGGAGATCCGCGTCTTCGACGGGGTGTCCAACATCGCCGAGCTCGGATCGCTCGTGGCGCTGACGCACTGCCTCGTCGTCGACCTCGACCGTCGGCTGGACGCGGGCGAGCAGTTGCCGGTCATGCCGCCGTGGCATGTGCAGGAGAACAAGTGGCGCGCCGCGCGGTACGGGCTGGACGCGGAGATCATCCTCGACGCGGAGAGCAACGAGCGGTTGGTCACCGAGGATCTCGACGATCTGCTGACTCATCTGGAGCCGGTGGCGCGATCGCTGGGCTGTGCCGATGAACTCGCCGGGGTGGCCGACATCTACCGCGACGGCGCCAGTTATCAGCGGCAGCGCCGCGTGGCCGAAGAACACGACGGCGATCTGCGTGCGGTCGTTGACGCCCTGGTTGCCGAACTGGAGCTATAGGCTGGTCCGATGACGGCGCGGCGATGGGTGCTGACGGTGTGCGTGGTCGGCGCGCTCACCGCCGCCGGCTGCAGCACCGTCACGACCGGGACGCCGATGGCCGATCCCGACCAGACCGGGCTGAGCACCCCGACGACGAGCACGTCACCGACCACCAGGGCCCGGGTGCCCGACCCGACGTCGCGTGCGCCGCGGCCGCCCGGTGCGCCGGGGACCGGCTTGGTCGACACCGCCTGCGGCGACTTCGTCGGGATGGACCCGCAGACGCAGCGCCAGGTGATCGAGGCGATCGGCGAGCAGAACGAACTCGTCGCGCTCAACCCGGAACTGTGGATCACGATGGCCAGCGCGATGTGCACATTCGCCGATCCGGCGACGCTCGTCAAGGACGCGGTCGTCGGGGGCGGCTTCAACTGAGCCGATGACCGTGACGCCGATGTTCCCGCTCGAGGTGGCGATGCTGCCCGGTGAGGAACTGCCCCTGCGGATCTTCGAGCCGCGGTATGTCGCACTGGTGCAGGACTGCCTCGCGATGACCGATCCCGCGTTCGGTGTGGTGCTGATCGAGGCGGGACGCGAGGTCGGTGGGGGTGATCGCCGCAGCAACGTGGGGTCGCTGGCCCGCATCGTGGAATACGCCGATCTGGGTGTGTCGCAGTTCCGGCTCAAATGCCTGATGGGCGAACGGATCCGGGTGACCCGGTGGCTGGACGACGCGCCGTATCCGCGGGCCGACATCGAGATGTGGGATGACGAAGTGGGTTCGATCGACTCCGCGGCGGTGTTCGACGTCGAGGACCGCATCGTCGCTCTGTACGAACGCGTCGCCGCCGCAAGGGGTTCGGAGTTCGCCGGCCGCTCGGCTGTGCTCGGGCCCGAGGAGTCCGACGTCGTGAAGCGCCTGTACGGCTTGGCGGCCCGCGTGCCGATGGGGCAGGCCGACAGGTATGCGGTGCTGTCGGCGCCCTCGGTGTCGGCGCGGTTGACCGCGTTGAGTGAGGCCGTCGACACGGTCACGGCGATGGTGGAGTTCCAGCTCTCCGAGTGATACCGCGTCAGAACGGTGGTGGTTTGGTGCGTTCGGCGACGAGGTCGTCGTTGAGGCGGCGTTCGGTTTGGATGCGGCGGGCGCGGTCTTGGGCGCGGGTGCGGCGGCGTCTGGGCATCTTCAATCCGCGGTCGGTGCGGGGCGCACCTTCCTTG
>NZ_LQIV01000021.1 GCF_001500125.1 Mycobacterium sp. IS-1742 | reverse complement strand
GCCTCCCCCACCACGACACCGGCCAACCGAGAATCAACAACCACTTCCACCCCCACCGCTACCTCACCGACCCCGACGACAGGGACGACGGCGAAGAACCCGAATAACTCTGAGGGAGAACGCCTGACCGGTCTCAGCCGCGTTCGGGCCGTTCCTCGATGAGTTCGTCGAGAAAGCCGCCTGCCTCGCGGCCGGCTCGGTCGACGTCACTGGCGGCGATCGCCTCGACGAGCCCCTCGTGGGGGATTCGTTCGAAGGCGTGGGTCTCCACGGTGGTCGCCACGCTGGCGGTGACAACTTCGGTCAGACCCCGGTACAGCTCGGTCAGCACCGCGTTGTGCGATGCCCGCACCACCGCGAAGTGCAACTCCGCGTCGGCCCGTACGAACTCGTCGCGGGTGTCGAGGGCATCCCGGCGGGCGAGCAGGGCGCGGATCTCCACGAGGTCGTCGTCGGTGCGCGCGGTGGCGGCCAACCGGGCGCCTTCCACCTCCAGGCAGCGCCGGACCTCCAGCACCTCGCGCAACTCCGAACCGCACAGCCGGCGTAAAGCCCCGGACACCTCGCTGGTGGCCCGCACATAGGTGCCGTCGCCCTGACGAACCTCGAGGATCCCGCTGTGGGCCAGCGCTCGCACCGCTTCCCGGACCGTGTTGCGTCCGACGCCGAGCGCCGCGACCAGTGACGGTTCGGTCGGAATCCGCGTGCCGACCGGCCATTCGCCGGACGACACCGATTCGCGCAGCTGGGCGATCACCTGGTCGACCAGACCTGCGCGACGGGTAGTGGCGAGCGGCACGGCACCTCGATTCATCCAATCATGGGATGTATGGGAGGATACCGCGGTGAAGGGCAACATCCGCACCGGAACCTCGCATCATGCGGGTGACCCCATGAGCGCCGACGCGGACCACACCCCACGAGCGCGGGCAGCCGGCGGTGTGTTGCTCACGATCGCCGTCATCCTCACCGCGCTGAACCTGCGCCCCGCGATCACCAGCGTCGGACCACTGCTCGGTGAGATGCGCACATCCATGGGCGCGAGCGCCACCTGGGCCGGCGTGTTGACCACCCTGCCCGGATTGTGTTTCGCCGCAGCGGGTTTGACGGCACCGTGGCTGGCCCGCCGGTTCGGTCTGAGCCGGGCCATCAACGCCGCGCTCGCCATCCTGAGCGCGGGCCTGCTCATCCGCGTCCTCGATGGCCCGTACGTCGTGCTCGGCGGAACGCTCGTCGCCACCGCAGGAATCGCGCTGACCAACGTCTTGATCCCCGTGGTGATCAAGAGTTCGTTCCCTGCCCGCGTCGGCCTCATGACCGGCGTCTATACCGCGGCCCTGCAGGGCGGCGGTGCGCTCGGGTCCGCGGTGACCCCCGGGCTGGAAGGCGTCTTCGACGACTGGCGGACTGCCCTCGCGTCGTGGGCCGTCGTATCCGCGCTGGCGCTTCTCGTCTGGACCGTGGCGTCGCGCGGCCTCGCCGGCGGACGGGCACCGGCGTCACGGGTCAAGGGCCGATCGTTGCTGCGCAACCGACTGGCATGGACGGTGACACTGTTCTTCGGATGTCAGTCACTGCTCGCCTACGTGATGATGGGCTGGCTGGCGGAGGTCTTCATCGACAGCGGCGTGAGCAAGTCGACCGCCGGTCTGCTCGTCGGGCTGATGTCGCTGATCGCCGTGCCGATCAGCATCTTCGTCTCACCGCTGGCGGCGCGCTCGTCGAGCCAGAGCCCGTGGATCGTCGGTCTCGGCACGATCGGCGTGGCCGGGGTGATCGGATTGCTCGTCGAACCGGGCGCCGCGCCGCTGCTGTGGAGCATCCTCGTCGGACTCGGGCTGAGCGTGTTCTCGTTGGCGCTCACCGTGATCGCGTTGCGTGCCCGCACCACCGAGGACACCGCGCAGCTCTCCGGCATGGCGCAGGGCTTCGGCTATCTGCTGGCCGGGCTCGGCCCGTTCCTGTTCGGGTTCCTGCACGACCTGACGGACGGGTGGACGGTGCCGTGGGCCATGGTGCTGATCGTCTACCTCGTGCAGATGTCCATGGGCGCACTGGCCGGGCGCAACCGCTACGTGTGAAACCGACTCAGCCGCAGAGCCCGTCGAGGGTGGCGTCGAGCGCATCGAGGTCGCGTTTGAGCGCCTGCTGGCCGGGGTCGCCGTCCGGGGCGCCCGCGGTGGCCGCGGCCCCGAACTGCATCAGCTTCGTCCCGAACTGACGCACCGCGTCGGCGAGTGGGGGCGGCGTGGCGGGGTCCAGCGTGGTGAGCAGGTACTGACCGCCGCCCATCAGCGCCACCCGGGCGTTGGCCGCCACCGCGAGCACCCCGGTCACATCGTCGTCGCCGCCGGGCGAAGCCAGATGCGTGTTGGTCGCGACCCCGGTACTCACCTGGGTGTACGCCGCACATGCGGTGTCCTGGGCGGCCGCCCGCGTCGCCTCGTCGTAGCGCGGTGTGCGGTCCTGCCACCACGTCCACACCGCCAGGATCAGCGCGGCCGTGGCGATCAGGCAGGCCAGGACGGCCAGCGCCGTGGACCGTGAGCGGGCGGCACCGATCGGCTGTGGTCCCGGCGGCATGGGAGAGATCGTAATGGGGTCGCGCGGCGGGGCCGGAAGCTGGCATGGTGGCGGGGTGAGTGTGGGGCGAACGCTGTGCCGGGTCGGCGTGGCCGTCGGTTGCGCCTGCGGGGTGTTGTTCGGCGCCGCGCCGGCCCACGCGGACCCCGCCGAGCCCGGCAGCGGTGACACCCTCGTGGGGCCCTCGGCGGCGGGCACTAATCCTGCCGCCGGACCGTTCGGCGTCGGGCCGGCAGCGACCGACACCTTCGGCGGATACCTGCCCGAGGACGGGACACTGACCGCTTTCGACGTCGAGAACCCGACCGTCGGCCGACTCGACCCCGCGCTGCTGACAGCGGTGCAGGAGGCCACGCGGGCGGCCGCCGCCAGCGGTGTCGAGGTCGAGATCAACTCCGGCTGGCGGTCGATCGGCTTCCAGGAGCGGCTGTTCCAGGACGGGGTGCGCACGTACGGCAGCTTGGAGGTGGCCAGGCAGTTCGTCGCGTCACCGCAGACCTCGATGCACGTGGTCGGGCGGGCGGTCGACGTCGGCGGTCCCGACGCCGCGGCCTGGATGTCGCGCAACGGCACGCGGTTCGGACTGTGTCAGGTGTACGCCAACGAGTTGTGGCACTACGAGTTGACCGCGGACGCCAACGGCATCTGCCCACCGATGAAGCCCAACGCGACCGGCTGACCGCCGGGAACGGCGGTCACATGCTCGGTAGCATGATGATCGTGCCGGGAGAAGACGCGGTGACCGCCGGTGTCGCGGGCTCGTTGATCCTGACGTCGGACTACCGGGTCGCCGACCCCTCGCGGGTGTGGCCCCTGCTCGAACGGCGCCGGGCCGAACTCGCTGCGCTCGGCGCCCATCACGTCTTCGTGCACACCTCGATCAGCGAACCGGACCGGGTGCTGGTCACGATGGCACTGCACACCGCCGAACCCGTGGCGGAGCTGCTGCGCTCCCACGTCTTCTTCGACTATTTCGACGCGGTGGGCGTGCAGGATCTCCCCGCCGTCTTCGCCGGTGAGCTCGTCGAACGCTTCCACGTCGACGACGGCCACGTCGCCGCATGGACGGCGAAGGCGCCTGCGGTGGTGATCGCAGGCGTCACGGTCGTGCAGGATGTCGGGACCCTGCTCGACCAGGTGCACCGCACCCGAGCACTGTTCCGCCGCAACGGTATTCAGAACGTGTGGATCTTCCGGGCGCTGGACGACCTGCACGAGGTGATGTTCCTGCAGGACGTCGTCGACGAAGCCGGTGCCCGCAGGTGGCTGGATCGTCCGGAGACGGCGGCCAAGTGGCTCACGGAAGCCGGCGTCGGCGCCTATCCGCCGGTGTTCGTCGGGACGCTGCGGCACGTGATGCGCATGGACGTCGTCGAGCACGCCGACGGCAGCTAGCCGAGCGCCTCGAGATGTCGGGCCAAACCCTCCGTCCGCCAGAGGTTCAGCATGTTGGTGAACATCTGCAGCGGGGCGCGCAGCCCCTCGTCGCCGCGGATGCGCGGATCGTGTCTCGTGGTGTCCGCATCGGCTCCGGGTAGACGGTTGCCGATGCGCGCGGGCACATCGAGCAGCCAGGTGATGCCCATCAGCGCCATGTAGAGCATCAGGTGCCGCCGCAACAGCACCGGATCGGGCCGCGGGCCACCCGCACCCGCCATCTCGGCGCAGAACAGCTCGAGCAACTCGTCGAAATGGTGGTCCCACAGCGTGGTGTCGGCGGCGCACAGCGCACCCCACAGCGCCATCGCGAGGTTCAGCCGGCTCACGCAGCCCCAGTCCATCAGACCGCACTGCAGGACTCCGGCGTCGTCGCGCCAGAACCAGGCGTTGTCGACGTTGGCATTCCAGTGGCACAACGCGATGTGATCGTCCGCATCGTGCAGCGCACGCCAGATGGACTCCTCCCGGCGCAGCACCTCGTGGGCCTCCTCGCTCAGGCGCGTCAGGAAGCCGGGGGTCCGCACGTCGGGCGGAAGCAGTCCCGGATGGGTGTCGGCGAACTCGGCGAGCCGGGTCAGTCTGCGCTGCAGGCGTTCCGGCGACAGGGTCACCGGATCGCCGACCGTGGCGGCCCGGAGGTCGACGGGGAAGGCCTGCGTGAACTCCGCCGGTAGCCGGCCGGAACGCTGGGTGCCCGCCAGCCGCGCCAATGCGGTGATCAGCGCACGGTAGTGCTCGGCGGGAGCGGGCATGTCCTCATCGAGGCACTTCTCGTACTGGCGCTCCACACCGTTGCGCCCGAATGGGATTCGATCGGTGATCAGGATGCCGGTGCCGGTGCCGGCGTGGTAGTCGCCGTACCGGGGCCGGGGTATCGCGATCGGGAACCCGGGCGTGCGCGACAACGCGGCGAACACCACTTCCGAGGCCATCTGCGTCCTGCCGCGGTCCCGCGCGGGATCGTCGAGGTCACGGGAGAACTTGACGAACAGATCCGTGCGCAGTCCTGGTTCGTCGTGGGCGTATGCGACGTCGAGCAGCAGTTTGCGCCCCGTACTTCCGCCGCGCAGCTCCTGGCACCGGTCGATCCGCACCACGCGGTTGTCCGGCGCGAGTGCGCCGAAGGCGTGAAATGCGTTGGTGAGGAACGCTTCCCCGCTCTCACGCAGCGCCGCGGCGGTGGCGGGAATCGGCAGACCGAGGTGATCACCGGTGACCTGCTCGTGTTCAAGCATGCGTCGGCTAGGACCCGGCGTCGTCGGTGCTGACCTCGACGAGCAGCGACATCCCGTGATGCGCGGGCATCTCCACGGTGAAGCTGTGCAGGTCGTCGACCGTGGCGAAGGCATGTCCGGTGAACATGTCCGAGACCTCGGCACCGGGCGGCAGCGCCTCGGAGCGGACCGTTCCCGCGACCTCCTCGTTGGCGAAGTTCAGCACGGTCAACTGGTAGCGGCCTTCGCCGTGGAGTTGGTGCACGAGCACGAGCATGCCCCGGTGCGACACCTCGGGGATGTCGATTTGGCGACTGGTGGCGATGCCGTAGTGGGAGCGCACCTTCAGGATGGCCTGCAGCTGGCGCAGGAAGCTGGTGTCATCGTCGAGCTGGTCGGGGATCGAGCCGTACAGGCTGCGGCCGCGGGGCATCCCCGCCAACGACTGCGTCGCACCGGGATTGACGCCCATCAGGTCGTGGGCGGCGCGGTGGATCCACCGGGTGTCACCGCCGCGCAGGAGTTCTGCGACCTCCGTGGCGGGCAGCGTGAGCATGCCGCACAGATCCCACCCCGACAGCGCGAAGACACCCGGCTGCAGCGCGTTGAACATCGCCAGCAGCAGGTGCGCGCGGCGGATCTCGTCGAGCTCGGGTGAACCGGGTTCGATGCGGTCCAGATCGCTGATACCCAGCGTCGCCGCGATCACCGTCGCGGTGGTGCAGGCGATGCCGTTCGTGGTGAAAACCAGGTTGTACGGGGCGTTCTCACCGGTGAGGTGTTCGGTGAGATCCCGGCGGACCGACTCGCCCAGCACCTCGCCGGTGATCTCCTCACCCTTGTAGGTGTAGAGGTCGTCGCGGTGACCGTGCGACCAGTGCACGAGTTCGTAGGTCAGTTCGTCGTGGTTCTGCAGGGCGTGGATCAGCGACGCGGGGTCGACGCCGAGTTCCAGCGTGGTGCGCAGGGTCAGCCGCAGGAACTCGGTGTCGGCGGTGGCCAGGGCGTGCTGGTAGGCGGGCCGGTTGATGAAGTCGTAGGACAGGTCCGCGCCCGCCTCACCGATCTCGCGGATGTCGTCGATGGTGAGGTTGAGTTCCTGGAACGTGAATCCGCCCACCTTGCGCACCATGCTCGCGATCAGATGGTTGGCCGCCTCGGACAGCGGGTGGCCTTCCGACCAGGCGGTGCTGTCCTCGGCCACCGTCTTCTCGGCCCCCAGAAAACCGTTGGCGTCCAAGCGGAGTCCGCCGGTGCCCAGGTCCGCCAGCGAGTGCAGGGCGTCACCGATCACCAGCCGCATGCCGGCGAAGGAGGGGTCCAGCCAGTTGATCGACGGCTGACCGTCCTTGAAGTAGTGCAGGTAGACCCAGCGGCGTTCGACACCGTCGACACCGAGCACCGGGCGGGTGACGCTCCAGTTGGTCTCCTTGATGCCCTCGGCGTAGAAGATCACCCGCTGCAGCCGGCCGATGATGTAGCCCGCCTTGTCCAGCCACTCCTCGGTGACCGGGTCGATGTTGACCGAGTCCGCGCCCGGCGGCACGTCGGGCAGGTGCTCCCAGTCGCGGGGGTCGACCTCCACCATGTGGTAGATGCCGGGATAGTCGGCGTACTTCATCTCCGCGAGCCGGAAGTCCGCGCCCTTGCCGGTGTGGCCCGGCACGATGTCGTCGATGATGGTGCCGCCGTACCAGTTGGCCGTCCCGCACATCTTGCGGAACTCCTCCTCGGTGCCGAACGCCGGGTCGATCTCGGTGCTGATGCGGTCGAAGTGCCCGTCGACGCTGGGGGTGGTCTGCCACCCGGAGATGCCGCCGGCCCGCTTCACGGGACCGGTGTGGATGGCCTCGATGCCGATGTCCGCGAACGCTTTCCACATGTCGTCGTCCGCGAGCGCGGTGAGGAACGACTCGTTCGGCCGGGTGATCAGCGACAGCGGATAGGCGGTGAACCACACCGAGGCGGTCTCCACCGCACCGCGCGGGCTGGGGGTGGCGTACGGGTTCTGCCACATCGAGCCCTGCCCGGAGAACTGCTGGCTGATCTCGTTGGCGTCGGCCAGCATCGACTGCGACAGCAGCCACGACACGTACGCCGGGTTGTCCGCGCGCGCCGGACCGTCCTGGGCCACCGACCGGCGCGTGAACGGCGATTTGACGCGCGGACGGAACCGCAGCGCCCGGGGACGGGCCGGATGGAGATGCTCGTCGTAGGTGATCTCGCTGGGCTCGTTCGGCTGATCGTCCGTGCCAGACCCGGCCTGGTCGTCGAAATCCGACGCTGGCGCCTCAGACATGCATCCCCTTCACGAACTGGTTCCCGGTGGTTCGACCTTCGGGACGTAGTTCCACGCCGCCGCGATGTCGAAACGGCGCGCCGTCGCGCACGTGCCGAACGCTCTCGCCCACCAACCCTACGGATGCCGAGGCGCCGGCGTGTTCCGGCGAGGGGTCCTAACGGTTCACAGGTGCGAGTCGGCGACGGCGAGTGCCTGGTCGAGGATTGCGAGACCTTCGCGGACTTCGTCGGCGGTGACCGTGCACGGCGGCACGGCGTGGATGCGGTTGAAGTTCGCGAACGGCAGCAGGCCGTTCTCCTTGCAGGCCGCAACCACCGCGTTCATCGCCGCGCTGCTCGCGCCGTACGGGGCCAGCGGTTCCCGGGTCTCCCGGTTCGCGACCAATTCGATCGCCCAGAACACGCCCGCGCCGCGGACCTCACCGACGCTGGGGTGCCGGGCGGCGAGCTCGGCCAGGCCGGGTCCGAGCACCTCGGCCCCGATGCGGGCGGCGTTGCCGACGATGTCCTCGTCCTCCATCGCGGTGATGGTGGCCACGGCGGCCGCCGTCGCGAGCGGATGGCCGGAGTAGGTCAGGCCGCCGGGATAGGGGCGGTGGGCGAAGGTCTCGGCGATCGCGGGGCTGATGGCGACGCCACCGAGCGGCACGTAACCGGAGTTGACGCCCTTGGCGAAGGTGAGCAGGTCGGGGGTGACGCCGAAGTGGTCGATCGAGAACCACTTGCCGCTGCGCCCGAACCCGGCCATCACCTCGTCGGCGATCATCACGATGCCGTAGCGGTCGCAGATGTCACGGACGCCGGCCAGGTAGCCGGGCGGCGGGATCATGATGCCCGCGGTACCGGGGATGGACTCGAGCACGATCGCGGCGATCGTGGATGGGCCCTCGAGCCGGACGACGTCCTCCAGGTGGGCCAGCGCCCGGGCCGACTCCTCCGCCACGGTGGTGGCGTGGAACTGCGAGCGGTACAGGAACGGGCCGAAGAAGTGCACGACGCCGGCGTTGCCGTGGTCGTTCGGCCACCGGCGCGGGTCGCCGGTCAGGTTGATCGCCGTCTCGGTGCCGCCGTGGTAGGAGCGGTACCGGCTCAGCACTTTGTACTTGCCGGTGTGCAGCCGCGCCATCCGCACCGCGTGCTCGACCGCGTCGGCGCCGCCGTTGGTGAAGAACACCTTGTCGAGCTCACCGGGCGTGCGCTCGGCGATCAGCCGGGCGGCCTCGGAGCGGGCGTCGTTGGCGTGCTGCGGCGCGACCGTGCAGAGCTTGGCGGCCTGTGCCTGGATGGCCGCGACGACCTTCGGGTGCTGATGGCCGATGTTGGTGTTGACCAGCTGACAGGAGAAGTCCAACAGGCGACGGCCCTCGCCGTCCCAGATGTAGCTGCCCTGCGCGGCGGTGATCGTCATCGGCGTGATCTCGGCCTGCGCCGACCACGAGTGGAAGACGTGTTTGCGGTCGAGTTCGTACGCGCGCGTGGCCTCGGCCCGGGCGTCGTCGACCGACAGGCCGTTGGGGAGGGTGGTCTCGTTGGTCAGTGTCATGTTTCCTCCTGCGCCGAAAGTACGGTTGTTGACGCCGCTACTCGGGCGATGCGTTCAACAACCGTACCCTCGGCGCGATGATCAGCTGTTTTGTGGGAAGCCGAGGTCAATGCCGCCCCCGGAGCGCGAGCTGGGGTCGAGCCAGCGTTGGGTGATGGCCTTGCCGCGGGTGAAGAAGTGCACGCCTTCGGTGCCGTGGGCGTGGCTGTCGCCGAACAGTGAGTTCTTCCAGCCCCCGAAGCTGTAGTAGGCCATCGGCACGGGGATGGGCACGTTGATGCCGACCATGCCGACTTCGACCTCGTTCTGGAAGCGGCGGGCGGCGCCGCCGTCGTTGGTGAAGATCGCGGTGCCGTTGCCGTAGGGGTTGGCGTTGATGAGGTTTAGCGCCTGGTCGTAGGTTTCGACCCGCAGTACGGACAGCACGGGGCCGAAGATCTCGTCGGTGTAGACGCTCATCTCGGGGGTGACGTTGTCGATCAGGGTGGGGCCGAGCCAGAAGCCGTCTGCTCCGCCGTCGGCCTGCACCGTGCGGCCGTCGACGACGATTTTGGCGCCGTCGGCTTCACCGGCGTCGATGTAGGACGCCACCTTGTCGCGGTGGGCCTTGGTGACCAGCGGGCCCATGTCCGAACCCGTGGTGCCGTCACCGGTTCGGAGGGCGCGTGCCCGCTCACTGATCTTGGCGACGAGGTCGTCGGCGATCGGGCCGACGGCCACGGCCGCGCTGATGGCCATGCAGCGTTCGCCGGCCGAGCCGAAGCCGGCGTTGATCATGGCGTCGGCGGCCAGGTCGAGGTCGGCGTCGGGCAGGATCACCGCGTGGTTCTTCGCTCCGCCGAGGGCCTGGACGCGCTTGCCCGTGGAGGTGCCGGTGGCGTAGACGTATTGGGCGATCGGGGTCGATCCCACGAACGAGACGGCCTTGACCTTCGGGTGGGTCAGGAGTTCGTCGACCGCGGTCTTGTCGCCCTGCAGGACGTTGAACACTCCGGGCGGCAGACCGGCCTCGGCCCACAACCGGGCCAGCCACAGCGATGCCGACGGATCCTTCTCGCTGGGTTTGAGGACCACGGTGTTGCCGGTGGCGATCGCGATGGGGAAGAACCACATCGGCACCATCGCGGGGAAGTTGAACGGGCTGATCACGCCGACGACACCGAGCGGCTGGCGGATCGAGTACACGTCGACGTTGGTCGAGGCGTTCTCGGTGAAGCCGCCCTTGAGGAGATGGGCGATGCCGCAGGCGAACTCGACGACCTCCTGGCCGCGGGAGACCTCGCCCAGGGCGTCGGAGAGCACCTTGCCGTGTTCGGCGGTGATGATCGCGGCCAACTCGTCCTTGCGGGCGTTGAGCAGTTCGCGGAAGGTGAACAGGATCGAGGTGCGCTTGGCCAGGGAGGTGTCGCGCCACGCCGGGAACGCCGCCGCGGCCGCCTCGATCACCGCACGGGCGTCCTCGACGGTCGCCAGCGCGACCTGACCGGTCACCTCACCGGTCGCCGGATTGGTCACCGGCGCGGTGGCCTGCGACGCGCCAGCGAAGATGTCGTTGTTGCACCAGTGGTGAACGGTATTCGGCATGCTCTCGAGTGTGCCGCCGCGCCGGCCCGGTGCGCGGTTGCATGATGTCACCGAATCGGGCGGCGGGGCTACAGTGTGTAAATGGCTGTGACGGTGTCCGACGTGATCGGTCTCCCCGTCGTCGCGCGCGGTGCACCCGAGGTGCTCAGCGCGCGCCGCTGGGACGATCCGATCCGCTGGGTCCACGTCGGCGACGTGGCAGACCTGTCCGCGCTGCTGCAGGGTGGCGAGCTGGTGCTGACCACCGGGGGCGGGCTGGCCGGCGATCCGCAGCGCTACCTGCAGGGGCTCGCCGACGCCGGTGCCGTGGGCGTGGTGGTCGAACTCGGGACGGCGATGGCGGCGGTGCCCGACAGCGTCGTCGCCCACGCCGAGCGTCTGGACCTCTCACTCGTCGCATTGCACCGGCAGATCAAGTTCGTCGCGGTGACCGAGGTGGTGCACCGGCGCATCGTGGCCGCCCAGTACGACGAGGTGGCGTTCGACCGGCGCGTACACGAGACCTTCACCGAGCTGAGCATGAAACGCGCGTCCGCGGCCGGCATCGTCGACGCGGCGGCGCGGATCCTCGACGAACCCGTCGTCCTCGAGGATCTGGCCCATCAGGCGCTCGCCGTCGCGCCGGGCGGGGATGCGGCCGTGACGCTGCTGCAGGACTGGGAGCGGCGGTCACGGATGAGCGCAGGCGGCGACTGGGCGGTCACCTCCGTCGGGCCGCGTGGCGAAGAGTGGGGGCGACTCATCGTCCCCGTGCCGCCCGCCGACCGGGCCCGCGCCACGATGGTCCTCGAACGCGCGGCGGCGGCGCTGGCGCTGCACCGGATGATCGAACGCAACCGCAGCGGGCTGCACCAGCAGGCGCAGAGCGGGCTGATCGACGACGTGATCGCGGGCCGCATCACCGACGAACGCGAGGCCGCCGCGCGGGCGCATGCGCTCGGACTGCGCAGGTCCACCCGCTACCTGCCCGTCGTCGTGCGGGTCGACCGAAACACGGGCACATCAGATCCCGTTGTCGCGCAACAACGTAACGTCGCACTGCTGGACGCCGTCGCGCACACGGTGAACGCCGCAGGCCACACCGCGCTGTGCTCGATCCGCCGTGACGGGGAGATCGGCGCGCTGCTGGCGCTCGACCCGGCCCGGGGCGGCTGGGACCGGGCGCTGACCGCGCTCGGCGAACGCATGCACGCCGAACTGCGGCGCCTGGACGGCGCCGCCCGTTCGGAGGCCCGGTCGGTGTGCGCGGTCGGCGACCCGGCCGCCGAGATCGTCGAGGCGATCCATGGCCTGGGCCAGGCCGCCCACGTCGGTGAGGTCGCCATCGCGATGCACGGCCACACCCAGGCGGTCTACCGCGCTTCCGACGTGCGCCTGCGCGGTCTGATCGCGCTGTTGCGCGACGACCCGCGGGTGCAGCAGTTCGCCGAGACCGAACTGCGGGCACTGCTGCTCGACGACGAGGGGCGTGTGCCGTCCAATCTGGAGGTGCTCCGCCACTATCTGCAGGTCGCGGGTAACAAGGCGGCGTTGGCGCAGCGCCTGCACATGAGCCGTCCCGCGCTCTACAAGCGGTTGGCTGCCATCGCCAGGACCCTCGGCGTCGACCTCGACGACGCGGAGTCGATGACCTCGCTGCATGTGGCCGTCCTGATTCTCGACGCACGACGGCGGGCCGCCCCCGCCGCGCTCACCCGGGACCGGTAGTCGCGGCCACGGGAATCAAGTTTCACTTTCACCCGCTTTGGGCAGCCTGCACTCACGGATGACTCCGGACGCCTTCGCGCGTCGATCCGCGGCGCTGAGAGGGATGTGGGTTGGGCGTTGAGGAAGCTGGGGCGGCTTCGTTGACCTCCTCTGCGAACGCGCTTTTCGGTGCGGACCCGGACGTGGGCCGCCACCTCGCCGTGGTCGACTGGGAGGCCACCGCACTCGGATCGCCCACGACCTGGCCGCAGAGCCTGCGCACCGCCGTCAACATCCTGCTGTCGTCGCGGTTCCCGATGTGGATGGCATGGGGCCCGGATCTGACGTTCTTCTGCAACGCCGCCTACCGGCGGGACACGTTGGGCCGCAAGTACCCGTGGGCGCTGGGCCGGCCGGCCAGCGAGGTGTGGGCCGAGATCTGGCCCGACATCGGTCCGCGCATCCAATCGGTCCTGTCGACCGGACAGGCCACCTGGGATTCGGCGCTGCTGCTGTTCCTCGAACGGTCCGGCTACTCCGAGGAGACCTACCACACCTTCTCCTACAGCCCGCTGCGCGACGACGGCGGTCACGTCGTCGGCATGCTGTGCGTGGTGAGCGAGGACACCGAGCGGGTGATCGCCGAGCGCCGGATGGCGACGCTGCGCGACCTCGGGTCGGATCCGAGCGTGGTCCGCACCGAGCGGCAGATGCTCGACTTCGCCGCCGAACAGCTCAGCCGCAACCCGTACGATCTGCCGTTCACACTGACCTATCTGTTCGCGGACGACGGTGACGCGCGGCTCGCCGCGAGCAGCGGGATCGGACCCGGACACGCGGCGGCACCGGAAACGATGTCGGCCGACGGAATGTCGGTGTGGCCGGTCCGGCTGCCCGCCGAGGGTGAGACCGTGCTGCTCGACCTCGACGACGAATCGCTGGGCCTGCCCCGAGGGGTCTGGCCCGACCCGCCCGCGCAGGCTCTGGTGGTCCCGCTGCTGCAGCAGGGCGCCGACCCGGTCGGGTTCCTGGTGGCGGCGTTGAACTCGCACCGCCGCCTGGACGCGCCCTACCGGGGGTTCATCGAGCTGGTCGCCGGGCACATCGCCGCCGGAATCGGCAGCGCCCGCAGCTACCGGGCCCAGCAGCGGCGGGCCGAGGAGCTCGCCGAGCTCGACCTGGCCAAGACCACGTTCTTCTCCAACATCAGCCATGAGTTCCGCACCCCGCTCACGCTGATCCTCGGGCCGCTGGCCGAGCTGCGCCGTGACGCCGGCCTCGACGCGCAGGCGCGTGAGGAACTGGAGCTGGTGCACCGCAACGGGTTACGGCTCGCGAAATTGGTCAACACGTTGCTCGACTTCTCCCGCATCCAGGCCGGCCGCATGCGGGCCCGGTTCGAACCCGTCGACTTGGCCGCCGTCACCGCGGAGCTGGCGAGCGTGTTCCGGTCGGCGATCGAACGGGCGGGCCTGGAGTTCACCGTCGACTGCCCGCCGCTTGCCGAACCCGTCTACGTCGACCGCGACATGTGGGAGAAGGTCGTCCTCAACCTGCTGTCCAACGCGCTGAAATTCACCCTGGACGGCGCCGTCACCGTGCGGGTCACCCACGACGCCGGCGCCGCGGTGGTCACGGTGGCCGACACCGGGGTCGGGATCCCCGACACGGAGATGCCCCGTCTTTTCGAGCGGTTCCACCGCGTCGAGACGGCCGATGCCCGGTCTACGGAGGGAAGCGGGATCGGCCTTGCTCTCGTCAAGGAGTTGATCGGCCTGCACGGAGGCACCATCGGCGCCCGCAGCGAAGAGGGCCGCGGCACCACCTTCACGATCCGGATGCCGTTCGGCTCGGCCCATCTGCCGCCGGACGACGTCGTGCCCGCCGGACGAACGTCCGGCGTCTCCACCATCGCCGACCCCTATCTGCAGGAGGCGCTGCGCTGGCTGCCCGCGTCGGACTCCGAGATCGAGGACGGGCAGGGAATCACCGCGACCGTGCCCGCGGACGGCGCCGCCGTCGTACCCGCCCGGGTCCTGATCGCCGACGACAACGCCGACATGCGCGCCTACCTCACCGGTCTGCTGCGCGGCGCCGGGTACGAGGTCACCGCGGTGTCCGACGGCAGGCAGGCATTGGACTCCATCCGGTCGGACCTACCCGACCTCGTCGTCAGCGACGTCATGATGCCGGGCGTCGACGGCCTCGAACTCCTCGCGGCGCTGCGCACCGAATCCCGCACCGCCGCACTGCCGGTGCTGCTGTTGTCGGCCCGGGCGGGCCAGGAATCGTCCATCGAGGGTCTGCATGCCGGCGCCGACGACTACCTCGTGAAACCGTTTGCGGCGGCTGAACTCCTGGCGCGGGTACGGGCCAACGTGGCACTGGCGCGGTTGCGCAACCACCACAGCCGCTGGCGCACCGCGCTGATCGACTCGCTGCAGGAGGCGTTCTTCGTCTGCGACGAACGGGGGGCGATCATCGAGATCAACGCCGCGTTCACCGACATCCTCGGCTACGGCCCCGAAGGACTGCCGTACGAACCCGAACAGCCGTGGTGGCCCGACCCGGCCATCGATCCCGAGGGCTACCGGCAGACCAGTCAGGCGTTCGGCGGCGTGATGGAACACAGCCGCGGGGACTTCACCTTCCCGGTCGTGCACCGCGACGGGCACCGACTGTGGGTCAACGCGAGTTTCAACCCCGCGCGGGACCCCGACACCGGGCAGCGTGTCGCCGTCGGCACGTTCCGCGACGTCACCGCCGAGCACTACACCGTTCAGCGCGAGACCGCGTTGGCCGCGCTGAACGAGCAACTGGCGGAGGCGGACACGCTCGACGGCGCGTTGCGCGCCGCCGTCGGGGAACTGCACCGGCTGTGGCAGGCGCGACGCGTGCTGGCCGTGACCTTCCCCGGCGCGGACACCGACGTCGACCCGGACATCATCTGCGCGGGCGAACCCGTTCAGTGGGCGGATCTGACTGTCCGACAACGTCATACGATCACCAGACTGCGCGACGCCAACGTGTTGACCGCCGACACCGGGGAGTACGGCACGGCGGGTATCACGCTGCAACATCCCCGCGGCGTGCTGGTCCTGTGGATCGAGCTGCTCGAACGACGTCCGTTCACCCCGGAGGACCACACGCTGCTCACCGTTCTCGCTGGCCGTCTCGGTCAGGGTCTGCAGCGGGTGCACCGGCTCGACCAGCAGCGGGAGACCGCGCTGACGCTGCAGCACGCGATCCTCGGCCCGGCCCGGCTGCCGGGCGGGTTCGCGGTCCGCTACCACCCGGCGACCCGGCCCCTGCAGGTCGGCGGCGACTGGTACGACGTCGTCGACCTCGACGGCGGGTGCATCGGCCTGGTCGTCGGCGACTGCGTCGGCCACGACCTGGAGGCGGCCACCGTCATGGGCCAACTGCGCAGCGCGTGCCGCGCGCTGCTGCTCGACCAGCCGAGCCCGAAGGCGGCGCTGGCGGGCCTCGATCGGTTCGCGGCCAGGCTGCCCGGTGCGCGCTGCACGACCGTGTGGTGTGCGGTGCTGTCCCCGCACAGCGGTGAACTGGTGTACTCCAGCGCCGGGCACCCGCCACCCATCCTCGTCGACTCCGACGGCGGGACCCGGGTGCTCGACGACGCCCGCGGATTCGCGCTGGCTCTGCGGCCCGAGCAGGAGCGGCCGGAGGCCCGGGTGACGCTGTCCGCGCGGACCACGTTGCTGCTCTACACCGACGGGCTGGTGGAGCGTCGCCGCGCCTCGTTGGAGACGGGTATCGGCCGAGCCGCCGACCTGGTCGCCGAGGGCCGGTCCGACGGGCTCGACGCGGTCGCCGACCGGCTGATGTCCCGCCTCTCGCCCGACGGTGGCTATCAGGACGACGTCGCGCTGCTGCTCTACCGCCAGCCCGCCCCGCTCGACATGGTGTTCCCGGCGCGCAACGAATATCTCGCGAGTTCGCGGACGGCTCTTCGCGATTGGCTGACCCAGGCCGGGGTGGGGCCGGATCAGGCCATGAACGTGCTCATCGCCACCGGTGAGGCGGTCGCCAACGCGATCGAGCACGGGCACCGTGACCGGCCCGACGGTCACGTCACCCTGCGGGCGACCGCGCTGGTGGACCGGCTCCAGGTGTCGGTACTCGACACCGGCTCGTGGAAGACACCGCGGACGAAGGTGGACACCCGGCGCGGCCGCGGTGTCGCGTTGATGGAGGGTCTGATGGACGATGTGACGATCAGGCCCGGACACGAGGGGACCGCGGTTCACCTCGACGCGAGGATCATCTGATGGTCACGCAGCTCACCGTCAACGCCGACCGGCACACCGACGGCAGCCCTCTCCTGGTCGCCGTGGGCGAGATCGACCTGAGCAACGTCGACACGTTCACCCGCGCACTGGTGACCGTGATCGAGGCGGCGGACGGCGCAGGCACGGTGACGGTGGACCTCAGCGCCGTCGAATACCTGGACAGCGCAGCGATCGGTGCGTTGTCGGTGCACGCCGATCAGGTGCCGCAGATGCGCCTGGTCGCCAATCCGTACCTGATCCCGGTGCTGCGGATCAGCGGCATCGACCAACTGGCCACCGTGGAACCGGCGAAGCCCGCCGACGCCTAGGCGGTTCGCGGACCACCTCGGGGTGTTTTCACCGGTCGCAGGGGGTATGCCGGGCGCACTGTCCGAAAGGTGGCTGCGGTGATCGGTTGGCTCGACAGGCTGCAACAGCGCAGCCGCGTCATCGGCTACATCCTCGCGGTGATCTACAAGTACGTCGACGACCAGGGCGGTTACCTCGCGGCGCTGATCACCTACTACGCCTTCGTCTCACTGTTCCCGCTGCTGCTCCTGCTCACCACCGTGCTGGGTGTGGTGCTCGTCGGCCGCCCGGATCTGCAGCAGCAGATCGTGGAGTCGACCGTCAGCCAGTTCCCGCTGATCGGGGAGCAGCTGGCACAGCCCGAACAGCTCAGCGGCGGGGCGGTCGCCGTGGTGGTCGGCATCCTCGGTGCGCTCTACGGCGGATCCGGTGTCGGACAGGCCGTTCAGAACGCGATGAACACGGTGTGGGCGGTGCCCCGCAACGTGCGTCCGGATCCGATCCGGTCACGGATCCGCAGTCTGCTGCTCCTGCTGGTGCTGGGGTCGGCGGCGATCGCGGCAACGGTGCTGTCCGCCGTCGGGCGGGCCGTCGACGATCTCGGCGTGTTCGGCACGGCCGGCGTCCTGGTGGGGACCATCGCGATCAACACCGGCATCCTGCTGGTGGCGTTCCGGACGACGACGAGCCGCGAACTCACCTACCGCCAGGTGCTGCCCGGCGCGCTCGCCGGAGCACTGGTCTGGCAGTTCCTGCAGTGGTTCGGCGCCGGCTACGTCGCGCGGACGGTCAGTTCGGCCAGCGCCACCAACACCGTGTTCGCCCTCGTCCTCGGACTGCTGGCGTTCCTCTATCTCATCTCGGTCAGCCTGGTGCTGTGCGCGGAGCTCAATGTGGTGCGGGTCGACCGGTTGTATCCGCGCGCGCTGCTCACCCCGTTCACCGATGCGGTGACCCTGACCTCCGCCGACCGCCGCACCTACACCCGTAAGGCGAAAGCCGAGCGGGTCAAGGGTTTTCAACACGTGGCGGTGACGTTCGAGGCCAACCGCTCAGACGCCCATGAGGTTCTCGATCCAGCTGCGGGCGAAGTACACGAGGAAGCCGGCGGCGACCACCCACAGCAGCGGGCTGATCTCGCGGGCCTTACCCGCGCCGGAGCGAACGACCACCCACGAGATGAACCCGACACCGATGCCGTTGGCGATGGAGTACGTGAACGGCATGGCAGCCACGGTGAGGACCACCGGTAGCACCACCGAGAACTCCGACAGCTCGATGTGCCGCAGCTGCGAGACCATCATCGCCCCCACGATCACCAGCGCGGCCGCCGCCACCTCCGTCGGCACGATCGACGCCAAGGGGGAGACGAACATCGCGGCGAGGAACAGGGCGCCGGTCACGAGGTTCGCCAGACCGGTGCGCGCACCCTCTTCGATGCCGGCCCCGGATTCGATGAACACCGTGTTGGACGACGCCGACGACGCGCCGCCGACCGCCGCGCCCGCGCCTTCGACGATCAGCGCGGAGCGCAACCGCGGGAAGGTACCCCGATCGTCGGAGAGACCCGCCTCCCTCGACAGCCCGGTGAACGTGCCCATCGCGTCGAAGAAGTTCGCGAACACCAACGTGAAGACGAGCATCACCGCCGCGAGGATGCCGATGCGTTGGAAGCTGTCGGTGAGGCTGAACTCGCCGACCAGCGACAGATCCGGGAACGCGAACGGCGAACCGGACAGCTGCGGCACCGACAGGCTCCAGCCGCCGTCCTTGTCCTGCGCCGAGCCCAGATCCCAGATCGCCTCGACGACGACCGCGATCGCGGTGCCCGCCACCAAGCCGATGAGGATGCCGCCGCGCACCCGCCGTGCGACCAGCACCCCGGTGACCAGCAGCGTGACCACGAAGATGACGGTCGGCACCGTGCTGATCGAGCCCAGCCCGTCGGTCCCGAGGCCGACCGGGGGCGAGGCCGAACCGGTCGAGCTGACGAAACCGGCGTCGACGAGGCCGATGAACAGGATGAACAGCCCGATGCCCGCGGTGATCGCCAGTTTGAGCTGCATGGGCACCGCGTCGAACACCAGCCGACGCAGCCCGGTCACCGCCAGCAGCACGATGATCAGGCCGTTGATGACGACCAGGCCCATCGCCTCGGGCCAGGTGACCTCGCCGACCACCGTCGTCGCCAGGAACGAGTTGATCCCGAGCCCGGCGGCGAAGGCGAACGGCAACCGCGCGATCAGCCCGAACAGGATCGTCATCACGCCCGCGGCGAGCGCCGTGGTCGCCGAAACCTGGGCGAACTGCAACGAGTTGCCCTCGACGTCGACCGAACTCGACAGGATGATCGGGTTCAGCACGATGATGTAGGCCATCGCGATGAACGTGACGAGGCCACCACGGACCTCGGCGCCGAGCGTGGACCCGCGTGCCGAGATCTCGAAGAAGCGATCGAGGCGATTCATGGGACGACCCTAAGGTGCACCGCCGCGGACGGCGAGTTACCACGGCGGCGGCGCGACGTTCCTAGATTGGGGCGGTGATCACTTCTGCGCCCCGGCCGCGCGATGAGACCCGTCTCGGCGCCGACCAGCTCGCCGCGCTCGCCGCGGTGGTCGAGTTCGGCAGTTTCGACGCGGCCGCCGCGCATCTGCACGTGACACCGTCCGCGGTGAGTCAGCGCATCAAAGCGCTCGAGCAGCGGGTCGGACAGGTGCTGGTGGTGCGGGAGAAGCCCTGCCGCGCAACACCATCGGGTGTCCCGCTGCTCCGGCTCGCCGCGCAGACGGCCCTCCTGGAGGCCGAGGCGCTCGGCGAGCTCGGCGGTCCGGGCGCCGCCCGCACGCCGCGGGTGGCGGTCGCCGTCAACGCGGACTCCATGGCGACGTGGTTCACCGCCGTGCTCGGCGACGTCGGCGACGTGTTGTTCGACCTGCGGATCGAGGATCAGGACCACTCGGCGCGGTTGCTGCGCGAAGGCGTGGTGATGGGGGCGGTCACCACCGAGCGCAGCCCCGTGCCCGGCTGCCGGGTGCAGCCCCTCGGGGTGATGCGGTACCTGCCCGTCGCAAGCGCGGCGTTCGTGGAGCGCCACCTGTCCGACGGGTTCACCGCGGCCACCGCGGCGCACGCCCCGTCGTTGGCGTGGAATCGTGACGATGCGTTGCAGGACATGTTGATTCGCAGGGCATTTCGCCGCGCGATCACCCGCCCGGTGCACTACGTGCCCACCGCCGAGGGGTTCGGCGCGGCGGTGCGCGCCGGGCTGGGCTGGGGGATGTACCCGGAACAACTGGCCGCGCCCGACCTGGCCGACGGTGCGTTCGTCCGCGTCGCCGACGTCCACCTCGACGTCCCGCTGTACTGGCAGTGCTGGAAGCTCGACAGCCCGCTCGTGGCCCGGCTCACCGCTGCGGTCCGGTCCGCGGCGGGCGGTCTGCCACGGCGGCGCTGAGAATTCAGACGCGCCCCTTGAGGATGAGGTTCCAGTAGGTGCGGGGCAGTACGTAGCGGTCGAACGCCCAGGCGATGCGACGGGATTCGAGCGGGTCGACGAACGACGGCAGCGACGATGCCACCGATCCGGATCGGTCGTACTCACCGGGGATCAAGCGGTGCGCGTCGGTCGTGACCGGCGCGACCGTGTAACCGTCGTACCGCTGGAGCTGTCGGCCGTCGCGGGCGGCGAGCAGGTTGTCGACCAGGATGGAGACCTGCCTGCGCAGCGCACCGCCCGACGGGTCCGTCTCGACGGCCGCGGCGTCGCCGGCCGCCCAGACCTCCGGGAATGCCCGGTGTCTGAGGGTCTCCGGATCGATGTCGATGAGGCCGTGTGGCTGCGCATCGGTCAGCCCCGAACCTTCCAGCCACCGGGCGCCGCGGAACGGCGGCACGAGATGCAGCATGTCGTACGGCAGGTGTTCGTCGCTGCCGTCGCGGCCGGTGACCGTGATGCTGCGCCGGCCGGGACTCAGTTCGGTCACCGCGGTGTCGAACAGGACGCGCACATTCAGAGCCCGCAGATGCTCGCGCAGTCGGGCGTCGATGCGCGGGGCCGGGACCAGCTCCGGGCGGTCGACCACCAGGGTGATGTCCACCCCGGGGAAGCGCCCCGTGCGCTTCCAGTGCGCGGCGGCGAGGAACAGCGGTTTGATCGTCGTCGCGGTGCAGCTCACCGGCGGGCGTGGCACGGTGAACACCGCGCGTCCTCCCCGAGGCATGGCCTGCACGAGCCGCCAGGTCTCCTCCGCGCGGTTCACGTAGTTGCTCGCGACTCCCGGCGCGTCCAGTGCGGTGTGGAGGCCCGGCAGCGCGCCGGTGTCGGGTACCAGGCCGGTGCCGAGGATGAGGTCCCGATAGCGGTACCGGCGGCCCGTCGCGCACCACACCGTGCGGTCGGACGCGTCGATCATCACCACCGAGTCCTGGAGCCAGGTGCACCCGCGTGGGGTCACCGACCGCTGAGTCCGCTCGGCGTCACGCATCGACGCCTGCCCGCCGCCGACGTAGGACAGCAACGGCCGGTAGGTGTGGACGCGCTGCGGTTCGATCAACGCGACGTCGGCGATGCCCTTGCGGATCAGGCGCGCGGCCGCACTCACCCCGGCGTTGCCGCCGCCGACGACCAGGACATCGAAGGAACGGTCGACCGGGTCGGCGGTGGTGTTCACGCGCAGGCGTTACCCGCGCGGACGCTTTGCCAACCATGCCGCGCTCGGAAGGTCGGTCCGAGACCTCTGCGCTAGGCTGCGGCGAGCACCGCCGGTGATGTCCAGCGAATGTGCGGGAGCCAGTGGCGTAAGGGGGGATCGCTGGTGCGAGCGCTTCGTCGGTGGTGGCGGCAACCGGACCACTTCGACTGGATCACCGGATACCTACGGGCCCGCGGGATGCTCGGGGTGGCGCGGTGGAATCTGGCGTTCAGCACCGCGGCGCTGGCGCTCGTTCCCGCGATTCTGGCGATGGGAGCGCAGGGGCCGGACGGCGGCGTCACCGAGGTGCTGACCCGGACCGCGGTGCTCGGCGGGCTGGTCGCCGCCGTGCTGTGGGCGCTTCGCTGGCCCACGCGCGGTCAGTCGGTCGCCTACATCCTGGCGGCGAACCTGTTCATCACACTGGCGTGCTGCGTGCAGGACGACCCGATGGTCGGGCTGATGGGCTGCACGGTCTTCGCCACCACCGGCGGGTACATCGCGCTGTTCCACACGCCCGGGTACATGGTGTACAACTTCGGCGTCGCGCTGTACGTCGGTGTGCTGCAGGCGACCCGGCTCGCCGTCGAGACCGCCGACCCGGCACTGGCCGTCGGCCTGCTCCTGCTGGTCCTGGTGCTCAACATCGCGGTCCCGTTCGCCGTGCAGGCCGTCGTCCACGCGCTCGGCGCGGATCTGCTGCGGGCCGCCCGCGATCCCCTCACGGGTCTGCTCAACCGGCGCGCGGTCTACCAGCAGATCGAGCACCTGCTGACCGCGCACCGCGACCGGCACGTCCATCTCGCGGTGGCGGTGATCGACCTCGACGACTTCAAACAACTCAACGACAGTCACGGGCACGCGGTCGGTGACGAGGCGCTCGTCGCCGTCGCCCGCGCACTGCGCGGCGGATCAGGCGAGACCGCGGTCGTGGGCCGGCTCGGAGGTGAGGAGTTCCTGATCGCCGACCTCCTCGAGGCCGGGCGGATCGACGACTGGGCCCAGCGCATGTGCGCCGCCGTGGAAGTGGTCCCGTTCCGGGTCACCGCCAGCGTCGGTGTCGCGGCGGTGTGCCTGCCGGTGGAGGGGGAGGGCCAGACCGTGATCCACACGCTCATCGGCGCCGCCGACCACGCCATGTATGCGGCGAAGCGTGCCGGCGGCAACCGGTTCCGTCACGACGACCGCACCGCGTGCTGCTGATACGTTGACCGCGATGGACGCGCCTGACGAATCGACGAACACCTGGTCACAGCGGCTGTGGAGCGAGACCGTGCCGATCTTCTCGGCGATCATGGCCCACCCGTTCACCGCGGGGCTCACCGACGGCACCCTGGATCAGGACGTCTTCGCGCACTATGTCGCCCAGGACGTGCACTATCTGCGGGACTACGCGCGGGCACTCGCCGTGGTCGGCGCGAAGGCCCCGACCCTGGCGGACACCGCGATGTTCGCCCGCCACGCCTCGGACATCGTCGAGGTCGAGTTGTCGCTGCACCGGACGCTGCTCCCGGAGATCGGGCTGGACCCCGCCGGCGTGGACCGGGTGCCGGTGGCGCCGACGACCCGCGCCTACACCAGCTACCTGCTCGCCACGGTCTACGGCGGCAGTTTCGCCGAAGGCCTCGCCGCGGTCCTGCCGTGCTACTGGATCTACGCGCGGGTGGGCGAAGAGTTGATCGGGCGTGGCTCGCCGGACCCCCGGTACCAACGGTGGATCGACAGCTACGGGGGTGAGGAGTTCGCCGCCACCGTCGCGCAGGTCCTCGACCTCGCCGACCGCACCGGTCCCGCACTGACGGCAGCGGAGGAAGCCGCCGCGCGCGCCCACTTCGTCACGACGTCGCGCTACGAGTGGATGTTCTTCGACGCGGCGCACCGCCGCGAGGTCTGGCCGGTCTGATCATGGTGCAGCATTCCTTCGACGCTCCCGTCCGACGCTGGGAGGACATCCCGGGCTGGTTCGGCTGGCGGCAGGCCCAGGAGGAGGCCGTCGCGCACTTCGGCGGCGGGGACCGGGCTGCCGCCCCCCGGTTCGTGGAGGTGGGCAGCTATCTCGGCCGGAGCCTGTGCTCACTGGCCGAGGTCGTGCAACAGTCGGGTCGGCGGATAGACATCGTCGGCGTCGACACATGCCGGGGGAGCGGTCCCGAAGGCGCCCGCGAGATCAACGCCCACGGACCCGCCGTCGAGTTCGGCGGAGGCACGTTCGCCGGGCTGCTGCACCGCAACGTCATCGCCTGTGGGTTCGCCGACACCGTCGCGCTCCTGATCACCGACTCGGTGTCGGCGTCACGGATGTTCGACGACGACTCGCTGGCGTGGGTGCACATCGACGCCCGGCACGACTACGAGAGCGTGTGCGCCGACATCGCGGCGTGGGCGCCGAAGGTGAGGCCCGGCGGCTGGCTGTCGGGGGACGACTACCACCCGGAGTGGTGGCCGGGTGTGGTGGCCGCGGTGAGCGACAGCCTTCCGGACGCCGGTGAGTGGACACCTGGGCAGTGGCGGTGGATCAAGGGGCGCGGGTAGCCGTTTACCATCCCGGCTCCCGGGTATGACGCGGGCCTCACGTCATCCTGCTCGAGGAGTTCTCATGGCCCGCGCCACCGTCTTTCATCAACTGCACGATCTCGGTCTCGCTGCGTGGTTCGGCGGCACCCTGGCCAACGCCGTCGCGCTGAACCCCGCCGCGGCAGCGGGGGGCGACCCCTCGCGAGCCGGCGCGGTCGCGAACGAGGGTTGGGACCGCTGGACCCCGGTGAACGCCGCCGCGATCGGGGTGCACCTGGTCGGCGCCGCCGGTCTGCTCAAACACGACCTCGGCCGCATGAAGGTTCAGCAGGGTGTGCCCACCATGGCGGCGACCAAGACGGTGCTGACCGTCGCCGCGCTCGGCGTCACGGCGTACAGCCGCATGCTCGGCCAGAAGGTCTCCGCGCACCGCGACGTCCCGGTCTCCGACGGCACCACGCCCGCTGCCACCACCCCGCCCGAGGTGGCGGCCGCCCAGAAGCAGCTCACCATGTTGCAGTGGGCGGTTCCCGCGCTGACCGGCGCGATCACCGCCATCGGTGCGTACGCCGCCGAGCAGTACCGTCCCGAGGAAGTGTCCAGAGGCCTGGTGCAGCGTCTGCTGCCGTCCTGATCCGGTCGGGGAGTCCTCTCGACGCCGACGCGCCGCCACAGTGGTCACCGTGGCGGCGCGTTCGGGCAAAGGTCGGATCAGGCGGCGGTGTGCACGTGGTGGATGTGATGCCTGCGCTTGAGCAGGAAGGTCAGCCAACGAACGTCGATGAGCATGTGTTTGCCTTTCCGTGTCAGGCTGTCTTGGTCAGGAGGGGGAGCAGGCGGCGCCGCGCCAGGATGCCCTCGCTGAAGTGATGCAGGGCCTCCGGAACGGATGCGGTCACCGGCATGTCTTCGAGAGTGCCGGAGGCGCGCAGCACCTGCAGAACGGGTTGGCTGCCGATCACCGACCATTCGACGTCGGCGTCGGCGCAACGGCCGTCGATGTCGTAGAACAGTGAGAGACCTTCTGCGGCAAAGGAACTCACACCACTGAGATCGAGGATGAACGGCTTCTCGGCGAGGACGAAGCGCCTCGCGTACTCCGCGACGCACGACAGGTTGTCGGCGTCGATGTCGCCCGTGACCGAGACGACCGTCGCGAGTTGACGGCAACGGGCCCGCATCCGGACGCGATCGCAGTCGAATGACGGGTTGCCATAGTGAAAGGCGCTGTGTGAACCAGTGGATGTGCTCGTGAGCGTCATGAGCGGTCTCCCGTCGGCGTTTCGCTGGAATGGCTTCGTTGTTTTGCCACCTCAACGTGACCCCAAAGTTATGCGGCGAATTTAAGGCCGCTGGGAGCTACCGCTAAACCTTTGGTAAGAGTTGCTATTCGCGGGACTCGTGATGCGATTGTTACCGGTCGGTATCCGTGTCGTGCCGCGGCTGCCCACCCGCCTGGGGACCGGTGTAGTTGACCCACGGGCTGTAGTCGGCCAGCAGGGGTTCCTGCGGTGGGCGCTGCTCCTCCGGGACGTGCTGGAGGTTGATCCGGATCCGGTACCAGATGGAGCTGGGGCCCCGCATCCCGTCGACGAGGACGTCGGGTGGCTCGAGCCGGTCCGCCGCGGCGGGATGGCGCGCACGCCAGGTGTCGAGTGCGGCCAGCGCCTCGTCCTTGGTCTTGGTGCGGGCGATCTCGATGAGCGGCATCACCGACTGCCGCCTGCCGGTGCCCCCTGAGCGCGTGGCGCCGCGCGGTGCCTTCTCGGCCGGCCCCAGCCGGTCGGCGAGATCGAGCAACGCGTCCAACCGCCCGGGATGATCGTCCATCGACTCCCACGGGTCCCCGATGGCGGCGTAGCGGGCGGGCACGGTCGCGACGGTGAACGCCTCCGGACGGCATCCCGGCACCTCGTCCCAGCGCAGCGGCGTGGACACCCGGGCGTCCGGGGTGGCACGCACCGAGTACGCCGACGCGACGGTGCGGTCGAAGGCGTTCTGGTTGAAGTCGACGAACACGCCTTCGCGTTCCTCTTTCCACCAGCGGCTCGTCGCCAGGTCCGGCGCGCGCCGTTCCACCTCACGCGCCACCGTCTGAGCCGCCAGCCGCACGAACTTGAACGGCCAGCGCGGTTCGATCCGGGCATAGATGTGGAAGCCGCGCGAACCCGACGTCTTCGGCCACGCGGTCAGCCCGTGATCCTCGAGCACCTCGCGCGCGACCAGCGCGACGTCGACGATCTGCTGCCATTCCACGCCGGGCATCGGATCGAGGTCGACGCGCAGTTCGTCGGGATGGGCGAGGTCGCCGGAGCGGGTCGGATGCGGATTCAGGTCGACGCATCCGACGTTCACCGCCCACGCCAGGCCGGCGGCGTCGTGGATGACCGCTTCCTTGGCCGAGGTGCCCGACGCGTACTTCAACTCGGCGACGTCGACGTAGTCGGGACGCTTGGCCGGCGCGCGCTTCTGGAACACGGCCTCCTCGGTGATGCCCTTGACGAACCGCTTGAGGATCATCGGCCGGTCGGCCACCCCGCGCAGGGCGCCGTCGGCGACGGCCAGGTAGTAGTCGATCAGGTCGATTTTCGTGATCGCGGGCCGGCCGCCGTACGCGTCGAAGACGACCTTGTCGGGGTGCGTGACGGTCAGCGCGCGACCGGCGATGTCCAGCGTCAGGCCCTGCGCCCGGGATCCGGCCATGTCAGCCATGGTAGGGACTGCCCGATACCCGCATCGGCTGCGACATGGCTCACATATTGTGGTGGCATGCCGAAGCTCACTGAACTCTCGTCGCAGGTTGCTGAGAAGGCCAAGCTCTATATCGACCGCGGTGCCGCTGAATTGCACTACGCCCGAAAGATGTTCGAGGCGGGCGCCTTACAGCTCGAACCGCCGCAGAACATGGCCGCCTTCGTCGCCGACATGCGCCGATGGGGTGAGTTCGGGATGATCCCGGCGCTCAACGCCCGTCGCACCCCGGACCGCCGCGCGGTCATCGACGACGAGGGGGAGATGACCTACGCCGAACTCGACGAGGCCGCCCACGCGGTCGCGCACGCACTGTTGGCCAAGGGGATCAAGGGTGGCGACGGCGTCGCGATCCTGGCGCGCAACCACCGCTGGTTCCTGGTCGCCGTCTACGGCGCCGCCCGCACGGGTGCGCGGATCATCCTGCTCAACAGCGAGTTCTCCGGTCCGCAGATCAAGGAGGTGTCCGAACGGGAGGGCGCCAAGCTGATCATCCACGACGACGAGTACTCCAAGGCGGTGTCGCAGGCGAAGCCCGAGAAGGGATTCCTGCGGGCGCTGCCCACCAATCCCGACAACAGCGAGCCGTCCGAGAGCGACGCCGAGACCCTGGCCGACATCGTCGCGCGCGGGGACAAGACACCGGCGCCCAAGGTGACCAAGCATTCGTCGGTCATCATCCTCACCAGCGGCACCACCGGCACGCCGAAGGGCGCCAACCGCAAGCCACCGCTGTCGCTCGCGCCGATCGGTGGCGTGCTTTCGCACGTGCCCTTCAAATCCGGTGAGGTCACCCTGCTGCCCGCACCCATGTTCCACGCGCTGGGTTACCTGCACGCCACCATCGGCATGATGCTGGGGTCGACGCTGGTGCTGCGGCGGCGGTTCAAACCGGCCACCGTGCTCGCCGACGTCGAGAAGCACAAGGCGTCGGCGATGGTGGTGGTGCCCGTGATGCTCTCGCGGATCCTCGACCACATCGAGACGTTGGACACCAAACCCGACCTGTCGTCGCTGCGGATCGTGTTCGTCTCGGGTTCGCAGCTGGGCTCCGAACTGGCGACCAGGGCCATGAAGGACATCGGCCCGGTCATCTACAACCTGTACGGCTCGACCGAGATCGCGTTCGCGACCATCGCCCGGCCGGAGGATCTGCAGAAGAACCCGGCGACGGTCGGCCCGGTCGTCAAGGGGGTGCGGGTCAAACTCTTCGACGAGAACGGCAAAGAGGTGCCGCGCGGTGAGGTGGGCCGGATCTTCGTCGGCACCACCTTCCCGTTCGAGGGGTACACCGGCGGCGGCCACAAGCAGATCATCGACGGGCTGATGTCCTCGGGTGACGTCGGCTACTTCGACGAGAACGGTCTGCTCTACGTGTCCGGACGCGATGACGAGATGATCGTGTCCGGCGGCGAGAACGTCTTCCCCGCCGAGGTGGAGGACCTCATCAGCGGCCACCCGGAGGTGGTGGAGGCGACCGCACTCGGCGTCGAGGACAAGGAGTGGGGACACCGGCTGCGGGCGTTCGTCGTCAAGGCCGAGAACGCATCGGTCGACGAGGAGGGCATCAAGAGCTACGTCAAGGAACACCTGGCGCGGTACAAGGTGCCCCGCGAGGTCGTCTTCCTCGACGAGTTGCCGCGAAACCCGACCGGGAAGATCCTCAAACGCGAGCTGCGCGATATGGATCCCGACGGCGGGAAGGCGGAGTAGGCCGCTAATCGCTCAGCGCCGACCCCGGCACGGACAGGCACAGCAGGAACAGCATGAACAGGAACCACCCTGCGCCGTGCCAGATCGGCCACGTGCCACGGAGTTTCCATACCCGGTAGGTCTGGACGAACGCACCCACACCGCCCGCGAACAGCACCACGGGAACGAGGACCGCGGCGATGAGCGACCGGTCGTCGGGAATCGCGTAGGCCGCGAAGCACACCGCCGCGACCGCGATCACCGCCACGTCGTACTTGACGGCCGCGCGGAAGGTCTGCGGGTCACGCCAGCGCTTCTCCACATCGTCGGTCATGGGCACCGGTTTCCCAGGACGCCACCGGGGAAACGGTCGACGCGGACAATCGAGACGTATGAACACCACACAGGTAGCCGCCCGTATCCGGGCGGGTCTGCTCGCCTACGCCGCGGGCGACGCGGCGGGCGTGCCGTGGGAGGGCTGCCGGGCCGCGGACATCCCCGCATCCGGCATAGACGAACTGCCTCGCCACGGGGACTGGCCGTCCGGCGCCACCTCCGACGACACGGCGCTGACCCTGCTGGTCGCCGAATACCTCCGCGATCGCGGGGCGGTTGTCGACGAGGCGGACTTCTTGACCCGGCTCGCCGCGGCCGCCCCGCACATCCGCGGGATCGGGCCCAGCACCCGCGCGGCGGTGGAGCGGTTCGGGCGCAGCGGAGCACTGCAGGCCGAGGGCGGTGACACGAACGGCGCCCCGATGCGCGCGCTGCCGATCGGATGGGCGGTCGCCGGCGACGATCTGCGGCGTACGGTCACCACCGGCCTGTCACGGACCACCCACGGCGCTGCGCCGGCCGTCGCCGCCGCGTCCATCGCGTCGGCGATGGCCTCGGCCGCTGTGGACGGCGCGTCGTCAGTGGATGCGGCCGCCCGCGAAGTCGGCTGGGCCGAGCGCTGTCTCGACGTGGAGCTGACGGCGGTGCGCGACGCCGTCGAGGGACGATGGCGACCCGGCCGCAACGGGGTGGCACTGGAGGCCGTCGACGCGGTGGCCGCGGTGGTCGACGTGGTCCGGCACACCACCGAGCGGAGCCTGCCGATCGCGGACGCGTTGCGCTACGCGGTGTCGCTCGGCGGGGACACCGACACGGCCGCCGCGATCGCGGGCGGAATACTCGGCGGTCGCGCGCCGCAGACCCCGGACATCCCGTGGCTGGACCGCGTCGACCTGCCAGAGCGCGCGACGCTGGACGCGCTCAGCGCCGCACTGGCGCAGCTGCGGGTCTCGACGGGCTGAGTCAGCCGGCGGCCGGCCCGGCCGCATGTGACCCCTGTAGGCGGCCGAGGAACTCGTGACACCGCCGTGCCCGGTCGGAGTCCTCGGACATCACCTGTTCGAAGAACGACGCGACGTCGTCCATTCCTGCGTTGCGGGCGTCCCGCACGTACTGCCCGTAGTCGTGTCCGGCCTTCAGTGAGTGGTACTGCACCGAGATCAGGTCGTACGTCACATCGTCGAAGCCGGTCTCTCCGGTGGCCATGGTCGTTCCTTTCGCCGTTCGGACCGATGCGCACACCGCCGTACCCGGCGATCGGTCGCGCAAACGTGCGCAATCGGATCGCGCCGGAACTCGTGAACGGGGCCCGCCCCCCGGTCACGTCAGGCGCAGTCGGCGCAGATCATCGTTCCGTTGGAATCGCGGGCCAACCGGCTGCGGTGAAACACGAGGAAACAACTGCTGCAGGTGAACTCGTCTGCCTGCTTGGGGATGACCCGGACGGTGAGCTCCTCACCGGACAGGTCGGCGCCGGGGAGGTCGATGGAGTCCACTTCCTCGGCGTCATCGACGTCGAGAACCGCCGTGCGGGCGTCGGACCGCCCCACCGGCAGCTCGTCGAGCGAGTCGGATTCCAGGTCTTCTTGCTTACGGCGAGGTGCGTCGTAGTCCACGGTCATGATGGCTGCCTCTTAAGTCGTCGCGGGAAACTGCACAGCACTCAACGGACGCTGATCGCCCCTTGTTCCCGCCGCGTCGACTGATCAAACACCGCAGCGGATTACGGATCGCGCGGGAGTCCGAGCAGCCGCTCGGCGATGATGTTGAGCTGCACCTCCGAGGTGCCGCCGTAGATCGTCGTCGCCCGGCTGCCCAGCAGGTACTCCACCCACGTGAACTCCAGCGAATCCGGTTCGGCGATCACGGCATCGGTGCCGAACGACGACACCGCGAACTCCGCGTAGCCCTGACCGGTCTTCATCGACAGCAGCTTCGAGATGGCCGCCGACGGCATCGCGTCACCGCCGGCCAGCGTCAGCAGCGTCGAGCGCAGGTTGAGCAGTTTGGCGGCATGCCCCTCGGCGATCAGCTGGCCGGCCTTGTTCTGGCCGATCTGGTCGAAGTGTCCGTCGCGGATGAAGTCGACGAAACCGTCGAGCGTCGCCAGGAACGGCGGCTCGCTGCTGCCGATCGACACCCGCTCGTTGGTCAGGGTGTTGCGGCTGACCTCCCAGCCGCGGTCGACCTCGCCGAGCACGAGTTCGTCCGGGATGAAGACGTCGTCGATGAACACCGTGTTGAACATCGCGTTGCCGGTCAGCTCACGCAGCGGTTTGACCTCCACGCCTTCGCTGTTCATGTCGAGCAGGAAGTACGTGATCCCGTTGTGTTTCGGGGCATTCGGATCCGTGCGGGCGAGCAGGGCGCCCCACTGCGAGTACTGCGCCCCGGTGGTCCAGATCTTCTGACCGGTGATTCGCCACCCGCCGTCGACCTTGGTGGCCTTGGTGGTCAGGCTCGCGAGGTCGGAGCCGGCGCCCGGTTCGGAGAACAGCTGGCACCAGATCATCTCGCCGCGGAACGTGGGCGGCAGGAACCGTTGCTTCTGCTCGTCGGTGCCGAACGCGACGATCGACGGGATCAGCCATGCGGCGATCCCCATCTGCGGCCGCTTGACCCGGCCGGTCGCGAACTCCTGAGCGATGATGATCTGCTCGACCGGCCCGGCGCCGCGGCCCCACGGGGTCGGCAGGTGCGGCACCACCCAGCCGCCCTCGGCGATGGCGACGGTGCGCTCCTCGCGCGGCAGCGCCTTGAGCGCGGCGACTTCCGCGCGGATCTCCTCACGCAGCTTCTCGGTGTCGGGGTCGAGATCGATGTTGATCGGCCGCATGCCCGTGGTCGTCGCGGTGTCGACGACGTGCTGCGGATAGTCGGCGCGGCGGCCGAATGCGGCGGCGAGCACCAGAGCGCGGCGGTAGTAGACGTTGGTGTCGTGCTCCCAGGTGAACCCGATACCGCCGTGGACCTGGATGCACTCCTGCACGCAGTGCTGCGCGGCGGTCGGCGCCAGTGTCGCGGCGACGGCGGCGGCGAACTCGAAATGCGTTTCCTCGGCGGCGGATTCGCGGACGTCATCGAGCGCGCGGGCGGCGTCCCACACCGCGGCGGTCGCCCGCTCGGTCTGGGCGATCATGTCGGCGCACTTGTGCTTGATGGCCTGGAACTGGCCGATCGGCCTGCCGAACTGCTCACGGATCTTCGCGTACGCCGACGCCGTATCGGTGGCCCACCGCGCCACGCCGATGGCCTCGGCGGACAGCAGCGTCACGATCAGGGCGCGGGCCATGGCGGGACTGAGCTTGTCCAGTACACGGTCGTCGGTGACCTCGACGGCGTTGGCGCGGATGTGAGCCACCGGCCGCAGGGGATCGACGCTCGCCACCGGCTCGATCTCGAGTTGATCGGCGTCGAGGACCACCCATTCGTCACCCGAATCGATGGCGACCGGGAGGACCAGCACCGAGGCCTGGGCGGCGGCGGGAACGGCGCGCACCTCGCCGCGGATGACCAGCGCGTCGCCGTGCCGGGTGGCGGTCAACCCCGAGTCGATCGCATAGGCGGCGATGACCTCACCGGAGGCGAGTCCGCTGAGCGCCTTGGCGTCGGGGTCGTGTGCGGCGATCAGCGCGCTCGCGATGGCCGACGGCACGAACGGTCCGGGCACGGCGCCGTAGCCGAATTCGGCGAGCACGATGGCGAGTTCGAGGATGCCGAAGCCCTGCCCGCCCGCGGATTCCGGCAGGTGCACACCCTGCAGGCCCTGTTCGGCGGCCGCCTTCCAGAACGGCGGTGGGTTGGGGATCGGGTTCTCGAGGGCGTCGTGGAGGACCTCCGACGGCGCGACGCGCGCCACCAGGGACCGCACCGAGTCGGCGAGCGCGTTGTGCTCTTCGTTGATCGCGATGGGCATAGCTTCGTTGCCTCCCTATTAACCGCTTGGTTGGGAGCCACGTTACCTTGCGGCCCCGATGGTGGCGGAGATTGCACTGGGGGCTGGGCCCATTGCCGAGCCGGCGACCGTGGACGCAGTGTCCAAGCGCGGGAATCAGTACAGCCGCGGATCGGCCAGCTGGTCGATCATCGCGGTGAGCTGGTCGACGAGCTCGTCCGGTTCGAGCGCCACGTCGTGGGCCAGCCAGGCGCTGATCGTCTGCCCGACACCGCCCACCACGAAATGCGCGGCGGCCTTGATGCGGTCGTTCTCGGACTGCCGCAGCGCGGCGCTGGCATGCCTGCCCGACAGCAGCGCGAACAGGGCGCCGGATTCGGCGCGTTTGCGCACCACGATGGTGTTGGACAGTTGCGAGCTGAACAGCAGCCGACCGATGCGGGGATCCTCGGAGATGGTGCGGACGATGTCGGACATCACCGCACGACTCTGCGTCCGCTGCGGCGCGGCGGCCGCGGCGGCCTGGGTCGTGGTGGCGATGCCCGTGATCACCCAGTCGAAGACCGCCGCGACGAAGTCGTCCTTGTCGGGGAAGCACTCGTAGAAGTACCGGACGGCCACCCCGGCCCGGCGGCAGATCGCCCGCACGGTGAGTTCGGCGAGATCGTGTTCGGCCGAACCGAGCAGGTCGAGGCCGGCCTCGAGGAAGCGATGCCTGCGTTGCGCGAGGCGTTCGGGCGCCTCGACGCCGCGGTAGGGCCGAACCTGTCCCATGCACCCATCTTGACACCTGTCGATGCGGCGGGAGAAAATCAGGAAACATTCGTTCTCACATTATGAGGGGTGGCCAATGACGGTCAGCGAACCGATTCCGCACGTCGAGCGTCCGGTCAGCGCACCGGCGCACCCCGGCGCGCTGACGCCGCCCCCTGTGCTGGCCCGGCGCGCCGCCAGCATGGAGGACGGGCTGATGGGCGTGGCGCTGCTGGCCGGACCGGCCAACGTGATCATGCAGCTGGCCCGGCCCGGGGTCGGTTACGGAGTGCTCGAGAGCCGCGTGGAGAGCGGTCGCGTCGACCTGCACCCGGTCAAGCGCGCCCGCACCACGTTCACCTATCTGGCCGTCGCCACTCGGGGGAGCGACGCGCAGAAGGCCGCGTTCCGCCGGGCCGTGAACAAGGCCCACGCACAGGTGTACTCCACCGAGGAGAGCCCGGTGAAGTACCACGCGTTCGACAAGGACCTGCAGTTGTGGGTGGCGGCCTGCCTCTACAAGGGCGCGGTCGACGTGTACCGGCTCTTCGTCGGTGAGATGGACGACCAGGCCGCCGAGGAGCACTACCGCGACAGCATGACGATGGGCACCACGTTGCAGGTCCCGCCGGGGATGTGGCCCGCCGACCGGGCGGCGTTCGACAAGTACTGGCAGGACTCGTTGGACAAGGTGCACATCGACGACACCGTCCGCGAATACCTCTACCCGATCGCGGCCTCGCGGCTGCGCGGGCTGAGGCTGCCGGGGCCACTGCAGCGCAGGAACGAGGAACTCGCCCTGCTGATCACCACCGGCTTCCTGCCGCAGCGCTTCCGTGACGAGATGCGGTTGCCGTGGGACGCCGAGCGGCAGCGGCGGTTCGACCGGCTCATCGGCGTGCTGCGCACCGTCAACCACATGCTGCCGCGCTTCGTCCGGCAGTTCCCCTTCAACGTGCTGCTCAAGGATCTGGACCGGCGCATCCGCACAGGACGTCCCCTGATCTGACGCGTATAACCGAATCGTGCGCCACGACAACGATTCCTGGGACATCACCACCAGCGTCGGGTCGACGGCCCTGTTCGTGGCGGCATCGCGGGCGCTGGAGGCGCGCAAGCCCGATCCGCTCGCGGTGGACCCCTACGCGGAGGCCTTCTGCCGCGCGGCCGGCGGCGACTGGGCCGATCTGTTCGACGGCGCACGTGCCGAGGCGGCGGGCGACCACATCCTGCACTCGGACTTCGGCAGGCACTTCGTCGACTTCCAGGGTGCGCGCACGAAGTACTTCGACGCGTATTTCGCCGCGGCGTCGGCCGCCGGCGTGCGACAGGTCGTGCTGCTGGCCGCGGGCCTCGACTCCCGCGCCTACCGCCTGCCGTGGCCCGATGGCACCGTCGTCTACGAACTCGACCAACCGCGGGTGCTGGAGTTCAAGCGGGCGGTGCTGGCCGAGCGTGGCGAGCAACCGGTGGCTCGGCGTCGCGAGGTCGCGATCGATCTGCGCGACGACTGGGGCGCCGCATTGATCGCAGCCGGATTCGATCGGGCGCGGCCGTCGGCGTGGCTCGCCGAAGGGTTGCTGATGTACCTGCCCGCCACCGCCCAGGAGGCATTGTTCTCCGGTATCGACGCGTTGTCACCTCCGGGTAGCTGGGTCGGCGTCGAGGAGTCGATTCCCATGCCCGACGAGGTCTTCACCGTCAAGCGTGAGGAGGAGCGGGCGGCCGGTGACGATGGCACGTTCTTCACGCTCGTCTACAACCAGCGGCACGCCCCGGCAGAACAGTGGTTGGGCGAGCGCGGATGGGCCGCCGAACCGACTGCGCTCGCCGACTATCTGTCCCGGCTGGGTCGCGCGGCCCCGGTCGACGATATCGAGGTGGGCCCGATGATCAGCGCGATCCGACTGGTCACGGCGACCAAGACGTGAGCGGGGTCACCGATCCGCCAGGCGGCGTGCGTCTCGACACTTAGGTTGTGCAATGCTAACTTCACCGAAAGTTAGCCTAGCCATACTTAAGGGGAGAATGCGGGGCCCAGCGTTCCCGTGCGTAACGACCAATGGAAACGCCTACTGACACGCTCGCGGCGCCGAGGACCGCGCCTGCCCGGGTCGACCGTGACGTGGTCAGCCGGTTTGCCACCTGTTGCCGTGCGCTGGGTCTGACGGTCAACGACCGTCAGCGGCCCGCCGACCTCCCCGCGGCCCGCAGCGGATTCGCCGCGCTCACCCATATCGCGCACGAACAGTGCGACACGTGGACCGGCCTGGCCGCCGCAGGCGACGTGAGCGCGCGCGTCGTCGAGGCGATCTGGTCGACCCGCGACAGCGCGGGCGCCCTGCAGCGGCACGTCGAAATGGCCCCCGGTGCGCTGGGCTTCCACTTCGACAGCGGGCTGTACCTGCAGTTCCGTGCCACCGGCCGCGACGATTTCGGTCTCGCCTACGCCGCCGCGCTCTGCGACGCCGGCGCGTACGCCGACGCCGACGCGCTGGTCGGTGAGCTCCTGGCCGGCCGCCCCGGATGGCTGCAGGCCCGGTGGTTGCGCGTCGCGATCCACCACCGCACGCAGCGCTGGTCCGACGTCGTGCGCCTGCTCACGCCGGTGGTCAACGACACGACGCTCGACCCGACCTACGCCCATGCCGCGCGCGTCACGCTGGGCATCGCGCTGGCCCGCCTCGGCATGTTCGCGCCCGCCATGTCCTATCTCGCCGAACCGGCCGGGCCGATCGCGGTGGCCGCGGTCGACGGTGGGTTGGCCAAGGGGCTCACCCTGCGGGCGCAGGGCGAGGAGGAGGACGCCGCCGAGGTCCTCCAGGAGCTCTACGCGGCCAACCCCGAGAACGCGGAGATCGAGGCGGCGCTGACCGATCCGACCTTCGGGCTGGTGACCACCACCGCGGCCCGGATCGAGGCGCGCGCCAACCCGTGGGATCCCGAGACCGAGCCCGGAGAAGCCGATTTCGTCGACCCGGGCGCCAAGGACCGCAAGGCGCACCTGCTCGTCGAGGCCGAAGCCGAACTCGCCGAGTTCATCGGGCTCGAAGAGGTCAAGTATCAGGTCGCCCGGCTGAAAAGTTCGGTGGCCATGGCGATCCGGCGCCAGGAACGTGGCCTGGCCGTCGCCCAGCGCACCAACCACCTGGTGTTCGCGGGTCCTCCCGGCACCGGTAAGACGACCATCGCGCGCGTCGTCGCGAAGATCTACTGCGGACTCGGGTTGCTGCGCAAGGAAACCGTGCGCGAGGTGCATCGTGCCGACCTGATCGGCCAGCACATCGGCGAGACCGAGGCGAAGACCAACGCGATCATCGACGCCGCGCTCGACGGCGTGTTGTTCCTCGACGAGGCCTACGCCCTGGTGTCGACCGGCGCGAAGAACGACTTCGGTCTGGTCGCCATCGACACGCTGCTGGCGCGGATGGAGAACGACCGCGACCGCCTTGTGGTCATCATCGCCGGGTACCGCAAGGACCTCGACATGTTCCTCGACGCGAACGAGGGTCTGCGGTCCCGCTTCACCCGCAGCATCGACTTCCCCTCGTATTCGCCCGAGGAACTCGTCGAGATGGCCGTGCGGATGGCCGAGAAGCGCGACAGCGTCTTCGAAACGGCCGCCCACGACGACATGGAGAAACTGTTCGCCCAGTTGGCCGCGTCGTCGAGCCCGGACGCCAACGGCGTCGACCGCCGCAGCCTGGACATCGCCGGTAACGGCCGATTCGTCCGCAACCTCGTCGAGCGGTCCGAGGAAGAGCGCGAATACCGCTTGGATCATTCGGCCGACCACTCTGCCGGAGAAGACTTCACCGACGAGGACCTGATGACCATCACCGCCGACGACGTGCGCAAGTCGGCCGAACCGCTGCTGCGCGGCCTCGGGCTGACGGTGTCCGCATGACCACGCCCGACGACCGCCGGTCGTTCGCCTCGCGGACGCCGGTCAACGACAACCCCGAACGTGTCACCTACCGGCGCGGTTTCGTCACCCGCCATCAGGTGTCCGGATGGCGTTTCGTCATGCGCCGCACCGCTTCCGGTGTGGCGCTGCACGACACCCGGATGCTCGTCGACCCGCTGCGCACGCAGTCCCGTGCGGTGCTCACCGGGGCGCTGATCCTCATCACCGGTCTGGCCGGCTGCTTCGTCTTCTCCCTGATCCGTCCCGCCGGTGCGGCGGGGACCGACACCGTGCTGGCCGACCGGTCGACCGCGGCGCTGTACGTGCGCATCGGCGAGCAGCTGCACCCGGTGCTCAACCTCACCTCCGCGCGGTTGATCACCGGGCGCGCGAACAACCCCACCACGGTCAAGACCAGCGAGATCGACCAGTTCCCCCGCGGCAACCTGGTCGGCATCCCCGGTGCGCCGGAACGCATGGTGCAGAACGACTCCCGGGACGCGGAGTGGACCGTGTGCGATGCGTCCTCGGGTGCGAACGCGGGCGTGACCGTCCTCGGCGGGCCGGTGGTCACCGGCAGCGAGCGGGCCGAACCGCTCAGCGGCGATCAGGCTGTCCTCGTGTCGAACGATGCCGGTGCGTGGCTGCTGTGGGACGGCAGGCGCAGCCCGGTCGACCTGGCCAACCGCGCCATCACCGACGCGCTCGGCCTCGGCGCCACCCCGGCCACGCCGCGGCCCATCGCCGCGGGGCTGTTCAACGCCATCCCCGAAGCGCCCGCGCTGACCGCCCCGCCGATCCCGGAAGCCGGTGCGACGCCCCGGTTCCCGCTGTCGGTCGCCGCGCCCGTCGGCGCGGTCGTCGCCGCCTTCGAGGCCGACAACACGATCCGCTACTACGCCGTGCTGCCCGACGGTCTGCAGCCCGTGTCGCAGGTGCTCGCGGCGATCCTGCGCAACACCGATTCGTACGGCCTGAACCAACCGCCGCGTCTCGGCGCCGACGAGGTGTCCAGGCTCCCGGTCTCGCAACTCCTCGACACCGACGCCTACCCGGCCGCGCCCGTCACGGTCGTCGATGCCGCCGCCGACCCCGTCACCTGCGTGCAGTGGCGCAAAGCCGCTGACGCGGAACAGAGTTCGCTGAGTCTGCTGGCAGGCGCGGCACTGCCGATGCCCGACGGGATGCGCACGCTCGACCTCGTCGGCGGCGGCAACGGGGTGACCGCCGACCGGGTCGTGCTGGCACCCGGCAGCGGCTACTTCGTCCAGACGGTCGGTCAGGAACCGGGATCGCCCACCGCCGGCTCGTTGTTCTGGGTCAGCGACACCGGCGTGCGGTACGGCATCGAACCGGGACAGAACGACCAGACCGTCACGGCGCTCGGCCTATCCGCGCCGCCCGTCCCCGTGCCGTGGTCGGTGCTCGCGCAGTTCGCCGCCGGCCCGACCCTGTCCCGGGACGACGCGCTGCTCGCGCACGACACCCTGGCACCCGATCCGAATCCCGCGCGTCTGGACAACCCCATATCTCAGGAGAATCCATGAGCCGGCTGATCTTCGAGGCCCACCGCCGGCTCCCGCCGCCGGCGACCCGTAAGGGCACCATCACCATCGAACCGCCGCCCGAACTGCCGCGGTTGGTACCGCCGTCGCTGCTGCGCCGGGTGCTGCCGTACCTGATCGTGCTGCTGATCGTCGGCATGATCGTCGCGCTGATCGCGACGGGGATGCGGCTCATCTCGCCGACGATGCTGTTCTTCCCGTTCGTCCTGCTGCTGGCGGCCACCGCGATGTACCGCGGTACCGACAACAAGATGCGCACCGAGGAGGTCGACGCCGAACGCGCCGACTACCTGCGCTATCTGTCCGTGGTGCGCGACAACGTCCGCGCACACGCCGCCGAACAGCGGGCGGCGCTGGAGTGGTCGCATCCGGCCCCCGACGTGCTGGCCACCATCCCCGGCACCCGCAGGCAGTGGGAACGGGATCCACGGGATGCGGACTTCCTGGTCCTGCGGGCGGGTCTGCACGGCACCCCGCTCGACACCACGCTGCGGGTCAAGGACACCGCCGACGAGATCGACCTCGAACCGGTGTCCCACACGACACTGCGCGGACTGCTCGACGTACAGCGCACCGTGCGCGACGCACCCAGGGGCATCGACATCGCGAAGGTCTCGCGGATCACGGTGTTCGGTGAGGCCGAGGAGGTCCGGGGTGCGCTCCGGTCCTGGATCGCGCAGGCGGTCACCTGGCACGACCCCAGTGTGCTCGGCGTGGCGCTGGCCGCTCCCGACATCGACGGCGACGACTGGTCGTGGCTGAAGTGGCTGCCGCACACCGACATTCCCGGCGAGGCCGACGGCGTCGGTCCGGCCCGCCACCTGGCCACCGACATCGAGGCGCTGCGCGCGTCGCTGGCGCCCGCCCTGGCCGATCGGCCTGCGTTCCCCGGTGAGCCCGACCGCGCGGTGCGCCACCTGCTGGTGATCGTCGACGACCCCGAAGCCGATGTGGAGGATCTGGTGCGCAGACCGGGTCTGGCCGGCGTGACCGTCGTGCACCGGACCGCCACCCCACCGCACCGCGAGCAGTATCCGAACCCGGAGCGACCCATCCTGCGGATCGCCGACGGCCGGATCGAGCGCTGGCAGACCGGGGGCTGGCAATCCTACGTCGACACCGCGGACACCATGGGCGCCGCCGACGCCCGTCACCTCGCGCGGCGGCTGTCGCGCTGGGACTCCAACCCCACCCACGCCCGCTCCACCACCACGGGCGGATCGACGTTCACCACGCTGCTCGGCATTCCCGACGCGTCGGCGCTCGACGTCGCCGCGCTGTGGGCGCCGCGCCGGCGGGAGGAGGAACTGCGCGTCCCCATCGGCGTCACCGCCACCGGCGAGCCGCTGTACTTCGACCTCAAGGACGAGGCCGAGGGCGGGATGGGCCCGCACGGTCTGATGATCGGCATGACCGGCTCCGGCAAGTCGCAGACCCTGATGTCGATTCTGTTGTCGCTGTTGACGACTCACTCCGCCGAACGGCTGAACGTCATCTACGCCGACTTCAAGGGGGAGGCGGGCGCGGACATCTTCCGCGACTTCCCCCAGGTGGTGGCGGTCATCTCGAACATGGCCGAGAAGCGGTCGCTGGCGGACAGGTTCGCCGACACGCTGCGCGGTGAGGTGGCCCGCCGGGAGCAGCTGCTCAAGGAGACCGGCCGCCGGGTGCAGGGCAGCGCGTTCAACTCCGTCACCGAATACGAGGACGCCCGGGACGCCGGTCACGACCTGCCACCGCTGCCGACGCTGTTCGTGGTCGCCGATGAGTTCACGCTGATGCTCGCCGACCACCCCGAGTACGCGGACCTGTTCGACTACGTCGCCCGCAAGGGCCGCTCGTTCCGGATCCACATCCTGTTCGCCTCGCAGACGCTCGACGTCGGCAAGATCAAGGACATCGACAAGAACACCTCCTACCGCATCGGTCTGAAGGTGGCCAGTCCCAGCATCTCTCGGCAGATCATCGGCGTGGAGGACGCGTACCACATCGAGTCCGGGCGGGAGCACAAAGGCGAAGGCTTCCTGGTGCCCGCCCCGGGCGCGGTGCCGATCAAGTTCCGCAGCACCTACGTCGACGGCATCTACGAACCGCCGCGGGTGGAGCGGTCGATCGTGGTGCGCGCGCTGCCACAGCCGCAGCTGTTCACCGCCTCGCGTGTGGAACCCGAACCGGACACGGTGATCCCGTCGTCCGTACCGCAGGCCGAGCCCGCGCCGCCGCGGAAGCTGATCGCCACGATCGGGCGGCAATTGGCCCAGTACGGACCCAAGGCGCCGCAGCTGTGGCTGCCTCCGCTCGACGAGCCCATCCAGTTGGTCGAGGTGCTGCAGCGGTCGGCCGTGCCGGCACGGCAGTGGCGGTGGCCGCTCGGTGAGATCGACAAGCCGTTCGAGATGCGCCGTGATCCGCTCGTCTTCGACGCCACCTCGTCGGCGGCCAACATGGTCATCCACGGCGGGCCGAAGTCCGGCAAGTCCACGGCGCTGCAGACGTTCATGCTGTCGGCGGCCGCACTGCACTCACCGCGCGACGTGACGTTCTACTGCCTCGACTACGGCGGCGGCAAGCTGGCCCCGATGGCCGACCTGGCCCATGTCGGCAGTGTGGCGACACCGCTGGAGCCGGAGCGGATCCGGCGCACCTTCGGTGAGCTCGAACAGCTGCTCCGGGCCAGGCAGGCCCGCGGCGCACGCGGCGAGGCCTTCCCGGACGGCTACGGCGAAGTGTTCTTGGTCATCGACAACCTCTACGCGTTCAGCCGCGACAACACCGACACCTTCAACACGCGCAACCCGCTGCTGGGCAAGGTGACCGAGTTGGTCAACAACGGCCTGGCATACGGCATCCACGTCGTCATCACCACGCCGAACTGGCTCGAGGTGCCGCTGAACATGCGCGACGGGCTCGGATTGCGGCTCGAACTCAAACTGCACGACAGCCACGACAGCAACGTACGGATCGTCGGCGGCCTGCGCCGGCCCGCCGACAGTGCGGTATTTCGTCGGCCCGCCGACAGTGTGCCCGCCGACCAACCTGGCCGCGGCCTCACGATGGCCGCCGAGCACTTCCTGTTCGCCACCCCGGCGCTCGAGCTCATCCCCGCGATCAACGCACGGTTCCCCGAGCAGACCGCACCCCCGGTGCGGCTGCTGCCGCACAACCTGGCACCCGATGCGATCGGTCCGCTGTACCCGGGCCCCGAACGGGTCGTCATCGGGCAGCGCGAAGAGGACCTCGCGCCGGTCGTGCTCGACTTCGCGGACAACCCGTTGCTGATGGTGTTCGGCGACAACCGCTCCGGCAAGACGACGCTGCTTCGTCACATCATCCGGACGGTGCGGGAGAACTCGTCCGCCGGCGACGTCGCCTTCACCGTCATCGACCGGCGTCTGCAACTCGTCGACGAACCGCTGTTCCCCGACAACGAGTACACCGCGAACATCGACCGCATCACCCCGGCGATGCTCGGACTCTCGGCGCTGATCGAGAAGCGCCGCCCGCCCGCCGGTCTGACGCCAGCCGAGCTGAGCCGATGGTCCTACCGCGCCAACGGGGCCGCGCACACGCACTATCTGATCATCGACGACGTCGACCAGATCCCGGACGGACCGGCCGTCAACGGGCCCTACGTCGGACAGCGGCCGTGGACCTCGCTCATCGGATTGCTCGCTCAGGCAGGCGATCTCGGCCTGCGGGTGATCGTCACCGCCAGGGCGACCGGGTCGGCGCACGCGGTGATGACCGCTCCGTTGTTGCGCAGGCTCAACGACCTGCAGGCGACCACGCTGATGCTGTCCGGCAACCCGCAGGACAGCGGCAAGCTGCGCGGCCACCGGTTCAGCCGGTTGCCCGCGGGCCGGGCACTGCTGCTCGGCGACACCGACACCCCGACGTTCGTCCAGCTCGTCAATCCGCTCGTGGCCGCGGCCACCGGCTCGTCCCACACCAATGGAAAGGATTACCGCTGATGACACTTCGCGTCGTTCCGGAGGGTCTGACCGCGGCGAGTGCCGCGGTCGAGGCGCTGACCGCCAGGCTGGCCTCCGCCCACGCCGCCGCCGCGCCGCTGATCGGCACCGTGCTGCCCCCCGCGGCGGACGCCGTCTCGCTGCAGACCGCCGCCGGGCTGAGCGTCAACGGCGGCCGTCACGAGGCGGTCGCGGCCCAGGGCGTCGAGGAACTCGGCCGGTCCGGCATGGGCGTCGGCCAGTCCGGTGCCAGCTACGCCAGCGGCGACGCGATGAACGCGGCCGCCTACATGATCGCGCGAGGCTGAGTTGAATCCCCCCGTCGCTGCGCTCGCCCCGTCATGACCGCCCCGGTCTGGATGGCCCTGCCACCCGAGGTGCACTCGGCGCTGCTCTCCAGCGGCCCCGGCCCCGGGTCGCTGCTGGCCGCCGCGGGGGCATGGCAGTCGCTCAGTGCCGAGTACGCCTCGGCCGCAGCGGAATTGACGGGCATCCTCAGCTCGGTGCAGGCCGGATCGTGGGAAGGGCCGAGCGCCGAACAGTACGTCGCCGCGCACACCCCCTTCCTGGCGTGGCTGGCGCAGGCCAGTGCGAACAGCGCGGCGACGGCGGCGCAGCACGAGACGGCGGCCGCCGCCTACACCACAGCGCTGGCCACCATGCCGACGCTGGGTGAACTCGCCGCCAACCACGCCACCCACGCGGTCCTCCTGGCGACGAACTTCCTGGGCATCAACACCATTCCGATCGCCCTCAACGAGGCCGACTACGTGCGGATGTGGATCCAGGCCGCCACGAGCATGAGCACCTACCAGGCCGTCGCGGGCGCCGCGGTGGCCGCGGCCCCGACCACGGCGCCCGCACCGTTCCTGTTGACGCCGGGCGTGGGGGAGGCGGGCCAGGCGATGGCGACCATGCAGCAGGTCGGCGCGCAGGCCCAGGCCTCCGAATCCGGTTCGGCGCTCAACATCTCCGACAGCATCAACCAGTTGCTCGAGATGTATCTGCAGAACGTGCCGGGCGGCCAGGAGATCATCGACTTCCTGCGCGATCCGCTGGGGAACCTGCAGACGCTCATCAACGACTTCATGACGAACCCCTCGGCCGCGCTGGTGACATGGGGCCCGCTGCTGTCGGCCGTCGCCTACCAGGTCTTCACCAACCTGGTGGGGTGGCCGACCTGGGCGATGATCTTCGCCTCGCCGTTCCTGCTCGCCGCGCTCATCCCGCTCGGCATCGCCGGCCTGGTGCTCATCATCGACGCACTGAAACCCGAACTGACACAACCGCCGCCCGCCGAACAGGCAGAGCCGGCACCCGCACTCGCCGCTCGACCCGATCAGCAGGTGCTGCCGGTGGCCGGCATGCCCGCCCCGACCGCCCCGGTGACGCCGGGCACTGCGCCGGCCGCAGGGTCGGCGGCCGCACCGGCCGCACCGGCACCGGCCGCGGCGGCGGCCGCGCCGTTGGTGCCGTACGCGGTGCGCGGCGGCGATCCCGGCGAGGGGTTCACCCCGACCGTGCGTGACTCCACCAGCGCCAAGGCGCCGGCGGGCGACATCCCCGCGGCCGCCGCGGCGTCGGCCGCGGCCGCCGCGGCGCAACGGCGGAAGCGTCGGCGCCGCAAGATCGCCGAGGTGAAGGGCCGCGGATACGCCGACGCCTACATGGACTACGAGGACGATCCCGAGGAGCCGCCGGTCGAGGAACCGCGGGTGGCGGCCTCCTCACGCGGTGCGGGCCCGATGGGCTTCACCGGCACCGCCCCCGGAGCGGCCGACGCACGGGCGACGGGGTTGACCACCCTGTCGCCGGACGCGTTCGGTTCCGGGCCGGTCAGCCCGATGCTGCCCGGCACGTGGGATCCCGACGGCGAGGCCGGGCCGACCGGCCACGAGCCGGAAGGGGGACCGCGCACCTGACCAGACAATCCGTGCCGCCGCAACAGCTTTCGACAATCCGAAAGGAACACCCATGAGCATGCTCGACGCCCACATCCCGCAACTCGTCGCCTCCGAAGCCGCGTTCGGCGCCAAGGCCGCGCTGATGCGCAACACCATGGCGCAGGCCGAACAGGCCGCGCAGTCCTCACAGGCCTTCCACATGGGCGAGTCGTCGGCCGCTTTCCAGGCCGCCCATGCCCGGTTCATCGAGGTCTCGGCGAAGATCAACGCCCTGCTCGACATCGCCCAGGTCAATCTCGGCGAGGCCGCGGGCACGTACGTCGCCGAGGACGCGGCGGCCGCCAGCACCTACACCGCCATCTGACCGCACGCCACGACCGAGGAGATTCCCATGTCGCAGATCATGTACAACTACCCGGCGATGCTGGCGCACGCGGGTGAGATGTCCAGCTACGCAGGCGCGATGCACGCCGTCGGCGCCGACATCGCCAGTGAGCAGGCCGCCCTCGCCGGCGCCTGGCAGGGTGACAGCGGTATGACCTACCAGGCCTGGCAGGCCCAGTGGAACGCCAGCCTCGAGGAACTGGTCCGCGCGTACCGCGCGATGGCGAGCACCCACGAGATGAACACCATGTCGATGAGCGCCCGCGATCAGGCCGAGGGCGCCAAGTGGGGCTGAGCGTATGCCGGCGCGCTCGGCTGGTATCGGGTTGCAGTGGGTCCCAACGCCGTTGAGCTGACCGCCGCCCAGGCCTGGTTCGTCGCCGACACCATCGGCGCGGGATCACTGCCCTGGGTGCTGGCGATCACGCCGCCGTACAGCCAGGAGGCCGACCGGGCGCGGTTCACCGCCGAGACGGTGGCCACGCTCGAATCGCTCGGGGTGATGTCCGGCGACGGGGTGGTCGACGCCGGGGTGGCCGACTGGGTCAGGACGGTGTGCCGGGCGCAGCAATGGCTCGACTGCAGGTTCGTGTCCGGCCGGGGTGCGCTGCTGCGCGGTGTGGTGGCGCGCCGCGCGGGGCAGACGGTCGTCGCGTTGCGCAGCGGTTCGCTGATCACGTTCACCCGCATGGACATCGACCATCCGCACGCGCTCGTCCCGGTGCTCTGCGCGGGACTGTCGGGACGGGCGCCCGGCCGTTTCGCCGAGTTCACGCTGCCGACCCACGTCGGTGCGCGGGCCGACGAACAGATCCGCCAGGGCACCCCGCTGGCCGAGGTGCTCGACTTCCTCGGCATCCCGCCGTCGGCGCGCCTGGTCGTCGAGGCGGCGTTCGACACCTCGAGGACCTACGTGGAGATCGTGGCGGGTGAGCACCGCGACGGTCACCGCGTGACCACGCAGGTCGGCGTGAGCGTCGTCGACACCACCGAGGGCCGGGTCCTGGTCAGCCCGGACAGAGCGTTCGACGGCGAGTGGGTGTCGACGTTCGCGCCGGGCACCCCGTTCGCCATCGCGGCGGCCGTCGAACGGCTGACCGGATCCCTACCGCGCGGAGCCTGGTTCCCCGACCTGCACCTCACCCGAGACTTCGACACCCACGACCACGACACGAGAGAACTGAGAACACGACAATGTCCGACAACACTGTGATGCCGATCGTGCGGGTGGCCGTACTCGCCGGTGGCGACGACGGCGGCCGGCTCACCGAGATGGCGCTGCCCGCCGACCTGCCGCTGCGCGAGATCCTGCCCGCCGTGCAGCGCATGGCGCGCCCGCACGACGGTGGCGACCGGGACGATTCGGCGCCCGAGCCGGTCAGGCTGAGCCTCGCCCCCATCGGCGGTGCGCCGTTCAGCCTCGACGCGACGCTGGACACCGTGGGCGTGGTCGACGGTGACCTGCTGGCCCTGCAACCGGTGCCCGCGGGCCCGTCCGCACCCCGCATCGTGGAAGACATCGCGGACGCGGCGGTGATCTTCTCCGCTGCGCAGGAGAAGCGTTGGGGGCCTGCGCACATCAAGCGTGCCGCCGCCGCCTCCGTGGTGGGGCTGATCGTGGTGGCCACCGGCCTGAGCGTCGCGCACCGGCTGGTCACCGGGCACGGGCTCGGACTCATCGTGGTCTGCGCCGTGGCGGTGGCCGCGGTGCTCGGCTCCCTACTCAGCCGGGCCGCCTCACCGGCACTGGCCAGCGCCCTGGCGGTGACCGCGCTGCCCGCCGTGGCTGCCGCGTTCGCGCTGGCGGTGCCCGGCGACTTCGGGGCGGCGCAGATCCTGCTCGCCGCGGCCGGGGTCACCGCCTGGTCGGTGATCAGCCTGACCACCGGAGACCGTGCGGTCGCCCTGTTCACCGCCACCACCGCAACGGGTTTCGGCGTGCTGCTGACCGCCGCGGCCGCCTCGGTGTGGACGCTGTCGGACATGGTGCTCGGTTGTGTGCTCATCCTCCTCGGCCTGCTGGTCACCGTGCAGGCCGCACAACTGTCCGCGATGTGGGCCCGGTTCCCGCTGCCGGTGATACCCGCCCCCGGGGACCCCACGCCGTCGGCGCAGCCGCTGCGCGTTCTCGAGGACCTGCCTCGCCGCGTACAGATGAGCCAGTCGCACCAGACCGGGTTCCTGGCCGCGGGCGTGCTGCTCAGCGTGACGGGATCGCTTGTGCTGGTGGGACGGCAGGACGTGTCCGGCTGGGCGTGGTACGTCGTGGTGGCCGCGGCGGCGGGGGCGGTGTTGCGCGCTCGGGTCTGGGATTCGGCGCCGTGCAAGGCATGGCTGCTCGCCCATCCGCTGCTGCTGAGCGTGGCGCTGCTCGTGCTCTTCGCTGCCACCGACCGGTTCGGCGCCGCCTGGTGGGCGCTGGCCGCGGCCGCGGCGATCGTCGTCGTGTGGGTGATCGTGGCGCTCAACCCGTCGATCGCCTCGCCCGAGACGTACTCGCTGCCCATGCGCAGGCTCGTGGGCTTCGCCGCGGCCGGTGTCGACGCCTCGCTGATCCCCGTGATGGCCTTCCTCGTCGGGCTGTTCAGTTGGGTGCTCAACAGGTGATCCGACCCCTCGCCCTGCTCGCCGGCCCCGGTGCGGTCGCGCTGCTCGCCGCGCCGCCCGCGGCGGCGGTGAGCCCACCGGAGGTGGACCCCGCGACACCGCCGCCGTCGGGCGCCGCCGGACCGGTGCAGCCGATGGCGCAGCGTGGTGACTGCGTGGTGGGCGGTGTCCTGGCCGGCAGCGATCCCGGTGCGGTCAGCCCGAATCAGCTGGCGCTCAACCTTTCCGGTGCCTGGCGGCACAGCCGTGGCGAAGGTCAGACGGTCGCCGTCATCGACACCGGCGTGAAACCCGGGCCGCGACTGCCCAACGTCGAAGCGGGCGGGGACTACCTGGCGTCGACCGACGGACTCACCGACTGCGACGGGCACGGCACGCTCGTCGCCGGCCTGATCGCCGGCCAGCCCGGCGGCGACGGCTTCTCCGGTGTGGCGCCGGGTGCGCGCATCGTCTCCATCCGGCAGAACTCGCCGCGCTTCTCCCCGGTCGCCCCGGGGGAGGACCCCGCGGTATCGCGTGCCGCGGCCGACGTCGCGAGTCTGGCCCGAGCCGTCGTGCGGGCCGCCGATCTCGGCGCGCGCGTCATCAACATCTCGGTGGTCACCTGCCTGCCCGCGGGCCGCAGCGTCGACCAGGCCGAACTCGGTGCGGCGCTGCGGTATGCGGCCCGTGAGAAGGATGCGGTGATCGTGGCGGCGGCGGGCAACAGCCGTGCGGGTATGAACACCGGATCGGCGTGTGAATCCAATCCGCTCGGTAACGCCGGCCGCCCGAGCGACCCGCGCAACTGGGCCGGGGTGACGTCCGTGTCGATCCCGTCGTGGTGGCAGCCGTACGTGCTGTCGGTGGGGTCGCTGAACGCGACCGGCCAGCCGTCCGAGTTCACGATGTCCGGTCCGTGGGTGGGTATCGCCGCGCCGGGCGAGGGGATCGCCTCGGTGAGCAACGGCCCCGGCGGCGGGCTCGCCAACGGCCTGCCCAACGACCGCAACGAACTGTTCCCGGTCAGCGGGACGAGTTACGCGGCGGCTTACGTGTCCGGGGTTGCGGCGTTGGTGCGCAGCAGGTTTCCCGGACTGACCGCCGAGCAGGTGGTGCAGCGGTTGACCGCGACCGCCCACGGCGGCCCGCGGTCCCCGTCGAACGTGGTGGGCGCGGGAAGCGTCGACCCGGTCGCCGCGCTCACGTGGCAGCTCCCCACCGAGGACGTGAGCGCTGCGGTGCAGCCGAAACCGGTTGCCGCGCCGCCGGTCCCCCCGGTTCCGGACCACACTCCCCGAACGGTCGCCCTGATCGGCACCGCGGCGCTCGCGCTCACGGTTCTCGCCGCCACCGTGTGGCGGTCAGGGGCGAGCCGACGACGAAAGGACGAGGCCTCATGACGGCCAGAATCACGTTGGCGCTCTTGTTCGTCATACCGGCGGCGCTGGCGTACCCGTGGGAAACCACCACCGACTGGTGGCTGCTCGGCGTGGCGATCGCCGTCGTGGTGGTGCTCTTCGCCTGGTGGCGCGGGCTCTTCGTCACCGACATGGTGCGGCGCCGCTTCGCGATACTGCGGCGCAACCGGCGTGGCGGGCACACCCGCGGGCAGGAAGCGTCGGCGCACGTCGCCACGGTGGCGCTGCGCGTCGACGAGGCGCCGTCGGGCGACCTGCCCCTGTCACTGCTGGCCGGCTACGTCGACCGCTACGGGGTGCGGGCACACAAGGTGCGGGTGGTCAGCCGGGATGTCGCCGGACAGCGGACGACGTGGATCGCGTTGACGATCGCCGCCGCCGAGAATCTCGCAGCGCTGCAGGCGCGGTCCGCACATTTGCCGTTGCGGCAGACCACGGAGATCGCCGCCCGCAGGCTGACCGATCACCTGCGTGAACTCGGCTGGACGCTCACCCCCGTCGACGAGACCGACTCGCCGGTGCCTCGAGCGGCGCGTGAGACGTGGCGCGGGTTGCGCAGCGAGGACGGCCACGTCGCGGCCTACCGGGTGACCGTCGACGAGCGGTTGGCCGACACCCTCACGGGGGTGGCCGCGCTGCCGTCGGCCGAGACGTGGACGGCCGTCGACATCTCGGGTGACCCCCGGCACCCCGAGGTGGTCGCCGGATGCGCGGTCCGCACCGAGGACCGGCCGAAGGCCAAGGCGCCGCTGGGCGGTCTGACACCGCACCGTGGCAGGCACCGCCCCGCGGCCGACGCGCTGCACCCGCTGGCCCACGAGCGGCTCGAAGGCCGGCCCGTACCGGTCTCCGGGGATGCCCTGAACCGGCTGCGCTGGCCGGTCGACCGCCGGCCGGTCGCCGACCTCGTGGAGGCCGGATCGTCAGATCCCCAGTGAGCGCTGGACGTCGCGCAGCGTCTGCGCCGACGTCTGGAGTCCCCGGAGTTCGTCCGGGGAGAGCTCCACTTCCAGGACGCGGCCCGCGCCGGCGGCCGAGACCACCGTCGGCAGCGAGAGCGCGACACCGGTGATCCCGTACGCGCCGCGCTGGACGGTCGACACCGGCAGGACGCGGTGCTGATCACCGAGAACCGCTTCGACGATCCGTGCGGTCGCGAGCCCGATGGCGAGGTTCGTGGCGCCCTTGCCGGCGATGATCTCGTATGCGGCGTTGACCACGCCGGTGGCGATGGCCGCACGCGTCGGTTCGTCGAAGACCACACGGCCGTCCGCAGAATACGAGTCGGCGCGCACACCGCCGATGGAAAGCGTTGACCACAGCGGGATCTCGGAATCACCGTGCTCGCCGATGACGAGCGCGTGCACGTTGCCGACCGCGATCGCCGCCCGCTGAGCGACGAGGTACCGGAATCTGCTGGAGTCCAACACCGTTCCGGTGCCGAAGATCTGCCCGGGCCGGGAGTCGACCGCGGTGGATGCGGCGTACGTCACGACGTCGACCGGGTTGGTGACGAACACGACCACCGCACGCGGCGAGTGCTCGATCAGCTGCGGTGTGAGGGCCTGCGCCATGGCGACATTCGCGGCCGCCAGGTCGAGGCGGCTCTGCCCGGGGTGCTGTTTGGCGCCCGCGGTGACGATGATGACCGAGGAGCCCGCGGTGACGGCGATGTCGTCGGATCCGTCGACCGCGCACTCGGGCACGAACTGGCTGCCGTGATTGAGATCGAGGACCTCGGCGTGCACCTTCGCGGAGTTGGTGTCGTGGAGCGCCAGCGCGCCGGCGGAGCCGCGGATCAGGCAGGCGTAGGCGATTGCGGTACCGACGCTGCCCGCACCGATGATCGACACCTTCCGCGCCCGGACGGTCCGGTTCGTGGTTTTTGGGGAGAAGTTCACGCCAGCCATGATGGCCCCTTGTCGCGATCGGCGTCCGGTGTTCATCTCCGGGTAACCGGCGGCCCATAGCGTGGTGGAACCGGGCCGCAATCGATTTCCAGGAGCGCGAACACGTGTCGACTTCCCCGATCCGAGTGATCGACTCCCGGGCATCCGCCGACGGCGGCCCCGCCGATCTGCTCGAGGACCTCGACGAGCTGATCGAGGACCTCGGACAGGCGGAGAGCGCGTGGTCGGACCGGTTACGGGAGGTCAGCCCCGACCACCGGTTCAGCGCACGGAACATGGTCCACTACTGGTCCATCCGGCAGCGCGACCTCCGGCCCCTGCAGAGCCGGTTGGCCGCCCTGGGCCTGTCGTCGCTGGGGCGGAGCGAACCGCACGTGGAGGGCACGTTGCGGGCCGTACGCGCCGCGGCGGCCGCGATGGACGACGGTCCGTGGGCGCCCCGGGAAGCCGGCCGCGTCGACCTCGACCGGGGGCGGGAGATGTTGCGGGGCCGGACCGCCGACCTGCTGGGTGCCGCGCCCGCCGATCGCGAGACCCGCATCATGGTGACCCTCCCCTCGGAGGCGGCGACCGATTTCCCCCTCGTTCGAGAACTCCTGGAACGAGGTATGGACGTGGCCCGCATCAACTGCGCGCACGACGGCCCGGCGGCGTGGTCCGCGATGGCCGACCATGTCCGCCGCGCCGGCGCGATGACCGGTCGCGGCTGCGTCATCGCGATGGATCTGGCCGGACCGAAGCTGCGCACTGGACCGATCCAGCCCGGACCGCAGGTGGTCAAGCTCCGGCCCGCGCGCGATGCCCTCGGCCGCGTCGTGGCACCGGCGCGCGCCTGGCTCACCTCCGCCGAGAACCCCGCACCTGCGCCGGAACCCGAACTCGTCACGGTGCCGGTCGACGCCGCCTGGCTGAGCCGTCGGCAGGACGGCGACGTGGTCAGGTTTCGTGACACCCGCGGCGCCAAGCGCACACTCGTGCTGACCGAACCCGATCCCGCCGGGGGCGGTCTGCTGGCCACCGGTGTCAAGACGAGCTACCTCGCGAGCGGGACGCTCCTGCACGTCGAGGATGCCCACGACCCCTGCCCGGTCGGTCCGCTGCCCGCTCGGGAGCAGACCCTGCTGCTGAGTCGCGGTGATGTGCTGACGCTGACCAGGGACTGCGCCCCGGCACCCGCCGACCACGGGGGCGCTCCGCGGATCGGGTGCACGCTGCCCGAGGTGTTCGACAACGCCCGTGTCGGGCAGACGATCCGGTTCGACGACGGCCGGATCGGCGGTGAGATCGTCGCGGTCGACCGCGACGCGCTGCGCGTCCGCATCGACCAGACCGGGTTCGGCGGTTCGAAACTCGGTGCGGCCAAGGGCATCAACGTGCCCGACACCCATCTCCCGGTCCCGGCCCTGACCGATAAGGACGTGGCCGACCTGGCGACGGTCGTCGAGATCGCCGACATCGTCCAAATGTCGTTCGTGCAGCGACCTTCCGACATCACCCGTCTGCACGAGGAACTGCGCCGGCTCGGCGGCGAGCGGTTGGGCGTCGTGCTCAAGATCGAAACCACCCGGGCGTTCGCGAACCTGCCCCAGCTGTTGCTCACCGCGATGCGCCGGCCCGGCGTCGGTGTCATGATCGCCCGCGGTGACCTGGCGGTCGAGGTGGGTTACGAACGGCTGGCTGAGGTTCAGGAAGAGATCCTGTGGCTCTGCGAGGCGGCGCACCTGCCGGTGATCTGGGCGACCCAGGTGCTCGAGCAACTCGCGAAGAGCGGTCTGCCGTCGCGCGCCGAGATCAGCGATGCGGCGATGGGGGAGCGCGCGGAGTGCGTCATGCTCAACAAGGGTCCGCACATCAGGGATGCGATCAGGGTGCTCGACGGCATCCTGCGCAGAATGGACGACCACCACTACAAGAAGAACGCCCTGCTCCGGCAGCTGCGTTCGTGGCGGCCCGACGCGGAGGGGTGACGGTGTCGGGCTACGCCGGTGCGGGACCGAACACGAACCGCCGTCCGGTCACCCGCGCGGGCCGGATGCGTACGATGTGCTCCTTGGTCGTCGCGGTCCACGGAAGCAGTTGCGCCTCTTGTGCTTTGAGGATGTCCTCGTCGTCGTGAAGTGAGCGCGCGGTGCCTTTGACGACCACGCTCCAGCCCTCGGCGTCGGTGTAGGAATCCGCCTCGAAAAGCACATGGTCGCTGATCGCGGTGCTCGTGAGCTTGGTGCCCTCGGCCGTGCGGAACAGCACCGTCCGGTCCTGGACGACGAAGTTCACGGGGAAGAGTTCCGGTCGACCGTCCGCGCAGGTGACGAACCGTCCCAGCGCCACACTCCGCAACAGGCTCCAGCATTCGCTCTCCGGCAGGATGGACACTGGCCGAGACTCCGCGGACACGGTGAGCGATGCTACCCGCGGGACGCGCGCGCCTGCGGGAACCGGAGGTGACGGTCAGTCGAACATGAAACTTCGCAGGAACCGCGTCATACGGCGCAGGTAATCCGGTTGGCTGACGTGCAGCAGGTGGTTGCCGGGAAACCAGTGGAATGCGCAGCGCTCCCAGTGTTCCCACAACAGTTCGGCCTGCTGTGGCGGGGCCAGCCGGTCGCCGAGACCGGTGATGATCAGCCGACGGTCCCGCGGCACCAGCGGCGGATAGTTCAGCGGGGACGGGTACCGCGACGCGGCGGCTTCGAGTTCCGGGTCGATGCGGCCGATCCGGCGGTTGAGCGCCACCAGCTTGTTCGCGGGGAACCATTCGTCGACGGTGCGGTCGGGCGTCACCACCGGCACATTGGGGATGACCGCGCGGATGCGCTCGTCGACGCACGCCAGCAGTGCGGAGGTGAATCCGCCCAACGAGATCCCGGTGACCGCGACCCGGTCGACACCGGTGAACTCGAGATGGTCCACGAGCGAACGGAAGTCGTGCACGGCCTGGGCCATGGCCTCGGCGAATCCGGCGAATCCGTTGGCGAAGTAGCCGTATCCGCTGTAGGGCGAGTACTTCTCGGCGCGGCGGCCGTGGAACGGCAGCGTGTACAGCAGGACGTCGTAGCCGGAGCGGTAGAACCACGGCAGCGACAGGAACTGGCCGTTGAACAGGTAGGCCGAGCCCATGAAGCCGTGGATGACGCACAGCGTCGGGCGCGGCCCGTCGTCGTGGCGCCAGTGCTGGGCATGCACGACGTTGTTGCGCTGATATCCGCGGCACCGCTCGCGCAGCGCCGGGTTGACCGCTTCGAAACTGCTGCGGAACCGGATGTTGTGCACCCGCCCGTGCGCGGTCCACTCGGCGACGGGGTTCGCCGGACGCGACGAGATGCGCGGGGGCACCGTCGGCGCCGGGAACGAGGCCTGCGGGTCGCGGGCGGCGGCCAGTTCGCCGTAGAACCTCAGGTGTTCGGTGTCCGCCCGCACGGTCGACGGTCTCAGCGCGGCGGCCACCACCGACGGCAGCATCGCCGCACCCACCAGCGAGGCGACCCCGGTGCGCAAGGCGATGTCCGCGACAGCCGATGAGTCGACGATCAGGCGCTGGCCCGGCGTGAGGTCGGCGCGCCGCGGCAGTCCCCGGTTGCCGGCGTCGCCGCCCGGGATGTCGGGCAGGGGGACGGGTGGGTCGACCGGGTCGACGGATGACGTCATCGACAGCGATGGTAGCCCGCATGCAGGGCGCTCACTGTGCACTCAGGGCGGGAAACCCGCGAGATTTCCGCCCTCACGGCACACTCGACGCCCTGGATGCACACTGGGCACATGTGGAACCCGGAGGTGTACCTGTCCTTCGCCGATCAGCGTGGCAGGCCGTTCTTCGACCTCCTGGCCCGTATCGGCGCCGAGGACCCGCGCCGCGTCGTCGACCTGGGTTGCGGTCCAGGCAATCTCACGGCAGCCCTGCACCAGCGGTGGCCCGCCGCGGCGGTCGAGGCGTGGGACAACTCGCCGGAGATGGTGGCCGCCGCCCGCGAGCGCGGTGTCGAGGCGCAGGTCGGCGACGTGCGCGACTGGTCGCCGCAGCCCGACACCGACGTGGTGCTCAGCAACGCCACCCTGCAGTGGGTGCCCGACCATCCCGAATTGCTGACCCGGTGGGCGGACGTGCTGCCCGCCGGATCGTGGCTGGCCATGCAGGTGCCGGGCAATTTCGACGCCCCGTCGCACGACGCGGTACGGCGGCTGGCGAACCGCGATGAGTGGGCGCCGCTGCTGCACGACATCCCGTTCCGGGTCGGCACGGTCGTCGAGACACCGGCGCGCTACGCCGAACTGCTCACCGACGCGGGCTGCACCGTCGACGCGTGGGAGACCACCTACATCCACGAACTGACCGGGGTGCACCCGGTGCTCGAATGGATCACCGGCACCGCGCTGCGGCCCGTGCGGAGCCGGCTCGACGACGAACAGTGGGGCAGGTTCCGCGCCGAGCTGATCCCGCTGCTCGACGCGGCGTACCCGGTGCGTGCCGACGGGCGGACGTTCTTCCCGTTCCGGCGGGTGTTCGTGGTCGCGCGGACCGGTTAACGCCTGCTCTCGAGCAGGTCGATCACCTGCGCGACGAGGTCGGCGATGTCGGCGCCGGTGGTGTCGAGCACCAGGTCCGGATCCTCGGGCGGCTCGTAGGGGGCGTCGACACCGGTGAGCCCCTTCAGCTCTCCGGCGCGGGCGCGGGCGTAGAGCCCCTTGGGATCGCGCTTCTCGCACTCCTCGACCGGGGTGGCCACGTACACCTCGAGGAACGGCAGCTTCGCCGCGTCGCTCAGGGTGCGCGCGATCTCCCGGTCGGACCTCAACGGCGACACCAGCGAGGCCAGCGCGACGACACCCGCGTCGGCGAACAGCCGCGTGAGATGCCCGACCCGGCGGATGTTCTCGGCGCGGTCGCCCGCGGCGAACCCGAGGTCGTCCGACAGGCCGTGGCGGATGTTGTCGCCGTCGAGGAGGTAGGCCACCTGCCCGGACTCGACGAGCGCGCGTTCGACCGCCACGGCGATCGTCGACTTGCCCGACGCGGGCAGCCCGGTGAACCAGATGGTCGCGCCCCGCTGTCCCGTCGACGACCAGCGGTGTCGCCGATCGAGTGACGAAGGGTGCCAACGGATGTCGTTACGGGTCTGCGCGCCGGGGGTGACCTCGCGGGGCTCCAGGATGGTGCCCGCGCCGACGGTGTCGTTGCTCGACTCGTCGATGAGGATGAACGCGCCGCTGTCCCGGTTGTCGGCGTACGTGTCGGCCACCACCACCGAACTGGTGCGCAGCGTCACCGATCCGATGTCGTTGAGCACCAACTCCGTCGGGTTGTCGAACTCGTCGAGCGTCTCCGGGTCGAGCCGGCTGTGCAGGGCCTGCACGGTCGCCCGCACCGTGCGGGTGCCCTGTTTGAGGGCGAGCCGGTCACCGGCGCGCAGCGGGGCGTCGGAGAACCAGCACACCGTCGCGTCGAGTTCGCGGGCGAGCACGGGCAGGGTCGCGGTATCGGCGCCGCTGACGAAGACATCCCCGCGGCCGACGTCGATGTCGTCGGCGAGTTCGATCGCGACCGACAGCGGCGCCACCGCCACCGGCCGGTCGTCGTCGAGGGTGTCGACGACCGTGACCGTCGAGCGGGTGCCGGCCGGCAGGCTCACCACCGTGTCACCCACGCTCAGCGTGCCCGCGGACAGCCTGCCGGTGTAGCGGCGGCGCTGCTCGGCGGTCGGCCGCGACACCCACTGCACGGGCAACCGGAGTCTGGCGGGTTCTGGTTGAGGGGCAATGAGTTCCACACCCTCGAGGTACTCCAGCAGCGTCGGTCCGTCGTACCACGGGGTGCGGTCGGAGCGGTGCACGACGTTGTCGCCGTGTTTGGCCGCGATCGGGATGACCGTGATGTCGAGACCGCCGAGCCGCGCCGAGAGCCGTTGCAGTTCGTCGGACACCTCGGAGAACCGGTCCCCGTCGAAGTCGACGAGGTCGATCTTGTTCACCGCGGCGACGAAGTGCTCGATCCCCAACAACTTCGCGATACGGGCGTGGCGGTTGGTCTGCCGCAGCACCCCGGCCCGCGCGTCGACGAGCAGCACCGCCACATGCGCGTTGGAGGCGCCGGTGAACATGTTGCGGGTGTAGCGCTCGTGGCCGGGGGTGTCGGCCAGGATGTAGCTGCGGTTCTCGGTGGAGAAGAACCGGTAGGCGACGTCGATCGTGATGCCCTGCTCGCGTTCGGCGCGCAGACCGTCCGACAGCGCGGCCAGGTCGGCGATCCCCTCCTCGTCGGTGACGGCCTCGAGGTGGTCGAGCGGCAGGCTGTCGGTGTCGTGCAGCAGCCGGCCGATCAGCGTGCTCTTGCCGTCGTCGACCGAACCCGCGGTGGTGATGCGGAGCAGCTGGCGGGTCTTGTGCGCGCTCATCAGAAGTAGCCCTCGCGTTTCCGGTCTTCCATCGCCGCAACGGATGTGCGGTCGTCGGCGCGCGTCTCACCGCGTTCGGACACCGTCGCCGCGGAGATCTCGGCGATCACCCGCGCGATGTCGGTGGCCTCCGAGCGCACCGCCCCGGTGATGGTGAGATCGCCGACGGTGCGGTAGCGCACCCACTCGACGGCGGAGGTCTCCCCGTCGTCCGGCTGTGCGTACTGCGACACCGCGAGCAGGATGCCGTCGCGCGCGAAGACCTCACGCCGATGGGCGAAGTAGATCGACGGCAGCTCGAGGCCCTCGAGCTGGATGTAGCGCCACACGTCGAGTTCGGTCCAGTTGCTCAGGGGGAAGACGCGGACCTGTTCGCCCCTCTTGATGCGGCCGTTGTAGAGCGACCACGGCTCGGGGCGCTGCGCCCGCGGATCCCACTGCCCGAACTCGTCTCGGAAGCTCAAGATGCGTTCCTTGGCGCGGGCCCGCTCCTCGTCGCGGCGGGCGCCCCCGAACGCCGCGTCGAAACCGCCTTCCTCCAGCGCGTCGAGCAGCGTGCGGGTCTGTTGGCGGTTGCGCGACGCGCCGGGACCGGGATCCGGCACCCGGCCCCTGTCGATGGACTCCTGCACCGAGGCGACGATGAGTTTGTGACCGTGCCCGGTGACGCGGCGATCCCGGAACTCGATCACCTCGTCGAAGTTGTGGCCGGTGTCGACGTGCATGACCGGGAAGGGCAGCGGCGCAGGCCGAAAGGCCTTCTCCGCCAACCGGAGCAGCACAATGGAGTCCTTGCCGGCGCTGAACAGCAGCACGGGCCGTTCGAGTTCGGCGACCACCTCGCGGATGATGTGGACGGCTTCGGCCTCCAGCAGCCGCAGTTCGTCGACGCGCAGGGCGTCCAGGTCGGTGGTCGTCATGTCGGCAGCCCGTTTCGCTGTGCGTCGGCCTTGTAGCGGTCCACCCATTCGTCGGAACGCTGGTCGGCCTGACGCTCGAGCACCGGCGCCGGCGCCAGCCGGGGGTCCTGGCCGAGCCGCTCGAGGATGTCGGCGACCACCTGGGTGAGGTTGCGCCACAACACCGGATAGGGAACGTCGATCGGTTCGACGTTCTCTTCGGCGAACCAGTTCCGCCAGCCCTCCTCCTGCGCGCGCAGCATCGTCACGACATGTGCGATGGCCCCGGCGTGGTACTCGGCCCTGGCGTCGCGATTCGGATCCGGGCGTCCGCGCCACACCCGGGTCTGCACGGCGCGCCAGAACGACACCGCCTGGGAGATGACATCGGGCCGGTAGACGTGCACCAGCACCGGTTCGCTGCCCACGACGTCGCGAATCGCGGCGAGCAGACCGTCTCCGGAGCGGTCCGGCAGATCGGCGGCGCGATCGAGGAGCAGCGGGGTCTGGTTCCACATCAGCTTGCCGCCCCACACGCCGTTGGGGGTGCGGCCGACCGTGCGGATGTAGTCCCGCCAGATGGGGGCCGGCGCGAGGTCCGGCTTGCCCTCGTCGAGCGGGTCGAGCAGGCGCAGGATCGACTCGTCCTGCACGTCGGCGAACCACTCCCGTGGTTGGGGGGCCTGACTGGTCTTCGGCAGGTACTGGAAGAACTCCTGCGGTTCGCCGGCCACGCCCGTGGCGCGCAGCGATTCGACGAGCAGGGTGCTGCCGCTGCGCTGCGACGCGAGGACCAGATATGCCGAGGGCTGGGAAGGCATGCGCGTGAGCCTAACCGCAACGCAATTGGGATGCCTATGCGGATTTTTCGTTCACGGTGAGTTTATTCATTGCGCTGTTCGGCGCTCGTCCTCGATGCCGCGTTCGGCGGCGATCGCGGACCGGCTGGTCACCACCCGCGCGTGAATTCGCAGATACGTCTCGGTGTATCGGTCGGAAATGCGCGAACCCGCGAAATCGGACGGGATGACGTCATTGGTCTTCACCCGCCAGTCGTCGAGAAGGAGCGCGAGATCACCCGCGACGGTCTCGGCGTTGATCTTGTTCTCCGATGTCAGCAGGTTGTGCAGTTCTGTGGGGTCGGTGCGCAGATCGTAGAGTTCGCGTTCGGGTCTCGGCGTGCTCGCCTGCGGTCCGACAATGCGGCCCGGTGCGCTTTCGGCGATGTCCCACGGCAGGTCCAGAAGCGGCCGATGCGCGTAATTCTCGATGTAACTGAATTCTTTTGTCCGAATGGCGCGGATGGGGTCGAAGGAATCGTGATACGTCTTCGTCGTGTACACCGCAGTGCGCACTTCCCGCCTTTTCTCCGGGCCGCCCAGCAAATTGTCGGCATGCGACAGTCCGTCGACGTCGTCGGGGATGTCCACGCCGAGCACGTCGAGCAGGGTGGGGAGCAGGTCGACGCCGCTGAACAGATCGTCGTAGACCCTCGGGGTGACGGCGGCGTCGCGCGGCGGGCGGATGATCATCGCGATGCCGGTGCCCGCGTCGTACAGCGTGGATTTCGCGCGCGGCAGCGCGGGACCGTGGTCGGTCATGAACACCACCCACGTGCTGCGGTCCAGGCCGGTGGCCTCGAGGGTGTCGAGCAGTTCGCCGACAGCGGCGTCGGCGACGGTGATCGACCCGTAGAACTCGGCGAGGTCCTGGCGCACCTCGTCGTCCTCGGGGAGATAGTCGGGCAGTTCGACCGCGGCCGCGTCGGCGGGTTCGTAGCGCTCGCGTGGGTAGGGGCGGTGGGTCTCGAAGAAACCGGCGGTCAGCAGGAACGGTTGTGGCGGTGCGTCGCGCAGCCAGGCGGTGGCGTGCTCGACGACGTACTCGCAATAGGAGTTGGACACGTCGAACTCCGCGAAGCCGAGCTTCGCCGGATATGACGTCTCGTGCTGCATCCCGAACAGCGCGGTGTGCCAACCGTTCTCACTCAGTATGTGGGGCAGGGTGCGCACCCCGGTGCGGTACTCCCAACCGTGGTGCGCGAGCCCGACCAGACCGTTGCTCTGCGGATAGCGGCCCGTGAACAACGATCCGCGCGACGGCGAGCACAGGGGTGCGGTGGCGTGCGCGCGGGTGAACAGGATGCTCTCGGCGGCGAACCGGTCGAGGCGGGGGCTCCGCACGTCGGAATGCCCGTAGGCACCGAGGTAGCGGCCGAGATCGTGCCAGTGGACGATCAGCACGTTGGCGCGCTGTGCGGGTGTCAGGCGTTCTGGTCCGGTCACGCTGCCCCACAGAAGCGGGTTGCGGCCACATCGGCAAGTGTTCGGCTCATGCGATATCGACGCGCCGTCGGGCTCCCCGTCACGGCCGGTACGGCACCCCGACGGCCCGGAACACCCACTCCGGCGGAACGTGGAACGCCAGCGACCGGGTCGGCAGCGCCGCGAGCACGTCGTCACCGATGTCGCTTCTGTAGTGCAGCGACAGGTGCCCGCGGGATCGGGGGTCCACCTGGCTGACGTCGACCTCGAAGTGCAGCCCGTCCGGGGCGACCTCGACGCTGACCGGCCCGTCCGCGGGGGCGTCCCAGCGCTGGTCGATGGTGCGGCCGGCCAGACCCGGGACGGTCGAAAGGGTGGCCAGCACCCGCTCGCGGGTCAGCACCAGTGCGCCGGTGTAGCCGGAGACGCTTCCCGTCGCCCGTTTGCCCGGGATGGACCCGGTGAACCGGCGGGTGACCGGCACGCACTCGGACAGGTGCAGGATCCCCTCGGCCTCGGCGGCCGCGCGCATCTCGTCGGGCAACCTGCCGATGCGGAGCAACTTGCGCAGAAAGACGGCCATGTGCAGTCAGCCTAAACGGCATCGCCGGTGACTGGTACACAGGCGTGGTGCCCCACCGGAGATGGCTGATCGCCTCGGCCGTGTTCGCCACCGCCGTCTTCGCGTTGCTGTGGATCGGCTACGCCGCCCACTGGGCGTGGTTGTACGACGCCGATCTGGCCGTCCTCGAACCGCTCGACCGCTTCGGCACCGCCCACCCGGGCTGGGTGACGGGTTGGGTCGTCTACTGCACGGTGCTGGGGCCGACGGTGTTGCGGCTCGTGGGCATCGTCGTCATCGTCGTCGCGTTGGTCCGGCGCCGCATCCGCACCGCGCTGTGGTTGGTGCTCACCGTCGAACTGTCGGGTCTGTTGCTGGTGCTCGCCAAGGCGGTCGCGGACCGTCAGCGTCCCGCCACCGCACTGGTGTTGGCGCAGTCGACGTCGTTCCCCTCGGGCCACGCCCTGGGGCTGATGGTCTGCGTGCCGGCGTTCCTGGTCCTGCTGGTGCCCCTGCTGCCGCCGGCGTCGCGGCGCTGGGCGATCGCGATCGGCGTGGTGCTCATCGCGACGATCGGGGCCGGCCGGGTGGTGCTCAACGTGCACCACCCCTCCGACGTGGTGGCCGGCTGGGCGCTCGGCTACGCGTATGTCGTGCTGTGCCTGCTGCTCTACCCGCCGCGCGTCAGTCCAACGGACGGAACACCGGCAGCACCCGGTACTGCGCGCTGAAACTGGCCTTCTCGACTTCGGCGGCCACCTCCCCGTCGCACGCCAGCACCGTCGGACCGTCGACGGCGGTGAACGTGAACTCCGGCACCCGCATCTCGTGATAGAGCGGGCTGCGCTCCAGCCGGCCGAGCATCAGGGCGGTCAGGATCCGCAGTCGGCTCAACCGCCGGCCGGTCTCGAGGATCCGCACGTCGAGCAGGCCGTCATCCATGCGGTGCCGCTGGGCCGGGGCGAAACCCGACGGCAGGTAGGTCGAGTTGCCCAGGAAGAACAACGAGGTCTGCAGGGTCCGGTTGTCGTAGTGGATGCGGACCGGTTCACCGCGTCGCAGGGTGTCGAACATGGCGTACAACCCGGCCAGTGGTTTGCCGACCCGGTGCTCGAGCTTCTCCCTGCTCTGCACGAACGTCGGGTAGGCGCCGATGCTGGCGGTGTTGATGACCATGTGCTCCTCGTTGAGGCACACCAGATCCACGCAGGCGACCGTGCCGCGTCGGATCGCATCGACCGTGCGGGCGACCGAGTCGCACCCGATGTCCTTGGCGAAGTGGTTGAACGTCCCGCCCGGGAACACCGCGAGCGGTAACCCGGCCTCCTTGGCGATACCCGCCCCGGTGGCCACCGTCCCGTCGCCACCGCCCACGGCCAGGACCTCCGCGCGTCCGGCCGCCTCCCGCAGCACCTCCCGGAGGTCGTCCCCTTCGCCCAGTTCGACGATCTCGGCGCGCGGCAGGGCATCGCGCACCTCGTCCACCACGCGCGCGCCGCTGCCGCTGCCGGAGGCGGGGTTGATCACCAGCACCACGCCGGCGCCGTCGGGCCGGGGCGGGGCGGGCACGCGCAGCGGTTCGGCCGTCGGCAGTTTCGTCGGGGTCGACGGCGGCACCACCCGGCCGCCCAGGACCGCGACGCCGGCGCCGAGCCCGAAGCCGGCGAACACGTCACCGGGATAGTGGGCGCCCGTCGCCACCCGGGACAGCCCGACCAGCCCGGCCAGCAGCGCCAGCCCCAATCCGATCGGCGGGCTCTCCAGACCGACACCGACCGCGAACGCCGCGGCGCTCGCCGAGTGGCCCGACGGAAGCGAGTTCGACGTCGGGAACCGCCGGCTCCGGCGGGCGAGCGGCACCGGCAGATAGCTCGGGCGGGCGCGCTTCCAGATGCGTTTGGCGCCCTGGTTGGCGACGAGGCTGGTGACGGCGAGCGACAGCACGCCACGGTTGGCGCCGCGCCGGGTCCTGGGCCCGCCGGCCGCCATCAGCCCGGCGGCGATGGCGAACCACAGCTTCGAATGGTCGGCCGCCCTGGTCAGTCGCGGCATCGTCGCGTCCAACAGGGGACTGGGCGACTCGGCGACGGCTTCGAAGACCTCCCGGTCAAGGCTGCCGAGGCCCTTGCCGATCTGTCGGAGGCCACTGGCGCGGCGGCGGATGCGGAGGTCCATAGCAGCCAACGTAGCCGCCGGCCCCCTTGACAAAACTTCTTGTCAAGGATGACGATGGCCCCGTGCTGGATGTGGAAGTGATCGCCGACCCCGCCGCGGCCGTCGTCGCGCTCGACCCCGTGCGCAGCCGGTTGCTGGCGGAACTGACCGAACCGGCCTCGGCCGCAACGCTTGCCACCCGCGTCGGAATCGCCAGGCAAAAGGTCAATTACCACCTCCGGGCACTCGAACAGCACCAGCTCGTGACCATCGCGGGGGAACGGAAGTGGGGCGGCCTGCGCGAACGCCTCCTGGTCGCCACCGCCTCGTCCTATGTGGTGTCGCCCGGCGCCCTGGGCGCCGCTGGCACCGATCCCGGACGATCCCGCGACCGGCTCTCGGCGAGCTACCTGATCGCCTTGGCGGCGCGGACCGTCCAGGAGGTCGGCGATCTGTGGCGCGAGGCGCGCGCCAGGGACAAGCGACTGGCCACCCTGTCCCTGGAGGCGACCGTCCGATTCCGCAGCGCGGCCGACCGCGCCGAGTTCACCCGCGAGCTGTCCGACGCCGTCGCCGCGCTGACTGCTCGATATCACGACGACACCGCCCCCGACGGCCGGGCGCACCGAGTGGTGCTGGCCGCCTATCCGATGCCCAGGAACGAGGAGGATGCGTGATGCCGATACGAAAAGACGACGGACGTCGCTGGGTCGAGATGGAACTGGTCGTACCCGGCACACCGGAACAGGTTTGGGACGCCATCGCGACGGGTCCGGGGATGAGCGCATGGTTCACCCCGACGACCGTCGAGGAACGCGTCGGCGGCGAACTCCACTTCGACTTCGGCGGGGGCGCCGTGCAACGCGGCGTCGTGACCGGGTGGGAGCCGCCGCGCCGGCTCACCTACGAAGAGCACGAGTGGAGCAGCACCGGGTCGCCCGGACCGCTGGCGACCGAGATCACCGTCACCGGCCGCAGCGGCGGCACGTGCGTGGTCCGGATGGTGCACAGCCTGTTCGCCGACGCCGACGACTGGGACGACGAACTCGAGGGGTTCGAGGGCGGCTGGCCCGGATTCTTCGACGTCCTGCGGCTCTACCTGCATGACTTCGCCGGCTGCCCCGCCGCGCCGGTCCGCGTGATGGCCGAGTATCCGGGCGATGTCGCCGACGGCTGGTCCCGGCGGGCCCGCGAGCTCGGGCTGGCGGGTGTCGACGTGGGAGATCGTGCCGAAGCATCCTCGCGGACACCTGAATTCGGCGGTGTGGTGGAACGCGTCGACCAGACGCGGCAAGCCCGCCGGGTGATGCTGCGGCTCGATCGCCCCGGCCAGGGTGTCGCGGTCGTCGGTGCGTACCCGATGGGTGAGCAGATGCGGGCGATGGTGTGCCTGTACCTCTACGGTGATTCCGCCGCCGATACGGCCGCCGCGCAGCAGCAGGTGTGGTCGCAGTGGCTCGACGGGGTGCTCGGGTCGCGACCCGATCGTGTCCGTACGTTGACGTAACCGAGAGGCCGCCCGCTCAGGATGGGTGGGATGCGCCGACTGTTGAGCCTGCTGTGCGCCGTCGCGGTATGCCTGGTCGCCGGTTCCCCGGCGGCGCCTGCCGCGGGCCCGTGGTTCGCCTCGTCGGTCGGGGCGGCCACTCAGGTGATCTCCGTTGTGGGCGTGGGTGATTCGACGGCGAAGATGGATGTGTACCAGCGCACCGCGGCCGGCTGGCAGCCGATCGGCGTCGGCATTCCCGCCTTCATCGGCGCGAAGGGTATGGCGCCGCAGACCCACGACGGCGAGATGAAGACGCCGATGGGGGTGTTCACGCTCGACTTCGCGTTCGGCACCGAGCCCAACCCCGGTGGCGGCCTGCCCTACGTCCAGGTGGGGCCCGACCACTGGTGGGACGGGGATATGAAGAGCCCCACCTACAACACCATGCAGGTGTGCAGGAAGGAGCAGTGCCGCTTCGACACATCGCTGAGTGCGGGCACCGAGAACCTCGACATCCCGCAGTACCGGCACGCGGTGGTGATGGGCGTCAACAAGGCGCGCGTCCCCGGCAACGGCGGCGCGTTCTTCGTGCACTCCACCGACGGCGGACCGACCGCCGGATGCGTGGCCATCGACGACGCCACGCTGGTCGACATCATGCGGTGGCTGCGGCCGGGCGCGGTGATCGCGATCTCGAAGTGATGCTCTACAGGTTCAGTGCGCGACCGCGTTTGAGTTTGAATCCCAGGTTCTCCAACGACATGCTGGCGTCGTAGGTCCGGTCGTACCCGGTGGCGCAGATCTTCCATCCCTCGGGGGTGCGACGGTACCGGTCGCGGTAGAAGGCGGCGCCGATCAGCATGAAGTTGAAATCCGGCGCGATCACCCGGTCCTGCAGATACCAGGTGCCGGTCGCCTCGTCGCCGTCGACGACGATCTCGGGATGGTCGACGCGATGCTCGGTGATCACCTCCGGTCCCAGGGAGGTTCTCATGAACGAGACCAGCGCGTCGCGGTCGGTGAACCGGTGGTCCTCGCCGAGCGACTCCCCGTAGTCGCCCTCGACGTCCTCGGTGAGGGTGTCCTCGAACTCGGCCCAGTTCTTGGTGTCGAGCGCGCGCAGATACCGGTATTTCACGTTCTTAATCTCGTCGATGTCGCCCATGGCCGACATTGCAGCACAACCGCCGTACCCGGCATAGAGTCCGGGCATGAATTTGGTCGACGGTTACGTCAGGTCACCGTTCTCGGGGCTCGCGCCGTGGATTCTCATGGCGATAGTCGTCGGTCCCGGCCGCTTCGAGGAGGCCGCCTCCGCCGCACTGGGACTCGCCCTCCTCACGCTGTGGGTGGGCAAGCGCCGCGGTGTGCCGGTGCACGCGCTGGAGGCGTTCGGGGTCGCGTTCTTCGCAGTGCTGGTGATCCTCGGACTCGTCGCCTCGGAGCACGCCATCGAATCGCTGGCGCTGTGGGCCGGCGAACTGAGCAACATCGCGCTCGCGACATTCGCGATCGTCACGCTGCTGATCCGCCGTCCGTTCACCCTCGCCTACGCCAAAGACACTGCCCCGCCCGAACATTGGGACAGCCCCGTCTTCCTCCGGATCAACTACGTCATCTCGGCGGTGTGGGCGGGTGCCTTCGTGGTGTCCGCGGCGGCGGGCGCCTACGGTGACGCCGTGCTGGGGGACAACGACAACTTCTGGCTGGGGTGGATCCTGCCCCTGGCGGCACTGATCCTGGCCGGGGCCTTCACCGAGTTCTACCCCGAGCACGCGACGGGGGAGAGCGACGCGTCGTGGGCCCGAGTGTTCGACTGGGCGCCGCCGTTCGTCGTGATCACCGGGATCGTCGGCTGGGTGTCCGACGAGATTCCGGACACGCTGGGTATCGCGCTGATCGTCGCGGGCAGCATCGGCTCGGCGGTGATGCGCAAGGTCTTCCCGGACGAACCGGCGAAGGTCACCGGCCCGTCGTAGTCACAGTCGTAGTCACAGCGATCTCGTGAGATCCCGGGTCGCGGGGCCCTCGAGCAGGGTGCCGTCCGGCGCGAAGCGCGACCCGTGCAACGGACACTCCCACGACTCGTCGGAGTCGTTCCAGTTGACGATGCCGCCCAGGTGCGGGCACACCGGCGAGACCCGATGCTCCACCCCGTCGACCACGCTGCGCGCCTCCAACGCCCACGGCGGCCCGCTCACCACACCACCGGACTGCGGCGTGCGGTCGGCGATCCGCGTCACCGGCGTGATCCACCCCTTCGCCAGGTTGATCCCGACTTCGACGTTGGCCTGCACCGCTTTCGGGATGCCGGACAGCTCGTGCGGGCTCCAACTGGCGAACGCGTCCGCCCAGTCCATCCGGCCGCCCAGGATGCTGCCGGCCAGGGCGAGCGCGGCCGCGGTGCCGTTGGTCATGCCCCACTTGTCGAAACCCGTTGCCACATAGATCTTGTCCTGGCCGGGCAGGATGGGGCCGACGTAGGGCAGCTCGTCGGCGGGCGTGTAGTCCTGGGCGGACCAGTAGTTCGTCTGCATCGCACCCGGATAGTGCTGTTTGGCCCACGAGTCGAGTTCCTGCACCGACGACGACGGATGCTTCTCGCGGCCGACCGGATGTCCCGCCCCGCCGACGATCAGCCGATCCCCCTCCGGGGTCGGCGCGTACCGCACCGACCGGGTGGGGGAGTCGGTGGACAGGTACATACCGCGGGTGATGGCGCCGGGCACCTTGTACGCCATGCAGTAGGACCGGGCGGGTTTGAGGCGGGCGAAGAACCCGCCGCGGTCGAGGATCGGGATCCCCGTGGCGAGCACGCACTGCCGTGCGTCGACATCGAACTCGTGGCCCTCCGAGGTCCGCACGTGCAGGGTGAGGCCGTCGTCGGTGCCGGAGACCCGCTGCACTCGCACACCCTGGACCAGCCGGCCGCCCCGCTCGTCGAGTTCCACGATCAGGCTGTCCAGCAACGGCATCGGATCGAACTGCGCCTGATCGGCCAGCCGGACACCGCCCTCGAACGGGAAGGGCACGTGGGCCCCGTGGTCCTTGTCGACCCACTCGGCGCCCAGCCCCGCCGCCTGACAGGCCTCGAGTTCGGCCCGCGCCGCGGACAGCCCCTTCTCCGACTGCGCATAGGTGAAGGCGTCCTCGCGCTGCACCGAGATGCCGTGCGCCTCGCAGCGCTGGATCAGCCACTCCTGACCCTCGAGGTTGCCCTCGACGTACTTCTTCGCCACGCCCGCGCCGTGCTTGCCGACGATCTTCGACAGCTTGGTGCCCTGCAGCAGGCTGATCTTGGCGGTGGTGTTACCCGTCGCGCCCGCTCCCGCGCGGAACGCCTCGAGCACCATCACGTCGCGGCCCGCGCGGGCCAGCAGGACCGCGGTGATCAGCCCGGTGAGCCCGGCGCCGACGACGACCACGTCGGCAGAGCGGGTGGTTTCGTCGAGAGGGTCGGGTGGGAGAGCCTGCTCGGGGCGGCCGGCCAGCCAGAGTGACGTCATGCGGGGGTTTTCCCCCCGGCGAACCCGCCGAAACGAGGGGTTGCCGGCACGGCGCCGACGGTGCCACTAGGGTGATCTCCCGATGAGCGACCCGTTGGGCTTGTCGATCGGGACCACCAACCTGGTTGCGGCACGCGTCGGCAATCCCCCAGTCCTACGGCGTTCGACGCTGAGCCTGTTCAGTGATCGCACGCCGCAGGTCGGGCTGCCCGACGAACGCGGCCTGGTCCTCGACGGTTTCGTCGAGCGGGTCGGCGACCCGGTACCCCTGGTCGCCGCGGACGGCACCTCCTACCGCGCCGAGGCGCTGCTGGTCGAGGCGCTCGACGCGATGACCCTCGAAGCGTTCCAGGCCACCGGCTCCGCGCCCGTCGGCGACATCGCGATCGCCGTGCCCGCGCACTGGAGCACCTCGACGGTCTACGCCCTGCGCAACGCGCTGCGCACCAACCCCGTCTTCGCGCCGAACGGTGCCCCGGCGCGCCTGGTGTCCGATGCGGTCGCCTCGCTGACCGCGTTGCACGCCAACCCGGGCCTGCCCTCCGACGGGGTGGTGGCACTGCTCGACTTCGGCGGCAGCGGCACCGGCATCACCCTGGCGGACGCCGCCGCGAACTTCGCGCCGGTCGACGAGACCACCCGGTTCACCGAATTCTCCGGCGACCTGATCGACCAGGCGTTGCTCACGCACGTGTTGACCGGCATCAGCGACGCCGGTGGTGTCGACCCGGCGGGCACCGCGGCGGTCGGATCCCTGACCCGGCTGCGGGCGCAGTGCCGCGAGGCCAAGGAACGACTGTCGTCGGTGACCGCCGCGGACGTCGCCGCCGAACTCCCGGGGTACCACTCGACGATCCGTGTCACCCGCACGGAACTCGAGGAGATGATGCGGCAGCCGTTGGCCGGGGTGCTGGCCGCGCTCGACGCGGCACTCGAGCGGACCCGCATCGGATGGGCGGGCGTGTCGGCGGTCGTCACCATCGGCGGCGGCGCGAGCACCCCGATGGTGACCCAGCAGCTCTCGGCGCACACCCGCGTCCCCGTGATCACCACGCCGCAACCGGCGCTGGACGCCGCGGTGGGCGCGGCGCTGTTCGCCGCGTACAGCGCCGCCGCGGACGCCCCGACGGGGATGGCCGCCGCCGCCCCGGTCACCGCGATGATCGACGATGCGCCCGGGTCGGCGACCTTCCGCGCCCTGGCGTGGTCGCAGGACGACACGACCTCCGACGAACCGGTGCCCTACACCGGTGACGAGACCTACGAGCCGTACAACCCCTACGCACCCACCGCCACCGGCGCCCAGCCCGCCGTGCACTACCTGCCCGCCGACGAGCCGGAGGACGGCCGCCGCGGCTGGCACCTGCCGCAGCTGGCGTTCGGCGCCGCGGCGGTGGTCGCGGCGATCGCCGTCGGTGGCGTGGCCTACGCGCTGACCGGAACCTCCACCGACAGCACGCCGGTCACCGAGTTCGAGACCACCCGCCTGCCCGCGGGCGCACCCGAGCCGGAACCGTCGGCCGCGCCGCCGCCGCCGGTCGTCACGGTCACCACCGAACCGCCCGCGCCCGCACCACCACCGCCGT
>NZ_LQIV01000020.1 GCF_001500125.1 Mycobacterium sp. IS-1742 | reverse complement strand
GGCCCCGGCCGCCCCCCCCCCCCCCGCGACGGCGCCGCCGGTCTCCCATCCGGTGTCGCAGCCGCTGCCGGTACCGCCGACGCCGTACCTCGACCTGTCCACCGTGGCGCTGCTGGGCCGGCCCGCACCCTCGCACGGGTGGCGCAAGTGGCTCTACGTCGCGACGTTCAAACTGGTCAACATCGGCGAGAGCCCCAGGGCGGCGCAGCAGGACAGCCTCGTCACACGGGTGAAGCAACCGCTGGGCGGCTGCTATCGCATCGCGGTGCTCTCGTTGAAGGGTGGCGTCGGCAAGACCACGATCACCGCCACGCTGGGCGCCACGTTCGCCTCGATCCGCGGGGACCGCGTGGTGGCCGTCGACGCCAACCCCGACCGGGGCACGCTGAGCCAGAAGGTGCCGTTGGAGACGACGGCCACGGTGCGCCACCTGCTACGCGACGCCGAGGGCATCGAGCGCTACAGCGACGTGCGCGCCTACACCTCGCAGGGGCCGAGCCGGCTGGAGGTGCTGGCCTCGGAGACCGACCCGGCGGTGTCGGAGGCGTTCAGCTCCGACGACTACACCCGCACGCTCGAGGTGCTGGAACGCTTCTACAGCCTGGTCCTCACCGACTGCGGCACCGGGCTGATGCACTCGGCGATGACGGCGGTGCTCGCGCACGCCGACGTGCTCGTGGTGATCAGTTCCGGTTCGGTGGACGGGGCGCGCAGCGCCTCGGCCACCCTGGACTGGCTCGACGCGCACGGACACCAGGCCCTGGTGTCGAACGCGATCGCGGTCATCAACGCGGTGCGGCCGCGCTCGGGGAAGGTCGACCTGCAGAAGGTCTCCGACCACTTCTCGCGGCGCTGCCGCGCGGTGCAGGTGGTGCCGTTCGATCCGCATCTGGAAGAGGGTGCGGAGATCGACCTGGACCGCCTCAAGCCCGCGACGCGGCAGGCGCTGCTCGAACTGGCTGGTGTGGTGGCCGACGGATTCGCCGGCGCGGTACGGCGCGACGACGAGCGCGGGTAGCGGGCTACTGCCGCGGGTTGTTGTCGTCCTGGCCGAGACGCCGCAAGAAGTCCGGGTCGTCATCGGGTCCGATCACACGGCGCTGCGGCCGGGTCGCACTGACCCGCATGAGCCGCCAGCCGATGTAGACCAAGCCGGCCAGAACGATGATCAGGAGCAAATACGCCACTCAAACCTCCTGGCATCGAATATACGCGCCGTCGGTAGGCTCGGGAGCGTGTCGGAAAGTCGCCAGGGTGCCCGTCTCGTGGTCGATGTCCTCGTCTACGTTGCCGCGCGCTTGCTCCTGGTGGTGGCGCTCGCGGCCGCGATCCTGGGTGTCGGCCACCTGCTCGGTTTGCGGGAGTTCCCGTTGGTCATCGCGATTCTGTTCGCGCTCGTGATCGCCCTGCCGCTGGGCATCTGGCTGTTCGCGCCGCTGCGGCAGCGGGCCACCGCGAGCATCGCCGCGTTCGACGCCCGGCGGCGCAAGGACCGCGAGCAGCTGCAGGCCCGACTGCGCGGCGAGGAGCCGCCCGGTGACGCCGGGGCATGACGGCGAGACAGGTCTACGGCGCTGATTTCGCCGGAGCGGCAGGCTTTCTCAACTCTCCGACATTCGGACTGCCCCCGCGGTTCCTGATGCGCGCACTGCACGACTGCCTTGCCGAGTGGCAGGCGGGCACGCTCGACGCGAAGTCGTTCGACCAGCCCGTGCGGGACGCCCGGGCGGGTTACGCGGCGCTGGTCGGGGTGCCGGTCGGCACCGTGGCGATGGCGGGCAGCACGTCGGCGGCGCTGGGTCTGGTGGCCGCCGCGATCCCCGACGGCAGCCGGGGCGCCACACTGGCCGGTGAGTTCACCAGCACCACCTTTCCGTTCGCCGCACAGGCCGGGCGAGGGGTGTCGGTGGCCGAACTGAGCGCCGATGAACTCGTTGCCACCGCCGGTGATTACGACTTCGTGACCGTCAGCCTGGTGCAGTCGGCGACGGGCGCGGCACTCGACGCAGAGGCGCTGCGGGCCAGTGTGGCGGGCGGCGGCACGCTCACGATCGTCGACGTCACCCAGGCCGCTGGGTGGAAGCTGCTCGACCTCGGCTGGGCCGACGTGACCGTGGCGTCGGCCTACAAGTGGCTGCTCGCGCCGCGCGGCACCGCATTCATGTCGGTGAGTGACCGGACCGCCGAGCTGATGACGCCGCACGCGGCGAACTGGTACGCCGGGCAGGAACCGTGGGATTCGATCTACGGGCTGCCGCTGCGCTTGGCATCCGACGCGCGGCGCTTCGACACCTCGCCGGCTTGGTTCGGCGCGCTGGGTGCGGGCCTGACGCTGCCGTGGCTGGCGGGGCTCGACCGGGCGGCGGTCGAGGCGCACACCGTGGGCCTGGCCGAGACGCTGCGTGCCGAATTGGGTCTGCCGCCACACCCGTCGGCGATCGTGGCACTGCCGTCCGCCCGCCACGGGGACGCCGCGGCGCGTCTGCAGCGCGCCGGTATCCGCGCCTCGGTGCGGGCCGGAGCGGTGCGGGTGGGGTTCCATCTCTACAACACCGCCGACGATCTGGACCGGTTGCTCGAGGCGCTCGGGTGAGCCGACGCGCGGCTTGACCGGCCGAGCAGGTGGGTAGCTGTTCGATCATGACGACTCCCAAGGACCTCTATGCGCAGTGGATCACCCGGTTGTGGGCCGGAGAACCCGTGGCCGCCGAGTTGGTGAGCGAGGACTTCGTCGGGCACTGGCCGGACCGCGAGGTGCGCGGGCCTGCCGAGTTGCAGGCGATCATCGACCAGACCCACGGGATGCTGGCGGACCTCACCTTCGAGATCGAGGTGGGCCCGTTCGTCGAGGGGGACATGGTGGCCGGGCGCTGGGTCGGCAGCGGCGTCGGCGATCAGGGCCCGGTGCGGTTCACCGGCAACGACATTTTGCGGGTGGCCGACGGGAAGTTCGCCGAGTACTGGACCGGGACGTCGACCGGCTGACGCCCTAACCGAAGGCGAGTGCGAGCGCGACGGCCACCGCCCACGCCAGCATGGTGAGCCCGGTGTCGCGCAGGACGGGGATCAACTCCTTGCCGCCGAGCCCGCCGCGCACGGGCCGCGCGGCCCGCACCGCCAGCGGCGACGCCACCAGGCCGGCCGCACACCACGGCGTGGCGAGCACCAGCACCAGCGTCAGCAGCAACGCGGTGCCCAGCAGCACCTGGTACAGCACGCGGGTGCGGGCGTCGCCGAGACGCACGGCCAGCGTGATCTTGCCCGACTCGCGGTCGGTGGGGATGTCGCGCAGGTTGTTGGCGACCAGCACCGCCGACGACAGCGCACCCATCGCGACGGCGAGCGCGAGCCCGACCCAGTCCACGCGCAGCGCCTGGGTGTACTGCGTGCCGAGTACGGCGACCAGACCGAAGAACACGAACACCGCGACCTCGCCGAGCCCGATGTAGCCGTAGGGCTTCGAGCCGCCGGTGTAGAGCCACGCCCCGGCGATGCACACGGCGCCGACGGCGATCAGCCACGGCGCACTGGCCACCGCGAGGACCAGTCCGGCCACCGCGCCGACGGCCAGGCTGGCGATCGCCGCCGTGAGCACCGCCCGCGGCGAGGCCAGCCTGGACCCCACCAGGCGCAGCGGCCCGGCGCGCACGTCGTCGGTGCCGCGGATGCCGTCGGAGTAGTCGTTGGCGTAGTTGACCCCGATGATCAACGCGACCGCGACGACGAACGCCAGCAGCGCTTTCCACCACACCGCACCGTCCAGCCACGCGGCCGCCCCGGTGCCGGCGATCACCGGTGCGACGGCGTTGGGCAGCGTGCGGGGGCGCGCACCCTCGACCCACTCGGCGAAACTTGCCACGAGCGCAATCGTCGCACGCGTCGCGGTCGCGCCCCCTCGCTCACCCCGGGAAACGGGGACATGGACGACAATGGACCGATGCTCGGAGTGATCGGTGGCAGCGGCTTCTACTCGTTCTTCGGGCCCGACGCGCGCAGCGTCAGGCTCGACACCCCCTACGGCGCTCCCAGCGCAGCGATCACGGTCGGCGCGGTCGGCGGGCACGAGGTCGCGTTCCTGCCCCGACACGGCGCCGACCACGAGTTCAGCCCGCACACCGTGCCGTACCGGGCCAACATGTGGGCGCTGCGCGCGCTGGGCGTGCGGCGGATCTTCGGCCCGTGCGCGGTGGGCAGCCTGACCCCCGACCTGGGCCCGGGCGCGATGGTGGTGCCCGATCAACTCGTGGACCGCACCAGCGGGCGGGCCGACACGTACTTCGACTCCGGCGGCATCCACGTCGGGTTCGCCGATCCGTATTGCCCGACGCTGCGCGCGGCCGCCGCGGGCCTGCCCGGCGTCGTCGACGGCGGCACCATGGTGGTGATCCAGGGGCCGCGGTTCTCCACCCGCGCCGAGAGCACATGGTTCGCGAGCCAGGGCTTCACGCTGGTCAACATGACCGGCCACCCCGAGGCGGTGCTGGCTCGCGAGCTCGAGATGTGTTATGCAGCAATCGCATTGGTCACCGATCTGGACGCGGGTATCGAGACCGGGAAAGGGGTGCGGGCTGTCGACGTCTTCGCCGAGTTCCAGCGCAACCTGGTGCCGTTCAAGAAGGTGGTGCACGAGGCGATCGACCAGGTGGCCGTCGAGCGGACGTGTGAGCACTGCCTGCCGCACGAAGGCGTGACGCTGCCGATCGAGTTGCCGTGAGGGTGTTGCTGACCGGCGCCGCCGGGTTCATCGGTTCGCGGGTGCGCACCGCGCTGGAATCGGCGGGTCACGACGTCGTCGCCGTGGACGTGATGCTGCCTGCCGCGCACGGTGGATCGGCACGCCCTCCCGACGGCACGCACCGGGTCGACATCCGCGATGCCACCGCGCTGGCCCCGTTGCTCGACGGCGTCGACGCGGTCTGTCATCAGGCGGCCGTGGTGGGCGCCGGGGTCAATGCCGCCGACGCGCCGTCGTACGGCAGTCACAACGACTACGGCACCACGGTGCTGCTCGCCGAGATGTTCGCCGCGGGCATCCGGAAACTGGTGCTGGCGTCGTCGATGGTGGTCTACGGGCAGGGCCGGTTCGACTGCCCCGCACACGGACCCGTCGACCCGATGCCCCGTACCCGTGCCGATCTCGACGCCGGGGTGTTCGAGCACCGCTGCCCCGTCGGCGGCGAGGAACTGCACTGGCGGCTGGTCGGGGAGGACGAGCCGCTGCGACCCCGAAGCCTGTACGCGGCAAGCAAGGTCGCGCAGGAGCACTACGCGCTGGCATGGGCGGAAGCCACCGGCGGGTCGGTGGTCGCCCTGCGCTACCACAACGTCTACGGCCCACACATGCCCCGCGACACCCCGTACAGCGGGGTGGCGGCGATCTTCCGCTCCGAACTCGAGAACGGGGACGTCCCGAGGGTTTTCGAGGACGGCGGTCAGATGCGCGACTTCGTCCACGTCGACGACGTCGCGGCGGCGAACCTGGCCGCGGTCGAGTCGCGACTGCCGGGTTTCGAGGCGTTCAACGTCTGCTCCGGCCGGCCGATCTCGATCATCGAGGTCGCCACCGAACTCTGCGAGATCCGCGCCGCCGCACCACCGCTGGTGACCGGGCAGTACCGCAGCGGCGACGTGCGCCACATCGTCGCCTCGCCGCAGCGGGCGGCCGAGCGGTTGGGTTTCCGGGCCGTGGTGGATCCGCGGGACGGACTGCGGGAGTTCGCCTTCGCGCCGTTGCGGGCCTGACATGCCCCGCTGGGCGCGCATCCTCGTTATCGTCGCCCTCGTGGCGGCGGGAGCGTTGGCGTTGTTGTGGACCCAGCAGCGGCGGCTGATCTATTTCCCCGCACCGGGTCCCGTGCCGTCGGCGAGCGCGGTGGCACCGGGCGCGCGCGATGTCGTGGTGCGTACCGCCGACGGTCTGGACCTCGGTGGGTGGTACTTCCCGACGGCCGGCCGGGGGCCCGGTGTGGTGATGTTCAACGGCAACGGCGGCGACCGGTCGATGCGGGCGGCGCTGGCGATCGCCCTGCGGCGCATGGGGTTGTCGGTGCTGCTGTTCGACTACCGCGGCTACGGCGGCAACCCCGGCCGGCCCAGCGAGGACGGGTTGGCCGCCGACGCCCTGGCGGCCCGCGAGTGGTTGGCCGCACAGCCGGAGGTCGACCCGACCCGCCTCGTGTATTTCGGCGAATCGCTCGGTGGCGCAGTCGCGGTCGGTCTCGCCGTCGAGCACCCACCCGCCGCGCTGATCCTGCGCTCACCGTTCACCTCGCTGCCCGACGTGGGGGCCGTGCACTACCCGTGGCTGCCGGTGCGGCGGCTGCTCATCGACCGCTACCCCTCGATCGAGCGGATCGGCAGGGTCGACGCCCCGCTGTTGGTGATCGCCGGCGATCGCGACGACATCGTCCCGGCCCGGATGAGCCGGCGGCTGTTCGAGGCCGCAGCCGAACCGAAGGAGTTCGTGCTCGTGCCGGATGCCGGGCACAACGACCCGGCGCTGCTCGACGGCCGGCAGATGCTCGGCGCGATCGAGCGGTTCCTGGCGCAGGCCCCGGGATTCGGCGCCTGAGGCGGGGCGATACTGGTGGCGTGAAACCCGCGATATGTGAACAGTTCGGCATCGACTTCCCGCTCTTCGCGTTCAGCCACTGCCGCGACGTCGTCGCCGCCGTGACCAACGCCGGCGGTTTCGGGGTGCTCGGCGCGACCGCCTACACCCCCGAACAGCTCGACCGGGAGCTCGCCTGGATCGACGAACAGGTGGGCGGCAAGCCCTACGGCGCCGACATCATCGTGCCGGCCAAGTTCGAGGGCAAGGGGGAGAACCTCTCGCGCAACGACCTCGCCGACCGCATCCCCGCGGAGTACCGCGAGTTCGTCACCAAGCTGCTGGCCGACCACGACATCGAACTCGACAGCGCGCCGCGCCTCGGCGGCTCGTCGCTGTCGGGGGACACCGGCCGCGAACTGCTCGACGTCGCGATGAGTCATCCGATCAAGTTGATCGCCAACGCGCTCGGCGTCCCCCCGGACTACATGATCGAGGCGGGCCGAGAACGCGGTGTGCCGGTGGCGGCGCTCGTCGGCGCGCGCGAGCACGCCGTCAAACAGGTCGCCGCCGGGGTCGACCTGATCGTCGCGCAGGGCACCGAGGCGGGTGGGCACTGCGGTGAGGTGACCACTCTGGTGCTGATCCCCGAGGTGATCCAGGCCGTCGAGGAGACGGGCACCAAGGTGCCGGTGCTCGCCGCCGGCGGCATCGTGACCGGCAGGCAGATGGCCGCGGCCGTGGCGATGGGCGCCGACGGCGCCTGGACCGGTTCGGTGTGGCTGACCACCGAGGAGGCCGAGACCGCGCCGCACACCGTGCAGAAGATGCTGGCCGCCACGTCGCGGGACACCGTGCGCTCGGCGGGCCGCACCGGTAAACCCGCCAGGCAGCTGGTGTCGGACTGGACGCAGGCCTGGGCGCCGCGCGGGGAGCGCCGGCCGCTGCCCCTGCCGCTGCAGAACATGCTCGCCGAACCGCTGCTGCGCCGCATCGACGTGCTCGCCGCGCAGGGGCACCCCGGAGCGCAGCAGTTGTCCACCTACTTCGTCGGCCAGGGCGTGGGCTTGATGAACAAGGTCAAACCGGCGCGCGAGGTCGTGCGCGAATTCATCGAGGACTATCTGGCCGCCGCGGAGCGGTTGGGTAACTCGCTGCCGGACTGACCCCCATCGCCGATCAGTCGAGGGCCAGCGGGAGCCGAACCTCGAAACGCGCGCCGGTGTCGAGGTTGTGCGCGGACAACGTGCCCCGGTGCGCCTGCACGAGGCCGGCGGCGATGGCCAGGCCCAGCCCCGAACCGCTCGGCAGCGAGGCGTCGTCGCGCGGGACGCGGTCGTTGGAGCCGCGGTAGGCCACGTCGAACACCCGCGGCAGGTCGGCCTCGTCGATGCCGGCCCCGGTGTCGTCGACCCGCGCCCACGCGACGTCCTCGTCGGAGCCGAGCGCCAGCTGCACGCGGCCGCCCTCCGGGGTGTGCGCGATCGCGTTGGCCACGAGGTTGGACAGCACCCGCACCAGCGCCCGGTCGCTGCCGAGCACCTGCACGGGTTCGTCGGGCAGCTCGGCGCGCAGCTGCACCCCGGCGCGTTCGGCGGCGATCCGGTGGGCGGCCAGCACGTCGTCGACGACCTCGTCGAGCGCGACCCGGTCGAACGCCGGTTGCACCGCCCCGGCGTTGATCTTGCTCATCTCGAACAGGTCGTCGACCATTTCCGACAGCCGGATCGACTCCTGCTCGATGTGTTTGGCGTGTGCGCGCACCTCGTCGCCGCCGACCAGACCGTCCGCGATGGCCTCCGACACCGCGCGGATCCCGGCCAGCGGGGTGCGCAGATCGTGGCTGACGAACGCGACGAGTTGCCGCCGCGACATCTCGGCCGCCTGCTCGGACTCGCGGATTTCCTGCTCCCACACCGTGCGGCGGGCCTGATAGCGGCCCAGCATCACCGCGCCGGGGATGGTGACCACGGCGACCACCACGAGCACGACGGCGATCGGCTCGAACGTCTCGGTGATCATGAACCCGCTGGCGCCCAGCACGCCGGTGAACGTCGCGAGCACGGGGATCAGCACGAGCACGACCATGCTGACCGCCAGCGACCACGTCCGGGCCAACCGGATGATCAGCGCACCGGCCAGCACCACCGGAATCGAGCAGGCCAGCGCCCAGGCGCCGATCTCCCAGACGTCAGTTGACGGCACCGGTGCTCAGGCCCTCACGTGCGCCCGCGGTGTCGCTCCACATGTAGCCCCGGCCCCACACCGTCTGCACCCGGTGCTGGTCGCCGAGCTTCGAACGCAACCGCTTGACGTGCACGGTCACGGTGGACAGATCGCCGAAGTCCCAGCGCCACACCTGCTTGAGCAACTCTTCGCGGGTGAACACGGTGTCGGCGTGGGTGATGAAGAACAGGAGCAGGTCGAATTCGCGGTTCGTGAGGCTGACGGGCTGGCCGTCGACGGTGACCGACCGCGCAGCCGCCGAGATCGTGAGCGCGCCGACCTTCAGGTCGACCGGGGTGACCCCCACCGGCGCGGGGGAGCGGCGCAGCACCGAACGCACCCGCAGCGCCAGTTCCCTAGGGCTGAACGGTTTGGTCAGGTAGTCGTCGGCGCCGGCTTCCAGTCCTGCGATGCGGTCGTCCTCTTCTCCGAGCGCGGTCAGCAGGATGACCGGAACGGTGTGGTCGCCGCGCCGGCGCAGGGTGCGGCAGAGTGTCAGCCCGTCGGGACCGGGCATCATCACGTCGAGCACGGCGACGTCGATGCGTTCGGTGCCGAGAAGTCGCAACGCCTCGGTGCCGTCGCGGGCGATCGCCACTTCCAGACCGTCGCGTTCGAGATACCGGCGCACGACGTCCCGCACGACGGAGTCGTCGTCGGCGATCAGGACGCGTGTCACCCTTCGAGGTTAGCCGTCAACGCCCACCACCTGCGCCGATGTCAGAGATTCGTCACTGTTGCCCCAGGTGGGCGCCCATCGGGGTGGTTAGCCTCGTTGCTATGCCCGAGTGTCCTGTGACGGTAGTACTGCCGTGCCTGGACGAGGCGGCGTCGCTACCGGCGGTCCTGGCCGCGCTGCCCGACGGCTACCGCGCGCTGGTGGTGGACAACAACAGCACCGACGGCACCGCGGACGTGGCCCGGCGGCACGGCGCCGAGGTCGTGCACGAGGCGCGCCCGGGCTACGGCTCCGCGGTGCACGCGGGGGTGCTGGCGGCGACCACCCCGGTGGTCGCCGTGCTCGACGCGGACGGATCGCTCGACCCGCGTGAACTGCCGGCCCTGGTGGCCGAACTGGACAAGGGTGCGCACCTGGCGGTCGGCAGGCGACGGGCGGTGCCGGGTCTGCGCTGGCCGTGGCATGCCCGTCTCGGGACGGCGGCGGTGTGCTGGCGGTTGCGGCACCGCCACGGTCTGCCCGTCCATGACATCGCGCCGATGCGGGTGGCCCGCCGCGACGATCTGCTCGCGCTCGGTGTGCGGGATCGCCGATCCGGGTATCCCCTGGAACTGCTGGTGCGCGCAGCCGCCGCGGGCTGGCGCGTCGTGGAACGCGACGTCACCTACGGTCCGCGTACCGGCGGGAGATCGAAGGTCAGCGGCTCGGTGCGCGGCAGCGCGGTGGCCGCGCTGGACTTCTGGCGGGTGATCGAGTGACGGAGTTGCCGGTGACGGTGCTCGTGGTCGCCAAGGCCCCGGTGCCCGGCTTGGCGAAGACGCGACTGGCCGTCACCGTCGGCTTCGAGTTGGCCGCGGTGATCGCGGCGGCGGCGCTGCTCGACACACTCGACGCGGTCCTGGCCACACCCGTGTCGGCGCGTGTGGTGGCGCTGACCGGCGACCTCGACGAGGTGCACAACAGCGCGGTGCTGCGCGCCCGGCTCGCCGAATTCACCATCGTCGAGCAGCGCGGGGACTCGTTCGCCGAACGCCTGGCTCACGCGCACGCCGACGCCGCCGCGGCGGTGGGGGACCGCCCGATTCTCCAGATCGGCATGGACACCCCCCAGGTCACCGCCGACCTGTTGACGCGGTGCGCTCACACGCTGCTCGGCGCCGAGGCGGTGCTGGGGCCGGCGCGCGACGGCGGCTGGTGGCTGCTCGGGGTCCGGACCGCGGCGATGGCCGACTGCCTGCGGGAGGTGCCGATGTCGCGCGACGACACCGGTGCGCTGACGCGGAAGGCGCTGCAGGACAGGGGGATCAACGTGGTTTTGGTCGACGAGCTCGCCGATGTGGACACCGTCGCCGATGTCGAAGCAGTCCGGCGCTGCTGTCCGCCCGGCGGGCGGTTCCCGTTCGCGACGGCCGCGGCGGGGCTGTGACCGATGCTGGGCAACCTCTACGACCGCGCGCTCGACGGGGAACGGTGCTGGATCCGCAGCGGTGACGGGGAGGTGAAGACGCTACCGGTGCGCAGCTGGCTCGGTGGACGGCACGCCGACCGGCTGTTCGATCGGGCGGTGGTGCTGCTCTGTGAGGGGCCGACGATCGACTTGGGTTGCGGCCCAGGACGTCTGGTCGCCGATCTGATCCGCCGCGGCATCCCGGCTCTCGGTGTCGACCAGTCCGCCACCGCGGTCGAGTTGGCGCGGCGCAACGGCGCACCCGCGCTGCGCCGTGACGTGTTCGGCGTGTTACCCGGGCTCGGGCGGTGGCAGACCGCGCTGCTGGCCGACGGCAACATCGGCCTCGGCGGCGACCCCAGGCGGGTGCTGCGCCGCGCGGCCGAACTGCTGCGCCCGGGCGGTCGCTGCGTCGTGGAGTTCGACTCGGAGACCCGGGGGGTGCAGGACACCATGGTGCGGCTGGAGTCGTCGAACACCGTGGGGCCGTGGTTCAGGTGGGCGTCGGTGGGGGTGGACTGTGCGGCTGAGCTGGCCGAGGAGGCGGGGTTGACGATGACGGGCCTGCATCCGGCCGGGCGCCGGGTGCTCGCGACGTTGGCCGCGCCGTAGCCCGTCGGGTCCTGCCCAACCGGACCGCGTACGCCGCGGCGCTGAGCGCGAACATCGCGGCGACCAGCAGCAGCCAGCGGCCGAGGTACGGTTCCTGCGTCTGTCCGGTGGCCGCTGTGTAGGCGGGCGCACCCTGCCGCAGGATCCCGGGACTGAACACCACGAACGTGAGGGCGGCGCCCAGCGCCGGAACGCGGAGATGGTTGAGAGCGGGTACCGGCGCCGAGATGCGTTGGGACAGCGTCAGTATGCGGTCGACGAGCGCGTAGAGCGGGAACAGCACCAGGTCGTGCAGGATGACGGCGGCGGCGAACCACACCACGATCGACTGCCACCAGGTGCGCGGATTCCACAGGGCGGCAAGGCCGATCGTGGCGACGGTGTAGCCGAACAACGCGAAGCCGGCGATCAGCGTCAGCAGATGCAGCGGGTGCGATCCGTACACCGTGCGGAAGGCCCGCATCTCAGCGCGCCTCGAAGTCGATCGCGCCCACCCATTTGGTGTTGTGCACACCGGGCAGCGCGGGCACGATCACCCGCGCCGGGAACCCATGGTCGGGGGAGAGGTCCGCACCGTTGACGCGCAGCGCAAGCAGTGCGTCGGCGTCGCGGATCTGGTTGGCCTGCAACCGCGCCCGGTTGAACGCGCCGCGCCGCTCGACCGACGAGACGCGGGCCGAGACCGGTTCGGGCACCCCGGCCAGCGCGGCGAGGTCACGCAACCGCACCCCGCTCCACGTCTGGGTGGTCGACCATCCCTCGACGCAGGCGATCGGCAGCCGGGCGGTGTGCTGGGGCAGGGCCGCCAGCGCGGCGCGGTCGAGAACGACGGGCTGCGGGCCGCCGCGCACGGTGAGCCGCCACCCCTCGCCCGTCGCCGCGGTGGTGATGCCCGCCGCGCGGGCGGTGCGGTTGACCTGGAAGTCGTTCGGGCCGTCGCCGTACGAGCGGCCGCGCGGCAGCAGCAGCGCCGCCTGTCTGGTGAGCCCGCCGAGGGTCTGCCCGGCCGTCAGCACGGCCATCAACAGCGCGCCGCCGCCGACCAGGGCGAGGGCGCCGCGGCGGCTCATCGTCGGTTCAGCCGGGTCGGCGGTCACCAGCCCGTCGGGCTCGAAAGCCTCGGGCCGGGTGCCGGCGCGGTCGGTGCGCATCACCTCGCGCAGCCGCATCGACCGCAGCCCCGCCCGCATCCGCGGGATCTTGATCGCGATGTGGATCAGGAACCCGGCGATGAACACCCAGGCCCCGTAGTAGTGGGCGGTGTAGAAGCTGAATCCGAAGATGTAGTCGTACTGGATGTTGAGCACGCCGGTGACGATCTCGAACAGGATGCCACCGACCAGCATCAGCAGCGAGATGCGTTCCAGCAGTTGGGCGATCGACCGGGCCGGTGGCCACACGAACAGCCTGGGAATCACCGACCACAGTTTGGCCAGCACCACCGGGATCAGGATGAGGCCAAGCCCGACGTGCACGCCCTGGGTCAGCCGGTAGAGCCACGACGGATCGGTGGGCCAGTCGAACGTCGGCAGTTTCAGCCAGCCGACGTCGGCGGGGATGGCCTGCCCGAACTGCGGACCGTAGGCGATGTAGGACAGCAGGCCGGTGACGGTGACGATCGGCAGCGTCATGAGGAGGACGGCACCGAGGACGGAGGTGAGCCACAGCCCGCGGAGCGGGCTGGTGAACCGGAGCCCGCGGAGCGGGCTGGTGAACCGGAGCCCGCGGAGCGGGCTGGTGAACCGGAGCCCGCGGAGCGGGCGACCCTCCGGTTTCTCGGGACCCATGCTGGCATTCTGCCGACCTGCGGCGCCGTCGGTATCGGAAAGGCGCTACCCGCAGCGCTTCGTCACCAGTTGGTCAGGATGAGGTGGTTGATCAGCAGTGCGCCGAGCACGTTGACGGCGAGCCACCACCGCTGCGTGCGTACCGGCAGCAGCGCGCCCGCCGCGACCATCCACATCGTGAAAGGCAGCCAGATCCTTTCGGTCTCGGCCTTGCTCAGCATGCTCAGATCGGCACAGAGAATCGCCGCCAGGGCGCCGAGCAGCAACAGGTGCAGGCCGCAGCGCGCGCGGATGGCCGCAATGTCGAAGACCCGGCCGAGTCCCGCGACGCTGCCCAATCCGATCGCACAGACGACGGAGGCGAAGTTCGCCCATCCCCAGTACTGGAACGGTCGCTCGGTCGCGATCCCCTGCCAGTAGCGTTCCTGGACCAGCTGGTACCCGTCGAACCACCAGAAGCCGGCGGCGACGAACACCACGGTGATCACGAGGGCGGCGCCGACCGCGGGCAGCAGCGCGCGCCGTGCCGCGCGCCAGTCGGCCGAGCAGATCAGCACCGCGACGGCAGGTAGTGCCATCAGCACCAGGCCGTAGTTGAGGAAGATGGCCCACCCCAGCAGCAGACCCGCCCCGACCGCGAACAGTTCGGGGCGGCGGCCGGCGCGGCGCACCGCCAACGCCAGCAGCGCGATACCCCAGGCGGCGACTCCGGCGAAGTAGCCGTCGGCCGACACCGCCACCCAGATCGCGGTCGGCGCCACCGCGAGGAACGGCGCGGCGAGGCGCGCCGTGCGCTCGTCGGCCAGTGCGCGGACCGCCACGAGGATGGCCGCGGCCACGCTGGATCCGGCGATCAGGCACAGCGCTGCGGCCCAAGCGCCGCCGCCGAGCCCGATGCGGTCCAGCCAGACGAAGGTCAGCAGCGCGCCGGGCGGGTGCCCGGACACATGGGTGATCCACGAGTCGGGCTGGTAGTCGAGGATGCGGTCGGAAAAGGTGCGCACGGCCTCCGGGATGTCGGTGACGGTCGGGACCTGCCGCAGGTATTCGTGGCGGGCGGTCAGCCGACCGGCGAAACCGCGTTGCCAGCCGTCGACCATGGCCAGCGAGAACGCCCACGCCGCCGACGTCGCCCAAGTCGCGACCACCAAGGTCCGCCAGGTGAGTCGCTGCGCCAGCGCCCGGCCCCAGATGACGGCGGTGAGGCCGATGACGACGGCGGGCACGGTGCCCCATCCGATGTGGGCGTTCCACCAGCCGAACACGGGGGAGGTGGCGGCAAAGCTGCGGAACCGCTCGGGGGTCGCATTGATCAGCGGTGTGACGACATCGAGGTGGAGGTGGGGAACCACGAACGCCGTCACCACGAGGACCAGACCGACGACGGCGGCGATCGTCTCCCTGCGATAGGCGCGCACCCGGCCAGCCTATGGGGCCGCCGCCCGCCACGGCTCACAGCTGCGCTCCGGCTTCGGTGAACTAACCGTGACGCGCCGTCAACGTCGTTTTACGTGCCCGACACAGGCGCTCGCCAAGCTGGGCTCAAGGTTGCCGGCAGTGCCGTCGTCCGCCGCTGCCACTCACTTCAACAAGGAGCGACGACCCATGTCCTATGTGAATCCAGCGCAGTTCGTCACGAAGATGATCGACGCCGGGGAGACCAAGGCGTTCATGTCCACCCGTGACACCGTGATCCGCGCCTTTATGGCCGGGGCGATCCTCGCGCTGGCCGCGGCGTTCGCGGTGACCATCACCGTGCAGACCGGCAACGCGCTCGTCGGCGCCCTGCTGTTCCCGGTCGGGTTCTGCCTGCTCTACCTGCTCGGGTTCGATTTGCTCACCGGCGTTTTCACGCTCGTCCCGCTCGCTCTGCTCGACAAGCGGCGGGGAGTGACGGTGCGGTCCCTGCTGCGCAACTGGGGGCTGGTGTTCGTCGGCAACTTCGCCGGTGCGCTCACCGTCGCGTTCATGATGGCGATCATCTTCACCTACGGATTCTCCGTGGATCCCAACGAGGTCGGCCAGAAACTCGGCGAGATCGGCCACAGCCGCACTGTCGGATATGCCGAACACGGCGCCGCCGGCATGCTGACGCTGTTCATCCGCGGCGTGCTGTGCAACTGGATGGTCTCCACCGGTGTCGTGGCGGCGATGATGTCGACGTCGGTGTCGGGCAAGGTGATCGGGATGTGGATGCCGATCATGCTGTTCTTCTACATGGGTTTCGAGCACTCGGTGGTCAACATGTTCCTGTTCCCGTCCGGTCTGATGCTCGGCGGTGACTTCTCGGTGATGGACTACTTCGTGTGGAACGAGATCCCCACGGTGGTCGGAAACCTCGTGGGTGGCCTGGCGTTCGTCGGGTTGACGCTGTACGCCACCCATGCCCGCACCGGCACGGAGTGGAACCGGCCCGTCGAACCGGAGCAGTTCGCCCTGCCGGTGGAGGCGCGCGCGTGACCCGGGACCAGATCACCGCCGAGATCGTGGCCGCTCGGCTGGCCAAACAGCTGACGTGGCAACAACTCGCCGATGCCATCGACCGGCCGGTGGTGTGGACCATCGCCGCGCTGCTCGGCCAACACCCGATCCCGGCCGACAGCGGCAAGATCCTCGTCGACATGCTCGATCTGGACGATGCCGCGATTCCGGTGCTGGCGGCGGTCCCGATGCGCGGCGGCCTGCCCACCGCGGTGCCCACCGACCCGACCATCTACCGCTTCTACGAAGTGCTCCAGGTGTACGGCGGTGCCATCAAGGAACTCATCCACGAGGAGTTCGGCGACGGGATCATGAGCGCCATCAACTTCAGCATCGACGTGCAGCGAAAGGCGCATCCCGCGGGGGACCGCGTGGTGGTCACGCTGGACGGCAAGTTCCTGCCCTACGACTGGACGGCCGCCGAGCAATGACCCACCGCGGGCGTTAGGGACTTTGGTCCATCGGCGCGGGGCCCCATGGCCCCGCGCTCGGGACATCCGCCTCGGCTAACCTGTGCCTCAACCGCACTGGGAGGTGTCGAGAATGTCCTCGCCCACAACACTTCACGGCATCGTCGTCGGTGCCGACGGCTCCGCGGCCGGCAAGGTGGCGGTGGATTGGGCGGCACGCGACGCCGCGGGGCGCGGGGTGCCGCTCACGATCGTCCACGTCATCGCGCCGAAGAACATCCAGATGTGGATCGAGGTGCCCGCGCCCCAGGAGTATCTGCGCTGGCAGGCCGAACGCAGCACGCGCGTGATGGCCGAGGCGACCGCGATCGCCGAGCGTGCCGCCGAGGGCAGGCATCTCACGGTCGTGAAACAGGTCATCCCGGGTGAGGCGAAGGCCACGCTGATCGACATGTCGAAGGACGCCGAGATGGTCGTCGTCGGCAGCCGCGGCCTCGGCGACTGGGGCAGGCGCCTGCTCGGATCCGTCAGCACCGCCGTCGTGCACCATGCGCACTGTCCGGTCGCGGTGATCCACGACGAGGATCCGCTGATGGACCATCCGGACCGGGCGCCCGTCGTGGTCGACGACGACGGCTCCGAGGCCGCCGAGCACGCGATCGCGATCGCGTTCGATGAGGCGTCGCGCCGCGGTGTCGAGCTGGTGGCCGTGCATGCCTGGAACGACGTCGATTACGAGTTCCCCGACATCAAGTGGGTGGATTACACCGACCGCGGTGAGCGCATCATCGCCGAGCGGCTCGCCGGCTACTGCGAGACCTACCCCGATGTCACGGTGCGCAAGGTGCTGGTGCGCGACCGGCCGGCGCACCAGCTGCTGCAGCAGTCCGAAGGCGCGCAGCTGCTCGTCGTCGGCAGCCACGGCCGCGGCGGCTTCGCGGGCATGCTTCTCGGCTCGGTCAGTTCCGAGGTCGTGCAGTCCGCCCGGATGCCGGTGATCGTGGCGCGTCAGCCCTGATCACGGTGCCGCGTCGGCCGCACCTCGACGCAGCATTCCCCGGCGGCCGGTGAGAGCACGGCCTCGACGCCGTCGCCGCCCAACCCGTCGAGCGCACCCGATACGAAGGCGTGATTGAGCCGGCACACCAGCTCCGGCAGGTCGCGTGCCAGCGGGTGGAACGGACAGTTCCGCAGTCGGATGCATCCGCCTCCGTCGCGGTGGGGCTCGAAGCCGTTGCCGGCGAGTACCTCTTCGGCCAGGCGCAGCGTGCGCTCGGCCCCCATGCGCCCCCTTCGCGGGCGGGGGGACGAGGCGGTGGCGGCCACACCGCGCTGGTGAGCGATCTGGACCGCAGCGGCCTGCACCGATGCCTGAGCGCCGCCGTCGGCGAGGACCGCATGCGCCAGGATGTCGGCGAGCAGTTCGGGTCGGCGCGGCGGGATGCTCACCGTGAACTCGGCGTCGGCGGGTGCGTACACCTTCGGCGGTCGGCCAACACGGTCCCCGGCCGGCTGGAGGAAGCGGAACCGCAGCAGGCCCACGTCGACGAGCTTGTCGAGGTGGAATGCGGCGAGCTTGCGCGAGATGCCGACAGCCGACGCCGCTTCGTCACGGCTCACCGGGCGCCGCTCGTGGCGGGCGAAGTCGTAGAGCCGTCGCCGCATGTCGTCACCCAGGGCTGCGACCGCGCGGATCGAGCCGGGGTGCGCGCTTCGGCCGTCGGGGTCCACGTTTTCCACGATATCGCCAACGAAGATGGTCGAAAATGCGCTCTTGACCGGCCGGGCCAATAAGACCAAAATTGATTATCTAAACCCCGGCGATGTGGGGAGGTGGAGGTGAGTACACCACCCGACCAGGCCAAGCGCCCCGTCAGTGCGATGCTGGCCGGACCCTACGGACACCCGTTCCATCCGATCCTGGTCACCGTCCCGATCGGCGCATGGGCGGCCAGCCTGGTCTTCGACATCGCCTCGCACGTCGTCGACGAACCGGCGTTCCTGGCCAGGGGTGCCGAGTGGCTGATCGCGATCGGCGTGCTCGGCGCGCTGGCGGCCGCGACGGTCGGCTTCGTCGACCTGATCGGGATTCCCTCGGGCACCCGCGCGCACCGGATCGGCCTGCTCCACATGGCGCTCAACCTGACCGTCACCGGGCTGTACATCGCCGGCTTCGCCTGGAGACATGCGACCTATCCCCAGGACGCCGCGGTGGGATACGGACAACTGGCGCTGTCGCTGGCCGGCTTCGCGATGCTCGCGATGTCGGGCTATCTGGGCGGGATGCTGTCCTACCGGTACGGCGTGCGCGTCGCCGACGAATCGACGCAGGCGGAGGGGTTCGAGGGGAGTCGAGTAACCGGCACAGGGAGGTAACCATGGGTATCGCGTCACTGATCGCCTGGATCCTGACCGCGGGCGGCGGCGCCTTCATGCTCGCCAAGTGGGTGGGCGGTGGTGGTCACCGCGACCGTACGAGAACCCATCTGCCGCCCGCGGTGGTGTTCGGCCACTTCGCCCTGGCGGCCCTCGGCCTGGTGCTCTGGATCGTCTACGTCGTCACCGACAACCACCCGATCGGCTGGGTCGCGCTGGCGCTTCTGGTGCCGGTCGCGGCGCTCGGCGTCGTCATGGTGCTGCGCTGGTTGCCGGTGTACCGGAGCGGGCGCCAGCCGGTCGGCGGAGGCGCCTCGCCGATTCCGGATGCGCCCGAGCGCTCGTTCCCCGTCGCGGTGGTGCTCGGACACGGTGTACTCGCCGCCGCCACCGTGGTGCTCGGGTTGCTCGCGATCCTCGAGATCGGCGGCTGACGGCCGGGTCAGTACAGCTGCTTGCGCAAGCTGTCCTCGGAGAAGTAGTCGTCGAGTTCGGCCTGCGTCAGATCGGGTGTGAACGCCTTGGCCAGCTGCGCGACGCTCGGGACGGCATCCGGGGTCCACGATTCAGGTTTCCATGCGCCGGAACGCAGAAAAGCCTTGGCGCAGTGGAAGAACACCTCCTCGACGCTGATCTCGAGCGCGAGGATCGGGCGCTTCCCGCTGACCACCATCGCGTCGAAGTAGTCGGCGTCGGCCAACACGCGCGCGCTGCCGTTGACGCGCAACGTGTCACCGCGGCCGGGGATGACGAAAACAGTGCCGACCCGCGGCCGGTCCAGCACGTTGAGGTATCCGTCGACCCGCTTGTTACCGGGTCGCTCGGGGATCGCGATCGTCTGGTCGTCGATGATGTGGACGAAGCCGGCCGGGTCCCCCTTCGGGGACACGTCGAGGTTGCCGGCCGCGTCGGTCGTCGCCACGAAACCGAGGGACGCGGCCCGCAACCACTCCTGCTGTACCGATGACAAGCGCGGCCTCACCTTGTTCGCGACGAAGCTGTTCGGATGGCCGACGATGTCGCGCAGTTCCTCGACGGAGGTGACTTCTCGACGCATGGCGCCATCATGCCCGGCCTTGGACGAAAGATGGGGGCCAGCCGTCAGCCGAATCGCGCGCGCAACGTGGGGCGGTCCACCTTGCCGATGCCCCTGCGCGGCACCTCCTCGACCACATGCACCTCACGCGGGGCGGCCGTCACGTCCAGTTCGCCCGCGACGTGCGCGCGCAACTCCGCCACCGTGGGCGCCGGCCGGCCCGCGGCGACGACGATCGCGGCCACCACCCGCTGGCCCAACCGCTCGTCGGCGACCCCGAACACCGCGCAGTCGGCGACCGCTGGATGGCGGGACAGCACCGCCTCGACCAGCGGGGGCATCACGGTCAGCCCGCCGGTGCTGATCGCGTCGTCCACGCGGCCCAGCACCCGCAACACGCCGCCGTCCAGCGCGCCGACGTCGTCGGTGCGGAACCAGCCCGGCTCGGCGAACGGGTCCGGCCGCACGGGATTGCGATATCCCGTGGCCAGCGTCGGCCCGCCGAGCAGGATGCGGGATCCGTCCAGGCGCACCCGCACCCCGTCCAGCGGCACCCCGTCGTAGACGCAGCCTCCGGCGGTCTCGCTCATGCCGTACGTCCGCACCACGGGAACCCCTGCGGCAGAGGCTTTTTCGGACAGGCCCGCGGGCATCGGCCCGCCGCCGATCAACACCGCGTCGAACGTGGCGAGCGCCGCGGTGGCCGCCGGATCGCGCAGCGCCTTGTCCAGTTGCACGCTCACCAGCGACACGTACCGTGGTCCGGCGCCCATCCCCGCCACCGCCGACACCAGATCCGGTGCCTCGAAGCTCGCCGGCACGGCGACCGGCCGCTCACCGGCGACGACACTGCGCACCAGCACCTGCAGCCCGGCGATGTGATGGGCGGGCAGTGCGAGCAGCCACCGTCCGGGCCCGCCCAGCCGCTCGTGGGCTGCCTCGGCGCTGGCGATCAGTGCCGAGGCGGGGAGCATTGCGCCCTTCGGTCTGCCGGTGGTACCCGACGTCGGCACCACGACCGCGACGTCGTCGCCGATCGGCGCGCCGGCCCGCAGCGCCTCCCGCAGCAGCGCGCCCTGCGCGGCGTCGCCGGCCGGGGTGGGCAGCAGCGCCGGACCGCGGCCGGTCAGCATGTCCTCGACGGCGGGCAGGATCTCGAGCGCCGCAGGGCCGGGCGGGACGGCGAGGGCGCGCAGGACGGCTATGCGTCCTCCCCGGACTGTCGGTCGTCGAGTGGCCAGCTGCGCGCGGCGAGCCGGGCGCGGACCCGGTCGATGTCCGCCTCGGTGGGCATGTCGTCGGTGATCGAGGTGATCATCACCGCGATGTCGAACTGATCGAATTCGCCCCGGTCGACGAGGGTCTGCGCCACGGCCGCGACCTCCTCGTCGGTCAGGCGCCGACGCAACAGCGCGAGCAGCGGCACCCGGTCCGCCCCGGGGACGCCCTCGGGATAGCCGTCGGTGATCCAGGCGACGATTCTGGCGAGGAAGTTGGGCACGTGGGGTCACTTTCCCGGGCGCGCCGAAGACCGGTCGCCCGCAGGCAGTCGATGGTAACTCCGGTCGGTGACGCCCGCCGACGGCCAACGGCGACTGCACGCCGGATGAACACTTGGTGAACACCGCCGGGAACGGGCCATAAGTCCAGGACACACCGGAAATTAGGCCCGCTAGTTTTTGGTTCTGGGAGTCATGGCACAGCAGAATGTGAAGCCGTGAGTTCCGAGCTGATCATCTTGGTGCTGCTCATCGCGACGGCACTGGCTTTCGACTTCACCAACGGGTTCCACGACACCGGGAACGCGATGGCCACGTCGATCGCCACCGGCGCGTTGAAGCCCAAGACGGCGGTGACCCTGGCCGGGGTGCTCAACCTCGTGGGCGCGTTCCTGTCGGTGGAAGTGGCCGTCACCGTGACCACCTCGGTGCTCAAGATCCAGGACAGCAAGACCGGATCGCTGCTCCCGAACATCGACGCGTCCACCGGGCTGACCATCATCTTCGCCGGGCTCGTCGGCGGCATCCTGTGGAACCTGCTGACGTGGCTGTTCGGCATTCCGTCGAGTTCGTCGCACGCGCTGTTCGGCGGGCTGATGGGCGCGGGCCTGGCCGCGATCGGACTGTCGGGGGTGAACTGGTCCGGCGTCACCCAGAAGGTGCTCATCCCCGCGATCGCCGCCCCGCTCATCGCCGGTCTGGTCGCCGGATGCGGCACCTGGCTGGTCTACCGCATCACCCGCAAGGTGGCCCGCAAGCGCCGCGAATCGGGTTTCCGGTGGGGACAGATCGCCACCGCGTCGCTCGTCGCACTGTCGCACGGCACCAACGACGCGCAGAAGACCATGGGCGTCATCGCACTGGCCCTGATCACCACCGGCCACCTGACCGGCGACGTGGCCGAGGACGGTCTGCCCTTCTGGATCATCGCCAGCTGCGCGCTGGCCATCGGCCTGGGCACCTACCTCGGCGGTTGGCGGGTCATCCGCACTCTCGGCAAGGGTCTGGTCGAGATCGAGTCGCCGCAGGGACTGGCCGCCGAGGCGTCGTCGGCCGCGATCATCCTCAGCTCCAGCGCCGCGGGCATGGCGCTGTCCACCACCCACGTCGCCACCGGCTCGATCCTGGGTAGCGGTGTCGGCAAGCCGGGCGCGCACGTCCGCTGGGCCGTCGCCGGCCGGATGGCGGTGGCCTGGCTGGTCACGCTGCCCGCCGCGGGTCTGGTCGGGGCGCTCGCCTTCTGGCTCTCGCACTCGGTGGCCGGGATGACCACCCAGCTGGTGGGCGACGGCCTGATCTTCCTGATCCTGGTGGGCACGTCGTTCGGGCTGTGGTGGCGCGCCCAGCAGCAGAAGGTCGACCACCGCAACGTCAACGCCGACTGGGACGCCGACACCAACTCCGTGGTGCCTGTCGAGCTGCGTGAATCCGCGCCCGGCGCACCGGACCGAGACGTCGCGGCCGTCTGACCGACCGACACCCGAGAACGACTGAAGGACACTGGGAATGGTTCACCTCGAGAGCATCCTGCGGGTGCTGGTCGTCGGCCTGATCCTCGGCGCGGGCCTGCCCGCCCTGTTCGCCTGCGGGCTGGTGGCGTATTCCGCCGGAACCGACGGCGGCGACGGCGACGGCGCCGCCCACGCCCCGAATCCCGCGCTGAAATACCTTGGGGTGGCGCTGTTCACGATCGTCGGGGCGGTGATCCTGGTGGGGTTGCTGTGGATCACCCGGTCCACGATCGAGCATCAGTTCGGCCTCGACCTCTTCCCGTTCGCCAAGTGAGGTACCGGCGATGACAGACAACACCGGCGTCATGGACAAAGTGCTCACCTGGCTGCGCGACGGATACCCGCAGGGCGTCCCGCCGAAGGACTACTTCCCGCTGCTGGCGCTGCTCAAGCGGTCGCTCACCGAGGAGGAGGTCGTCAGGGCCGCGCAGTCGATCCTGCGCTCGACGGACTCCGACACGGTCACCGAGGACGAGATCCGGGCGGCTGTGCACGAGGTGATCTCGAAAGAGCCCAACCCCGAAGAGGTGCACCAGGTCGCCGCGCGGCTGGCCTCGGTCGGCTGGCCGTTGGCCTCACCGGTGCGCTGAGACCGTCAGCCGCGGGTGTCCCGGCGTAACGGATGGTCGTCGGGCACCTGCACGAAGATCAGCGTGACGCCGTCGGGATCGGTCACGTGCATCTCCTGCAGTCCCCACGGCTCCTGCCGTGCCTCCCTGGCGATCTCGACGCCGCGGCCGCGTAATTCGTCCTGGGTGGCGTGGACGTCGCGCACCTGCAGCCACAGTGTGCCGCCGGCGTCGGGGCCGCCGTGGGCGGCCAGTTCGATCAGTGACTGGCCGGCGTAGAACACCGTCCCGCCGCCGTACTCACGCGCGATCGCCAACCCGACCCCGTCGCGGTAGAACCGCAGCGACCGCTCGTAGTCCGCCGGCCGCAGCAGCATCCGGCTCGCGAGGATCTCCATGGGGTCGTGTCTATCACGGTGGTCAGGCGCCCGGCTGGAACTGTTGGCGCTTGACGATCGCGTTGAACCACGTCGGCGCCAGCGAGTCGACGGCCCGCGCGGTGACGGCCATCCGGGGCGCGATCCGCACCGGACGGTGGCGCGCCGCGGCGATCATCCAGTCGGCCGCCTCCTGCGCGCTGAGCCCCGGCACCCGGTCGTAGGCCCGGGTCGGCGCGATCATCGGTGTCTTCACCAGGGGGTAGTACAGCGTGGTCGAGTGCACACCCTTCTCGGCCCACTCGGTCTCGATGACCCGGCTCACCGCCGACAGCGCGGCCTTCGAGGCGACGTACACCCCGAACAGCGGTGAGGCCTCGCTGAACACGCCCCACGTCGCGACGTTGACGATGTGGCCGTGGCCGCGCTCCATCATGCCGGGCGCCAGCCCGCGGATCAGCCGCAGCGGTGAATAGTAGTTGAGCGCCATCGTGCGTTCGACGTCGTGCCAGCGCTCCAGCGAGTCCGCCAGCGGGCGGCGAATCGACTTGCCCGCGTTGTTGATCAAGATGTCGACGCCGCCGAGCCGCTCCTCGACCTCGGCCACCAATTCGTCGACCGCATCGAGGTCGGACAGGTCGCACGCGCGCGCCGTGGCGGCGCCGCCCGCGGTGGTGATCCGCTCGACGAGCGCGTCGAGCAGATCCTGACGGCGGGCCACCGCGACGACCGTGGCTCCGCGGCGGGCGAACTTCTCCGCGGCGGCCTCACCGATACCCGACGAGGCGCCGGTCAGCAGGATCCGCTTACCGGTGAGGTCGACGTCCGCGCGCGGCTGCAGGAACTGCTCGGCCATCGAGGGCCGCATGCTGGTCAGCATCAACGTGTCGGACAGGCGGCGCAGCGGGTTGTTGCTCACCCCGGGAGTCTAGGCCCGACGAGTTTCTCGTGATTTGTGCACGATTCCGCGCGCTCACCGCTCGAAATCGTGCACACATCACCGTCTAGAAGTAGCGCGGGAACGCCGACCAGTCGGGATCGCGCTTCTGCAGGAACGCGTCCCGCCCCTCGACGGCCTCGTCGGTCATATAGGCCAGCCGGGTCGCCTCCCCGGCGAACACCTGCTGACCGACCAGTCCGTCGTCGATGAGGTTGAACGAGAACTTGAGCATCCGCACCGCCTGCGGGGACTTGCCGTTGATCTCGGCGGCCCACTGCAGCGCCTCGGATTCGAGGTCGGCGTGGTCGACGACGGCGTTCACCGCGCCCATCGCGTGCATCTGCTCGGCGTCGTAGGCGCGGCCGAGGAAGAAGATCTCCCTGGCGAACTTCTGGCCGGTCTGACGGGCCAGGTAAGCGCTGCCGAATCCGCCGTCGAAGCTGCCGACGTCGGCGTCGGTCTGCTTGAACCGCGCGTGCTGGCGGCTGGCCAGCGTGAGGTCACAGGTCACGTGCAGGCTGTGCCCGCCTCCGGCCGCCCAGCCGTTGACCAGGCAGATCACCACCTTCGGCATGAACCGGATGAGGCGCTGCACCTCGAGGATGTGCAATCGGCCTGCGCGCGCGGCGTCCACGGTCTCGGCGGTCTCGCCGGCGGCGTACTGGTAGCCGGTGCGGCCGCGGATCCGCTGGTCACCGCCGGAGCAGAACGCCCAGCCGCCGTCCTTTGCCGACGGGCCGTTGCCGGTGAGCAGCACCACGCCCACATCGGGGGACATCCGGGCATGGTCGAGCACCCGGTACAACTCGTCGACGGTGTGCGGGCGGAACGCGTTGCGCACCTCGGGCCGGTCGAACGCCACGCGCACCGTCGGCTGAGGAGTGCCGTCGACGACGTGGCGGTGGTAGGTGATGTCGGTCAGGTCGAAACCGGGCACCGGCTGCCAGACCGACGGGTCGAACGGGTTGTCGCTCATGGCAGGAGAACCTACGTCATCGGGTCGAAGCGGAAGACGGCGCAGCGGCCCGCCAGCGCCTCGAACTCGTCGGGCGTGGCCTCGGTGACCAGTCCGGCGTTCTTCATGAATTCGACCCCGGTGGGTACCAGGGTGGGGAACTGCCGCAGCAGCGGCCGGGCCTCGTCGGCAGGCACCTCCACCATGCGGACCCGCTCGTCGCGGCGGTTCTGCGTCAGGGTCACCTCGGGGTTGGCCCGTGCGTTGCGCACCCAGTCCGCACCCGGAAAGCCGCCCACCACATAACGTTTCCCGTCGACGTACATCGGGGTGATCGGTGTCGGCCGCGGCTTGCCGCTCTTACGGCCGGTCACCGTGAGGACCGTCGGACCCTGCTTGCCGAAGACCGGCAGCCCCAGTTTCGACGAGGCGATCACGACCTTGTTCAACGGTTTGAGCCACCACGGTGGGCGGATGCGTTCCTCCGACATATGCCTCCTAGATCTCGATTCCGACGGCGGACAGCGCATCGCGCAGACCGGTGGGGCGCTCCGTGGTGGGCAGCGGGTCGACGAGGACGAACCGGCAACCGACGGCGCGCGCCCCGCCGTCGGCCTCGTCACTGTCGCCGACCATCACCGCGTCGGCCGGCTCGACGCCCAGCCGGGTCAGCGCGGTGGTGAAGATCTCCGGGGCGGGTTTGGTGACGCCGACCTCGAAGGACAGCACGAACTCGTCGACGTCCCGGTCGGCGCCGATAGCCGCGAACGCCGGCCGGACGTCGAACGCGATGTTGGACACCACTGCGGTCCTGACGCCCTGACGGCGCAGCCCCGCGAGCACGTCGGCGGTGTCGGGGTACGGCGTCCACGACGCCGGGTCGATCACCCGGCGGTAGAGCTGTTCGGCGTGGTGGTCGGCGAGCCCCGACTCGCGCAGCACGTGCAGGTAGGCCTCGCGGTGCAGGTGCGGTGCGAGGTCGCGGTTGACCCACGCGTGGTCGGCCTCGGGGGTCATCTGCACCGACCGCCCGGTCGGCGCGGTCAGGCGGCGCAGCAACTCGGCCTGGACGTGGCCGTCGACCTCCTGGTTGTCGACCTCGATACCGGTGAACCAGCTCTCGTCCTCCTCGAGGCGAAAGAGGGTGCCGGAGTAGTCGAACAACGCCGCTCGGACAGTCATCTCAGCCATGGTGCCACGTCGTCACCGGCGCAGGCGGACCGCTTTGTCGCTCAACACCTCTCGTTCGCGGTCGTTGTCGGCGAGCTCGGCGGCCCGGTCGAATTGCGCGGCGGCCTCGTCGGCGCGGCCCAGGCGGGCCAGCAGTTCGCCGCGCACGCTCGGCAGCAGGTACGAGTCCGCGAGCCCGGAGATGCCGTCGACGATCTGCAGCGCCGCGGCCGGTCCGGAGTCCATCGCGACGGCGACGGCGCGGTTGAGGGCGACGACGGGCGACGGGGCGATCTGCAGCAGGGCGTCGTAGATGGTCACGATGCGCCGCCAGTCGGTCTCGGTGGTCGACGGTGCGGTCGCGTGGCATTCGGCGAGCGCGGCCTGCAGCGAATAGGGACCCCACCCGGTGCCGCGCCGGTCGACCGCCTCGGCCGCGCGGCGCAGCGCGGCGACGCCGCGGCCGATCTGGGCGCGGTCCCACTTCGTGCGGTCCTGGTCCTCGAGCATGATCGGGTGGCCGGCGTCGTCGGTACGTGCGGCGAACCGCGAGGTCTGCAGTTCCATCAGCGCCACCAGGCCGTGCGCCTCGGGCTCGTCGGGTACCAGCGCGGCGAGGATGCGGCCCAGCCGCAGCGCCTCCCGGCACAGTTCGTCGCGGATCCACCGCTGTCCGGAGGACGCCGAGTAACCCTCGTTGTAGATGAGGTAGATGACGCTCAGCACGGCCGAGAGGCGCTGCGGGAACTGCTCGCGGGGCGGCACCTCGAACGGGACATGCGCGTCGGCGAGGGTCTTCTTCGCCCGGACGATGCGTTGCGCCACAGTGGCTTTCGGCGCCAGAAAAGCGCGGGCGATCTCCTCGGTGGTCAGGCCGCCGACGACCCGCAACGTCAGCGCGATCTGGTTCTCCCGCGAGAGCGCCGGGTGGGTCGCGACGAAGATGAGCCGCAGGACGTCGTCGTCGATGTGGTCGGGGTCCCACGCGGGTTCGTCGAGGCGGGTTTCGAGGTCGCGGGCCAGTTCGGTGTACTTGGCGCCGAGATTGTCCTGGCGCCGCCAGTGGTCGATCGCCTTGCGCTTGGCGACGGTGGTCAGCCAGGCGCCGGGGTTGTTCGGCACCCCGGTCGACGGCCACTGGGTGAGCGCGTCGACGAGGGCGTCGGCGGCGACGTCCTCGGCCAGGCCGACATCGCCGACGGCGCGGGTCAGCGTGGCGACGATCTTGGCGGCTTCCATCCGCCACACCGCGTCGACGGTCTGCTGGATGTCGGAGCCCACGGCGCCCATTCTGCCGAGCAGACACAGAATCGCGTGTTCTGCGGCCTGTCAGCGCGATTCTGTGACTGCTCGCGGTGAGAAATCAGCCGACGGCGCGCCCCGCGCCCTGCCAGAACTGCGCCCGCACCGCCTTCTTGTCCGGCTTGCCCAGCGCGGTGATCGGCACCGACTCGGCGACGACCACCTGTTTGGGCACGTGCACCGAACCCTTGCGCTCCTTGACCGACGCCTGGATCTCGGCGGTCATGGTCTCCACCGCCGACTCGGAACTGTCGGCGTCGGGCCGCAGCACCACCACGGCCGTCACCGCCTCACCCCACTTCTCGTCCGGGGTGCCGATCACGCACACCTGGGCGATCGAAGGATGTTCGGCCACAACGTCTTCCACCTCACGCGGAAACACGTTGAACCCACCGGTGACGATCATGTCCTTGGTGCGGTCGACGATGAAGTAGAAACCGTCCTCGTCCTCCCGGGCCAGGTCGCCGGTGTGCATCCAGCCGTCCCGGAACGTCTCCGCGGTCGCGTCGGGCAGGTTCCAGTAGCCGCCCGACAGCAGCGGACCCGATACGCAGATCTCGCCGACCTCGCCCTGCGGCACGGGCTTCCCGTCCTCGCCGAGCAGCGCGACGCGTGCGAACAGCGTCGGCCGCCCGCACGAGGTCAGCCGCTTGTCGTCGTGTTCGTTCTTCGACAGGTAGGTGATCACCATCGGCGCCTCGGACTGTCCGTAGTACTGCGCGAAGATCGGGCCGAACCGCCGGATCGCCTCCTTGAGGCGGACCGGGTTCATCGCCGAGGCGCCGTAGTACACGGTCTCCAGCGACGACAGGTCGCGGGTGTGCGAATCGGGGTGGTCCATCAGCGCGTAGATCATCGACGGGACGAGCATCGTCGCGGTGATCTTCTGCTCCTCGATGACGCGCAGCACCTCGGCCGGGTCGAACTTCGTCAGCACGATCAGCTCGCCGCCCTTGACGATCACCGGGGTGAAGAACGCCGCGCCGGCGTGCGAGAGCGGTGTGCACATCAGGAACCGCGGATTCTCCGGCCACTCCCACTCGGCCAGCTGCACGGTCGTCATCGTCGTGATCGACTGCGTCGTGCCGATGACGCCCTTGGGCTTTCCGGTGGTGCCGCCGGTGTAGGTCAGTCCGCCGATGTGGTCGGGCGGCAGATCCGCGGCGACCAGCGGCTTGGCCGGATACTTGGCCGCCTCCGCGCTCAGGTCGACCGCGACCTCGGAGAGCGCCTCGGGAACCGGGCCGATCGTGAGGATCTGCTCGAGCGACGACACCTTCTCCAGCAGGCCCAGCGCGCGTTCGACGAACATCGGGTTGGGGTCGATGATCAGCGACGTCACCCCGGCGTCGGACAGCACGTAGGCGTGATCGTCCAGGGAGCCCAGAGGGTGTAGTGCGGTGCGGCGATAGCCCTGCGTCTGGCCGGCGCCGATGATCATCAGCACCTCGGGCCGGTTGAGCGACAGCAGGCCGACGGCCGCGCCGGTACCCGCACCGAGCGCCTCGAACGCCTGGATGTACTGGCTGATGCGGTCGGCGAGTTCGCCGCCGGTCATCGTGGTGTCGCCGAGGAACAGCACCGGCTTGTCCTTGTGGCGCTTCAACGCGCCCACGGTGAGGTGTCCGGAGTGCAGGAAATGGCGGAGCTGCGCGTCTGACGAGCGCTCGCGCGAGGAAGCATCAGCCTGAGTCATGGGCATCAGACTAGAACGTGTTCCAGATTTCTAGCCAGACCCCATTGATTCGGCTTGACTCGAGCCATGGGGGACGACCTTCGGATGACGATCCTGCGCCTGGCACGCGAGCGCGGGCCGGCCAAGACCATCTGTCCGTCGGACGCCGCACGCGCGGTCGGCGGAGACGGCTGGCGCGAGCTCATGGAGGAGGCGCGCGAGACCGCCCGCGAGCTGGCCAGGGCCGGAGACGTCGAGATCACCCAGAAGGGTGAGGTGCTCGACCCGGACGCGGCCTGGCGCGGACCCATCCGGATCCGCGCCAGGGACGACTCCTAGCCCAGCTTGTCGGCGTCGGCCCGGGCCTGCGCCGCGACCTTCTCGGCGAGTTCGGCCTTCCACCGGATCTCCTTCTGCACCCACGGGTTGTCCTGCGGGAACTCCTCGGTCTCCGACACGCGCCGCACCTCGAGCTTCACGCCGGGCCCCAACGGCACCTTCTTCGCCCATTGCTTGGCCTCCTCCTTCGAGGACACGTCGAGGATCCAGAACCCGTTGAACAGCTCTTTCGCCTCGGTGTACGGGCCGTCGGTCACCACCGGAGGGTCGGAGTTGAAGTCGACGACGAAGCCGTCCTCGGGGCCGGTGAGGCCTTCGCCGCCCAGCAGTACGCCGGCCTTGATGAGTTCCTCGTTGAACCGGCCCATCGATTCGAGGATCTGGTCGAAGTCGATGTCCTGCTCGGTCATGGCCATCTCGGCCTCCGGTCCGACCCGCATGATCAGCATGTAACGCGCCATTGGTGTGTCTCCTTCTCGAGTGGATGAAGGGGCGTGTTCGTCTCTGTACCAGGGTGCCCCTCGCACATACGTCGAACGGCGTGACCGTGAATCGACACGGACGCAGAAATTTACCCGGAGTTTTTTCGTCGCTCCCGAGTACTCGCAGGTCATCCCGCTAACATGCGGCAATGTCGATCGCCGACCTCGTCCTGACCGGCACCGTGCTCACCGTCAACGACGCACAACCCACCGCCGAGGCACTCGCGGTCGCCGACGGCCGCATCGTCGCGGTCGGCTCCCGCTCCGAGGTGAAGGCCTGGATCGGGTCCGGCACCGAGTTGGTCGATGTCGGGACGGGCTGCGTACTGCCCGGTCTGGTGGAGGCGCACGGGCATCCGCTGATGGAGGCCATAGCCCTGTCCGAGCGGATGGTCGACATCCGTCCGGTCACCATGACCTCCGCCGACCAGGTCGTCGCCGCAATTCGCAGCGAGGTCGCGCGGCGGGGCCGGCAGGGTGCCTACCTCAACGGGTGGGATCCGCTGTTGCAGAACGGCCTTCCGGATCCGACGCTGGCGTGGCTCGACGACATCGCGCCGGACAGTCCGCTGGTGATCCTGCACAACTCCGGCCACAAGGCGTTCTTCAACAGCGTCGCGGCCACACGGGCCGGGCTCCACCGCGACATCCCGGATCCGAAGGGCGCGCGCTTCGGCCGCGACGCCGCCGGCGAGCTCGACGGCACCGCCGAGGAGACGGCGGCGGTGTTCCCGCTGCTCGCCGGTGTGGTCTCGCCCAGCGACTATCCGTCGATGCTGGTGGCCGAGTGCGCGCGGTTGAACCGTGCGGGCCTCACCACGTGTTCGGACATGGCGTTCGACCCCGTGTTCCGGCCCATGCTCACCGCGCTGCGTGACGAGCTCACGATCCGGCTGCGCTCGTACGAGATCTCCAATCCGCAGATGACCAGTGACGCGCGGCCGGGCGACGGCGACGATCTGGTGCGCCAGGTGGGGATCAAGATCTGGGTCGACGGTTCGCCGTGGATCGGCAACGTCGACCTGACCTTCCCCTACCTCGACACCGCGGCCACCCGGACCATCGGGGTGGTGCCGGGCTCGTGCGGTCACGCCAACTACACCCGCGAGCAGCTGCGCGAGATCGTCGGCGCCTACTTCCCGCTGGGGTGGCAGATGGCGTGTCACGTCCACGGCGACGCCGGGGTGGACACGATCCTCGACGTGTACGAGGAGGTGCTCGAATCCCACCCGCGGCCCGATCACCGTCTGCGCCTCGAACACGTCGGGGCCATCACCGACGAGCAGCTGAAGCGTGCGCACGCACTCGGCGTCACCTGCAGCATCTTCGTCGACCAGATCCACTACTGGGGCGACGTCATCGTGGACGGGTTGTTCGGCCCCGAACGCGGCAGTCGGTGGATGCCCTGCGGATCGGCGGTCGCGACCGGGATGCGGATCTCATTGCACAACGACCCACCGGTCACCCCGGAGGAACCGCTGCGCAACATCAGCGTCGCGGTGACGCGAACGGCGCCCAGCGGGCGGGTCCTTGCGCCGGAGGAGCGGCTGACCGTCGACCAGGCGATCCGCGCCCAGACCCTCGACGCCGCGTGGCAGCTGTTCGCCGACGACGTGATCGGATCCATCGAGGTGGGCAAGTACGGCGATCTGGTGGTTCTGTCGGCCGATCCGCGCAGCGTGCCGCCTGAGGACATCGCCGGCCTGGACGTCGTGGCCACCTACCTTGCGGGGCGCTGCGTTTACGCCAAACAACTCTGACAACTGCCGTTGTCATGGCAGGCTCGTCGTATGCCCGCGCTGCCTGACCCCCGTTTCCTCGATGACCGGCTGAGCCACTGGGCGCACGCCACACCCGACGGCGAGGCCGTCGTCTACCTCGACCGGACCTGGACGTGGGCTCAGTTCGACGACCGGGTCCGCCGGCTCGCCGGTGCGCTCAGCGGGTTCGGCGTCGGCCACGGTGACGCGGTCGCCTTCCTCGACAAGAACCACCCGGCGTGTGTCGAGTCGACGTTCGCCGCGGCGTCCCTCGGCGCCGCCAACGCCGTCGTCAACTTCCGGCTCGCCGGCGACGAACTCGACTACGTCCTCAACGACAGCGGAGCCACGGTGCTGATCGTGGGCCGCGAGCTGCGCCCCACGATCGACAGGATCCGCGACCGGCTCACCCACGTCGAGCACGTCATCGAGGTGACGCCCGACGGTGCCGACGGCGACGAGTACGAGGCGCTGCTCGCCGGGGCCACGCCGGCTGGACGCGCCGAGGACGTCTCACCCGACGACACCTGCGTGATCATGTATTCGTCGGGCACCACGGGGCGGCCCAAGGGTGTCGAGCTGACCCAGGCCAATCTCATCGCGCACACGGTCAACGCCCACGACGGGTGGGGCTTCGACGAGGGCGACAAGAACATGGTGTCGATGCCGCTGTTCCACGTCGGCGGCCAGTCGTACGTGCAGTTCGGGATCCACGACGGTGTTCCCAGCGTGATGACGCGCGAGGTGGACGGGGCCTCGCTCGCGGGCGCCATCCTCGCCGGAGCCAACCGCACGTTCCTGGTGCCGGCCGTGCTCGCGAAGGTGCTCGACACGGGCCCGGACGCGGTGAAGTTGTTCGGGGCGTTGAAGACCTTCTGCTACGGCGCGTCGCCGATGCCGCTCCCGCTGCTGCGACAGGCCCTGGAGGCCTGGCCCGACACCGATTTCATCCAGGTGTACGGGTTGACGGAGGTGTGCGGGGTGATCAGCCATCTGATGCCCGAGGCGCACCGCGACACCGAGCATCCGGAGCGGCTGGTCAGCGCGGGTCAGCTCATCCCCAACGCCGAGTTGCGGGTCGTCGACCCCGACACCGGCGAGGAGGTGCAGACCGACCGACAGGGCGAACTGTGGTTCCGCACACCGCAATTGATGAAGGGTTACCACAACAGACCCGAGGCGACGGCCGAGGCCGTCACTCCCGACGGCTGGTTCCGCACCGGCGACGTCGGCCGCATCGACCCCGACGGATTCATCTTCGTCGAGGACCGGCTCAAGGACATGATCATCTCGGGCGGCGAGAACGTCTACTCGATCGAGGTGGAGCGGGTGCTGGCCGAACATCCCGCGGTGACCGAAGTCGCCGTGATCGGCGTGCCGGACGAGAAGTGGGGCGAGGCTGTCAAAGCCGTTGTTGCAGTGGGTGACTCGGCGTCCGAAGAAGAGCTGACCGAATGGTGCCGCGAGCGGCTCGCTCGCTACAAGTGCCCCCGCAGCATCGACATCGTCGACGAACTGCCGCGCAACCCGACCGGCAAGATCCTCAAGAAGGATCTGCGCAAGCCGTTCTGGGAGGGCCGGGACCGGACCACGGTGTGAGGTCGGCGACACTGACGGGGTGAACCCCGCGCTCGACGACCTTCTGGACCGCCTGCACGTCGTATCCCTGCCGATGCGGGTGCGGTTCCGCGGCATCACGGTCCGCGAACTGGCGCTGATCGACGGCCCGGCCGGGTGGGGGGAGTTCGGGCCGTTCCTCGAATACGGACCGTCGGAGGCGTCGACGTGGCTGGCGTCGGCGATCGAGGCGGCCTACTCGGCCCCGCCCACCGCGCGGCGCGACCGCATCCCGATCAACGCGACGGTGCCCGCGGTGAGCGCCGGGCAGGTGCCCGAGGTGCTGGCGCGGTTCCCCGGGGCGCGGACGGCCAAGGTCAAGGTCGCCGAACCGGGGCAGACGCTGGCCGACGACGTCGCCCGGGTGAACGCCGTGCGGGCGACGGTGCCGACCGTGCGGGTGGACGCCAACGGCGGCTGGACCGTCGAGGAGGCGGTGACCGCCGCGGCGGCGCTGGCGGCCGACGGACCGCTGGAGTACCTCGAACAGCCGTGCCGGACGGTGCCGGAACTCGCCGAATTGCGCTCGCGCATCGACATCCCGATCGCCGCCGACGAGAGCATCCGCAAAGCCGACGATCCGCTGCAGGTGGTCCGGGCCCACGCCGCCGACGTCGCGGTGGTCAAGGTCGCCCCGCTGGGCGGGGTGCGTCCACTGCTGGACATCGCGACGCAGATCGACATCCCGGTCGTGGTGTCCAGTGCGCTGGATTCGGCGGTCGGCATCTCGGGCGGACTGTACGCGGCGGCGGCGCTGCCGCGGTTGGACCATGCGTGCGGGTTGGGCACCGGTGGGCTGTTCGTCGAGGACGTCGCGGCGCCGCTCGTTCCGGTGGACGGTCACCTGGCGGTGACGGCCGTGGCGCCGGACCCGGACCGCCTCACCGCGTTGGCCGCGGCGCCGGAGCGGCGTCAGTGGTGGATCCACCGCGTTGCTGAGTGTTTGCAAGTGCTAGAGGGCTGATCAACGCCTCTAGGCAACACATCCGGCCGCGAGGACACTGGGCACATGCAGGTGGGGTTGAGCGATCTCATCGTGGCGGGCCGGCCGAGGGCCGAGACGGTCACCCGGCTGAATTATCTGGGAGCGGCGGCGAGCCGGGTCGATTCCTTCTGGGTTCCCGATCACCTCAACGCGTTGTTCCCGAAGGCGCTGTGGCAGCCGCAGTACTGCGAGACGGCGAAGATCACCCCGTCCGTCGACGCCTACATGGAGCCGTGGACGATGCTGGGAAACCTGGCCGCGCGCAACAGGATCGGCCGGCTCCAACTCGGTGTCGCCGTCACCGACACCGGCCGGCGCAACCCCGCGGTGACGGCGCAGGCGGCCTGCACCCTCAATCTGCTCACGCGCGGAAGGGCGGTTCTGGGCATCGGCACGGGGGAGCGGGAGGGTAACGAACCCTACGGAGTCGACTGGTCCAGGCCGGTCGCGCGCTTCGAAGAGGCGATGGCCACCATCCGGGCGTTGTGGGACTCCAAAGGCGAACTGCTGAACCGCGATTCGCCGTACTTCCCGTTGCGCAACGCGGTGTTCGCGCTTCCGCCGTACCGCGGCAAATGGCCGCCGATATGGATCGCCGCGCACGGCCCGCGGATGTTGCGCGCGGTCGGCAAGTACGGCGACGGGTACTTCCCCGCGTTCCTCACCGAACCGCGGGAGTACGCGCTCCGTCTGGACGCGGTGCGCAGCGCGGCCTCCGACGCGGGCCGCGATCCGATGTCGATCGTGCCCGCGGTGGTGCTGGCGACGCTCACGGCCAGCACCAGCGACCTGCTCGATGAAGCGCTGGAGTCCGAGGTGGTCCGGGCCGGCGCGCTGAACATCCCGGACTCGGCGTTCGCTCAGCACGGCGCGACCCATCCGCTCGGGGCCGGATTCGGCGGCGCGCACGACATCATGCCCCAGGGCTGGGACGAACAGACCGCGTTGTCGTACGCCAAGGGCGTGCCGCCCGAGGTGGTCAAGCATCTGGGTTTGATCGGCACGCCGGACGAAATCGTCGAGAAGGCGGCGCAGTGGCGGGATTGCGGTGTACGCCACGTCGTTCTGCTCAACGTCACCTTCTTGCAGCGCAGCTTGCGGCGCAGCGTCGAGGCGTCGGTGCCGTTCTACAAGGTGGTGCGGATGCTCAAGCGACTGTAGCCGTTGACATATTGACACAAACGCATAGTCTTTGTGTCAACGTCGACGGCTGGAGGCGACATGGTCGGCGCCATACGACCGAGGGTGATGCGCGAGTTCCGCAAGCACAGCGGTAGCACGCTCGGCGGTTTCTTCGGTGCGGCCGCCTTCGACGAGGTGGCCCTGGTGCCGGTGGCCGCCGCCGTCGACAGGACCGGCCGGTTCGCCGCGAACTTCGCCGATCGTGGTGTCCGCAGCGGGTTTTCGGCCTTTCTGGCCATCTGGGGCGACGCCGAGGACCGGGTCGCCGAGTCCGAGCGGCTCAAGCTGCTGCATCGCGACGTACGCGGACGCGGCAGCGGTGACTTCGCCGACGTCCGCTACAGCGCGCTCGACCCGAAGCTGTGGAACTGGATCGCGGTCAGCGGCATCTTCCTGGTGCTGAATTCGTTCACGCCGTGCACCGGCATCACGCTCTCCGAGGCCGAACGTGACGCCGCTTATCTGCAACTGCTCGACGCCTTCCGGGGCCTTGAACTGCCCGGGAAGAACGCCAAACTGCCTGCCACCTACGCCGAGGCGGTGGCGTACTACGACGCGATGGTCGCCACCGAACTGCGCGCGAACCCGTTTCTGCAACGCGTGACCACCGACCTGACCCGGCTGCCGCTGCCGACGCTGTTGCTGCCGGCCCCGGTCCGGCGGGCGCTGACCCCGCCGTGGCTGCTGCTGCGGCCCGTCGCCGGACGCGTCGTGAAGGTGTGCTCGTTCGGGATCCTGCACCCGGGGATCCGCGAGATGACCGGTTTCGACTGGCAGGCCCGTCACGACCGGGAGTTCGATCTGTACTGCCGCCTGCTCCAGGTGGCGTGGCGGGTACTGCCCGACAAACTGCTGCTGATTCCGCTGGCCCGCAACAGGATCGAATACGAGAAGCTGGTCCGGCTGCACCGGTCCGTCGCGCTCGAGTCGTTCGCGCCTCCGCCCGGGTGTCCGGCGGGCTGAGCCGATGCGTCGCACCAATGCCAACCGGTCCGAACAGGAAGCCGCGATCCTCAAGGCCGCCGCCGAGGAGGTCGCGCTCGTCGGCGTCGGCCGGTTGAGCATGGACGTCGTCGCCCGCCAGGCCGGGGTGAGCCGCAGCACGCTGTACCGCCGGTATCCCAGCCGCGACGCGTTGATCACCGAACTCGGCAGGCAGACCTTCGATTTCGCGATGGCGCGGCTGCAGACCGTCGGCGGGGGCGCCGATCCGCAGGAGGCCGCGGTGGCCGCGTTCCGGGAGGGGGTCCGGCTGCTGACGGGCGAACCGGTCATGCGGCGGTTCCTGCAACTCGACGGCGACTTCACCGCCACGGTGGGGATGTACGACGAGGCGCGCGTGTTCCTGGTCAATGCGGCCATCGCGATGGCCAGGGCGCTGCGGGCCGCGGGCGCCACCATGGCCGACGACGACCTGCTCGCAGTGTCCGAGATGCACATCCGCCTCGCGGCGTCGTTGGTCCAGGTGAGCACCCCCGTCCTCGACGTCACCGACGACGATGCGGTGACCCGCTATGCGCGCACCCACCTCGCGCCGCTGGTCCGCTAGTACGTGCAGACGCCCACTTTTCCGGGCTGCGTGACGCCACGGCGGAAGTCGAGCCTTCTGGGCGCCGCAGCGTTACGCGCGGATGGGCGACCGCGCGGATGGCCTGATCTGTGGGATCCATGGCGTAGACGCCACGCATTGCGACCGACACACTGAACCCATGACGAGATCCGTGCTGATCGTCGGGTTCCCCGGCATCCAGGCGCTCGACCTCGTCGGCCCGTTCGAGGTGTTCACCGGCGCCACGCGATACCTCGCCGCCGAGGGCGCCGAGGGCTACCGGGTCGGTATCGGCTCGCTCGGCGGTCGGCCCGTCACCACCGGCACCGGCCTCTCGCTGGCCGCCGAACCCCTTCCGCGGCCGGACAGTCCGCTGGACACCCTCGTCCTGCCCGGTGGAGCCGGCACCGAGGATGCGCTCGCCGACACGGATCTCATCGGCTGGGTGCGCGCCGCCGCCCCACACGCCCGCCGTGTCGTCAGCGTCTGCACCGGCGCCTTCCTCGCCGCCGAGGCCGGTCTGCTGGACGGCTGTCCGGCGACCACCCACTGGGCCTTCGCCAAACGCCTCGCCGCCCGCTATCCCGCGGTCGCCGTCGACCCCGATCCGATCTTCGTGCGCAGTTCTCCCCGGGTGTGGACCGCGGCCGGGGTGACCGCGGGCATCGACCTCGCGCTGGCACTCGTCGAGGACGACCACGGCACCGAGGCCGCGCAGACCGTCGCCCGCTGGCTGGTCATGTACCTGCGCCGCCCCGGCGGGCAGACACAGTTCGCCGCGCCGGTGTGGACGCCACGCGCCAAACGCGCCCCGATCCGCGACGTTCAGGAGTCCGTCGAGGCCGAACCCGGTGCCGCGCACAGCATCACCGACCTGGCCCGGCGCGCGGCGATGAGCCCGCGTCACTTCACCCGGGTGTTCACCGCCGAGGTCGGCGAAACCCCCGGCGCCTACGTCGAACGCGTCCGCACCGAAGCCGCGCGCCGCCAACTCGAGGAGTGCGACGACACCGTCACCACGATCGCCGCCCGCTGTGGCTTCGGCACCGCGGAAACCATGCGCCGCACCTTCATCCGGAGGCTCGGCGTCTCACCCGACCACTACCGCAAGACGTTCACCGCCTGAGAGGACCGGCCATGCCCCAGATCGCGATCGTGCTCTATCCCGGCTTCACCGCACTCGACTTCATCGGCCCCTACGAGGTGTTGCGCAATCTGCCCGACACCGAGATCCGCTTCGTCTGGCACGAACCCGGACCCGTCACCGCCGACTCCGGCGTGCTGGTGGTCGGGGCCACCCACTCGTTCGACGAGACCCCCTCGCCGGACGTCCTGCTCGTACCGGGCGGCCCCACCTCCATGGAACATGCGCGCGACGAGAAGCTGCTCGCGTGGCTCCGCACCGCCGACGAGACCACCGAGTGGACGACGTCGGTGTGCACCGGATCGGTCGTCCTCGCCGCCGCGGGGCTGCTCGACGGCAGGCGCGCCACCTCGCACTGGATGGCCGTCCCGCTGCTCAAGACCTTCGGCGCCACCCCCGTCGGGGACGAACGCGTGGTGCGTGACGGCAAGGTCGTCACGGCCGCCGGCGTCTCGGCCGGCATCGACCTGGCCATGTGGCTGGCCGGGCAGATCGCGGGCGAGGACCACGCGAAGGCCACGCAACTCATCCTCGAGTACGACCCGCAGCCGCCGTTCGACTCCGGCCACGTGTCGAAGGCGTCGGCCGCCACGAAGGCCGCCGCCACCGCGGCGCTGGGCAAGGACACCTTCGTCACCCACCGCCAACTCGGGCCGTCGGCGAAGCTGCTGTGGGACACCGCACTGCAGTCCGTCCGCACGCGCAGGGGCCGCCGGAGGGCGTCTGCATAGGATCGCCGCATGGGCATACCCGAGGTGGACCCGACCGCAGGCTCGCCGATGCTGAAGGTCGGCGCACGGCTGCTGCGCCCCCGGCCGGTGCGCTATCTGGTTCGTCACATCGTGCCGCGGATCGACCCGCCGCTGCTGCGCCTCAGCCGCGGCCGGGTGTCCACGGCGATGGTCACCCCGGAGTTGTTGCTCACCTCGGTCGGCGCGAAGACCGGCGAACAGCGCGTCACACCGCTGACCTATTTCACCGACGACGGCAGGGTGATCGTCGTCGCCTCGAACTACGGCGGCCGCCGCCACCCCGCCTGGTACCACAACGTGCGCAAACAGCCGCGCGTCACGCTGACCGCGGGGGGCTACGAGGGCACCTTCCTCGGCGAGGAGGTCACCGGCGCCGAGCGCGACCGGCTGTGGGAGTTGGCGAAGAACTGGATCCCCAGCTACGCCGACTACGAGAAGCTGACGCAGGGCCGCACCATCCCGATCCTCGCGTTCACCGAGGTCGCCGAGTGATTTCGGTGTAGTTCGTTGCGCTGGGCGCGACCAACTACACCGAATTCGCCGTCGAGTAGCGTCGGGAGGCGTGAATCTCGCATACGACGATCGCGGCAGCGGCATCCCGGTGCTGTTCATCGCCGGTCGCGGCGGCGCCGGCCGCACCTGGCACCTGCACCAGGTCCCGGAGTTCGTGCGCAACGGCTACCGGGCCATCACCTTCGACAATCGCGGCGTGGGCGCCACCGAGAACGCCGAGGGCTTCGGCGTCGAGCAGATGGTCGCCGACACCGCCGCGCTGATCGAGAAACTGGGTGCGGCGCCGGTCCGGATCGTGGCGGTGTCGATGGGCTCCTTCATCGCCCAGGAACTCATGCTGGCCCGCCCGGAACTCGTCCGCTCCGCCGTGCTGATGGCCACCCGTGGCCGTCACGATCGTGCCCGCAACTTCTTCTCCGACGCCGAACGCGAACTGGTCGACGCCGGCGTCACGCTGCCGCCCCGGTACGACGCGAAAGTTCGTGTGCTGGAGAACTTCTCACCCAAGACGATCAACGACGACCGCGCGATCGGCGACTGGATCGAGATGTTCACCATGTGGCCGACCAAGTACACCCCGGGTCTGCGGACACAGGGGTCGGTCGGGCCGAAGGACAACCGCCTGCCCGCCTACCGCAGCATCCGCATCCCCACCCTGGTGATCGGGTTCGCCGACGACGTCCTGTTGCCCCCGCACCTGGGCAAGGAGGTCGCCGACGCGATGCCGCACGGGCGGTACCTGGAGATCGCCGATGCCGGCCACCTCGGCTTCATCGAACGGCCGCAGGAGGTCAACGCCGCGGCGCTGAAATTCTTCGCCGATATCCTGTAGCGATGAACCCCTCGACGGCACAGGCGCGTGTCGTCGTCGACGAACTCGTTCGCGGCGGCGTGCACGACGTCGTGCTCTGCCCGGGGTCGCGCAACGCGCCGCTGGCGTTCGCGCTGGCCGACGCCGACCGCGCGGGCCGGTTGCGGCTGCACGTCCGCATCGACGAGCGCACCGCCGGCTTCCTCGCGATCGGGTTGGCGGTCGCCGACCGGGCGCCGGTGTGCGTGGCGATGACGTCGGGCACCGCGGTCGCGAACCTGGGCCCCGCCGTCGTCGAGGCGAACTACGCGCGGGTGCCGCTGATCGTGCTCAGCGCCAACCGGCCCTACGAACTGCTCGGCACCGGTGCGAACCAGACCTTCGAGCAACTCGGCTACTTCGGCAGCCAGGTCCGCGCGAACATCAGCCTGGGTCTCGCGGAGGACAGCCCGGAGCGGATGGATGCGTTCAATGCACAGTGGCGGTCGGCGACGTGCCGGGTCGTGGTGGCGGCGACGGGCTCGCGCAGCGCCAACGCCGGACCCGTGCAGTTCGACATCCCGCTGCGCGAACCGCTGGTGCCCACGTTCGACGACGACGGCTCCTGCCCGCCGGGGCGCCCCGACGGCAAACCGTGGACCCACACCCCGCCGGTGACGTTCGACCAGCCGCTCGACATCGACCTGACCCCCGACACCGTGGTGATCGCCGGTCACGGCGCCGGTGTGCACCCCAACCTCGCCGACCTGCCCACCGTCGCCGAACCGACCGCACCGCCGGCCGCCAACCCGCTGCACCCCCTGGCGCTGCGGCTGCTGCGGCCCAAACAGGTCATCATGCTCGGCCGTCCGACACTGCACCGGCCGGTCTCCGCGCTGCTCGCCGACCCGTCGGTGCCGGTGTACGCGCTCACCACCGGGCCGCGCTGGCCCGACGTCAGCGGTAACTCGCAGGCCACCGGCACCCGCGCGGTCACCACCGGCGCCCCGGATCCGGCGTGGCTGCGCCGCTGTGCGGAGGTCAACGCCCACGCCGTCGCCGCGGTCCGCGGCCAGCTGAAGGCGCACCCGCTGACCACCGGCCTGCATGTCGCCGCCGCGGTGGCCGACGCCGTCCGCCCGGGTGATCAGCTGGTACTCGGCGCGAGCAACCCGGTGCGAGACGCCGCGCTGGTCGGGTTCACCCCGCACGGTGTGCAGGTGCGCTCCAACCGCGGGGTCGCCGGTATCGACGGCACGGTGTCGACGGCGATCGGCGCCGCGCTCGCCCACGACCGCACCGGCGGCCGCACGGTCGCGCTCATGGGAGATCTGACGTTCGTGCACGACAGTTCGGGACTGTTGATCGGGCCGACCGAGCCGACCCCGCGCGATTTGACGATCGTGGTGTCCAACGACAACGGCGGCGGCATCTTCGAACTGCTCGAACAGGGCGATCCGCGCTTCAGCGACGTGTCCTCGCGGGTGTTCGGCACCCCGCACGATGTCGACGTCGGCGCACTGTGCCGGGCCTATCACGTCGACAACCGCCAGATCGAGGTCGGTCAGCTCGCCGACGCGCTCGACGAACCGCACGAGGGGATGCGCGTGCTGGAGGTGAAAGCCGACAGGTCGTCGCTGCGCGCGCTGCACGCCTCGATCAAGGCCGCACTGTGACACTGGCGGAACGGGTGGCGACTGTCCGGCGCGTGGTCATCCCGCACCTGTGGGGCGACCAGGACGAGACCCGCGCCGAACGGGTCATCCGGCGGGTGCGGATCGGGATCATCCTGGCGGCCTGCCTGGTCACGCTGCAGTCGACGCTGATGGTCGTCGGCGCCTGGCGCAACGACCGCCAGATCGAACGCCACATGGGTGTGGCGGAGGCGACGGTGCTCAGCGCAGGCCCCCGCCGGTCGACCATCGAGTTCGTCACCCCCGACCGCGTCACCTACCGTCCCGAACTCGGCGTGCTGTATCCGTCGGAGCTGGAGACGGGGATGCGCATCTACGTCGAATACGACCGCAACGACCCGGATCTGGTCCGCGTGCGCGACCGCGACGCGTCGCTGGCGATCATCCCGGCCGGGTCGATCGCGGTCGTGGGGTGGCTGGTCGCCGGGGGTGCGCTGATCGGCCTGGCGGTGCTGCAGAAGCGCCTGGCCCGGGAGCCCGAAGCAGGCGAACCGGCGACGACGGGCTAGATCGTGGCGATGAGCTTCGACAGCCAGTCGTCGTCGTCGATGTCGAGCACTTCGTCGTTGACCAGGTCGTAGACCGTCGGGGTGCCGACCCCGTACACGTTGATCTCGGTGAGCAGTTCGACGTTGAGGTCGGACATGGCCTGGGTGTCGACGGCGTCGCCGCCGCGCCCCCACGGCCTGGACCCCGGGCGCGGGGATGCCGCTGTCCTGGGCCATGTCGGCCATGTCCGCATCGGTCGGTCCGGTGCCGCCGGGTTGCTGATGGGCCCACAGTTCCTCCACGAACGCCTGGAACGCCACCGCACGCGGTGACGCGTCGGCGGCGGCGAACATCGCGTTGCTCACCCGGGCCGAGTGGTCGCCGTTCTGGTCGAGGAACGTCACCGGCCGGTAGGTCACCGCCAACTGCCCGAGGCTGATGTAGCCGGCCATCTCGCGTCCGAACTCGGCCTGCAGGGTGGCGCAGTGCGGACACTGCGGTTCGGTGAACACCTCGATCTGCGCTGCGGCGTCGGGATCGCCGACGAGGATGCCGTAGCCGTCCTCGGTCACCGCCGCGCGCGGTTGGTCGGGGTCCTGGCGGGCGGTGCCGGTGACCTCGCGGGTGCAGCCGACGGTCAGACCAACAGTGCCGCCATGAGGACCCTCGCTGTGCGCACCGGCAAATTCCTTCCCTATGCACGTACCCGTCGACGTCCGCGCCGATTCGACGCGCCGTCAGCCCATGTGGGCGATATCGTCACCGTAATCGTTTGCCCGCTTGGCCGAGGGGGAGCCATCGGCGGATACCTCAAACCCGATGAACTGGTCGACCGACTCGCCGACCTCGCGCTGTACTACCGAGAGCTGTGTCGGCCGGTGCACCTCACCGCTTCGCCGGTCGGCGCTCCCGGGGTGGCGCCGAACGGCTTTCCCATCACGGCGGTCGCGCTGACCGACCGGACCGTGACGACGCCCAAGATCCCCGCGCTGTTCATCGGTGGCGCGCACGCCAGGGAGTGGGTTCCGCCCGACGCCCTCCTGCGCTTCGCGGAGAAACTGGCCGAGGCGAAGACGTTCGCCCGGGACATCGTCTATCCGCGGTTCGAGAGCGGCGGTGTGCCCTACGAGAATCCGGCCGACGACGCGCACGGTAAGGCGCCGTATGTCGTCGCGGCCGCGGATGTCGCGGCGATACTCCGACGGTTCGACGTCATCGTGCTTCCGCTGGTGAATCCCGACGGTCGATGGGTCTCGGTGACCGCTGCGAAGGGGGACGCCGAGAACCTCCTGTGGCGCAAGAACCGCCGCAGCGCGGTTGCCGGGCCATGCCGCGGTGTGGACATCAACCGGAACTACGACATCGCCTGGAACTACGAGAAGTACTACGACACCGCCGCGGCGACTCGCGTGAAGGCGTCCACGCAACCGTGTGCGGGCACGTTTCACGGGCCGAGCCCGCATTCCGAACCCGAGACCCGCAACGTGGCGACCCTGATCGACGCCGAGAAGGTGGAGGTCTTCGTCGACGTCCACATGAGCGGGCGCAGCGTCAGCTTCCCCTGGGGGATGGAGACCAACCAGAGCACCGAACGCACAAAGTCTTTCGGCAATGCCGCCTACGACCGGCAGCGTGACGGCGTCACCGCGACCGCGACACGCTACGGCGAGTTCGTCGACAACGATCTCAACAACCTGCTCGCCGAGCTCGGGCTGGCCATGGCCAAGGAGATCGTCGACTCGGCCGGTGCCTCGCCCGTCGCACGCCGGCGCTCGACCTATGCGGTGTCGCAGTCCGCCGGGATGCAGGGCGACGACGAGACCTACACGGGCGTCGCGGACGACTACGCCTTCAGCCGTCAGTTCGCCGCGGGAGTGACCCGACGCTGTGTCGCCTTCACCGTCGAATGCGGCCTGGCGAAGAGTCAGAACCCCGACAACCCCGACGAGGACGAGGGCGGTTTCCACCCGAGCTTCACCGACGTGTACCCCAAGATCGAGCGCGAGGTGCATGCCGCGTTGTTCGGTCTGCTCAAGCACGGCTCGTGGAGCACGTGGCATCACCCGTGATCACCTACATCGCGATCACCGGGTCGCCGTCCAGTCAGCGGCTGATGAATCAGCCGGGGCTCTACCTCGTCACCACCACACCGTCACCGTCCGGCGGCTGGATGATCCTGGCCTACGCCGACGGCGCGGCCCGAGACTGGCTCAGGCAGAACGGGTTCCGCTTCGAAACGCTCGAGGACCACGGCGCGAGCGAAGCCCGGTTCGCGGTGTCGGCCGCCCAGGTGCTCGGCGGTCCGCCGCTGCCGGATGCGGTTCGCAGCGAGATCGCGGTCGAACTGCTGCTGCGTGCGCTCGCCCACCTGCGGGGGCGGCTCAACCGGGTGGTGCTGGAGGTGATGCGGACGGCCGACGTGCTGGGCACTCAGCTGGGCGTCCCGGTCGACGACGCGGCCCATGACGCGGTGATCGCGGCGATCGACCGGTTCTCCACCTCGATCGACGCCGGATTCGAGCCGCGGGCACTCGATTTCACCCAGTCGGCGGCGGCCTCACTGGCCGAGGTCGTCAAGGCCGTCAAGGCTGCGGTGGGCCTCGACGGCCTGCGCACGATCGCGCGGCGCGTGCTGGACACCGGGTCGGTGGGCGGCGAATTCGCAGAGCTGCTCGGCCTGTCCGGCTCGCAGGTCACCATGGCGGCCGGCGATGCGTCGGCCGAGCTGAAGGTCACCGCCGTCGACGCATCGCTGCTCGGGGTCGTGGCGATCGGTGCCGTCACGCTCGCCGCCGACTTCCGCTACGGCGGTGCGCCGCAACTGGGATTGAGCCTGCGGCTGCAGGATGTCAGGTTGGCCGACCCGGTCACCGGTTCGCTGACCTCCGCGCTCGGGCTCGGCGACGTGAGCGGTACCGTCACGCTCCGCGTCGACACGGCAACCGGTTTCACCGTCAACGGGCGCGCCCGCGGTGAGCGCATCACGCTGGTGCCGCCCGCGTCGAAGGGCCCGGTCCGGATCACCAGCCTCGTGCTCGACGTGGTGCCCACCGGGAGCCGGCTCTTCGTCGCGTTGACGAGTTCGGTGCAGGGCTCCATCGGGTCACCGCTGACCCTCACCGCGAAGAACCTCGGCGTGCGGTTCGAGATCGACCCACTGGGCGACCGACCACTGCGCGAGGCGTCGACGACCTCGCCGGACGGATTCGGTGTCGCGCTCGACGCGGGTCCGGTCCGCGGCGGCGGCTTCCTCGAACGGGTGACGGTGCCCGGCCACCCCGACTGGACGCGGTACTCCGGAGCGCTGGCGCTGCGGATCGGGCCGGTCGCGGTCACCGGTTTCGCCGTACTCACCGACCGGCCCGACGGCTTCTCGTTCGCGGTGTCGGTCTCCGTGCAGATCGTCCCGCCCGTCGAACTCGGCCTGCTGTTCACCCTCAACGGTGTCGGCGGGATCATCGGCGCCAACGTGACCGCGGACACCAGGGCGCTGGCCGCCGGCGTCGGTGACGGCACGATCAGCAGGCTGTTGTTCCCCGACGACCCGGCCCGCGCCGCGCCGGCCATCCTCGACACGCTGGCGACGGTGTTCCCCGTGCACGAGGGCGGTTTCGTGGTCGGGCCCATGGTCAAGCTGGGGTGGGGCCGGCCCATCTCGTTCGTCACCGCCGAGGTGGCGCTGATCCTGTCCCTGCCGGATCCGAAAGTCCTCGTCCTCGGACGACTGCGCATCGCGGTACCCGCCGAGTTCGCCCCGATCATCGACCTCAAGGCCGAGATCTACGGGGAGTTCAGCGGCGACCGCGTCCTCATCCTCGCCGCGCTGGTCGATTCCCGAATCGGGTTCTTCTCCGTAGCAGGCGAATTCGGCATGCTGCTACGACTGGGCACCGACCCGACCTTCGTCCTGTCGGCGGGCGGCTTCCACCCCCGCTATCAACCGCCCGGCGAACTCGCCGGGTTGCGGCGCATCACGGCGGAGATCTCGCCACCGGCCTTTCATCTGCGGCTCGAGGCCTATGCCGCCGTCACCACCAACACCGTCCAGTTCGGCGGCGCGCTGGACGTCCGCTACGGGATCGACGGCACCGGTGTGTACGGCTCGGCGGCTCTCGATGCGCTGATCCAGTTCGAGCCGTTCGGTTTCCAGGCCGACCTGATGGCGGGCGTGGCGGTCCGGGTTCTCGACATCACGTTGCTCGCCGTCACCCTGCGCCTGCATCTGGAGGGTCCCGCCCCCTGGAAGGCATGGGGGACAGGCGAGGTCGAGCTGCCGTGGCCGCTGCCGGACATCTCGATCGACGTCGGACCGGTCACCTGGGGCAGCGAGCGTCCGGCGCCTGCGCCGGTGGTCTCGGCACGCGCGATGGTCATCGACGCGCTGCGCGAGCCGAAGGCGTGGAGCGCCACCGGCGCGGCCGCGCAATACGGTGTCGCGCTGGCGGCGGCGGACCCGGGGGCGGGCATCCTCGTCGACCCGTGGTCGCAGGTGTCCGTGACCCAGAGCGCGGTGCCGCTGGACGTCGACATCGTCCGGATCGGCGCGAGCCGTCTCGCCGAGGGTGAGCGGCGCGTGGTGGTGGGCCCGGCCACCGTCTCCCAGCAGTCGGCGCCGGGCTACACCGCGGAAACCACCACGCTCACCGGGGAATTCGCGCCCGGTCAGTACCTGGACCTGTCCGACGACGACGTGCTGCGCCGGCCTTCGTTCGAAGCCATGCCCGCCGGACTGCACGTCGACCTGCGCGACGCCGACGAGGTGCCCGGCGTGGTCTGGGTCCAGCCGCACTACGTCACCTCGTTCCCGCACCACGACACGGGCGGCTTTCTCGACTCGGTCGACGCGTCGGCGGTCACCGGGCTCGCGGTCGCGGCGACCGCCGCGGGCACCAGCGCCGCGCGCCCCCGCTACGACACGGCGGGCAGCGACCTTTCCATCGCCGGCCCGGCGCAGATGGTCGTGGTCTCCGCGGACACGCTGCAGGCGCTGTCCGGGGGACCGGCGACCGCGATGACGTTCACGCTCGCCGAGCAGGAACTCACCGCGCTCGGCGGCGGCGCCGTACAACTGATGGCGCTGGGCGGTGTCGGGTGACGGCTCCGAGGCCGGCCGGATCGCGCTACGCGTTCCTGCCCTACTACCGCACCGGCGCCGTGTCGGCGCTGCGGCAGGCCTTCCGCCCGACCGCCGCCGTCCGGGCCACCATGACGATATCGGTGGCCGTGCGGGCGCTTCCCGCCGATCAGGCCACCGCACAACCGTCCAGAGCCGACGTCACCGTCACCGTCCGGGGACCCGGCGACGTCGTGTCCGTCGATCCGAGCCAGATCATCCGCAGGCATCCCGCGCCCGGAACCGTCAACGCCGAACCCGGCGACCTCGCGCACGTCGAATTCGACCGCCCGGACCTGCCGTGGCAGTTCACCCCCACCGGACCCGGCGCCGACGGCAACCTGCCGCCGTGGCTGCGGCTGGTCGTCGTCGACGCGGCCGAGGCCGTGTTCACCGCGCGCAGCGCCGACCGATCGGCGACCGTCACCGTGCCTGCCGGCGAACTCCCGCCACCCGACGACGCCTGGGCGTGGGCGCATGCGCAGGTGCTGGGGTCCGATGTCGCGGGCGGCCTCGACGACGGCAGTCCCGCGCTGAACCTGTCGCGCCTGGTGTGTCCGCGCCGCCTCACCGAGGACAAGGAATGGATCGCCTGTCTGGTGCCGGTCTTCCGGGCCGGCCAGGAAGCCGGGCTGACCGGCACCGCCCAGACGGCGACGCTCGCGTATGCGTGGCGGACCGGCGATGCCCGGGTGGTGCTGCCGGTCTACGACTCGTGGACCTTCCGCACCGGACGCGACGGCGACTTCGCCACGCTGGCCGGCCGCCTCCGTCCACCCGACGCCGACTCCCGCGTCGATGTCGGGATCAGACACGTCGACACCGGACGGCCGGGTCACGGAATCGCCGCCGTCGCGGCGGGCGAGGCGGGTCGCACCCGGGCCGTCCGCGGCGCGCTCGTCGCCGTGGACGATCCGCTCACCGATGGCAAGAAGTGGCCCGCGGCCACCACCGCCGAACTGAGACGGCAGCTCGAAGCCGTCGCCGCCTACCGCTACGGTGCGGCCGCTCCCGAGAAACCGACCGTCGGGCCGCCGCTCTACGGCGGTGCCCACATCGCGCGCGGCGACGTCTCCGAAGCCGCGCCGGGCTGGTTCCGCACCCTCAACCTCGACCCCGCGGATCGGCTCGTGGCCGGTCTCGGCACCCGCGTGGTGCAGATGGATCAAGAGGACCTGATGGCGTCGGCCTGGACGCAGGTCGGCGGTGTGCTCGCCACCAACCAGGCGCTGCGGCTGGCGCAGCTGGGCCGCTACGTCAGCGAATCGCTGCACAAGCGGCTCGACAAGCTCGACGGGTCGAGTCTGCTCACGGTGACCAACCCCGTCACCGGCCGGCTGCCGGACCCGTCCTTCGGCACCGTCCGGGCGCGGCTGGCCGCCAGCGTGCTGCCGCTGGCGGCGATCGGCCAACTGCGCCGCTTCGCCGCGCCGCGCGGGTCCGCGACCAGGTTCGCCGGCACCTCGGCCGCCCGCTCCACCGCGGTGCGCCGGATGCTGACCGACGACGCCGGCCGTACCCGCAGCTGGGTGCGCCCGCTGGGCGACGTGCTGGGCTCTCCCAGCCCGGCCGTGCTCGCGGCCGTGGCCGCCGAGATCGACTTCGACGCCGACTCCCTGATCGCGCTGAGCACGCCGGACCTGCGGGTGGCGGCCGACGGTGGTGCGGCGCTGCGTGAGCGCGCCGCGCCCGCAGGCGAATTCGCCGCCAGAGTGCTCGGGGCCAGCCTCGAACAACTGTTGGCGGAGCTGCCCGAACCCGGTGAGGGCACCGGCGATGTCGACGACGTGGACGACGTGCGGCCGAGGATCACCGAACTCCTGCAGACGGCGCTGAGCCTGCGCGTCACCGAGTGTTTCGTCACGGCCGACTCGGCGCGCAGGGTGAGGGCCACCGTACGCACCGACGCGCGCGGACGCCCGGCGGTGCGCACCTCGGAGCTCATCGACAGGTGGCCCGAGCCGGTGACGGTCGACCGGTCCGTCGCTGCCGTCCCGAGCCCGGCAGCATGGCGGCGCGACGTCGACAGGATGTTCGCGGCCGCCGCCACGCCGGTGGTCACGGTGGAGAACGCCCGCCCCACCTTCGCGGTGTCCGCGCTGAAACTCGTTCCGGCGCTGAGTCCCTCGGTGTCCGCGACCCGCCGGGTGCTGGGCCGGTTGCCGCGTCTGGTGGACTGGCCGGAATGGCTGCCGCCGGACTGGTTCGACGACCGCCGCGTCGAACCGGTGCTCGCCGGCCCGAAATTCGACCACCCGATGTACGAGGCGCTGCACCGGTACGACCCGGAGTGGCTGATGCCCGGCGTCGCCGACATCCAGCCGGCGGAGCTGGTGACGGTGCTGCAGACCAACCGCCGCTTCGTCGAGGCATTCCTCGTCGGGTGCAACACCGAGTTCGCCTCTGAACTGGTGTGGCGGGGCTATCCGACCGACGGCCGGGCGACGTCGTTCCGGTCGTTCTGGACGGCGGCCGACGAGTTGACCCAGCCGGTGCACCGCTTCGATCCACAGGCGCCGCTCGGTGGACACCTGCGCGACGACGTGGCCAACGCCCTGGTCGTCGTCGTCCGCGGAGAGGTGGTGCGCCGGTATCCGACGATGCTGGCCGCCCTGGTCACCCAGCGCGGCCAGGGTGATCCGCCGCCCGGATTCAACCCGCAGGGCGCCGCGACACCCCTGTTCCGACTGCAGCTGAACCCCGACATCCTGCTGCTGGGCTTCAGCCTGCCGGGTGCGCCACCGAAACCCGCGCAGCGGCTTCAGGATCCGCCGCCCGGCAAACCGATGTCGTGGTGGTTCACCCTCAGCGAGCACGTCGGCGAACCCCGCTTCGGGCTGCTCGAAGGCGATGGGCGCCCCTCGACGGCGACCGCCTGGGACCGGGACGGACTCACCTGGGACGACCTGGACCCGAAGAACACCGGATTCCTGGCCGCGAAGGCGCCACCGGTGCCCGTCGACGGCGCGATGATGCGCGCCGACAGTGCCCGGTTCGCGTGGTTGCTGTTCCGTCACCCCGAACGCGCAGCGTTCGCCGCCCGCGACATCCTGATCGCCAACCGGATGCGACGGCAACCATGAGCGACCGCTACGAGTGGGCACACGTCGATCCCGGCACCCCGCTGCTCCTGCTGCCCATCCGGATCGAGACCCGGCTGAGTGCGAACCGCACCCAGCTGAAGGTGCGGATCTATCCCGACGACATCCATGTCGACCGGCTCGGTCGCGGTCTGTCGGCCGCGGAACAGGCTGCCGGCGCGCGGTATTGGCGACGTCGCTGGACCGAGGGCGACGACGCCCCGGCATCGGACCGGTGGCAGAAGCTGGTCGCCGAGGTCGGTCCCCATCGCGCCGGGTGGGTCGCGGCGCTCTACCTGCCGACGAACTACGGGGCGACCACCGGCCAGCCGATCTTCCCCAGCCTCGCCCCGCAGGCGGTTGCCGACCGGGTGCGTGCGGCGCTGATGCCCGAGCGGTTCTGGGTGCTCGTCCACCAGCCCGAGGTGAAGGTCAAGGCCGGCGCACGCATCGAGCGGGCGCCCGCGCTGGGGCCTGCGCCCAACACCGACGGTGCGGCGCCTGCCGCCGCAGGCACACTGTCCGGAGCCGCCAACGCGCTGACGGGAAGCGCCGGTGCACAACAGGATCCGGAACTGAAGTGGCTCACCGACTACGACGCGGCCGTCCGCGCCGGAATGGCCGTGACCGTCGACATCTCACCGCCGTCGCCCCCGCTGATGCCGCCGGTGCAGGTCGTCGGGGTCAGCATGCAGCCACCGGAGGCGGCCGCCGCGGAGTTCTGCCGACTGCTGCGGGTGCACGCCCACAGCGACGGATTCGACTTCCTGCCCACCGGCGCGATCACCAACAACACCGCCGACCACCGCACGACGTGGCGCCGTCCGGACGGCTTTCCCGCCGAGCCCCGGTTCCGGCCTGCGCCGTCGTCTGCGCGTCCGGTGACCAGCGGCATCACCCTGGTCGGCGGCGAGGAGAAAACCGTCGGCGAACCGATTCTCTTCCTCGAACCCCAACCGCCCGAGCACGCGTCGTTCCCGCCGGCGGTGACGCCGGCCGGTGCACTCGGCCGTGCCCTCGGCGTGGATGTCTCGGCGCTCGCGTCGCTCGACGAACCGGACCGGCCCGAACAGGACTGGGCCGGCGCACTGAACACCGCGCTGTGGCCGGTCACGTGGGCGCCGCTGTTCGACCGCATCATGACCCCGACTCTGAAGGGCAGCGCATTCCCGGAGTGGGCTCGTCGCGAGCTCAGAGACCACGACATCCGGTACGTCCGGGGCCGGGGGCCGCTGCCGGCGATCCGGGTGGGCCGCCAACCGTACGGCATCCTCCCGGTGTCGAACTTCGCCGTGATCAACAACGATCCGCCGACCTGGAAACCGGACCCCGACGACCCCGTCGACGTCACACTGTCGAAGGTCGTGCCCGCGGTGCGCACACTCTGGGCGGCGCAACAATTCCAGGTTCCCACCGTGTCGAGTGGACAGCTCGACCGGGACCTGCCGCGGATCCTGGCCATGCAGCCGACGTCGAGGGCGCTGCGCGTTCGTCATGTGCTGGTCGGCGAGGTGGATGCGATGCCGTTCATCCCGGACGTCCTCGAGCCGCCGAAGAAGAAGGCGTTGCGGGATCTGATGGCCAAGGTGGCGCAGTGGACGGGCTACCGGTTCGAGGACTTCCGGGTGCCGGAGTTGGTGTCCGACAACGCCAGGATGCTGCGACTTCCCCTCGCCCACGACAGCGATCCGCAAGCGTGCGCCGACATGCTCGACGGTCACGCCATCGTCGAACCCGCCAGCGTGCTGCAGGCCCTGCTCGCGCTGTCGCTGTCGACCGCGCAGTTCGCCGTGGACAAGATCCAGGCGCGCCGTCTGGCGCTGTTCCGGGCGGTCGGGCGCGCATGGCCGCAGACGCGTGCGCTCGAGGAGACCACGCGCGTGCTCGACGACGTGCTGGACCCGTACCGCATCGACGAACCACTCACCGCGGCGTGGGCGCGGTTCGTGGCCGAACAGGCCGAGAGATCCAATCCCTGGGAGTATCACTTCGACCCCGACCCCCGGGCCAACGTGTTCGACCCGGTCGCCTTCGCGGTCCGCCATCCCGGGAGTACGAAGCACCCCATCGATCTCATCGGTGTCGCGGGTTCCGGGGTCACCGTGGGCAAGGCGCTCAGCGGTGCGATGCGTGCGGTGCTGCAGCTGGTGGAGATCCGGCGCGCGGTCCGCACGATCGGCGGTGTCGCCGAGACCGTCGACCGCACCCTGCTCACGGCCGAGACGATCGACTGCGCGTCCTACCGGGTGGATGCCTGGCAGACCTCGCGCGCCACCCGGCGGTTGGACAGGATCCGCGCGGACGGGGGCCGCGGTGTGGCGGTCGGGGTGTACGGCTGGGTGTACGGAATCGACGTCGAGCATGCGCCCGGCGCCGCCGGGGACGGGGGATACATCCTCGCGCCGAGCCTGGCGCACTCGGCGACGGCCGCGGTGCTGCGCGGTGCCGCACTCACCCACGACCCGGACGGAACGGGCAAGGGGCCGTTGAACATCGACCTGTCGAGCACCAGGGTGCGCGAGGCGTTGACGGTGCTCGACGGCGTCCGGGCCGGACAACCCCTGGGCGCACTGCTGGGCTACCGGCTCGAACGCTGGCTGCACGACGACGACCGGCCGCTGGACCGCTTCATCTACTCGCTGCGCTCTATCGCCCCCCTCGTGGCGGCCAAGGACACCAACCGGACGACGGGTATCGCCGATCCCGGTCTCGAGGTGGCCAGCGTGAACGACGTCGTCGACGGCGTCCGGCTCCTCGAACTGTGTACCTCCGATGAACGCCCGGTGCGCGACGCGCTCAGGAATCCGCCTGCGGCGTACCGGAAGTACCTTCAGGGCTTCCCGGCCGTGGCGGAGTCCGACCTGGATCTGGTCCTCAAGTATGTGAAACGGCTGCGCAGTCTGCACGATGCGATCGCCGACGTATTGCTGTCCGAATCGGTACACCAGTTGCTGCGCGGGTCGCCGACGCGCGCCGCCGCGGCGGCAGACGTACTGGCCGGTGACGGCACCCCACCGCCGATCGAGGTGACCGCCAACCCGACCGAAGGTTCGGTCGTCATGCACCGGGTCCTGGCGTTGCTGCCCGCGGCCGGCGGTCTGTCGAACTTCTGGGCGCAGACCCCGCGGGCCCGCATGCACCCGCACGTCGAGATGTGGGCGCAGACGGTGCTCGGCGGAGCCCGTGCCATCACGTTGAGTGCGTCGCTGACGATGAGTCATTCAGGGTGGAGCGCACTGGATTTCGTCGTCCTCGCCGGCGGCGTCACCCGTCCGCAGGAACTCTGGGAGCGGCTGACGCAGCGCGTCGCGGGGCTGGCGGCCGAGCCGACGGCGGCGTTCACCGAAGCGTGGGTGCTGGCCGCCGCCGCCTTCCGGCTGCTGAGCGGGGCCCGTACGGGGACACCCGACGACCTGCGCCGACCCAGTGACGCGGGCCGGGACCTCGGCAAGCGGCGCCGGATGGACCTGCTCGGGGTGCGGAACCGCCTCCAGGGCGCCCACGACGACCTCGAGGCCGTACTGCGCCTGCCCGACGCCGACGCGCTGATCGACGCGCTCGCCTGTCACTTCGGACGCAATCACCCCGATGTCGCGGCGGGCGGGCAGACCGCCGTCGTCGCCGAGAATCAGGCGCGGCTCGCGGCCTTCCGCGAGGCCATGGCGTCCTTCACCGCCACCCCGCCGACCGCCGAAGCCGACGCCCTCACCGCGCTCACCGAGATGGCGGCACTGCTGTTCGACGACCGTATGCCGGTCGTCCCGGAACTCATTGCGCCCGTGCGAGATCCGTTCCTCGCCGCCCTGCGTGCCGGGCTGTCGGACGCCGGCCACTCCGCCGCGGTCGACGAGTGGCTGCACCGCTGCGCGACCGTCCGAGGCGACCTGTCCCGCTACACGGAGCTCCGGGTGCTCGCCGACATGGTCGGCCGGCCCCGCCCCATGCGCGCCTGGCAGCTGCCCTCGGACGCACTGCAGACGTGGATCGGCGCCCCGTTCCCCGGCAAGCCTCCCGAGCAGCCGGTCACCGGCTTCGTCGTCGACGGTCTCTTGCCGCCACGCGACGACGACCCCGTCGCACTGCTGGTCTTCGACGCCTGGAGCGAGGTCGTCCCGCGGGCCTCCGGCCGGCACACGCTCGGCCTGGCCGTCAATGCCAACGGGCCCAATGCCCGTGCGCCGCAGGCGTTGCTGCTCGCGGTGAACCCGGACACCCAGCCGTGGAGCCCGGAGAAGGTGGGCGACATCCTCTTCGACGTCGTGATGTCGGCCCGCCAGCGGGCGCTCACCTTGGAAGAGGTGTCACTGGCCGGTCGCATCGTGCCCGCCACGTCGCTGGCCGACTACTCCCTGCAGGGTGAGCCGTCGCTCGACATCGGTGCGCTCGTCGACGAGGGTTTCGACATCGGCGAGGTGCTGTCACACATCGGCGACGAGGACGGACCATGACCGACCCGATCATCGGTTTCTTCCCGCCGGCGTCCCACACCCGCCTCGAGCCGCTGAGCCGTTCGGGCAATCCGGCGGCCGCGCTGTCGGCGGCGGTGGCCGATCCGCTGTGGATGTTGATGCGGCAGTACCAGTTCGGCGAGTTCGTCGGAGAGGACGCCGGGACACCGGTGAGCGTGCAGGTGCAGACGACGTCCGCCGCGGTGCACTCGTGGGGGCCGTCGGCGGGCCTCACGTTCCCCGTCGGCCCCGATCCGGTGGACTCCGTCGTCGAGCGGGAACCGGCGGGGGACCGGGACTACCTGACCCGGGCCCGGCTCGGGTTCGACCTGATCAAGCGGCTGCGCACCGCCGGGCTGGGTGCGGTGGCCGACGGGCTGCCCAGGCTCGCCCCACTCGACGCACCACCCGGGGCGCCCGCGGCGGCGGTCGCCCCGCTGCTGACGTCGCGATCGGCGGACCCGGACGCGTTGTACCGGGCTCTGCAGGCCGCCGGGCCCACCGGAATCCCGATCCTGTGGGGTGTCAGACCGGGGCAGGAGGCGACGTTTCGCGGGGTGGTCGCCGACTGGAAGGCCGTCTACACGGCGGCCACGCCGAGCCCGCCGTCGTCGACCTGGAACGGGCCGCGGCTCGAGTACAGCTACCGGCTCGAGGTGCAGTCGGGCGCCGTCGGCACCACACTGACCGCGAAGGAGGCCACCAGCGGCCGCGGGCAGTGGTGGTCGTTCGACGCCTCCACGGGCGCGGTCGGGTTCGCCCCGACGCCCGGCACGACGACGCACACGGCGGCCGCCACACCGCTGCGCTACCCGGGGATGCCGGCGGACAGGTTCTGGGAGTTCGAGGATGCGAAGGTCAACCTCGGCGCGCTCGAGGTGCAACCGCACGACCTGGCGCGGCTGCTGGTGGCCGAATGCGCACTGATCTTCGGCTGCGACTGGCTCAACATCCCGATCGACGCCGACGGTTCCTCGCTCGTCACCGTCAAGTCCGTGCATTACCGCACCACCTTCGGTGAGACGTTCACGGTGCCGCCCTCACGGATCGGCAACCCGACTGCGCCATGGCGGATGTTCGCCGTGTCCGCGGCCGGTTCAGAAACCGCAGTGATCGACGGGCTGGTGACGCCGCCGGTGAGCGCGCCGCCGGTGGAGGGACCGCCGCTGGAGGAGGTGTTCTTCCTGCGCGACGAGTCGGCGAATCTGGTGTGGGCGGTGGAACGCATCGTGCCCGACGGCCTGGGTCGCGGTATGCCGCGCGGCGCCGCACGGGTCGACGCCGCCGCCCCCGCTGACGTCGCCGCCGACACCGAGTTGCGGTATCTGCTCGCGACGTCGGTGCCCGCCTGGTGGGTGCCCTATGTGCCGCGGCTGATGCGCACGCCGCAGCTCGACGGGCTGGGGGACCGGGTGGCCATGCGGCTGGTCCAGGGACGATTGGACTGCGACGCCTCGGCGGCCACCGACATCTGGGGCCGGCTCTTGGCCGAGGACCGGCACAGCGTGCTGTTCGACGCGGAGGTGCCTCGCGAAGGAGTGCGGGTGCAACGGGTGCCCGTGCTGGCGCGACGACCCGACGGCACGTACGTCAGCTGGATCGCCAGGCGGGTCAGCGTCGGGCGGGGTGAAGGCCGTAGCGGGCTGGCCTTCGACTCCGCGGTGCCGCACGAGCGAGGCCGCACGTGATCTTCGTGTCGCGTATCCCGGGACGCAACCTGCGCGACAGGCGGCGCTGAAACCCTCGGGTCGTGCGCGTTGCGATCGTTGCCGAGTCCTTCCTCCCCAACGTCAACGGCGTCACCAACTCGGTGCTGCGGGTGCTCGAGCATCTGCGCCGCACCGGACACGAGGTGATCGTCATCGCCCCGGACACCCCGCGCGGTGAACCGCCGGCCGAACGGGTGCACGACGGGGTCCGGGTCCACCGGGTGCCGTCGCGGATGTTCCCGAAGGTGACCTCCCTGCCTCTGGGCGTGCCGCGGCCCCGCATGGTGGGGGTGTTGCGCGGGTTCGACCCCGACGTCGTCCACCTGGCGTCCCCGGCGCTGCTCGGCTACGGCGGTCTGCACGCCGCGGGCCGTCTCGGCGTCCCGACGGTCGCGGTGTTCCAGACCGACATCGCCGGCTTCGCGCAGAGCTACGGCGTCGGGGCGATGTCGCGCGCGGCGTGGGCGTGGACGCGGCATCTGCACAGCCGGGCCGACCGGACGCTGGCGCCGTCGACGTCGGCGATGGAGAACCTCGAGGCGCACGGCGTCCCGCGGGTGCACCGCTGGGCCCGCGGCGTCGACATCACCGGCTTCGCGCCGTCGGCCCGTGACGAGGGGTTGCGCCGGCGGTGGTCGCCCGACGGCAGGCCGATCGTCGGGTTCGTCGGGCGGTTGGCGCCCGAGAAGCACGTCGAGCGGCTGGCGGCGTTGAGCGCCCGCGGCGATCTGCAGATCGTGGTGGTCGGCGACGGGGTGGACCGGGCGAAGCTCGAATCAGTGTTGCCGACGGCGGTTTTCACCGGAGCGCTCCACGGTGACGCGCTGGCCGCCGCGTACGCCAGCATGGACGTCTTCGTCCACCCCGGCGAGCACGAGACGTTCTGCCAGGCGGTGCAGGAGGCGATGGCGTCGGGGCTGCCCGTGATCGCCCCGAACGCCGGCGGACCGCGCGATCTGGTCGCGCCGTACCGCACCGGGCTGCTGCTCGACGTCGTCGACTTCGAACGCAGGCTCGGTGAGTCCGTCGACCACCTGATCGCCGAGCGCACCCGGTACTCCACCGCCGCCCGGCGCAGCGTGCTCGGCCGCACATGGCCGGCGATCTGCGACGAACTGCTGGGCCATTACGAAGCGGTGCTGGGGCAGCGCCGGCTTCGGGCCGCCTGACCTACCGGCGTCAGCCCTGCGCCTCGATCGCGACGGGCTGCCACTCCTCCCACGTGCTGAGCCGACTCTCGTAGTCGGCCTTGGCGATGCCGAGCGGCACCTCACCGAAGAACACCCGCAGCGGCGGGTTCTCGGCGTCGACGACCTTGAGGATCGCGCCGGCCGACGCCTTCGGGTCACCCGGGTTCGCGGAGCGCTGACTGCGCGCCCGCTGCGCCTCCTCCTTGATCTCGGCGTAGTCGTCCAACGGGGTGGCGTGTCGGGCCGACGGGCCGGCCCAGTCGGTGGAGAAACCGCCCGGCTCGATCAGCGTGACGTGCACGCCGAACGGCGCCACCTCCTGCGCCAGCGCCTGGGAGAAACCCTCCAGCGCCCATTTCGACGCATGGTAGATCCCGACATTGGGGAAGGCGCTGATCCCGCCGATCGACGACACCTGCACGATGTGGCCGCTGCCCTGGGCGCGCAGGAAGGGCAGCGCCGCCTGGGTGATCCACAGCGCGCCGAACACGTTCGTCTCGATCTGGTCGCGCGCCTCCTGTTCGGACAGCTCCTCGATGAAGCCGAACTGCCCGTAGCCGGCGTTGTTGACCACGATGTCGAGGCGCCCGAAGTGGTCGTGGGCCTGTCCGACCGCCGCGAAGTCGGCGTCGCGGTCGGTGACGTCGAGGGCGATGGGCAGCAGCGCGTCGCCGAACTTCTCGACCAGATCGGCGAGCGTCGAGGTGTCCCGCGCGGTCGCCGCCACGCGGTCACCCCGCTCGAGTGCGGCGATCGCCCACTCCCGGCCGAATCCGCGCGATGTACCGGTGATGAACCACACTTTTCCGCTCATGACCCGTTACAAGGCCGCCGGCGGCGTCCCCCATTCCCGGTGGCAGCGGATTCACAGGTAGCGTCGGCGTCGTGAGCCGGGCGACGTTGGACAAGAACCCCCACGAGGTCGCGTCGATGTTCGACGCGGTGGCGCGCCGCTACGACCTGACCAACACCGTGCTCTCGCTGGGACAGGACCGGTTCTGGCGCCGCGAGACGTGCTCGGCGCTGGGGATCGGCCCGGGCGACAGGGTGCTCGACCTGGCGGCTGGCACCGCGGTGTCGACGGTCGAACTCGCGGCCTCCGGCGCGTGGTGCGTGGCCGCGGACTTCTCGGTGGGCATGCTCTCGGCGGGGCGCCAACGCGACGTCCCGAAGGTCGCCGGTGATGCGACCAGACTGCCGTTCGCCGACGAGTCGTTCGACGCGGTCACCATCAGCTTCGGTCTGCGCAACGTGGTCGACCACGTGGCGGGCCTGAGGGAGATGGCGCGGGTGACGCGGCCGGGCGGGCGGCTGGTGGTGTGCGAGTTCTCCACGCCGACGAACTGCGCCTTCGCCACGCTGTACAAGGAGTACCTGATGAAGGCGCTGCCGCGGATGGCCCGCGCGGTCGCCTCCAACCCCGACGCCTACGTCTATCTGGCCGAGTCGATCCGGGCGTGGCCCGATCAGGCGGGCCTCGCGCGGCGCATCGAGGACGCGGGCTGGTCGCAGGTGCGCTGGCGCAATCTGACCGGTGGCATCGTCGCACTGCACGCCGCGGTCAAACCGCCGCGCTGAACGCACCGACACGCGCAGCGCAGGCCCAAATGCGCGGTTGTGACGCGAATCACCGTTAACTTATCGCCGACGGGGTTCCGCGGCGAGGCGGTGGGTCATGGGTCGGGTTCAACAACAACGCGTGTCGCGCCGGTCGTTCCTGGCGGGCACCGCGAGCGCCGGTCTGGCCGCGGCGACGCTGTCGGCCGTGCCGCCGACCGCGCGTGCCGCCCCCAGGGGTGGATCGGTCGCGGTGTTCGGCGCCGGTATCGCCGGGCTCACGGCCGCACACGAACTCGTCGACCGCGGTTACACCGTCACCGTCTACGAGCGGAAAGCTCTGGGCGGCAAGGCCAGATCCATTCCGGTGCCGAACTCCGGCGCCACGCCGCTGCCGGCCGAACACGGCTTCCGGTTCTTCCCCGGCTTCTACCGCAACGTCACCGACACCATGCGACGGATTCCGTTCCCCGGCAACAGCCATGGCACGTGGCAGAACCTCACGCGGGCGACGTCCTATCTGCACTCGGGCCTCAACCGGGCCGATCTGACTGTGCCGCTGCCGTTCCCGCTGCCGACGCTGCCGAATCCGGTCACCCCGAAGGCGTTCATCGAGTCGGTCACCACCGTGTTCCAGACGCTCTACCGGCTGCCGCTGTGGGAGGCGGCCTACGCCGCGCAGAAGTTGGCCGTCTACGTCACCAGCTGTGACGAGCGCAAGCTCGGGCAGTGGGAGAACATGACGTGGGAGGACTACATCGGCGCGAACAAGCGGTCACAGGAGTACAACCGCTATCTCGCCGACGGCATCATCCGCAACCTGGCGGCCTCGAAGTCCAAGGACGCCAGCGCCCACTCCATCGGTCTGGTCGGTGAGGCCTCGGTGTGGTCGATCCTGTTGCTGGGCAACGACTACGACAACAAGGGCTTCGACCGCGTCCTGAACGGGCCCACGAGCTCGCAGTGGCTCGACCCGTGGGTCGCCCATCTGCGGTCGAAGGGTGTGACGTTCCACGTGGGTGAGGCACTGACGCGGCTGACTCCGGATGGTCGGCACATCGCGTCGGCGACGGTCGTGGGCCCCGGCGGTGCCGCGCGTCCGGTCGTCGCGGCAGACCCGAAACTGGCCGACGTCGCGCTGCTGCGCACCGAATGGATGAACGGGCTGATGTTCTACCTCAAAGAGCGCGTCGACGTCACCAAAGGCCATGTCAACTACGTGGATTCGGGTTGGGCGATCACCTCGATCAGCGAGGCCCAGTTCTGGAAGCGGAGCCTGACCAGCTACGGCGACGGCACGGTCAAGGACTGTCTGTCGGCGATCATCTCGGACTGGACCACCCCGGGTAACGTCAACCGCCGCAGCGCCAGGGACTGCACACCCGAGGAGATCGCGCGTGAGGCCTGGGCGCAGATCAAGGCACACCTCAACGACACCGACACCGTGCTGACCGACGACATGCTGCACTCGTGGTTCCTCGACCCGGCCATCATCGCCTCGGGCACACCGGAGGTCCGCAACGACGAACCGCTGTTCATCCAGGACCCCGGGTCGTGGGCGCGCCGTCCGGAGGCCGCGACGGGGATCGACAACCTGTTCCTGGCCGGGGAATGGGTGAAGACCGATCAGAACGTCACCACCATGGAGGGCGCCAACGAGGGCGGCCGGTACGCCGCGAACGGGGTGTTGCAGGCGTCGGGCTATCGCGGCCAGATGGTCCGGATCGTCGAACTGTTCCAGGCGCCGTGGTGGGTTCCGTTCAAACAGGCCGACCGGGCGCGGTACCGCGCGAAGCTGCCGAACGCGCTCGACGTCCTGGACACCCGCTGGCCGTAGCGCCTCAGATGTTCGAGCCGTCGGCGGGGGCGCGGGGCGGCTGTTGTTGTCCGGCAGGGGCTTCGGGGGAGGCCACCGCCGCGGCCCCCAGCGTGTAGGCGGTCATCGACAGCGATCCGTACGAGTAGCCGTCGACCAGCACGTCGACACCGTCGGCGGCGGTGGATGCCAACCCCGCCAGATACAGCCACGGGATGAAGTGGTCGGGCGTCGGTACCGCGATGCCGAAGTCGGCGTGCCGGCTCAGGCTCGCGGCCTCCGAGGGACCCGACAGGATCAACTCCCTGGCGGCGTCGTCGAACCGCCGGGCCCAGTCGAAACCGGTGTCGAGTGTCCAGTCCATGGCCCGCAGGTTGTGAACCACGTTGCCGCTGGCCAGGATGAGCACTCCGCGCTCGCGCAGTGGAGCCAGCTTCGCGCCCAGTTCGAGGTGGTACCCGAGCGGTTTGTCGGCGTTGATCGACAGCTGGACGACGGGTATCGACGCGTCGGGAAAGGCATGCACCAGCACCGACCAGGTGCCGTGGTCGATGCCCCAGCTGTCGATGTCGGCGCCCACCCATGTCGGATGCACCACCTCGCCGACCTCGTCGGCCAGTTCGGGTAGTCCGGGGGCGGGGTACTGCACGTCGAACAGTTCCTGCGGGAAACCGTAGAAGTCGTGGATGGTCCTGGGCCGCGCCATCGCCGTGACCGCCGTCGCGTTGATGTACCAGTGCGCGCTGATCACCAGGATCGCGCGTGGACGGGTGACCTGTTCGCCGAACGCCCGCCACGCCGCGGTGTATCGGTTCACTTCGAGCGCGTTCATGGGGCTGCCGTGTCCGATGAACGCCACCGGCATCAGATCCATTCGACCACCATCCCACGCGGCTAGCGCTGTTCGGCCAGCTCCGGTTTGCGGCGCACCCGGCGCACCACCTCGACGGCACCTCCCACGGCCAGCGCCACGCCGAACGACACCGCGAACGCGCCGATGGTGTTCTCGGCGAACGCCTTCCCGCCGACGAAGCCGATCAGCGTGTTGATGCTGCCCCACAGCACGGCGGCGATGGCGTCGAACACCAGGAACCGGCGATACGGGAACTCGAGTATGCCGGAGGCGATCATCGTCGGCGTGCGGCCACCGGGGATGAACCGGGCCACGATGATGATCGATCCGCCGTGCTCGTCGAGTTCCCGCTTGGCCCACTCCAGACCCCGGCGCCCCTTCTCCCCGCGGGTGATCCAGCGGCAGGCCCGGTCCTGAGCGGACCGCCCGATCCAGTACGCGAGGTTGTCACCGACGAACGACCCGATCGACGCCATCGCGATCACCAGGGGCAGCGACATCGCGCCGTCCGCGGAGAGGATGCCGCCCGTGATGAGACCCGACTCGCTCGGGATGACGGGCACGACGGCGTCGAAGAGGCAGAACGCCAGCAGGAGCGGATAGGCCCACCACGCGTGCCCGAGGGCGCCGAGCAGGGAGTCCATCATCCCTCTTCGGTGCCCCGGTGGGCCGCGACCGAAACACCTGCGCGGGCCGCCGGGCCGGGCCTACGGCGAGTCGGTCGAGAATCCCGGTGGGCGGGGCGCGTTGAGGTGGTAGCGCACGCCGAGCATCCGGATGACGAAACAGACCGCCGCGGCCCCGAGCGCGGCGGTCAGACCGTAGAGGTCCAACCGCACCGCGGCGACCGTGATCGACGCCGCCACCAGGGCGGGGATCGCGTACAACTCGCTGCGCAGCACCGTGGGAACCTGTCCGACCAGGGCGTCGCGGATCGTGCCGCCGCCGACGGCGGTGATCACGCCGAGCAGGACCGCCGGAGCGACGCCCAAGCCGTAGGCCAGCGCCTTGGTGGTGCCGATGACCGCGAATACGCTCAACCCGATCGCGTCCAGCACGGTGATCGACATCTCCCACCGCCCCAGCGCACGGTAGAGGGCGAACGCGATCAGCGCCCCGCCCACCGCGAGCGCGAAGTACGCCCAGTACACGAACGTCGCGGGAGGGATCGCCCCGATCAGGACGTCACGGATCACGCCGCCGCCCAACGCCGTCATCATCCCGAGGGTCACCACACCCACCACGTCGAGGTGCGTCGCGCGCAGCGCTGTCAGCGCCCCGTTCAAACCGAACACGAAGGTGCCGGTGAGGTCGAGCGCGAACAGCAGCGGCGGTTGGGTGTCCACGCGACCTGCCTATCACGGGGGATCAGTAGGCGCGGCGCAGCCGCATTCCCGGCGGTCGCCCGTCGGGGTCGAGCACGATGCGGTAGGCGGGGATGGTCAGCCAGCGGTGCCGCGCGGGCGGGCGGGCCCGGTCGTGATCGAGCACGTGCGGGCGCAGCCGTCCCGGCGGCCGCTGCCCGCCGCGACCGTCGGTGTGCCAGACCTCGAGGGTCGCCGCCCGCTCCCGCACGGTGGCGGCGGTCCGGTCCGGGTCGAGCAACTCCTCGTCGGTGTCGAGGGCGAGGTGTTCGCGCATCAGGTCGAGCCGCAGCCGGCGGGCGAACAGCCTCGCTCCGTCACCCAACCCGCCCGGATCCAGCGGTTCCCGCGGGTCGCGTTCGTCGTCGATCACCGCGGCCGCCAACTCCGAATCATGGGTCCAGGAACGGTTGTTGAGGTTGTTGCTGCCCACCACCGCCCACACGTCGTCGACGACGCACACCTTGGCGTGGATGTAGATCGGCCGGCCCTCGTCGTTCTCGATGTCGAAGATCTGGACGCGGTCACCTCCGGCGGCCCGCACCATCGCCATCGCCTCGAGCTGGCCCATCTCGGCGGCGCGGGTCGCCACCTTCTGGTCGACGCGGCGCGGGACCACCGCGATCAGGTGCAGCTGCGGTGAGCGGCGCAGCGCGGCGGCGAAGATGCGCGCCACGTCGACCGACCACAGATACTGGTCTTCGAGGTAGATCAGTCGCCGCGCACGCCGCAGCGCCTTGGCGTACGCACGCGCGACGCTGCGTTCCCCCATCGGTGCGAACGGGTACGCGGGCCGGCGACGCGGGTAGGTGCGCAGGAGTTGCACCGCGCACGGGCCGGCGGCCGGTGGATCCGGAAAAGGTTCGGGCAGCGGTGTCGCGGTTCTGGGTGTGCCGTAGAAGAGGTCCGAGACGACGTGCCACGGCAACCGGCTGACCGGGGCGGGATCGGCCCACCGCTCGCGGAACACCTCTTCGATCTCGCGGACGGCGGGTCCACGCACCTCCAGTTGCAGATCGTGGCGGGCCGGGGTGGGGCCGTAGAGGTCGTCGGACGAATCGGGTTGCGGGTCACCGCGGTGGTCGATGCCGTCGCGGCTGCCGCGGTCCAGGTCGATCCCCCCGACGAACGCCACGTCCTCGGCGGGGCGCCCGGCGTAGCGGATCACCACGGCCTTCTGGTGGTGGCTGCCGAGTGCCCGGATGCGTTGGTCGAGAAGCACTGTCACACCGGCGGCTGCCATGGTGGTGGCGAAGTGGCGGTTCTGCGGCAGGTGGTAGCCGAGGGCGTCGAGGTGCGCGCGCCACAGCAGCGCGCGGACCAGCGCCCCGCGGCGCGCACCCGCGGTGAGCGCCTCGGCGACCGTCGGCCCGTCACCGGTGAGCAACTCGTCGGCGTCGGCACGCCACCCGGCGATCAGGACTACGTCGCCGGCGCCGGCGCCGGCCAACGCCTCGGCGAGCGCGCCGAAGTATGTGCACCCGTGGACGAGCGGCCGGACCGCGTTCTGCGTCGTCCAGGCCCGTAGCAGGGTGGCGTCGTTTCCGCGTTCCGCGGCCGTGAGAAACCAGCCGTTGACGGCGGTGTGCCGCCGTGTGCGCAGGCCGAGGGCCGCGTTGAGCGACGGCAGCATCTCCTCGGCGTTGGGCGCCGCGACCACCCGGACGCCGGGCAGGTCGTCACCGAGCTGCGGCCGCGAGGGCTGCAGGCGGTCCTGCCGCAGCGCGATCACCGCGACCCGGCCGGGATGGCGGCGTGCGAATCCGGCGAACAGCTCGGGATCGGCTCCGGCGTCGTCGCCCAGCAGGATCCACCGCCGGTGCGGATGTTGGTCGGCCAGCCGGTCGAGCGCCGCCCGTTTGGTCGCCAGACTCCGACCGACGAGCCAGCCCGGGGCGAGGTCGCCGCCGGCGGTCAGCGTGGTTCCGGTCGGATAACCGGCGTTGTCGAGCGCTTCGGAGATCACCTGTGCCGACAGATCGGGGGCCGCGGTCAGGTAGAACACGGCCGGGTCGAGTTCGGACTGGGCGAGATGCCGGACGAGGTGCGGCATACCCAGCACCGACCGGCGGTCGCGAGGACTGCGGTTCAGGAGCGCCCGCACCCGGCCCCACTGCCTGCGCACATGGGTGATCGTCAGGACTCCGTCGACATCGCACACCACCCCGAACGCGGGTCCGTCCTGTGGGCTCGGCACCTCTGAATTGTGCCCCGATCGGCCCGCGGTGACCTCATGAATCCGGATTCGCCTGCGGCGCAGGGAGTTTCAGGAGCGGGACGTCCACAGGCGCAGGCTTTCGACGCCGACCGCCGAATCGTGGGTCTGTTGGAAGTTGCGCCCGCCGCGGCGGTACGTCGCGAGCACCGCCGACGGCACCTCGGGTTCGAGCAGCGGAGCGGACAGCCACCGGCACGGGCGGACGTGCACCAGGTCGACGGCCGTTGCGGCCCGCGTGCCGTCGCGCCGGTACGGCCCGTCGAGGCGGCCCAACCAGAACAGGCCTTCGGGGTCGCGCGTCCAGACCAGGGCGCCGTCGGGGGCGTCGGCGAACCGGGCGATGCGGCGGGCGAGGCGGTCCTCGTCGACCCCGAGTTCGCCGAAGCCGGCCACCCCGAGCCGGCGGGCCCGCTCGATCGTCTGCGCGACGTCGATGCCGTCGTCGCGTGAGCGCATCGGCGCCCGGTACACCGCCACCATGTCCGTCATCTTCCGGGATATGCTGCCCCACACCGGTGGCGGGAGTGCGGATGCAGACGTTCTGGCGGTACGTGCGGTTCCAGGCGATGATGTTCGTCTTCGGGATCGTGGGTCCGATCTTCCTCATCCTGTATTTCGCCACCCAGCCCGATCCGTCGATGAAGTGGGCGTACTGGTTCGGGTTGTTCATCACCACCGCCGACATCCTCATCGCACTCGCGCTGACCGACGGGACCCGCTCGGACGACGATCAGCGACGCGGGCGCACGATCAGCTGAAGGGCTTGCGGGCGTCCAGCCCGCGTGAGGCGAGACCGCCCGCCCGCCACACGCGGGCGATCCAGTCGGCGTCCTCGTCGGTCACCAGGTTGCCCATCACCCGGACCGCGATGCGCATCAGCGTCGTCGACCGCATCGCCACGGGACCGGTCACCGGCAGGAACTTCGGCAGCGTGAGCAGCAATGCCAACCTGCGGGCGACGGAGAAACCCCGGGCGTAATGCTCACCCAGCACAGCGGGCCACGCCTGGGAGAGGTCGTCGGCGCCGAGCAGATCGACGGCCAGGCGGCCGGTCTCCAGCCCGTAGTCGATGCCCTCCCCGTTGAGCGGGTTCACGCACGCGGCCGCGTCGCCGATCAGCATCCAGTTCGGGCCGGCGACTCCGGAGACCGCGCCACCCATGGGCAGCAGGGCGGACAGCGGTGCGCGGGGCTCGCCGTCGAAGCCCCACTCCTCACGGCGCAGCGCCGTGTAGTACGACATCAGCGGGCGCAGTGCCGCGTCGGCGGGCCGTTTCTCGGTGGCCAGGGCGCCGACGCCGATGTTCACCTCGCCGTTTCCCAGCGGGAAGATCCAGCCGTACCCGGGCAGCACCTTGCCCTCGGGGGAGCGCAACTCGAGATGTGAGGTGATCCACGGTTCGTGGCTGCGCGGGCTGGCGAGGTATCCGCGCACCGCGACGCCGTAGACGGTCTGCTGATGCCACCGTCGGCCGAGCGTCCGGCCCAGGGTGGACCGCGCCCCGTCGGCGACGATCAACGTCCCGACCCCGACCTCCGCACCCGAGTCGAGCACCAGCGTGTCGACGCGGCCGGACGAATCATGCCGGACGTCAACCGCTTTGGCGCCGAGCAGCATCTTGGCGCCGTCGTCGGCGGCGACGGAACGGATCCGGTCGTCGAGTTCGGTGCGCGGCACCGCGCTGCCCGTGGACGGGAACGACGGCCCGGGCCAGGGGACCTCCACGTCCGCACCGAAACCCGACATGCGCAGACCGCGGTGGCGGATGCGGGTGTCCAGCCACGGCCCGAGTCCGAGGCGTTCGAGTTCGGCGACCGCCCGGGGGGTCAGCCCGTCACCGCAGGCCTTGTCGCGCGGGAACTGGGCGGAATCGATCACCAACACGTCGCGGCCGGCGCGCGCCGCCCACGCCGCGGCCGACGAACCCGCAGGTCCGGCGCCGACAACGACCACATCCGCCCGGGTCTTCATTGTCACAGTATGTTGGCAGGGTGAGGACACCGGCGACTGTGGTGGCGGGCGTGGATTTCGGTGACGCGGCCTTCGCGGCCGAAGTCCGCGCCGGAGTCGCCCGCATCGAGGATCTGATGTCCACCGAGCTGGGCAAGGCCGACGAGCTGATGGCCGAGGCCGTCCAGCACCTCTTCCAGGCCGGCGGCAAGCGGTTCCGTCCGCTGTTCACGGTGTTGTCGGCGCAGCTGGGCCCCGATCCGAACGCGTGGCAGGTGACGGTGGCCGGCTCGGTGATCGAGCTGGTGCACCTGGCCACGCTCTACCACGACGACGTCATGGACGAGGCGCAGGTTCGGCGTGGGGCGCCGAGCGCCAACGCCCGCTGGGGCAACAACATCGCGATCCTGGCGGGCGACTATCTGTTCGCCACCGCCTCGCGGCTGGTGTCGAGGCTCGGACCCGAGGCGGTGCGGATCATCGCCGACACGTTCGCCCAGCTGGTCACCGGCCAGATGCGGGAGACGCGCGGCGCCGTCGAGGGTGTCGACGAGATCGAGCACTACCTCAAGGTGGTCTACGAGAAGACCGCGTGCCTGATCGCGGCGTCCGGCCGGTTCGGGGCGACCTTCTCCGGTGCCGACGACGCCCAGATCGAGCGGCTCTCGCGCCTGGGCGGCATCGTCGGCACGGCGTTCCAGATCTCCGACGACATCATCGACATCGACAGCGATCCCGACGAGTCGGGCAAGGTTCCGGGCACCGACCTGCGTGAGGGTGTTCACACTCTGCCGGTGCTGTACGCGTTGCGGGAGTCCGGTCCCGACGCCGACCGGTTGCGCGAACTGCTCGCCCGGCCCGTCGACAACGACGCCGATCTGGCCGAAGCGCTGCGTCTGCTGCGCCGCTCACCAGGCATGGAGCAGGCCAAGTCCACCGTCACCCGCTACGCGCAGCAGGCCCGTGACGAGCTGGCGGCGCTCCCGGACGTGCCCGGGCGCCAGGCGCTGGCGTCGCTGGTCGACTACACGATCACCCGGCACGGCTGAATCTCGCCGGAACCCAGACGGCGGTATGCAGCGTTGGATCAGCGAAGACTCACGAGGAGGTAGCTGATGACGTGGAATCCGCACGCGAACAGGTTCAAGACGTTCCTGTTGCTGGTGGGGATGTCTGCGCTGATCGTGTTCGTCGGTTCGCTGTTCGGCCGGTCGATCATGGCGTTGGCGGTGCTGTTCGCGGTCGGCATGAACGTCTACGTGTACTTCAACAGCGACAAACTGGCCCTCAAAGCCATGCACGCCCAGCCGGTCAGCGAACTGCAGGCGCCGGTGATGTACCGCATTGTGCGCGAGCTGGCCAACGCCGCGCACCAGCCGATGCCGCGGCTCTACATCTCCGACACCGCGAACCCGAACGCGTTCGCGACCGGGCGGAACCCGCGCAACTCGGCGGTCTGCTGTACCACGGGCATCCTGCAGATCCTCAACGAACGCGAACTGCGCGCGGTGCTGGGCCACGAACTGTCGCACGTGTACAACCGCGACATCCTGATCTCGTGCGTGGCCGGGGCGATGGCGTCGGTGATCACCGCGCTGGCCAACATCGCGGTGTTCGCGAGCATGTTCGGCGGAAACCGCGAGGGCGGCGCGAATCCGCTTGCGCTGTTGCTGGTTTCGCTGCTCGGCCCGATCGCGGCCACGGTGGTCCGGCTGGCGGTGTCGCGGTCGCGGGAGTACCAGGCCGACCAGTCCGGCGCCGAGCTGACCGGTGATCCGCTGGCGCTGGCGTCGGCGTTGCGCAAGATCTCCGGCGGCGTGGAGGCCGCGCCGCTGCCGCCGCAGCCGCAGCTGGCCGATCAGGCGCACCTGATGATCGCGAGCCCGTTCCGGTCAGGGGAGAAGATCGGCAAGATGTTTTCGACGCATCCGCCGATCGCTGACCGGATCCGCCGGCTCGAGGAGATGGCCGGGCGCGGGCCGGGCTATTACTGACCTGTGGTGTCACGCCGAGTGTGAACTCGCTGCGAGAAATCGTCCGCGAAATCGCAGAGGGTTCACATTCGGCGAAACGAACGCCGCGCACCCGCCGATGATCAAGCCATGAAGCAGTCAGCCGCTGCGCGCCGCGACCCCGGCACATATGGTGTGGGCGTGCTCAGCAGAATCCTGGCAGGAACCGCGACGGTCGTCGGCGCGGCGGTGATGACCGCGGGCCTCGCCACCGGCCCCCCGCCCCCCCCCCCCCCCCCCCCCCGCGCCCCCCGCGCCCCCGGGGCCGCCCGGG
>NZ_LQIV01000019.1 GCF_001500125.1 Mycobacterium sp. IS-1742 | reverse complement strand
CGCGTGGACGCGCAGCGTTTGCGCGGCCGAGGTAGAGGATTTCTTCGGTGTGGTCGTCGAACACCGCCAAGTAGTGCCGGGAGTGGCCGGCCAGGCGGATCAGGTCGCGCACCGGGATCCGGTTGCCGCCGCCGGTGTGGGCCCAGCCGGCGGCGCGTTCGAGCTCGCTGAGCGTGGCGGTGGCCACGATGCCGGCGGGTACGCCGGCGACCCGGCCCAGGCGGCCGGAGGCGATCGCGTCGCCGAGGGCGCGGGTCAGCGCGTCGTGGTGGCGTTGGCCGGGGGTGCGATCGTCGCGGCCGGTGACCGCGTCGTCATGGGGCACATTCTGGCCGGGGGCGGCGTATTTGGCGGCGATCACATCCCACAGGGCGCGGGCTTCGGGGGTGAGCCAGCCCTCGATGCGGCTCATCCCGTCGGCCTGCTGGCGGCCCACCCGGAGGTGGCGACGGCGTCGCAGGGTCTGGTGGTCGGGTTCGGTGCCGTCCTGGTCGATGAACCCCAACAGGGTCTCGGCGACCTGCTTGAACTGATCCGGACGCAACTCGATCGCGTGGGTGACGAGGTCGCGTTCGTAGTCGTCGCGGCGCGCGGCTGACACCCACACCGGCAGCTTCCGGATGAAGTCCTGGATGACCCGCACATGCTCAACCCCGATGTCGCCGCGGGCCACCGCGGGGCGGTATGCGCCAACTCGGTCTGCACGCGTTCCCCGTGAATCGTGTAGCGCGGGCCGAGTTGGGTGGCGTCGGTGATCCGGTTGCGGGCGTCGGTGGGGGTGATGCGTAGGTGGTTGGCCAACACCTCCCGGATCGAGGTGGCGCCCAACGCGTGGGGGTCGGCGCCGATCAGGCGTGCGGTCAGCCGGTGCTCCACGGCCGGCACCGCCCAGACGGCTTGTTTGATGCGGTCGAGTTCGCCCACCACCTGCGGATCGGTCAGGTCGTCAAGCGAGGCGGTGTGCAGGTCGGCGACCGCCGCCCGCAGACGGTCGACCGCTGCGCTGAAGTCCCCATCCATGCCTCGAACACTAGTTCGAAGGTCCGACACATATCCCGCCTCAGCGGCGAGCGTGCGCACACTGCTGTGACATCACGGCGCACCCTCGCGGAAAGGGGGAGGGAGTGGGGAGCGGGGGCTAATGCCGGTCGGTGGCGGCGGCGATCACGGTCTTCGCGATCTGGCGGCCGGTCGTGGACCGCCGGCGGCGGTTGTCGCGCAGTCGCATGGCGAGTTCCCCGGTGAGCACCACCAGCACCGACTCGGCCAGCCGGTCGGGATCGGCGCAGGGGAGCCGGGAAGCCAACTGCCGCAACCGTTCTCGGAGGTAGTCCGTGTCGCGTCCCACGGCCTCGGCGATCTCCGCCGGAGGGTCGGCATATTCCGCGGCGGTACCGAGGAAGGCGCACCACCGCGCTCCGTCCGGCCGCCGGGCGAAGTCGTCCACCGCGTCGAAGACCGCCAGCAGTCGCTCCTCGTCGTCGGCCACTGCGGCGATGGCGTGGTCCCACACCTCGCGCCACCGCTCGTGGCGACGCTCCAGGGCGGCCGCGATCAGCGCCTCCTTGCTCCGGTAGGCGCGGTACAGCGTGGCCGCCGACACGCCCGCCCTGGCGAGGACCGCATCCACCGGCGTGGATTCGATTCCGCGGGAGAACACCAGGTCATCGACTGCGTCGAGCAGTTTGTCCTCGGAGCTCTTGCGCACCGGCATGGTCATCAGCCTAAACTCGGAAAGGTGAAACGATCGTTTTCGTTTGTCGGCGGCCGCGAGGCCCTCGTCATCGCCTTCGGGACCAGCTTCATCGCCGCGGCCTACGGCCTGGTGCGGTTGGCCTATGGGTTGTTCCTTCCCGACATCCAGGCCGATCTGGGTCTGTCTGCGGCGGTGGCCGGTTACATCTCGTCGGCGTCGTCTCTGTTCTACTGCGTCGCTGCCGCAGTCGGTTTCGCGCTGGGGAACCGGCTCCCACGGCCCCTGATCGTGACGGCGGCGGCAACGGCGTGCGTCGGGGTGTGGGGTATGTCCGCCGCCCACGACATCCTGGCCTTCGGCGTCTTCGCCGTGCTCAGCTCCGCCTGTGCGGGTATCGCCTCGCCGGCCATGGTGAGCATCGTCGCCCGCAACATCGAGCCTCGCCGGGTCGACGGCGCTCAGGCCATGGTCAACGGGGGTACCGGACCGGGCCTGGTCGTCGCGGGCGTGCTCGCGCTGCTGCTCCTGCCACAGTGGCGTCTCACCTGGGTCGTGATCGGCGCAGTGACCGCGGCGTGCGCCGCGGCGTTGCTCGCGGTGGACCGACCCGCACGGAGCTCAACGCCGGACCGCCCGCGCAGGCCCTCGACCGGATGGCTCAGGCGCCACGCCACGGCCATCGCCGCCGCGGTGCTCATGGGCGCCGCATCCAGTGCGGTGTGGACCTACGGCCGGAGTCTGCTCGTCGAGACGGGCGCCGTCTCCCAGCGCGGCACGATCGCCGCGTGGATCGTGCTCGGCCTCGGCTCGGCCGCGGTGATCGTCACCGCCACACCGCTGGCGAAGCTGACACCCGTGACCGCGTGGACGTCGACGTGCACGGTGATGACCGGCGCCGTCCTGCTCCTCGCGGCCGTCCCCGACGTCACACCCGCCGCACTACTGGGCTGCTTCGCCTTCGGCTGGGGGTTCACCGCCGCCACCTCCTCACTCATCCTGTGGACCACCGCGATCGATCCCGCGAACGCCGCGGCGGGCACCGCGCTGTTGTTCGTCGCGCTGATGTTCGGACAGGCCGTCGGCGCCACTGTTCTGGGCGCCGTCATCACCGGCACGGGGTTCGCACCGGCGTTCGCCGTGGCGGCGGCACTGTCGGCGGTGTCGATCGCCGTCGCGGAGTACGGGCGGCGCCGCAACGCGGCCGAAAGCTCCGAGCCCGCGGTGACCGTCGCATGATGCGCCCTAAAAGACGCCCTGACCTGGGCTGATCATGCCCCGGACGGACGGCGCGGAGGTAGTTTGAAGCCCATGCCGCTGCGTTACGTCGATCCGTACAAGAAGCACAGCCGCTGGTACACGGCCATCGAGAGCTTCAGCCGGTCGCGCGCGGGGCAGTACCTCGCCCACCACCTCTTCTCCCGCGTCGACCCGTGGCTGTACCGCGCGAGCGGCGGCCGCTATCCGGCGGTCCTCGGAGGGCCGTCCACCGCACCGCTGCTCACCACGGGCGCGAAGACGGGTCAGCCCCGGGTGCACCAGATCACCTACTTCCACGACGGTCCGGACCCGATCGTGACCGCCTCGAATTACGGCGGAACGCGACATCCGCAGTGGTACCACAACCTGACAGCGCACCCCGAATGCGAACTGGGCGACGAGAAGTTCGTCGCCACCGAGATCACCGACCCGGATGACTACGCACGTGTCTACGGGCTCGCCGAGCAGGTCTACGCCGGTTGGAGTGACTACCGCGCCAAGACGGACCCGATCGGCCGTCACATCCCGGTATTCCGGCTCACACCGCGTTAGGGGTCCCGTCGATCCTGCGCGACTACCGTGGCCGGTATGGGCACTCTCCGAGTCGGCGTGATCGTCCCGTCCCCCCCGTTCAACGGTATGGACGGTGACGCCGGCCTCGACATCGACCTCATGACGGCGATCGCCGACGCGATCGGGGAGACGGCGCAGTTCGTCCCCTCCGACCGCGCGACGGTCTTCGACGCCCTGGCCGCCGGCGACCTCGACTGCGTCGCAGGTGTCACCGTCACCGACGAGCGGGAACGCCGGGCCGCCTTCGCCCCGCCCTACCTCATCACCGGACAGGCCATCGCCGTCGACACCGCCCGGCTGCCCCACGTGCACGCCGTCGAGGACCTGGCGGGCCTGACCCTCGCCGTGGAGCGGGACAACCCGGCCCGGCAGGTCGCCGAAGGCGCCGAGAGGATCGAGCCCTACGACGACGTGACCACCGCGCTGTCGGACCTGTCGGCCGGCCGGTGTGACGCCGTCATGGCGCTCGGGCCGACGCTGACCGAACTGACCAAGGAGCTCCCGGGCGTCGACGTCGTCCAGAAGGGGCTGTCCGTCGAGAACGTCGCCGTCGCCGTCGCTGCGCACGACCAACAGTTGCTGAGCCGCATCAGCGTGGCGCAGGCCGAGTTGGAGGACGCGGGCACGCTGCAACAGATCCGCCGTAAATGGCTGGGCAATCCGTACGCCGACCAGAGCCTGGCCGTGCACTGACCAGCCCGCGCGTCCGAAATCCGGCCCCACTAGGCTGGCGGGCGAGCAATTCACCGCCAGGCAGACAGGGGAGATCCACGTGACCATCCGGGTAGGCGTCAACGGCTTCGGCCGCATCGGCCGCAACTTCTTCCGGGCGTTGGCCGCCCAGAAGCTCGAGGGCAAGAACACCGATGTCGAGATCGTGGCGGTCAACGACCTCACCGACAACGAGACCCTCGCCCACCTGCTGAAGTTCGACTCGATCCTCGGCCGGTTGCCGTTCGACGTCTCCGTCGACGGCGAGACCATCAACGTGGGCGGTGACGCGCTCAAGGGTCTGTCGATCAAGGAGGGCCCGTCGGCGCTGCCCTGGGGTGACCTGGGTGTCGACGTCGTCGTCGAGTCGACCGGCATCTTCACCAAGCGCGACAAGGCCCAGGGCCATCTGGACGCCGGTGCCAAGAAGGTCATCATCTCCGCGCCGGCCAGCGACGAGGACATCACGATCGTGCTGGGCGTCAACGACGACAAGTACGACGGCAGCCAGAACATCATCTCCAACGCGTCGTGCACCACGAACTGCCTCGGGCCGCTGGCCAAGGTCCTCAACGACGAGTTCGGCATCGTCAAGGGCCTGATGACGACGATCCACGCCTACACCCAGGACCAGAACCTGCAGGACGGCCCGCACAAGGATCTGCGCCGCGCCCGCGCCGCCGCGATCAACATCGTGCCGACCTCGACCGGCGCCGCCAAGGCCATCGGCCTGGTGCTGCCCGAGCTGAAGGGCAAGCTGGACGGCTACGCGCTGCGCGTGCCGATCCCCACGGGTTCGGTCACCGACCTGACCGCCGAGCTGGCCAAGCCGGGCACCGTCGACGAGATCAACGCCGCGATGAAGGCCGCCGCCGAGGGACCGCTCAAGGGCATCCTGAAGTACTACGACGCGCCGATCGTCTCCAGCGACATCGTCACCGACCCGCACAGCTCGCTGTACGACGCGGGCCTGACCAAGGTGATCGACAACCAGGCCAAGGTCGTCTCCTGGTACGACAACGAGTGGGGCTACTCGAACCGCCTCGTGGACCTGGTCGCGCTCGTCGGCAAGTCCCTGTAGCCAGATGGCCGTCAAGACGCTCGACGATCTCCTGAACGACGGCGACAGGGATATTGCGGGGAGGGGCGTCTTGGTTCGCTCCGACCTCAACGTCCCCCTCGACGACGACGGTGCGATCACCGATCCCGGCCGCATCATCGCCTCGGTGCCGACGTTGAAGGCGCTCGCCGATGCCGGCGCGAAGGTGGTCGTCACCGCCCACCTCGGGCGGCCGAAGGGCGGACCGGACCCGAAGTACTCGCTCAAGCCGGTCGCCGCCGCGCTCGGTGACCGCCTCGGGCGCCACGTCCAGCTCGCGGGCGATGTGGTCGGCACCGACGCGCTGGCCCGCGCCGAGGGGCTCACCGACGGTGACGTCCTGCTGCTGGAGAACATCCGGTTCGACCCGCGCGAGACCAGCAAGGACGACGACGAGCGCCGGGCGCTGGCCAAGGCGCTGGTCGAACTCGTCGGGGACGACGGCGCTTTCGTCTCCGACGGCTTCGGCGTGGTGCACCGCAAGCAGGCCTCCGTGTACGACATCGCGACACTGCTGCCGCACTACGCGGGCACGCTGGTGGCCGCCGAGGTCAAGGTGCTCGAACAGCTCACCAGCTCGACCGACCGCCCCTACGCGGTGGTGCTGGGCGGCTCCAAGGTCTCCGACAAGCTGGCGGTGATCGAATCGCTGGCCAAGAAGGCCGACAGCCTCGTGATCGGCGGCGGGATGTGCTTCACCTTCCTTGTCTCCCAAGGCGTCTCGGTCGGCAAGTCGCTGGTGCAGCCGGAGATGGTCGACACCTGCCGTGAACTGCTCGACACCTACGGCGACGTGATCCACCTACCCGTCGACATCGTCGCGGCGCCGGAGTTCTCCGCCGACGCCGCACCGGAAACCGTTGCGGCAGATCGCATCCCGGAAGACAAGATGGGCCTCGACATCGGCCCTGAGTCGGTGAAGCGGTTCGCCAATCTGCTCTCGAACGCCAAGACGGTGTTCTGGAACGGCCCGATGGGCGTGTTCGAGTTCCCCGCGTTCGCAGCGGGCACCAAGGGGGTCGCCGAGGCGATCATCGGTGCGACGAGCAAGGGCGCGTTCAGCGTCGTCGGCGGCGGCGACAGTGCCGCGGCCGTCCGCCAACTCGGCCTGCCCGAGGACGGCTTCTCCCACATCTCCACCGGCGGCGGTGCGTCGCTGGAATACCTCGAGGGCAAGGAACTGCCCGGCATCCACGTACTGGAGTCCTAGACCATGGCCCGTAAGCCGCTGATCGCCGGCAACTGGAAGATGAACCTCAACCACTTCGAGGCCATCGCGCTGGTGCAGAAGATCGCGTTCTCGCTGCCGGACAAGTACTTCGACAAGGTCGACGTGACGGTCATCCCGCCGTTCACCGACCTGCGCAGCGTGCAGACGCTGGTGGACGGCGACAAACTGCGCCTGACCTACGGCGCACAGGACGTCAGCCAGCACGACTCCGGTGCCTACACCGGCGAGATCAGCGGCGCGTTCCTGGCCAAGCTGGGGTGCACGTTCGCCGTCGTCGGGCACTCCGAGCGCCGCACCTACCACCACGAGGACGACGCCACGGTGGCGGCCAAGGCCGCCGCGGCGTTCCGGCACGGCATCACGCCGATCGTCTGCATCGGTGAGCACCTCGAGGTCCGTGAGGCCGGCAACCACGTCGAGCACAACGTCGAGCAGTTGCGCGGTTCGTTGGCGGGTCTGACCTCCGAACAGGTCGGTCAGACCGTCATCGCCTACGAACCGGTGTGGGCGATCGGCACCGGCCGGGTGGCCAGTGCCACCGACGCGCAAGAGGTGTGCAAGGCGATCCGGGACGAGCTGGGCGCCCTCGCCTCGCCGCAGCTCGCCGCCGGGATCCGGGTGCTCTACGGCGGTTCGGTGAACGCGAAGAACGTCGGTGAGATCGTCGCCCAGGAGGACGTGGACGGCGCGCTGGTCGGTGGCGCCTCCCTCGACGGCGAGCAGTTCGCCACGCTGTCGGCGATCGCCGCGGGCGGGCCCCTGCCCTGAGCACGGGCTCGCGGCCTGTAGGCTGTCCGCCATGGTTCTCGCACTGCAGATCACGCTGATCGTCACCAGCTTGCTGGTGGTGCTCCTGGTGCTGCTGCATCGTGCCAAGGGCGGCGGCCTGTCCACCCTGTTCGGTGGCGGCGTCCAGTCGAGCCTCTCGGGCTCCACCGTCGTCGAGAAGAACCTCGACCGGCTGACCCTGTTCGTCGTCGGTATCTGGGTCGTCTCGATCGTCGGCGTGGCGCTGCAGATCAAGTACAGCTGACCCGTCACACCCGTCACACGCCGGTTGCGGCGGGCCCGCGGTGGGTATCGAACTGTCATGGCTCGAGACGACAACCCCGATATCAGCGACGTGATGGTGCCGACCGAAGAGGTGCACCCCGATCACCGTGAGCACGCGAAGGAACCGCGTCCGGTCGACGACGACGAACTGGCCCGCCGCGCGCAGCACGAACGGGACATCACCGGCGCGGACAAGCCCGCCGACGACGTCTGACCCGATCCCACGTCCACCGTCCCGTGGACCCGCCCGCCATGCGGCGGGTCCACCGGGCACCGATACTGGAACGCATGGCTGACCTCCCTGACGCGCTCGAACCGATCGGCTCGGTGACCCGGACCGAGGTCGGCCGCGAAGCCAGTGAGCCGATGCGCGAGGACATCCGGCTGCTCGGGGCGATCCTCGGGGACACGGTCCGTGAGCAGAACGGCGAGGAGGTGTTCGACCTCGTCGAACGCGCCCGGGTGGAATCCTTCCGGGTCCGCCGCTCCGAGATCGACCGCGCCGAACTGGCCGGGATGTTCGACGGCATCGGGGCCCGCGCCGCGATACCCGTGATCCGGGCCTTCACCCACTTCGCGTTGCTGGCCAACGTGGCCGAGGACATCCACCGCGAGCGCCGCCGTGCCGTGCACGTGGCCGCCGGCGAGCCGCCGCAGGACAGCAGCCTCGCCGCAACGTACGCGAAACTCGACTCCGCGCAACTGGATTCCAGCGAGGTTTCCGCCGCGCTGGCCGGGGCGCTGGTCTCGCCGGTGATCACCGCCCACCCCACCGAGACCCGCAGGCGCACGGTCTTCGACACCCAGCATCGCATCACCGAGCTCATGCGCCTGCGCTCGCACGGCCACGACACCACCGACGACGGCCGCGACATCGAACTGGAACTGCGCAGGCACATCCTCACGCTGTGGCAGACCGCGCTGATCAGATTGTCGCGCTTGAAGATCCAGGACGAGATCGAGACCGGGCTGCGGTACTACCAGGCCGCGTTCTTCGACGTGATCCCGCGCGTCAACGCCGAGGTCCGCTCCGCGCTGCAGGCTCGGTGGCCCGACGGCGATCTGCTGGCCGAACCGATCCTGCGGCCCGGTTCCTGGATCGGCGGCGACCGCGACGGAAATCCCAACGTCACCGCAGAGGTGGTGCGGCTGGCCACTTCTCGCGCCGCGTTCGCGGCGTTCGAGCACTACTTCGCCGAGCTGACCGGGCTGGAGCAGGAGTTGTCGATGTCGGCGCGGCTGGTACGCGTCAGCGACGAGCTCACCGCACTCGCCGACGCGTGTCACGAGGCCGCGCGCGCCGACGAACCGTACCGCCGCGCGCTGCGGGTGATCCACGGCAGGCTGACCGCCACCGCGAGGGAGATCCTCGACATCCAGCCCGAACACGAACTCGACCTCGGCCTGGACCGCTACGCCACGCCGGCCGCGCTGCACGCCGCGGTCGACGTCGTCGACACCTCGCTGCGGGACAACGGCAGTGCCGTTCTCGCCGACGACCGGCTGCTGCGGCTGCGGGAAGCGGTGCGGGTCTTCGGGTTCCACCTGTCCGGCCTCGACATGCGGCAGAACTCCGACGTCCACGAGGAGGTCGTGGCGGAGCTGCTGGCGTGGGCCGGTGTGCACGCCGACTACGCGTCGCTGCCCGAACCCGACCGCATCGACCTGCTGGCCGGCGAGCTCGCCACCCGTCGCCCGCTCACCTCCGAGAAGGCCGAGCTGTCCGAGCTGGCCCGCAAGGAACTCGACATCGTCCGGGCCGCGGCGCGTGCCGTGCGGGTGTTCGGCCCGCAGGCGGTGCCCAACTACATCATCTCGATGTGCGAGTCGGTGTCCGACATGCTCGAGGCGGCCATCCTGCTCAAGGAGGCGGGTCTGCTCGATGTCTCCGGCGACGCACCATACGCACCGGTGGGCATCGTGCCGCTGTTCGAGACGATCGACGACCTGCAGCGCGGATCGTCGATCCTCGAAGCGGCCCTGGACCTTCCGCTGTACCGCGGCATGGTCACCGCGCGGGGCGACAGCCAGGAGGTCATGCTCGGCTACTCCGACTCGAACAAGGACGGGGGTTACCTGGCCGCGAACTGGGCGCTCTACCGCGCCGAACTCGACCTCGTCGAATCGGCCCGCAAGACCGGTATCCGGTTGCGGCTCTTCCATGGTCGCGGCGGCACCGTGGGCCGCGGCGGTGGACCGAGCTACGACGCCATCCTGGCGCAGCCGCCGGGCGCGGTGAACGGTTCGCTGCGCATCACCGAACAGGGTGAGGTGATCGCCGCCAAGTACGCCGAACCGCGGATCGCCCACCGTAACCTTGAGACGCTGGTCGCCGCGACACTGGAATCGACGCTGCTCGACACCGAAGGTCTGGGGGAGCTGGCGAACAGGGCCTACGAGGTGCTCGACGACCTGGCGGCGCGGGCACAGCGCGCCTACGCCGAACTCGTGCATGAGACACCGGGTTTCGTCGACTACTTCAAGGCCTCGACGCCGGTCAGCGAGATCGGCGCCCTCAACATCGGCAGCAGGCCGGCCTCACGCAAGCCGACGACGTCCATCTCCGACCTGCGGGCCATTCCGTGGGTGCTGTCCTGGAGCCAGTCGCGGGTCATGCTGCCGGGGTGGTACGGCACCGGCAGCGCGTTCGAGCAGTACGTCGGAGGTGACGAGGCGAAGCTCGACATCCTGCGCGACCTGTATGAGCGGTGGCCGTTCTTCCGGACGGTGCTGTCGAACATGGCTCAGGTGATGGCCAAGTCGGATCTCGGCCTGGCCGCGCGGTATTCGGAGTTGGTCGAGGACGAGGACCTGCGCCGCCGGGTGTTCGACAAGATCGCCGAGGAGCACGCCCGCACCATCCGGATGCACAAGCTGATCACCGGTCAGGAAGACCTGCTGGCCGACAACCCGGCACTGGCGCGGTCGGTGTTCAACCGGTTCCCCTACCTCGAACCGCTCAACCACCTGCAGGTCGAACTGCTCCGCCGGTACCGGTCGGGGGAGGACGACGAGCTGGTGCAGCGCGGCATCCTGCTCACGATGAGCGGGTTGGCGACAGCGCTGCGCAACAGCGGTTGACCCCGGGGCCGGTCACAGACCGGTGCTGCGACGCACCGCGTTGAGCGCACCGCGCACGGCGTTCTCGGTCGCGGCCAACGGGCCCAGCACGGCCTCGCCCATGCCGACGAGGCGTTCGACGCGGCCGACGATGCCTTCCATCCGGTCGACCACCGCGGTGAGCCGCGGCGCCAGCGCGTTGATCTGGTTGATGGTCTCGTTGAAGCGCTCCAGTGTGACGTCCAGGTTGGACGTCGACCTGTTGAGGTCGTCGAGGGTGTCGCTGAGCCCGTCGAGGATGGTGTCGACCTGTTCGACCGTCACGTCGGCGTTGAGCGCCGCCTGCGCGAGCTTCCTGATGCGTTCAGTGCCCGTGCGTGTGTTAGCCCGACCGCTTCTGTCAACCATGATCGCCATTATGACGGGTCGGGGGAACCGCCGATGCCGTCCCGGCGTCTCAATTGCGTGCAGTCCCGCGAATGCGAGAACCCGCCGAGGCCGTCGGTCACCGGTGATGTGCTCCGCCGCATCGCCGACTACGCCGCCGGATACGCCGCCGCGCAGGCCGAGCGGGCCGGCGACGACTAGTGGGTCAGAGCCGGGAGGCGGCGCCCTCGTCGAGGAACCACACCGTCGCCTCGCGGCCGACGGCTCCCGCCGCCGGCCAGTCGTCGGGGTCGGCACCGCCCACGGCGGCCGCAACGGCCTCCGCCTTACCGTCACCCGACACCACCAGCCACACCTCGCGGGAGCGCTGAATCGCGGGCAGCGTCAGGGTGATCCGCTGCGGCGGCGGCTTGGGGGAGTCCGGCACCCCGACCACCAGTCGGGTGGTCTCGCGCACCGCCGGGGTGTGCGGGAACAGCGAGTTGACGTGGCCCTCCGGCCCCATCCCGAGCAGGTGGACGTCGAACACCGGCGTCGGTTCGTCCCGTTCGGCCTGCCCCGCCAGCACCTGCTCGTAGGCCAGCGCGGCGGCGTCGAGGTCATCGCCGAACTCACCGTCGGCCGCAGGCATCGCGTGCACGTTGGCGGTCGGGATGTCGATGTGGCCGAGCAGGGCTTCGCGGGCCTGCTTGTCGTTGCGCTCGTCGTCCGACTCGGGCACGTAGCGTTCGTCGCCGAAGAACACGTGCACCTTCGACCAGTCGATCCGGTCGTCGTGGGTGCCCAGGCGGGCCAGCAGCTTGATCCCGGTGCCGCCGCCGGTCAACACGATGTTCGCCCGGCCGCGCTGCTCGACGGCGGAGACGATCTCGTCGGCGAGGCGGTCACCGACGGCGGCCACCAGTGCATCGCCGTCGGGGTACCTGCGTATGGAAGCCGTCATACGTACTCCACCTTCTCGATTCCCTGCAGCGCCTCGAAGTAGATCTCGTCGGCATCGAGCCGGCGCATGTCTTCAGCCAGGCATTCGCGAGTCTCCCTGCGCGCCAGCGGAATCAACGCGTCCGGCTTGGCGGTGCGGGTGATCTTCGCGGTGATGCCCTCCTGGGGGCGACTCAACGTGATGGTCTCGCTGTCCCGGACGAGCTCCACCTTGAGCTCGCCCACCGCGCGCTGCACCGGGCCGTCGATCCGGCTGGCCAGCCAGCCCGCCAGCACGTCCAGGGCGGGCTCGGTCTCCAGACCCGACACCAGCGCCGAGTTGATCTTCTCGTGCGGGGCCTGGTCCACCGCCGCGGTGAGCAGGGCACGCCAATACGTGATCCGGCTCCACGCCAGGTCGGTGTCGCCCGGGGTGTAACCGGCGAGCCGGTTCTTGATCGACGCCAGCGGATCGACCCCGTTGGTGGCATCGGTGATACGGCGAAGCGCCAGCTTGCCCAACGGATCCTGGGCGGGGACATCGGGTGCGACGTCCGGCCACCAGGTGACGACGGGCGTGTCGGGCAGCAGGAACGGCATCACCACGCTGCTCGCGTGGTTTGCCAGCGGTCCCGAAAGGCGAAGCACCACCACCTCGTTGGCGCCGGCGTCGCTGCCGACGCGCAACTGGGCGTCCAGTTGCGCCTTCTCGGCACGACGGTCGCCGGGGGCGACCACGATGACCCGACAGGGATGTTCGCGGCTCGCCGCGTTGGCCGCGTCGATCGACTCCTCGAGAACGGCCTCGGTGTCGGGGGCGATGACCAGGGTGAGGACGCGGCCCAGCGTGATGGCGCCGCCCTCTTCGCGCAGCGCCTGGATCTTCTTGTTGATGGCACCGGTGTTGGTGTCGGGCAGATCGATGATCACGGCTCGGCTCCTCCTCGATCCGCTCCTCGCTCGTGCCTCGCTGCGATGCTCACTCGTCGTCGCCTTCGATGATCACTACGGCCGCCTCCATTCGCGTCCCGTCCGGCGCAGCATCTCGAACGCCGAATCGGGTCCCCAGCCGCCGGATTCGTATGGGTCGGGTTTCCCGTGGGACGCCCAGTAGTCCAGCGCGGGATCGAGGATCTTCCACGCCAGTTCGACTTCCTCGTTGACCGGGAACAGCGACGGTTCCCCCAGCAGGACGTCGAGGATGAGCCTTTCGTACGCCTCGGGCGACTCCTCGGCGAACGCCGATCCGTAGGAGAAGTCCATGCTGACGTCGCGCACTTCCATCTGGTTGCCGGGGACCTTGGACCCGAACCGCAGTGTGATGCCCTCGTCGGGCTGGACCCGGATCACCAGCGCGTTCTGCCCGAGCTCCTCGGTCATGGTGGCGTCGAAAGGGAGATGCGGCGCGCGTTTGAAGATCAGAGCGATCTCGGTGACCCTGCGCCCCAAGCGTTTCCCGGTGCGCAGATAGAACGGGACGCCGGCCCAACGGCGGGTGTCGACGTCCACGGTGATCGCCGCGAACGTCTCGGTGGTGGAGGTCTGGGAGAAACCCTCCTCCTCCAGGAGGCCGACCACCCGCTCGCCGCCCTGCCACCCCGCCGTGTACTGGCCTCGCGACGTGGTCTGGTCCAGCGGCTCGACAAGCCTGCTGGCCGAGAGCACCTTGATCTTCTCGGCCTGCAGTTCGTCGGGAGAGAAGCTGACGGGCTCCTCCATGGCGGTGAGAGCCAACAGCTGCAACAGGTGGTTCTGGATGACATCGCGTGCGGCGCCGACACCGTCGTAGTACCCGCCGCGCCCGCCGAGCCCGATGTCCTCGGCCATCGTGATCTGCACGCTGTCCACATAGTGCGAATTCCACACCGGCTCGAAGAGCTCGTTGGCGAACCGCAGCGCGAGGATGTTCTGGACGGTCTCCTTCCCGAGGTAGTGATCGATCCGGAAGACCGACGACTCGGGGAAGACGTTGTTGACGATCGCGTTGAGGTCCTCGGCGCTCTTCAGGTCGTGACCGAACGGTTTCTCGATGACGACGCGGCTCCAGTGGCCGTCGGTCTTGGTGGCCAGCCCCGTGCGCGAAAGCTGTTCGAGCACCTGCGGGAACGCCTTCGGCGGGATGGACAGGTAGAACGCGTGATTGCCGCCGGTCCCACGCTCGGCATCGAGGGTGGTCAGCGTGTCGGAGAGCTGCTCGAACGCCATCTCGTCGTCGAACGTGCCCTGCACGAAACGGATGCCTTCCGCGAGCCGGTCCCAGACTTCCTGGCGGAAAGGGGTGCGCGCGTGCTGCTTGACCGCGTCGTAGACGACCTGGCTGAAGTCCTCGTCGGCCCAATCTCGCCGGGCGAACCCGACCAGCGAGAACGTCGGCGGCAGCAGACCCCGATTGGCGAGGTCGTAGATGGCCGGCATGAGCTTCTTCCGCGCCAGGTCGCCGGTCACACCGAAGATCACCACACTGCAGGGACCGGCGATCCTCGGCATCCGCTTGTCGCGCTTGTCCCGAAGCGGATTACGCCACTCGGTGGCGGCAGCGTCGGCGCCCATGCCGGCTCAGGACTTCTTCTCGTCCAGCTGGTCCTGTGTGGCTTCGAGCAACTCCTGCCACGACTTCTCGAACTTCTCGACACCTTCGTTCTCGAGCACGAGGAAGACGTCGCGCAGGTCGATGCCGACGGCGTCGAGCTTGTCGAACACCGCCTGCGATTCGTCGGCCTTGCCGGTCACCGTGTCCCCGGTGACCACGCCGTGGTCGGCGACGGCCTCGAGCGTCTTCTCCGGCATGGTGTTCACGGTGTTCGGCGCGACGAGTTCGGTCACGTAGAGCGTGTCGGAGTAGTCCGGGTTCTTCACCCCGGTCGACGCCCAGAGCGGCCGCTGCACACGGGCGCCCGCGGCCTTGAGTTCCTCGAACCGCGAGCCGCCGACGAACACCTCCTCGTAGGCGGCGTAGGCCAGCCGGGCATTCGCCACCCCGGCTTGACCGCGCAGTGCCAGTGCCTCCTCGGAGCCGATCTTCTCCAGGCGCTTGTCGATCTCGGTGTCGACCCGGGAGACGAAGAACGACGCGACCGAGTGGATCGTGGACAGGTCGTGGCCGGCCTCCTTGGCCTTCTCCAGGCCCGCCAGGTAGGCGTCCATCACCGCGCGGTGGCGCTCGACGGAGAAGATCAGCGTCACGTTGACCGAGATGCCCTCGGCGATCACCGCGGTGATGGCAGGCAGGCCCGCCTCGGTGGCCGGGATCTTGATCAGCAGGTTGGGCCGGTCGACGATCTTCCACAGCTCGATGGCCTGCAGGATCGTCTTGTCGGTGTCGTGCGCGAGTCGCGGGTCGACCTCGATGGACACCCGGCCGTCGACGCCGCCGGACAGCTCGTACTGCTTGGCGAGCACGTCGCACGCGTTGCGCACGTCGTCGGTGGTGACGGTGCGGATGGTGGCGTCGACGTCGGCGCCCCGCTCGGCGAGTTCCTTGACCTGCGCGTCGTAGGCGTCACCTGCCGAGAGTGCGGCCTGGAAGATCGACGGGTTCGTGGTGACCCCCACGACCCCGCGGGTGTCGATGAGCTGCTGCAGGTTCCCGGTCTGCAGCCGTTCCCGGGACAGATCGTCGAGCCACACGGACACTCCGGCGGCCGACAGTGCGGCGGTGTTGGCGTTCTGGGTCATGGTGTTGCCTTTCAGCAGTGGCTGTGGTCAGTTGGCGATCGATCGCTCCGCAGCGGCGGCCACGGCCTCGGCGGTGAAGCCGAACTCGCGGAACAACGTCTTGTCGTCGGCGGACTCCCCGTAGTGCTCGATGGAGATGATCTCGCCGGTGTCGCCGACGAGCTTGTACCAGCTCTGGGCGACGGCGGCCTCCACCGCGACGCGTGCGGAGACGGTGGGCGGCAGCACGCTGTCGCGGTACTCCTTCGGCTGCGATTCGAACCACTCCACACACGGCATCGACACCACGTACGCGGTGATGTCCTTGTCGGCGAGCAGCTTCTTCGCCTCCACCGCGAGCTGCAGTTCGGACCCGGTCGCGATGATGATGACGTCCGCGTCGTCGGCGGGGTTCCCGCCGCCGAGGACATAGCCGCCGCGGGCCACACCGTCGGAGTCGGTGCCCTCCAGGACGGGGATGCCCTGACGGGTCAGGATGAAACCGACCGGGCCGCTGCCGTTCCCGCGGGCGACGATGCTGCGCCACGCGTAGGCCGTCTCGTTCGGGTCACCGGGCCGGACCACCGACAGGTTCGGGATCGCCCGCAGCGCGGCGAGGTGCTCGATCGGTTGGTGCGTCGGCCCGTCCTCGCCGAGACCGATCGAATCGTGGGTCCAGATGTAGATGGTGTCGATGTCCATCAGCGACGCCAGCCGCACCGACGGCCGCATGTAGTCGGAGAACTGCAGGAACGTCCCGCCGAAGGCGCGGGTGGGCCCGTGCAGCACGATGCCGGACAGGATCGCGCCCATCGCGTGCTCGCGCACGCCGAAGTGCAGCACCCGGCCGTACCAGTCGGCGGTGAAGTCGGCGGTCGAGATCGACGGCGGACCGAACGACTTCACCCCCTTGATGGTGGTGTTGTTGCTGCCCGCGAGGTCGGCCGAACCGCCCCACAGCTCCGGCAGCTTCGGGGCGACGTCGTTGAGCACCTGGCCGAACGCGGCGCGGGTGGCGACCGCCTTGCTGCCCGGCTCCCAGTACGTCAGGTCGGCGTCCCAGCCCTCGGGCAGCTCCTGGGCCAGCAACCGGTCGAGCAGCTTCTTACGCTCGGGCTCGCGTTCGGCCCATGCGTCGAACTCCGGCTGCCACTTCTCGTGGGCCTCGCGGCCCCGCTGGACGAGCTTGCGGGTGTGTTCGATGACCTCGTCGCGCACCTCGAACGTCTTGGCCGGGTCGAAGCCGAGGATCTCCTTGACGGCCGCGACCTCGTCCTCGCCGAGTGCTGAGCCGTGCACGCCGCCGGTGTTCATCTTGTTCGGCGCCGGATAGCCGATGACCGTGCGCAGCGCGATGAACGACGGCTTGTCGGTGACCTTCTTGGCCTCCTCGATGGCTTGTTCGATCCCCACGACGTTCTCACCGCCCTCGACCTCCTGCACGTGCCAGCCGTAGGCGCGGTAGCGGTCGGCGACGTTCTCCGACAGCGCGATGTTCGTGTCGTGCTCGATGGAGATCTGGTTCTGGTCGTAGAACACGATGAGGTTGCCCAGCTGCTGGGTGCCCGCCAGCGACGAGGCCTCGCTGGTCACGCCCTCCTCGATGTCACCGTCCGAGGCGACGACGTAGATGTGGTGGTCGAACGGGCTGGTGCCCGGCGCGGCGTCCGGGTCGAACAGACCGCGTTCGTAGCGAGCCGCCATCGCCATGCCGACGGCCGAGGCGAGGCCCTGGCCGAGCGGGCCGGTGGTGATCTCGACGCCCTTGGTGTGCCGGAACTCGGGATGGCCCGGCGTCTTCGACTTGAAGGTCCGCAGCGCCTCGATGTCGTCGAGTTCGAGGCCGAACCCGCCGAGGTAGAGCTGGATGTAGAGGGTCAGGCTCGAATGGCCGCAGGACAGGATGAACCGGTCCCGGCCCAGCCAGTGCACGTCGCTCGGGTCGTGCCGCATCGTCCGCTGGAACAGCGTGTACGCCAGCGGCGCCAGACTCATCGCGGTGCCGGGGTGGCCGTTGCCGACCTTCTGGACGGCGTCGGCCGCCAGCACCCGGACCGTGTCGACCGCGGCGGAGTCCACCTCGGACCAGTCGTCGGGATGGTGGGCTTCGGTCAGCGTCGCGATCTCGTCGACGGTGGTCACTGGCTCGCTCCTTGGTGGCATGTTCGGTCAGCGGCCGCACACAACCCTCGGACCGCGCCTCCAACCCTAGTGCTCCCGGCCACGGCGCCGCATGGTGCATGCGGGGAGATTTGGTGCTCCCGTTACGGTGGTAACGAGGAATCGACCCTGCGGTCATCCGCGGGACCACCAGCGGTCTACCATCGTCTGTAGTAGATGTTGCGCGGCGGCTGTGACCATCAACAAGCGGAAGACCATCAACATCGGACGAACACCGCCGACAATGAGGAGTTGACTGCGTGAGCATTCGCGAGCGCCACCTCAACCATGGGGCGCCGTCTCGCATCCGCACCACGGTTTTGGCCTATCTGGCGCTGACGAAACCACGCGTGATCGAGTTGCTGCTGGTCACCGCCATCCCGGCGATGCTGCTGGCCGATCGGGGCACGGTCGATCCGCTGCTCATCCTCAACACGCTGATCGGTGGGATGCTGGCCGCCGCGGGCGCGAACACGCTCAACTGCGTGGCCGACGCGGACATCGACAAGAAGATGAAGCGGACCGCACGCCGGCCGCTCGCCCGGGACACCGTCCCCACCCGCAACGCGCTGGTCTTCGGGCTCACGCTGTCGGTCGGCTCGTTCTTCTGGCTCTGGGGCACCAGCAACCTGCTGTCCGGTCTGCTCGCCGTCGCCACGATCGCGTTCTACGTCTTCGTGTACACGCTGCTGCTCAAGCGGCGCACCTCCCAGAACGTGGTCTGGGGCGGCGCCGCCGGGTGCATGCCGGTGATGATCGGCTGGTCGGCGGTCACCGGCACGATCCAGTGGCCCGCGCTGGTGATGTTCGCGATCATCTTCTTCTGGACGCCGCCGCACACGTGGGCGCTGGCGATGCGCTACAAGGACGACTACAAGGCGGCCGGGGTGCCGATGCTGCCCGCGGTCGCCACCGAGCGTCAGGTCACCCGCCAGATCCTCATCTACACCTGGCTGACGGTGCTCACCACGCTGGCGCTGGCGCTGGCCACCGGCTGGCTGTACGCGTCGGTGGCGGTGCTCGCGGGCACCTGGTTCCTGGTCATGGCCCACCAGCTGTACAGCGGGGTGAAGCGCGGCGAGCCGGTCAAGCCGCTGCGCCTGTTCCTGCAGTCGAACAATTACCTGGCCGTCGTGTTCGCCGCACTCGCGGTCGACTCGGTGCTGGCGCTGCCGACGCTGTTCGGCTGACCGCCCGGCGCAGGCCCTCAGACCGGCAGCCGCGTACCTGTCTGCGGGTCGAAGCGGTGCACGTCGGCGGCCCGTGCGGACAGATCGACCGCGGTGCCGGGGGAGATGTCGGCCAACTGCGCGGCGGCGACCACGCTGGTCAATTGCTCGCCGCCGGCTCGTACGGTGACGATCGCGCGCGGACCCAGCAGCTCGACCAGGTCCACGGTGGCGGCGCCGTCACGGGCCGGGGCGAGGGTGAGGTCGTCCGGACGCACACCAATCGTCACGGCGGCGGCGTCGGGGCCGCCGACGCTCATCCGCAGCCCCTCACAGCGCAGCTCGCCGGCCGCGACGGCGCCGGTCACGAGGTTCATCTTCGGGCTGCCGACGAAGGTCGCCACGAAGGTGTCCGCGGGGCGCCGGTAGACCTCGGCCGGGGGAGCGGCCTGGGCGATCCGGCCGTCGCGCATCACCACGATGCGGTCCGACAGGGTCATCGCCTCCTCCTGGTCGTGGGTGACGTAGAGCGAGGTGATCCCGAGCCGGCGCTGCAGGCGCAGCAGTTCGGTGCGGGTCTCCACCCGCAGTTTCGCGTCGAGGTTGCTCAGCGGTTCGTCGAACAGGAACACCGAGGGTTCCCGGATGATCGCGCGGCCGATCGCCACCCGCTGCTGCTGGCCGCCGGACAGATCCTTGGGCTTGCGCGCCGTGAGGTGGCCGAGACCGAGCGACTCGGCGATCTCGTCCGCCCGGCGCAGCGCCTCGGCGCGGGGGATCTTCTTGGCGCGCAGGGGGAACGCGATGTTCTCCCGCACCGACAGATGCGGGTAGAGCGCGTAGTTCTGGAACACCATGGCGATGTCACGTTCCTTGGGTTCCAGGGCGGTGACGTCACGGTCGCCGATGTGGATCGATCCGGAGCTGACCTTCTCCAGCCCGGCGAGCATGCGCAGCGACGTGGTCTTACCGCAGCCCGACGGGCCGACCAGCACGGTCATGCTGCCGTCGGTGAGTTCGAGGTCGAGTTCCGAGACCACGGCGGCGTCGCCGAACGCCTTGGTGACCGCGGAGAAGGTGACCGATGCCATTGGGGGAGTTCCTCGCTACTAGTACTTGACCGCGCCGCCGCTGATCCCTTGGACCAGGCGTCGCTGGATGAAGAAGCTGGCGATCACCACCGGCACGATGGCGATCATGATCGCGGCGCTCATCGTCCCGATCTGGACGCCGCGGAAGGTGTTGAAGTTCGAGATCGCCACCGGCAGGATCGCGGCGTTGCCCGGGGCCAGGATGAGCCCGTAGAACATGTCGTTCCACGACAGCGTGAACCCGAAGATCCCCGCCGCGCCGATCCCGGGCAGCACCTGGGGCAGCACCACCAGCCGGAACGCCTGCCAGCGGGTGAAACCGTCGACGCGGGCCTGCTCCTCCAGCGATGCGGGAACGGCCTCGAAGAAGCCGATCAGAAACCACGTCACCAGGGGCAGCACGAACGACAGGTGCGCGAAGATCACCGGCGCCAGCGTGTCGGTCAGGCGCAGGGCCTGGGCCATGGTCAGGAACGGGAACACCATCACGGCGGGCGGCACGACCTGCGCGGCGAGCATGCCGAACCGGGTCAGCGACCCACCGGCGCGGTACTTGGCGATCACGTAGGCGCCCATGCTGCCGACCACCAGGCTCACCCCGACGGTGACCACGCCGACCACGACGCTGCGGCCCGCGGCGGCGAAGATGCCCGAGTCCAGCACCGCCCGCCAGTTGTCCAGGGTGGGGCCGAACGCGATGAGGAACGGCTCGGACATGTGCGCCGGGGTCTTGAAGCTCGCCAGCGCCACCCACGCGATGGGGAACAGCACGAACACCAGCGCCGCGGTCAGCACGGCGATACGCAGGACCTCGAGGGGACGCGGCCGGGTCATCAGGCGGTGGTCCTCTCGCGGCTGCGTTCCATCGCCCGGAAGGCGACGACGATCACGGCGAGCACCAGCACCAGCACGATGAATGCCATCGCGCTGGCCTGCGCGAGCCGGAAGAACTGGATGCCCTCGAGGTACATGAAGTACTGCAGGGTCTGGGTTTCGGTGCCCGGCCCGCCGCGGGTGGTGGCGTACACGTACTCGAACACGCGCAGCGCGTCGAGCCCGCGGAGCAGCACCGCCACCGTCAGCACCGGCGCCAGCATCGGGATGAGAACCCGGCGCAGCCGGTAGACCGGCCCGGCGCCGTCCACCCGGGCGGCCTCCATCGGCTGTTTGGGCATCGACTCCAGGCCCGCCAGGATCAGCAGCACCATGAACGGGGTCCACTGCCAGACGTCGATGAACGCCAGGGTCAGCAGCGCGCGGCCGGAGCCGAAGAAGTCGTAGTCGGTGCCGATCGCGTGCAGCAGCGCCGGGACGGCGCCGATCTGGTCGTTGAGCAGGAACCGGAAGATCAGTCCGACGGCGATCGGGGTGATGAACATCGGCGCCAGCACGATCGCGCGGGAGAGGTCCTTGGCCCACTTCTGCTGGTGCAGGGCCAGTGCGAGCGCGAAGCCGATGACCAGTTCCAGCGCCACCGCCACGACGACGTAGATCGCGGTGGTGGCGAACGCCTCCCAGAACGCGGGGTTGGACAGCGCGCCGCCGAAGTTCGACAGGCCCGCGAACGCCGGTGCCTGCCGGTCGGTCAGCTGGTAGTCGGTGACCGACAGGTAGGCCGCGTAGCAGAGCGGGAATCCGACGGCCACGCCGAACAGGGCGAGCAGCGGCAACAGCATGCCGTACTTGAAGTTCATGTGCGGGCCGTCGGATTCCCGTGCATCACTGCTGGATACGCTCGGCCGCCGCCTGCGCGTCGCGCAGCGCGTCGGCGACGCTCTTGTTGCCCGCCGCCGCGTCGTTGAGTTCGGTTCCCACGGCTTGGATCATCTCCTCGCCACCGCGGCCCTGGGTGAGCGGGGCCGCGTCCTGCAGGATCTCACCGACGACGCGGTAGTACTGCTCGCCGTATCCGTCGGCGAGCACCTTCGGGTCGGTCAGCGAGCTCTGGCGGATCACCGCGCCACCGGCCGCGACCCGCTCGGCGTCGACGGCGGGTGAGGTGATCCACGACGCGAAGGCCCACGCCGCGTCGGGCGCCGCGGAATTGGCCGGGATGGCCCAGCTCCACGAGCCGAGGGCGGATTTACCGCCCGGGATGGGCGCGAGGGCGAACTGTCCGGCCCGTTCCCCGGAGGCGCCGGCCGGATCGTTGAGGGCGGGCAGGTTCCAGTTGTAGCCGATCATCGAGGCGGCGTTGCCACCGGAGACCGAGCGGAAGGCCTCGTCGAAGCCCCAGGAGAGGCTGTTCGCCGGGGCGGCGGTGCGGTAGGTCTCGATGTAGGCGTCCAGCGCGCGGGCGGCCTGCTCGGTGTTCAGCGTGGGCTTGCCGTCCTGGTCGTAGATCGACCCGCCCGCGGCGAAGAGCCAGTTCGCCCATTCCTCGAAGATCTTGTATCCACGCTGCGGCTGCATGGCGATGCCCGCGCGGTCGCCGGCCTTGAGCCGCTGCGACGTGGTGACCAGAGCGTCGAGATCGGTGGGCGCCTGCAGGTTCGCCGACTGGAGGTCGCGGGTGTTGTAGATGTAGCCCAGCGCGTAGTTGTAGAACGGGACCCCGTAGGTCGTGCCGTCCACGTCGGTGATGTCGGTCAGCGACGGGAAGAAGTCGTCCGGCCGGTAGTCGCTGGTGGAGGAGATTCGGTCGTTGAGCGGCTCCAGGAACCCGGCGGCGGCGAAGTCGTCCATCCACGGGTTGTCGACGACGATCAGATCGTAGGCGGGCTCAGCCGACTGGAACGACGACACCAGGCGGTCGCGCATCTGGTCGAACGTCATGGTCTCGACCTGGACCGCGACGTCGGGGTACTTCTCGTTGAACCTGCCGATCATCCCCTGCACGATGTCGGTGTCGGGCACGTTCTCCATCAGCACCCGCACCGTCGCCTTGGTGTCGGTCGGGATGTCGCCCAGTCCCGACGAACTCTGCTCCTCGCCGGAGCCGCCGGATCCGGCGCAGCCGGCCAGCACGAGCCCTGCGGTCATGGCCAGTGCCGGCATCCAGCGCGTGGCGGTCCGCCGCGCCGGGGGCCGGCCGAGCATCGGGATCTTCATGGGTACTCACTTCCTCCTGGTTGGACTGGATCGAGCTGACCGGGTCGGCGGGGCCCGGCTCAATCCATGTACGCACCGCCGTTGACCGAGAGCGCTTCCCCGGTGATGAACCGGGCGTCTTCGGACACCAGGAACGCCACCGCGCGGGCGACGTCCTCCGGTGTCTGGAGCCGGGCCAAAGGCGTTGCCTCGATCCAGCTTTCGCGTACGGCGTCGGGGGTGGAGCCGGTGAGCCGCGCCTCCCACTCCAGTTCCCGCGACTGCATGGGGGTGGCGACGAAGCCCGGGCACACACAGTTCACCGTGATCTGATGGTCGGCCAGTTCGTAGGCCATCGCCTGCGTGAGGCCCAGGACGGCGAATTTGGACGCCACGTAGTCCGAGAGGAACGGGACCCGGCCCTGTTTGGCGGCCATGGACGCGGTGTTGACGATCGTGCCTCGCCGACCGGTGCGGACCATGGCCCGCGCCGCGGCCTGCCCGCAGAAGAACACCGCCTTGGTGTTGATGTCCAGCGTGCGGTCGTACTGACCGGCGGTGACGTCGACGAAGCGCTCCATCGCCGAGATGCCCGCGTTGTTGATCCACGCGTCGAGGCCGAGCCGGGCGGCGACGTCGTCGGCGAGCCGACCGGCCGCCGCGGCGTCGGTCACGTCCAGCGGCAGCGCCTCGTGGCCGCGCTCGGCGGCGCCGTCGAGGCCGGCCACCGTCGCGGCGGCGCCCGCGGTGTCGATGTCGGTGACGATGACCCGCCACCCGCGCGCGGCCAGCGTGGTGGCGATGGCGCGGCCGATCCCGGAGCCGGCGCCGGTGACGACGGCGGTGCGGATCGAGGGTGAAACGTCGGTCATCACTGGGCCTTTCGGGCGAGTTCGTGGGAGACGGGAGTGAGCAGGCTGCCGAGGGTGCGCCACTGGGTGTAGGCCTCGGCGTACCGGTCGACGCGACGGGAATCGGGTTCGACGGCGTCGCCGAGGGTCAGGAAACGCTCGACGGCGGCCCAGTCGTCGAGTGCGCCGACCCCGATGGCGGCGATGACCGCCGCACCGAGTGACGCTCCCGGATGCCCGACGACCGGCCACAGCGGGGTGTCGAGGACGTCGGCGAGGATCTGCTTCCACAGCACCGATCGGCTTCCGCCGTTGGTGACCATCGCGCGCCGCAGCGGAACCCCGATCGAGGCGAAGACGTCGGTGTGGTGCCGGAATCCGAAGGCGATGGCCTCGAGTACGGAGCGGTACATGTCCGCCCGGGTGTGAGCCAGGTCGAGCCCGACGAAGGCGCCGCGCAGGTCCGGATCGTGCAGCGGGCTCTTCTCGCCGAGAAAATAAGGCAGGCAGAGGATTTCGGCTGCACCGCGGTCGGTGGCCTCGTCGTCGAGCTGCAGCAGGTCCACGCCGCCGGTCAGCGTCTGGAACCACCGGATCAGGCTGCCGCTGGTGGCCATGCAGCCGTTGGGCAGCCAGCGACCGGGCACCGGATGGGCGTCGAGGTACAGGCGGCTGTCGACGACGGGGGTGTCGCTGGCGGCGAGAACGTCGCCGGCGCCGCCGAGTTTCACCAGCCAGTCGCCGGCGGCGTTCACTCCCGCCGCGTACGCCGACAGCACGTGGTCTGCCCCGCCGACGATCAGCGGCAGGCCCTGCGGCAGCCCGGTGGCCGCGGAGGCCGGAGCGCTCAGCGTGCCGGCCTGGCGACCGGGGGTCAGCACGTCGGGCATGACGTCGGGGCCGAGGTCGGCGGCGGTGAACATCGGGTCGTAGCGGCGGCCGTCGAGGGCGGCGAGGCCGGACTCGATGGCCCAGTTCAGTTCGACGTGCGGCCGCGCCCCGAGCGCCATGAGCACCCAGTCGTAGGACCCGACCAGGCGGACGGTGCGTGCCCAGGAGTCCGGATCGTGTTCGCGCAGCCACATCGCGGTCGGCGCCACCGACTGCTGGGTGATCGCCGATCCGGTAGCCGCCAGGACGTCCGCAGGGTCGAGTGCCGCACTCAACCGGTCGATCTGCGCGGTGGCGCGGGCGTCGTTCTGCAGGAGGGCGCGGCGCACCGGGACGCCGTGGGCATCGACGGGTACGACCGCGGGCACCATGCCGGTGGTGGCGAGTGCGCCGACCCGCTCGGGGGCCACGCCGGATTCCTCGAGCACTGTGCGAATCGTGCTGTGCGCGTTGTCGATCCATTGCGCCGAATCGGCTTCGGCATGGCCGGGCGCATCGGCGAAGAGCCGGCTCTCGGCGGACGCCTGAGCGACGATCCGCGCATCCGCGACGTCGATGAGCACCGTCTTGGTCCCCGTGGTGCCGACGTCGACACCGATCGTGAACTCCGACATGCCGTCCTCTCGTCTCGCTCGGATGCTGACCGTACCGCGCATCTGTTAGATTCTCACACGTTGTGTGTAACCGTCACGTAAAACGCTGTGCCGCCGCACGTTGACTGTTATCTAATAACACCCAGGATGTCGACGACAACCGTGAGAGGCGTTCCATGACCAATTGGCTCGATGAGGTGTTCGCGGTCCAGAAACCGGTGATCGCGATGCTGCACCTGTCCGCGCTCCCCGGGGATCCCGGATACGACTCCGCGGCCGGGCTGAGCGCGGTCGTGGACCGCGCGAAGGGCGAACTGGCCGCGCTGCGGGAGGGCGGCGTCGACGGCGTGATGATCTCCAACGAATTCAGCTTGCCGTACCTGACCAAGACCGAACCCATCACCGCCATCACGATGGCACGCATCATCGGGGAGCTGTTGCCCGACCTCACGCTGCCCTACGGCGTCAACGTGCTGTGGGACGGCCGGGCGTCGATCGACCTCGCGGTGGCGACCGGCGCACAGTGGGTGCGCGAGATCTTCACCGGCGTGTACGCCAGCGACTTCGGCCTCTGGGACACCAACGTCGGCGCGGTGGCCCGCCACCGGCACCGCATCGGCGGGGCCGGGGTGAAGCTGCTGTTCAACATCGTGCCGGAGTCGGCGGCCTATCTGTCCGACCGCGACCTCGCGTCGATCACCAAGACGACGGTGTTCGCGACGCGGCCGGACGGGATCTGCGTCTCCGGGCTGACTGCGGGGGCGTCCACCGACTCGCAGGCCCTGCAGGTGGTCAAGGACGAGGCGGGTGACGTGCCGGTGTTCGTCAACACCGGTGTGCGCGCCCACAACGCCGCCGAGCAGTTGTCGATCGCCGACGGAGCCATCGTCGGGACGTACTTCAAGGAGGACGGCGTGTTCGAGAATCGCGCGGTGGCGTCCCGCGTCACCGAGCTGATGACCGCCGTCCGGGACTTCCGCGCCACGCTGTGAACGTCCGGGAGTTTCCGGCGCCGGCCGCAGAGCTCGAGAAGCTGGCCGTCCTGGCCGCCGAGACGGGAGCGGGGCTGTGTCTGAGCCGGCTCGGGGAGCCGATCGTCGTGAGCACCAAAGGCGCTCCCGGCGACGTCGTCACCCCGGTCGACCGGGCGGCGGAGGAAGCCGTGCGGCAGATCCTGCTCGACGCCCGCCCCGGGGACTCCGTGCTGGGTGAGGAACTGCCCGCGCACACCGGGACCAGTGGGCTCGAGTGGGTCGTCGATCCGCTGGACGGCACCACCAACTACACCCGGCTGATCCCGTATTTCGCCACCTCGGTGGCGGTGCGCCGCACCTCCGACGGGGCCTGGCTGGCCGGTGCGGTGAGCGCACCGGCGCTCGGGGCCACCTGGAGCGCGGCCAGAGGCGGGGGAGCGCAGCTCAGGTCGCCTGCGCAGCGGGCGGAGCTGCCGCTGCAGCTGCCGACCACGTCGGCGCGGCTGATCGGCACCGGCCTGTCCTACGATCCCGCACGGCGCCGGCGTCAGGTCCGGGAACTCGGCGCGCTGCTGGCCGACTACACCGACATGCGCCGCTTCGGCGCCGCGGCCGTCGACCTGTGCCTCGTCGCTCAGGGCAGTCTGCACGCCTTCGTCGAGGACGATCTGGCGGTGCACGACTGGGCGGCCGGCGCCCTCATCGCCGAGGAGGCGGGCGCGACGGTGGACCGGCCCACCGACGGTGACGAGACCGTCTCGGTGCGCTGGGGCTGATCAGGCCGTCGCGGTGGTCTGCGGTCCCGCGGCGTCGACGCACACCACCTGAACGCCCGCGGCGCGCAGGCTCTCCACGGTCGGGTGGTCGCACGGGCCATCGGTGACCAGGACCGAGATGTCCGACACCGGGGCGACGTTGATCAGTTGCACACGACCGAGTTTGGCGGCGTCGGCCGCCACGATCACCCGGTCGGCGGACCGCATCGCCGCCTGTTTGACGTTGCCCTCTTCGCGGTGGTACTCCGACGCACCGCGTTTGCCGTCGACTCCGGCGATGCCCATCACGTAGGTGTCGCAGTTGTAGCGCAGGTAGAAATCCTCCGCCTCGGCGCCGATGAGGCTCAATTCGCCGGGCCGGACCTTGCCGCCGGTGAGCAGGATCGTGGTGTCGGGTTCGTCGGCGAGTTCCACCGCGACCAGGATGCTCGGGGTGATCACGGTGAGGCCCAGGGCACGCCCCTTGATCGCCCGGGCCACCGCCAGGACGGTACTGCCGCTGTCGAGGATGACCGTCTCCTGCGGGGTCAACAGATCCGCCACCGCGCCGGCGATGTGGGTCTTCTCGTCGGCCGCCTCGGCCGCGCGGGAGGCGAACGACGGCTCGGTGGACTTACCGCCGAACGCGATCGCGCCGCCCAGCACGCGGCGGGCGATGCCCTGGTCCTCCAGTCGCTCGATGTCGCGCCGAATCGTCATCTCCGAGACGTCGAACTCCTCTGCGAGCGAGGCGAAGTCGACTTCCCGGTCGGCGTTGATCCTGGCGGCGATGGCCGCTCGCCGAGCATGCGCGTTCAGAGTGGGCACCGCTCCAGCGTAGGCCAGCAGTGTGAAATTTTCACACCAGTCACACGATCGTTACGGAACCAGGACCACCGATCCGACGGTCTTGCGCCCCTGCAGATCGCGGTGTGCGCGCTCCGCCTCGTGCAGCGGATACTGCTCGCTGACCGTCACCGTGATCTGCCCCCTGGCGATCGCGTCGAGCACTTCGCCTGCGCGCCAGGAGAATTCGTCGGGGGTGCGGGTGTAGTGCACCAGGCTTGGCCGGGTCAGGTAGACCGACCCCGCGGAGTTCAGGCGTTGCGGGTCGACCGGCGGTACCGGGCCGCTCGCCCCACCGAACAGGACGAGCGTGCCGCGCACCGCGAGGCTGGCCAGGCTGGCGTCGAACGTCGCCGCACCCACGCCGTCGTAGACGGCGGCCACACCGTTGCCGCCGGTGAGATCGCGGATCCGGGCGCCGAACTCCTGCGGGTCCTCCGGATAGTCGAGCACCTCGATCGCCCCGGCCTGGCGGGAAAGCTCGGCCTTCTGCGGTGTGGACACGGTCGTGATGACCTTGGCCGCCAGGCTGGTGGCCCACTGGGTGAGGATCAACCCGACCCCGCCGGCTCCCGCGTGCACCAGCACCGTGTCGCCCTGCTGGACCGGATAGGTCGACTTGATCAGGTAGTGGGCGGTCATCCCCTTCAGCAGTGAGGAGGCGGCGACCGCGGGAGCCACCCCGGCGGGTACGTACGCCACGAAATCCGCCGGGGCGACGGTGTATTCGGCGTAGGCGCCGAGCGCCTTGTCGGTCACCACCCGGTCGCCCACCTGAAGGGCCGCGACGTCGTCGCCGAGGGCCTCGACGGTGCCGCAGACCTCGGTGCCCACGACGAACGGCACCTCCCGCGGATACAGGCCCGACCGGAAGTAGGTGTCGATGAAGTTGACGCCGATCGCCTCGGCCTTGATCAGCACCTGACCCGGGCCGGGCGACGGGGGATCCTTCTCGACGTGGGTGAGGACCTCGGGACCGCCGGTTTCGGAGACTTCGATGGCGTACATGCGAACCATCATCCACGGCTTAGCATGACGCAGGTGAGGCTCGCGCGACCGGACCTGTTCCACCCGCGGATCGTGCTGGCCGGCTGCCCCGCGCTGCCCGAGGGCGACGGCGACGACGACGGGCTGGTCGAGGCGCTGCGCACGCGCGGACTGCACCCCCGCTGGCTGGCGTGGGACGATCCGGCGGTATTGGACGCCGACCTGGTGATCCTGCGGGCGACGTGGGACTACATCGAGCGTCTCGACGAGTTCAAGGTGTGGACGCGGCAGGTGCGCAACCTGCTCAACGCCCCCGACGTCGTCGCCTGGAACACCGACAAGCGCTACCTCGCCGACCTCGAGGCGCGGGGGATCCCGACGGTGCCGGGCCGCTACTTCGGCAGCGGTGACACCGTCGTCGTCCCTGACGGTGAGGTCGTGGTCAAACCCGCGGTCAGCGGGGGTTCGGCGGGGGCGCAACGCTTCACCGATCCGGTGGCCGCCGCCGCCCACGCGGCGCAGCTGCAGGCGCAGGGCCGCGCGGTCATCGTGCAGACGTACGACGCGCGGGTGGAGTACGGGGAGACGGCGCTGGTGTTCCTCGGCGGTGAGCAGTCCCATGCGTTCACCAAGGCCGCGATGCTGCCGCCGGAGGGGCCGCCCGCCTTCGACGAGTCGGGCACCTACGCGCTGGAGACGCTGGGGCCCGCCGAACCGGATTTCGAACTGTGGGATCTCGGGCACGCGGCCCTGAACGCGGCCGCGGACACCCTCGGGATGGCGGTGGCGGAGTTCCTCTACGCGAGGGTCGACGTCATCGGGACCGACGCGGACGCGCGCGTCCTCGAGGTGGAGCTGGTCGAGCCGTCACTGGGTTGGCGGCAACTCGACGCCGCCACGCGCGCGGACCGCCAGCGCGACTTCGCCGTCGCCGTCGAGGTCGCGCTGGAGCGCCTCGGTCTCGGTCCGCTGTCGCATCGACGCCCATAGGGCCGCGGTGGCCGCCGTGCAGGCCGCCGCCCCCGCCACGTGGACCGCGACGAGCGCGGCCGGGACCCCGGTGACGAACTGCACCGCGCCGACCGTGCCCTGGGCGAGGACGATCGCGGCCAGGACGCCCAGCCGGATCAGCACCGGCCGTTGCGCCCGCACCGCGAGCAGTCCGAAGCCGAGGGCGACCACGAGGGACAGGTAGGCGACGAGCAGCGACGAATGCAGGTGCACCAGCGTGGTGATCTCGACCTGCAGGCGGGGGACCGGCTGCTCGATGCTCTTGTCGCCCGCGTGTGGCCCGGCCCCGGTCACCAGGGTGCCGGTCACCAGGGTGGCGGCCAGGGCCAGCGCGCTCAGCAGCGTCAACTGGCGCAGGGGTTTGGGGACGGTGCGCACCGGGGCGCCGCCGTCGGGTTCTCCGATCTTGACGAACAGCAGGACCGACAGCCACACCATGGCCATGGAGACCAGCAGGTGGATGGCGACGGTCCACCACAGCAGACCGGTCAGCACGGTGATGCCGCCGATCACCGCCTGCGCCACCGTCGAGGCCGGCATCAGCCACGCGTAGACGAGCACTTCGCGGCGGCGCCGGGCGCGGGTGACGGCCAGGACGGCGGCTGCGGCGGTGAGCACGACGAGGAAGGTGATGAGGCGGTTGCCGAATTCGACGGCCTGGTGGATGCCGGGCACCTCGGCGTGCGGTACCGGCGTGAAGCTGCCGGGGAAGCACTGCGGCCAGGTGGGGCAGCCCAGCCCCGACGCGGTGACGCGGACGATCGCGCCGGTGACCGAGATGCCGCCCTGGGTCAGGATGACCGCGACCGCGATTGCACGCTGAACCCGCAGACTGGGCAGCGGCAGCAGGTCGACCAGCCGCAGGAAGAGTCGTCTGACGGGCACGAATCCGATGGTAGAGCAGGCCGAACTACGGCTCGTAGTAGGCCTGCCCGTCACCGGGGCGCGACGAAGGGCACCAGCACCTCGTCGACCAGCGCGACCACCAGGTCGTCGGTGATCGGATCCCCGGTGATGAGCAGCCGGTGCCACAGCACGCTCTGGCCGAGTTCACGGGCGATCTCCACCGGTACGTCGGGGCGTACGTCGCCCCGGTCGATTCCGCGGCGCAGCAGCACGGCCATCTCCCGTTTGCGCCAGCCGATGACGTCGTGGCGCAGCGCGGCGGTCAGCTCCGGATCATGGGCGGCGGCGGCGACGGCGGCCTTCATCACCGCGGCGTCGGGACCGGTGAACAGCGTGGCCCAGCCGCGCAGCACCGCGAGCATGTCGCCGCGGTAGCTCCCGGTGTCGTCGTGTGGGATGGCCGTCGTCGCGATCTGCATCAGCGTGTCCCGCAGCAGGGTGGCCCGGTCCGGCCACCGCCGGTAGAGAACCGGCTTGCTCGTGCGGGCCGCGGCGGCCACCGACTCCATGGTCACGGCGCCCGGTCCCTGTTCGGTCAGCAGTGTCAGCACGGCGCCCCGGATGGCCGCGTCGAGTTCCGCGCCGTGTCGCCTGGCCATGACCCTCCTCGTCCGAAGAAACGCTTGCGTATCTTAGCCGACGGTTCTAGCGTTGGAGATACGAAATCGTTTCTTGGAGGCCACCATGTCCCGTCCCGTGCTCTACCCGCTGCGCTCCGTCGACACCGCCACCGTGCAGATCATCGACGCGCCGCACCACCGCCGCCGGGTGACGATCGACCACCGGCCGTTGGCCGGCGTGACACCGGCGATGCTGCTCGACTGGTTCACCCATCTCGACGCGACGATGCGCTACGGCGGCGAGGTGATCGACCGCTATCTGGCGTGGCACCCGATCGACCACATCCGGTGGGAGCTGGCCCGTCCCGCGCCGGGTGGCGGGGCGGCCGACGGCGCCCGTTTCCGCATGATGGAGGCGTTCGGCGGGCGTCCCGAATTCACGATCGACGAGGTGGCGCGGGTCGAGAAGCTGGACGCGACGGGCATCCGCCTGGTCAAGCGGGTCGCGGGCGCGGTGTTCTTCCAGCTCGAGCACACCTGGTCGGCCGGGACCGACGGTGCGCACTACGTCACGGTGATGGACCTGGGGGTCCGGTCCCCGCTGTTGGCGCCGGTGAACCGGCTGGTGTCGCGGCACTTCCCCGACGACAAGATGCGTGCCTGGGTGCGGCACAACATCGAAGAGGTCGGCCAGTTGGAGTATCTGCTGCCCGCGCTCGTCTCAGGTGAAGCGGAACCAGCGCAACGCGCCTAGCGCCGCGACGCCGCCCCACGCGGCGAGCACGGCCAGTCCCAACCAGTCGACCGAGAGCGTCATCGCCTGCGTCAGAGCCTCGGTCAGCGCGCCCGACGGCGTGAGCCGGGCGGCCCACGCGAGCGCACCGGGAACCGCCTGGCCCTCGAGGGTGAGTGCGCCCAGACCCGCGAACACGAACCACAGGAGGTTGGCGACCGCCAGCACGATCTCGGCGCGCAGCGTGCCCCCGAGCAGCAGGCCCAGCGCCGCGAACCCCGCGGTGCCCAGCGCGATGATCACCGCACCGAGCAGCAGTCCGACCACCTCGGGACGCCATCCCAGCGCCATCCCGATGGCGCCGAGCAGGATCGACTGCAGGAACACGACGGTGACCACCGCCAGCGATTTGCCCGCGATGATGCCCCACACCGGCAGTGCCGTCGCGCCGAGCCGTTTCAGCGCGCCGTAGCGACGGTCGAAGGCGACCGCGATGGCCTGGCCGGTGAACGCCGTCGAGATCACCGCCAGCGCCATGATCGCGGGAACGAACGTGCCCGCGCGGTCGTCCCCGAAATCGCCGAGCGGCAACACGATCAGCCCGACCAGGAGCGTGATCGGGATGAACATCGTCAGCAGCAGCTGTTCGCCGTTGCGCAGCAGCAACCGCAGTTCCAGGCCGAACTGCGCGGCCAGCATCTTCGGTACGGCCGCGGGCCGCGGATCGGGTGTGAACGTGCCCGGCGCGAACTGGTTGGTCGTCATTTGCGCAACTCCCGGCCGGTCAGGTCCAAGAACACGTCCTCGAGGCTGCGCTGCTCGACGCGCATGTCGGTGGCCAGCACGTTCAGCCGCGCGCACCAGGCCGTCACGGTGGCCAGCACCTGCGGATCGACATGCCCCTCGACGAGGTATTCGCCCGGTGTGGTCTCGGTTGCCTGATAGCTCTCCGGCAGCGCGGTCATCAGCAGCGACAGGTCCAGCTTGGGCGGCGCGCTGAACCGCAACTGGTTCTCGGCGCCGCTGCGCATCAGCTCCGCGGGCGTCCCGGCGGCCACCGCGACACCGTGGTCGATGATCACCAGCCGGTCGGCGAGCTCCTCGGCCTCGGTCAGCTGGTGGGTGGTCAACACGACGGTGACGCCGTCGCGGCGCAGCGCGTCGATCAACTCCCAGACCACGATGCGGGCGTGGGCGTCCATCCCGGCCGTCGGTTCGTCGAGGAAGACCAGTTCGGGACGGCCGACGACGGCACAGGCCAGCGCCAGCCGCTGCTGCTGGCCGCCGGACAGCCGGCGGTAGGTGGTGCGGGCGACGTCGGTGAGCCCGAGGGTGTCGAGCAGCCACCGCGGGTCGAGCGGGTCGGCGGCGTAGGCGGCGACCAGGTCGAGCATCTCGCCGGCCCGGGCCGCCGGGTAACCCCCGCCGCCCTGCAGCATGACGCCGATGCGCTCGCGGACCCTGGTGTTGTGCGCGGCGGGGTCCATGCCGAGGATCTCGATGGTGCCCGAATCGGGGCGCAGGAACCCCTCGCACATCTCGACGGTCGTCGTCTTGCCGGCGCCGTTGGGTCCCAGCAGCGCGAGCACTTCCGCGCGGTGCACGTCGAGGTCCAGGTTGGCGACCGCCGTCGTCGACCCGTAGCGCTTGCTCACACCGCGCAGCCGCACGGGCTGTGCGGACGAGCGTTCGGATCCGGTGGTCACGGGGAATCAGCGTATGCGCCCGGCGCGGCGGACCGCGGTTGCGGTGGTCGGGGCTCCTCGTCGGCGGGCGCCGGCGACTCGGGCGGCAGCCCCGGCATGGCCGGCGGATCGCCGTCGGGCAGCGGCTTCCACGGCAGCCTGCGCCAGGTCAGTGCCATCAGCACCGCGACCACGACCGTGCTGGCGAGTGTGGCCATCACGATCTGGAACAGCGCGAACCGGTCGCCGTTGGCGGTCGGGCCGAAGATGCCGACGATCAGCGTGACCGCGATCGTCGACCCCCGGAATCCCGGGCGGGTGGCCCAGGTCGCGAGCGGGATGATCGCCCACAGCAGGTACCAGGGCTGCACCACCGGGAACAGCAGCACCGTCGCCCCTAATGCCACGCCGAGGCCGCCGACCGGATGCAACCGCCCCCGCAGCACCGCCAGCAGCAGTCCGCTGACCAGGACCGCGATGATGCTCACACCGATGGCGCGGGTGAGTCCCAGGATCGCGGTGGTGTGGTCGCCCAGCCCGAGGAGGATGCCCACCTGACCGGTGCCCAGCGCGATCAGCGTCGGCGGGGACATCCAGCTGCGCACCACGTTGGCGGTGCCGAGGGTGAACAACCAGCCGAACCCGAGCCCGCTGGCCCAGCCGATGATCGCCATCACCGCCACCGCGACCGCGGTCAGCGATCCGCCGGCGATGAAGAACGCCTTGACCGTGCCACCCCACCGGCACGCCAGCGCCATCGCGACGAACCCGAGCGCGAGCAGCGACGGCAGTTTCACCTGCGACGACATCGCGATCAGCACGGTGCCGACGAGCAGCATGGCCATCGGGTACCACCGCGACCACTGCGCCGCCCCCGACGGCCAGTGCAACGGCCGCGGGACGAGTGGCCGGGCGGCGTCCACGCCGCGCAGCGCGAACTCCGTGCCCGCCAGCATCAGGCCGAGCATCAGCGCCTCGTTGTGGATGCCCGCGACCAGGTGCATGAACAGCAGGGGATTGCACGGTCCCAGCCACAGCGCGCTGACCTCGGCTACCCCGCAGCGGCGGGCCAGCCGCGGGGTGGCCCACACGATCAGGCCGACCCCGGCCAGCACGACCAGGCGATGGAACAGCACCGCCCAGACGATGTTCTCGCCGGTGATCGAGGAGATGGTCTGGCCGATCCACAGGAACAGCGGACCGTAGGGCGCGGGCGTCTCGCGCCACAGGCTGGGCACCGACAGCGTGAAGACGTGGTCGAGTCCCAACCCGGGGGCGGGGCCGACCTCGTACGGGTCGAGTCCCTGCAGGGAGATCTCGCTCTGCGCGAGGTAGGAGTAGACGTCCTTGCTGTACATCGGCGGGGCGATGAGCAGCGGGATGGCCCACAGCAGCAGCGTGCGGTCGGTCTGGCTGCGTGACATCCGCCTGCTGCCGAGCGCGAAGCGACCCAGCATCAGCCAGGCCAGCGCCATCATCACCGCGCCCGTCGTCGTCATGGTCAGCGAGACGGTCTGGATGCGGGAGGGCAGGTTGAGCAACCGGACGCCGAAGGTCGGGTCCTGGACGACGGGGCGGGCTCCGGCCCCCAGCGCGCCGATGGCCATCAACACGGTGCCGGTCGCCCCGAACAACCGCGTCCGGCGCAGCGCGACCAGATCGGCCTCGGTGAGCGGTGAGCCGACGGTGCGCTCGTCGCCGTGCCAGCGGGCGATCGAGGAACTGAAGGACTGCAGCCGCCCGGCCATACGAGCCATTCGAGCAGAGTAGCCGCCGGGCCTATGGCCATTCTCACGCTCCGACTAAGGGTGGCCTTGGTGGAACCACCTGTCGAATTCGGTCACAATGGTGTTGTGAAAATCCCCACCGAGGCTGTCGGCGTGTCCGCAGCGCACGTCTCGGATGGGCATACCCGCAGCACGATCATCCAGATGCTGCTGCAGGGCCCGGTCACCGCATCGGAGATCGGCGAGCGGCTCGGCATCTCCGCCGCAGGCGTGCGGCGGCACCTCGACGCGCTGATCGAAGCCGGCGACGCGCAGGCCGCGGCGGCCGCGGCGTGGCAGCACACCGGCCGGGGCCGCCCAGCCAAGCGCTACCGTCTGACCGCCGCCGGACGCGCCAAGCTCGGCCACACCTACGACGACCTCGCCGCCGCGGCGATGCGGCAGTTGCGGGAGATCGGCGGCGACGAAGCCGTGCGCACCTTCGCCCGCCGGCGCATCGACACCATCCTCTCGGGAGTAACCGAGGGGGCCGATGGTGTTGAATCAACTGCCGGCCGGGTGGCCGATGCGCTCACCGAGGCCGGATACGCGACCACCACCACCCGGGTCAGCGGCCCGATCGACGGTGTGCAGATCTGCCAGCACCACTGCCCGGTCTCGCACGTCGCCGAGGAGTTCCCGGAGCTGTGCGAGGCGGAGCGCGAGGCGTTCGCGGAGATCCTCGGCACCCACGTGCAGCGGCTGGCCACGATCGTCAACGGCGACTGTGCCTGCACCACCCACGTGCCGCTGCAGCCCGACCAGGCACCACCCCTCCGGCGCACAGCCCGCGCCGGATCCGTACCGACCGACCAAGGAGCGTCGACATGACCGCCACCCCGGACACGACGAGCGTCACGCCCGACCACACGATCGGCGAGCCGCTGTCGCAGGAGGAGGCCATCGCCTCGCTGGGCCGTTACGGCTACGGCTGGGCGGACTCCGACGTCGCGGGCGCCAGCGCCCAGCGCGGGCTGTCCGAGGCCGTGGTGCGCGACATCTCGGCGAAGAAGAGCGAACCCGATTGGATGCTCGACATCCGGCTGCGCGCGCTGCGCACGTTCGACAAGAAGCCGATGCCGAACTGGGGCTCCAACCTCGAGGGCATCGACTTCGACAACATCAAGTACTTCGTGCGGTCCAGCGAGAAGCAGGCCGCCACGTGGGACGACCTGCCCGCCGACATCAAGAACACCTACGACAAGCTCGGCATCCCCGAGGCCGAGAAGCAGCGGCTGGTGTCGGGTGTGGCCGCGCAGTACGAGTCCGAGGTGGTCTACCACTCGATCCGCGAGGATCTCGAGGCTCAGGGTGTGATCTTCCTCGACACCGACTCCGGCCTGCGCGAGCATCCCGAGCTGTTCAAGCAGTACTTCGGCACGGTGATCCCGGCCGGTGACAACAAGTTCTCCGCGCTCAACACCGCCGTGTGGTCGGGTGGCTCGTTCATCTACGTGCCGCCGGGTGTGCACGTCGACATCCCGCTGCAGGCCTACTTCCGGATCAACACCGAGAACATGGGCCAGTTCGAGCGCACGCTGATCATCGTCGACGAAGGTGCCTACGTGCACTACGTCGAAGGCTGCACCGCCCCGATCTACAAGAGCGACTCGCTGCACTCCGCGGTCGTCGAGATCATCGTCAAGCCGGGTGGCCGCTGCCGTTACACGACCATCCAGAACTGGTCGAACAACGTCTACAACCTGGTCACCAAGCGTGCCCGGGCGGAGGCGGGCGCCACCATGGAGTGGGTCGACGGCAACATCGGCTCCAAGGTCACCATGAAGTACCCGGCCGTGTGGATGACCGGTGAGCACGCCAAGGGCGAGGTGCTCTCGGTGGCGTTCGCCGGCGAGGGCCAGCACCAGGACACCGGCGCCAAGATGCTGCACCTGGCGCCGCAGACGTCGAGCAACATCGTGTCCAAGTCGGTGGCCCGCGGCGGTGGCCGCGCCTCCTACCGCGGTCTGGTCCAGGTGAACAAGGGTGCGCACGGTTCCCGCTCGAGCGTGAAATGCGATGCGCTGCTTGTCGACACGATCAGCCGCTCCGACACCTACCCGTACGTCGACATCCGCGAGGACGACGTCACGATGGGTCACGAGGCGACCGTGTCCAAGGTCAGCGAGGACCAGCTGTTCTACCTGATGAGCCGCGGCCTCACCGAGGACGAGGCGATGGCGATGGTGGTGCGCGGCTTCGTCGAGCCGATCGCCAAGGAGCTGCCGATGGAGTACGCGCTGGAGCTCAACCGGCTGATCGAGTTGCAGATGGAAGGCGCGGTCGGATAAGTGACGCAGAATCTGACAGCCGCGGCAGAGGGAACACCGGCCGGCTCGGCACTCAACAAGGGTGAACTGTTCTCGTCGTTCGACGTCGACGCCTTCGAGGTGCCCGGCGGCCGTGACGAGATCTGGCGGTTCACACCGCTCAAGCGGCTGCGCGGCCTGCACGACGGGTCGGCGGCCGCGACGGCGCAGGCCCGCATCCAGGTCGCCGAGCGCCCCGGTGTCACGATCGAGACGGTGCAGCGCGGTGACGAACGACTCGGCCAGGGCGGTGTGCCCTCGGACCGCGTTGCCGCCCAGGCGTTCTCGTCGTTCGAGTCCGCGACCGTGGTGACCGTGGCCCGCGACACCGAGGTGGCCGAGCCCATCGAGATCACCGTCGAGGGGCCCGGCGAGGGTGCGGTGGCCTACGGACATCTGCAGATCCGCGTCGAGGAACTCTCGCGAGCGATCGTCGTGGTCGACCTGCGCGGCAGCGGAACCTACGCCGACAACGTGGAGATCATCGTCGGCGATTCGGCCGGTCTGGGCGTGATCTGGATCGCCGACTGGGCCGACGACACGGTGCACGTGAGCTCCCATCACGCCCGCCTGGGCAAGGATGCGGTGCTCGGGCACGTCAACGTGACGCTGGGCGGCGACGTCGTGCGCACCACGGCCACCGTGCGGTTCACCGCGCCCGGCGGTGACGCGAAGATGCTCGGCACCTACTTCGCCGACGACGGCCAGCACTTCGAGTCGCGCCTGCTCGTCGACCATGCGCAGCCGAACTGCAAGTCCGACGTGCTGTACAAGGGTGCGCTGCAGGGTGATCCGCACTCGAACAAGCCCGACGCCCACACCGTCTGGGTGGGCGACGTGCTGATCCGGGCGGAGGCCACCGGCACCGACACCTTCGAGGTGAACCGCAACCTGGTGCTCACCGACGGCGCCCGCGCCGACTCGGTGCCCAACCTCGAGATCGAGACCGGCGAGATCGTCGGGGCCGGGCACGCCAGTGCCACCGGCAGATTCGACGACGAGCAGATGTTCTACCTGCAGGCGCGGGGCATCCCCGAAGACCAGGCGCGCCGGTTGATCGTGCGCGGTTTCTTCGGCGAGATCATCGGCAAGATCGCGGTGCCCGCCGTGCGGGAACGCCTCACCGCCGCCATCGAACGCGAACTCGAGCTCACTGAAGGAAGCAACTCGTAATGTCCACATTGGAAATCAAGGATCTTCACGTCAGCGTCACCGGCGGTGACGACACCGAGGCCAAGGCCATCCTCAAGGGTGTCAACCTCACCGTGAACTCGGGGGAGACGCACGCGCTGATGGGCCCCAACGGGTCCGGGAAGTCCACGCTGTCGTATGCGGTCGCGGGCCACCCGAAGTACACGGTCACCTCGGGGTCGATCACGCTCGACGGTCAGGACGTCCTCGAGATGAGCGTCGACGAGCGGGCCCGCGCCGGTCTGTTCCTGGCCATGCAGTATCCGGTCGAGGTGCCGGGCGTGTCGATGTCGAACTTCCTGCGCACCGCCGCCACGGCCGTGCGCGGTGAGGCGCCGAAGCTGCGGCACTGGGTCAAAGAGGTCAAGGCCGCGATGGACGACCTCGAGATCGATCCGGCGTTCTCGGAACGCAGTGTGAACGAGGGCTTCTCGGGCGGCGAGAAGAAGCGCCACGAGATCCTGCAGCTGTCGCTGCTCAAGCCGAAGATCGCGATCCTCGACGAGACCGACTCCGGCCTCGACGTCGATGCACTGCGCGTGGTCAGCGAAGGCGTGAACCGCTACGCGGCGGAGTCGAACGGCGGCGTGCTGCTGATCACCCACTACACCCGGATCCTGCGCTACATCCAGCCGCAGTTCGTCCACGTGTTCGTCGGCGGCCGCATCGTCGAGTCAGCCGGACCCGAACTCGCCGACGAACTCGAGACCAACGGATACGTGCGCTTCACCCAGCAGGCCGCGGCGGCGGGCGCGTAAAGGGGGCCATTGCCATGACGACCGCGGCGAGCCGACTGGACGTGGCGGGGATCCGTGCGGACTTCCCGATCCTGCAGCGGGTGATGCGCGGCGGAAATCAGCTGGCATATCTCGACTCCGGCGCGACGTCGCAGCGTCCGCTGCAGGTCCTCGACGCCGAACGTGACTTCCTGACCACGTCGTACGGTGCCGTGCACCGCGGCGCCCACCAATTGATGGAGGAGTCGACCGACGCCTACGAGGCCGGCCGTGCCGACATCGCGGCGTTCGTCGGCGCCGACACCGACGAGCTGGTGTTCACCAAGAACGCGACCGAGGCGCTCAATCTCGTCGCCTATGTGCTGGGTGACGAGCGGTTCGAGGGTCACGCCGTCGGCCCGGGCGACGTCATCGTCACCACCGAACTCGAGCACCACGCCAACCTGATCCCGTGGCAGGAGCTCGCCCGCCGCACCGGGGCGACGCTGCGCTGGTATTCGGTCACCGAGGACGGCCGGATCGACCTGGACTCCCTGCAGCTCGACGAGCGGGTGAAAGTCGTTTCCTTCAGCCATCATTCGAACGTCACGGGTGCGGTGGCGCCGGTCGCCGAAGTGGTCAAGCGGGCCAGGGCGGTCGGGGCGCTGACGGTGCTCGACGCCTGCCAGTCGGTGCCGCACCAGCCGATCGACTTCCACGGTCTCGGTGTCGACTACGCCGCGTTCTCCGGTCACAAGATGCTGGGCCCCAACGGGATCGGCGTGCTCTACGGCCGGCGTGAGCTGCTCGCGACGATGCCGCCGTTCCTCACCGGCGGTTCGATGATCGAGACGGTCACCATGGAGGGCGCCACCTATGCGTCCGCCCCGCAGCGCTTCGAGGCGGGCACCCCGATGACCTCACAGGTCGTCGGGCTGGCTGCGGCGGCGCGGTACCTGTCGGCGATCGGCATGGCCGAGGTCGAGGCGCACGAGGCCGAACTGGTGTCCGCTGCGCTGGAGGGGCTTTCGGGGATCGACGGCGTCCGCATCGTCGGGCCGTTGTCGACGGTCGAGCGTGGCTCGCCCGTCTCGTTCGTCGTCGACGGGATCCACGCCCACGACGTCGGTCAGGTGCTCGACGACGACGCCGTGGCCGTGCGCGTCGGCCACCACTGCGCGTGGCCGCTGCACCGGCGGTTCGGCATCACCGCCACCGCCCGGGCGTCGTTCGCGGTCTACAACACCCTCGACGAGGTGGAGCGGTTGGTCGCCGGTGTCCGCCACGCCGTCGAGTTCTTCGGGGACTGACATGCGCCTCGAGCAGATCTACCAGGAAGTGATCCTGGATCACTACAAGCATCCGCACCACCGTGGGCTGCGGGAGCCGTTCGGCGCCGAGGTGCACCACGTCAACCCCACCTGCGGGGACGAGGTCACGCTGCGCGTGGCGTTGGCCGACGACGGCGAGACGGTGGCGGATGTGTCCTATGACGGACAGGGTTGTTCGATCAGTCAGGCGTCGACGTCGGTGCTCGCCGATCAGGTGATCGGGGAGTCCGTCGGCGACGCGCTCAAAACCGTGGCCGCGTTCACCGAGATGGTCTCGTCGCGGGGCACCATCGAGGGGGACGAGGATGTGCTCGGTGACGGCATCGCGTTCGCCGGTGTCTCGAAGTACCCGGCACGCGTGAAGTGCGCGCTGCTCGGCTGGATGGCTTTCAAGGACGCTGTGGCCCAGGCGTCCCACGATTCGGAGGAGAAACGATGAGCGAAACGACGGCCCCCAACGAGGAACTGCTCGCCGACATCGAGGAGGCGATGCGCGACGTCGTCGACCCCGAACTCGGCATCAACGTCGTCGACCTCGGACTCGTCTACGGGCTGGACGTCGAGAAGGGCGACACCGGCGACGTGGCGCTGATCGACATGACGCTGACGTCGGCGGCCTGCCCGCTGACCGACGTCATCGAGGACCAGTCGCGGACCGCGCTGGTCGGCGCCGGACTGGTCAAAGAGATCAAGATCAACTGGGTGTGGAACCCGCCGTGGGGCCCGGACAAGATCACCGAGGACGGCCGCGAACAACTCCGCGCGCTCGGTTTCACCGTCTAAGTCCCCTGATGTCGTGCGGCGGGTGACAATCTCGCTGTGATGACAGTTCCCGCCACCGGATGGCGAGGTGGTCCGGTCGGCCGGGGGCTGTTGATAGGCGCCGTCGCAGGACTGTTCCTCGGGGCGCTCGCGCTCCTCGATTCCGGATTCCTCGTGGTGGGCGCGATTGTCACCGTCGTCACCGGCGCATTCCTCGGCACGTTGACGGTGCGCAGGATGAACCGCTACTGGCCCGGCGCCGACGAACTCAGCCCCGCCGACCGGGTGACCGTGGTGCGGGCCGCGCGGCGCGGGTACCCCGTCCGCGATCCGCGGCTGGCCCGCAGTGTGGTCGACTACGACGCCGGCCTGCGCGCCTCGGCCGAACCGCTGGACCGCTACCGCTGGGTGCTGCCGCTGGTGCTGGTCGTCGCGCTCGTGACCGCGGCGGTCGACGCGGTCACCGGATCAATGCGCGAGACCGTCGCCTCCTGCGTCTACCTGGGACTGCTGGCCATCGAACTGACCTGGTGGCCCGCCCGCCGCCGGGAACTGCTGCTGAACTCCGCGCTCGCGACGGCGCTGGCCAGACAGGTGCTCGCGGAGGAGCCGTCGGAGGAAGGGTAGGCCGCGTTCGGCGGCTGCCGATTACCCTGTGCAGCAATGACTTTCAGCGCGATCTAGTTGTTGGTGGGTGGTGGGGGTTGGTATGGGGTGTACCACCACCAGTCGGCGCGTTCTCCGGATGGTCCGGGGTAGGGCGGCACGGTGGGTGGTGCGGTGGTGGGTGGTCGCGCCGACGATCCCGGTTGCATGGGTTGGCCGCGGCTGTCGGTGATGACGAGTTGGCTTGCGGGGCCGGTGATGGTGATGATCCCGCGGTGGTGGGCCCGGTGATGGTAGGGGCACAGCAGCACGAGGTTGTCGAGCTCGGTGGGTCCGCCGTTCTCCCAGTGCTGGAGGTGGTGGGCGTGCAACCCACGGGTGGCCCCACAGCCCGGGACGACACACGTGGAGTCGCGGTGCTCGAGGGCACGCCTTAGGCGGCGGTTGATCAGCCGGGTGGTGCGCCCGGCGCCGATGACGTGGCCGTCGCGTTCGAACCACACCTCGCAGGTGGCGTCGCAGGTCAGGTATTGCCGGTCGGCGTCGGGCAGCAGTGGGCCGAGGTGGAGGGCGGCGATGCGGTCTTTGATGTCGAGGTGCACGACGACGGTGGTGTGCGCGCTGTGGGGGCGGCGGGCGGCGTAGGTGTCCCAGCCGGCTTCGACCAGCGCGGTGAACGCGTCGGCGCGGGTTGGCATCGGCGGCCGGTCGGCGGACCCGCTCTTACCGTGGTCGCGTTTCCACTGCGCGATCAACCCATCGTGGTGGGACTGCAGGGCGGCGTCGAACACCGCCGCCTCGACATGGGGTAGGGCGATGCGCCAGTAGGTGTACTGCTCATCGCTGGTCGAGGTGATCGACGCCTGCGGCGGCTCAGCCGCGGGTTTGGGCTCGTTTTCGAGCTCGGGTTCGGGTGCGGGTTTGGTTTCGAGTTTGATCGCGGTGCGCAGTTGGCTGACGCTGGCGTGCTTGGCCAACTCGGCGTAGTGCTCGTCGGATCCGGCGCCGGCTTTCTCGGCGATGATCCCGACCTGATCCAGCGACAGCCGTCCCTCGCGGAGACCCTGCACACAGCGGGGAAGCTCCTCGATCCGTTCGGCCACCGCGACGATCGATTTCGCATTCGCCGCAGACACATCGGTTTTCCACGCCATCAGCGCGGCGACTGAACGGGCCCCGGTGGCGCCCCACAACCCGTCGTGCTCGATCTCAGCGGCGATCTCCACGATGCGGCCGTCGATGGCGTTGCGCTGACCGGCCAGCTCGGACAGTTCCTCGAACAACGCCTCCAGCCGCGCAGCGCCAGGCGCGCTCGGCACGAAACACGGTGCGACCGAAGACATGACCCCATACAAGCAGAGGGGTCCGACATCGATACGCGGATGCGGAGGCCGACGTCAGCCGGCGGCCCACTGCTTGGCTTGCTCGAGGTCGGCGAGCCCGAACAGCTTGATCTCGCCGGGGACCATCCATGCGAACAGGTGCAATGTATGGGTGACCCAGTCCATGTCGGTGACGATGGCGATCCGCTTGAAAGCCGAGTGGTGCTCGAAGAGGACGCCGAGACCCAGCTTCAGATCCTGCACCAATCCGCCGGGGCCGAACCCCGCGTAGTCCTCGATGACCTCGACGATCCTGATCTCGCCGGATTCGCCGAGTTGCTCCATCGTCGGCCCGATCTCGCGGAGTTCATCACCGCCCACCCGCCCCGATACGCGGATGCCGGTGACGCCTTCCGGCATGTCGGACAGCATTTCGATCATGACGGCCCCCGGCAGCAGTGAAGGATCGATCCCGAGATCTGGTCCCAGTGTCGCGAATATGCTCCGGGAATGGACGAGGAACCGCTCGATTGGGCGGGCGTTCTGGACCCGTCGATGCTCTCCGAAGCCGTCGTCGCGGCACGACACCGACTGGCAGACGCGGCCCGGGCTGGTGATTGGAGCGCCGTCCTCCATCTGCTCGACAGCGGCGGCGACGACCTGGGCATCAAGGACATCGAGCTGAATCCGAACCAATGGCGGCCGGGGAGCCCGAAGTGGTTCACGCCCCTGCATCAAGCAGCCTGGCACGGTGCCCCGGTTCCGGTGGTCGCGGCGCTCCTCGAGCGCGGAGCACTCCGGTCCTTGATGGACGCGAAGGGGCGGACGGCTCGCGACGTCGCGGTGGAGCGCAGGCATTCGGACGACGTGATCACACTTCTGACCCCGCGTCGATCCCCGTTGGGTGAGCAGCGGGTCGCACTGTTCGACCGGTATCTCGCCGAGGTCATCGACAGACGCGTCCGAGAATTCGGGCTCGACCGTGACTACCCCGACCGGGACCCTCGCAAGGCGCTGCGCTACCCGCCCGTCGGCGTGCTTCACGAGGCGCCGGGCCAGTCGGTGTGGTTTCCGATCCCCGGCATGTACGGCGGCTTCCACGTCACGCTGCGGCAGGGGTACCTCGAATCACTGAGTTGGTGTCGCGTGGCCGGCGGATCAGCCCAGGCCCACGTCATCACGCACCAGGGATTCGTGCTCACCGACGAGGAGTTCGACCTGTGAGTGACGGACCAGACATGACCTCGATCGCCGCGACGGTTTGCGCACGACCGGCGGGGGAACACTGCGCCCGACTCCGGCGTTAGGACAGACGTGGCTACCCAAGACATCACCGCAGATCAGTTCAACGAGACGATCAACGACAACGAGATCGTGCTCGTCGATTTCTGGGCGTCGTGGTGCGGGCCGTGTCGCGCATTCGCCCCGACCTTCGCCGCCTCGTCCGAGAAGCACCCGGACGTCGTGCACGCCAAGGTCGACACCGAGGCCGAGCAGCAACTGGCGGCCGCGGCGGACATCCGCTCGATCCCGACGCTGATGGCGTTCAAGAAGGGCAAGCTGGTGTTCAACCAGGCCGGCGCCCTCCCGCCCGCCGCGCTCGAGGACCTCGTGCAGAAGGTCAAGGAATTCGACATCGACGCCGCGATCGCCGAGCAGGAAAACGCCCAATCCGAGTGACGGGTTCGACGCCGGGCACGCGCTAGCGTGCTCAGCGTGACCGCTGACAATTCGTACGGCTCGTTCGTTCTCGTCGACCGCCCGCGTCCCCAGGTCGCGGTGGTGACGCTCAACCGCCCGGAGCGGATGAACTCGATGGCGTTCGACGTCATGGTGCCGCTGCGCGACGTGCTCGACGAGCTCACCTACGACAACTCCGTACGCGCGGTCGTCCTCACCGGCGCCGGCCGGGGTTTCTCCTCCGGCGCCGACCACAAGTCGGCCGGTGCGGTCCCACACGTCGACGGGCTGACCCGGCCCTCCTACGGGTTGCGGTCGATGGAGATCCTCGACGACGTCATCCTGGCCCTGCGCAAGATGCACCAACCGGTGATCGCCGCGGTCAACGGTGCGGCGATCGGCGGCGGGCTCTGCCTGGCTTTGGCCGCCGACATCCGGGTGGCGGCATCCGGCGCCTACTTCCGGGCCGCGGGCATCAACAACGGCCTCACCGCCAGCGAACTCGGGCTGAGCTACCTGCTGCCGCGGGCCATCGGCTCGTCGCGCGCGTTCGAGATCATGCTGACCGGCCGCGACGTCGACGCCGACGAGGCGCAGCGCATCGGGCTGGTGTCGCGCACCGTCCCCGAACAGGATCTGCTCGACGTCTGCTGCGAGATCGCCGAGCGTATCGCCGCGTTCTCCCGCCCCGGCGTCGAGTTGACCAAACGCACCCTGTGGAGCGGTCTGGACGCCGGCAGCCTCGAAGCGCACATGCAGGCCGAAGGGCTCGGCCAGCTCTACGTGCGGCTGCTCACCGCGAACTTCGAGGAAGCGGTCGCGGCGCGCAAGGAGAAGCGTCCGGCGGTCTTCACCGACGACAAAGCGTGAGCGTCGCCACGACCGCGGTAATGAGTTGGCGCGCGGTGCCTACCTGCACGTAACCTCGACGTAGCCATGTCATGGCGGCCGGCTTCGTCGCGCCCGAATTCGTCACCCACCCCCGTATGGAGGAAACGCGCCCGTGATCACCGCAACGGACCTGGAGGTCCGCGCCGGGGCGCGCACGTTGCTCTACACCGAGGGCACGACGCTGCGCGTGCAGCCCGGCGACCGGATCGGACTGGTCGGGCGCAACGGCGCGGGCAAGACCACCACCATGCGGATCCTCGCCGGCGAAGGCGAACCCTACGCGGGCACCGTCATCCGCAGCGGTGAGGTGGGCTACCTGCCGCAGGATCCCCGCGAAGGCGACCTCGACGTGCTGGCCAGGGACCGGGTGCTGTCCGCCCGCGGCCTCGACACCCTGCTCGCCGACCTCGAGAAGCAGCAGGTGCTGATGGCCGAGGTCGCCGACGACGCGGCCCGCGACAAGGCGGTGCGGCGCTACGGTCAGCTCGAGGAACGCTTCGCCGCACTCGGCGGCTACGCCGCGGAGAGCGAGGCAGGCCGGATCTGCGCGAGCCTCGGGCTGCCCGAACGTGTGCTGACCCAGTCGCTGCGCACACTCTCCGGCGGCCAGCGGCGCCGGGTCGAACTGGCGCGGATCCTGTTCGCGGCCAGCGACAGCGGTTCGGGTGCTGGAGGTTCAGGCACCACTCTCTTACTCGATGAGCCGACCAACCACCTCGACGCCGACTCGATCACCTGGCTGCGCGACTTCCTGCAGAACCACACCGGCGGCCTGGTCGTCATCAGCCACGACGTGGAGCTGCTCGCCGCCGTCGTCAACCGGGTCTGGTTCCTCGACGCCGTGCGCGGCGAGGCCGACGTCTACAACATGGGCTGGCAGAAGTACCTCGGCGCGAGGGCCACCGACGAGCAGCGTCGGCGCCGGGAGCGGGCCAATGCCGAGAAGAAGGCGTCGGCGCTGCGTACGCAGGCCGCCAAGATGGGCGCCAAGGCCACCAAAGCCGTTGCGGCACAGAACATGCTGCGCCGAGCCGAGCGCATGATCGCCGAGCTCGACGAAGAGCGCGCGGCCGACAAAGTGGCCAAGATCAGGTTCCCCACTCCTGCGGCGTGCGGCCGCACGCCGTTGGTGGCGAAGGGCCTGACCAAGACCTACGGATCGCTGGAGATCTTCACCGGCGTCGACCTGGCGATCGACAAGGGTTCCCGTGTCGTCGTGCTGGGGCTCAACGGTGCGGGCAAGACGACGCTGCTGCGTCTGCTGGCCGGGGTGGAGAAGGCCGACGCCGGCGTCATCGAACCCGGTCACGGCCTGAAGATGGGTTACTTCGCCCAGGAGCACGACACCATCGACGGCGAAGCGAGCGTGTGGGAGAACATCCGCCACGCCGCCCCCGACACCGGCGAACAGGACCTGCGCGGCCTGCTGGGTGCGTTCATGTTCAGCGGTCCCCAGCTCGACCAGCCCGCGGGCACGCTGTCCGGTGGCGAGAAGACCCGGCTGGCCCTGGCCGGGCTGGTCGCGTCCACCGCCAACGTGCTGCTGCTCGACGAACCCACCAACAACCTCGATCCGGCCTCGCGTGAGCAGGTCCTCGATGCGCTGCGCAGCTACCAGGGTGCCGTCGTGCTCGTCACCCACGACCCCGGCGCGGCCGAGGCGCTGGAACCGCAGCGGGTGGTTCTGCTGCCCGACGGCACCGAGGACTACTGGTCCGAGGAGTACCGGGAGCTCATCGAACTCGCCTAGCCACCCCGGGTTCACACCCGATTGATGACATCTGACGCCACCGCCGATTAGCGGCTGCCCCGATGGGTAATTCTCAGGAGCAGTCGGGGCATCGCAACAGCGGGGAGATGTCAATGAAGAAGTCTGAAAAGTCCCGGGAAGAACTACTCAACGAGTTGCGGGCCGAGTATGAGGGTGGTGCGAGTATTCGCGCTCTGGTGGCGAAAACCGGCCGGTCCTACGGGTCGATTCACAGCATGCTGCGCGAGTCCGGAACGACGATGCGCAGCCGCGGCGGACCGAACCACCGTTCGCGGCGGTCCAGCGTCAGCTGACGCTGGACCCCTGCTGACGCACCGAGGCCTCGACGAGGTCGAGCACCGCGCCGAGCTTCTTCGGGTCGTCACCGGAGGCGAGCCGCGCGACCAACCCGTCGAGCACCAGGTCGAGGTAGGTCTGCAGCACCTCGCTGGGGACGTCGTCGCGTAGCCGGCCCGCCTCCTTCTGGCGGTGCAGCCGCGCCGTGGTGGCCGCGGAGAGTTCGGCTGAGCGTTCCTCCCAGCCCTGGTGGAACACCGGGTCGTTGCGCAGCTTGCGCGCGATCTCCAGCCGGGTCGCCAGCCAGTCGAACTGGTCGGGGGCCGCCAGCAGGTCACGCATCACCTGGATCAGACCTTCGCGGGAGGCGACGTCTGCCATCCGCTCGGCGTCCTCGCGCGCCAACTCGAAGAACAGCGTGTCCTTGTCGCGGAAATGGTGGAAGATGGCGCCGCGCGACAGCCCGATGGTGTCTTCGAGCCGCCGCACGGTCGCCTTGTCGTATCCGTACTGCGCAAAGCAGCGCCGGGCGCCGTCGAGGATCTGACGACGGCGCGCCGCCAGATGGTCGTCGGTGACCCGGGGCATCCGTCCAGCTCCCGGTTACTTGGACTTCAGCATGTTGCGCAGCACGTACTGGAGGATGCCGCCGTTGCGGTAGTAGTCGGCCTCACCGGGGGTGTCGATGCGCACCACCGCGTCGAACTCGACCGTCTCGCCGCCCTCTTTCGACGCCTTGACGTGCACGGTCTTCGGGGTCTTGCCCTCGTTGAGCGCCTCGATACCGGTGATGTCGAACGTCTCGGTGCCGTCGAGCTTCAGCGACGCCGCGGATTCGCCCTCGGGGAACTGCAGCGGGATGACGCCCATGCCGATGAGGTTCGAGCGGTGGATCCGTTCGAACGACTCGGTGATGACGGCGCGCACACCCAGCAGGCTGGTGCCCTTGGCGGCCCAGTCCCTGGAGGACCCGGACCCATATTCTTTACCGCCCAACACCACCAGCGGGATGTCCTGCGCGGCGTAGTTCTGCGCGGCGTCGTAGATGAACGCCTGCTCGCCGCCGTTGGTGAAGTCCCGCGTGTAGCCGCCGGACACGTCGTCGAGCAGCTGGTTCCTGAGCCGGATGTTGGCGAAGGTGCCCCGGATCATCACCTCGTGGTTGCCGCGGCGCGATCCGTAGGAGTTGTAGTCCTTCTTCTCGACGCCGTGTTCCTCGAGGTACTGCGCGGCCGGGGTGCCCGGCTTGATGCTGCCCGCCGGGGAGATGTGGTCGGTGGTGACGGAGTCACCCAGCAGCGCGAGGACCCGCGCGCCGGTGATGTCGCTGACCGGCTCCGGCTCGGCGGGCATCCCGTCGAAGTACGGGGGCTTGCGCACGTAGGTGGAGTCGTCGGCCCACTCGAAGGTGTCCCCGCTGGGGGTGGGCAGGTTGCGCCACCGCTCGTCGCCCTTGAACACGTCGGCGTAGTTCTTCGTGAACATGTCCGTGTTGATCGCGGAGGCGATGGTGTCGTTGATGTCCTGCTGCGACGGCCAGATGTCCTTGAGGAACACCTGGTTGCCGTCCTCGTCGGTGCCCAGGCAATCGTTCTCGAAGTCGAAGTCCATGCTGCCTGCCAGCGCGTAGGCGATCACCAGCGGAGGGGACGCCAGGTAGTTCATCTTCACGTCCGGGTTGATCCGGCCCTCGAAGTTGCGGTTACCCGACAGCACCGCGGTCACCGACAGGTCGTTGTCGTTGATCGCCTTGCTGATCTCCTCGGGCAGCGGACCGCTGTTGCCGATGCAGGTGGTGCAGCCGTAGCCGACCAGGAAGAAGCCGAGCTTCTCCAGGTACGGCCACAGGCCGGCCTTGTCGTAGTAGTCGGTGACGACCTGCGAGCCGGGGGCCATCGTGGTCTTTACCCAGGGCTTGCTGGTCAAACCCTTCTCGACGGCGTTCTTGGCCAGCAGTGCGGCGCCGAGCATCACCTCGGGGTTGGAGGTGTTGGTGCAGGAGGTGATCGCGGCGATCACGACTGCGCCGTGGTCGATGACGAACTCGCCGCGGTCGTCGGACTTCACGGCGACCGGTTTGCTCGGCCGGCCCTCCGCGCCGTTGGCGGCCGACACCACGTCGACCGCGGTCTCCTCGGCGAACGACAGGGACACCGGATCGCTGCCCGGGAAGGTCTCCTCGACCGCCTCGTCGACGTTGGAGTGCGCGGCCGAGTTGCCGTTCTCGACGTAGTTGTGGATGTCCTTGCGGAAGGCGCTCTTCGCGTCGTCGAGCGCGATCCGGTCCTGCGGGCGCTTCGGTCCGGCGATCGAGGGCACCACGTCGGCCAGGTCGAGCTCGAGGTACTCCGAGAACTTCGGCTCGCGGCTCGGATCGTGCCACATGCCCTGTTCCTTGGCGTACGCCTCGACGAGGGCGAGCTGCTCGTCGCTGCGGCCGGTCATCCTCAGGTAGTCGATGGTCACGTCGTCGATCGGGAAGATCGCGGCGGTGGAACCGAATTCGGGGCTCATGTTGCCCAGGGTGGCGCGGTTTGCCAGCGGCACCTCGGCGACGCCCTCGCCGTAGAACTCGACGAACTTGCCGACCACGCCGTGCTTGCGCAGCATCTCGGTGACGGTCAGCACCACGTCGGTGGCCGTCACGCCGGCGCGGCGCTCACCGGTCAGCTTGAACCCGACGACGCGGGGGATGAGCATCGAGACCGGCTGGCCCAGCATCGCGGCCTCGGCCTCGATGCCGCCGACGCCCCAGCCGAGCACGCCGAGGCCGTTCTCCATCGTGGTGTGGCTGTCGGTGCCCACGCAGGTGTCCGGATAGGCCACCCCGTCGCGTTCCATCACGACGCTGGCCAGGTATTCGATGTTGACCTGGTGCACGATGCCGGTTCCGGGCGGGACGACCTTGAAGTCGTCGAACGCGCCCTGGCCCCAGCGCAGGAACTGGTAGCGCTCGCCGTTGCGCTCGTACTCGATCTCCACGTTGCGCTCGAACGCGTTGGCGGTGCCGAACAGATCGGCGATCACGGAGTGGTCGATGACGAGGTCGGCGGGTGCGAGCGGGTTGACCTTCTGCGGGTCGCCGCCGAGTTCGCCGACCGCCTCACGCATGGTGGCCAGGTCCACGATGCAGGGCACACCGGTGAAGTCCTGCATGATCACGCGGGCGGGGGTGAACTGGATCTCGATGCTCGGATCGGCCTCGGGGTCCCAGTTCGCGATGGCCTCGATGTGGTCCTTGGTGATGTTGGAGCCGTCCTCGGTGCGCAGCAGGTTCTCCGCGAGCACCTTGAGGCTGTACGGCAGTTTGTCGGTGCCGGGAACGGCGTCGAGGCGGTAGATCTCGTAAGACTTGTCCCCGACGTTCAGGGTGTCACGGGCATCAAACGAGTTCATCGACGAATCCTTGCTGGTCACATCAACTCCCGGTTGTTCTCGCCGCGACGGGCTGTGTCGGCGGCGTCTCCGATTCTAACAGTACGTTTGTCCTGCAAAACACCCTGGGGCGGTGTCGAATCTCCGGTCACAGTCTGGTCCTCGCGCGCGGGTGCTGCCATCCGGATACCCGCTCGCGCGGTACGGTCTGCCTGTGACTCAGGGCGACCTCATGCCGCATGTCATCCCGATCCTGCCCGGGTTCATCCCGCCGGACGTCGACATGACCAAGGTGATCGCCGATGTCGGGGACGACGGGGTCAGCGCGCCCGGCGCCGACGTGGCGGGACTCCGCCAGGTGGTCTCGGAGGCGCGCTCGGACGGTATCGACCTCAAGATCGTCGTCATCGACACCAACCCGCATATCGACACCCCGCTGCGGGACATCGCGACCGAGGTCGGTCAGGCGTACCCGGGATCGACGGTGCTGGCGTTGAGCCCCTCGTACGCCGGGACCTACAGTTCGACCCTCGACCGCGTGACGCTGGAGGCCGGGCAGGACCTCGCCAAGACCGGCGATCCCGTGCAGTCGTCGAAGAATTTCGTCGACCAAGTCACCACGCCCGACTTTCCCTGGACCGCATTGACCATTGCCCTTGTAATCGGCGTCGGCGCGGCGTCCGCGGTCACCCGATGGTTACAGGTTCGAGGCAAACGCGCGGCCATGGCCGACGCTGCGCCCACCGTCTCTGACCAGCGCTGACGCGTTCTTTCGCCGCGTCGCGCATTCCGGACATCACCATTCGATAACAGTTAATTCAATTACAAACATGTAGTTTGTGACTAAAGTTTCTTCAGCGTCGATTGTGACGTACGGTGCATTCGGTACCCAATGTTGTCGCTGTGCCTGATGTGACTTGTGTGCATCGGTGCCCCTCACGAACCTCGCGTTCGCGTCGACCCCTAGGAGACTTGAGTCGAATGAGACGCACCGCTCGCGCCTCCGCTTCCCGGCTTGTCGGCCGGATGTGCGCGCTTCCCCTGACGGTCGGAATGCTGATGTCCACGGCGCTGTGGAGCGGGGCTCCCGGGTCGGCGGACACCGACAACGTCGCGGCCCTGGTGGCCGAGGTCGCCAACGCCAACCAGAAGCTGCAGGATCTCGGTGCGGCCGTCCAGAGCACACAGGAGAGTGTCAACAAGGCGATCCTCGACGTGCAGAACGCCCGCGACGCGGCCGCGACCGCCCAGCGCGAGCTGGAGGCCAGCCAGCGCGGTATCGAAGACGCCAACATCGCGATCGCCGGCGCGCAGAAGCGGTTCGACACCTTCGCCGCCGCCACCTATGTCAATGGTCCGTCGTCGTCGTATGTCACCGCCGCGGATCCGGCCGACGTCCTGCACACCGCGTCGACCGCCAAGACCCTGTCGATCAGTTCGGCGCGGGTGATGGAGGGCCTGCAGCGTGCCAGGACCGAACAGGTCAACAAGGAGTCCGCCGCGCGACTGGCCAAGCAGAAGGCCGACCAGGCCGCCGCCGACGCCGAGGCCAGCCAGCGCACCGCGGTCGCCGCGCTCACCGAGGCGCAGCAGAACTTCGCAAGCCAGCAGGCCGAACTGAACCGTCTCAGCGCCGAGCGCACGGCCGCCCAGGCCCGGCTCGCCGAGGTCCGCAAGACCTCCTCGACCGGACGGGCGTCGACCGCGCCGGCACCGGCGGCCGCCCCGCAGGCCAAGGCGCCGAACCCGGCCTCGAACTGGGACCGCGCCCCGGGCGCCCCGGCACCGTCCGCCGGAAACTGGGACACCGCATGGGATCCCACGCTGCCCGCCATCCCCAGCGCATTCGTCAGCGGCGACCCGATCGCGATCATCAACGCGGTGCTGGGCATCACGGCCACCTCGGCACAGGTGACCCAGCAGATGGGCCGCACCTTCCTGCAGAAGATCGGCCTGCTGCCCACCCCCACCGGCTACACCAACGGGGCCATCCCGCGCGTCGCAGGCAAGCAGGCCACCGAGTACGTCATCCGGCGGGCCATGTCGCAGATGGGTGTCCCGTACTCGTGGGGTGGCGGCAACGCCGCCGGCCCGAGCCGCGGAATCGACTCCGGCGCAGGCACGGTCGGCTTCGACTGCTCCGGGCTGATGCTGTACGCGTTCGCCGGTGTCGGCATCAAGCTCGACCACTACTCGGGCTCGCAGTACAACGCGGGCCGCAAGGTGCCCAGCTCGCAGATGCGCCGCGGCGACATGTTGTTCTGGGGCCCCAACGCCAGCCAGCACGTCGCGCTCTACCTCGGCGACGGTCAGATGCTCGAAGCCCCCTACACCGGGTCGGTGGTCAAGGTCTCGCCGGTGCGGACCAGCGGTATGACCCCCTACGCGACCCGGCTTATCGAATGGTGAGATTGTTGAAATCGTTGCGCCGCACGCTCTTTCACGGCGTCAAGATCTTCGTTGTGGCGATGGCCGCGGTCGCGCTGCTGGTCGGGATGACCAGTCCGGCCACGGCGGCGCCCGACGACGGGCAGTGGGATCCCACCCTGCCCAAACTGCTCAGTGCCGGGGCGCCGGGTGATCCGCTGGCCATCGCCAACGCCTCGCTGCAGGCCACCGCGCAGGCCACCCAGGTCACCATGGACCTGGGCCGCAAATTCCTCTCCAGCATGGGTATCGGCGGGTCCTCGGCGCCCGCGGGCGTGGCGCCGGGGCGCGTGCGCGGTCCGCAGGCGATCGAATACGTCATCCGGCGGGGCGCCTCGCAGATGGGCACTCCGTACTCCTGGGGCGGCGGCAAGCCGAACGGGCCGAGCCGCGGCGTCGACTCCGGCGCCAACATCGTCGGCTACGACTGCTCGGGTTTCACCCAGTTCTCCTACGCCGGGGTCGGCGTGCTGATCCCGAAGTACTCCGGCGACCAGTACAACACCGGGCGCAAAGTGCCGACGTCGCAGGCGAAGCGGGGCGATCTGTTGTTCTGGGGGCCGGGCGGCAGCCAGCACGTGGCCATGTACCTCGGCAACGGGCAGATGCTCGAGTCCTCGGGCAGCGCGGGCAAGGTGACCACCAGCCCCGTGCGCACCGCCGGACTGCAGCCGTACGTGGCCCGCATCATCGAATCCTGAGCACAGCCTGAGGCGGACACCGGGCAACGTCGACGTAATCCGGAGTGCCTGGAATAGTTGACGGCGGGCGCCGGGCGCCCTGGTGCTGACGCGGGACACGCCTGCGGCATGGCCATGACGAAGCAACAGTGGGAGGAATCTCGATGACGTCACCGAGTGGGCCGCCGCAGGGCGCCGGAGGCTATTCCGGTCAGAACCCCGCGCAGGGTTTCCCCTCCGGTTCCCACGCCGCGCCGCAGGGCCCTGCCGGCGCGCCGAGCAACGGTGGCCTGCAGTCCGAGGTGCACACGCTGGAGCGGGCGATCTTCGAGGTCAAGCGCATCATCGTCGGGCAGGACCGGCTGGTGGAGCGGATGCTCGTCGGGTTGCTCGCCAAGGGGCACGTCCTGCTCGAGGGCGTCCCGGGTGTGGCCAAGACGCTGGCCGTCGAGACCTTCGCCAAGGTGGTCGGCGGCACGTTCGCGCGTATCCAGTTCACCCCCGACCTGGTGCCCACCGACATCGTCGGCACCCGCATCTTCCGCCAGGGCAAGGAGGAGTTCGACATCGAACTCGGCCCCGTCGTGGTGAACTTCCTGCTCGCCGACGAGATCAACCGCGCCCCCGCGAAGGTGCAGTCCGCCCTGCTCGAGGTGATGGCCGAACGCAAGATCTCGATCGGCGGCAAGACCTTCCCGCTGCCCCAGCCCTTCCTCGTCATGGCGACCCAGAACCCGATCGAGCAGGAGGGCGTGTACGCCCTGCCCGAGGCGCAGCGCGACCGCTTCCTGTTCAAGCTCAACATCGACTACCCGTCGCCCGAGGAGGAGCGCGAGATCATCTACCGGATGGGCGTGAAGCCCCCGGAGCCCAAGCAGATCCTCGCCACCGGTGACCTGCTGCGCCTGCAGGACGTCGCGGCCAACACCTTCGTGCACCACGCGCTGGTCGACTACGTGGTCCGCATCGTCACCGCGACCCGGGAACCGGAGAAGTTCGGCATGCCCGACGCCAAGTCCTGGATCGCCTACGGCGCCTCGCCGCGTGCGTCGCTCGGCATCATCGCCGCATCCCGCGCGCTGGCCCTGATCCGCGGCCGCGACTACGTCATCCCGCAGGATGTCGTCGAGGTGATCCCGGACGTGCTGCGCCACCGCCTCGTACTCACCTACGACGCGCTGGCCGACGAGGTCTCCTCGGAGACGGTGATCAACCGCATCATGCAGACCGTCGCGCTGCCGCAGGTCAATGCCATTCCGCAACAAGGTCCTTCGGCGCAGCCCGCAGTCCCGGCCGGAGCGGGTGTGGCGGGCGGTCGGTGACCCCCTCCGACGGCCGTTCGGTCGATCTGCCGTCGCTGCAGCGTGGCCAGATCCGCGACCCCGCACTGTCGGCGGCGCTGCGCAAACTGGAACTCACCGTCCGGCGCAAACTCGACGGCGTCCTGCATGGTGATCACCTCGGCCTGATCCCGGGTCCCGGTTCAGAGCCGGGGGAGTCGCGGAGCTACCAGCCCGGCGACGACGTGCGCCGAATGGACTGGTCGGTGACCGCGCGCACCACCGTCCCGCATGTGCGGGAGATGATCGCCGACCGCGAGTTGGAGACGTGGCTGGTGGTCGACATGTCGGCCAGCCTCGACTTCGGCACCGCGGGGTGCGAGAAGCGCGACCTCGCGGTGGCCGCGGCAGCCGCGATCGCGTTCCTCAACAGCGGCGGCGGCAACCGGCTCGGTGCGGTGATCTCCAACGGAGAGACCATGCGGCGCGTACCGGCGCTCTCGGGGCGCATGCACGAGCAGGAGGTGCTGCGGACCATCGCGACGACGCCGAAGGCCCCGCCGGGGGTACGCGGAAACCTCGCCGAGGCGATCGACGCACTGCGCCGTCCCGAGCGCAGGCGGGGGATGGCGGTGGTCATCAGCGACTTCCTGGGACCGATCAACTGGATGCGCCCGCTGCGGGCGATCGCCGGTCGCCACGAGGTGCTGGGTATCGAGGTGCTCGACCCGCGCGACGTCGAGCTGCCCGAGGTCGGCGACGTCGTGCTGCAGGACGCCGAGACGGGGGTGACTCGCGAGTTCACCATCGACCACCAACTGCGTGAGGACTTCGAGCGGGCGGCCGCCGAGCACCGGGCCGAGGTGGCCCGCACGCTGCGGCGCTGCGACGCCCCGCTGTTGAGCCTGCGCACCGACCGGGACTGGATCGCCGACGTGGTGAGGTTCGTGGCGAGCCGCCGGCGCGGTGCCATGGCTGGCCGGTGAGCGACCACTCAATCGAAATGACAAGCCGCACATGACATTACCGTTGCTCGGCCCGATGTCTTTCTCGGGCTTCGAACATCCGTGGTTCTTCCTGTTCCTGATCGTGGTGCTCGGCCTGGCCGCGCTCTACGTCATCGTCGCGCTGGCCCGGCAGCGCCGGATCCTGCGCTTCGCCAACATGGAGCTGCTCGAGAGTGTCGCGCCGAACCGGCCGAACCGCTGGCGGCACGTGCCGGCGATCCTGCTCGTCGCCTCTCTGGTGCTGCTCACCGTCGCCATGGCGGGGCCGACGCGCGACGTGCGGGTCCCGCGCAACCGCGCCGTGGTGATGCTGGTGATCGACGTGTCGCAGTCGATGCGCGCCACCGACGTGTCGCCGAGTCGCCTGGCGGCCGCCCAGGAGGCCTCCAAGCAGTTCGCCGACGAGTTGACACCCGGCATCAACCTCGGCCTGATCGCCTACGCGGGAACGGCCACGGTGCTGGTGTCGCCGACCACCAATCGCGAGGCCACCAAGAACGCGATCGACAAACTCCAGCTGGCCGACCGCACCGCGACCGGTGAGGGCATCTTCACCGCCCTGCAGGCCATCGCCACCGTCGGGGCCGTCATCGGGGGCGGGGACGAGCCGCCGCCCGCGCGTGTCGTGCTGTTCTCCGACGGTAAGGAGACGGTGCCGTCGAACCCGGACAACCCCAAGGGCGCGTTCACCGCGGCGCGCACCGCGAAGGATCAGGGCGTGCCGATCTCGACGATCTCCTTCGGCACCCCGTATGGCTACGTGGAGATCAACGAGCAGCGCCAGCCGGTGCCGGTCGACGACCAGATGCTGAAGAAGATCGCGGACCTGTCGGAGGGTGAGGCGTTCACCGCGTCGAGCCTCGAGCAGCTCCGCGAGGTCTACGCCAACTTGCAGCAGCAGATTGGCTACGAGACGATCAAGGGCGACGCCAGCGTGGGCTGGTTGCGCCTCGGCGCGCTCGTGCTGGCGCTGTCGGCGCTCGCCGCGTTGTTGTTCAACCGGCGCCTGCCGGGATGACGCCGGTGCCCGAGTCGATTTCGGCGGACGACGGGCCAGACGTTAAGTTGACGGACATGACCGACAGCGCAGTAGCCGAGACCGAGAGCCAGTCGACGAGCGGCAGACCGCCGTTCGTGTCCCGATCTGTGCTGGTCACCGGTGGCAACCGCGGTATCGGTCTGGCGATCGCCCAGCGGCTGGCGGCCGACGGACACAAGGTCGCCGTCACCCACCGCGGCTCCGGCGCTCCTGAGGGGCTGTTCGGCGTCGTATGTGACGTCACCGACAATGACGCCGTCGACCGCGCCTTCAAAGAGGTCGAGGAGCACCAGGGCCCGGTCGAGGTGCTGGTGTCCAACGCCGGCATCTCCAAGGACGCATTTCTCATGCGGATGACCGAGGACCGGTTCGAAGAGGTCATCAACGCCAACCTCACCGGGGCGTTCCGGGTGGCCCAGCGCGCATCGCGCAGCATGCAACGCAAGCGGTTCGGCCGGATCATCTTCATCGGCTCGGTGTCGGGTATGTGGGGGATCGGCAACCAAGCCAATTACGCCGCGGCCAAGGCCGGTCTGATCGGTATGGCTCGCTCGATCTCCCGTGAGCTGTCGAAGGCCAACGTCACCGCCAACGTCGTGGCGCCGGGCTACATCGACACCGAGATGACCCGGGCGCTCGACGAGCGGATCCAGGCCGGGGCGCTGGACTTCATCCCGGCCAAGCGGGTCGGCACCGCCGAGGAGGTCGCCGGCGCGGTGAGCTTCCTGGCATCCGAGGATGCCGGCTACATCGCCGGTGCGGTCATCCCCGTTGACGGCGGCATGGGCATGGGCCACTAGAGGACCGAAACAGGACCCGAAAGGTTTAGGACAGACATGGCAGGGCTTCTCGAAGGCAAGCGCATCCTCGTCACGGGGATCATCACCGACAGCTCGATCGCGTTCTACATCGCCAAGGTCGCCCAGGAGGCGGGCGCCGAGGTCGTGTGCACGGGCTTCAACCGGATGCGGCTGATCGAGCGCATCCTCGACCGGCTGCCGGCCAAGCCGCCGCTGCTCGAACTCGACGTGCAGGACGAGAAGCATCTCGAGACGCTCGCCGACCGGGTCACCGAGGTGATCGGCGAGGGCAACAAGCTCGACGGTGTCGTGCACTCCATCGGCTTCATGCCGCAGACCGGCATGGGCATCAACCCGTTCTTCGACGCGCCCTACGAGGACGTCGCCAAGGGCATCCACATCTCGGCGTACTCGTACGCCTCGCTGGCCAAGGCGCTGCTGCCGATCATGAACCCCGGCGGCGGGATCGTCGGCATGGACTTCGACCCCACCCGCGCGATGCCCGCCTACAACTGGATGACGGTCGCCAAGAGCGCCCTCGAATCGGTCAACCGTTTCGTCGCCCGCGAGGCCGGCAAGGTCGGTGTGCGGTCCAATCTCGTTGCGGCCGGCCCGATCCGGACGCTGGCGATGAGCGCGATCGTCGGTGGCGCCCTCGGTGACGAGGCCGGTGCGCAGATGCAGCTGCTGGAAGAGGGCTGGGATCAGCGGGCCCCGCTCGGCTGGAACATGAAGGATCCCACGCCGGTCGCCAAGACCGTGTGTGCCCTGCTGTCGGACTGGTTGCCTGCCACCACGGGGACCATCGTGTACGCCGACGGCGGCGCCAGCACCCAGCTGCTCTAGTTGTTCCAGTGGACTTCGACGCGCTGCTGCTGCTGTCCTTCGGCGGACCCGAGGGCCCCGATCAGGTGATGCCGTTCCTCGAAAACGTCACCCGGGGCCGCGGAATCCCGCGGGAACGGCTGGCGAGCGTGGCCGAACACTATCTGCACTTCGGTGGCGTCTCACCGATCAACGGCATCAACCGGGCGCTGATCGCCGAGATCGAAGCCGAACTCGACGCCCGCGGTGAGACGTTGCCGGTGTACTTCGGCAACCGCAACTGGGACCCCTACGTCGAGGACGCCGTGGCCGCGATGCGCGCCGACGGAGTGCGCAGCGCTGCGGTCTTCGCCACCTCCGCATGGGGCGGGTACTCCAGTTGCACGCAGTACAACGAGGACATCGCCCGAGGCCGCGCCGCCGCCGGTGACGACGCCCCGCACCTGGTCAAGCTGCGGCACTACTTCGACCACCCGCTGCTCGTGGAGATGTTCGCCGAGTCGATCGGCGTTGCCGTGCAGTCGCTGCCGGCCGAATTGCGCGACGAGGCCCGGCTGGTGTTCACCGCTCACTCCATCCCGGTCGCCGCCGACGAGCGGCACGGCCCGCACCTCTACAGCCGCCAGGTCGCCTACGCCACCCGACTGGTGGCCGACGCGGCCGGATTCGCCGACTTCGACCAGGTGTGGCAGTCGCGCTCGGGCCCGCCGCGCATCCCGTGGCTCGAACCCGATGTCGGCGATCACGTGGCCGCCCTCGCCGAGCGCGGCACCAAGGCGGTCGTCATCTGCCCGATCGGGTTCGTGGCCGACCACATCGAGGTCGTGTGGGATCTCGACAGCGAGGTCCGCGACCAGGCGGCCGACCTCGGCATCGCGATGGCCCGGGCCCGCACCCCCAACGCCGACCGGCGCTACGCCCGGCTGGCCCTGGACCTGGTCGACGAACTGCGTTCCGACCGGTCACCCGCGCGCCTCGTGGGCCCCGACCCCGCACCCGGCTGCGGGCACAGCGTCGACGGCACCACCTGCGCCGAGTCGCCGCGCTGCGTCGCCCGCATCACCGGCTGACCGATCCCAGGACGGGGCGGGGCGCCGATTGTGCCGTGAGGGCGCCGACTGTGCCGCCACGGCGGCCATCCGGCTGACCTTCCGCCCTGGTCGCACACTCGACGCAGAAAACTCACAGCGTGTTCGTCTTGCGCACAGTGCGGCGTGGGTGAATCATCGCTGTTGCGTCATAAACATCGTGTTGCAAATAACGCAACAACTCAATCGTTGAGTGGAAGCGGTCCGCCCATGCCCAAAATCGTCGTGATCGGTGCCGGGATCGTCGGCACATCGCTGGCCGACGAACTGACGGCGCGCGGCGCCACCGATGTCACGGTGGTCGATCGTGGTCCGCTGTTCGCCACCGGCGGGTCCACCTCCCATGCGCCCGGACTGGTGTTCCAGACCAACGCGTCGAAGACGATGACCGCGTTCGCCCGCTACACCGTCGAGAAGTTCCTCACCCTCGACCACCCGGACGGCTGGGCGTTCAATCAGGTCGGCGGTCTGGAGGTCGCGACGACGCCTGAGCGCTGGGCCGATTTGCACCGCAAGGCCGGATGGGCGCAGTCATGGGGAGTCGAGGGGCGGCTGCTGTCGGCCGACGCGTGTGCCGCCCTGCACCCGCTGATCGACCGGGACCGCATCCTCGGCGGATTCCACACTCCCACAGATGGTTTGGCGAAGGCCGTTCGTGCCGCCGAAGCGCAGGCCCGCCGGGCGATGGCCCGCGGCGCGGTCTTTCTCCCGCACACCGAGGTCCTCGGCGTGGTCGAGAAGGCCGGGCGGGTGGCCGGGGTGCGGACATCGAACGGTGCGGTCGCCGCCGACGTCGTCGTGTGCGCCGCCGGCTTCTGGGGTGCCGAACTGGCCAAGCAGGTCGGGCTGGTGCTGCCGCTGGTGCCGATGGCCCACCAGTACGCCCGGACGGGACAGATCGCCCCACTGATAGGCCGCAACACCGAGCACTCCGAGGCCGGCCTGCCGATCCTGCGCCATCAGGATGCCGACCTGTACTTCCGCGAACACGTCGACCGCATCGGCATCGGGTCCTACTGCCACCGGCCCATGCCCGTCGACCTGTCGACGCTGATGGCCGACACCGCGGGCGAGGCGATGCCCTCGATGCTGCCGTTCACCGACGACGACTTCGCCCCGGCGTGGCGCGAGGCCGCGAAACTGATTCCCGTGCTCGACGATTCGAAGGTCGAAGAGGCGTTCAACGGGATCTTCTCGTTCACGCCCGACGGCTACTCGATCATGGGGCATCACCGCGACCTGGCCGGTTTCTGGGTGGCCGAGGCGGTGTGGGTCACGCATTCCGCCGGGGTGGCGAAGGCGACGGCCGAGTGGATCCTCGACGGCACTCCGGCAACGGACGTCGGCGAATGCGACCTCTACCGCTTCGAGGACATGGCCCGCAGTCCGGAATTCATCGGGACGACCAGCGCGCAGGCGTTCGTCGAGGTCTACGACGTGGTCCATCCGTACCAGTTCCGCACCGCGCTACGGGGACTGCGGACCAGCCCGTTCCACGAGCGTCACCGCGAACTCGGCGCGCACTTCTATGAAGGCGGGGGCTGGGAGCGGCCCGCCTGGTTCGAGGCCAATGCCGCACTCCTGCGCGAGGGGGAGGCGCCCGAGCGCGACGAGTGGTCCGCCCGACACTGGTCACCCGTCTCGATCGCCGAGGCGCGGGTGACCCGCGAGCGGGTCGCGATGTACGACATGACACCGCTGACCCGCTACGAGGTCACCGGTGCGGGCGCCGCGACGTTCCTGCAGCGCATGACCACCAACAACGTCGACAAGAGCGTCGGCTCGGTCACCTACACGCTGCTGCTCGACGAACAGGGCGGCATCCGCAGCGACCTCACCGTCGCGCGCCTCGGCGACGCGGCCTTCCAGGTCGGGGCCAACTCCCCGCGCGACTTCGACTGGCTCGAGCGCCACCGGCCCGACGATGTCGTCCTGCGCGACATCACCGGCGCCACGTGCTGCGTCGGCGTCTGGGGGCCGCTGGCCCGTGACATGGTCCAGCCGTTGTGTCCGGATGACCTGTCCCACGGCGCATTCCGGTACTTCCGCGCGCTGCGCACGTATCTCGGCGCCGTTCCCGTCACCATGATGCGGGTGTCGTACGTCGGCGAGCTCGGGTGGGAGATCTACACCGGCGCCGAGTACGGCCGCGCCCTGTGGGACATCCTGTCCGAGGCGGGCCGTGCACACGGCGTGATCGCGGCCGGCCGAGTGGCCTTCAACAGCTTGCGCGTCGAGAAGGGCTACCGCAGCTGGGGAACGGACATGACGACCGAGCACCGCCCCGCCGACGTGGGGTTGGAGTTCGCGGTCCGGATGGACAAGGGCGACTTCGTCGGCAGGGCAGCGCTCGAGGAGGCGTCACCGCCGCGGAAGACGCTGCGCAGCATCGTGTTCGACGACCCTCGCGCCGTCGTACTCGGCAAGGAGCCCGTCCATGTGGCCGATGACTGCGTCGGCCACGTGACCAGCGCCGGATACTCCCCGACGGTCGGGCGCACCATCGCCTACGCCTGGCTGCCCGCCGGTGCGGACACCGGTGACGCGGTGACCGTCGACTACCGGGGCGCCCGGCACGCCGCCACCGTGCACGGCGAGCCGGTCGTCGACCCCGACATGCTGCGAATCCGGAGATAGCCCGATGCCTTACGACGTCATCGTCATCGGCCTCGGCGGTATGGGCAGCGCCGCTGCGTATCACCTGGCCGCCCGGGGTCAGCGCGTGCTCGGGCTGGAGAAGTTCACCCCGGCCCACGACAAGGGGTCCAGCCACGGCGGATCCCGTATCATCCGGCAGTCCTACTTCGAGGACCCCGCCTACGTTCCGCTGCTGCTGCGCGCCTACGACCTGTGGGACCGGCTCGCCGCCGACTCCGCCCGCGAGGTGTACCGGCTGACCGGCGGCCTGTTCATCGGGCCCCCCGACTGCCTCACCGTCGCAGGCAGTCTGCGCGCCAGCCGACAGTGGGGCCTGCCGCACGAGGTGCTCGACGCCGGCGAGATCCGCGGCCGCTATCCGAACTTCACCCCCCGCCACGGTGACATCGCGCTGTACGAGGCCAAGGCCGGGTTCGCCCGCCCCGAGACGACTGTGCAGGCCCACCTGGACCTCGCCGATCGGGCCGGTGCCACCTTGCGGTTCGGCGAGGAGGTCACCGGGTGGTCGGAGACCGCCGACGGCGTCCGCGTGACCACCGCCGCCGGCACGTACACGGCGGGCCAGCTGGTGATCTGCCCCGGCGCGTGGGCGCCGCAACTGCTCGCGGAGTTCGGCATCCCCATCACCGTCGAGCGTCAGGTGCTGTACTGGCTCGACCCGGTCGGCGGCGTCGACCCGTTCGCCGACCACCCCATCTTCATCGCCGAAAACGAACGCGCCGAGCAGATCTACGGTTTCCCGGCGATCGACGGCCCGCGCGGAGGGGTGAAGGTCGCGTTCTTCCGCAAGGGCATCGTGTGCACACCGGACACCATCGATCGCGTCGTGCACGAACAGGAGATCCGGGAGATGCGCGACGAGGTCGCACAGCTGCTGCCCGCGCTGGACGGGCCCTGTGTGCACTCCGCGACGTGCATGTACTCGAACACCCCCGACCAGCACTTCGTCATCGCCCGTCACCCCGACAGCGTCAATGTGACCGTGGCATGCGGATTCTCGGGACACGGGTTCAAGTTCGTGCCGGTGGTCGGCGAGATCCTCGCCGACCTCGCCACGAACGGCGCCACCGCCCATCCCATCGGCCTCTTCGATCCCCGCCGGCTGGTGACCGCATGACCGCCACCGACCAGTCCGCAACCCTGCTCGCCACCCTCGGCGGCGAGTTCTACACCAGCGACGCGGTATTCGCCGCCGAACAGGCCCGGATCTTCGAAGACTCCTGGATGTGCGCCGTCCGCGCCGCCGACCTCGCCGCGCCCGGACAGTTCAAGAAGATCCAGATCGGGCGGGAGAGCGTGCTGGTGGTCCGTGCCCGCGACGGCATGCTCCGGGCGTTCCTCAACGTCTGCCGGCATCGCGGCGCGCAACTGTGCACCGAACCCGAGGGCCAGGTCCGGCGCACGCTGCGCTGCCCCTACCACGCGTGGACCTACGCGCTGGACGGCCGGCTCGTCGCCGCGCCGAACATCGCGGCGCTCACCGACAACACCGGTGCGGCGATCGACCGCTACGAGTACGGGCTGGTGCCGGTGGCGCTCACCGAATGGCTGGGTTATGCGTGGGTGTGCCTGGCCGACGTGCCGCCCTCGTTCGAGGAGACCGTCGTGGGCGAGGTGGCGTTGCGGCTCGGCGACGCCGGGACCATCGACCGCTACGGCGTGGACGGTCTCCGACTCGGCCACCGCATCGTCTACGAGGTCGCCGCGAACTGGAAGCTCATCGTCGAGAACTTCATGGAGTGCTACCACTGCTCGTCGATCCACCCAGAGCTGGTCGACGTGCTGCCCGAGTTCGCGCGAGGCATGGCCGCCCAGTCCTACGTGGGCCACGGCGCCGAATTCGGTTCGGACGTCGCCGGATTCACCGTCGACGGGTCGGCGGGATTCGGCACCCTGCCCGGGCTGTCGGGGGATCAGGACCGGCGGTACTTCGCGATCACCGTGCGGCCCTCGGTGTTCGTCAACCTCGTCCCCGACCACATCATCTTCCACCGCATGTACCCGCTGGCGGCGGACCGCACCGTCGTCGAATGCGACTGGCTCTACGCACCGGACGTCGTGACCGCCGGACACGACGTGACACGCTCGGTCGAGTTGTTCCACCGGGTCAACAAGCAGGATTTCGAGGCGTGCGAACGCACGCAGCCGGCCATGTCGTCACGGGCGTACCGGCACGGCGGTGTGCTCGTACCCGCCGAACACCACCTCGCGGAGTTCCATCAGTGGGTAGTGTCCCGTCTCGGCATGTCGGACGGTGGCGCAAGGGGCTGACCCATGGACGGTGGACCGGACCTCTACATCGGAGGTTCCTGGCGGCATGCCGGTGACGGCGGTACCCGCGACATCGTCAACCCGGCCGACGGCAGCCTCGCCGCCACCGTGGACGAAGCGACGCCGGACGACGCCCGCGCCGCCGTCGCCGCCGCGCGGCACGCCTTCGACGACGGCGCCTGGCCCGCCACTCCCGTCGCCGAACGCGCGGCCCTGCTCGACCGGATCGCCGACCTGCTCGTCCGCGACAGGGAGGACCTCGCGCTGCTGGAGACCCGTGACACGGGGAAGACGCTGCCGGAGAGCCGTATCGACATCGACGACGTCACCTCGGTGTTCCGCTACTACGCGCGGTTGATCGCCGTGCAGTCCGACCGGCTCGTCGACGTCGGCGACCCGGCGGTCGTCAGCCGCGTCGTGCACGAGCCCATCGGGGTGTGCGTGCTCATCGCGCCCTGGAACTACCCACTGCTGCAGATGTCGTGGAAGGTGGCCCCGGCGTTGGCCGCCGGATGCACGATGGTCATGAAACCCAGTGAGGTCACCCCGCTGAGCACCATCGCGTTCACCCGGCTGCTCGACGAGGCCTTCGCGGCATGTGGCGTGCCCGCCGGTGTGGTGAACCTCGTCCAGGGCAGCGGCGCCACCCTCGGCGGCGCGCTCACCGACACCGCCGACGTCGACTTCATCTCGTTCACCGGCGGTGTGGCCACCGGGCGCACCATCGCCGAGGTCGCGGCCAAGCACGTCACCAAGGTGGCGCTCGAACTCGGCGGCAAGAACCCCCACATCGTCTTCGCCGACGTCGCGGAGGCGGGCCAGGTCGACACGGCGGTCGATCAGGTCCTGACCGGGGTGTTCCTGCATTCGGGGCAGGTGTGCTCGGCGGGGACCCGGCTCATCGTCGAGGAGTCGATCGCCGACGACTTCGTCGCCGACCTGGCCGCGCGGGCCGCCAAGATCCGCGTCGGCGACGGAATGGACCCCGCCAGCGAGACCGGTCCGCTGGTGTCCGAACAGCACCGCGCCAAGGTGGAGGCCTATGTGGCCCTGGGTATCTCGGAGGGCGCCGAGTTGGTCTGCGGGGGTGCGCGGCCCAGCGACCCGGCGTTGTCCAAGGGCAGTTTCTACCTGCCCACGATCTTCGACCGGTGTGACCGGTCGATGCGGATCGTCACCGAAGAGACCTTCGGGCCGATCCTGACGGTGGAGCGGTTCACCGACGAGTCCGAGGCGATCTTCCTCGGCAACGACACGCAGTACGGTCTCGCGGCCGGTGTGCGGACTTCCGACACGGCGCGGGGCGAACGTGTGGTGCGGGCCTTGCGGCACGGCACGGTATGGCTCAACGACTTCGGTTACTACACCGCCGCAGCGGAATGGGGCGGATACGGCAAGTCGGGCAACGGTCGCGAGCTCGGACCCGCCGGGCTCGCGGAATACCAAGAGATCAAACATATCTGGCACAGAGTCGCGCCGCAGAAGGCCGGTTGGTTCAAGGGCTGACCGCAGAAAGGACACCACAATGGTCATCAAGGAGCCTTCCGGGGCGAGCGGAGCGACGGGGAATGTGTCGGCCGACAGCGGCCTGGACGACTTCGGATACCGGGAGTCGCTGGACCGCAGCATCGGCAAGTTCGCCAGCTTCGCCGCAGGCGTCAGCTACATCTCGATCCTCACCGGCACGTTCCAGCTGTTCTACTTCGGCTTCGGCACCGCCGGTCCGGCCTACCTGTGGTCATGGCCGATCGTGTTCGTCGGGCAGATGGCGGTGGCGCTGTGCTTCATGGAGCTGGCGGCGAAATACCCTGTCGCCGGATCGGTCTACAACTGGAGCAAGAAGCTGGCGAGCCGCCTGGTCGGCTGGTCGTCGGGGTGGCTGATGCTCACCGCGTCCATCGTGACGATCTCCGCGGTGGCGCTGGCCTACCAGCTCAACCTGCCGCGCCTGTGGAGCGGATTCCAGATCATCGGCGACGGCTCCGGCGAATACGACTACGCCGCCAACGCGGTCCTGCTCGGCACCATCCTGATCCTGTTCACCACGCTGGTCAACGCGCTCGGTGTGCGGCTGATGTCGATGATCAACAGTTCGGGGGTGTTCATCGAGCTGATCGCCGCCGTGCTGATCGCCTTCCTGCTCGCCATCAACGTCCAGAACGCCCCCGACATCTTCTTCTCCGCGAACGGATACGGCGCCGACGAGAGCATGGGATACCTCGGAGCGTTCCTGGTGGCGTCGCTGGCGTCGGGGTACGTCATGTACGGCTTCGACACCGCGTCGTCGTTGGGGGAGGAGACCGTCGAACCCCGCCGCACCGCCCCCAAGGCCATCGCCCGCGCGATCCTGGCCTCCTTCGTGATCGGCGGCGCCATCCTGGTTTTCGCGGTGATGGCCGCTCCGAACCTACAGGATCCCGCCCTCGGTGAGAGCTCGGGTGGACTGCAGTACATCGTCGAACAGGTGATGTGGGGTCCGCTCGGCAAGGTGTTCCTGGTCTGCATCGTCATCGCGGTCACCGTGTGCACCCTCGCGGTGCACACCGCCGCGATCCGGCTGACATTCGCCATGGCGCGCGACAACGCGCTGCCCTTCGGCGAGAAGCTGGCGACGGTCAACCCCAAGACCCAGACGCCGATCGTGCCCGCGGTGACCATCGGCATCATCGCCGTGTTCATCCTCGTCATCAACATCGGTCAGCCGAAGATCTTCACGGTGCTGACATCGATCGCGATCATCATGATCTACCTGGCCTATCTGATGGTGACCGGACCGCTGCTCAAGAAACGCCTGCAGGGGCAGTGGCCGCCGAAGGACCTCGCCGACGGCGGCTACTTCACGATGGGCCGCTGGGGTCTGCCGGTGAACATCTTCGCCGTGGTGTGGGGAATCGGTATGGCGCTCAACCTGGCGTGGCCGCGCGCCGCGGTGTACGGGGAGCCCTGGTACAACACCTGGGGCGCGTTCGTGTACATCGGCGTCATCCTGGGCGCGGGCCTGCTGTGGTACGCGGTCAAGGGCCGCCACCACATCGGGTGCCTCGAATCCCACGCGGCGACAACGAAAAACGAGGCCGCCCTCGATGGCTGACACCGGCACGTTCGACTACGTGATCGCCGGCGGCGGCACCGCCGGTTGTGTCCTGGCCGCGCGGCTGTCGGAGGACCCCGGCGTCACGGTCTGTCTGATCGAAGCCGGGCCGACCGACGTCGGCGACGACAGGATCCTGGTGCTCGCCGACTGGATGCACCTGCTCGACTCGGGCTATGACTGGGACTATCCGATCGAACCGCAGGAGCGCGGCAACTCGTTCATGCGGCATGCGCGGGCCCGCGTGCTCGGCGGCTGTTCGTCGCACAACTCGTGCATCGCGTTCTGGCCGCCTGCCGAGGCGCTGGACGAATGGGTGACCATGGGCGCCGATGGCTGGAGCGCCGCCGAGATCCTGCCGCTGACCGACAGATTGACCAAGACCGTCCAATTGCGCGACGTCCCGCCCGACGATCCGTGCGGTGCCGCGGTGCTGGAGGCGGCCGCGTCGATGGGTATGCCGACCGTCGCCTTCAATCGCGGTGAGACGGTCCGCAACGGCGCCGGATGGTTCCAGATCAACGCCGGCGAAGACGGCATCCGCAACTCCACCTCACACGCGTTCCTGCACCCGATCCTCGACACCAGGCGCAACCTCGAGGTGCGCACCGACTGCTGGATCGCCGAGATCCTGTTCGACAGCGACACACCAGGAGCGAACGCCGCGACCGGGGTGCGCTACCAACGCCCCGATCTGACCGGTTACGACACCGTCACGGCGCGGCGGGAGGTCATCGTGTGCGCCGGCGCGATCGACACCCCGAAGCTGTTGATGCTCTCCGGGATCGGGCCCACCGCGCACTTGCGGGAGATCGGCATCCCGGTGCGCGTCGACTCCCCGGGGGTGGGGGCGAACCTCGACGACCACGTCGAGGGTCTGGTGTTCTGGGAGGCCGCCAGGCCCATGGTGACCGCCTCCACGCAATGGTGGGAGATCGGGCTGTTCACCACCCTCGACGAGGGAGTGACGCAACCCGACCTGATGATGCACTACGGCAGCGTGCCGTTCGACATGAACACCCTGCGGCGTGGCTACCCCACGACCGACAACGGATTCTGCCTGACGCCCAACGTGACCCAGGGCCGCAGCCGGGGCACGGTACGGCTGCGCAGCCGCGACTTCCGCGACCGCGCACGCGTCGACCCGCGGTACTTCACCGACCCCGACGGCTACGACGAGCGCATCATGCTGGCCGGGGTGAAGCTGGCGCGCTCGATCGCCGAGCAGGCTCCGCTGGCGCCGTGGGTGCAGCGGGAACTGGCGCCGGGGCCGGACGCCACCACCGACGACGAACTGCTCGACTACATCCACCAGTGCCACAACACCGTCTACCACCCCGCGGCGACCGCGCGGATGGGCGCCACCGGCGATCCGATGGCGGTTCTGGACCCGCAACTGCGGGTCAAGGGGGTGTCGCGGCTTCGGGTGGTCGACGCCTCCGCGATGCCGAAACTGCCCGCGGTCAACCCGAACATCACCGTCATGACGATGGCGGAGAAATGTGCTGACCTGATCCGAGCGTCATGACCTCCGCGGGCTCGACCGACGACGCGGTCCGGGCGTTCCTCGCCGGGCACACTCCCTTCCAGTCGATGCCCGACGAGGAGCTCGACCGGCTGGCCGACGGCGCCCGTGTCGAGGAGTTCCCCCCGGGCGCCGTGGTCGCCGACTACGCCAGCGGGGTCCCGGACGGCGTGTGGATGGTCTTCGACGGGCAGGTCACCCTGCACGCCAGCGTGGACGGCGCGCTGATCGACACCGTCGATCCGGGCGGGATCTTCGGATACACCCCGATGCTCGTGGGCGGCGAGATGCAGTTCCAGGCCCGTACGGCGTTGCCGAGCAGGTTGATTCGGCTCCCCTCCGCGCTGGTGCGGTCGCAGTTCGCCAGCCCGGCCGGGCTGGCGTTCCTGGCGTCGTCGGCGTGGGCCGCGACCACGGCCGCGCGCCCGCCCGCGGCATCGGCCGGTCAGGCGGTCGGCGAGATGGTCGCCGGGGACGTCCTGACCGTCCCCCCGCACACCACCGTGCGTGAGGCCGTCACCCAGATGACCTGCCACCGCGTGTCGTACGCGTTGATCTGGTTGCCCGACGGGGGTCTGGGCATCTTCACCGACCGGGACCTGCGAACCCGGGTGGTCGCGGCGGGGCTGCCCGTCGACGTGGAGATCAGCCGCGTGATGAGCGCCCCGGCGCGCACGGTCACCGCCGACCTGACCGCCGAGACGGTGCTCATGGAGATGCTCGAGAGCGGTGTGCGGCACATGCCGGTGCTGACCGGCCGCGGTGACGTCGTCGGCGTGCTCGAGGACGCCGACCTGCTCGCGGCGTCGGCGCGGCAGAGTTTCCTGCTGCGCCGGGCGATCGGTTCGGCCGTGGACGCCCGCGAATTGCAGCGCGCCGGACAGCGGGTGCGGCGCATCGCGGGTGACCTGTTCCGCAACGGGACGAAGGCGTCGGCGACCAGTGCGATCCTGTCGGTCGTCGTCGACAGTCTGGTACACCGCGCGCTCGAGCTCGCCTTGTCCGAAACCGGTTGCAGCGTGGACGGATTCGCATGGCTCACGCTGGGCAGTGTGGCCAGGCGGGAGGCGATGCCGTCGTCCGACGTGGACAGCGCGCTGTCGTGGCGCGACGAACCCCGCTGGGAGGCGGCGCAACTGCGGGAGGTGGCGGCCCGCACCCACGCGATCCTCGACGGCTGCGGGTTGCCGTCGGACTCCAACGGCGCCGTCGCCACCCAACCCGGGTTCTCCCGGTCGGCCTCGCAGTGGTCGACCGCGGCGCAGGGCTGGCTGGACCATCCGCTGCGCGACCGCGGCCTGATCATGTCCTCGTTGATGATCGACGCCCGGGTGGTCTGGGGAGACCCGGCGCTGCACACCGTGCCGACGGCGTACCGCCGGCTGCGGGACCATCCCGAGGCGCTGCGGCTGCAACTGCTCGACGCCGTGTCGGGCCGCGTGCGCACGCGCTCGCTACGTGACGTGCTCGCCCGCCGCGGCGGCACCTTCGACCTCAAGAGCCACGCCGTCACGCCGATCGTCAACCTGGCCAGGTGGGGTGGTCTGACGGCCGGTGTGACGACTGCGACCACACCGGCGCGGCTGGCGGCCGCCGCGCAGGCCCGGGCCATCAGCAGCCAGGACGCCACCACCCTGTGCGACGTCTTCCTCATGCTGCAGCGCCTGCGCATGACCCATCAGGTCGAGCAACTCGCCGCCGGGCACACCCCCGGTGACGTCATCACGATGTCGGAGTTGTCGCCGCTCAACCGGAGCCTGCTCAACGAAGGCCTGCGGGAGATCGCCGCCGTGCAGCGGCGGCTGCGCCAAACCGGCATCCCACCGGTTTAGGCTGACGCCGATGCCCAGGGATGACGACAGGCCGGCCGCGGCGGTGCAGTCCGTCGACCGCGCACTCGTCGTCCTGGAGATCCTCGCCAAGGCCGGTCAGGCCGGGGTCACCGAGATCGCCACCGCGCTCGACGTGCACAAGTCGACCGTCTCGCGTCTGATCGCGGTGCTGGAGTCGCGCGGTTACGTCGAGCAGGTGTCCGGCCGGGGCAAGTACCGGCTCGGCTTCGCGATCGCCCGGTTGGCGCGCGCCAGCAGCGGCCACCTCGACCTGGGGCGGCTCAGTCAGGACGTGTGCGACGGCCTGACGGAGGCGCTCGGCGAGACCACGAACGTCGCCATCCTCGACGAGAACCGCATCGTCAACATCGTCGAGTCCATCGGTCCCGGCGAGATCACGCTGCGGACCTGGGTGGGGCAGAGCTGCCCGGCGCACGCGACGTCGAGTGGCAAGGTGCTGCTGGCCGGGCTCGACGTCGCCGAGGTGCGGACGCGGCTGACCGATCCGCTGGCGTCGTTCACCCCGGCCACCATCGCGACGGTGGCCCGGCTGCTGACCGAGCTGGCCGAGGTCCGCGACCGCGGGTGGGCCAGCGTCACCGAGGAGCTCGAGGTGGGCCTCAACGCGGTCGCCGCACCGGTCCGGGATGCGAACTCCCGCGTCGTCGCCGCGCTGAGTGTGTCGGGGCCGTCGTACCGGCTGGGTGAGGCCAAGTTCGGCGAGGTCGCCAAACAGACCGTCGCCGCCGCCGACGCCATCAGCCGGCGACTGGGCTGGATCGACCCCGACACGGTGTGACAGACCGACCCGTCGGTGTCACGTCGACGGCGCGTCATCGGGCGCCTTGCCTGCCGAGACCGGGGACAAACCCGTAAGCTCGATGAGGTGCAGCGACGAATCATGGGGATCGAGACCGAATTCGGCGTGACCTGCACGTTCCATGGCCACCGCCGGTTGAGTCCGGACGAGGTCGCCCGATATCTGTTCCGGCGGGTGGTGTCGTGGGGCCGCAGTTCGAACGTCTTTCTGCGCAATGGCGCGCGGTTGTATCTCGACGTCGGGTCCCACCCGGAGTACGCCACGGCCGAATGCGACAACCTGATCCAGTTGGTCACCCATGACCGGGCCGGCGAGCGGGTGCTCGAAGACCTGCTCATCGATGCCGAGCAGCGGTTGGCCGACGAGGGCATCGGCGGCGACATCTACCTGTTCAAGAACAACACCGACTCGGCGGGCAACTCGTACGGCTGCCACGAGAACTACCTGATCGTCCGCGCCGGTGAGTTCTCCCGGATCTCCGACGTGCTGTTGCCGTTCCTGGTGACCCGGCAGTTGATCTGCGGTGCGGGCAAGGTGCTGCAGACGCCCAAGGCCGCGACGTTCTGCCTGAGCCAGCGCGCCGAGCACATCTGGGAGGGCGTCTCCTCGGCGACCACCCGGTCCCGGCCGATCATCAACACCCGCGACGAACCGCACGCCGACGCCGAGAAGTACCGACGGCTGCACGTGATCGTCGGCGACTCGAACATGTGCGAGTCCACCACCATGCTGAAGGTGGGCACGGCCTCGCTGGTGTTGGAGATGATCGAGGCGGGCGTGCCGTTCCGCGACTTCTCGCTGGACAACCCGATCCGGGCGATCCGCGAGGTCAGCCACGACCTGACGGGTCGGCGGCCGGTGCGGCTGGCCGGCGGGCGGCAGGCCAGCGCGCTCGACATCCAGCGCGAGTACTACTCGCGCGCCGTCGACTACCTTCAGACGCGGGAGCCGAACTCGCAGATCGAGCAGGTCGTGGACCTGTGGGGCCGCCAGCTCGACGCGGTGGAGAGTCAGGACTTCGCGAAGGTCGACACCGAGATCGACTGGGTGATCAAGCGCAAGCTGTTCCAGCGCTACCAGGACCGCTACAACATGGAGCTGTCCGACCCGAAGATCAGCCAACTCGACCTGGCCTACCACGACATCAAGCGCGGCCGCGGGGTGTTCGACCTGTTGCAGCGCAAGGGCCTGGCGGCGCGCATCACCACCGACGAGGACATCGACGCCGCCGTGGACACGCCGCCGCAGACCACGCGCGCGAAGCTGCGCGGTGAGTTCATCAGCGCGGCACAGGAAGCCGGCCGGGACTTCACGGTCGACTGGGTGCACCTCAAGCTCAACGACCAGGCGCAGCGCACGGTCCTGTGCAAGGACCCCTTCCGCTCGGTCGACGAACGGGTCAAGCGGCTCATCGCCAGCATGTAGTCCCTGCCCCACCGGCGCCGAATTTCGTGCGGTGGGGTCGAGCCCTGCTCAGGTAACATTTGCTGGACGATTCGTGAAACGGGTGGTCGAGACGTGTCCCGAGGCAGATGAGGGTTTGATCTTGTCGGCGAAGCACTTGCTGGGCGGTTCGACGGCAGGCCTTCGCGCGCTGGGTGAGTGGGGGTGGCGATGACCGAGTTGAGAGTCAACACCGGTGAGCTGGCTAACGGGGGGAACGGTCTGGTCAGCGGCGCACAGGCGATTCCGGAGCCGCTGCAGCCGCTGGTGACCACGGGCACGGATGCGCTCTCGCTCGCGCTGGCCGCCCGGACCAACGAGGTCGAGTTGCCCCTCATCGAGGGCATGCCGAAGACGAAGGCCGAAGCGCTGGCGACGGCGGAGAACATCATCAGAGCCGCCGCGCTCTACGAGCAGAGCGATCAGCAGATCGCCGATCAGGTGCGCAAGGCGCTGGCGGAATTGGACGGCGCCCAAGCTGCGGGCGGTGGTGGCGCTGCGGGTGGCGGTGCCGGCGCCGGTGCCGTCGGCACTGCGACCGGTGCGGCAGGTGGGGGAGGCGCGGGCGCGGGCCAGGACATGGGCCAGATGATGGGCATGCCGATGCAGTTGGCGCAGCAGGCCGCTCAGATCCCGATGCAGCTCGCCGGGATGGCGATGCAGATCCCGCAGGGGATCATGCAGGGCGTTCAGAGCGGAATGCAGCAGGTCGGCCAGATGACGAGCCAGTTCGGTGAGACGGACGGCGCCGAGAAGGACGAGAAGGCGACACTCGAAGACGAACTGCGCGAGAAGGAAGACGTGCCGGCCGAGGAGCGGGAGCAGGAGGGCGCGGCGCCGGCCGAGGGGACAGGGGAGCGGGCACCCGAGTACGTGCCGCGGCACGCGGCTCCGGAGACACCGGACGCTGCTGCGGCGCCGGAGCCCACGCCGCCCGGCCCGAAGCCGGCGCCCACCAGGCCTGCCGATTCGTCGATTGTGTTGTGACCGTGAGTGTTTCTGACGCGAAGGTGCGCATATGAGTCTGCCTCCCCCTCCGAATCCGTACGGTGGCCAGCCGCCCTATGGCGGCCAGCCGCAGTACGGAGGTCAGCCGCAGTGGGGTGGCCAGCAGCCGGGTGCGGGTGAGGGGCAGTTCAGTGGGCCGCCGCCGTGGGGCCCGCCGCCGCAGCAACCGCAGTGGGGTGGCTCGCCCCCCGGTCCGCCACCGCAGAAGGGTGGCAAGGGGAAGTGGATTCTTGGCGGGGTAATCGTGTTGCTGGTCGTCGCGCTGGCGGTGACGCTGACGATCTTGGTGACGCGCGACGGTTCAGGCGGGAGTTCGCCGACGCCGCCGGGGGACGGGCAGGCGTCGGAGTTCGCGAGTGCCAACGACACCGGACCGGTCAACATCATCACCGAGGACCCGACGTGCGACGCCTGGGGGAAGGTGGCGCGAGAATTCGTAGACAAGACGAAGGCCGTCGGCTGGGAGAAAAGGGATCCCCAGTTACCTGCCTCAGCGTGGACGTCGGACCAGCGCTCTATGTATGAAGCAGTGGGGGACGCGATGAGCCGAGCTGCCGACCAGGCTGCTAATTTGGCGAGAAGCACCCCGCATCGCGTCATGCGCGAGCTGTATCAGCAATTTATCGCATATTCGGCCGCCTTTGTTTCGACGATCCCCGAGTACGACGAACCAGATCGGCATTTAGCTTTCACGACGGATTCTTTGGTGACCGCCACGGCGAACATCTGTTCCGCCATCGATTACGATTCCGCGGCTGCAATCGCGCCGCTGCTTTCCACGCCTTCACCACCGACCGCCACCGCACCTATCGGCGATCCTGCGTCGCCTACCCGGTTCCTGGAGCGGGTCAACCCGGTATGTGAGAAGTGGGGTGACATGGTCATCAGGTTCGGCGATGAAACTGCAGATTGGGTGGCACTAGATCCAGCTGTGCCGGCAAGCGACTGGAGTCTCGAACAACAGAGAATCAACGAGGACGCGGCTCGTGTGATGGACGCGAACGCCGATGAGTTGGTTAAGCTGGGACAGGAAAGCGAAAACGCAGTGCTTGGAGATTTCGCTAGTCTGGGCGCACAATACCGGCGCGGCTTCGCTGAAGCCATACCCACTTACGACCCCAATGACAATTTTCTCGCGCAGTCAGCCACTTTCTTAGTTCGAGTCGTAGACAGCGCGTGTAAGGCAACACAATGATTGGCCGTGCGGGCGTCGAACGGCCATCTGGACGTTTCGCAACGGAGATGACGAGCAACGGCGCCTGGCCGGAAACTGACGAAATCGTTTTCAAGGAGCGCGCGAGCGAACTGAATCAGACTTTGTCCGCGATGACGGGCGCTCGGCAGAGTTGGCAGTTGAACCAGGCATCACTATTTAATGGCGAGTATGTCTGGCAAGGTGCAGGTGCGACGAAAGCCGGGGGCAGAGTGGACGACTGCACCAGGTCGATGAGCGAGCATGAGCAGCGACTCCGCGAAGCGATCTCTTGGTGCGATGAAGCTGCAACGAATATCGTTGGCGCGAAAGAAACTGTCACTAAGAACGTCAGAGACGGACAAGAGCAGATTCGCGATATCGAGGACGAGGCAGCGAGGGCGGGTACGGACCCCACCCAACAGGTACACGCCTTGGTGAATACCAAATACTTCGAGAACCTCGAAACAATAAACACGCTCGCCGTAGGGCTTGGAGGCAAACCCCTTCCGCCGCAGGCCCCGTTTGACGAGGAGGATGAACAAGGCCCGGTGGCGGAGCCAAGCCGTGAGGAGGATTCTGATCGCGTTCAATTAGTCAGCAGAATAAGCCGAGATGGCCAACGTGGAGAAACGCATGGCGCCGACTTCTTCGCGCCGCCGTCAGGTTCGGCTCCGCTCGGAGCGAGTGGGTCAGCAAGGACGTCCCAGACTGAGGAAAGTGCGGGGCCCCAAGCGACGTCACCCCCGCTCGCGACGGTTGCACATCCTGGGGCGAATCATTTGCGAACGGGACAGTCTGGCGAGACTACGGGGGCGTACGTGCCTCCCGCTCGGCCCAACGTGCCCGGCCCCTCAACTCCGCCGAGGTCGGCTTCTCAACCTGTTGGCGGCGTCGCCACGGGTCCGCCACCACCTACCGGGTCTTTAGGGTCGCCGCTTAGCGGTACCCAACCGTCGTCGCCCAGCGGAGTGCCAAGTCTCGGCGGAGGCGGCGGTTCGACCGGCGGTGGCGCTTCATCCGGGGTCGGCGGCGGTGGCGGGTCGTTGGGAGGCGACACCTCGAGCAGCCCGATCGGCGACAGCCCGTCCCCTGCGGGCGACCAGCCAAGCATCGATCCGACCAAGGGCGCCTCGGGTCTGGCCTCCGGCAGCGGGGGGCAGCCGTCCTACCAGTCCCCACCGATCGCCGAAACCTTGTCGAACATCGGACCTCCGATGCAACCCACCTCCGCGCCGATGGCCGCACCGGCCGCGCCGGCGGACGTCGCAGCGCCCGCTCCGGCTGCTCCCGCAAATCCGGTGACGAGCCAAGCGGCTCACGCTCCAGTCGCACCCGTCGCTCCGCCGTCGGCCGGCGGCGGTGTGCCGATGGCCGGTGGTGGTCCGCCTATGCCTCCGCCTCCGATGCCGTTGGGTCCGCCCCCTACACCGGCGCCCGCCGCGCCGGTCGTACCCGCGTCCGCCGCGCCACCTCCCGTGGCGCCTGCGGCCTCAAGCGCCGGGTCGGTGGTCGGAGCGCCCGCTCCGGTGCCGGTGTCGGCGGCACGCGCCGAGCGCGACGCTATCGCCGCTTCCATGCGACGACCGTCCAGCGGTGACCCCGTGCAAGTCGCTCGTCGCGTTGCCGCAGCGCTAAACGCCGCCGAGTCAACGGATTTCGGCTTCTATTGGGCGACGGGCGTCACCAAGGACGGCGCCATCCTCGTCGCCAACAGCTACGGCATCGGCTACATCCCGGGAGGGGTGAAACTGCCCGAGGGCGTGAAGATGGTCAGCGCCGACGAGTCGATCCCGATCGAGGACCGCGCGAAGTGGGCGACGTTCCCCATGCTCGCGCTGCACGGATGGGCCCAGCACCACGACAACCCTTTGCGCGCCGTGATCGCGACGGCCGATCAGTTCGACGGGTTCGATCCGGGCGCAGCGCGCGTCATCCTCAAACCCGAGGACATCCCCGAGCGAGGTGACATGTCGGGCCGTTCCCGTCTCGAGGTCATCGCACCGGACGCTGCACGCCAACTCGACTCAGTCGGGGACCCGATGCTCGCTGAGCTCCTGCCGCCCGCGCCCGCAGACGCGACTCCGCCCGCCGACAATTCGAGGATGCTGTGGTTCGACGTGATGAAGCCGCTGATGAGCACGTCCGATGATCGCGGACCTGCGCATCTCGAAGCGATGGTCCACTACGCCAACCACGCGCAAGAGCTTGCCCTGCACAGAGCGCAAACGGCGGCCGATGCCGAGACACAGCGCGCGGCAATCGCCGATTGGGTGTACTGGCAACACATCAGCGTGGTGAGCAGCGACGCCATCGTCGTCAAACAGTAATCGGAGCATTGCGTTGATGCGCGATAGCGACTGACGAAATGGCCACTGCGAACGTTCGCGCCGGCCGACAAGTCGCAAGACGAAGTGGGACACGGGCGGTGGCATCGCTGCAGCGCGTGGCGTTGGGAAGCGAGGTCCACGGGCCTCAGATTTGTCGTACCCCTCTGCTTGTATGTAGTCATGCCCTCGAGCGCACCGTGTTTCGTCCCGAGCACGCCGAGTGCTGCGCGGCTGGAGGCACTGTTCGAGGAACTGTCCGAGCTGGCCGGTCAGCGCAACGCCATCGACGGCCGCATCGTGGAGATCGCCGCCGAAAT
>NZ_LQIV01000018.1 GCF_001500125.1 Mycobacterium sp. IS-1742 | reverse complement strand
CGACCACCCCCCCCCCCCCCCGGTTGAGCGCAGCGATCTGGACGCCGTCGCGCGGCAGTTGGGCCGCGAGCCGCGAGGTGTCCTGGAGATCGCCTACCGCTGCCCGAACGGTGAGCCCGGCGTGGTCAAGACCGCGCCGCGACTGCCCGACGGCACCCCGTTCCCGACGCTGTACTACCTCACCCATCCGGTGCTGACTGCGGCGGCGAGTCGCCTGGAATCCGAGGGCTTGATGCGGGAGATGACCGAAAGGCTCTCGCAGGACCCCGAATTGGCGGCCGCGTACCGACGCGCGCACGAGTCGTTCCTGGCCGAACGCGATGCGATCGAACCGCTGGGCACGACGTTCTCCGGCGGCGGGATGCCCGACCGCGTCAAGTGTCTGCACGTGGTGATCGCCCACTCGCTGGCCAAGGGGCCGGGGGTGAACCCGTTCGGGGACGAGGCGCTGGCGATCCTGGCCGGCGAACCGGGTATGCAGGGCATTCTGGATCCGACGAAGTGGGGGAGCGCGTGACGAGAGTGGCGGCGGTCGACTGCGGGACCAACTCGATCCGGTTGTTGATCGCCGACGAGGCCGACGGACGGCTGACCGATGTGCACCGCGAGATGCGCATCGTGCGGTTGGGTCAAGGTGTCGACGCCACAGGCGAATTCGCGCCGGATGCCCTGGCCCGCACCCAGGCCGCGCTGGCCGCGTACGCGGAGCTGATGCACGCGCACGAGGTGGCGAAGGTGCGGATGGTCGCGACGTCGGCGGCCCGCGATGTCGCCAACCGCGAGGCGTTCTTCCAGATGACCGCCGACGTGCTCGGCGAGGTGGTCGACGGCGCGGTCGCGGAGGTCATCACCGGCACCGAGGAAGCCGAGTTGTCCTTCCGCGGTGCGGTGGGCGAGCTCGACCCGGCCGACGGGCCGTTCGTCGTCGTCGACCTCGGCGGCGGTTCGACCGAGGTGGTGGTGGGCCGCGAGCACGTGGACGCGAGCTTCTCGGCCGACATCGGCTGTGTGCGGTTGACGGAACGGTGTCTGCACTCGGACCCGCCGACCGCCGAGGAGGTCGCGACGGCGCGGGAGGTGATCCGCGCCGCGCTCGTCGAGGCGCTGCGCCACGTTCCGGTGCAGGGCGCCCGCACCTGGGTCGGTGTGGCGGGCACCATGACGACGCTGGCGGCGCTGGCGCACCGGATGACCACCTACGACTCCGACGCGATCCACCTGTCGCGGGTCGGGTTCCGGTCGCTGCTCGGCGTGTGCGACGAGCTGATCGCGATGACGCGCCAGCAGCGGGCGGTGCTGGGTCCGATGCACGAGGGCCGAGTCGACGTGATCGGCGGCGGCGCGATCATCGTCGAGGAACTGGCGCGCGAACTCGGAGAGCGGGGCGGGATCGACGAACTGGTCGTCAGCGAACACGACATCCTCGACGGCATCGCACTCTCGATCGCCTAGCGCACCGCCACGATCGGCAGCGCGGCGCCCGCCGTCGCCGAAAGGCGTTGGCGCGCAAGGGCGGGCCACGCCTGCACCGCGCAGAACGGGGCGCACTGATCCGCATCGCTGCGGGTGCCGACGTGCACACAGCACTGGACCAGGCGCTCCTCGATCATCGTCGACATGTCCATGAACGGTTTGACCGTGATGCGGACGACGCGCTCGCCGAGGAGCCGGCGGACCTTGCGGCGCCGGCCCGGCAGCGCCGACGAGGCCAGTGTCAGCAGCGTCGACATGCCGAGATCGCAACTCTGGCAGATGATCTGCCAGATGTCGCCGATCTGCGGGTGCGACAGCGAGGACTGTTCGGACAGCAGCCCGAGCAGCGATTCCTGCACCGCGACCCGCAATTGCCGGGGGATCTCGGAGTCGGCGATGCGGTTGGCCACCAGACCGAGCTTCTCCTTGAGGCTGTCGTGCCCGATGAGCCCGACCAGCGACCGCCACTGGTCGTTGTCGTCGCGGATCAGATAGCCGACCGAGCAGCAGTGTGGATGTGAGCACGGCAGCGCGGTGAGATCGCGCCAGGTGACCGCGCCGCCGGTCTGCGGGCCGAGCCGGTCGAGCACCCCGGTGTGGGTGAGCCGGTGCTGCGGGTCGATGTCGCCGGATCTGCCGGAACCGAACTGCGGCTGGATGGTCAGTCCGCCGACGTAGGGCGTGTCCAGCGCGAGGCGGACCATATCCCCGATCTCGCCGTCGTTGACGCCCAGCGCGGTCGTCATGACCAGGGTGGTGAAGATCTCCCGCTCCGACAACCGTTGCAGTGCCGCCGCTTTGAGGCGTCGCAGGTCACCGCCGCGGTGGTGCCGGTGCGCCGCCTCGGAGAGCCCGTCGTACTGCAGATACACCTCGACGCGCTCCCGGTGGTTGGTCAGCAGGTCGAGCAGGACGTCATCGGTGGCGATGCGGACACCGTTGGTGTTGACCAGGATTCGCGTGATGGGGCGGTCGACCAGCTCCGCCATCAGCTCGGGCAGGCGGGGGTGGAGGGTGGGTTCGCCGCCGCTGAGCATGACGACGTCGAGGCGGCCGTTCTCACGCTGCAGGCGCTGGTCCACGTTCGCCAGCACGTCGGCGACGGGAACGACGTTGCGCAGGTCGGGTGAGGATTCGGTGAAACAGGTGGGGCAGCGCAGATTGCAGGTGTCGGAAATGTCCTGCAGGAGAATGCAGGTGTGCTGGGTCTGCATCTCCGGCAGGCCGCGCAGGTACGCCTGCGGGATCGGGTCGAAATTGCCGGGCACGTCGGGGGTGTGGACCTTCGTGGGCGCCGTCCACTCTTCGAGGTAGGACAGGATCTCGGGTACCTCGTCGTAGAGGGTGCGCACCAGACCGTGGCTGCGGCAGCCGCGTTCGAGCCAGATGCGACCGTCGCGTTCGACGAGCCGGCCGCTGAGCCGCTCCACGTCGGACAGCGGCCGCTCGGGCGCCTCGTCGTGGCAGCGCGGACAGTACGCGGTGACGTACCGGTGCAGGCGGTCCCCGCGCAGACCCATGCCGGCCGTCATGTCGAATACAGCGATGGGTTGATGCCGGTGCAGATGCCGACGGTGACCAGCGACACCAGCGCCCAGCCGACCATCAACCCCAGCCCGACGCCCTTGGCCTGCGGGCTGCGCACCGCGAGCAGGGCGGCGCCCCCACCGAACGCGATGAGCGCCAGGAAGACCGCGGCGGCCCCGAGGATGATGTTCGCCGAATCCGTCGATGAACTGGCGATCACGAATGCCATGAATCCCAACAGCGAGTTGAGCGCGATGTACACCGGCGCGCCGACGAACACCATGCCGATCGAGATCTTCTTGGGCGGCTGTGCCGGTGGCGGGGGGTAGCCGTAGCCGCCGGGATACGGCGGACCGGGCGGATGTGTCATGCGGGCACTTCCTGCTGGTGGGCTGCGGAGCGATAGTAACCGCGGCGGTGGCCGTACCACAGCCGAATTCCGATGAGGACCAGCGACGGCAGCAGGAACCATTGCGGCCGAGTGAGATCGAGCCACACCGTCTCGTTCGCGCGGGTGAACTCGACGGCGAAGCGGAAGGCGGCGTAGCCGGCGATGTAGAGCACGAACAGCTCGCCGGGGTGGTGGATGCGGCGGCGCAGCCACAGCAGGACGACGAAAGCGGCGAGCTGAAAAGCGATCTCGTAGAGGAATGACGGGTGCATCGGCTGGCCGGCGAGACATCCCGGACAGTCCGGCGTGGTGGCCGGTGCGTGAATTCCCCAAGGCATCGTGGTGGGACGCCCGGGTGCTTCGGTGAGGTGGCAGCCGATCCGCCCGACGGCGATCCCGAGGGCGACGGCGGGGGCGAACAGGTCTCCGGTCTTGCCGCGGTAGCCGCCGATCCGTTTGGCGACAAGGACTCCCAGGTAGGCGCCGAGGAGGCCGCCGAGAATGCTGCGGGAGCCGAACTGCCACGCCTCGGCCAGGCTGGGATTGCCGGTGACGTCGAGGTGCCGGACCCAGCCCGAGAGCCGCATGCCGATCGCGCCTCCGACGAGCGCTCCGGCCGCGGCGACGACGGACTGTTCGTTGACCGCCCCCCGCCTGCGGGCCTCGGCGACGAACACGACGAGCGCGGCGAGGACACCCAGACCCACGAAAACGCCGTGCACCGGCACCGAGACGGCGCCGAGGTGCCACTCGGGGATCATCGGCGGAATGTAGCGGTCCGTTCACCCGGTGCGCAACGGTTCACGAAGCCGGGTGCGGTCCGGTGCCTCACGGCTATGCGCGGGACCTGGCGCGTGGACGCGGCCGGGGCTTGGTCGGATCGTGTTGTGCGGCAAGGGTCAGAGCCAGGACGAGCATGACCACGCCGAGTGCGAAGTGCAGCCAGTTGTCGGCGCGGTTGAGGGGGAACACACCGGTGATCCCGCTGTGCCCTGAGGCGGCGCGGTAGATCCACACGCCGAGAAGGGCGATGCCGCCGGCCAGCAGGTACGCCCTCGACGCGGCGTACGTGCGCGCGCAGGCCATTCCGGCGACGCCGAGCAGGAGATGGATCACGTTGTGCAGTCCGGAGACGGCGAAGACACCGAACAGCAGCGCGTCGGACCCATGACCGGCCCACTGGAGGCTCTCGTGATTCGTGGTGACTCCGGGGAGGAAACCGAGGGCGCCGAGAAGGAGGTATCCGGTACCGACGATCAGCGCCGCACCCTGGACGGCCATCAACGTGGGTCGCTTCACCATGGCTCGCCTCCTTGACCTGCAGAGCAGCAATACCCGGGCGGCCCACCGCTTAACCGGTGCCGCCCGGGAATCGCCGCGTCAGCGGGCGGTCGGGGGCGCTGCTCGACCCGCTGTGTGCGCGGTGTCGCGACGGCTCAGTGCGAACCCGAGTCCGATCATGCCGATGGCGAGCACCAGGTGCAGCCAGTTGTCGGCGTTGTTTACCGGCACGAAGTTCGCGCTGCTGTGGCGATCGATCACCATGCCGTAGACGAACAGCAGCAGATAGATGACACCACCGCCGATGAGGTAGGCGCGTGCCCCGCTCCAGGTCCGGGCCAACAGTAGACCTGCGACACCGAAGGCCAGGTGGACGAGGTTGTGCAGGATCGACACGTCGAAGATGCCGAGCAGTGCGGCCTCGGGCTCATGGCCGGCGAACTTCATCGTGTCGTAGTTCGTCGTGATCCCGGGGATGAACCCGAGTATGCCGACGAGCAGGAATACGGCACCCACTGCGGCCGCCGCTTTCTGCAGCGCGGTCGTGAACCTGCCCATCGCTCCGCCGGTCTTCGCCGGTTCGTTGTATGTCATGGTCACTCCTTCCCTGACGTGGACGGCGGCACGCGTACCCAGGGCGGCGTGGTGCAAACGCGCTCGGCAAGGCGCGCTGACTCGCTCACAGCCCGTTATCGGGACCGTCGTCCGCCGCCTCGTCGTCGCGATCGGTGAGGTAGCGCTGCGGGTGGAAGTGGTTGTTGATTCTCGGTTGGCCGGTGTCGAGGTGTTCGGGTGGGATCCAGTGGGTGCGGCCGTCGCCGGGGCGCACGGTGGTCCACCCGGTTTTCTCGATGAGCAGGTTGGCGGGTTGGCAGGCCAGGGTTTGGGTGTCGATGTTGGTTTGGCCGCCGGTGGCGTAGTCGTCGGTGTGGTGGGCTTCGGTCCAGTAGAACGGCACCGTGCAGTGCGGGTGGGTGCAGCCCCGATCCCTCGCGAACAACGCGAGGCGTTGGGCGGTGGTGGCGGTGCGTTTGGCGCGCCCGAGGTAGAGGATTTCTTCGGTGTGGTCGTCGAACACCGCCAGGTAGTGCCGGGAGTGGCCGGCCATGCGGATGAGGTCGCGCATCGGGATGCGGTTGCCGCCGCCGGTGTGGGCCCAGCCGGCGGCGCGTTCGAGCTCGCTGAGCGTGGCGGTGGCGACGATGCTGGCGGGTACGCCGGCGACCCGGCCCAGGGAGCCGGAGGCGATGGCGTCGCCGAGCGCGCGGGTGAGGGCGTCGTGGTGGCGTTGGCCGGCGGTGCGGTCGTCGCGGCCGGTGGCGGCGTCGTCGTGGGGAAGGTTCTGGCCGGGGGCGGCGTATTTGGCGGCGATGACATCCCACAGGGCGCGGGCTTCAGGCGTGAGCCAGCCCTCGATGCGGCTCATCCCGTCGGCCTGCTGACGGCCCACCCGGATCTCGCGGCGGCGTCGCAGGGTCTGGTGGTCGGGTTCGGTGCCGTCCTGGTCGATGAACCCCAGCAGGGTTTCGGCGACCTGCTTGAACTGATCCGGGCGCAACGCGACGGCGTGGCCGACGAGGTCGCGTTCGTAGTCGTCGCGACGCTCATAGGACACCCAGACCGGGAGCTTCCTGACGAAGTCCTGGATGACCCGCACATGCGCGGTCCCGATGTCGCCGCGGGCGACCGCGGCGGCGGTGTGGGCCAATTCGGTCTGCACGCGCTCGCCGTGGATCGTGTAGCGCGGGCCGAGTTGGGCGGCGTCGGTGATCCGGTTGCGGGCGTCTTTGGGCGAGATACGTAGGTGGTTGGCCAACACCTCACGGATCGAGGTCGCCCCGAGTTGATGCGGGTCGGCGTCGGTCAGCCTGGCGGTGAGCCGGTGCTCCACAGCCGGCACGGCCCAGACGGCTTGTTTGATGCGGTCGAGTTCGGCCACCACCTGCGGGTGGGACAGGCCGTCGATCGGCGCGGTCTGCAGGTCGGCGACCGCCGCCCGCAGCCGGTCGACCGCGGCGCTGAAGTCCCCATCCATGCTTCGAACACTAGTTCGAAGATCCGACAGAACCCCGTCCGGTTGTGACGGCTGGAGCCAGTGTGGCGCAAGTTTTTTCGGGCTGGCGCTACCTCTTGTCGCGGAGCACCGGATGCAGCTTGTCGAGCACCGCCGGATCCTCGATCGTCGAGGGCAGCGGTTCGTCCCGACCTTCGGCGAGGCCGCGCATCGTCTTGCGGAGGATCTTGCCCGAACGCGTCTTCGGCAGCGCGTGCACCACGTCGACCTGCCTCAGGCACGCCACCGCACCGATGTTGTCGCGGACCGCGGCCACGAGTTCCGCTTCGAGCCCCCCGGCGTCGGCGCCGCTCTTGAGGACCACGAACCCGCGCGGAACCTGTCCCTTGATCTCGTCGGCCACGCCGATCACCGCGCACTCGGCCACCGCGGGATGTGCGGCGAGCACGGCTTCGATCGACCCCGTCGACAAGCGGTGGCCGGCCACGTTGATCACGTCGTCGGTGCGGCCCATCACGAACAGGTAGCCGTCGTCGTCGATGTAGCCACCGTCACCGGTCAGGTAGTAACCCGGGAAAGCCCGCAGATACGACGCGATGTAGCGGTCGTCGTCACCCCACAGCGTCGGCAGCGTGCCGGGAGGCAGCGGCAGCCTCACACAGATTGCGCCCTCCTCGTTCGGACCGCATTCCGTACCGTCCGAGCGGAGGATCCGGACGTCGTAGCCCGGCATCGGCACCGTCGCGGACCCCGGCTTGACCGGCATGGGTTCCACGCCCATCGGATTCGCGGCGATCGCCCACCCGGTCTCGGTCTGCCACCAGTGGTCGATGATCGGGATGCCGAGCTTGTCCGACGCCCACTGGTAGGTGTCGGGGTCGAGCCGCTCGCCCGCCTGGAAGAGGTAGACGAGTTTCGACAGGTCGTAGCGGCCGATCTCCTGGCCGTGCGGATCCTCCTTCTTGATCGCGCGGATGGCCGTGGGCGCGGTGAAGAGCGCTTTCACGCCGTACTCGGCGGCGACCCGCCAGAACGCGCCCGCGTCGGGCGTGTGCACCGGCTTGCCTTCGTAGAGAACGGTTGTCGCGCCGAGGAGCAGCGGCGCGTACACGATGTAGGAGTGGCCGACCACCCAACCGACATCCGAAGCGGCCCAGTACACGTCGCCGGGCTGGGTGTCGTAGACGTGGCGCATGCTCCACAGCAGCGCGACGGCATGTCCGCCGTTGTCACGGACGATGCCTTTGGGCTTACCGGTGGTGCCCGAGGTGTAGAGGACGTAGAGCGGATCGGTGGCGGCCACCGGCACCGGGTCGACGGCGTCGGCCCCGGCGACCAGTTCGGTCCAGTCGTGGTCACGGCCGTCGGTGAGCTCGCAGCGGTGGTGTTCGCGCTGCAGGATCACGCATGCGCGCGGTTTGTGCTCGGCCATCTCGAGGGCGGCGTCGAGCATCGGTTTGTACTCGACGGTGCGGGTGGGTTCGACACCGCAGGACGCCGACACCACTGCCGTCGGCCGCGCGTCGTCGATGCGGGCGGCCAGTTCGTGAGCGGCGAATCCGCCGAACACCACGGAGTGCACCGCGCCCAGGCGCGCGCACGCCAGCATCGCGATCAACGCTTCGGGGACCATCGGCAGGTAGATGACGACGCGGTCGCCCTTCTGGACGCCGAGCCCGCGTAGTGCGCCGGCGAACCGCGCGGTCTGATCGAGCAACTCGCGGTAGGTGTAGGTGCGTTTGGCGCCGGTGACGGGGGAGTCGTAGATCAACGCGGCCTGCTCGCCACGGCCGTCCTCGACGTGGCGGTCCAGCGCGTTGGCGCAGGTGTTGAGCTCCCCGTCGGGGAACCAGCGGTAGAACGGCGGGTTGGAGTCATCGAGGACGCGGGTGGGTTCCCTGGTCCAGGTGACCGCTCGGGCGGCCTCCGCCCAGAACGTCTCGGGATCGTCGATGCTGGCCCTGAACAGGTCTCGATAGCCGCTCATACCGGCACGCTATACCGAGCGGCCGGCCGGCGGTTCAAGACGCCGACGTTGTTTCGCGCGAGCAGTTTCCGGAGCACGGCCAGTTGCCGGGTCTGCCTGTCGCCACCGGATACACAGCCGCCGGACAGGGTGGTGGAAGGTGGCGCCGACACCATCGACGGCATGATCACATTTCGCCGTTCACGAGAACTGCCGCGCCATGCGGTGTGCCACCGGGCGTTACGTGGGACGCCGCTACATGTGCCCGCCGAGCTGTTGACGACGGCTTCGGTGGCGGACTGGGTCCGTCGGCGCGGACTTGGTGTCGACGTGGCGAGCGCTGCGGAGTTGCACATGGCTCTGCGTGCGGGACTTCCCGCCTCGAGGGTGGCGGCACACTGCCGGGATGTCGAGGCGGTTGACGCCGCGGCCGGTGCAGGTGTCGGGCGATTCGTGATCGGTGGATGGTCGGAGGTGCTGTTGCTGGCGAGCCGGCGGGCCGCGGCGCACCGGGTCGTGGTGGACGTCAGCGAGGGGACGGGGGAGTCGCTGGCGGCGTCGCTGATGTCATTGGGGCGCTTGGACGTTGTGGGGTTGCGGTGCCGTGTCAGCGACACCGACGCCGAGGCGGCCGAGGCGGTGCGCGGGATGATCGAGGAAATGGCGCGGTTGCGCCGGGCGCACGGGGTGATCCTGACGCGGGCGTGCCTATCTGGATACGGGCGGGGTGATTGCGGTCCGGAAGAGCTCCGACGCGGACTGCACCACCTGCAGTTGGCGGCGGAGGAGGCGTGCGCTCGCCTGCGGTATCCGCGGCCGGCGCTGGTGCTCTCGTTGGATGCCGCGACGCTGATGCAGTCGTGAGGCTGGAATTGACTCAGTCGATGACCGCGGTGGCTTCGACTTCGACGAGCATGTCGGGTTCGGCGAGTGCCGCGACGCCGATACCGGTCAGCGGCGGTGTCGCGGTGATGCCGAGTTTCGCCGCGGCGCGCGCGACGCCGTCGGCGAGGGCAGGCATCTTGTCGGGAGTCCAGTCGACGAGGTAGACGGTCAGCTTGGCGACGTCGTCGAAGGTGGCGCCGGCGGCGGCCAGTGCCGTGGCGACGTTGAGATAGCACTGTTCGACCTGGGCGGCCAAGTCGCCCTCGCCGACCTTCGCGCCGGCGGCGTCGCGGGCGACCTGGCCGGCGAGGAAGACGAGCTTCGACCCGGTGGACACGGACACCTGGTGGTAGAGGTCGACGGCGGGAAGTCCCTCGGGGTTGATCAGGTTGATCGGCATCGGAGCTCCTGTGCGTGTTCGGTGTGCGGCGTCAACATACGGTGACGCCACCGGCGGCGCGAGGCCATGCAATAGGGTCTGACCCCGACGCCCCCATAGCCCAATTGGCAGAGGCAGCGGACTTAAAATCCGCACAGTGTCGGTTCGAGTCCGACTGGGGGCACCAAGCAAATTCCAGCTCAGAGGCGCTTTCCGCCTCGAACCCATGAGCGGTACCGGCCGCGTGTCTTTCAACGTCAGCGCCGCGTCAGCAGTCATGTGACTTAAATTGTCGGGCCGTCGCGTCACCAACTAGTGCTACCCGCCGCGCGTTTTCTCCGCCGACTAGTCGGGATGCTGTCCTAGTCTCGAGGTTGTCCGGCCTAATGGATCGAGTCAAACAGGGGGATTTGTGGCACCTACACCCAGCCAAATTCCGTACGTGAACGGTTATGGCTCGATCACAAAGGCGCTGGATGGCATCAAGTCGGCAGCGACGCCGGAACGCTTCACCCAGGACTTCCTTAGCACCAAGTTGGGCCTCAAGGGTGGAACGCCAAAGCCGGTGATCCCTTTCCTCAAACGGACGGGTTTCTTACATAGCGACGGTAAGCCAACAGACCTCTACACCCAATTCCGCAATACGTCTCAATCGGGTGCTGCTGCCGCCGAAGCCCTGCGCACTGGCTACGCGGCCCTCTACGAGATCAACGAATTTGCTCACGAGCTGAACGACACTGACCTCGCCGGGGTGATTGTCCAAGCGACCGGTTGGGAGGAATCTTCCAACACCGTGAAGGCTGCGGTTGGTTCGTTTAAGGCGTTAAAAGCGTTCGCTGACTTCGACGCCAAGCTCAAGGACAAGAAGGAAGCTGCACCGCCAAAGAAGAAGGGGCAGGTTACCGAGGACGAAGAGAACCGTGGGGCCCGTGAACTTCGACTCGGCTACACGATAAACCTCAATCTCCCACCGACTTCCGATATTGCAGTATTTAACGCCATCTTCAAGAGTTTGAAGGAGCACCTGCTTTGAACAGCGGCGAACTGCTGAAGTTGTTCGGGGTCTCAAACCAACTTCTTGAGCACGACTTGGATCGCGTGGAAACCGAACTCGCACTAGACCTTGGTCGCGGACACATGGCGAAGGTCGCCAAAGATGATGCGTACTATCCGCAAATTGAAGCAGATATCCGCAGCCAGGCGGCAGAGATGGCACCTCACTATGAGGTATTTTATTCGCTGGAGAACACGATTCGGCGCCAGATTATCGACACGATGACAGCTGTGGACAAGAATTGGTGGGATCCTCAATACGTTCCGCAGGTCATCAAAGACAAGTGCGAAGAGCGGCGGCAGAAAGAAGTGGATAACGCACTCACGCCCCGATCAGACGAGTTCCTTGACTACTCTACTTTTGGCGAACTCGGCGAAATCATCAAGAAGAACTGGACTCACTTCGGGCAGACGTTCTCCAGCGTGAAAGCTGTGGACAGAGTTATGGCCCTTCTCAACAGCATCCGGGGGCCGATCGCTCATTGCTCACCGCTTGCAGAGGACGAAATCGCGCGTCTTCGGCTGGCCGTCAAGGACTGGTTTCGCCTGCAGGATTGACGTCTCCCGCGTTAGCGCTTTCGACGCTCTCGGCCGTCCACAGTTCCGGCATGCGCACACCGAACACCAGGACTCCGAGCAGAGCCAGAACGAAGCGGCGCATCTCGGGCACTTCTTTCGAGAGTTGATACTCGGTGAGGCGATCAACGGTGCCGTGCACCAAGTCGCTTCGTACCTTGTAGCGGCCGTAAAAGTAGTCTTTTGGCTTCTGACCTGCAAAACGCTCCGCACCGAGACAACTGACCAACTGGCGGCCTCTGCGCCCAATTGGGTCGAACTTGTCGTCTTCCAGGGCCGCGGCAACGTCTTGCCGTAAATCGTCATCGATGTCGGTCATCTCACCCAAACGCTGCTTTAGTGCGTCGATCACTTCAGCGATGTCGCGTGGGGAGTCTTCGCGCGGCGGTAGTAGTGCTTCAATCGCAGTGACCAACAGGATGAAACTCGTTTCGGGGTTGTCCTCAAAGTAGGCGGCGTGCACGAGTCCGTATGCCAGCAGCTGCTGCGGGGTTATCTCGTAGGTGCGACTAGTGATCCAAGGGAGGGTGTAGGTGACTAAGCCGTGTAAGCCCTGCATAGCGTAGCCTTCAGCGAACAGACCCGCCGCCCCACTAGGCTTGTCAGCTTCGAAGACCAACAAGCCGGGATCATCCCGCAAACGCCGCTGCGTAGGGCTCTGGTAATACGGTGTGCCGAAGCTATGGTGAATGGAGTTGTCAGCAGGTCCAATCTTGATGCCAACCAAGTAGTGAGCGAATGCGATCGTAAGATGGTTCCGCCACGCAACACCGGCCTCGTAAGCGGCGTCATACGATGGAAAACCCCGTCCTGTCAGTCTTAACTCCAGCGCACCTTGTATCGGCTTGCCTTCGGCGGGGCCGCTTAGCTCGACAACTCCATTCGCTCCGTCGTCCGCCAGAACAACGCTTGTGATGTCCACAAGGCCCGTCTCAGGGTTGGGCTCCCCCAACAGACCCGCACTCACTGCGCCGCCCAGCACCAGTCGGTTGTGAAACGAAAAAGTCACGCCACTATGTTCCCACCGCTGTCCGACATGCCGGTATCAGTTCGCCTTCCGCTGTAGCGGCACTACCTTTCCGGTCTCGGCTACGCCGCAGGCAACCTTCGGTGCGGCCTGGTCATCGTCGTTGATGTAGTCCGCGTAGGTCGTTAGCGTCAGCACGAACGTGGAGTGGCCGAGCCACTTGGAGACCTGCATGTAGTGCTCGCCAGCGCTCAGGTTCATGGTGGCGAATGTGTGGCGCAAGTCGTGGAAGCGGACGTTGCCCAGCTTGAGGGCTCGGCAGGCGGGCTGCAGGTAGTGCTCGTATAGGTTGCCCGCGTGGACTGGGTGCGCCCAGTCGAAGGTATGGCGGTCGCGCCGGCCCGGAAACAGCGGTGCGTGCGGGTGCTTGCCGGCAAACGGGTGAACCCTAGTCAGATAGTCCCTTAGGTCATCGGCCAGCCAGGGCGCAAGCGGCACTACGCGATCCGAACTTGCGTCGGACTTTGGCGTGCCGTACACCCACTGGCGGCCTTTGCGCGTGGCAGTGCGCACAACGCGGATACCCCCCACCGTGCCCGGTATTTCGCTCAGGATTACATCTCTGATTTGCACGCCCTGAAGCTCGGCCGCGCGCACACCCGTATGCGCGGCGAACAGCACCGCCAGCGCGTAGATATCGTTGCCCTGCCGGGTGTATGTGCGCCTTTCCAGAACACCTTCGGCGTTTCGCTCCCTAATGGTGACGTCGCGCGTTGTGGCTATCCAATCGACGACCGACGCTACTTGATTGGCCGTCAAGGGACGATGCTTGAACGGCTGCCTACCGTGGTCGGCAGCGCGGCGCTTAGTGGTGTACCTGCGGCCCGCGATCACAGGGTTGGCGGCAATGGCTTGATCGTCCTGCGCGGTATTCAAGATGCGCCGAAGCGTTCCGATAATGTGCTTCACCGTCTTCGGAGAGCGGACCACCGTGGCGTTGCCCTGGTGCCGCTTGTGTGGCTTCAGCAGCGCGGCGCGGAAGGCGGTCACGTCAGCAGTCGTGATCGAAGCGACTGGCCTACTACCAAACACGGGACCAATATGGGCGCAGTAGATCTTCGCGTAGCCCTCAATGGTGATGTCGTCGATAGTGCCCGCCATCGATTCGAAGTACTGCCTCGCATACTCTCCAAGGGGCTGACTGGCCTTGGCCCTCTGCGAACTCGGGTCAAGGCCGCGGCCGGTATCAGCTGGTCCTCAACCTTGCGTAGATGTGCCTTCGCCTTGCGCTCGGTGTCGAATGTCTCCGAGGTCTGCTTGAGCTTGCCGGTCGGCGCACCGAACTCATCGCGTACCGGCTCGCGCCACACAACCTGAAAGCTGACTATCGGCTTGCCGCGCTTGTCGACCTTGCCCGTTGCGCGCTCTCGAATGTATGCCATGTCAGGCCATTCCTTCCCGTTCAAGCACCCGGCGAACGGTGCTGTAGCTCCACGCTCCGCCCATGGGCGATGGCACCTCAGACTCCGTGAGAGCCTTTGAACAGCCCTAACAACGCCATCGGTGTGCGCCAGCACCCCACACCCGCGTATCAGGGCCTGCGGATGATCCCCGGTGCGGTGCCGGGCTACCCGCTTCAGGAAAGCTTCTACACGCGTGGGTTCGGTGTGGGTACGCGCTGGCGCGGTGCAGCTGCGGTGTGTCAGATCACGCCAGATGCCGAGTACACGCCGCCGACCATCGTTACCTAGTAGGCAGCTATGACATCTGGCGCAAGCTGCTTCGGCCGCTCAGATACGCCCAGCGGCTCTGACCCCGACAAGCTGGACCCCGTCGGCGCAGCACACCGTAGCGCCGACCGCGAATGGTCCGAGTACAGCTGGGGCGGCGGCCTGACACCGAAAGGCAATGAGAACGTAGGGCCAGCCGAAGGCGGTCGCTACCACACCCGGGTGCCGGGGGTGCAGGTACGCCCGTAGACCTGTCCGCAGTCGGTGCGTTGCGGGCTTTCATCCTTCTTTCGACTGCAACGCATCGGCGCACACGGCCACGCAACCCTGCCCGCCTTCCAATTTTGGGGCTGCGTGGCCGATGTGTTCTCGCCTTGACAGCTCCGTGCGCCTTCACTGTGAAGTTGTCAAAGTACGTAACTCGGTCACTCGGGCCGGTGGGGAGAGCATATTGCTATATGTAGCTGTGTGGAGCCAAACACCGCCGTATACAGGTTGATTCGCGATTAGGAAAATTGGCTGCAGAACTGTGCAAAGTCTAGGCAAGAAAACTCGACGCCCCAGCCTGCGAATCTAAGAGCGGTTCTCAAGAATGCGCGGTTTGCCGCAAGACATATTGTGATCTGTGTCACAAGTGGGGGTGTTATGCACGCCCAGCATTGCGGTTCGCCGGAACTGAGTGCCCTTTTTGGGACCAAAGCCCCTCATGCCCGATAGGGACGGATCGCTACTCTTTGCTGGGGTCGGGGATGTGGGTATCAAGATCAGGGGCTAGCAGTGATTTCGTGGAAACGCACCGGCATCGCCATTGTTGCGGCGGGGGTAGTCGGCCTAGGTGTCACCCCGGCGATTTCGCCACCCGCGCCGACGTCGATGCTGGCATGCCCGGGCGGCTACTACGAAAACGTAGACGTGCATTCCTGATCCCCGGCAGGTGCCTCCGGGCTCGGGCGTGCCATCGGGCGCTACCGCAGTCTGTAAAGACGGTTCGTATTCCTTCAGCACACACCGCAGCGGTACATGCTCAGGCCACGGCGGAGTACAGAGCTGGCTGTAGCCGGAAGCGGTGCGGAGCTCACCTCCGGCCCGGGGGACGGGTAGGGGAGGGCCAGGCGCCAGCGACCTGGCACAGCTGTGTCAGCGGCGCGTCAGCAACGAACACGGAACATGCTGAGCTGGGGCGTTTGCTGTGAACGATCCAAACTAGCGGGTGAGGGCCTAAAAACCGATGTTGTGAAACGCGATTGGATGCCGAATTGGGTCAGCGGCGGCGTCAGCATGGGTTGCTAGACACCCGAGGCAGCGGACTTAAAATCCGCCAAGTGTCGGTTCGAGTCCGACTGGGGGCACGGCATTGGCGGTCTGCGCGTCTCAGCGCTGGGCGAGCAGGTAACAGCGACGGCTGGGGTATTCCACCCCGTCGAGGGGCTCCCGTTCCAGCCGCGCCCTGACCGTGAACCCGGCCGCCACTAGCTGCGCGACCACGTCGTCGGGCTCGAGGAAGTACCCGTCGAGTTCAACGCGCTGGCCGAACCAGCTCGTGAGGTGGTTGACGGCGCCGGCCGCGAACTCGGGGCTGTCGACGTGAAAGGCAAGCATCAGCCATCCCCCTGGCCGTAGCACTCGGGCGAACTCGTGACATGCCGCTGAGCGCTCCGACGGCGCCAGGTGGATGATCGAATACAGCGCCACCGCACCGGCCCAGGCATTGTCCGCGACCGTCAGATTCAGCATGGACCCCACCGTGAAACTCAGCCCGGGGGCACGCCGTCGCGCTATGTCGATCATTGCCGGGGAGAGGTCCAGGCCGAGGACCTCCGCGTGCCGTTGGGCCAAGAAGCGAGTGATATGGCCAGGGCCGCAACCGATGTCGCAAATGAGACCCGGGCCGGTCAGATCCACGAATGCCGTCAGGAGGGCACGGTCCAGGGGCTTGGCGTCGAGTTCATCGGCGAGAGCGGCATCGTATGCAGCGGCGACCGCGTCATAAGCTTCCCGAGCACCGACCGCTGGAGTCCCCTCGCCTCCGCCTTCATTCGGCATGGAGCGAGAGTATCGACCGCCATCCGGACGACCCGCCAACACCTAAACTCCGACTATGCGCATGCCTCGACGAGTCGCAGAGTTCAACAGGCGAGTGACCAATCCTGCGGCGCGCGCGATCACACCGTGGCTCCCGAACCTCGGCACGCTCGAGCACGTGGGCCGGAAGTCGGGTAAGCGATATCGAACGCCCCTCCTCGTGTTCAAGACCAGGGATGGCTACGCCATCCTCATCGGCTACGGCCTCCAGACGGACTGGTTGAAGAACGTGCTCGCCGGCGGGCCCACGGTGCTGCACAAGCGCGGACACGCCGTCACGCTCACGAACCCGCGTGTGGTGAGCAAGGCCGAGGCCGAAGCCCTCGTCACTCCGCGTTCGCGGCTGTTCTACCGGGCGTTCCCCTACAACGAGGCAGCGCTGCTGTTGACAGCTGCAGGCTCCGCACGCTGACCTCCGCCCTACGCTCGGGCCGACGATTGTCTCGTCAGCGGGCAGGCGCGGGGTGGACGGCGGTCACCTGACCCGCCGTCATCACCCACCGGATCCCACCGACGAGCACCCGTCCGGCGCCGCGCACCGCCGTCGCTTCGAGAGGCGGAAAGTACGGCAGCCACAACGGCTTACGTGCCCACCCCGGCAGCATCGCCACCGCGGTGGCGGCCAGCACCCCGTAGGGTGCCCGTGCCGGCAACGGCAGCGGCGGCGTCAGCAACAGGAACCGCGCGGCGTCGCGGGCGGCCGCGGTGCTGCGCAGCTCCGGTCGGTACGCCTCGATCCGGTCACGCAGTTCACCCTCGGTGCGGGGTGGATTCAGCACCCCGAGAGCGGTTGCGACGCGGGCGGTGTCGGAGACGTACGCATCGCGGTCGGCCTGATCCAGGGGCCGTGACCCGTAGAGCTGGTGCGCCAGCAGGAAGCTGTCGATCTCGGCGATGTGCACCCATTCGAGAAGGTGGGGATCACTGGCGTCATACGGTGTGCCGTCCGGCGCCACCCCGCGTACGCGGCGGTGGATGCCGCGGACCTTGTCGACGGCTCGTTGCGCGTCGGCGGCCGGTCCGAAGGTGGTGACGGCGAGGAATGTGCTGGTGCGCTGGAGACGCCCCCAGGGATCGGCGCGATAGTCGGAGTGGTCGGCGACGCCGGCCATCGCCAGGGGATGCAGGGACTGCAGCAGCAATGCGCGCAATCCTCCGACGAACATCGACGCGTCGGCGTGGACGCGGCGGATCGGTCGATCCTCGGCGAACCACCGCGGACCCGGCGTGCCGTGGATGCGTGCCCGGTTGTCCGGCCCGTCCGGCCCGGCGACCATCCCGAACACCGCGCGGCCCAGACCGCTCCTGATCGCACCCAGTTCACGCGCCAACACCATGGCATCGACGGTACGTGGCCTGCGCGGGGGAGTGGGTGACAGGCAACCGGCGGTCTTTTCGGTGCCGACGATCTCCACGTGTTCTCCACACAACCTCCAAGTACCGCGGGCGCGACTGCGACACGATCTGTGTCAGTCAGACGACAGCGGTTCTTCGGAATCGCAAACGCAGAGAGGATATCTCGCCATGAACACCTTCATCACCATCCACGCCCCGGTCCTGCGGGCGGTCGGGCTTTCCACTGTGGCCGCAGCCGTTGCCGTGGGAGCCATTCTGGCCGGCCCGGCGGCGCCGGCCCGCGCAGATTCGGCGGCCACCACGATCCATCAGCTGGAAGCCACCGGGTTCGACGTGCGGGTCACCCGCGTCGGTAGCGCCCCGCTCGAGGAGTGCCAGATCACCGAGATCGGCCGGCCGCGGGAGCAGAAGCGCCTGACGCTGGTGGAGGACCGCGACGACGACAGAGCGCTCATTCCGGTCGTGGTCAAACGCACCATCACCGTCTCGCTGAACTGCGCGTGACCCGGGACGTGGTTCTCTCAACGGTTTGGCCATCGTCTCATCGGGCGACTCTGAGGCATGAGTCAGCGAAACGATCCGCCTGCCAAGCCCGTCGACGCCACCCAGGCAACCGACGAGCAGCGGGAGACGCAGGAGCAGCTCGACGATCAACACAGCGACCCGGACGCCCCGGGCTCCCACCAGAGCCGCCACGGCGTCGCTGACGAGACGTAGCCCACCCTTCGGTCACCGACGGCAACGTAGCGGCGAAGCGACTTTCTCGCCTCGGGCCGGACCCTGACGTGACACGATTCTGGTTCGCCGCAAAGCGGTCCGGGAGGAGCTCGGGGCATGCACATCACCAGGGCCGGGGTCGGGGACCCTCCAGTGTTCTTCGTGCATGGTCTGGCCTGCGACGGGAGGGACTGGCGCGCACAGGCCCGGGCGCTGACCCCCCGGATGACGGTCGCGACGTGCGACCTGCCCGGCCACGGCCTCAGTCCGGGGACGCCGCCGGAGTGCACCATCGAGGCCTACGGCACCGCGGTCGCCCGGGCCGTGGCCGCGCTCGATGGGCCGCCGGCGATCCTCGTCGGCCACAGCATGGGGTGCCGGGTAGTGCTCGCGGCGCACCGGGCGCGACCCCGGATCGTGGCGGGTCTGGTGCTCGTAGACGGCAGCCGGATCGGCGCCGGTGATCCCGCGGCCGCCGGTCAGTCCATGGCCGACGAACTCGTCGGCGACGGCTACCTACGTTTCATGCGGGATTTCTTCGAGTCGATGTTCGTACCATCGAGTGATCCCGCGACACGACGAGCGATTGTCGACCGTGCGCTGCGCTTCCCCGCGGAGTTGGGCAGACCCTTGCTGACGGATCTGGCTCGCTGGGACGCGGGCGAGGTGGAGGCGGCTCTCGACGCGGTCGACGTCCCCCTTCTGGCGATCCAGAGCACGACCATGGACACCGCCCGCGAGCGGGTGTCGTTGGCGCCGGGCATGCCATCGCCCTGGCTGGATCTGGTCAGTAGCCGCGTGCCCCGAGCCCGGCAGGCGATCCTGCCGGGCAGCAGCCACTTTCCGCAGATCGAACTGGCCGACGACGTGACCGCGCTAATCACCGATTTCGCGGCCGCCGTGCAGCTGCGAGACTGGACACCCGTCTGCCGTTCCGAAGGAGGCCACCGGGTCGTGCGCATCGACGACAGGGACGACCACTCGCCGTCCGCGTCATGACCGAACCGGCGTCCGACAACGACCAGCCTGCCGGAGTCCGGAGCGGATGGATCCTCCTCTGCACGACGGCCGTCGTCGCCGGTGTGGCGATCGGATTCATCGGCGGCGCCTTCCGCTGGTGTCTGCAGACCGCCGACCGCCTGCGGATCGACTTCGTCGACTGGGCCCACGATCTCGCGGGCCCGGGATGGTTGGTGCCCATGGCCGCTGCGGCGCTCGGCGCGACGCTGGCCGCGCTGATCGTGCGCTGGGTGCCCCTGGCCGCCGGCAGCGGAATTCAGCACGTCGAAGCCGTCTACCGCGGCGACGCCCGTGCGCCGCTGCTGATCCTGCTGCCCGCGAAGTTCATCGGCGGCGTTCTGTCGATCGGATCCGGCCTCGTGCTCGGACGCGAAGGCCCGACCGTGCACATGGGTGCGGCCATCGGGGCCGAGGCGGCCCGCCGTGCCCGCCTTCCCGACGCGGACGTCCGTTTGATGCAGACGGCCGTCGGCGGCGCCGGGCTGGCGGTGGCCTTCAACGCGCCGATCGGCGGCACCCTGTTCGCGCTCGAAGAGGTCACCAAATCGTTTCGGCTGCCGGCGGTTCTGGCCACCCTTCTGGCGGCCGCCACCGCCGTCGGGTGCATGCGCTTCATCCTCGGCAACGAACCGGACTTCTTCGTCACGTCCATCGAGACCCCCGCGCTGACCTGGCTACCCCTGTTCGTGGTCTTCGGCCTGCTGACCGGATGCCTGGGTGCGGCGTACAACCGGCTGGTGCTGTGGTTCCTCGACCATGTCGGCGGGATCCGGCGCATTCCGGCGATCGCCAAGGCCGCGGCCATCGGCGCCATCATCGGTCTGGCGATGTTCGTCTATCCCCAAGCCGTCGGCGGCGGCGACACCTTGACGCAGCTGATCCTCGGGGGCCACGAGATCGTCCTGCCCGTGGTGGTCGGGTATCTCCTCGTGCGCTTCGTCGCCGGTCCGCTGTCCTATTCGGCGGCGGTCCCGGGTGGGCTGTTCGCGCCGTTGCTGGCGGTCGGCGCACTGTGGGGGTTGCTCTTCGTGGGCGTGGCCGACCCGCTGTTGCCCGGTGACGTTGCCGCGCTGAGCATTCCGATGGCACTGGTCGGTATGGCCGCATTCTTCGGGGCCACGGTGCGCGCACCCGTGACGGGCATCGTGGTCGTCATCGAGATGACGGCCACCACCGCCGTCGCCATCCCGATGCTCGCCGCCACCGCGGCGGCCGTCCTGGCTGCCGAACTGATTCGGTCGCCACCCATCTACGACTCCCTGCGTGAACGCATGCTGCCCGAGGCGACGCGCTGAGGGGGAGTACGTTGAAGGCCATGCGGGAGCGGAAGATTCGCCGGGGTTTGGTCGCGGCCGCGGTGTGCGCCGTGCTGACCCTCTCGGCATGCGGAACCGAGGCGCAGGCTCCGCCGTCGAGTGCCCAAGCGGCGTCCGCCGCCCGCCTGGTGGGTCCCGCTGAGTTCGCCGACGCCGTCGCCGAGCCCGGGCGGCTGACCATCAACGTGCACGTGCCGTTCGAGGGCGATATCGCGGGCACGGATCTGTCGATACCGTTCGACCGGATCGCCGAGCAGGCCGACCGCCTCCCGGCCGACCGGTCCACCCCGCTGGCCGTCTACTGCCGCTCCGGGCCGATGAGCACGACCGCAGCCGCGACGCTGCGCGATCTCGGCTACACCGACATGGTCGAACTGCGCGGCGGCATGCGGGCGTGGCAGGCCGACGGCCGCCCGCTCACCGGCGTCTAGACAGCGGTGATCACACGGGTTCGAAGCCGACCGGTCCGGTCGAGTCGGTACAGCGCCGCGGCCGACGCCAACCCGATCACCGTCAACCCCACCCACGTCATCTCCGCCATACCCGCGTCGCGGGCGGCCTGCATCAGTGATCCGGTGGCGAGGTTCCCGACCAGGATCCCGACACCGACGATGGTGTTGTAGAAGCCGTAGTGCGTGCCGACCAGCCGGTCGTTCGCGAGCGAGACCACGGTGTCCATCTCGAACGGGAACACCGCCGCCGATCCGACCGCCAGCACGCCCGCGGCCACCAGCAGCGCGGCGACCGCCACACCGTCCCCGAAGCGGCTTGCGTCCGCCACCGCCATCAGCGGTAGGAACGCCGCCGACAGGATCACCAAGCCCACCACGAGGGAGTGCCCGGCACCCCAACGGGCGCTGAACCACCGCGTGATGTGTAGCTGGCCGAACACCGCCACCACACCCGACACCACGAACACCCCAGCGACGATCAGGTTCTCATCGTCAGGGGCGAGCATCCCGGCCTGCAACGGCAACGCCAGATATACCTGGAAAGACAACACATACGAGCCGATCATCGCTGCCGCGAACAACAGGAACGATCGATTCGCCACCACCACACGCCAATCCGCCAACACCGACGTCTTCTCATCGGGTGTCGTGGCGCGGTGCTGGGGCAGCGCGAACAACTGGGCGACGGTCAACGCGGCGAAGACGATGGTCGCCCCTGCGGCCGCGATACGGAAGTCGAGGACCATCAGCGCCAGCCCGACCAGCGGGCCTGCCAGGATCCCGGCCTGATAGAAGATGTTGAACACCGCGAACGCCTCGACGCGTCGCGGCCCCGAGTCAGCGGCGAGATACGCACGCACCGCCGGGTTGAACAGCGCCCCGGCGAATCCTGTTGCCGCAGAGGCGATCAATACCGCCGGTAGGGATTCGGCGAAGATCAGCAGGCCGAAACCCGCAGTCCGTAACAGACATCCGGCCACGATCAACGGCTTGTATCCGAGCCGGTCGGCGAGCGTTCCGCCGACGATGAACATGCCCTGCTGGGAGAAGTTGCGCACCCCCAACACCAGGCCAACCGCCCATGCGGCCAACCCCAACGGCCCGGCCAGGTAACCGGCCAGATAGGGCATCAGCATGTAGAAGCCCAGGTTGATGCCGAACTGGTTGATCATCAGCATCCGGCTGGGCCAGCCGAAGCTGCGGAACTGTGTCGAAAGGCCCGTCACCGCGTCACCGCCACCGGGTCGACCACGTCGGTGCAGCGCGTCCACGACGACACCACCCGATCGCGCGGATGGCCGATCACCTCGGGTTCTGCAGACGGCGAGTGATCGATCAGGTCATGGGTGCGGCAGTACTCGTCGTTGTAGACGGTGTCGAAGTAGCGTTGCGGCCCGTCCGGGAAAATCGCGGCGATCGTGGTCGTGGCCGGAAGCGTGCGCGCGGCCCAGCCGGCCACCAAGGCGACCGCCCCGACACTCCACCCACCGCTGGTGTAGTGCGTGGCGGCCAGGGTGCGGCAGGCCCACACCGCCTCTGCGGGAGCAACCCAGTGCACTTCGTTGAACGCGGCGTAGTCCACATTGCCCGGATAGATGCTGGACCCGAGGCCGCGCATCAGCCGCGTGCCGGCGGGCTGGCCGAAAATCGTCGACCCGACGGTGTCCACGCCGATCAACCGTAGGCCGGGGTTGGACTCCCGCAGTACGCGGGCGACCCCCGCCGAGTGCCCGCCGGTGCCCACCGAGCACACCAGGACGTCGATGGCGCCGAGCTGTGCCTGCAGCTCGAGGGCCAGCGGCCGGTAGGCCTCGACGTTGTCGGGGTTGTTGTACTGGTCCGGATACCAGGCGTGCGGATCGACGGACAGAATCTGCTGCACGCGGTCCTGGCGTGCTCGCTGCCAGCCTCCGACAGGGTGCGGTTCGGTCACCAGGTCGATGCGGGCGCCGAATGCGGACAGCATCCGCTGGATGATGGGTTCCATCCCGGGGTCGGTGACCAGCGTGACGGGATGACCGTACGCCGTCCCGGCGAGCGCCAGCCCGAGCCCGAGCGTTCCGCTGGTGGATTCGACGATCCGCGCGCCGGGGCGTAGCGCGCCGCCGGCCCGGCCGCGTTCGACCATGTGCATGGCGGGCCGGTCTTTCATGCCGCCGGGGTTGAAACCTTCGAGCTTGGCCCAGAAGCCGCGTTCGTCCGGGGCGAAGGGTGCCCCGATGCGTAGGACCGGGGTGTCGCCGACCATCGTGCCCGGGCGTTCGTAGCGTCCGAGACGGCGCTGGCGGGACGGGGACATGCTGAATGTGCGTGGGGACAGGACAGGGTTCATACGGGTGCGTCGCTTCGGTTCGAGGCCGCGACGGCGTGCCGCGCAGCCGCTGATCAGGGGGCAGCTCGACCGACCGTGCTCGGGGAAGCAGGGTCGGCGCTGCCCGATCAGCAGCGCGCGATGCAGAGCCGGGTCAACAGGGTCCGGCCGGTCAGCGGTACAGCCACCCTGCGGGGTGGACCGCGAATGGGGGCAGAAGCGGCCCCGAGATAGAACACGGCGACGGCGACCATTGCGGTGAGTAGGCCGAGCGCCATCAGGGGCACGGTGGCGCGAGGCCGTATCGCCTCGGCGAAGGTGTCGGGAGAGACGGGTGTCGACCCGTTCTCGAAGTGTGCGTGATCCGTCACTATGGCGGAGTTGAAGTCGCCGCGCGGGCCGGCGGCAAGGGCGTGCGCCCCGTGGTGCGGGTGCTCCGCTTTCGGCGGAGTCCATGGGAACCCGACCGCGACGAGCCAGACCGCAAGCGCCAGCGCGACGGCTGTGCGCCATCGCTTCTGGAGAACCGCGTCGTCGTACTGCACGATGGCCCCGACCCTAACAGCGGATTCCGATACGTCCAGCGAGCCGCCGACTTGACGCCGGGATGTGACCACCCCGCGATCTCGCGGCGCGACACATGACCCGCCGGGGTCAGGCCGGGTGCAGGCTGACCGCGATCCCGGAGTAGCGGACCATACCGGTCACGACGTCGATGTCGTCCTTGCTGGTGAGCCGGTTGACGTTGGCGACGTGATGTCCGTGTGGGATCGACACCGCGCCGCGCCGCATCGACTGATCGAGTTTCGCGACGCCGGTGATCTCCCCGTTGGCGCTGCGCACCGTGACCGGAGCGCCGCTGACGACGCCCGCGGCGGCGCCGTCCTCGGGGTTGATCAGGATCTCGGGCGGCTCCCCGAGGAAGTCGAGCTGGCCGTTGAGCTTCTTGCGCTGCCTGCGCGGCACCATCACCAGCGGCGGCGGCGGTTCCAGTGCCCGGAGCTGATCGACCAGCAGCGGCGGCGCGAGACGCCACCCACCCATCCGGTCGATGTGCGCGTCGACCCACGCCGCCGGCAGTTCGCGGCCCGCATCGGCGAAGCCGGTCGCGGCGACCTCGTCGTACTTCGAGCGGGCACCGGCGAGCAGGACGCTCAGCACGTCATCGTCGGTGCTGGTAGTGGGGTCGCCGAGGCTCCCGAGGTCGTAGCCGAGGCGCCTGCCGAGTTCGGCGAACACCCACCACATCGAGCGTCGTTCGCCGACCGGCGCCACCACCGCGGGGGTGTACTGCACCGACACCCGGGCGCTGAGGATGTCGTGGATCGTGATGTCGGGGCGCTCGAGCGGATCTTTGGTCGGCAGCACGTGGGTGGCCAACTGCGTCGTCTCGTTGTTGACGATCTCGGTGGTGGCGAACACCTCCAGTGACTGCAGCGCGGGTACCAGCTTGCCGGTCTCGGGGAAGCTGGTCACCAGGCTCCCGCCGACGTTGATGAGCGCGCGGATGTTGCCCGCCGCGATCTCGTCGGGCAGCACGGCGCACGGCCATTCGTTGATGAAGGCCTGTGCCTCGGGCCGGCTCCTCGGGCCCGGCCCGAACGCCCCCTCGGTCGGCGTGACCGGCAGCAGATCGCCGAATGCCTCGAGCTGATACGCGAATCCGGGGTGGAACCACGTGCCGCCGGGCCGGTTCATCGCACCGGTGAGGATCATCAGCACCCACGCCAGCCACTGCGTGACGTTGGCCCGATCGGCGGTCATCGTGACACCGGTGCCGGTCTCGATCGCCACGCAGTCGGCGCTGCGGACCGCCGCGACGAGGCGCGTCAAGTCGCCGGGGTCGACGTCGGCGAGTTGCGCGGTGTGCGCGAGCGTGAACGGTTCGACCGCCGCGGCGAGTTCGTCGAGTCCCTGCACGGGAACGTCCGGCTTCATCCCGTCCTGCAGGATCTCGCGCACCAGATACGCCAGCACCGCGTGATCGGTGCTCGGTCGCGGGGCGAGGTGGCCGGTGGCCAGGCGTGCGGTCTCGGTGCGGCGCGGGTCGATCACCCACACCTGACCGCGCCTGGCGATCTCGCGCACCGTCCCGGTCGGGTTGGGCATGGAGATCGCGTGGCCGTGGGACACCACCGGGTTGACGCCGACGAGCATGAGGAAGTCGGCGTTGTCGAAATCGGTGCGCCCGGACAGGCCCATGAACCCGCCGACCAGGTCGGAGACCAGCGGTTTGGCGGTGCCGTCGATGGTCAGCGGGCTGAACTTCGCGGGTGTGCCGATGGCCGCGTGCAGGGCTTCGGCCATCCGGAATCCGGCACTCTCCATGGTGCTGAAGTAGAACGCCACCGACTCCGGCCCGTGCCGGTCGATGACGTCCTTGAGCCGCGCGCCGAGATCGTCGAGGCACACCTCCCACGGGGTGTCCTGCAATTTGCCGTCGATCCGCATCTGCGGCCGCTCGAGCCGGTCCGGATGATGATGCAACAACGGCAGCGCCCGCCCCTTCCCGCAGGTGTACCCCCGGGAGAACGGATGATCTTGGTCGCCTCGGACGCGGACGACCTGGTCACCGTCGACGTCGACGAGGATGCCGCACACCGAGGTGCAGATCCGGCAGAAGCTACGCACCGTCTGCATGGTGGAAACGTACTCTCCATTGCGGAGAAGCCGCCCGACATTCGATGAAAACGCCCAATCATTTTCGAGAATGCGATTTCCGCAGCTTTGCTGAGATGCCGCCCGTCGGATCGCGGCGGTTTGTTTGCGGCGCCGCAAGGGTACGAGGCGGCCATGAAAAAGCATGTCACCGTCGCCATCGCTTTGCTCGCCACGCCCGCTGCCGTCCTCACCGCCTGCGGCAACGAATCGGGGGACAGTGAGTCCACCCCGACCACGTCGGGAGCCGCCCCTGCAGCGCTGACCACCCAGATCAAGACGACGGACGGCAACGCGGTCGCCGACGCCACCATCGACTTCGCCGACGGCTACGCCACCGTGACCGTCCAGACGGTCGGCGACGGCACCCTGTCACCGGGCTTCCACGGTCTGCACATCCACCAGTTCGGCCGGTGCGAGCCGAACTCGCCCGCGCCCGACGGCGGACCGACGGGGGACTTCGCCTCGGCGGGCGAACACTTCCAGGCCGACGGCAAGACCGGCATGCCTGCCAGCGGCGACCTGCCGCCCCTGCTGGTGCGCTCCGACGGAGCGGGCAAGCTCGTCGCGACCACCGACGCGTTCACCGAGGAGCAACTCAAAGGACCCGACGGATCGTCGATCCTGCTTCATCAGGGCTCCGACGTGCCGGGGTCGACCGACGGCGCCGACACTCGCATCGCCTGCGGCGTGATCAGCCCGGCGAGCACCGAGACGTCCGTGTCGACGTCGACCTCCACGTCGACGGTCACCACCACGGTCGCGCCCGTCCCGCCCGCCACCGTCACCGAGACGACCACTCCGCCGCCGACCACGAGCCCCAGCCCGACCACCACGGCGACCACCACGGTCACCGAGACCACGCCGCCGACGACGACGACCGTCAGCCCCAGCCCGGCGAGCCCCAACCCGCCGGCCGGCTGACCCGGTCAATCAGTGGTCACAGCATGGCGGTGAGGAACGACACGATCGCGAGGACCACCAGGATCAATCCGACGAGCACGAGGAACGCCCCCATCGAGGCCGAGCGCTGACGCCGATCCGCCTCGGAGTCGGTGGCTCCCTTGACTGAGGTCTTCATCGTCGAGAAGAGGTCCGACCAGGCGATCCGGGAGACGCCCCGCCGGGTGGCGGACGCATCGCGCATGGGCTGGTCGGGAACCGTCCCCACGCCGTTGCCGTAGAAGACCAGGCCGACCAGTACGGCCACGGCGGCCAAGACCAGCAACACCACACCCAGACCCACCATCGCGCGCCTCCTCGTCGGACCCGTTCACTTTGCTCCGGCATACCCAGATGTGCAGCGGTCCGAACTCGCGACGTCGCGCCGCCGTTCGGCCGGTGGCAACTGTACAGATTCAGATGTACTGTCAGCGCATGCCGACGTCGACCCACACCGACTCCCTGGCGCGCTTCGGCCATGCGCTGTCGGATACCACCCGCACGCGAATCTTGCTCGAGCTCAACCGAACGTCGGCCTATCCCTCGGAACTGGCCGACCGGCTCGGCGTCAGCCGCCAGATCCTGTCGAACCACCTGGCCTGCCTTCGCGGTTGCGGTCTGGTGACCGCGGTGCCGGAGGGCCGGCGCACCCGCTACGAGTTGGCCGACGGGCGTATCGGCGCGGCGCTCGACGACCTGATGGGCCTGGTGCTGGCCGTCGACCCGAACTGCTGCTGCGCCGGGGACGACGGCGCCGGCTGCGAGTGCTGCTGATGCCGGCCGACCGGGTTCTGACGGCACACCGGCGCGAGCTGCTGGCGCGGCGCATCCGGTGGTTCGTCGCGGCGACCATCTCGTACAACGTCATCGAGGCGATCGTGGCGCTCACCGAGGGTGCCCGGGTGTCGTCGTCGGCGTTGATCGGGTTCGGACTGGACTCGGTCATCGAGGTGTCGTCGGCCGCGGCGGTGGCCTGGCAGTTCGCCGGCCGCGATCCCGAAGCTCGCGAGAAGATCGCTTTGCGGGTCATCGCGTTCTCCTTCTTCGGGCTGGCCGCGTTCGTGACGGTGGACTCCGTCCGTGCGCTGTTCGGGATCGGCGAAGCGCGGCACTCGACGGTCGGCATCGTGCTGGCCGCGGTGAGCCTGGCGATCATGCCGGTGTTGTCCTGGGCTCAGCGGCGAGCGGGTCGCGAGCTGGGCTCGGTCTCGGCCGTCGCCGACTCCAAGCAGACGCTTCTGTGCACGTATCTCTCGGCGGTCCTGCTGGCGGGGTTGGTGCTCAACAGCGCGTTCGGGTGGTCGTGGGCCGACCCGGTCGCCGCGCTGGTGATCGCCGCCGTGGCGGTCAGGGAGGGGCGCGAGGCCTGGCGCGGGGAGACCTGCTGCGACGGCGGTCGCTGATCCGGCCCCGCCGCCCGGGGTAAACCGCCTCGCCGCCACGCCGACCTGTGCCACCATCCGTCTCGGACAGCCGCGAGACGGGGGTTGAGGATGGAACGCATTCCGATGTGGCTGGGGATCGGTGCGGTGACCGCGGGCGTTTCGGCGGCCGCGCTGGCGGGTGCGGGCGCTGCCGCCGCCGACGCGGAGACCGACGGTCCCGGTCCGTCCCCCGCCTCGAGTTCCGAGCAGACGGATCCGGACCCGTCTGCCGCCACCGACACGACCACCCTGGACGACGAACCCGAGGCCGAAGAAGCCGAGGCCGAAGAAGCCGAGGCCGAAGAGCCCGAAGCTGAAGAGCCCGAAGCCGAAGAGCCCGAAGCTGAAGAGCCCGAAGCCGACGAGGTCGAAGAGCCGGTCGACAACGAGCCCGTCGACAACGAGCCCGTCGACAATGAACCCGCCGACGAGCCCGTCGTGAACGAGCCCGTCGTGAACGAGCCCGTCGGCGACGAGCCCGTCGACGACACCGCCACGGTTGACGAGGAATTCGAGCCGACCGAGACCGCCACGTTCGACGCGGACCTCGCCGCGGCGCGGGTGGGCCGGCAGGACGACGAACCCGACGTTCCCGCAGGCGAATTCGTTGCGCCGCTGTCCGTGCCGGCACTGCCGACCCCGCTGCCGTCACCGTTCGGGTTCCTCGATCAGCTGCCGCCGGTGGTCAAGGCGTTCGGCTCCGTGGTCTTCGACATCCTCGGCGCCGTCACGAAGGCGATCACCGGTCCGCCACAACTCCCGCCGGGCAGCAGCGTGACCGTCAGCACGTCGACGCTGGAGATCGCCGACGGCCGCCGGGTGAGCGCCGACTGGTACTTCCCCGACACCGACGAACCGCCCACGCGCATCATCTATCTGCAACACGGGTTCCTCGCCAACGGCACGATGTACAGCCACACCGCCGCCTACCTGGCCGAGCGCACCAACAGTGTCGTGGTCGCACCCACGCTGACCTCGAACCCGTTCAGGGACGACGACTTCTGGCTCGGGGGCGAGCCCATGTACCGCGCCGTCGCCGAACTGTTCACCGGTGACCGCGGGGCGCTCGCCGCGAGCGCCACGGCCGCCGGTTACACCACCCGATACGGCCCCACCGCGACTCTGCCGCTGGATTTCGTCCTGGTCGGGCACTCGCTCGGCGGCGGCCTGGTGGCCGGGGTGTCCGGTCACTACGCCCGGTTCGTCACCGCCAACGGCGAGGCCAACCACCTTGCCGGTGTCATCTCCCTCGACGGTGTCCCGCCGCGCACCGACATCGTGGGGGACTCGCTACAGGCATTGGACGCCACCGGTACCTACGTCCCGTTCCTCGAACTGCACGCCCCGACCAACTACCTGAACTCGACCAGCAACATCACCCAGGCCTTGAATGCGGGCCGGGCCGGCAAGTTCCACGGTGTCGAACTCGACGGCGGCGTCCACATGGACTCGATGCTCGGCGGCAACCCCGTGATCCAGCTGTCCGCCTACCTCGTCGCCGGGTTCCCGAAACCCCAGAACCCGCCTGCCGCACAGCATCTGATGGCCGGTTGGATCAACGACATGTTCGCCGGCCGCGTCGCCGTCGACGCCGGGACCTGCACCGGCGCCGACTGCACCGGCACCTACGGGCCACCCGGCTCGCGCGTCGAGATCCCGACTCGCAAGGGCCGCGCGACGGCGACTGTGCTCGGCGCCCCGATGGCGACCTCGCGACCGTCGATCATCCCGGTGTCACTGTGGCAGCCGACCCGGTCGGTGCTGCTGCCCGTGGCTTAACGCGTCAGCGACGACGAGTCGACGGGGAAGTCGAAGTAGGTGTCCGGGTACGTCTCGGGCTTGAACGTGAAGTGCCACCACTCCTTGTCGTAGTTCACCAGACCCTGCTCCTCGAGTCCCTCCTTGAGCAGCAGCCGGTTCTTCAGTTGCTCACCCTGCACCCGCGGGTCGAGGGTGTGCGCCAGGGTGTCGAAGCAGTCGTAACCGGTACCCATGTCGATCGTGTTGTCCGCGAAGCGCTCTGGGACCGGTGCGGCACAGTCGACCAGCGGCTGTCCCGGCGCGAACGGCGGCTGCTCCTTCGCGGGCAGTGCGACGAGCGTGAGGTCGACGGTGCTGCCCCGGCTGTGCCCCGAGTTGTCGGCGATGTACCCGTCGGCGAACAGCCGTGTCTTGTCCACACGCGGGTAGAACTCGGCCTTCATCCGCTGATCGGGCAGGTCGTTCGCCCAGGCGACGAACTGGTCGACGGCACGCTGCGGGCGGTAGCAGTCGTAGACCTTCAGCGAGTAACCCCGGGCCGTGAACTCCTGCTGCGCACGCCGCAGAGCGTTGGCCGCCGCACGGGTGAGCAGGCACAGCGGCGCCCGGTATCCGTCGACCGGGTCGCCGGTGAAGTTGTGCGGCGTGACGTAGCGGATGTCCAGCAGGATCGACGGGTCGACGTCAGCGAGCGAGACGAAATCCGCCGGCGCCGTCGGCTCGGGTTGGGCTGAAGCCACCGGCGCCGTCGCCACCGCGGCCAGGACCGCGGCGGATGCGAGCCGCACCACGCCCCTCAGTGTTTTCGGCATGCGCTCATTGCAGCATCCGAACGAACAGCGCGCGGCGTGATGGTGAGCGGAAACCGAATGTGCGATGTAAAACTATCGGGAATCGTCCCCACATCGCTGAAGGATGGACACCGCAACGGCGCGGCTGGCCTCTCATCGGAGAACAGGAACCGCCATGTCCGCTGTCGCCACCGGCGAGCCGACCCCCGACGTCACCGAGCGCCTCGAATCCGACCTCACCGTCATCCCGGAGTCCGGCAGGACCACCGACGTGCGCGGGCAGTTCTGGATCTGGGCCGGCGCCAACATCGCGCCGATCAACTGGGTGCTCGGCGCCCTCGGCGTCACGATGGGTCTGGGCCTCTGGGAGACGATCGCGGTGCTCGCGGTCGGCAACCTGATCGGCATGTCGCTGTTCGGCATCTTCGTCGTCATCGGACAGCGGACCGGGGTGACGGGAATGGTGTTGTCGCGCGCCATCTTCGGACGCCGCGGCGCCTATGTGCCCGCCGCTGTGCAGGCGATCGTGTGCATGGGGTGGTGTGCGGTCAACACCTGGATCGTGCTCGACCTGGTGATGGCACTGCTCGGTCGCATCGGCATCGTCGATCCCGAGAGCACCGCACACGGTCCGCGGATCGCGGTCGGCGCCGCCATCATGGTGGTCCAGGTGGTGATCGCGTGGTTCGGCTACCGGGTGATCGCGGCGTTCGAACGCTGGACCGTGCCGCCGACCGTGGCGATCCTGGTGGCGATGACAGCGGTCGCCTGGTTCGGCCTCGACGTCGAGTGGGGATACGCCGGGGACGCGTCGCTGACCACCGGTGAACACATCGCGGCCCTGTCCGCGGTGATGACCGCCATCGGAATCGGTTGGGGCGTCACCTGGTTCGGCTATGCCGCCGACTATTCGCGATTCGTGTCCACCACCGTGCCGGCCCGTAGATTGTTCGCGGCCAGTGCGTTGGGCCAGTTCATCCCGGTGGTCTGGCTGGGTGCCCTCGGCGCGACCCTGGCGACGCTGAGCTCGTCGGCGGACCCGGGTGAGATCATCGTCGACGCGTACGGCGTGCTGGCCATCCCGGTCCTGCTGCTCGTCGTGCACGGCCCGCTGGCCACGAACATCCTCAACATCTACACCTGCACGGTGTCGACGCAGGCGCTCGACATCCACATCAACCGGCGCATCCTCAACCTCGTCATCGGCGCCGTGGCCATGGCCGGGGTGGTCCTCTTCGTGTACAACGGCGACTTCGCGCTGATGATCGACAGCTGGCTGATCGGCATCGTCGGCTGGGTCGCGCCGTGGGCCGCGGTGGTTCTCGTGCACTGGTTCGTGATCGCGCGGCGGCAGGTCGACCCCGAGGCGCTGCTGGCCCCTCCCGACGCAGGCCTCCTGCCGACGGTGCGGCCGACGGCGCTGGTGGCGCTCGGAGTCGGCATCCTGTTCACCTGGCTGTTCATGTACGGCATGACGCCGCTGTTGCAGGGGCCGATCGCGAACGCCCTCGGTGGGGTCGATCTGTCGTGGCTGGCCGGGGGTACCGCCGCGGCGACCACCTACCTGGCACTCGAGACCATCCGCGGGCGGCAACCGCGGGCCTGATGTCGGAGGACGGCGCTAACGTCCGCCCCATGAGTCACCGACTTGTGCGCATCTACCGCGAGGGGCAGGCGGCATTTCCCCACACCATCGACTGCCCCTACGCGGGGGATCTGCTGGCTGCGCGCATGTGGCGGCTGGGGTGGCAGAAAGCCCGCGATGACTACCGCGGCACGCCGCCGGTCGCGGAGACCCTGCAGCGGATGAGCGAACAGCTGGCCGGCCTCCAACCGCTGGTCGACCGGCTGAGTGAGCACGACTGAGGGCGCCCGGGACGTAGGCCTTGTCGACCCCTGAGACCACCCCTACCATTCGGAGGACAGTTTTCCTCTAAATGTGGGAGCCGCTGGTGAGGACGGCCACGTCCACGAGATCCACGGTGGGGCAACCTCCTTCGTGTGATCCACACTCGCGCGCACCCGACAAGAAGGTGGTCGTTCCATGACGGAGAAGAACTCGCTTCCCCTGGCCCAGCGCTCGGACGCCGACGTCCCGGGGCACTGGCTGTTGGCGCGGCTGGGCAAGAGGGTGTTGCGTCCCGGTGGCCTGGAGCTGACCTCGCGGGTGCTGGCCGCGGCGAAGATCACCGGCGCCGATGTGGTGGAACTCGGTCCCGGGCTGGGCCGGACCGCCCGCGACATCGTCGCGTCGAACCCGAAGTCCTACGTCGGCGTCGACGACAACGCCGCCTCCACCTCGACGGTCGAAGCGGTCGTCGCGCCCGCCGGCGGCCGGGTCGTGGTGGCGGACGCGGCGGCGACCGGACTCGACGACGGCAGCGCCGACGTCGTGATCGGCGAGGCCATGCTGACCATGCAGGGTGACAAGGCGAAGAAGGCGATCCTCGACGAGGCCTTTCGGATCCTGCGGCCCGGCGGCCGGTACGCCATCCACGAACTCGGCCTGACTCCCGACACACTCGCGGTCGAGACCAAGGAGGCCATTCGGCGCGACCTCGCGCGGTCCATCAAGGTCAACGCCCGGCCGCTGACGGTCCAGGAGTGGACGGACCTGCTCACCGCCTCCGGGTTCCGGGTGATCACCGTGGACCGGGCGCCGATGGCGCTGCTGCAGCCCGCCCGTGTCCTCGCCGACGAGGGGCCCATCGGCGTCCTGCGCATCGTCGGCAACCTCATCGCCCGGGGTGCGGCGCGCAAACGGGTCCTGTCGATGAGGCGCACGTTCACCGCGTACCGCGACCACCTCACCGCCGTCGGCGTGATCGCCGTCAAGCCCGAAGCCGGGCAGCCCCGCACGCCGTGACCTCTGCAGCCCCGATGAACCGCCGCCCGGCGTGGGAGGATGTCTCCGGCATTCCTGGTGCGCGACCGAGGAGAGCGATTGCCCGGCAGCGGCGTCGACAGACAGTCGAGTGAGTCGGCGTCGGAACGCGCCGCCGGTCTCCAACGGAAGCGGGTTCTGAGCCTGGTGCGCAGTGCGGGGGGTCCGGTGGACGCCCGACGGGTGGCCGACGCCCTCGACATCCACGTCACCACAGCGCGGTTCCACCTGACCACGCTGGAGCGGCAGGGCGCGATCCGCCGTGGGGGAGGGGCGCGCAGCGGAGGCGTCGGACGTCCCCGCCTCACCTACGAACTGGCGCCGAGGCTCGACTACGCCGACATCGTCGCCCTGTTCGCCACCCACCTGGGCGGCACCCCCGGCGAGCGGGAGGAACGCGCCGTGCGCATCGGCGCGGACCTCGCCCGTCGGGTGCGGCTCACCGAGATCGGCGGCGAAGAGTCCGTCGTGGACGTCGTGGTGGGCGCGCTGGGCCAACTCGGCTTCCAGATCCGTTCGGTCACCGACGCGTTCGGCGTGGTCACGATCCAGATCTGCACCTGCCCGCTGGCCGAGATCGCCGTCGACTCCCCGGAGGTGGTGCGCGGTATCCAACAGGGACTGATCCAGGAGGTCGTCGACGCCAACGCGGCTCCGACGGGCCGCCGGTACTCGGTGGCGGTGCAACCCGATCCGGGCCGCGGCTCCTGCGAAGTCGGCCTCGTCCTGAGGCCAAGCGGCGCAACCTGATTGGCGCGTCGTCAGGTGATGTTCGACTATCGCTGAGCCGCCGTGATTAGAGTGACGTGGGTGGACAACACGCTCGCCTACATCGACCAGGCATCGTTTCTCGGGCTGCGGGCGCTCGGCCGGGGGCCGCTCATCCAGTTCACCTGGGTCTACGACCGCCCCGTCGACATCGACGGCCTCCGCCGGTTCCACCGCAACCTGGGCCACGGTCTGCTGGGTCGCCGCGTCGAACGTTCGCCGCTGCCGTTCGGCCGGCACCGCTGGGTGGCGTCCACCGGACCCGTCGACCTCGACATCGCCGCCGACGACCTGCCGCGCCACGAGGTGTGGACGTGGGCCGACGAGCGGGCCGGCATGCCCATCGACCCCGAATTCGGACCGCAGTGGCACCTCGGGGTCCAGCCGCTGGTCGGCGGGGGTGCGGCGGTCAGCCTGGTGGTGTCGCACACCACCGGTGACGGGTTGGCCATCTGCGAGGCGGTCACCGACGCGGTGACCGGTGTGCGGCGCGATCTCGGATACCCGCCGCCGTCATCGCGTACCCGCAGCCAGGCGATGGCCGAGGACGCCCGACAGGCGGTCCGCGCGATCCCCGAGATGGGGCGGGCGGTGGCCGCGACCGTGCGGGTGGCCCGGTCGCAGCGCGACGACCTGGCGTCCTCGATGTCGTCGGCGCGCGCGCAGACGGTCACCGGTGAAACGCGCACCGTGGTGGCGCCGTGCGTGGTGACGCTGGTCGACATCGACGAGTGGGATCGGCGCGCAAAAGAGCTGGGCGGCAACAGCAATTCGCTCCTGGCCGGTTTCGCGGCACGGCTGGGGCACCTGCTGGGCCGCACCGACGACGCCGGTCACGTGACGCTGTCCTACCCGGTCAGCGAACGCGTCGCGGGCGACACCCGCGGCAACGCCCTGACCGAGGCGCGGATGAAGGCGGACCCCACGCGGGTCACCACCGATCTGACCGAACTGCGCGCCACCATGAAACGCGAATTCGCCGCGCTGCGCGAGAAGCCGAACGAGCTGCTCGAACCGCTTCCGCTGACGCCGCTCACACCTCGGCTGCTCGTGCGCAGACTCGAATCGATGATCGTCGAACGGGGCGCCCCGATCGGGTGCTCGAACCTCGGTGACATCGACCCGGCGGTGAACCGGCCGGACGGGACGGACGCCGCCTTCATGGCTCCGCGCATCGTCGAACCGAAGATCACCACCACGATCCTCGACAAGTCGGGCGGACTGTTGTTCCTCGGTTCGAGCCGGCTGAACGGCCTGGTCACCGTGACGGTAGCGGCCTGGCGCCCCGGCGGGCGCAACACGAAAGACGCACTGCGCGAGGTCGTCACCGAGGCGCTGGGTGACTTCGGCCTGACCGGCACCGTCGAACCGCAACCTCACGGTCTCCGCAAGGTCTGATAACAAGCGGGTCAAGGCCCGCGCTTCACCGGCGGTGCCTCGCCGGGCCGCTGTTAGCGTCGCCGACGTCCGGAGACGAGATGGAGAAGCGGTGGTGCAGCGAATCAGTGGCAGGAGATGGACACGGGTCTTGGGTGCGGTGCTGCTCACCGCACTGCTGCCGGTGTCGTTGACAGCGGTGCCGAGCGCGACCGCGTACTCCCGTGACGGATTGCCCATCGAGACCCTCGAGGTGCCGTCACCGTCGATGGGGCGGAACATCCGCGTCCAATTCCAGGGTGGCGGACCGCATTCGGTGTTCCTGCTCGACGGCCTCCGGGCCCAGGAGGACGCCAACGGCTGGGACATCAACACCGCGGCGTTCGAGTGGTTCCACGAGTCGGGCGTGTCGGTGGTGATGCCGGTCGGCGGCCAGTCGAGCTTCTACGCCGACTGGTACGAGCCCGCCGCGAACAGCGCAGGAACGACGACCTACAAGTGGGAGACCTTCCTGACCCAGGAGTTGCCGGGCTGGCTGGCGGCCAACCGCGGTCAGGATCCGCGCGGCAATGCCGTTGTGGGGCTGTCGATGTCGGGTGGTGCGGCGTTGAACCTGGCGACCTGGTATCCGGCCCAGTTCATCTTCGCGGGCTCGTTGTCGGGCTACCTGAATCCGTCCGCCGGGTTGTGGCCCACGCTGATCGGCTTCGCGATGAGGGATGCGGGCGGCTTCAACCCGAAGAACATGTGGGGGCCCACCAGCGACGTCGCCTGGCGCCGAAACGATCCCATGGTCAACGTGGGCAGGCTGGCGGCGAACGGCACCGCGCTGTGGGTCTACTGCGGCGGCGGCGTGGCCTCGGACCTCGACACCGGAACCGACTTCGGCGGCAATTTCAGCGCGGGGTACCTGGAGAACATCACGCTGTCGACCAACAAGGAGTTCCAGCAGAAGTACCTGGCTGCCGGTGGCCACAACGCGGTGTTCAACTTCCCCCCGAAGGGCACCCACAGTTGGGGATACTGGGGTTCGCAGTTGCAGGCGATGAAACCGGACCTGCTGCGGGTGCTCGGGGTGGGGGTCGCTCCGCCGCCGCCACCCCCCGCCGCCCCGGTGCTGCCGGCACCGGCCGTCCCGCCGGCGGTCCCGCCGGCCGGCGCGTTACCGGCGCCCGCGCTGCCCGGAGCCTGACCGCCGAAGGGGGAAGTGATGGACGGACGTCGGAGCTGGGGTGTCGTACCCGCGGCGGTGATCGGCCTGGCGGCGCTGCCGGGCTCGGCCGCCGCCACACCACCGGAAGGTGACGTGGTGCGCACCGACCTCGCAAAGGGGGAGACGGGACAGCCGGTGTCGATCAGCACCGCGCCCGGTCAGCAGAGCACGCTGCTCGTGCAGGACCTGCAGCTGCGTCCCGGCTCGAGCAGTGGCTGGCACACCCATCCCGGTCCGGAGCACTCGGTGATCACCGAGGGGACGGTCGAGTTGCAGACCGCCGCCGACTGCGCCGTCGTGCCGTACGGGGCCGGGCAGGCCGTGTTCATCCCCGCCGGCCTGGCGCATCGGGTGGCCAACACCGGGCCGCACGACGCCGGAGTCGTCGCCACGTACACGGTGCCCACCGGTGCGCCGGTCCGTGGCGACTCGCCCGACGTGTGCCACAAGTAGACCTGCGGTCCGGCGATCCGGTCTGGCTCGCCGACGCCCTCCGTGCCGAGGGCGTTCCGGTGGTCGAGCATCCGGGGTGGTTGCGGCGCGGCCACGGCGATTTCCGCGACATCCGCGGCGTGATGGTGCACCACACCGGGTCGGACACCGCCACCGCCGCCTCGATCGCGGACGGTCGACCGGACCTTCCGGGACCGCTGTCCCAGCTGCACGTCGCCCGCGACGGCACGGTGACCGCCGTCGCCGCCGGGGTCGCCTGGCATGCGGGCGCCGGGCGGTACCCGTGGCTGCCTGCCGGCACGGGGAACCGGCACACGATCGGCATCGAGTGCGCCAACAGCGGAACCGGCCCCGCCGCACCCCACCGCACGAACTGGCCCGATGCCCAGTACTTCGCACTGGTGCGCAGCTGTGCGGTGATCATGCGGTGTCTGGGCTTCGGCGCCGCCCGTACGATCGGCCACCGCGAGTACGCGGGCACGGCGCAGGGCAAGTGGGACCCCGGCGCCATCGACATGGATCTGCTGCGCGCCGATATCCAGGCCCGGATCGCGGCGATGCGCGGTCCGGCGGCGGCTCCGGTGCCCATCGAGATGTCCCGCGGGTCGGAGGGCACGCACGTCGCGGCGTTGCAGCGCCGGCTCAAACACGCCTACCGCGGTTACGCCGGACACCTCGACATCGACGGTGTCTACGGTCCGCAGACCGAGGAGGCGGTTCGCGAGTTCCAGCGCAGAACACCCGGTCTGCGGGTCGACGGGATCGTCGGGCCGGCCACCGCCGCGGCGCTGCGGCTGGAGGTTCGGTAGCCCGGGCGTGTCGCCCAGCGAATGCCGGGCGATCGGTCGCCGAGGCGCTCGCTGCACCCCGTGGATGAGTGCGGGGGGCGGGGGGCTCCGCCGGGGCGTCGTCGACGAATTTGCTGGCGTGTCCCGGTGTGATCTGCCGCTCATTTTCGGGGGGAAGGATAAGAACACGCGATTTCGGGCATCGGGATGTTTGATCATGGGGGCTTTGCGGAGATTGTTAATGTGCAGGTCACAAAACTCGGGAAATTCGCCACGAAAAGGTCACGGCTGAGTAACGAAGAGTTTCCTAAGCGTGCTCTGAGAGTCTGTATGAGCCGGGTGGACAGAGGGCGAAATCGCCGCGATTTCACGGGTTGCACCGTCGCTAGACTCGGATCGGACCGCGCCGTCCCGGCGCGATGAACGACTGAAATCAATGGCCGGTGCACGCCATACCGGCGGAGGTGCCGAGAACTATGGCAAATATCTTCACGCGTAAGAAAACACCCGTGGTCATCCCGGAAGTGACGGGTCTGACCGCACACGACCCGCAGGTCGCGGTGCTCGACGCCGCGATGCTGCCGCGCGGACCCGTCGGCGACATCGCCGTCGACAGCGCATCCGGTTTCGTGGTCGCCACCAACCCCACGGACCGTTCGGTCACCGTGATCGACGCCGACACCCTCGGTTCGGCGAAGGTGGTGGCGGTGGGCGGTGACCCCGGCCTCGTCGCCGTGGCCGAGGACCGCGCCTACGTGACCACGTCGTCGCTGCACGACGATGCGGTGACCGTGGTCGACACGCGGGCGGGCGCCGTGATCGCGCGCTACCCGCTGGCCTTCACGGCGACGGCCATGACGATCACGCCCGACGGCAAGCGGGTCTACATCGGCCGCGTCGGCGACCACGACGTCGACGTCGCCGTGCTCGACACCGCGGCCGAACGCTTCGGCACCATCGACATCGGCTACCGGCCCGGCACCACGGTGGACGCCGTCCGGGTCGACGTCACGGGACGCCTGCTCTACGCGGCCACGACCGGCCTGGCGGGCAGCGCGCTGCTCACGATCGACACCGAGACCGCACGCGTGGTCCGGCGGTTGCGGCTCCCGTCGCCGATTCGCGACCTGGCCCTCGGGCGCCACGGTCTGGCCTACGTGCTGCGCTCGGACCGCCGCCACGGCGGCAGCATCGACGTCGTCGACCTCGGCGCGAACGCGGTCATCGACTCGGTCGCGATCGGCGGTGCGCCCACGCAGTTGACCGTCAGCGCCGACAAGGCCCGGGTGTACGTCGTCGACTACGACCGGATCGCCGTGTTCGACGCGATGACCAGCGAGGTCATCGACGAGATCACCGGCGGCGCCGCCATGGCCCGCGTGGCCACGCGCGACGACGGCCGTCGACTGTATGTGGCCGACTTCGCCGGGGTGATGAGCTCGCTGGCCGTGCCGTCGGCCCCGCCGCGCACGCGTCCGCAGTTCGCCGCGACCGATCGGATCGTCCGGCCCGACCTGCGTGAGCTGACGCCCGCCGTCTGACGGTCAGCGCCACTGGTAGCGGGTCTTCGGGCGGCCTGCCCGGCCGTAGTCGGTGAGGCGGGTGACGGTCCCGTCGTCGGCCAGCCGCTCGAGATAGCGCCACGCCGTGACACGGGAGACCCCGATCTGCGTGGCGACCTGGTCGGCGGTGAGTCCGCCGTCGGAATCGCGCACGGCCCTGGCGATCTCGTCGTTCGTGCCCGGCGCCGTCCCCTTGGGGGTCGCGGCGCGTTCGGCGGAGCCCCTCAGTTCGGCGAGCGCGCGGTCCACCTCGGCCTGACTGGCCGCGTCGATGCCCGCCGGAAGCGCCTCGCGGTAGCGCCGGTACCGCTCCAGCCGATCCCGGAACGCCGCGAACGTGAACGGTTTGAGCAGATACGCCAGTGCGCCGTGGGACACCGCCGCGCGCACCATCTCCAGATCCCGCTCCGAGGTGATCGCGATGATGTCCGGTGCCGGGCGCAGTCCCGACAGGGCCGACGCCAGCGAGATGCCGGTCGCGTCGGGCAGGCCGAGGTCGAGCAGCACCAGGTCGATCGGGTGCTCACCCGCCGCCGCACCGGAGGCGGCGCGCATCGCGTCACGGGCGGTGTGCGCGACCGCCGCGGTGACGAAACCGGCCAGCCGGGACAGGTAGGTCTGGTGCGCCTCCGCGATCAGCGGATCGTCCTCGACGATGAGCACCGAGATCGGCGGTGCGCTCACGAGGCCCCCAGCGGGACCGTCACGGTCACCACCGAACCGTAGGTGACGTCGGCGGTGACCGTACCGCCGTGCCGGGCCGCCACCTGCGCGACCAGCGCCAGCCCGAGCCCGTGATGGGTCTGACCGTCGCCCGATTTGGTCGAGTATCCGCGCTGCATGGCCCGCGCGAACGCGTCCGGATCCATCCCCGCGCCGCTGTCGGCCACCCGCATCAACAACCGCTCCTCGTCCTGGTTGACGGTCACCTCCACCCACGGGTCGTCGCGGTCGCAGGCGTCCATCGCATTGTCGACGAGGTTGCCCAGCACGGTGACCATCTCCTGGCCCGACAGAGCCTCACTGTGCGACGGCAGATGGGTGTCCTCGGTGACGGTCAGCGCGATACCCCGTTCGTCGGCCTGCGCCGTCTTGCCCAACAGCAGCGCCACCAGGGCGGGTTCGGCGACCGCGTCCGACAGCCGGTCGACGAGGCGTTGGGACAATTCGAGTTCGTGGGTCGCGAAGCGCACCGCGTCCTCGGAACGGCCCATCTCCACCATGGTGACGACGGTGTGCAGCTTGTTGGCCGCCTCATGGGCCTGCGCGCGCAGCGAGTCGGCGAGCACCTGCAGCGAGCTGAGTTCGCCGAGCGCGCCTTGTAATTCGGTGCGGTCACGGATCGTCACCACCTCCGAATCGGAGCCGGCCACCCGCGAGCGGTTGACCACCAGCACCCGTTCGTCGGTGACGTGCACCTCGTCACGCACCCCGGGGTCGGAGGTCTGCAGGAACAACGGCAGCGCGGCGGTGTCGATGGGACCCGGCGGCAGCCCCAGCAGGCGGCGTGCCTCGTCGTTGACCAATGCCACCCCGCCGCGGTCGAGCACGATGAGCCCCTCGGACACCGAATGCAGGACCGCGTCGTGGTGTTCGTACATCACGCGCAGCTCGTCCGGACGCAGACCGTGCGTCTGGCGCATGAGGCGCCGCCGGATCAGCACCGCGCCGAGCGACGAGATCGCCACCGCCGCAAGGGTCACCGCGGCGATCGTGGGCACCTGCGCTCGCCACCGCTGCGCCAGCGTCTGCTGGGTGATCCCGGCCGAGACCAGGCCGACGATGCGTCCGTCGTCGCCACGCACCGGCGCGACGGCACGGATCGAGGGGCCCAGTGTTCCGGTGTAGAACTCGCTGAACGTCTCACCGCGCAGGGCGGGGGCGGTGGTGCCGAGGTAGCGCCCGCCGATCTGCTGCGGATCGGTGTGGGTGAACCGGACGCCGTCGGGCGCCATGATCGTGATGAACGCGATGCCGGTCTGTGTGCGGACGGCCTCGGTGACCGGTTGCAGAACCGCTGTCGCCCTTCCTGATTGGATGGCCTGCGCGGTCGACGGCGAGTCGGCGAGCGCGGTGGCGATCCCGATGACCTGCTGGCGGGCCGCCTCGTCACCGTCGCGGCGCGCGTCGATCAGCGCGAGCGTGCTGCCGGCGAGCACGATGACGGCGACGACGACGATCTGCAGGGCGATGGCCTGCCCCGCGAGGGACCGCGGCCGGAGCCACTGGTTCCGCACCCGCAACCTCCGCTGAACGAAATGAACTAAAACGTGACCTGGCTCACGTCGTGGCCGAACCTACTTGCAGACCGCACCCGATGTCGACCTGGAGGAAACCATGACCGTCGCCCTCGATTTACCGCCCGAGGCGCCCACGACCCGGCGCGACCGCACGCACTGGCTCTACATCGCCGTCATCGTGGCCGTGGTGGCCGGCGTGGCCGTCGGCATCCTGGCACCGGGTGTCGGCAAGAGCGTCGGCGTGCTCGGCACCATGTTCGTCGACCTGATCAAGATGATGATCGCGCCGGTGATCTTCTGCACGATCGTGTTGGGCATCGGGTCGGTGCGCAAGGCGGCCACGGTCGGTAAGGTCGGCGGCCTGGCCTTCGCGTACTTCCTGGTGATGTCCACCTTCGCGCTGGCGATCGGCCTGTTGGTCGGCAATATCCTGCATCCGGGCACCGGCATGAACCTGTCCGAGAGCGCGGCGGGCAAGGGTGTCGAGCTGGCCGAGAAGGCCCACGAGTCCGGGGGACTGATGGACTTCGTCCAGGGCATCATCCCCGAGACCCTGGTGTCGGCGCTGACCGCGGGCAGCGTGCTGCAGGCGTTGTTCGTCGCGCTGCTGGTGGGTTTCGCACTGCAGGCGATGGGCCGCTCGGGTGAGCCGATCCTGCGCGGCGTCGAACACCTGCAGAAGCTCGTGTTCAAGATCCTGGTGATGATCCTCTGGCTGGCGCCCATCGGCGCATTCGGCGCCATCGCCAACGTCGTCGGCCAAACCGGTTGGGCGGCAGTCACACAACTGCTCACGCTGATGCTCGGCTTCTACGTGACCTGCGCGGTGTTCGTCTTCGGCGTGCTCGGTGTGCTGATGCGGGCGGTCGCCGGGGTCTCGATCTTCAAGCTCGTCCGCTACCTGGCCCGCGAATACCTGCTGATCGTGTCCACCTCGTCGTCGGAGTCGGCGCTGCCGCGGCTGATCGCGAAGATGGAGCACCTGGGGGTGGAGCGCAGCACCGTCGGCGTCGTCGTGCCGACCGGATACTCGTTCAACCTCGACGGCACGGCGATCTACCTGACCATGGCGTCGCTGTTCATCGCGGGCGCACTGGGTGATCCGCTCTCCCTGACCGAGCAGATCGGGCTGCTGGTGTTCATGATCGTCGCCTCCAAGGGCGCGGCCGGGGTGACCGGCGCGGGGCTGGCGACGCTCGCCGCCGGCCTGCAGAGCCACCGTCCCGACCTGCTCGACGGCGTCGGCCTGATCGTCGGCATCGACCGGTTCATGTCGGAAGCCCGTGCGGTGACGAACTTCTCGGGCAACGCGGTCGCCACCATCCTGGTCGGGTCGTGGACCAGGACCATCGACAGGGACCGGGTGGACGCGGTGCTGCGCGGTGAGGATCCCTTCGACGAGCTCACGATGGTCGACGATCACTCCGCCGAAGAGCGGCGCATCGAGGAGCGTGTCCCCGCGCCGGCGTAGCGCGCGCCCGGAACGACCCGACCGGTGACCTCTCCCGGTCGGGTCTTCCGGCGTCTCAGCCCGCGCAGTTCAGCGTGACCGACACCGACCGGCTGACGACCACCGGATCGAACACGGTGATGTCGTCGTCGAGGCCGATGCGGTCGATCGGCGACCACGATGTCGTCGACTTCGCGTTGCGCACGTTGGTGACGACGCATTCGCTCAGCGGCCCGGATCCGACCCGGTCGATGTTGACCGTGTACCCCTCGCTGCGAAGGCGGTCGATCGTCTCCTGTGCTGACTCCTGTGCGGAGGCAATGCCCGCCGGTGCGGCGAGAACCCCGATCGCCACTCCGGACACCGCGCCGAGCAACCACTTCTTGTTCATGACGGACCTCCGTCCCTCCGCCGCAATTGTCCTCTTCCTGCATCGCTTTCGAGGCCGTATTGCTTCCCGGCGGCGACGAGAACCTGCTGTGGATACGAGGCGGCGGGCCGGACGGTTCAGTGGGACGAGGCGGCGCTCAGCGTTCGGCGCGCTGGTAGGCGGTCACCACCGCCGCGCCGCCGAGCCCGATGTTGTGCTGCAGCGCCGCTGTCACGTTGTCGACCTGGCGCTTGTCGGCCGTGCCGCGCAGCTGCCACGTGAGCTCGGCGCACTGCGCCAGACCGGTCGCGCCGAGCGGGTGGCCCTTGGAGATCAGGCCGCCCGACGGGTTGACCACCCACGGCCCGCCGTAGGTGGTGTCCCCGTTGTCGATCAGCTTGGGGGCCTCGCCCTCACCGCACAGGCCCAGCGCCTCGTACAGCAGCAGTTCGTTGGCCGAGAAACAGTCGTGCAGTTCGATCACCTGGAAGTCGGCGGGGCCGAGCCCCGACTGCTCGTAGACCTGTTGCGCGGCTTTGACGTTCATGTCGTAGCCGATCAGGTTCTTGGCGGACCCGTCGAAGGTGCTGGCGAAGTCGGTGGTCATCGCCTGCCCGACGATCTCCACGGCCTGGCCGGCGAGCCCGTGCCTGTCGACGAAGGCCTCGCCGGCCAGGATCGCCGCGCCCGACCCGTCCGAGGTCGGTGAACACTGCAGTTTGGTCAGCGGATCGGAGATCATCCGCGCGCCGAGGATGTCGTCGAGGGTGTACTCGTCCTGGAACTGGGCGTAGGGGTTGTTGACCGAATGCTTGTGGTTCTTGTAGCCGATCTTTGCGAAATGCTCGGCCGTGCTGCCGTGCTGACGCATGTGTTCGCGGCCGGCTGCGCCGAACATCCACGGCGCCACCGGCATCGCGAACTCGTCGATCTCGGCCATCGCCTTGACGTGGCGACCCATCGGGGACTCCCGGTCGCTCGCCCCGCCCCCCAGCGATCCGGGCTGCATCTTCTCGAAGCCGAGCGCGATGGCGCAGTCGGCCAGGCCGCCGCGGATCGTCTGAGCGGCCAGGTACAGCGCCGTCGACCCGGTGGAGCAGTTGTTGTTGACGTTGACCACCGGGATGCCGGTCATGCCGAGTTCGTAGAGAGCCCGCTGACCCGACGTGGAGTCACCCGAGCAGTACCCGACGAAGCCGTGCTCCACCTCCGCGTAATCGATACCGGCGTCGGCGAGCGCCTTGGTACCCGACTCCTTCGCCATCTGCGGGTAGTCCCAGCCCTCCCGCGAGCCCGGCTTCTCGAACTTCGTCATTCCGACACCCACGACGAACACTCTCTGCGGCATGGCGCTGGTCCCTTCGCTTATGGGAAGAAGTGGTGTAGACCACAATAGAACGCGTTCTAGTTCGGGGGTCAAGAGGAGGTCCGATGGCGTTACGGGTGGTGCAGTGGGCGACCGGCGGAGTCGGCGTCGCGGCGATCAACGGTGTCCTCGAACACCCCGACCTCGAACTCGTCGGCTGCTGGGTGCATTCGGAAGCCAAGGCGGGCAAGGACGTCGGCGAGCTGATCGGGACGGACCCGATCGGGGTCACCGCCACCGACAGCGTCGAGGACATCCTCGCTCTCGACGCCGACGCGGTGATCTACTCGCCGCTGCTGCCCGACCCGAAGGAGGTCGCCGCCCTGCTGCGGTCGGGCAAGAACGTGGTCACCCCCGTCGGCTGGTTCTACCCCGGCGAGAAGGAGGCCGCACCCCTGCGCGCCGCCGCGCTGGAGGGCGGCGTCACCCTGCACGGGACCGGGATCGCGCCGGGCGGGATCAGCGAGAAGTTCCCGCTCGTCATGTCGATCATGTCGACGGGCGTGACGTTCGTGCGCGCCGAGGAGTTCTCGGACCTGCGCACCTACGACGCCCCCGATGTGGTGCGCTACGTGATGGGCTTCGGCGACACCCCGGACAACGCGCTGTCGGGGCCGATGCAGAAACTGCTCGACGGCGGGTTCATCCAGTCCGTGCGCATGGTCGTCGACAAGATGGGGTTCCGGGCCGACCCGAAGATCCGCTCGTCGCAGGAGATCGCCGTCGCCACCGCCCCGATCGAGTCACCGATCGGCGCCATCGAACCCGGGCAGGTCGCGGCGCGGCGGTTCCACTGGGAGGCGACCGTCGACGGAGAGGTGGTCGTGCGTGTGACGGTCAACTGGCTGATGGGGGAGGAGAACCTCGACCCCGCGTGGGAGTTCGGCGAGGCCGGGGAGCGTTACGAGATGGAGGTCCGCGGCAATCCGGATTTCACGGTGACGGTCAAGGGTTTTCAGCCCGACAGCGTCGAGGCCGGCCTGCAGAGCAACAACGGCATCGTGGCGACCGCCGCGCACTGCGTGAACTCCGTGCCCGCGGTGTGCGCCGCCGCTCCCGGCATCGCCACCTACCTCGATCTGCCGTTGATCAGCGGACTGGCGGCCGGACCGCTGCGCTGACTCAGACGCGGGCGGCGCGCTTCTTGATGTCGTCGGGAAGCGCGTCGACATCCTGTAGCAGAGCCAGCAGATCCGGCTCGCCGAACATGGCGCGGAAGACCAGACCGACCGTGACCTCGCTGTCGGGCCGCTCGATGACCTCGATGCCGTCACCCGCCCGCACGGATCCGGGTTCGATCACCCGCAGATACGCACCGGGAACGGCGGCCTCGGTGAAGGTCCTGATCCACCCCCGGACACCGAGGAACGCGGCGAACGTCCGGCACGGCGTCCGGGGCGAGGTGACCTCGAGGAGCAGACCGTCGCCACCGACCCGCCACCGCTCGCCGATGACCGCGCCGGTGACGTCGACCCCGGACGTGGTGAGGTTCTCGCCGAAGTTGCCGTCCGTCAACGGCCGGCCCAACGCGGTCTGCCAGCGGTCGAGGTCCTCGCGCGCATACGCGTACACCGCCTGGTCGTCGCCGCCGTGCAGCTTGAGGTTGCCGATCACATCCCCCGGGATCCCGCTGCCGAGCCCGGTGCGCAGCAGGCCGGGGGCCCGCACGTGGACCGCGTCGTCCGTCGGCACCTTGTCGATACCGGTGACCTTCCCGCCCCTGGCCGGGTTCGGCCGCGGTCGGGCGACGTTGACGCTGAGCACGCGGGACACCCGTACAGGGTAGGGCGGTGCGACGCGGCCCGCCGCGCTCCCACCTGGCACACTGCCTGGCTGTGACGAAGCGAGCACTGGTGCTGGCCGGTGGCGGCATCGCGGGCATCGCCTGGGAGACCGGGGTGCTGTGCGGCATCCACGACGAGGCACCCGACACCGCGCGGGCGCTGCTGGCCTCCGACGTCCTGGTCGGCACGTCGGCCGGGTCCACCGTGGCCGCGCAGATCGGCAGCGGGCTCGGCATCGAGGCCCTCTACGGCCGGCAATTGGCGCCGAGCACGTCCGAGATCGACCCCGGGGTGAGCATCGAGACGATCATGGGCGTGTTCACGGCCGCGATGACCGATCCGGACGCGACGACCACCCAGAAGCTGCAACGCATCGGCGAGATCGCGCTGTCCACCCCGACCGTCGCCGAGGACGTGCGCCGCGCGGTCATCGAACAGCGGCTGCCCGGCCACGACTGGCCCGACCGTGAGCTCCGGGTGACGGCGATCGACACCGCAACGGGGGAACTCGTCACCCTCGACCGGACCTCGGGCGTGAACCTGGTCGACGCCGTCGCCGCCAGTTGCGCCGTCCCGGGCGTGTGGCCGCCGGTGACGATCGGGACGCGGCGCTACATGGACGGCGGCGTCGGCAGCACCGTCAACATGGCGGTCGCCGCCGACTGCGACACCGCGGTGGTGTTGGTGCCCTCCGGCCGGTCGTCGCCGTCGCCGTTCGGCAGCGGCGCGGTCGCCGAGGTGGACGGCTTCCCGGTCCCCACGTTCGGCGTCTTCGCCGACGATGAGGCGCTGGCGGCGTTCGGCGCCAATCCGCTCGACCCGGCGTGCCGGATACCGTCCGCGAAGGCGGGCCGGGCACAGGGCCGGCGGGTGGCCGCCGACGTCGCCGGCTTCCTCGCGGCTCAGGTCTGAGGCGGCGCAGCGCACTGCGGCTGCTCGAACTGGTCGAGCGCCTGGACGGCCAGTCGCCTGCCCACCTCGATGACCTCGGCTGCGCGGTGGAAATCCAAACTGCGGCACGCTGACCGGGGCACCTCGATGAGAAGGTCGGGCGGATACGCGGCGAGGGTGTGGCGGGCCAGCGCCGCCTGGGCGATGTCGATGGTGCGGTTCATCACCTCGAAACTGCCCAGCTTCGGCACCGCGACCTCCTTGGCGGAGTCGATGAGTTCGTCGGCGCTGCTGTCCGTTTCGGGTTGGTCGTCGGTGGTCTCCAGGTCCTCGTCCACCGGGGTCGTCCCGAAGCGGTTCATCATCGACCGCACGGCGGGGGTGTCGAGCACGGTGCGCGCCGACTTCGTGTCCAGCAGCGCAGAGGTGCTGCGCAGCAGGCGGTCCAGCCAATCGGCGGTGGAATTCCCCTCACTGACGTCGGGTTCGTACCCGCCGGACTCGCTGCCCCCGAGGCTCACCGCGATCGTCACGTCGGCGTTGACCGCGGCGACCGGCGCCATCGGCAGCGGGTCGAGAATCCCGCCGTCGGCCAGCAACCGCCCGTCGAGCACGTGGGGTGTGATGACGCCGGGGATCGCGATCGAGGCGCGGATCGCCGCGTCCACCGGACCGCGTTGCAGCCACACCGATCGGCCGGCGATCAGATCCGTCGTGACCGCGGTGTACGGCACCGGCAGATCCTCGATGCAGACCTCACCGAGCATCTCGCGGACCGCGTCGAGGATCTTCTCGGCGCGCAGCACGCCCGGCGCGGTGAGCGAGGGGTCCAGCAGACGCAGGACCGCGCGCTGGGTCAGCGATTTCGCCCATTCGGAGTACTGGTTGAGCTTGCCGGCCGCCTGCAGGCCCCCGACCAGCGCGCCCATCGACGAACCCGAGATCCCGATGATGTCGTAGTCGCGCTCCCGCAATTCCTCGATCACGCCGATGTGTGCGTAACCGCGGGCACCGCCACTACCCAGTACCAGAGCGACGCGTTTGCTCATGGCGCCATTGTCCGCCCGTTTCGCGCAGCGTGATTCGAACTCAGCCGCACAACTGGTCGGCGGCGGCCTCGGCGGCGACGATCACCGCGGCCTGACGCGGCGGTGCGAGCCGCGACCATGGCGTCCCGAAGGTGCCGGGGCCGGCCGCGTCCGACTTCTGGATGTCGGCGAGATACGGCTCGAGCTGCGCTTTGGGGTCGCCACCGCGTTCGGCCATCCACAGCCGCGCCGCGTTGCAGGCCTGGAAGTACTCGTCCTCGGTGGACTCGGCCGGGGCGCCGACGGCCGTCGTCACCCCTCCCGGCGAGATACCCACCTCACCCGGTGCCGCCGTGCGGGCGGCCGTGGTCGTCGGCGAGGCGGTGGCCTGCGGCGACGACGTTTCCGCAGCGTCGTCACCGCCGCTCGAACAGCCCGTGAGGACGGCGCCACCGGCGACGGCGACGGCCGCGAAGAGGCGGGGGAGGCACCTGCGCATGGGCCCAATCTATGCAACACTGGCCGCCGTGACGGAGCGGACCGCGGTTCTGGAGTGTTGTCGGGCCTGACGCCCACCCTCAGACCCGTCTGCCTTCTGGAGTTCCCGTCATGTCCGTGCACACCCTTGCCCCTGCCGTCCCCGCTGTCTCCGCGCCCACCCGGTTGCGCCTGCCCGACCTGCTGCACGCCACCGACCGTGGAGCCGACGATCTGATCAGCGGGCGTTACGACCACCTGCTGCCCCGCGGCGGCGTCCCCACCGACGACCGCTGGTACACCCGGCTGCACGGGGACGACGAACTCGACATCTGGCTGATCAGCTGGGTGCCGGAACGGTCCACCGAATTGCACGACCACGGCGGTTCGCTCGGCGCGCTGACCGTGGTCTCCGGGTCGCTGTCCGAAACCCGGTGGGACGGTGACGGCCTGCGACGGCGGCGCCTGGCGGCGGGCGATCAGGCCGCGTTCCCGCTCGGCTGGGTGCACGACGTGGTGTGGACACCCGACACCACCGGCGGGCCCACCCTGAGCGTGCACGCCTACTCGCCGCCGTTGACCGCGATGTCCTACTACGAGGTCACCGATCGACAGACGTTGCGCCGCAACCGAACCGAACTCACCGAATCGCCGGAGGGCTGACATGGCCAGTCGCATCGACCGCGTACTCGACGAGGCCCGCGCCACGCTGCAGCGCATGCCCGCGGCCGCGGTGCCCGCCGCGCTGGAGCGCGGCGCGGTGCTCGTCGACATCCGTCCGCAGGCCCAGCGCGCGCGGGAGGGCGAGGTGCCCGCCGCGCTGGTGATCGAGCGCAACGTGCTCGAGTGGCGTTGTGATCCCACCAGCGACGCCCGGATACCGCAGGCCGTCGGCGACGACGTCGAATGGGTGGTGCTGTGCTCGGAGGGCTACACCTCGAGTCTGGCCGCGGCGTCGCTGCGCGACCTCGGGCTGCACCGGGCCACCGATGTCGTCGGCGGCTACCACGCGCTCAAGGCCGAAGGCGTACTCGTCTAACTGTTCTCGTCGGAGTGCAGCACCGGTCGCAGTTGCTCCGTCTTCTCCGGCGTCCACCCCGGCGGCTGCAGAACCGCCGCCCAGCCGTTGACGACATCCTTGACGTAGACGTGGCCGTGGCCGTCCGGAACGTCGACGGCAACCGCCATGTCCGCCGACACCTGCAGGAACGTCACCACCGGGATCCATTTCATCCGGGCCGTCCGGTCGTAGCCCGGTGGTTCCTTCAGCCAGTCCGGGCGGGCGAACAACAGGTCGGGGTTCCACCACGCGATCGGGTCCGATGCGTGCTGCAGGTACACCACTCTCGGTGTGGCCCAAGGATCGTCGGGGCGGCCCAGGTCGTCCGGGCGGGCGACGAAGCGGACGTTGTCACCCTTGTCGAAGATCGGCAACCATTCCGGCGAGCCCGGATCGCGCTGTCCGGTCAGGTCGGTCCAGATCGTGTTGTTGAACGTCGGGCCGGAGAACAGCGCGCCGTCGGTGCGCGCGATGAGGTTGTTCAGCGCCAGGAACGGCGCCTCGCCGCCGAACGAGCCCAGGCTCTCGCCGAACACCACCAGACGCGGACGCCGGGCCTCGGGCAACTCGCGCACCAACGCGTCGACGGCCTCGAACAACGCCTGTCCGGCCTGCCGGGCGTTCTCCTTGTCGACGAGGAACGACAGCCAGCTGGGCAGGAACGAGTACTGCATCGACACGATGGCGGTGTCGCCGTTGTACATGTACTCCAGCGCGGAGGCCTCGGCCTCGTTGATCCAGCCGGTGCCCGTGGTGGTCGCGACCGCGATGACCGCGCGGTCCAGGCCGCCGGTGCGCAGCAGTTCCCTGGCGGCCAGGGCGGCGGTCGCGCGGATGCCGTCGGCCGAGTTGAGGCCGGCGTAGGCGCGGATCGGTTCGGTCGCGGGTGCGCCGTTGAAGGCGCTGAGTTCCTCGACCGTCGGCCCGCCCGAGACGAAGATCCGGCCCTGATGGCCCAGCGACTCCCAGCTGGCCAGCGACTGCGGACCGCCCGAACGCAACGGGGTCTCCGGCGCGGGGGTGTCGGGGTCGGTCTCGTCGTTGACCGTCTCGAAGGTGTTGTTGATCGCGCTCATCGCCCCGCGGACCACGACGCCATTGAGCAGTGCGACCGTCAGCGCCAACAGCAGGACCACCACGACGACAGCCGAGATCCGCGGCGGCGCAACACGATTGAGTTGTCCGACCAGGAAGCGGACCAGTCTGCGGATCTGTTGGCCCACCTCGACGAGCGCGAACAGCACGACGATGGCCAGCACCGCGGTCAGCGGATGCTCCCAGAACCCCATCCGCGGCACGCCCATCGCATCGCGCACCTGGTCCTGGCAGACGTGGAAGTAGACGATCATCAGCACCTGGCCGACGACGCCGACCGCCACCAACGCCCACCAGGCCCACCGCGGAGCCGCCGGACTGGTGTCCCTGGAGAGCATGTAGCGCACCAGCCAGACCCCGAACACGCCGATCGCGTACCCGGTGGCGCCGGCCCCGCCGCTGACCAGACCCTGGAACAGCGGACCGCGCGGCAACAGCGACGGGGTGAGCGAGAACCACAGGAACACCAGCCCGACAGCGGTGCCGAAGAACGTGTAGCGGCGCAGCCACCACGCCCGTTTCAGTGGTGGCCGGTCCTGCGGCGGCGACTGCTCGGTGACGGTCACCGCTGCAGATTAGCGATGGGTGAAGTTGGCGGGGCGCTTCTCGCTGAACGCCGCCATGCCTTCCTTCTGGTCCTCGGTCGCGAACGCGGAGTGGAAGAGCCGGCGTTCGTAGAGCAGCCCCTCGGTCAGCGTGGACTCGAACGCGCGGTCGACCGCTTCCTTGGCCATCCGGGATGCGTTGCGCGACATGCCCGCAATCGTGGCGGCGACCTGGTTGGCCTCGTCGAGCAGCTTGTCGGCCGGGACCACCCGCGACACCAGACCGCTGCGTTCGGCCTCTTCTGCGCCGATGGTGCGGCCGGTCAGGATCAGGTCCATCGCCTTGGCCTTGCCGATCGCGCGGGTGAGGCGCTGCGACCCGCCCATGCCGGGCAGCACACCGAGTTTGATCTCCGGCTGGCCGAACTTGGCGCCGTCGGCGGCGATCAGGATGTCGCACATCATGGCGAGCTCGCACCCCCCGCCGAGCGCGTAGCCCGCGACGGCGGCGATGGTGGGGGTGCGGGTCGCGGCGAATTTGCCCCACAGCGCGAAGAAGTCCGAGGTGAAGACCTCGGCGAACGACAGGTTCGCCATCTCCTTGATGTCGGCGCCCGCCGCGAAGGCTTTCTCGCTGCCGGTGACGACGATGGCGCCGATGTTCTCGTCGGCGTCGAACTCGGCTGCGGCCGTGGTGACTTCGGCCATCACCTGCGAGTTGAGCGCGTTGAGCGCTTTGGGGCGGTTCAGCGTGATCGTGCCGACCCGGCCGTCGCGGGTGACGAGGATGGTCTCGTAATCCATGGCTTCTCCTTTACGGGAACGTGAGTTCGGGGTCGGCGGGGGCGAAGTAGGCGTCGACGTCGGCCCGGGTGACCTCGGTGGCCGACTGGTGCGACCACTTCGGATTGCGGTCCTTGTCGACGAGCTGGGCGCGGATGCCCTCGACGAAGTCGTGTGAGCGCAGCGACGCACACGAGACGCGGTATTCGTCGCGGAGCACGTCCTCCAGTGTGTCGAGTCGGGCCGCCCGGCGGACCGATTCGAGCGCGACGGCCAGCGCGACGGGGGAGCGGGACTCGATGAGGTCGGCGGCGTCGTGGGCCGGGCCGGCGTCGTGGCCGCGCAGCGCGACGACGATCTCGGCGACGGTGTCACGGGCGTAGCAGTCGTCGATCCAGTCACGTTGGGCGAGCAGCGGGCTCGCGGGTGGTTCGATCGCGTGGGCGGCCAGCGCGGCCTCGGCGCCGTCGGCGACGACCGCCGCCTTGAAGTCGTCGAGCTTGTCGTGCGGCACGAAGTGGTCCGCGAACCCCATGGCGATCGCGTCGGCGCCGGAGAACGGGGCACCGGTCAGCGCGGCGTGCAGGCCGAGCAGCCCGGGAGCGCGCGACAGCAGGTAGGTGCCGCCCACGTCGGGGATGAAGCCGATGCCGACCTCGGGCATGCCCATCTTCGTGGTGTCGGTGACCACCCGCACGTCGCCGTGTGCGCTGACGCCGACGCCCCCGCCCATGACGATGCCGTCCATCACCGCCACGTACGGTTTGGGATAGCGGCCGATGTAGGAGTTGAGCTGGTACTCCTCGAACCAGAACCGCCTCGCGTCGTCGCCGCCGGCCTTGGCGCTGTGATAGAGCGCGATCACGTCGCCGCCGGCGCACAGACCGCGTTCGCCCGCCCCGGACAGCAGCACGGTGTGGACACCGTCGTCCGTCTCCCAGGCGTGCAGCGCATCCGCCAGCGTGGTCACCATGCCGTGGGTCAGCGAGTTGATCGCCTTGGGCCGGTTCAGGACGACGAGCCCGACGCCGTTCTCCACAGAAACTAGGACATCCTCGTTTTCCGCCACGGGAAGCAATGTAGATCGTCGCCCGAGGTGCGCGCACGACGGGTAAGGTTTCGCTCGACCGTCCTGGGAAGTTCCTGTGAGATCTTGCTTCGATTTCGGGAACTCACGCCGGACCGTCGCACGTTGATCGTGTGTTCGTCATCGAACCACCTATGAGAGGACCCGACGGTGCGCGAGAGCAGCAACCCGGTATTCCGCTCCCTGCCGAAGACGCAGGGCGGATACGCGACATTCGGTACCGGAGCCGCCGGCTACGGTGCCCAGCAGATGCAGGCTGAGCCGTACACGACGCAGTACCCGCAGCAGACCGGGGTCTCCCGGCCGATGACCATCGACGACGTCGTCACCAAGACCGGCATCACGCTGGCCGTGCTGACCGCCGTCGCCGTCGTCTCCTACTTCCTGGTCGGCATGAACCCGGCGCTGGCCGGCCCGCTGACCCTGATCGGCGCGATCGGTGGCCTGGTGGTCGTCCTGATCGCCACCTTCGGGCGCAAACAGGACAACCCCGGCGTCGTGCTGACCTACGCGGGCCTGGAAGGTCTGTTCCTGGGCGCGATCTCGTGGCTGTTCGGCAACGTCGTCGTCGCGGGCGGCAACGCGGGCGCGCTGATCACCCAGGCGCTGCTGGCCACGTTCGGCGTCTTCTTCGGCATGCTGGTCGTCTACAAGACCGGCGCCATCCGCGTGACGCCGAAGTTCACCCGCATGATCGTCGCCGGCATGTTCGGTGTGCTGGTGCTCATGCTCGGCAACTTCGTGCTCGCGCTGTTCGGCGTGGGCGGCGGCGAGGGCATGGGCCTGCGCAGCGGCGGCACCATCGCCATCATCTTCTCGCTGGTCTGCATCGGCCTCGCGGCGTTCAGCTTCCTGATCGACTTCGACGCCGCCGACCAGATGATCCGCGCCGGTGCGCCGGAGAAGGCCGCGTGGGGCGTCGCCCTGGGCCTGACCGTCACGCTGGTCTGGCTGTACATCGAGATCCTGCGGCTGCTCAGTTACTTCCAGAACGACTAGCAGCCCTTCCAAGGAAGCCCGGCACCGGTGGTGCCGGGCTTTCTGCTTGTTGTCTTGGGGCCGAAACTGCTCACAGATCGCGATTTCTCCACAGGCGGTGGTCTGACAGCAGTCTGGATGTGCCCTCGTGTCCGCCGCCGAGCCGACTCTGCGGGTATGACAACCGAACCGTTCGTCGGCAGCACTGCGGTGGCTTCCGGACGCATCCGCAAGCACGAGTTGCGTCGGCGCTACCGGCTCGTCTTCCCCGACGTCTACGTCGCCAAAGACGTCGAACTCACGCTGCAACGACGGGCGAAAGCCGCATGGTTGTGGTCACACCGTGAGGGAGTGATCGCGGGCAACACCGCCGCCGCGCTGCACGGTGCCAAGTGGGTCGACGACAACGCGCCCGTAGAGATGATGTGGGCGAACGCACGGCAACCGCGCGGGATCCGCACGTCGGATTCCAGCCTCACGCCGTACGAGATCACCGGCTACCGCGGCATGTCGATCACCACGGTGTCTCGCACAGCGTTCGACATCGGCCGTTGCGTCGGGCTGGGCGCAGCCGTAGCCAAGCTCGACGCCCTCGGCGCCGCCACGGGCTTCCGGACGCGAGACGTGCTCGACTTGGCCGCAGAACACCGGGGCGCACGGCGGATACGCCAACTCCGGACTGCACTGGATCTCTACGATCCCGGCGCGGAATCGCCGAAGGAGACGTGGCTACGACTGCTTCTGATCCGCGCCGGCTTCCCTCGGCCGCGAACCCAGATCCCTGTCCTGCGGACCGACGGCTGGTCGAAGTACTACCTCGACATGGGGTGGGAGGACCTCAAGCTGGCCGTCGAATACGACGGCGACCACCACCGGACGGACCCTGTGCGCTACGCAAAGGACATCAAGCGCGCCGAGGAACTCGCAGAGCTCGACTGGAAGGTCGTCAGAGTCGTCAGGTCCGACCCGGAGCACGACATCGTGCGGAGGGTCGAGCGTGTCCGATCATCGAGACTGCGGTGAGATCGCTGGATCAGCGAGAATCGCGATCTCCCAGCAGTCTCGGCGAAACGGGACGCAAAAGAGCTAGGAGAGGCGCTCGATGATCATCGCCATACCCTGACCGCCGCCCACGCACATCGTCTCCAGACCGAACTGCTTGTCGTGGGTCTGCAGGTTGTTCAGCAGCGTGGCGGTGATACGGGCGCCGGTCATGCCGAACGGATGCCCCAGCGCGATGGCGCCGCCGGACACGTTCAGCTTGTCCTCGTCCATGCCGAGTGCCCGCGCCGAGCCCAGCACCTGCACGGCGAAGGCCTCGTTGATCTCGTAGAGGTCGATGTCGCCGATGCCCATCCCGGCATTGGCCAGCGCCTTCTTCGACGCCTCGATCGGGCCGAGGCCCATGATCTCCGGCGACAGCCCCGACACCCCGGTCGCGACGATGCGGGCCAGCGGCGTCAACCCCAGCTGCCGGGCCTTCTCGTCGCTCATGATGACCACCGCGGCGGCGCCGTCGTTCAGCGGGCATGCGTTACCGGCGGTCACCGTGCCGTTGGGCCGGAACACCGGCTTGAGCTGGCTGATCTTCTCGTAGGAGGTGCCTGCGCGCGGCCCGTCGTCCTTCGACACGACCGTGCCGTCCGGCAGCGTCACCGGCGAGATCTCGCGCTCGAAGAAGCCGCTGTTGATGGCCTCCTCGGCGCGGTTCTGCGAGCGGACGCCCCAGTGGTCCTGGTCCTCGCGGCTGATGCCCGTGTGCAGTGCAACGTTCTCGGCGGTCTGGCCCATCGCGATGTAGACGTCCGGCAGGTTGCCGTCCTCGCGCGGGTCGTGCCACTCGTCGCCGCCGGCCGCGGACTGGCCGGACCGCTCCTGCGCCTCGGCGAACTTCGGGTTCTTGGTGTCGGGCCAGCCGTCGGCGTTGCCCTTCGCGAAACGCGACACCGTCTCCACACCCGCGGAGATGAAGGCATGGCCCTCGCCTGCCTTGATCGCGTGGAACGCCATCCGCGACGTCTGCAGCGACGACGAGCAGTACCGGTTGACCGTGGTGCCCGGCATGAAGTCGTAGCCGAGCTGCACGGCCACCGCGCGGCCGATGTTGAAACCGGACTCGCCCGCCGGCTGGCCGCAGCCCATGATCAGGTCGTCGATGTCGTGCGGGTCGAGCGAGGGCACCTTGTCCAGCGCGGCGCGCACCATCTGGGCGGCGAGGTCGTCGGGCCGCATGTCGACCAGCGACCCCTTGTTGGCGCGGCCGATCGGCGAACGCGCGGTCGAGACGATGACGGCTTCAGGCATGACGGCTCCTCAATCGCTGGTGAGCAGAACGCTAGCCTGCGGGCGCGATGACCGGTGCGGGCACCCCGGTCGTCCGGCGCCACAGCCGGGTGACGCCACCGATCTTGGCCAGCAGCGTGCTGACGTCGGCGGCGCGGGTGCGCAGCGCCTGCTCCGGTGCGCCCTCCGGACACCGCTCGCCGAGCGCCTCGCACAGCGCGGGCAGCAACTGGCTCGCCGCCAGCGCGTACCCCGCCGCCGACGGATGGAACATGTCCTCGGAGAACAGCACTTCCGGCTGCTTGTAGAACTCCGGCGCGAGCAGGTCGGAGAACGGCACCGGCACGCCGCCCTCGGCGCGCACCGCCGACGCCTGGGCCCGCGCCAGCCGGAGCCCCAGCGTGCGCGTGACCGTGCGCAGGGGTTGCGGGATCGCGGTGATCACCCCGAAGTCCGGGCACGTGCCGACAACGACGACCGCGCCGCTGGACCGCAGGCGGGCGACGGCCTTGCCCAGCCGGCGGGCCGACTGCGCGATGCCGTTGAGGGCGGTGATGTCGTTGGCGCCGATCATGATCACCGCCGCGTCCGGCGGCGGCCCCGCCACGAACATCGCGTCGATCTGGCCTTCCAGCCCCTTGGACGTGGCGCCGACGATCGCCTTGGTGCTCAGCCGGATCCGCTTCCCGGACTGTTCGGCGAGCCCGCGCGCAATGAGCACCCCGGGCACTTCGTCGGCGGTGCGGCAGCCGTAGCCGGTGGCGGTGGAGTCGCCGAAGACCATCAGGTGCAGGTCGAACGGGTCGCCGCGGTGCCATCGCTCGACGGGCCCGCCGCCGGGGGAGTAGACGCCGTCGGCGCGCGGCGGGACGTCCCAGGACTTGGGGATGACCTGACGCGCCTGGTGCGCCTGTCCGGTCAGCAGGTTGCGCACCCCGATGTAGGCGGAGCCGGTCGATGCGAGCGTGGCCGCCACCGCCAGGGCACCGCGTGATGCGCGCACAACGAACAGTTTAGGGACCGACCGCGTGGCGATCCCGTGCCGGCGATCACGGTGCGGTATCAAACCCGGAACGAACTTTGTTTGAACCATTGTGATATCGGTTACAAGTGCGAAGCTGAGTTACGGAGATGGACTGAGTAGCTGAGCACCTGGCACTACAACGGCGTAGAAGGTGATGGCGATGACGGCACCGAGCAGGGTCCCGAGCTCCTCGTTTGCTGGACTGCGGGCGGGCAGGCCGCACCGGCCGCGGCGCTTCCCGGTCAGCGACGGTGCGCCGGTCGAGGTCATCGAGGACGGGCCGAGCATCGCCGGCCGGGTGATGGCGCTGGCGGCGTTGATGACCATCAAGCCGACGCTCACGATCGGTAGCCTTGCGCCGAAGATGCCCTGGCCATGGGGCGCCGTCGACTTCGCCTGCCGCATTCTGCGGCCGGTCCCCGGCACGATCCGCGCCACCATCGGGCTGGAGAACTGCACCGCCCAGCTAGTACGGGCGCCCGGCGTCCTGCCCGCCGACGGCAAACGCAGCATCATTCTCTATCTGCACGGTGGGGCGTTCCTGACCTGCGGCGTCAACTCGCACAGCCGCCTCGTGACGGCGCTGTCGCGGTTCGCTGACAGTCCGGCGCTGGTCGTCAATTACCGGATGATCCCCAAGCATTCGGTGGGTCAGGCCGTCGACGACTGCTACGACGCCTATCAATGGCTGCGGCGCAAGGGCTACGAACCCGACCAGATCGTGCTGGCCGGCGACTCCGCGGGCGGCTACCTCTCGCTGGCGCTCGCCGAGCGGCTCCAGCTCGAGGACGAGACCCCCGCCGCGGTCGTCACCATGTCGCCGCTGTTCGAGCTCGACAACGAGGCCCGCGCCAACCATCCGAACGTCCGCAGCGACGTGATGTTCCCGCAGCGGGCGTTCCACGCCCTGGTCGAGCTCATCGAGCATGCCGCCGAGAAGCACCTCGTCGACGGCCGTCCCGAGCCCGTGTACGAACCGCTCGACCACATCGAACCCGGCCTGCCGCGAACCCTCATCCACGTCTCCGGCTCCGAGGTGCTCATCAGCGACGCCAGGAAGGCGGCGCGGCTGCTGGCGGCCGCCGGGGTGCCGGTCGAGGTTCGGGTGTGGCCGGGTCAGATGCACGTCTTCCAGCTCGGGGCGCCGGTGGTCTCGGAAGCCCAGCGCTCGCTGCGTCAGATCGGCGAGTACATCCGAGAGGCCACCTGGTAGAGCACACGTGCCGGAGGCCACCTGGCTGCGCTGTGACCGGCCTGGGACGATGGAGTCATGCGCATCGCCCAGCACGTCAGTGAGCTCATCGGCAACACCCCTCTGGTTCAGCTGAATTCTGTTGTCCCCGCGGGGGCGGGCACGGTCGCGGCCAAGATCGAATACCTCAACCCCGGCGGCAGCTCCAAGGACCGCATCGCGGTCAAGATGATCGACGCCGCCGAGGCCAGCGGCGAGCTCAAGCCGGGCGGCACCATCGTCGAACCCACGTCAGGCAACACCGGCGTCGGGCTGGCGCTCGTCGCCCAGCAGCGCGGCTACAAGTGCATCTTCGTCTGCCCCGACAAGGTCAGCGAGGACAAGCGCAATGTGCTGCGCGCCTACGGTGCGGACGTGGTGGTGTGCCCGACGGCGGTCGCCCCGGACGATCCGGACAGCTACTACAGCGTCTCCAACCGCCTCGTCACCGAGATCGAGGGCGCCTGGAAGCCCGACCAGTACTCCAACCCGATGGGCCCGGAGTCGCACTACGAGACCACCGGGCCGGAGATCTGGCGCGACACCGACGGCAAGGTCACCCATTTCGTGGCCGGCGTCGGCACCGGCGGCACCATCACCGGCGCGGGGCGCTACCTCAAGGAGGTGTCCGGTGGGAAGGTGCGCGTCATCGGCGCAGACCCCGAGGGATCGGTGTACTCCGGCGGCACCGGTCGGCCGTATCTGGTCGAGGGGGTCGGCGAGGACTTCTGGCCGTCGGCCTACGACCCGGCGGTGCCCGACGAGATCATCGCGGTCTCGGACGCCGACTCGTTCGACATGACCCGCCGGCTGGCCCGCGAGGAGGGGCTGCTGGTGGGCGGCTCCTGCGGGATGGCCGTGGTGGCGGCCATCGAGGTGGCCCAGAAGGCCGGGCCGGACGCGCTGGTGGTGGTGTTGCTGCCCGACGGCGGCCGCGGTTACCTGTCGAAGATCTTCAACGACTCGTGGATGTCGTCCTACGGCTTCCTGCGCAACCGGCTCGACGGGTCGATCGAACAGCCGACGGTCGGAGATGTGTTGCGCGGCAAGTCCGGTGCGCTGCCGGATCTGGTGCACACCCATCCGGCGGAGACCGTGCGCGACGCGATCGGCATCCTGCGCGAGTACGGCGTCTCGCAGATGCCCGTCGTCGGCGCCGAACCGCCCGTGATGGCCGGTGAGGTCGCGGGCAGCGTCTCCGAACGCGAACTGCTGTCGGCGGTCTTCGAGGGGCGCGCGAAGCTGGCCGATGCGGTGGCCGAGCACATGAGCCCGCCCATGCCGCTGATCGGCGCGGGCGAGTTGGTCAGCACCGCGGCCAAGACCCTGCGGGAGTGCGATGCGCTGATGGTGGTCGAGGAGGGCAAGCCGGTCGGCGTGCTCACCCGCCACGATCTGCTCGGCTTCCTGTCGGACGGCAGCGCCCGCCGGTAGCGGGATGCGCACTCGTGCATACGTTCTGCCGTTGTGGTGAAAACCGTGCGGTGATCATGATCTCCGGTACTGTTAGCTCGCTCGTTCCCAGCTGACCGCACATCGGAGAGCGTCCATGACCGACCAACCGCCCCCGCCGCCCGGAAACTATCCGCCCCCGCCGCAGAGCGGCTACCCACCGCCTCCGCCGCCCGGTGGCTACCCACCGCCGCCGCCGGCCCAGGGCGGCTATCCGCCGCCTCCTCCCGGGGGTTACCCGCCACCCCCGCCGCCGCAGGGCGGCTATCCGCCACCTCCGCAGGGCAATTACCCGCCGGCCGGTTATCCCGTTGGCCCGCAAGGCAATTACCCGCCGCAGAACTTCGGGGCCGGTGGGTACAGCGTCGGTGACGCGTTCTCGTGGGCGTGGAACAAGTTCGGCAAGAACGCCGTTCCGCTGATCGTCGCCACGCTGGCGTACGGCCTCATCATCATCGTGATCCAGACGCTGACCAACACGCTGTCGGCGGCGGTGGATCCGGGTGACTCCACCAACTACATGTCCGACGGCAGCGGCTTCGAGTTCTCCTACACCATCGAAAGCCCGGCCGGGATCATCGTCGCGTTCATCGGCTGGCTGATCTCACTCGTGGTCGCCGCCGCGGTGCAGTCCGCCTACCTCGGCGGCATGCTCGACATCGCCGACGGGCGCGAGGTCTCGATCGGCTCGTTCTTCCGCCCGCGCAACATCGGCGGCGTCATCGTCGCGGGGCTCATCGTCGGGGTCATCACCACGGTCGGCTTCCTGCTGTGCGTCATCCCGGGCCTGATCGCGAGCATCATGCTGATGTTCACGGTGGTCAGCCTGATCGACCGCGACCTCGCGCCGATCGAGGCCGTCAAGACCAGCTTCAACGTCAGCAAGGCGCACTTCGGGAGCGTCTTCGTGGCCTGGCTGGTGATGGTCGCGACCGTGATCGTCGGGGCGCTGGTGTGCGGTGTCGGCCTGCTTGTGGCAGCCCCCGTCGCGACGCTCATCCTGGTCTACACCTACCGCGTCCTCACCGGCGGACAGGTCGCGCCGAAGCAGCTGTAGTCCGGGTCATCCGCGGAAGGCGCTGACCCCGGTCAGCGCCTCCCCGATGACCATCTGGTGCACCTCCGAGGTGCCCTCGTAGGTCAGCACCGACTCCAGGTTGTTGGCGTGCCGCAGCACCGGGTACTCGAGCGTGATCCCGTTGGCGCCCAGCAGTGTCCGGCACTGACGTGCGATCGCCAGCGCCTCGCGGACGTTGTTGAGCTTGCCGAAGCTGACCTGGTCCGCGCGGATGCGGCCCTCGTCCTTGAGCCGGCCCAGATGCAGCGCGAGCAACTGCGCCTTGCCCAGTTCGACGGCCATGTCGGCGATCTTGGCCTGGGTCAGCTGGTACGCCGCGAGCGGCTTGTCGAACACCTCGCGGCTGCCGACGTAGTCCAGCGTCGTCTCCAGGCAGTCCCTGGCCGCGCCGACACTGCCGAACACGATCCCGAACCGCGCCTCCGACAGGCACGCCAACGGTCCCGACAGGCCGCGCGCCGCGGGCAGTTGGGCCTCGGCGGGCAGCCGGACGTCGTCGAGGATCAGCTCGGAGGTGTTCGACGCCCGCAGTGACAGCTTGTGTTTCATCTCCCGGCCCGAGAAGCCCTCGGTGCCCGCCGGGACGACGAAGCCGAGGATGCCCTCCTCGGCCCGCGCCCAGACCACCGCCACGTCGGCGAGCGAACCGTTGGTGATCCACATCTTCGATCCGTTGAGGATCCAGTCGGAACCGTCGCGGCGCGCGGTCGTGCGCATCCCCGCGGGATTGGAGCCGAAGTCGGGTTCGGTGAGGCCGAAGCATCCGATCACGTCACCGGTGGCCATCGCGGGCAGCCACTGCTCGCGCTGCTCTTCGCTGCCGTGTTTGTGGATGGCGAACATCGCCAGCGACCCCTGCACCGAGACCATGCTGCGCAGCCCGCTGTCCACCGCCTCGAGTTCTTGGCACACCAGCCCGTACGCGGTGGCCGTCGAACCGCCGCAGCCGTAGCCCTCCAGGTGCATGCCGAGCAGGCCGAGCTTGCCGAACTCCGAGGCCAGCTCGCGCACCGGCACCTCGCCTGCCTCGAACCACTCGCCGACGTGCGGCCGCAGGCGCTGCTCGCCGAAGCGGCGCACGGTCTGGCGCAGCTCGCGTTCCTCCGGGGCGAGCATGGCGTCGGTGTCGAGCAGATCGTCGATACGTACGGTCATGGACCCATGTCTACACCGCGCTTCGATAGGCTCGACGGCGATATGACTGAACAGCGTGACACCCACGGACTCGCCACTGGACTTGCCACCAAGGCCATCCACGCCGGGTATGCCCCCGACCCCCGGACCGGTGCGGTCAACACGCCCATCTACGCCAGCTCCACCTTCGCCCAGGACGGCGTCGGCGGGCTGCGGGGTGGCTTCGAGTACGCCCGCACCGGCAACCCGACGCGCCAGTCGCTCGAGTCGGCGCTGGCCGCGGTGGAGGAGGCCGGCTACGGCCGCGCCTTCGCCTCGGGGATGGCCGCGACCGACTGCGCACTGCGCGCGGTGCTGCGCCCGGGGGACCACCTCGTCATCCCCGACGACGCCTACGGCGGCACGTTCCGGCTGATCGACAAGGTGTTCTCGCAGTGGGGCGTCACCTACACCGCGGTCGCGTTGTCGGACCTCGACGCGGTCCGCGCGGCGATCACACCGCAGACCCGCATGGTGTGGGTCGAGACGCCGACCAACCCGCTGCTGTCGATCGCCGACATCGCGGGTATGGCCGAGATCGCCTCGGGTGCGGGTTTGAAGGTGTTGGTGGACAACACGTTCGCCTCACCGGCGCTGCAGCAGCCGTTGACGCTGGGCGCCGACATCGTGTTGCACTCCACCACCAAGTACATCGGAGGGCACTCCGACGTCGTCGGCGGCGCACTGCTGACCAACGACGAGGAACTCGACACCGCGTTCGCCTTCCTGCAGAACGGAGCGGGTGCCGTCCCCGGCCCGTTCGACGCCTATCTCACGCTGCGCGGGCTCAAGACGCTGGTGGTCCGGATGCAGCGGCACAGCGAGAACGCCGCGGCGGTCGCCGAATTCCTCGACGGTCACCCGGCGATCGACTCGGTGCTCTATCCCGGTCTGCCCGGCCATCCCGGCCATGACGTGGCGGCCAGACAGATGAGCGGATTCGGCGGCATGGTGTCGGTACGGTTGCGCGGCGGGCCGAAGGCAGCACGCGACTTCTGCGCTCGCACAAGCATTTTCATCCTCGCCGAATCGCTCGGCGGGGTGGAGTCGCTGATCGAGCACCCGGGTGCGATGACGCACGCCTCCACCGCCGGTTCGCAACTCGAGGTGCCCGAGGATCTGGTGCGATTGTCGGTCGGCATCGAGGATCGCGCCGATTTGATCGCCGACCTGGAGCAGGCGCTAGGTTAACGCCGCGCGGATCGCCGCCGCGGTGACGGCGAGGTTCACCTCTGCCAGACCCGTCGGTGATTCGTCGACCCAACTGCCGAGCGAGATCTCACCGGCCCGGCCGTGCACCCACCGCCAGCCCCGGTCGTTGAGGGACAGCAGCGCACCCAGCCCGTCCACCGCGTGCAGCAGCGTGATGACCGCTGCGGTGGAGGGGGTGGGCGGGGTGCGGTCGAACAGCGCCGACAGGACCTGGGAGCGGGAGTGCGCCGCCCGGTCGCGGTTCGCCACCGGCCACGCGTAGTGGTGGCCGATGCGCTTACCGGGAAGTTCGACCCGGCCGATCTGACCGGTGCCCTCCAGGTGGGCGAGCAGTGCGTCCTCGGTGTGCCTGCGCAGTCGGTCGATCGCCGACGGCGGGCGCAGCGCGCGGCGCTGCAACAGCCGGAACGCCGGTTCGGCGACCGGGTCGAGCCGGCCGCGCGGTGTCAGCGCGACGAGCCGGCCCGCCGGCGCGGGATCACCGTCGACCGCGGGCCGGATGAGGCAGGCGTGTGCGAGGTCGAGCAGCACCGCGGCGGCGAGTACCCGCTCACGGCGTGGCTTGTCCAGGCACGGCTGGGCGGACGCGTTGTCCAGCAGCAGCAGTAACAGGTCTTCGGCGATGCGCGCCATGGACCGTCAGGAGTGGTACGGCTCCGCGCTGACGAGGGTGACCTCGACGGTGCTGCCGCTGGGGACGGTGTAGGTGCGTGTCTCGCCGACCTTGGCGTCGATCAGCGCGGCGCCCAGCGGCGACGCGGGGGAGTACACCTCGAGCTTGCCGTCGTTGACGGCCTGTTCGCGGGTGCCGATCAGGAACGTCTCGGTGTCCTTCTCGTCGCCGTCGTAGTAGACCTTGACCACCGAGCCGGGCAGCGCGACGCCCGACTGTTTGGGCGCCTCGCCGACCTTGGCGTTGTTGAGCAGCTCCTGCAGCTGGCGGATGCGCGCCTCTTCCTGACCCTGCTGCTCACGGGCGGCGTGGTAGCCGCCGTTCTCGCGCAGGTCGCCCTCTTCGCGGCGGTCGTTGATCTCGGCGGCGATGACGGGGCGGTTGGCGATCAGCTGGTCCAGCTCCGCCTTCAGCCGGTCGTATGACTCCTGGGTCAACCACGTGACCTGAGTGTCGGTCATGTCTTCGCGCTCCTGTCGTCGTTGTCTCGCGCTGTGTTCGCGTACGAAGTCTTGTGGGGTCGAGGGCCGGGGTCACGTGGCGTGTATCACTGCACCCCCGGCTCGTGCCTCCCCCGACACGGGTGTAAATGCAGCAATACACGGCCCCAGCCGGAACCGTGTACCCGTCGATGGTACCACCGGCGTGCCGGCGGCCGTTCACGATTTCGCTGTCGGTTGTTCGCCGTACGGCCGCGCTAGGGCGCCACCAGATAGGGCGGGACGTCGAGCCCGCACCCGTAGACGTCGCCGATCACCGGCGGCCTGCTCGATTCGACCACCGTCGTGACCTGCACCGTCGCCTGTTGCGAGGGTGGGACCAGGACCTCGCGGCGGCCGGTCTCGCTGCCGTCCTTGGACCGTGCCCGCACGATGCAGACGGCGGGTTGCGACGGATCCTCGCGGGTGACGCTGACCGTCACCTCGACGGTCCGGTCGTCGATGAGCCGGTAGGCGCCGAGCTCACCCTCGACGTCCTGGGTGCCCAACCGCTGGGAGGCCACGACCGCCAGGATCACCCCGGCCACGACGACGCCCGCGGCCAGGACGGCCACCACGAGCCGACGCGTCCGGCGCGACACCCGCTGCCGCCCGTAACGGGCGGCTGGACGTTCGATCATGCGTTTCGGGTGCCCGTCGGTCGGTCGGCTCTGTCAGGACTGAGACTATAGAGCGCAACGGGTGCGACCTCGAAGACGAGCCCGGCCGCGAAACGGACCGGGGACGGCCCGGGGCATAGTCGCGACGACGCCGTAGTTAGATGAGATGAGATGAGTGAACTGCGCTTGATGGCGGTGCATGCGCACCCCGACGACGAGTCGAGCAAGGGTGCCGCCACCATGGCCAAATACGCCGACGCCGGCGCCCGCGTCATGGTGGTGACGCTGACGGGTGGCGAGCGCGGCGACATCCTGAACCCCGCGATGGACATCCCGGAGGTGCACGGCCGGATGGCCGAGATCCGGCGCGACGAGATGGCCAGGGCCGCCGAGATCCTCGGTGTCGAACACCACTGGCTCGGGTTCGTCGACTCCGGCCTACCCGAGGGTGATCCGCTGCCGCCGCTGCCCGACGGGTGCTTCGCCCTGGCGCCGCTGGAGGAGTCCACCGAAGCGCTGGTGCGGGTGATCCGGGAGTTCAAACCCCACGTCATGACCACCTACGACGAGACGGGCGGATATCCGCACCCCGATCACATCCGCTGCCACGAGGTCTCGGTGGCGGCGTACGAAGCGGCGGGCGACTACCGCCGGTACCCCGATGCCGGCGAACCGTGGACGGTCTCGAAGCTGTACTACATCCACGGATTCCTGCGGGACCGGATGCAGACCCTGCAGGACGAGTTCGCCAAACACGGGCTCGAGGGGCCGTTCGCGAAGTGGCTCGAGCACTGGAACCCCGACCGCGACATCTTCGCCAAGCGGGTGACCACCCGGGTGGAGTGCGCCAAGTACTTCCCGCAGCGTGACGATGCGCTGCGCGCACACGCCACCCAGATCGACCCGAACAGCTTCTTCTTCGCCGCGCCGCTCGAATGGCAGGAACGGCTCTGGCCGACCGAGGAGTTCGAACTGGCGCGCTCCCGCGTCCCGGTCACCCTGCCCGAGACCGACCTGTTCGAAGGTCTCGAGGTGGACCGATGATCGACACCGTGATGTTGGCGACGGAATGGCTGGCCCAGGAGCAGCCACGGGAGACCGGTCCGGACTTCGGCAAGGCCAGCCCGTTCGGCCTGCTCATCGTCGCCATGCTGCTGGTCTCGGTGTTCCTGCTGGTGTGGTCGATGAACCGCCACCTCAAACGGCTGCCGGAGTCGTTCGACCCCGAGCACCCCGAGCCCGATCAGGCCGTCGACGACGGCACCGTCGACCTCGGCCGGGAATCCGGCACCGACCCCGGCATCGTGGCCGAGAACGGGAACCCCCCGCGTGAGTCCGGGGGCTAACGAGCTCGCCGGGGCCACCAGCCCCTACCTGCGCCAGCACGCCGACAATCCGGTCCACTGGCGCCAGTGGACTGCGGCGGCGCTGGCCGAGGCGGCCGAGCGCGACGTGCCGATCCTGCTGTCGATCGGCTACGCGGCCTGCCACTGGTGCCACGTCATGGCCCACGAATCGTTCGAGGACCCCGAGGTCGCCGCGGCCGCGAACGCGGACTTCGTGTGCATCAAGGTCGACCGCGAGGAGCGGCCTGATCTGGATGCGGTGTACATGAACGCCACCGTCGCGCTGACCGGTCAGGGCGGTTGGCCGATGACGTGCTTCCTCACCCCCGACGGACGGCCGTTCTTCTGCGGCACCTACTACCCGAAGCCGAACTTCCTGCAACTGCTCGCCGCCGTCGCCGAGACCTGGCGGGCGCGTCGCGACGAGGTCGAGGAGGCCTCCGACCGGATCGCCGGCGAGCTGCGGAACATGGCGGGCGGACTGCCCGGTGGCGGGCCGCCGGTGCGTCCCGAACTGTGCGACTCCGCCGTCGCGGCCGTGTTGCGCGACGAGGACACCGCCCGCGGCGGGTTCGGGGAAGCGCCCAAGTTCCCGCCCTCCGCGCTGCTGGAGGCGCTGCTGCGCCACCACGAGCGCACGGGGTCGCCGGAGTCGCTCGCCACCGTCGAGCGCACCGCGGCGGCGATGGCCCGCGGCGGCATCTACGACCAGCTCGCCGGAGGCTTCGCGCGCTACAGCGTCGACGCCGAATGGCTGGTGCCGCACTTCGAGAAGATGCTCTACGACAACGCGCTGCTGTTGCGGGCGTACGCGCACTGGGCGCGCCGCACCGGAGATCCGCTCGCGCGCCGGGTGGCCGGTGAGACGGCCCGATTCCTCATCGACGGTCTGGGCGCCGACGCGATGTACACCTCGTCGCTCGACGCCGACGCCGACGGCGTCGAGGGCCTCACGTACGCCTGGACGCCCGCCCAGCTGCGGGAGGTGCTCGGCGACGAGGACGGACGTTGGGCCGCAGCGCTTTTCGCCGTCACCGACGCCGGGACGTTCGAACACGGCACGTCGGTGCTGCAGCTGCCCGCCGACCCCGACGACCCTGCGCGTTTCGGGCGCGTGCGCGTGGCGCTGCGGGCCGCGCGGTCGACCCGACCGCAGCCCGGCCGTGACGACAAGGTCGTCACCGCGTGGAACGGGCTGGCGATCACCGCGCTGGTCGAGGCCGCGATCGCCCTCGACCAGCCCGAACTGCTCTCTGCCGCAACGGAATGCGCACGCGCGGTCATCGGTCTGCACATCGTCGACGGCAGGTTGCGCCGCGCCAGCCTCGGCGGCCGGGTGGGGGAGAGCGCGGCGATCCTCGAGGACCACGCCGCGCTGGCCACCGGGTTGTTCGGCCTCCACCAGGCGACCGGGGAGGTGCAGTGGCTGCAGGCGGGTCTGGACCTGGTCGACGTCGCGCTCGCGCACTTCGCCGACCCGCAGCGCGCGGGCCACTGGTTCGACACCGCCGACGACGCCGAGGCACTGGTACTGCGCCCCGCCGACCCGTTCGACGGCGCGACACCGTCGGGTGCCTCTCTGATCGCGGAGGCGCTGCAACTGGCCGCGCATCTGGCCCCGTCCGAACGCGCCGGGCGCTACGCGGCGGCCGCGGACGCCACGCTGGCCACCGCGGCGCTGATCCTCGACCGGGCGCCACGATCGGGCGGCCACTGGCTCGCGGTGGCCGAGGCCGCCGTCCGAGGGCCCATCCAGATCGCGGTGGCCTGCGATCCGGCGCACTCCGGACTGCTGCGCGCCGCACGGACACTCGCGCCGGGTGGGGCGATCGTGGTGGGCGGTCCCGTGGACTCCTCGGAACTGCTGATCGGCCGCGACCGCGTGCACGACGCCGACGCCGCGTACGTATGCCGCGGCCGGGTGTGCGACCTGCCGGTGACGACCGACGAGCAGTTGGCTGCCGCGCTCGCTCCCGCTCAGACGAGATAGATCACGAAGACCGCCGCGAACAACGCGGCCAGCCAGCAGTCACAGGCCCGCTTGAGCCAGCGCGGCGCGGTGCGCACCTCCATGAAGAACCGGACGATCAGACGGGATTTGACGAAGGTCAACGCCAGCACCAGCGCGGTGATCGGCGTGCTCGCGGCCACGGTGTCGGTGAAGTGCGCGGGCGCCAGCCACCACGACCCCACCGTGATCGCGGTCAGGGCGGCCCACGCCCACGTCAACGTCCGGCCGGTCGTGTGGGCACCGGCCCCCGCGGTATCGGTCACGGTCACCTCATCACGTAGAGCAGTCCGAAGATGATCACCCAGAGCAGGTCGACCATGTGCCAGTACACGGCACCGGATTCGACCACCGACGTCCTGCGCCGCCCGGGGTTCCGCAGTTCGCGGACGAGCACACCGAGCACGATCAGGCCGATCAACACGTGCACCAGGTGGACACCGGTCAGCACGTAGTAAAAGGAGTAGAACAGCTGCGAATTCGTCTGCCCCGCCGCAATTTTGACATACCACTCATAGCCCTTGAAGACCACGAACAGCAGTCCGGCGATGCCGCCCGCGTAGAGCAGCACGATCGCGCGCTCGTGCCTACCCGCCCGCGCGGCGAGCACGCTGCGTGCGGCGAACAGCGAACTGGTCAGCAGCACAACGGTGTTGAGCACACCGATGTCGATGTCGAGGTGCTGCTGCGCGCGCAGGAACTCCTCGGGGTTCATCGCGCGGTAGACCATGAAGACGACGAAGTACCCCGCGAAGATGATCAGGTCACCCAGCACCATCACCCACATGTGCCCGTCGCCGGGCAGGTGGCCGTCGCCCTTCCGGCCGGCGTCGACCTCGAGTTGCGTCACGGTGCCGTCACCTCATCGAGTTCGCGGGCGGTGGCCCTGCGCAGCAATACGATCAGCGCCCCGAGCCACAGGCTGAACACGACGACCGACCACCAGAAGGCCAGCGATCCGTTCCAGGCGAACGGACCGGACTGCGCGACGAACATCTGCGTGGCGATCACCTCGGTGACGATCTGCCAGATGCTCACGTAAGCGAACCACGTCGGGAAGATGTCGTTCTTGTCGTAGAGGATCGCGATCGCGAACACCAGGTAGGCCGCGGAGAAGCAGCCCAGCGACCCGTTGTAGGACAGCATTCCGAGGTCGTAGAGCAGGCTGACGATTTTCGGGTCGCGATCGGTGCGGAAGGTGGCGGTCAGAAAGCAGACCGCGACGAGCAGGAAGCCGGGCAGCGCACCGACCCCCATGCCGCCGATGTAGCCGTAGGCGAAGATCGGCCCCGTCGACATCCGCGACATGTGGTAGCCGACCAGGCCGTTGGTCACCGCAGCGCCGCCGAGCAGGATGAGCAGCACGGTGAAACCGATCTGGATGGTCGCACCGTTGCTGACGAAGAACGCCACCTTGTCCTCGGCGGTGACATCGGGCCGGGGCGGTGGGGTCACCCGGGCCAGGATGCAGATGATCACCCCGAACACCGCGTACCACACCGGGAAGAACCAGCAGACCCATCGCACGTCCCGCCTGCCGGGGGGCACGCGGCCCGCGCTGCGGAGCCGTTCCGCGGGTGCGAGCACGCTCATCGCAGGACGCCCTCGTCACGCGCCTCGCGCAACACCGCGGTGCGCAGCACGAAGAACATGACGATGACGAACACCGCGAACGCGCCGTTGCGCACCCAGAACGACAGGATCCCGTCCCAGGCCAGCGGGCCGGTGTGGAACACCGCTGCCCCCGCCGCGGGAATCATCGCCAGCCCGGTCGCGAGCGAGTAGTGGCCGACCCAGCGGGGGAACACCGGATCGGGTCCGTCGTCGAAGTGCACCGCGAGTGCCAGCAGGACGAACTGGGTGACCACCATTCCGACCGGCGCGATGAACACGATCCACGCCAGGTCGTTGAGCACCATGACCAACGCCGGATCGCGGTCCGGTCGAAAGGCCGCCACCAGGAAGAGGATGTTGGACAGCGCGAAAGTCGTTGCGCCGCTGACGACCGCGGTGAGGTAGCAGTAGGCGAACACGCCCGTCTGCGTTCGCATCCGCTTCATCTGCATGACGATGACCATGAAGAACGGCAGCACCATGATCCCGCAGAGGTTGAACGTCACCTGACTCAGGCGGATCCACGCGGTGTGTTCGGTGTAGAACGCGGCGACCTGCTCGGCGCTCATGGTGGGGGACATCGGCGGCCAGAAGCCGGGAAAGGCCAGCAGCGCGAGCAGCAGTACCGCGCCGACCGCCGGTCCCGTCCACAGGCAGACCCACTGCGCCTTGATCTTTCCTGCTTTCGGCAGGTCCTGGACCTGCTCGAGGATCTGCACCGTTGGCCTCCGTATGACTCGAGTCAGCTGACTGGGACGCCGGCCGCCCAGATGTCGAAACGGTCGTTGTCCGTGCCGTGCTGCGAACGACGGCCGCGTATACGCCTTTACCGTTGGGCTCACCGTAGCGGGTCTGCGCCCCGCGGAGAAGAAGATTTTTGATTTCAGTCAGTTTTATGGTTTCTCCCGTACGATCGCTGCAGCGTCACCACGTCAGAGCGGATCGAAGTTGCTGAAGCAGACGCCGTCGGAGCGCGGCAGAAAGGGCGCCCAGACCCGGGAGCGGTTGCTGGGCGCGGCGATCGCGGAGTTCAAACGTGGCGGGATCGCAGGCGCCGACATCGGCGCGATCGTCGCGTCGGCCGGTGTCGCACACGGAACGTTCTTCTTCCACTTCCCGACCAAGGAGCACGTGCTGCTGGAACTCGAGCGTCGCGAAGAGGAGCGCATGGCCGCCGAACTGGGCCGCTTCTTCGCCCGACCGCACGACGTGCGGGCCACGCTGGCCAAGATGGTCGAGCTGCTCGGCACCCTCGAGAACCGGCTCGGCAGCCGATTGTTCAAGGACTTCCTGGCGCTGCACTTCTCCACCACGCGTCCGCCGTCGGAGGAATCGACCGCCCATCCCGTCGTCTTCGCCGTCGTCGAGGAACTGGGCCGTGCCCGCGACCGCGGTGAGATCCCGGCCGGCGTCGACGTCCTCAACAACGGGGTGTCGTTCCTGGTGGGCCTGTACGCCCTGCTGATCACACTGCCCGAGGACCGCGGGATCCGCACTCCGGTCATCGAGGAGTACCTCACCACCTACCTGTACGGGCTGCGGGTGAAAGGGTGACCGGGCGCGCCCGGACGGTCGCGGTGTAGCCTGCGGCACATGGCCGTCGACCCCAAAGCCCTGGTTCAGCGTTACCTCGACACCGTCGCCTCCGGCACCGCTGACGACGTCGCCGCGCTGTACGCCGAGGACGCCACGCTCGAGGACCCCGTTGGCGGGGGAGAGGTGCACATCGGACGGCACGCGATCGCGGGGTTCTACAAGAACATGGACGGGGCGGAGATCAGCACGGAGCTGCTGACGATCCGCGTCGGCGGCAACGAGGCGGCGTTCCTGTTCGCGATCACCGTCGGCGGCGCCATGCGCATCGAACCGATCGAGATCATGACGTTCACCGCCGACGGGCAGATCGCCTCGATGAAGGCCTACTGGGGTCCGGAGAACATCGCCCAGCTGTGATGTCGGCGTGCGGAGTCGCGCTGAGCGCGACCGCACACGCCGAAACCGCTACCCGGAGAAGACCGCGAACCACATCGCGATGTAGTGGCAGATCGCCGCGACCGCGGTGCAGGCGTGGAAGAACTCGTGGTGCCCGAACGTCGTCGGCCACGGGTTCGGCCATTTCAGCCCGTAGAGCACCCCGCCGATGCTGTACAGCGCGCCGCCGACGATCAGCAGCACCACCGCGGCGACGCCCGCGCCGTCCATGATCGGGCCGATGAACCACGCCGCCACCCAGCCGAGCAACAGGTACAGCGGCACACCCACCCATGCGGGGGCCGACGGCCAGAACATCTTGAGCAGCACGCCGGCCAGCGCGCCGCCCCAGACGATCCAGAACAGCACCATGCCCTTGCCCTCCGGCAGAGCCAGCAGGGCGAACGGTGTGTAGCTGCCCGCGATGAAGATGAAGATCATCGAATGGTCGGCGCGCTTCATCCACTTGCGCGCGACCGGCGATCGCCAGTTCACCCGGTGGTAGGTCCCGCTGACGGCGAACATCGCCACGATCGTCAGCGTGTAGATCAGCGTTGCGATGCCCGCGCGGGTCGACACGACCGCCCATGACACCGACACCAGCGTCGCCCCGCAGATCACCGCGACGATCGCGGAGTAGACGTGGATCCAGCCGCGGGCGCGTGGCTTGCCGATGAACTGGGCGACCCGTTCGGCGACCGCCTCGGGGAAGTCCTCGGGCTCACCGGCCGGGCTCGGCTTGCTGGCGTCGATCGGCGTGGACGGGGTCGTCATGTCACCTCCGTCAAGTCGGTTGGGGCACTCGGCCGCCACAGTAGTCTGAATACCCATGGACATCATTCCCCGCGGTCTCAAGGAGCCTGCATACCGGCTCTATGAGATGCGGTTGCGTCAGGAACTGATGCGGTCCAAATCACAACTGCCGCGCCACATTGCGGTGCTCTGCGACGGCAACCGCCGCTGGGCGCGTGACGCCGGTCACGACGACGTCAGTTACGGCTATCGGGTCGGCGCGGCGAAGATCGCCGAGATGCTGCGGTGGTGTCAGGCCGCGGGCATCGAGATGGCCACCGTGTATCTGCTGTCGACCGAGAATCTGCGGCGCGACCCCGACGAACTCGCCGAACTCCTCGAGATCATCACCGGTGTTGTCGAGGAGATCTGCGCACCGGCCAACCGGTGGAGCGTGCGCACCGTCGGAGATCTCTCGCTGCTCGGCGAGGAACCGGCGCGACGGCTGCGCGACGCCGTCGAATCGACCCAGACGGAGGCGACCGCCGGATACCTCCACGTGAACGTCGCCGTCGCCTACGGCGGCCGACAGGAGATCGTCGACGCGGTGCGCGCCCTGCTCGGCAAGAAGCTGGCCGACGGCGTCTCCGGGGACCAGTTGGTCGAGGCGGTCACCGCCGAAGCGATCTCCGAGAACCTCTACACCTCGGGTCAGCCCGATCCGGACCTGGTGATCCGCACCTCCGGCGAGCAGCGTCTCTCGGGATTCCTGTTGTGGCAGAGCGCCTACTCCGAAATGTGGTTCACCGAGGCGTACTGGCCCGCGTTCCGGCGGGTGGACTTCCTGCGCGCACTGCGCGACTACACGCGCCGGGATCGCCGCTACGGCGTCTGAGACGCGTGCCACACTTGTGCCATGGCTGCGCTGTCCGCCGTGGTCTTCGCGCTGAGCTGGTGGCTGGGTCTATATCTGCTCGCGCGCAACCCGCGTAAGCCCGTCCTCGTGTCGGCCGCGCTCGGGTTGACCGGGTTCGCCGTCGTGGTGGCTCTCGACGCCGTGCGAGTGTTCAGCGGCGCCGACATGCTCGGCCGGGTCGAGATCTACCTCGTCGTCGTACCGGGCGTCGCATGGTTCGCGGTACTGCTCGAACTGTCACGTCCGCCGGACACGGCGCGTGGGCGGGCCGGTGAGCGGATCGCGGTCGCCTGCGTCGCGGCGTTGGCATTGGCCGGCGCCGCGATGGCCGGCAGCGTCGAGGGCCCACTGCGGACGGGGCACTGGGTGATGTTCGCCGCGGTCTCGGTGTCCGCGCTCGCCGCGATGGTGCTCGCGGTGCGCCGCGGGGTGAAACCCGTTCCGGTGGTGGGGTTCCTGGTCATCGCGACCCTGTTCTTCGCACTGGGCAACGCGATCCTGGTGATCCCGCTCGGCCTCGTCCCGAGTTGGCTGGCGCTGGCATCGACGGGGTTCGACGTCGCGCTGCTCGGCGTGGCGGTGGCGATCTGGGATGCGTTCGACGAGGGGCAGGCGTTGCGCGCCGACATGCGGCGCTCGTTCGTCGCGACGACGGTGGTCGCGTTGCTGTTCGGCGGTCAGGTGCTCCTGGGTATGGCGTTCGCCGGCACGGGGACCGCGCTGGCGGTGCTGTTGTTCACCAGCCTCGCGCTCGCGATCGCGGTCAACGTGCTCGCCGATCCGCTGGCCGGGGTGCTGGACCGGTTGGCGTTCTCCCGCTCGCCGGATCTGCGCGCCGACCGGGCCGCGTTGCGCCGCACCGAGGCGGCGCTGCCGCGGCGGGCCACCAACCCCCTCGACGACGTCGACGACGAGACCTTCACCCGGCTGACGCGTCGTGCGCTCGGGCACTACGGCGACCTCGCCAAGCTCATGGCCAACCCGTTGACGGCGCTGCCCGTCATCGACGAACGCCTCGCCGCCCGCGGCGCCCCCGATCAGCCGTTGGAACGCGCCACAGAGCTGCGGGCGTTGCTGGCCGACCGGATCGCCCGGCTCAAACCGCGCGACGGCGGCGACTTCGGCACCACCGAACAGTGGCGGCACTACAACTCGCTGTACTTCCCGTACGTGGCCGGTGTGCGCGCCTATGCCCAGAACGCGACGCCGGCGGGGCTGGATCCCGTCGCCCGGCGGGCCTGGCAGTGGTTGGTCACCGAGGTGCCGCAGCGCTCGCTGCACAACTGGCAGACCGCCGCGGCCAAAGTGATCGCCGCCGATCTGCGCAGCGATCTGGTCAGCGCCCGCAACTGACCGGCAGCGCGCTGACCTGCGGCTGGCAGTAGTCGGCAGCGTCCGGGGTCGATCTGGCAGTGCGTTCTCCGCAGCATCGGTGGTGTCCACAGATTCACCGGAGACCTCACCGCCGAGGAGCCGACATGACCGCAATCGTCACCCGCCCACTGTCCGATTCCACCGACTCGCTGCTGCGCTTCGCGTTGCGCGCCGACGCGACCCTGTGCGCGGCGCTCGGCCTGTTCGTCGCGATGGCCGCCGACCCGCTGTCGCGGCTCTCGGGCCTCTCGTCCACGGCCGAGTGGATCGGCGGCGCGTTGCTGGTCGCGTACGGCGCCCTGCTTTACGTGTTGGCGGCCGTGCCCGACGTGCGCCGTGTCGGGGCAGGTGTGCTGGCCGGCAACGTCGGCTTCGCCGTGATAACCGCAGTGGTGCTCATCGGGGGCTGGTTGCCGCTCACCGCCGCGGGGGTCGTCATGACCGTCATGTTTGCCGTGGTGACGCTGGCCTTCGCCTATCTGCAGTACCTCGGGGTGCGCCGTCTGGCGTGACTCCCTCCTGCCGGTGCGGGGCGCCGCTGTTCGAAGGCGTGTCGCCCCGCATCCGGCCCCTGGTTGTCCCCGTTGTTCCCACGAAGGAGAAGAGAATGACCGCTGTCACCGCCCCCACCACCACCCGGGACCGTTTCCTGCGGATGGCCATGCGCGCCGACGCCGTGCTGACCGGGCTGGCCGGTGTTGCCGCATTGCCGCTCGCCGCACGGATGGCCGACTGGTCCGGCACGACGACGACGATCGAATACTCACTGGCCGCGTTCTTCATCGTCTACGGGCTCGTGGTGTTCGGTCTGTCGATGCTGCCGTCGCTGCGCAGTGCCGGACTCGCGGTGATCGTGGCCAACCTCGCCTACACCGTCGCCGCCGTCGTGGTCGTCGCCACCGACGTGTGGACGATGACGACCGTCGGCGTGGTGCTCACTCTTGCGACCGGTGTCTACACCGCGGTGTTCGCCGAACTGCAGTACGTCGGCTGGCGCCGGCTCTGACCTCGCGACCAGACACAGAATCGCCCTGGAACTCCAGTTCCAGGGCGATTCTGTGTCTGCTCGCGCGGGAACGGGACCTCACAACTTGCGCAGGCGTAGCCGATTGATCGCGTGATCGGCGTCCTTGCGCAGCACCAGCGTCGCCCGCGGGCGGGTCGGCAGGATGTTCTCGATGAGGTTCGGCCGGTTGATCGAGTGCCAGATGTCGCGAGCAGCGAACACGGCCTGCTCGTCGGTCAGCGTGGCGTAGTGGTGGAAGTGCGACGCGGGGTCGGCGAACGCCGTGGACCGCATCGTCAGGAACCGGGAGATGTACCAGCCCTCGATGTCCTCGAGGCGGGCGTCGACGTAGACCGAGAAGTCGAACAGGTCCGAGACCATCAGTGCCGGCCCGGTCTGCAGCACGTTGAGACCCTCGAGGATGAGGATGTCGGGATGCCGGATCACCTGCTTGTCGCCGGGGACGATGTCGTAGAGCAGGTGTGAGTAGACCGGCGCACACGCGTAGTCGGCGCCGGATTTCACCGCGGTGACGAACCGCATCAGCGCCCTGCGGTCGTAGCTTTCCGGGAAACCCTTGCGGTGCATGATGTTCCGACGCGCCAGCTCGGCGTTCGGGTACAGGAAGCCGTCGGTGGTGACCAGGTCGACGCGGGCGTGGTTGCCCCAGCGGGCCAGCAGCGCCTGCAGCACACGGGCGGTGGTGGATTTGCCGACGGCCACGCTGCCCGCGACGCCGATGATGAACGGCACCGGCCGGTCCGGGTTCTGTTGCGGTTCGCCGAGGAACTCCGACGTCGCGGCGAACAACCGCTGCCGCGCGGCGACCTGCAGATGGATCAGCCGGGCCAGCGGGAGGTAGACCTCTTCGACCTCGAGGAGGTCGAGTTTCTCGCCGAGACCTCGGAGCTTCTTCAGCTCGTCTTCGGTCAGCTTCAGCGGCGTCGACATTCGCAGCGCACGCCACTGGGTGCGGTCGAACTCGACGTAGGGGCTCGGTTCGCTCAGCCGCGCCATGGGGCCAGTCTTGCAGTACGGGCTCCGGGGTGTACGCCTGGGGCGACCCGGTTAGCGTGTCGGGCATGGAGCCCGACACCCTGATCCGCGAATATCTGCTCCTCGGTCTGCGCTTCGACCGCATCGAGGACGGCTACGTCGACTCCTTCACCGGCGACCCCGCGCTGCGGCGGATGGTGGCCGACGAGCCCGCGCCGGACCCCGCAGATCTGGCCCGTCAGGCCGAGCGACTGATCGCGGCGCTGCCCGACACCCCGCGCACCGGAGGGTTCGACGAGGCGCGCGCGGACTACCTCACCGCGCACCTGCGGGCGCTGGCGCTGGCGGGCCGCAAGTTCGCCGGTGAGGACGTCGGGTTCGTCGACGAGGTCGAGGCGTACTTCGACGTGCGGATCGCCAAGGGGGACCCGGAGGCGTACCGGCAGGCGCACGTCGCGCTGGACGAGGCGCTCGGCGGCACCGGGCCGCTGGCCGATCGGATCCAGGCGCACCGCACCGCCGACGAGATCCCGCCCGAGCGGCTCGAAGTGTGCATCCACGCGTTCTCGAGCGCGCTGCGCGACCGGGTGCGGGCGACGTATCCGCTGCCCGACACCGAGACCATCACCTACGAGGTCGTCACCGACAAACCGTGGTCGGGGTTCAACTACTACCTGGGCGACTACCGCTCGACGGTCGCGGTGAACGCCGACCTCAAACAGCAGATGGCCAACCTGCCGCGACTGGTGGCCCACGAGTCCTACCCGGGCCACCACACCGAGCACTGCCGCAAGGAAGCGGGGCTGGTCGCGACACTCGGCCAGGCCGAGCAGACGATCTTCCTGGTCAACACGCCGCAGTGCCTGATGGCCGAGGGGCTGGCCGACCTCGCGCTGTACGCGGCGATCGGACCGAACTGGGGGAGCTGGGCGGCCGAGATCTACGCCGACCTCGGGCTGCGGTTCGACGGGGCACGCGCCGAGGCGGTGTCGGCGGCCACGACGGCGCTGGCCGACGTGCGCCAGGACGCCGCGATCATGCTGCACGACGAACACCGCCCGGTCGACGACGTCGTGGCGTTCCTCAAGCGGTGGCTGCTGGTCGACGACGACCGGGCGCGCCAGATGCTGCGGTTCCTGTCGTCGCCGCTGTGGCGGGCGTACACGTCGACCTACGTCGAGGGCTACCGGCTGCTGCGCGGGTGGCTCGACGCGCGACCGGCCGGCGTCGGGCTGACCGAGCGGTTCGGCCGACTGCTCGACGAACCGCTGATCCCCTCGGCGCTGCGCGTGGCCTGACCGTCGCCGCTGATGGTGGCTGATTTCTGCCGCACGGCCGTGCGCGATTACCCTCGACAGCATGACTGCAGACCCCGTGACCTCGTCGGCGGCCGCTCCAGGCGCCGAGTACGCCGACACCGCGAGCGCCGCATATCGGGCCGCGCTCCAGGTCATCGAGTCCGTCGAACCCCGGATCGCCGCGGCCACCCGCAAAGAGCTGGCCGATCAACGTGATTCGCTCAAGCTGATCGCCAGCGAGAACTACGCCTCGCCGGCCGTCCTGCTGACCATGGGGACCTGGCTGTCCGACAAATACGCCGAGGGCACGATCGGCCACCGGTTCTACGCGGGCTGCCAGAACGTCGACGTGGTCGAGTCCGTCGCCGCCGAACACGCCCGCGAGCTGTTCGGCGCGCCGTATGCCTACGCGCAGCCGCACTCCGGCATCGACGCCAACCTGGTCGCCTTCTGGGCCATCCTCGCCACCCGCGTCGAGGCGCCCGGACTGGCCGAACTCGGCGCCAAGCACGTCAACGACCTGTCCGAGGCCGACTGGGAGAGCCTGCGCAACAAGCTGGGCAATCAGCGGCTGCTCGGTATGTCGCTCGACGCCGGCGGTCACCTCACCCACGGCTTCCGCCCGAACATCAGCGGCAAGATGTTCCACCAGCGCAGCTACGGCACCGATCCGGAGACCGGGCTGCTCGACTACGACAAGCTGGCCGCCGCCGCGCGTGAGTTCAAGCCGTTGATCCTGGTCGGCGGGTACTCGGCCTACCCGCGCAGGGTGAACTTCGCCACGCTGCGCGAGATCGCCGACGAGGTCGGCGCCACGCTGATGGTCGACATGGCCCACTTCGCCGGTCTGGTCGCGGGCAAGGTCTTCACCGGCGACGAGGATCCGGTGCCGCACGCCCACGTCGTCACCACCACCACGCACAAGTCGCTGCGCGGACCGCGCGGCGGGCTCGTGCTGGCCCAGCCGGAGTACTCCGACGCCGTCGACAAGGGCTGCCCGATGGTGCTCGGCGGACCGCTGTCGCACGTGATGGCCGCCAAGGCGGTCGCGCTGGCCGAGGCGCGGCAGCCGTCGTTCCAGGCCTACGCTCAGCGGGTCGCCGACAACGCCAAGTCGCTGGCCGAGGGGTTCCTCAAGCGCGGCGCCCGCCTGGTCACCGGCGGCACCGACAACCACATCGTGCTGCTCGACGTGACAAGTTTCGGGCTGACCGGCCGCCAGGCCGAGTCCGCGCTGCTCGACGCCGGCGTCGTCACCAACCGCAACTCGATCCCGGCCGACCCGAACGGCGCCTGGTACACCAGCGGCATCCGATTCGGCACCCCCGCGCTGACCACCCGCGGCTTCGGCGCCGCGGAGTTCGACCGGGTGGCCGAGCTGGTGGTCGACGTGCTGAACAACACCCAGCCGAATCCGACCGGCCCCACTGGGTTCTCCAAGGCCAAGTACACGCTGGCCGACGGCACCGCCGAACGGGTGCACGCCGCCTCGGCCGAGATGCTCGCGGCCAACCCCCTGTATCCCGGTCTCACGCTGTAGCGGCGACGCGCCGCGGGAATTTTACGGTTCCCACAGATTTAGGTTACTGTAACCGCATGGCACAGAAACCTGTTCCTAATGCGCTGACCGTCGAGCTGGAGCCGGTCGTCAAGGACGAGCTGCGTCGCCACCTCGACTCCGAGGACCTCTGGTTCGCGCACGACTACGTGCCGTTCGACCAGGGGGAGAACTTCGCGTTCCTCGGTGGTCGGGACTGGGATGCGTCGCAGGTGACGTTGCCCAAACACGTCACCGACGCGCTCGAGATCCTGCTGATCACCAAGGACAACCTCGCCGGCTACCACCGCGAACTCGTCGAGCACTTCATCCTCGAGGAGAAGTGGGGTCGCTGGATCGGCCGCTGGACCGCCGAGGAGCACCTGCACGCCGTCGCGCTGCGCAACTACCTCGTCGTCACCCGTGAGGTCGACCCGACCGCGAACGAGGACGTGCGCGTCGAGCACGTGATGAAGGGCTACCGGGCCGACCGCTTCAGCCAGATCGAGACGCTGGTGTTCATGGGGTTCTTCGAGCGCTCCCACGCGGTGTTCACCCGCAACCTCGAGGCGCAGATCGGCGAGCCCGTGCTCAAGGCGCTCGTCGGCCGGATCGCCGCCGACGAAGAACGCCACGAGGTGTTCTTCTCGAACCTCGTGGCGCACTGCCTGCAGACCCACCGCGAGGAGACCGTCGACGCGATCGCCAAGCGCGCGGCCGAGCTCGACGTGGTCGGCGCGGACATCGACGCCTACCAGGACAAGATCGCCGCAATGGCCGAGCACGGCATCTTCGACAAGGCCAGGTTGCGCGGCGTCATCTCCGACCGGATCACCGCCTGGAATCTGGCCGGCGAACCGTCGTTGCAGGAGTTCACGAACGCTTAACCTGACGCGCGCCGCACACCGGCGCGCCTGCAGGGCGCAGTCCCCGCGACGGGAGTAGCGTCGGCTCCGATGGCTAGCGAATTGCTCTGCTGTCCGGGCGGTACCCGATCGTTGCGATCACGAGAGGGCCGGCCCCGGCCCTGGTGCCGCAGTGTCCGCCGACAGGTTCGCGGGGGACCCGCGGATACCAGGAGCGCTACGTGACCGATTCGCCTCTCCGGACTTACGTGCTCGACACCTCCGTGTTGTTGTCCGATCCCTGGGCCACCACACGGTTCGCCGAGCACGAGGTGGTTGTCCCGCTGGTGGTCATCAGTGAATTGGAAGCCAAACGGCATCACCACGAGTTGGGTTGGTTCGCCCGGCAGGCGTTGCGCCTGTTCGACGACCTCCGACTCGAGCACGGACGCCTCGATCAACCCATTCCCGTTGGGACGGAAGGCGGCACGCTGCACGTCGAGCTGAATCACAGCGACCCGTCCGTGTTGCCCGCCGGGTTCCGCAACGACAGCAACGACGCCAGGATCCTCACGGTGGCAGCCAATCTCGCCGCCGAGGGCAAACGGGTCACGCTCGTGAGCAAGGATATTCCGTTGCGCGTCAAGGCCGGTGCAGTCGGCCTCGACGCCGACGAATACCACGCCCAGGACGTCGTGGTCTCCGGCTGGACCGGGATGGACGAGATCGACGTGACCGCCGATGAGGTCGACGCGCTCTTCTCCGACGGTGAGATCGATCTGGCACCGGCGCGGGATCTACCGTGTCACACCGGTGTTCGGCTGCTGGGCGGCAACTCGCACGCGCTCGGTCGGGTCAACGCCGCCAAGCGGGTGCAGCTGGTGCGAGGCGATCGCGAAGTGTTCGGCCTCCGGGGAAGGTCCGCCGAACAACGCGTCGCCCTCGATCTGCTCCTCGACGAATCCGTCGGCATCGTCTCGCTGGGCGGCAAGGCAGGCACGGGCAAGTCGGCGCTGGCGCTGTGCGCGGGACTCGAGGCAGTGCTCGAGCGGCGCACGCAGCGCAAGGTCGTGGTGTTCCGGCCGCTCTACGCCGTCGGCGGACAGGATCTGGGCTACCTGCCGGGCAGCGAGAGCGACAAGATGGGTCCGTGGGCGCAGGCCGTCTTCGACACCCTCGAAGGGTTGGCCAGCCCCGCGGTCCTCGAAGAGGTGCTCTCGCGCGGAATGCTGGAAGTGTTGCCGCTCACCCACATTCGCGGCCGCTCGCTGCACGATTCGTTCGTCATCGTCGACGAGGCGCAGTCGCTGGAGCGCAACGTCCTGCTGACGGTGCTGTCCCGGCTCGGCGCCGGGTCGCGCGTGGTGCTCACCCACGACGTCGCCCAGCGCGACAATCTGCGGGTCGGGCGTCACGACGGCGTGGCGGCGGTGATCGAGAAGCTCAAGGGCCACCCGCTGTTCGCGCACATCACGCTGCAGCGCAGTGAACGCTCGCCGATCGCCGCGCTGGTCACCGAGATGCTCGAGGAGATCAGCCCCGGCGCCCTGCCGTGACGTGGTGATTTCGGCGTGCGTGGCCGCGTCGGGCGCGACCACGCACGCCGAAGTCTCTTGCGGACCGGAGCGGCGATTGTGAGACTGGCAGCATGGTCCGGGTTTTCCTCGTCGACGACCACGAGGTGGTGCGTCGTGGGCTCATCGACCTGCTCGGCGCCGACCCGGAACTCGACGTCGTGGGCGAAGCCGATTCGGTGGCCTCGGCGCTGGCCCGGATTCCCGCGCTGCAACCCGACGTCGCGGTGCTCGACGTGCGGCTGCCCGACGGCAACGGCATCGAGCTGTGCCGGGAACTCCTGTCCCGGCTGCCCGACCTGCGCTGCCTGATGCTGACGTCGTTCACCTCCGACGAGGCGATGCTGGACGCGATCCTGGCCGGCGCGAGCGGGTTCGTCGTCAAGGACATCAAGGGCATGGAACTGGCGCAGGCGATCAAGGACGTCGGGGCCGGACGCTCACTGCTCGACAACCGGGCCGCCGCGGCGCTGATGTCCAAGCTGCGTGGCGACGTCGAACGGTCCGATCCGCTCTCGGGCCTGTCCGCCCAGGAGCGGGTGCTGCTCGATCTGCTCGGGGAGGGTCTGACCAACAAACAGATCGCGGCCCGGATGTTCCTGGCGGAGAAGACGGTCAAGAACTACGTGTCACGGCTGCTGGCCAAACTGGGGATGGAGAGGCGCACCCAGGCGGCGGTTTTCGTGTCGAAGCTGGATCGCCCCGGGCAGGGTGACGGCTAAGTTGGTGGGGTGACCGAGCCGGTCAGTCCCGATCAGCCGCGGGGGCAGCGTCCCCTGCGCGACACGCTGTCCGGGCTGCGGTTGCGCGAACTGCTCACCGAGGTGCAGGACCGCATCGACGAGATCGTCGAGGGGCGCGACCGTCTCGACGGGCTGGTCGACGCGATGCTGGTCGTCACCGCCGGACTGGATCTCGACGTCACACTGCGCACCATCGTGCACACCGCGATCCAGCTCGTCGACGCGCGCTACGGCGCGCTCGGGGTGCGCGGACACGGCCACGATCTCGTCGAATTCGTCCACGAGGGCATCGACGCCGGCACCCGCGAGCTGATCGGCCACCTGCCGGAGGGCCGCGGCGTGCTCGGCGTGCTCATCGACGACCCGCAGCCGATCCGCCTCGACGACATCCGCCACCACAGCGCGTCCGTCGGCTTCCCGGCCCACCATCCGCCGATGCGGACCTTCCTCGGGGTGCCGGTGCGTATCCGCGACGAGGTGTTCGGCAACCTCTACCTGACCGACAAGGTCGGCGGGCAGCCGTTCACCGAGGACGACGAGGTACTGGTGCAGGCGCTCGCCGCCGCGGCGGGTATCGCGGTCGACAACGCCCGGCTCTACGAACAGGCCAGGGCGCGGCAGGCGTGGATCGCCGCGACCCGCGACATCGCCACCGAGATGCTCTCCGGGGCCAGCCCCGCCACCGTCTTCCGCCGGGTGGTCGACCAGGCGCTGACGCTCACCGGTGCGGACGGCACGCTGGTCGCGGTGCCCGGCGACACCGAGGCCCCGCCCGACGCGGTGGCCGATCTGGTCGTCGTCGAGGCCGCGGGCGCGTTCACCGGTGACGGCCGCACCATCGCGCTCGACGACTCGCCGATCGGGCTCGCGTTCCGCAACCGCACACCCATGCGGCTCGATCGACTCACCCTGGGGCCATCGGAATACGGTGCGGCCCTTGTGCTTCCGCTGCGTGCCGCCGATACGGTGGCCGGTGTCCTGGTGGCCGCGCGGCCGCCTGGTGCGCGGGTGTTCACCGCGGAACAACTCGACGTGACGGCCGCGTTCGCAGACCAGATGGCGCTGGCCTGGCAGCTGGCCAGCTCACAGCGCCGGATGCAGGAACTCGAGATCCTCACCGACCGCGACCGCATCGCGCGCGACCTGCACGACCACGTCATCCAACGATTGTTCGCCGTCGGCCTGTCACTGCAGGGGACGCTGGCCCGGGTGCGCGACGGCGACGTCCAGCAGCGGTTGGCGGGCAACGTCGACGACCTCCAGGCGGTGATCCAGGAGATCCGCACCGCGATCTTCGACCTGCACGGGGGCGCGCCGGGAGCCACCCGCCTGCGTCAGCGCCTCGACGAGGCGATCGGCCAGTTCGCCGGCGCCGGGCTGCACACCACCACGCAGTTCGTCGGACCCCTGTCGGTGGTCGACGCGACGCTGGCCGACCACGCCGAGGCGGTGGTGCGCGAAGCGGTCAGCAACGCCGTCCGCCACGCCCGTGCCACCGAGTTGACGGTGCGGGTCACCGTCGCCGACGACCTGTGCGTCGAGGTGGCCGACAACGGCCGCGGCATCGACGGGTCGATCACCGAGAGCGGACTGCGCAATCTACGCGCCAGGGCGGAGGACGCCGGCGGCACGTTCACCGTCGGCGCGCAGGCGGGCGGCGGAACGCTGCTGCGGTGGCGTGCGCCGCTGCCCTGATCAGCCCGGTAGCGGGCGTCGCGGTGTGGCGGGCAGTTCGGCCGCGTCGGGGGGCGCCCACCCGATGCGCAGCAGCATCTGCGGGTGGGCCTGCGACTCGAAGATCTCCTCGCGCAACGCCGCCCGGGTGTCGGCGACCTCCAGCGGTTCGGTGACCGGGCAGCTGGCCAGGCCGATCGACGTCGCCGTGAGCAGCACGACGCTGGTGGCCTCGCCGGCGCGCAACCGGGCCAGTGCGTCGTCGTTCCGGGTGCCCAGGGCCAGGACCGCCGCGTTGTCCTTGCCGTCGCCGACCGCCGACGGAGCAGCCGTCGCGGTGCCGGCGAACACCCGTGCGGGGATGGCGGCGGCGCCGTCGGCGGGCGGGACGTTGGCCGCCGGGACGCCGGCCACCGATCCGTACCGGCCGCTCCACGTGGTGAGTTCACGCAAGTAGGCGTCGTCGTGCAGGTGTTCGCGCACCGCCCGGTCCACCGCGGCCCGCAGCCCGGTCAGCGATTCCACCCGTCGCAGCGACACACCGCCCCGCGCCGCGCGGGCGCCCATCACCGCGATGTCGGCGGGGGAGACCTCGCGATCGCTGTAGCGCCTGCGGTCGGTGCGCCGTCGCGGTATCGCCGCCGCGAGCGCCAGGTCGAGATCCGTCGGCCGGTGCGGCGAGAGCGCAAGCGTGGCAACCTTGTTCGGATCCGACGAATCCGGGAATCGGTGCACGCGAGCCTGCCAGCCCCGCGCCGCGAGCGCGACGACGGCGTGGTGCAGCGTCGCGCCGCAGCTGAGCAGGAAATCGCGTCCGTCGGGGTCGATGTGGTGCAGATGCAGGTCGGGCTCGGCGAACAGGTCCAGCCGGTCGGGGCCGACCTGCCAGCGCCACGGCTGGCTGTTGTGCACCGACGGGGCCCGCACGGCCGACGCCAGCGCGGCGCGCAGCGTCTCGGCGTCGGGAAACGTGGTCACCCTGCCAGGTTCACGCGCCGGCCCGCCGGGCGGTAGGGCACAAAGGCCCGAACGCGTTGATTGGACCCGTGCGGTCCGGGTACTGACCGAGTATGTCCACACGCGTCGTGATCACCGGAGCCAGCGGAAACGTCGGAACCGCCCTGCTGCACCGGCTCGCCGAGGCAGGCGGTTACACCGTGACCGGGGTGACGCGCCGTCGACCCCCGGAGACCGGGATCTACCGCTCCGCGCAGTGGCGTCAGCTCGACCTGGCCGATCACGAGGCCACCACCGTGCTGCAGGCCGTCATGCGTGACGCCGACGCGGTCGTCCACCTGGCCTGGGGATTTCAGCCGACCCGCAACGTGCAGTACCTGGACGCGGTCGGTGTCGGGGGAACCCGGGCGGTGCTGCGGGCGGCCGACGTCGCCGGCGTCGGTCAGCTGGTCCACATGTCGTCGGTGGGCACGTACGCGCCCGGCCGATACGGGCAGTACGTCGACGAGAGCTGGTCGACCGCCGGTGTGGACACCTCGGCCTACAGTCGCGCCAAATCCGCCGCCGAGTCACTGCTCGACGATTACGAGCGCAGCCACCACGACGGTCTCACCATCGCGCGGATGCGGCCCGGGTTCATCGTCCAGCGCAGTGCCGCAGGGGGATTGCGCCGGTACACGCTGCCCGCATTCATCGAGCCGCGGTGGCTCCGGTTCCTGCCGGTGCTGCCGCTGGACCGCAGCCTCGTCGTGCCGATCGTCCACGCCGACGACGTCGCCGACGCGATCGCCCGGACCGTCGAACAGCGCGCCGCAGGCCCGTTCAACCTGATGGCCGAACCCCCGGTGCGCCGTGCCGACCTGGCCGATGCGCTGGGCGCGTATCCGGTGCACGTGCCGTCGAGCGTGCTGCGACCGGCGGTGGCACTGTCGTGGCGGGCGCGGCTGCAACCGATCGACGAGGGCTGGCTCGACATGGCGTTCACCGTGCCGCTGCTCGACACCGGCCGGGCCCAGTCCGAACTCGGGTGGAAGCCGGCCCGCACGTCGCTCGACGCCATGGCGGACATGGGCGAGGGGTTCAAGCACTGCGCCGACACCGAGAGCCCGGTGCTGTCCTACCGGGGCCCGCTGACCAGCATGCTGCGGGATCTGCGCGCCGGGCCGATCACCGACCGCAAAGTCCCGTGATTTCGGTGTAGTGGGGGGGGGGGGGGGGGGGCGGCAGAAGCGCAAACACAAGTGGCCGGGGGGTTAACGAAGCCAGACGGGCGCGGGGGGGGGGGGGGGGGGGTGGGGGGGGGGGGGAGGGTT
>NZ_LQIV01000017.1 GCF_001500125.1 Mycobacterium sp. IS-1742 | reverse complement strand
CGCAGAACGTGCTTCGACGGGTGGGGCAGCAGGGGCAGGGGCGGGCGCCGGCGCCTCGGCCGCCTGGCTCCGGCGGGTGAAGGTCTTGGCGGGCTCGACGGGGCGAGCGGCGGCCGGGATGTCGGACGCGGGGATCGACATGTCGAGCCGGGTCTCGATGCGCTCGACCCGTTGCAGCAGTGCCGATTCGGTGTCACTGGCCGACGGCAGCAACAGCCGGGCGCACACCACCTCGAGGAGCAGCCGCGGAGCGGTCGCACCGCGCATCTCCCCCAGCCCGGCATGCACCACCTCGGCATAGCGGGTCAGCGTCGCGGCCCCCAGCCGGGCGGCCTGCTCACGCATCCGGTCCAGCACGTCGCCGGGGGCGTCGACCACTCCGCGGGCCGCGGCGTCGGGCACCGCCTGCAGGACGATGAGGTCGCGGAAGCGTTCGAGCAGGTCGATGGCGAAGCGTCGGGGATCGTGGCCGGCGTCGATGACGGACTCGACGGCGCCGAACAGGGCGGCGGCGTCCCCGGCGACCAGTGCGTCCACCGCATCGTCGATCAGCGCGACGTCGGTGGCACCCAGCAGCGCCAGCGCGCGCCCGTACTCGACCCGGTTGCCGGCCGCGCCGGCCAGCAGCTGGTCGAGCACCGAGAGCGTGTCGCGCGGCGAACCGCCGCCTGCGCGGATCACCAGCGGATACACGGCGTCGTCGACGGTGACGCCCTCGTCGGCGCAGATCCGTTCCAGCAGCGTGCGCATGGTCTTCGGCGCCAGCAGGCGGAACGGGTAGTGGTGGGTGCGCGAACGGATCGTCGGCAGCACCTTCTCCGGTTCGGTGGTGGCGAACACGAAGATCAGGTGCTCCGGCGGCTCCTCGACGATCTTGAGCAGCGCGTTGAACCCGGCCGTGGTGACCATGTGCGCTTCGTCGACGATGAAGATGCGGTACCGGGACTGCGCGGGGGCGTAGAACGCGCGGTCCCGCAGTTCGCGCGTGTCGTCCACACCGCCGTGGCTGGCGGCGTCGAGTTCGGTGACGTCCATGTTGCCCGGCCCGTTGGGGGCCAGCGCCACGCACGAGTCACATGTTCCGCACGGTGTGGGAGTCGGCCCCTGCTCGCAGTTGAGCGAACGGGCCAGGATGCGCGCCGACGACGTCTTCCCGCAGCCGCGGGGGCCGGAGAACAGGTAGGCGTGGTTGATCCGGCCCGCCGACAGCGCGGTCGACAGCGGTTCGGTGACATGCTCCTGCCCGACCACCTCCGCGAAGGTCGCCGGTCGGTACTTGCGGTAGAGCGCCACGGTCAGCAGGCTACCGACGGACTACGACGGACGGTCAACCGAGCAGTGACTCGGTGGCGGCCAGCAGCGCGCACGTCGCCAGACCGTCGATGGCGGACCGCAGATCGTCCTCCGAGGGGAACGACGGGGCGATCCGGATGTTCTTGTCCTCGGGGTCTTTTCGGTACGGGAACGCCGAGCCGGCCTCGGTCACCGCGATACCCGCGTCCTTGGCCAGCGCGACCGTGCGCCTGGCGGTGCCCGGCCACACGTCGAGGCTGACGAAGTACCCGCCCTTGGGGTCCGTCCAGGAGGCGATCTTGGACTCGCCGAGCCGGTCCTCGAGGACCTCTGCGAGGAGCGCGAACTTCGGCGCCAGCAGTTCCCGGTGGCGCTGCATGAGCAGTCGCACGCCGTCGGCGTCGCCGAAGAACTTCAGGTGCCGCAACTGGTTGACCTTGTCCGGGCCGATCGTCTTCTTGCCCGCGTGCTGCAGGTACCAGGCGATGTTGCCCAGTGACCCGCCCAGGAAGCTGACCCCGGCGCCGGCGAAGGTGATCTTGCTGGTCGAGGCGAACACCAGCGGCCGGTTCTGGTTTCCCGCGGCGGCGGCCAGGCCGAGGACGTCGACCTGCCGCATGAAGTCCGGGGTCAGGGTGTGCACCGCGTAGGCGTTGTCCCAGAACAGCCGGAAATCCGATGCGGCCGTGCGCATCTGGACCAGCCGGCGGACGACCTCCCAGGAGTAGGTGACCCCGGTGGGGTTGCCGAACACCGGAACGCACCACATGCCCTTGATGGCCGGGTCGGCTGCGACGAGTTCCTCGGTAAGGTCGACGTCGGGGCCGTCCTCGAGCATCGGCACGGGAATCATCTCGATGCCGAGGTTCTCGGTGAGCGCGAAGTGCCGGTCGTAGCCGGGCGCCGGGCACAGGAACTTGACCTCCGGCTCGGCGATCCACGGCCGTGGGGAGTCGACCCCGCCGTGCAGCAGCGAGAAGACCACGGTGTCGTGCATCAGCTCGAGGCTGGCGTTGTTCCCGGTGATCAGGTTCGGCACCGGGATACCGAGCAGTTCGCCGAAGATCGCGCGCAGTTCCGGCAGTCCGTGCAGACCGCCGTAGTTGCGGACGTCGGTGCCGTCCCCGTCGCGGTACGTGTCACGGCCCGGGAGTTCGAGCAGCGCGTTGGACAGGTCGAGCTGGGCGGGCGACGGCTTGCCGCGCGTCAGGTCGAGGCGCAGACCTTTGCCCTGGAGTGCGGCGTAGTCGCGCTGCTGCCGCTCGTGCTCGGCAGTCAGGTCGTCGCGGCTGAGGGAATGGAACGACACCGCGAGCCTTTCGCGTGGGGTACCGAGGGCGGGAAACACAGGGGACCCCGCGCACCCGCCAGAGCCCGTTGACCCTTGCTGCCTTCCGGCCCTGGGGGAGTTCACAGGATGGACGCCGCGCGGGGTCCGACCTGAGTGTAATACCCGCCTCGGGCGCATCCTCGACGGGCGCACTCGGTCCGTCGGCTACCATGGCCCGCGGAGGATTCGCCTAGTGGCCTATGGCGCTCGCCTGGAACGCGGGTTGGGTTAACAGCCCTCGCGGGTTCAAATCCCGCATCCTCCGCACTCGGTCCGGGGGTGCGATCAGCGATCCGAGATCCTGATCGCACCGCCGGCCCACCAATCTCGAGGAGGAGTATGCGGCGCTCGGTCGCGGTCATCTGGCACGCATCGTTCTCCGTCATCGCTGCTGTCCTCTATTTCTTCTTCGTCCTGCCCCGTTGGTTCGAGCTCATGGGTTCGACGTCGCACACGCTGGGCACGGTGCTGCGGATCGTGACGGCGGCGCTGATCGGCCTTGCCGCGTTGCCCGTGGTGTTCACGCTGCTGCGCACCCGCCGCCCCGAATTCGGCACCCCGCAGTTGGCGTTGCGCCTGCGCACCGCGTCGATCGCGCTGCATGTGCTGGCCGGTGCGCTGATCCTGGGCGCCGCGATCAGCGAGATCTGGCTCGACCTCGATTCCGCAGGGCCCTGGTTGTTCGGGATCTACGGCGCGGCCGCTGCGATCGCGCTGCTCGGCATCTTCGCCTTCTATCTGGCGTTCGTCGCCGAGCTGCCCCCGCCGCCGCCGAAACCGCTCAAGCCCGCGTCGAAGACCCGTCGCGGCCGTCGCAAGGCGGCGCAGGAGGCGGCCGAGGAGACGGTCACCGAGGACGCCACCGACGAGACCGATGAGGTCGAGGAAGCCGAACGCTCGGAGTCGGACGAGCCCGTCGTCGAAGCCGAAGAGACCAGTGAGGCGGACGAGGTAGGCGAGCCTGAAGAGGCGTCGGACGAACAGGCGGAGACAAACGGACGGCTGCGCAACCGGCGCCCGTCCGGCAAGGGCGACTCTCCCCGCCGACGGCGCCGTCTTCGCGGCGGTATCGCCGTCGAAGACTGAGCTCAGCGCCCATTTGTCGACAGCCCGGGTGCCCATCACGAACAATGTGAGCAGAACCCGAGTTATAAAACAGCGTCGAAGGGCAATCCATGGGCATGCTCCGTCATCGTTGGCTGTCCGTGCTCTCGGTCGTGTTGACCGCGCTGCTCACGTTGGTCGCGCCTCTGTCCCCCGCCACGTCGAGCGCTGCACCGGGTGATCCGCTCGCGGCGGCGGCGTCGGTCGAGCCCGCGGTGGCGCGCATCGACACCGAGATCGACTACCAGGGCGCCATCGGCACCGGCACCGGCATCGTCCTCGACCCGGGCGGCCAGGTGCTGACGAACTACCACGTCGTCCAGGGCGCCGATCGGACGAACGTCACCGTGGCGGGCCGGTCCTTCCCGGCCGACCTGGTCGGCTACGACCGTGGTCGCGACATCGCGGTGATCCAGTTGCTGGGGGCGGGCGGTCTGCCGGTCGCGCCGATCGGCGACTCCGCGGCATTGGCGGCCGGTGAACCGGTCGTCGCGCTCGGCAACGCTCAGGGCTCCGCGGCGCCGCTGACCCGCGAGGTCGGCAGCGTCACCGCGTTCGGGCGCACGGTTCAGGCCGAGGATTCGCTGACCGGTGCCTCCGATGAGCTCACGGGTCTGATCGAGTTCGCCGCGCCCGTGCGCGCCGGCGATTCGGGGGGGCCGGTGGTCAACAGCGCAGGCCAGGTCGTCGGCATCACCACCGCGGCGTCGGTGAACTTCCGGATGGGGCCCGGGGGCAAGGGCTTCGCGATCCCGATCAACGAGGCGATCGGTGTCGCCAATCAGATCCGGTCGCGGACGCCGTCGGACACCGTCCACATCGGCCCGCCCGCGCTGCTCGGAGTCGGTGTCCGGACCGCCCCGACCGACGTGCCCGGTGTGGTGATCCAGGAAGTGCTGCGCGGCGGTCCCGCTGAAGCGGCCGGACTGATGGACGGCGACGTGCTGATCGCGATCAACGGCGTTCGCCTGCCGTCGGCCACCGCGCTGACCTACACGCTGGACCGGTTCTATCCCGGCGACGCCGTCGACGTCACGTGGATCGATCGCGCCGGACAGGAGCGCACCGGCAGGGCGATCCTGGCACCCGGCCCCTGACCCGCTGGTTCACCGGGCACCGGCGAGCAGCCGTTCGAGGCCGCTGATCGCCAGGTTGAGCGCGAACTCGAACTGCCCGTCATCCGGTTGCGGCGCAACGGCGAGGACCCGGCGCAACGCCGGATAGTCGGTGTCGGCCGACTTGGCGAGCACCACGCGCGTCTGCTCCTGATGAGAATCGCGCACCGAGGTGTGCACGATGTCGTGGGCGGCCGACTGTGCGATGTCGGCAACGGCGGTGACCCCGCGGCGCGCGTCGTCGGCGTCGAAACCGGCACTGAGCAAGGCGGCGAGCACACGTTCGGCGAGCGCGAGTACCGCAACCGCGCCCACCCCGCTGAACGGCATCTGGTCCACCCCCTCCCCGACCTGGACGATGCCGTCGCGGAAGGCGAACGCGTAGGCGCGCAGCACCGCACGCCAGTCGCCGTCGGGTAGCTGCACCCGGCCCAGCTCTTGTTCGAAGCGGTCAAGCACCACGAGCGTGAGCAGTCCCTGGCGGTTGCCGACGTAGTAGTGCAGGGCCTTGCGGCTGACGCCCAGTTCGTCGGCGACGGCCTGCATCGTGAGTGTGGGTCCGGACGCCCGGCGGGCGGCAGCGACGATCTGCGCGCGGCTGATGCGGGCGGGCCGGCCTCGAGTGCGGCGGGGTTCTGGCGCGTCGACCTCGGCTCCCACGGGGCCAGCCTACGCAGCCGACCCCGAATTTTCGCCGATCGGCAAAAAAGCGTGCAGCATCGCCCTAATCTGAGCGGGTGCCAAACACTCCCTATCGGGTCGTCCAGTGGACGACCGGCAATGTCGGTAAGAGTTCTGTCGCGGCGATCGCCGCGAATCCCCGTCTCGAACTGGTCGGCTGCTACGCCTGGTCGGCGGAGAAGGCGGGACGCGACGTCGGCGAACTGGTGGGCATCGAACCACTCGGGGTCAGCGCCACCAACGACGTCGACGAACTGCTTGCGCTGAAACCCGATGTCGTGGTGTACAACCCGATGTGGATCGACGTCGACGAACTGGTGCGCATCCTGGAGGCCGGGGTGAACGTGGTGGCGAGCGCGTCCTTCATCACCGGCCACAACCTCGGCGAGGGCCGCGACCGGCTCGCCCAGGCATGCGAGCGCGGCGGTTCGACGCTGTTCGGTTCCGGGGTCAGCCCGGGGTTCGCCGAGCTGCTGGCGATCGTGGCGGCGACGGCGTGCGACCGCGTCGACAAGATCACCATCGCCGAATCCGCCGACACCACGCTGTACGACTCCCCCGACACCGAACGTCCGGTCGGCTTCGGCACCGCGATCGACGATCCGAACCTCCAACCGATGGCCGCGACCGGGACCGCCGTCTTCGCCGAGGCGGTGCAGCTGGTCGCCGATTCGCTGGGCATCGAGCTCGACGAGATCACGTGCGTGTCCGAATATGCCCAGACCACTGAGGATCTCGCGATGGCCTCGTGGACCATCCCCAAGGGCCACGTCGCGGGCGTGTACGCGAGTTGGCGGGGAATCGTCGGCGGGAGGACCGTCATCGACATCAACGTGCGGTGGAAGAAGGGCACGACCCTCGACCCGGACTGGCAACTCGACGGCGACGGCTGGAAGATCACCGTCGACGGGCGGCCGACGGTCAACATGCAGGTGGGTTTCCTGCCGCCGCAGGACATGATCGAGAACGCCAAGACGCTCGAGGACTTCTTCGTGCTGGGCCACATCATGACGGCGATGCCACCGATTCACGCCATCCCGGCGGTGGTGGCCGCGGCCCCGGGCATCGCGACCTACACCGATCTGCCGCTGCCGCAGGCGCGCGGAGTGGTGCCGACCTGACGGAACGCGGAGCTGCGAAGTATACCGACCGCGGCTTAGCTGAAACTGACCGTTTGATGACGGTTGACCGGGGTATTGAGACCCTGCGACCGGGGGGACAGTGAGTCGTCCCTTCCGTGCGTGGACTACAGCCCCTGGTCCGATCGTCCGCCGGCCCGTGAACGGGCCACGAAGTCTGGAGTTTCCATGCGTGAGATCGTTGCTGTCGCCGCCGCTACCGGCGCCCTTCTGTTCGGTGGGGCCGGCGTGGCCAACGCCACCACCACCGAGTACGCCCCCGTTCAGGGCCCGACGACCACCCTGGTCGCCCAGGCCGATGAGCAGGAGGACGGCGACAACACCGGCCTGTGGGGTCTCGCGGGACTGCTGGGCCTGCTGGGCCTGCTCGGCCTCAAGCCGAAGAAGGACCGCCACGTCGCCACCACTCCGGCACCGGGCACCCCCGGTTACGGGACGCCGCCGCGCGCGTAGTCACCGAGCCGAACGGGTCGGCCCGCCACCTCCACGGTGGCGGGCCGCTCTACTTCCGGTTGCCCTCGTCGTCCCAGTGGGCGGCGACCTTCTTGCTCGGCTGCACCCGGGGCGGCTCGCCCGGCATCTTCGGGTAGTTCGGCGGGTAGGGCAGGTCGCCGAGGCCGCGCTCCTCGTCGGCCGCCACCATCTCCAGCAGCTTGTCGATGGACTGGGCGTCGTCCTCGATGGCCGCCCACGGATCCGGCCGGCCGGCGACGAAGTCAGGCACGGAGGTGATCGTGTAGTCGTCGGGATCGGCGTCGGCCAGTTCGGCCCACGTCAGCGGTGTCGACACCGTCGCGATCGGCGTCTTGCGCGCCGAATAGGCCGACGCGAACGTACGGTCACGGGCGTTCTGGTTGTAGTCGATGAACAGCCGCTGACCGCGCTCCTCTTTCCACCACGATGTGGTCACCGCGTCCGGCGCCCGCCGCTCGACCTCGCGGGCCAGCGCGATTCCCGCGCGGCGCACCGCGATGAAGTCCCAGTCGGTCGCGATCCGCAGGAACACATGCACCCCGCGACCACCCGACGTCTTCGGATAACCCACCAGCCCGAGTTCGTCGAGCAGCGGTTTGAGCACGTCGACGGCAATCGTACGGGCTTCCCGGAATCCCGTGCCGGGCTGCGGATCCAGGTCGATGCGCAGTTCGTCGGGGTGCTCGACGTCCGGGCACCGCACCTGCCACGGATGCAGCGTGATCGTGCCCATCTGAGCGGCCCACGCGATCGCCGAAGGGTGTGTCACCTTGAGCGCGTCGGCGGTGCGGCCGGACGGGAAGGTGACGGTGCAGGTTTCGAGGTATTCGGGATGCTTCTGCGGCACCCGCTTCTGGTAGATCTCCTCGCCCTCGATCCCGTCGGGAAACCGCTGCAGATGTACGGGCCTGTCCCGCAGCAGGGACACCATCTGCTCACTGACCGACAGGTAGTACTCCACCAGCTTGCGCTTGGTCCCGGCCGAGCCCAGCTTCGGGAAGTAGACCTTGTCCGGGTTCGTCAGCCGTACCGTGACCCCGTCGACGTCGATTTCTTCTGCGGGCGTCGCCATCAGGACTTCTCCAGCACGTCGTAGAGATCGTAGGTGAGCGGGACTTCCAATTGATCGAAGGTGCAGCTGGCCGGGTCGCGATCGGGGCGCCAGCGCCGGAACTTCACCGCGTGGCGGAATCTCCTGCCCTGCACCGAGTTCCCCTCCATCTGGTCGTAGGCCACCTCGGCCACCTTCTCCGGCCGGATCGGGATCCACCGCTTGTCCGCCGCCGAGTTCCATCTGCTCGGGTCACCCTCGCGCACCTCGTCACCTTCCCGGAGCGGCTCGAGTTCGGCAAACAGTTTCAGCCGGTCCTTGGCGGTGAAAGAGGCGGCGCCACCGACCATTTGGAGTTCCCCGTCGTCGGTGTAGAGCCCGAGCAGTATCGAGCCGATGCCCTCGCCACTCTTGTGGATGCGGTAGCCGATGGCCACACAGTCGGCGTCACGGGCGTGTTTGACCTTCACCATCTCCCGCTTGCCCGGCAGATAGGGCCCGTCCAGCCGTTTCGCGATCACGCCGTCGAGGCCGGCGCCCTCGAACTCCTCGAGCCACTGGGCACCGAGCGACGGGTCTTCGGTTGTGCGGGTGACGTGGCACCACTGTTTCTCGTCGACGGCGTCGACGAGCGCGGTACGGCGCGTCCGGAACGGCTCCTTGAGCAGCGACGTATCGCCGACGGCCAACGCATCGAAGCCGATGAAGTGTGCGGGCGTCTGCTCGGCGAGCATCTTGATGCGGCTGGCGGCGGGATGGATGCGCTGGCTCAGGGACTCCCAGTCCAGCCGGGTGCGCCCGTTGATCTCGCGGGGGACGACGATCTCACCGTCGAGCACACAGCGTGGCGCCAGTTCGTCGCGCACCGAGTCCACGACCTCCGGAAAGTACCGACCGAGGTCCTTACCACTGCGCGACAGCAGGACCACATCGTCGCCGCCGCGGAACACCAGCGCCCGGAAGCCGTCCCATTTCGGCTCGTAGGACCATACGCCGAGATCAGCGGGCACCTTGGTCTGGGCCTTGGCGAGCATCGGTTCCAGCGGCGGCGTCACGGGGAGATCCACGGTGTCCATACTCACGTAGACCGGGCCGCGCGGACAATGTCATCGAAGTTCCGGTTCGGCGGCGTTCGGCAGGCTGCGTTGTGGTCACGTTCGGCCTTGCGGCGTGCGGTGTAGTCGGCGGCGCGGGTGCGTCGTCGTTTGGGCATCGTGACGCTGCGGTCGGGGTCGGGCGGTGGCTGTGGCGGCGGCGGTAGCTCGGTGGTGGTGGGGTCCCAGGTGGGGAAGAACAATCGGCTACCGGGGGTCGTGGTGTAGCGCTGCCCGGCCGGGCTCGTCCAGAGCACGGTGCCATCGGGGAACTGTTCGTCACGCCAGCCGTCCCAGAAGGTTTTCGCCAGGTGGTGGGTGCGGCATTTGCAGTTCAGGTTCGAGGCGTGGGTGGGTCCGTAGGGCCAGGGCACGACATGATCGATGTCGCAGCGTTCGGCGGGCACGTCGCAGCCGGGGAATCGGCAGAACAGGTCGCGGGCGCGCACGAAGGCGGCCAGCTTGGCCGAGGGCCGGTAGTGCGGTTCCGGTTCGGGTCCGGGCAGCCACAGTTGTTTGATCGCCGCGCCGGTGCGGATCGCCTCGGCCAACGCCACGACCGGCAGCACCTTCCCGCCGGGCAGTACCGCGACGCCCGAATCCTGCGCACAGAGTCGGCGATTGGACGCTTCGGTCGCGGGCTCGGGCTCTGACTCATCGGCTTCGGCCGGGAGCTCGGCCTGACTCCCACACTGTGCGCTTTGGGCCGGCTTGTCCTTTTGGTCGCGGTCCTCGGCGGCGATCAGGTTCTGGGCTGCCTCGACCGCGGCCGGGTCGGCGATCACCGAGATGACCACATTGGATTTTGGTGGCGCCGATTCCGCGCATGCGGGTGCCCCGCATCGGCACGGCAGCCGATCGTGGCCCTGGATGATCGCCCCCACCGCACACGAGCGCCGCTCACCCACCGTGCGTGGGTCGTTGTCGCAGATGCCGTTGAGCATCGCGTCGATCCGCGCTGAGAGCACCGCGGCGTCGCAGCCCAGCAGGTGTCCGTAGACCGAGACGAGTTCGTCGGGGTCCTCGCACGATCCGACCCGGAAGTCCCGGTTGGTGACGGCCTCTTTGGCGCGGATCACCGCGTCGGGGTCGTAGCGGTGGAGCAGCGCGTCGATGGCGCGCGTCAACCGCGGCCCGGACAACGGCCCCCAGCGCAGCGCCTTGTCGGAGAGCTTGGCATCGAGCAGCGCCAATACCTGGGTGTCGTCGACCAGGCGGGTGCGCCAGGTGATCTCCGCGACCACCCGCGCACTCAACTGCCCCTGAAGCGACAGCGCGCCGACCTTCGGCAGCCGGTCGCGCAACGCGACCGCGATCCGCATCTGCCCCGACGCCCGCCGCTGCCCGATGGTCAACGCCGCCCCCACCTCGGAGGCGGCCGCCGCCCACGCGTCGTACACCCAGTCGTCATGCTCCTCGTCACGAATCACCGTCGAGTGCACCAACTCCGCGATCGCGGCCAGCTTGCGCGCCCCCGCCTGCGCCTCCTCCCGGGCGGACTGCTCGACCGCAGCGACCAACGCCGACTCATCGAGCCCCGCGAACACCGTATCGAACATACATTCGAGTATACCGAGGCCCACTGACTCACACTTTGTGACAGGGCGGAGTTATCCACAGCGTGGCTGCCACCGAGGAGGTTGGGTGGGTCATGGTCAGATCGCGACGACCGTCACCGACAACAGCGACGCGAACAATCCCGCTGTACATCGGTACAGGCCGATTGATGACAAAATACGGCCATGGCGACATCGTCGCGGCGCGTCGGCGCCGAAACGTCCAAGACCAGGGACACGCTGCTCGACTGTGTCGAAAAGATGATGCTCGACGAGGGCTATGCGAGCGTCACCTACCGCGCGCTGGCCGCCAAGGCCGGAGTCACCCCCAGCCTGGTGCAGTACTACTTCCCCACCCTCGACGACGTCTTCATCGCCGCGATCCGGCGCTACTCCGAACGCAACCTCGCCCATCTCCACAAGATCATGGAGAGGCGCGCCGAGGATCCGCTCCGCGCACTGTGGGAGTACAGCTGGGACGAGGCAACCGGGACGCTCATGACCGAGTTCATGGCGCTGGGGAACCACCGCAAGACCATCCGTGCCGAGATCGCCGCCGTGACCGAGAGCGTGCGCAAGCTCCAATTGGACGCGCTCGCAGCGAAGTTCGGCGAGGACGCGCGTCCATGGGGCGATCTGTCTTTGCCCGCCACACAGTTGTTGCTGTCGAGCCTGCCGAAGTTCCTCAATCTCGAGAAGGGCGTAGGGGTCGAGATGGCGCACGCCGAGTTGATCGAGGCGTTCGAACGCCATCTCGACTCGGTGGAACCGCCGGCCAAGCGGAAACCGACCGGACGCAAGCGCATCCGCTGACTCAGCAGAACATCCCCCGGTATCCGTGCGCCGGGTGGCGCTCCGAGATGTCCGGTGTCGCGGCATCGAACAGCTTCTGCCGCAACGTCCCGGGCCGGTACTCCGTCTGCATCAGGCCCTCGGCCTGCAGCACCGGCACCAGGTGCTCGAAGAACTCGTCGTAGCTCTGCGGCAACATCGCGTTCATCACCTGCACGCCGTCCACACCGGCGTGCTGATACTCCAGGAGCCTCGCGGCTATCGTCTCCGGCGAGCCGACCACCATCTGTGGCAACGACAGCGATGTCAGGAAGTCCTTGACGGTCGGCTTGGCCCCCTCGGGCCAGGCGTTGATCACCGCCAGGAACGCGCCCTGGATGCCGGGAATCTCGTCGATGATGTCTTCGAGCGGCGTAGCCGGATCGAAGCGGCCCAGATCCATGCCGCTCAGGCTGGAGAAGTACGCCGTCTGCGCCTCGGGACTGCGCCACTCCTCGAGCTCACCCCACTTCCGGAACGCCTCCTCGTCGGTGCTTCCGATGACGAACATCATCCCCTGCAGAAAGAGGATGTCACCGTCGTGGCGTCCCTTGGCGCGTGCGAGTCCCCGGACCGTACCGACCTGCTGCGCAATGGTTTCCAGCGAATACGCCGACAGGAACATCAGTTCCGCGTGGCGGCTCGCGAAGTCGAGCCCGACTGGTGAGCCGCCGGCTTGGGCGAGCACCGGCGTGCGCTGGGGTGACGGCTCCATCAGGTTGAAGCCTTCGACGCGGTAGCGTTCGCCGGAATGGTTGATGTCGTGGACTTTCGACGGGTCCGCGTAGACGCCCTTGCCCGGGTCGTCGACGATGGCGTCGACGTCCCACGAACCTTCCCAGAGCTTGTAGGTGACGTCGACGTACTCCTCCGCCCACGCGTAGCGTTCATCGTGCGACAGATCGCCGGGCAGTCCGAGATTGCGGAACGCCTTCTCGTTGGCCGAGGTGACGATGTTCCACCCGACCCGGCCGTCCGAGAGGTGGTCGAGCGTCGAGGCGGCGCGGGAGAATACGAACGGGTGATGCGAGATCACCGAACTGGTGTAGAGGAAGCCGATGTCCTCGGTCTCGCGGGCCAGCGCCGGGATCAGCATGGTGCAGTCGGCGATCGGCACGTTCATCGCCATCTCGAAGATGATGTCGCGGGATCCGTTGTACTCGCCCTGGACTCCCATGACGTCGGTGAAGAAGAACGCGTCGACCTTCGCCTGCTCCGCCTTCTTGGCCAGGTCGACCCACAGATCGCTTCGCTTGTAGTCGCGGTTGCGGGCATCGGGGTGGCGCCAGCTGCCGTGGAAATTGTGTCCGATGGAGTCCATCACCAGCAGGGTGAAGATCATCCGCTTGGGCATCGCACGCTCTCTTCCACGTCGTGCACCGGGCCTGCGTCGCCTGGTCTGCTATACAATCGTACAACTATCACCGCGCGAAAGGACGACCATGACGAATTCCGATGAGATGGAACAACTTCGTCGACGCGTGCAGTTTCTCGAGGACCGCACCGCCATCCTCGACTGCGTGATGAACCAGGCCCGCGGCCATGACCGCCACGACGCCGAACTGATGGGCAGCGTGTACTTCGATGACGGCATCGACGAGCATGGTCCGACGGTCAAAACCGGCCCTGAGTACGGAGATTGGGCCAACCAGGCCCACACCGCGGTGTTCGAGGACCATCTGCACAACATCACCACCCATACCTGTGAGATCGACGGCGACGTCGCGCATGCCGAGAGCTACGTGATGGGCGCGATGCGGGTCAAGGGCGGCAAGATCGTGTCGTTGATGGGCGGTCGCTACATCGACCGGCTGGAGCGCCGCGACGGAGTCTGGAAGATCGCCCTGCGCCGCTGCACCATCGAGTGGATGATCAGCGGTGACTCATCGATCCTGGGCAAGGGCGCGGTGCAGGGATTCATCAAGGGCAAGTGGGACACGACCGACGCCTCCTACCTGCGCCCGCTGAAGCTGGACGATCCCGTCGATCGGTGGTGACGGTGTGAACCTCGCCGGTCGCGTCGCGCTGGTGACCGGCGGCGCGTCGGGCATCGGCCGAGCCACCGCTGTGCGCCTGGCCGCCGAAGGCATGCGCGTGTGCGTCGTCGACATCGACGGCTCGGCGGCCGAGGCGGTGGCCGAACCGCTCGGCGGTCTCGGGTTCCGTTGCGACGTGACCGACCCGGAGCAGATCGAGAAGACTTTCACCGCGTGCGTCGCCGGCCTCGGCGGGCTGGATGTCGCCTTCCTGAACGCCGGGATCACCATCGACTGGTCGGGCGACATCGGCTCGCTCGACCTCGCTCAGTACCGGCGCTCGGTCGGGGTGAACGTCGACGGCGTGGTGTTCGGCGCCCGAGCCGCGGTTCGCACCATGCGCTCACTGGGCGGCCGGGACCGGGCGATCCTGGCGACGTCCTCGTTGGCCGGGCTGATGCCCTGGCACCCCGACCCGGTCTACTCGCTGGGCAAGCACGCGGTCGTCGGGTTCATGCGCTCGATCGCCCCGAACCTGGCCGCCGAAGGCATTGCGGTGCACACCATCTGCCCGGGCATCACCGAGACGGGCGTGCTGGGTGACCGGCGCCCCCTGGTCGAGCGATTCGGCGTGCCCGTTATGGAACCCGAGGCCATCGCCGATGCGGTGCTGGTCGCGTTGGCCGCCCCGGCGGGGGCCAGCGGCACGTGCTGGGTGGCCCAGCACGGGAAGCCGGCCTGGGCAATGGAGTTCGCACCGGTGCCGGGCCCGGACAGCCGGCTCAACATGCCGGTACGCCCGTGTTAGCCGACGATCGCGGGCATCGAATCCCAGCCGCGCACCGTCGCCGTCGGGGCGCGCACGGCATTGCGCTCGTCGATCGTCCAGTCCGGCCAGCGCTTCAGGATCTCCTCCAGCGCGATACGCCCCTCGATGCGGGCCAGCGACGTCCCGAGGCAGAAGTGCGCGCCACGCCCGAAGGTGAGGTGGTTGGGATTGCGCCGGATGTCGAACACGTCGGGATCGGCGAACTTGCGCTCATCCCGGTTCGCCGCACCTGCCATCAGTAGCAGCGCGCTGCCTGCCGGCACCGTCCGGCCTTGGTATTCCACGTCTTTGGCCACGTAGCGGGCGATGTTGTGCACCGGGGGCTCCATGCGCAGGATCTCCTCGATGGCCCCGGGAATCAGCGACGGGTCGGCCGCGAGTTCCCGGCGCTGATCCGGATGGTCGGCGAGCATCTTGCCCAGCCAGCCGAACAGTCGGCCCACGGTTTCGGTACCGGCGTTGGCGATGACGCCGAGGAACACCAGGAGCTCCTCGTCTCGTAACTTGCGCTTCCGCCCGTCGATGTCGTCGAACTCGACGTCGAGCAGTTCGGTGACGAGGTCGTCGGACGGGTTGTCCTTCCGCCATGCGACGTAGTCCCGAAACATGTTGCCGTTGAAGTAGTTGTCCTTCTTCACCGGCAGCGGCTCACCCGGCTTGTTTCGCAGCCGCGCGCCCGCGACCTTGCGGACACTTCGCTGCAACGAGTCCGGCATCCCGACCAGCATCCCGATCACCCGCATCGGCATCTCGGAACCGAGGTCGAGGGTGAAGTCGAAACGGTCACCGCCCGTCAGCGGATTCAGGCACGCCTGGCAGAACGCCCTGACCTGTTCCTCGATCGCCTTCATCTTGCGCGGGGTGAACGCTCGCGACACCAGCAGCCGGTGCACGGTGTGCATCGGCGGGTCCTCATTGATGAAGACGCCGTCCGGCATCACAGGTTCGGCCTTGACGACCTCGAGGATGTCACCTTTCGCGTTGCTCAGGTTGTCGACGTCCTTCAGCGCGGAGTCGACATCGGCGAAGTGGCTCAGCGCCCAGAAATCGAACTTCTCGTTGTAGTACAACGGCGCTTCGTCACGTAGCCGCTTGTACACCGGATACGGGTCGACGTCGATCTCGACGTTGTAGGGGTCGTAATACAGGCGACTCACCTGTACGATCGTACAGCACTGCACCGTGCCCGAGGGAGAGTCGATGCACATCGGATTCGTCAGCATGAACACCCCCAGTGACCTCGCCCCCGCGGTCCTCGCAAAAGAGCTGGAAGACCGTGGGTTCGAGTCGCTGTGGGTCGGTGAGCACCCGCAGATCCCGGTGTCGGCCGCGGGCTCGATGCCGCAGGCGCTGCTGCACGCACAGCAGCGCATCTGGGACCCGCTGCTGTCCCTGCTCGCCGCCGCGCAGGCCACCTCGACGCTGCGGCTCGGCACCGCGGTCGCGCTGCCGCTGGAGCATGAATTGTTCACGTTCGCAAAGCAGGTCGCGACGCTCGACCGGTTCAGTGCCGGCCGACTTCTACTGGGCGTCGGCGTCGGGGTGCGTGCCGAACTCGCTACCGCGAGTTCTGTCGCCTGGGCGGACCGCTACCGGGCGCTGGCCGATATGGTCGCCGCGCTGCACGTGTTGTGGACCGAGGACGAGGCAGAGCATCACGGCGAGTTCTACGATTTCGCGCCGGTGTGGTGCCACCCCAAGCCGCAGCAGCAGGCCGGACCGCCGTTGCTCGCCGCAGCGACGGGCCCGAAGGCGATCGGAGAATGCCTGCCCTGGGCCGACGGGTGGCTGCCGGGCGATGCCGCATACCGGGATCTTCCTGCGGCGGTGGCGGACTTCACGAGGCGGGCCGAGGACGCCGGCCGGGATCCGGCCACGCTGGACTTGACGGTGATGGCGTGGGGCGACCCGTCGGAGAACCGTCTCGCCCGGTACCGCGACCTCGGGTTCACCCGGGCGGTGGTCGGTGGTGGCCGACGGGACGGGGACGACCCGTCGGCCACAGCGGCGTTCCTCGACCGGTACGCCGCGATGGTCACCGAACTTCGTTGAGCGGGCGCACCTTCTCGTTGACCAACTCGAGGAGCTGACCGTCCGGATCGCGGATCATGCAGGCATATCCCCCACCCGGGTCGGCGGTGACCACTCCCCCGGCGGCCGTCACCGCGGCCTGCGCCTCGGCCATATCGGTCACGGCGATCGACAGATGCGTCAGTCCGGCGCCCACCATGCCCCGCTCGGGCTCGTCGGGTGCCGGATGACCCGAGAAGGTGAGCAGCTGCAGGACGACACCGCCGTTGCGCAGATAGGCCGCCTCGAAACCGATCGGGGGCGTCAGGCCCAGCAGACCTTGCGCCACCTGATCCGGGACGGTCAGGCGCTTCGCCTCGGTGAATCCGAGTGCCTCGTAGAACTTCTTGGACACCTCGAGGTCGCGGACCCGCAGGCCGACGTGGCTGACATCCATGCTCACACCCCCGCCGGGCCGGGTCCGCCGTGCATGTAGAGCGTCTGCCCGGAGCAGTAGCTCGACGCATCGGAGGCGAAGAACAGGACGCCGTAGCCGATCTCGTCGGGGTCGGCGATCCGTCCCGAACCGTTGGTCTGGCCGATCATGTCGATGTCGAACCCCTGCCGCTGCGCATCGGCTTCCAGCCCCGGGGTGCGGATCGCGCCGCAGGCGATGCAGTTGACCCGCACCCCCTTGCGGGTCCACGCCGCCGCCATGGAGCCGGTCAGGTTGTTGAGCCCCGCCTTGGCCGCCGCGTACACCGGCGCCTGCGGCATGGCCAGCAGGCTGGCTCCGGAGGAGATGTTGACGATCGCGCCCTTGCCCTGGGCGATCATGGGTTTGGCAGCGGCTCGCGACAGGTACCACGCGCTGGACAGGTTCAACTCGAGGACCTGATGCCATTCGTCGTCGGTCCACTTCATCAGCGACTTCGTCTCGCCGCCACCGGCGTTGTTGAGCAGCACGTCGAGACGCCCGAATTCGCCGAGAGCCGCGTCGACCAACGCCTGGCACTCGTCGGGCTTCGTCACGTCGGTGGGGACCGCGAGGGCGCGACGGCCGAGGGCCTCGATCTCGGCGGCGGTCTCCTTGAGCGGTTCTGCGCGCCGCCCGGCCAGGACGACGTCGGCGCCGTGTTCGGCCAGCACGAGCGCGGACGCCCGACCGATGCCGGTGCCGCCGCCGGTGATGACGGCGACCTTGCCGTCCATCGAAAACCTGTCGCTCACAGTGCCACTCCCGTCACTCACCGTCGATGTGCAGTACGACTGTACAGCATCGGAACGCTGGACACCCCGGCTTGCGTCGAGTACACCAATGGTCATGCCGCATCCGACGAACGACGTCTGGGAAGTGCTGTCCACCGCACGATCGATCCGGCGGTTCACCGACGAGCCCGTCGACGAGCAGACCCTCGAGCGGTGCCTGCAGGCCGCCACGTGGGCGCCGAACGGGGCCAACGCACAGCTGTGGCGTTTCATCGTGCTCGACGGGCCCGAACAGCGCGCCGCCGTTGCCGAGGCGGCCCGAATCGCCCTGACCTCAATCGAATCCATCTACGGCATGACTCGTCCCGCTCCCGACGACGACAGTCGCGCCGCCCGCAACAACCGCGCCACCTACGAACTGCACGACCGCGCCGGCGAGTTCACCTCGGTGCTCTTCGCCGCGTTCAAGAACGAGTTCTCCTCGGAGTTCCTGCAGGGTGGTTCGATCTACCCGGCCATGCAGAACTTCTACCTCGCCGCACGGGCGCAGGGTTTGGGGGCGTGCATCACCAGCTGGGCCTCCTACGGCGGCGAGCAGGTCTTGCGCGATGCCGTGGGCATTCCCGACGAGTGGTTCCTGGCCGGACACATCGTGGTGGGCTGGCCACGGGGTCGCCACGGACCGGTCCGTCGACGGCCGCTGTCCGATGTGGTGTTCCGCAACCGCTGGGACCCCGAGCGGGCTGACATCACCTACGGGCGGGGTGCTCGGCCGCGGGGGAAGTGACCTAGCCGGCTCGCGCCACGTCGCTCAGCAGCGCACGGGTGCGGTTCAGCGACGCCGCCCGCTCTCCTCGGTCGGCGCCCACCGCCACCGGTTGCGCCCACACGTCGGTCGCGCCCGCGTCGACCAGGTCCCTCAACTGCCGCGCCACCGCGGCCTCGTCACCGACGATCCCGACATCGGCAGCACCGGCGCCGCCACTCGCGTGGATGACCCGCTGGTAGTTCGCCATTCGCTCATAGCCCGACGATGTCGCCGCGATGGCCGCCCTGGCCTCGGCGGTGTCCTCGTGCACCGCCACGGGCAGCCCGGCCACGATGCGCGGGGCCGTTCTCCGGTGGGCGGCCGCGGCATCGCGCAGGGCGGGTGCGATGCGGGCCGCTATCACGGCCGCCGACGCCATCCACAGCACGACCCCGTGAGCGAATCGTCCAGCGATCGCCAGCATTCGCGGTGACAGCGCCGCCAACAGAACCGGCACCGGATGCTCGACCGTGACCATCCGGCCCGCGCTGTGCGTTGTCCAGTCGGTGCCGTCGACGTCGACCCGCTCACCGGCCAGCAAGCCGGTCAGGATGCGCAGATACTCGCCGGTGTTGCGGGCCGGGTGGTCGTAGGACAGACCGAGGATCTCGCGGACCACCGGTTCGTGCGACGGCCCGACGCCCAGGGTGAAGCCGGGTCGGCCCATCGCGTTCGCGGCGGCCGCCGCGCGGTTGGCCTGCAACAGCGGATGACACGGGTAGGTCTGCAGTACTGCGGTGCCGAGTTCGATGCTCGAGGTGGCCCGCCCCGCGATGGCCATCGCCACCAGTGGGTCGCCCGCAACCGAACTGGCGTACCACAGCGTGGAGAAGCCGTCGGCCTCCGCCCGCTGCGCCTGCGCCACGATCTTGTCGACGGAGGAGCCGCCCCCTGTCAGTCCGATCCGCATCGGCCTATCGCATCACATGCGCTTGTTGCCGGATCGGATGCACGTCGAAAAGCTCGCGGTACGAGGGTGGTTGGCGTCCGCCCTCGTCGGCGACCCCGTAGCGGACGGCGAGTTCGGCCCCGATCAACGTCTGTCCGCTGAGCGCCATGACGTCGGGATCGCGGAACAATTCCCAGATCACGTGGCCGGTCAGCTCCGGTGTTTCGGCGGTGGCCAGGATGTGGCCGAACTTCTCGGGGTTGCTCGCGATGATCTTCCGGACGCGGTCGGTGAGCAGCGATCCCATCCAGATCGACACCGCGGCGATGCCGACGTCACGGAAGTCGTAAGCCATGTCGGCGGCCATCTTGTCCACACCTGCCTTCGGCACGCCGTAGGCGGGCCCGAACGCGTAGTGCACCGCCCCGGACGACGACGTGAACACGACCAGGCCCTTGCGGTTGGGCACCATCAGGGGCGCGGCGTACACGGTCGCGACATAGCTGCTGCGCAACCCGACGTCGAGGGTGTCGATGACGGTGAGCGGTTCTTCCCAGAATTTGGTGCGCCCCATCATCTCGTCGCGGATGATCGCGGCGTTGTTGACCAAGATGTCGATCCGGCCGTGGTCGTGTGCCACCCGCTCGAAGAACGCCGCGACCTGCTCGTCGTCGCCGTGGTCGACCCGGACCGCGATGCCTTGACCGCCCGCTGCGGTGACCTTCTCCGCGGTGTCGCACGTCTGGACCGTGCGACCCGTCAGGTAGACGGTGCAGCCGTGCGCCCCCAACGCGTGCGCGATCCCCGCGCCGGCGCCGCGACTGGCTCCGGTCACCACCGCGACCGGACGGTCGCCCGTCATACCGACTCCTCGATCCTCGCCGCGTCCTTCAGTTCGGTGATCGGTCGTGCCAGCCCCTGCGCGTCGCAGATGCGCTGCAGCCTGGCCACGGTCTCGGCGACTCCCGGTCCCTTGGGCGTACCGGGCGTGAAGGTGGCCGGCAGGTGCCGCATACCCTGGATCACGCCGATGCTGTCGTAGTGCACGGCGCCTTCGGGCAGGCAGCGATAGTCGGGCATGCGATCCAGCACCGCGGTCAGCATCGACTTGAACACCGTGCGCGCCACGTTCGACCCGATGCAGCGATGCACGCCGAGCCCGAAGCTGAAGTGGCGGTTCCCTTTTCGTTCGAGAACTACCCTGTCGGGTTCGCTGAACACGGCCGGGTCCCGGTTGGCCATCGCCCACGACAACCACAACCGCTGCCCCTCCCGCATCTGGACGCCGCCGAGCGTCATGTCCGCGGCGACGGTGCGGCCGTCCCCGGGCGCCGGCGTGAAGTACCGGAGGAACTCCTCGGTGGCGGGGTTCAGCAGGGTGTCCCGCTCGTCGCTCAGCCGAGTCCGTTCGGCGGGATGCTCCGAGAGCCATTCCAGCGCATGCGCGGTCAGCGCCGTCGTGGTGTCGAATCCGCCGCCGATCAACAAATTGAGCATGCCGATGAGTTCGATGTCGGGCGGCGCCTCACCGTCGATGCGCATCTTCGCCAGCGCGTCGATGATCCCCGGCCTGGGGTTCTCGCGGATCTCGACCAGGTTGGTGAACAGGTCGACGCCCATCGCCAGGTACAGCTCGCGAACCCGCGCGGCATCCGGCGAGTCCGGTGGCGTGTACACCGACGCGTGGGCCGGTTCGTTGTACATCTGCCACTTCTCCAGCGGCACCCCGAGCATCGCCAGGGTCAGCACCGCGGGCACCACGTTGGCGAGGTCGTCGACGAAATCGATGCGCCCCGCTGCGATGTGGTCGTCCAGACAGGCCCGCACGATCTCGTCGACGAACGGCTCCCAGCGCTTGACAGCCGCCGGTGACAGGTAGGGGTTGAGGACCGTCCGGTAGATCCGGTGTTCCGGGTCGTCCATCTCGAGCATGCCGCCGCGGAAGCCCTCCGCCTCCACCATCCGTGGGATGGAGATGCCCTTGTACCCCCGGCGCTCGTTGTTGACGTCGTGGTCGTTCGACACGTGTGGGCAGCGCGCAAGCTCGAACACCGCGTCGCTGCCCGCGGCGACCCAGTGACCGTCGTAGGCATCCGTCCACGCCAACGGGCACGTGCGGTGCATCTCGTGGGTGATGTCGAGGAACCTGTCCCGGTACTCGGGGGTGTGGCGGTCGAAGGGGTACCGCGGCGCCTCCGTCGATAACGCGGTGTCGCGGTTCACAGCACCGCCCCGCCGTTGACACCGATGACCTGGCCGGTCACGTAACCCGCACCCTCCGAACACAGGAACGAGCAGACCGCGGCCACATCCTCGGCCGCGCCCACCCGTCCCGCGGGGATGGCCTGGTTGAGGATCTCGGCCGGGGGCAGCTTGCCGTCGGCCTGCTGTTGCCGCAGCATCGGGGAGTCGATCGCGAACGGCGGCACCGAGTTCGCGGTGATCCCCTTGCGGGCGTAGTCGCGCGCCACGGTCTTGGTCAACGCGATCACGCCGCCCTTGGTGGCCGAGTAGTGGCCCTGCCCCGGCGCACCCTGTTGACCCGCGGCCGACGAGATCGTCACGATCCGGCCCCAACGGGATGCGACCATGTCCGCCAACGCTTCCCGGATACACAGGAAGGTACCGGTGAGGTTCACCGCGAGGTACCGGTTCCACTCGTCGAGCGTGATCTTGTCGAAGCGGGTGAACCCGGCGATGGCGGCGCTGGTCACCAGGATCTCCACCGGTCCCAGTTCGCTCCTCACGGTGCCGAACCCCTGCTGCACCGCGCTTTCGTCGGAGACGTCCACCGCCACGGCGACGGCCTGCGCGCCGTGCTCCCGTAACCGCGCGGCGAGTTTCTGTGCGGCCTCGTCGTCGACGTCGAGCACCGCCACCCGATGCCCGTCGCCCGCGAGGCCGGCACAGATCGCCTCACCCAGCCCCGACGCACCGCCGGTGACCACCGCCACTCGACTCATATCAGATCCCTCCGATTGCTATACATACGTATAGCACAGTTTCCTACCGTCCGTGGACGATGAAATCCGCTGCCCGCCAGGCCATCGCCATCATGGGACCGTTGAGATTGCCCGCCACCATGGTGGGCATCACCGAACAGTCCACCACCCGCAGTGCGTCGACGCCCCTGACCCGCAGTTGGTTGTCGACGACATCGTCGTCACTCGGCCCCATCGCGCAGGTCGCCGTGGCGTGGTAGCCGCAGTAGCCGCCGGCGAGCGCCGCGTCGACGAGCTCATCGTCGCTCCGGACGTGCGGACCGGGATAGGTCTCGTGGCTGATCCGTTCGGCGATCGGCGACTGGTCGAACAGCGCACGCATCCTGCGCAGCAACTTCGCCGTCGTCTCACGGTCGTAGTCGCTGTCCAGATAGTTCGGGTTGATCCGCAGCGGCCCTGCCGGATCCGCGGAGGTGATCTCCACACTGCCTTCGGAGGTGGGACGCAGCACCATGCCCAGACATGAGACGCCCGGCTCGCGCTGAATGCTCACCGGCTCCCCGACGTTGTAGGGCGGCAACGTGTACGGGCCCATCATCACCTGACCGTCGGGCCGATCGGCATCCGACTGCGCCTTGACGAAGCCGACGACGTCGAAGGACGGTGCGGCCAGCGGACCCCGGCGGTTGGCCAGGTATTTGATGCCGGTGAGCGCCTGCCCGAGGCTGCCCGCGAGGTACTTGTTGTACCCGAGGTCCTCCTTGAGCCGCAGCCGCAGTGTCGCGCAGCGGTGTTCACGCATCCCCCGGCCGACGTTGTCACGTTCGAGGCGTACGTCCACCCCGGCCGCGGTGAGCACGTCGCGGGGGCCGATGCCCGACAGCTGCAGCAGCTTCGGGGAGTTCAGGCTGCCCATCGACATGATCACCTCACGAGCGGCGCGCACCTGCTCGGTGCCCTTGCCCGTGGCCACCTCGACACCGGCGGCCCGGTCACCGTCGAACAGCACCCGGCGGACGATCGCTCGGGTGCGCACGGTCAGGTTGGGTCGGCGCAGCGCGGGTCTGAGGAACGCAGTGGCCGCGCTGACGCGCCGTCCGTTGCGGATCGTCGACGTGGCGTAGCCGATGCGCTCTCCGTCGGACTCGTTGATGTCCTGCACGCGGGTCATACCGGTACGGCCGGCCGCGTCGATCATCTCCTCGCAGAGCGGATCGGGGTCCCGCGGTACGGAGATGTGCAGCGGCCCGCCGGTGCCGCGCGTCGGGGATGCACCGAACACGTTGTCCTCGAACGATCGGAAGATCGGCAGGATCTCGTCCCAGCCCCAGCCCTTGTTGCCCAGCCGTTCGAGCCCGTCGTAGTCGGCGCGGTTGCCCCGGTTGTAGATCATGCCGTTGATGGAACTGGACCCGCCCAGCGCCTTGCCGCGCATCCACTGCTCGACGTGGGAGTCGGGCCCGAACGGCGTGGTCTGGTAGTGCCACATGTGCTTTTCGCTCTCGAACAACTTCCCCGCACCCTTGGGAATGTGGAACCACAGGTTGCGGTCGCCGCCGCCGGCCTCGAGCAGCAGCACCGTGACCTCAGGGTCCCGCGACAACCGGTTGGCGAGCACGCATCCGGCCGTGCCCGCACCGACGATGATGTAGTCGTATCCGGCCATGTGCCGCCTCTCGTCGCGCTGTACGACCGTATAGTACGTCCTCGGTGACAATGAGTGGGTGCAACTTCCCGTTTCGCCGCCGATACGGCCGATGCTGGCCAAGTCGGTGCCTGACTTCCCCGACGACCCCGCCGCACTGTCCTACGAGCCGAAATGGGACGGGTTCCGGTCGATCTGCTTCCGCGACGGCGACGAGGTCGAGTTGGGCAGCCGCAACGAACGCCCGATGACCCGCTATTTTCCCGAACTCGTCGCCGCGGCGCGGGCCGAACTGCCCGAACGCTGTGTCGTCGACGGGGAGATCGTCATCGCCACCGCGGACGGCCTGGACTTCGAGGCGTTGCAGCTGAGGCTGCATCCCGCCGCCTCGCGGGTGCGGATGCTCGCCGAGAAGACGCCGGCGGCGTTCATCGCCTTCGATCTGCTCGCCCTCGGCACCGATGACTACACCTCGCGCCCGTTCAGCGAGCGGCGTGGAACCCTCGAACGCGTGCTCGAGAAGAGCGGGCCGACGTTCCACCTCACCCCCGCGACCACCGACCTCTCCACCGCGCAGCGCTGGTTCCACGAGTTCGAGGGCGCAGGCCTCGACGGTGTCGTCGCCAAACCGGTGACGCTGACCTACCAGCCCGACAAACGGGTGATGTACAAGATCAAGCACCAGCGCACCGCCGACTGTGTGGTCGCCGGGTACCGGCTGCACAAATCGGGCGACGACGCGGTGGGCTCGCTGCTGCTCGGCCTCTACGACGACGACGGCGACCTCGCGTCGGTCGGTGTCATCGGCGCCTTCCCGATGGCCACCCGGCGCCGGCTGTTCACCGAGATGCAGCCGCTGGTCACCGCGTTCGAGGACCACCCGTGGAACTGGGGCGCCCACGTCGACCCCGACGTCGTGCGCCGCTACGGCGGCGGCTCACGCTGGAACGCGGGCAAGGATCTGTCCTTCGTGCCGTTGCGCCCCAAACGGGTCGTCGAGGTGCGCTACGACCACATGGAGGGGCGGCGATTCCGCCACACCGCGCAGTTCAACCGCTGGCGTCCCGACCGCGACCCGCGCTCATGCACCTACGCGCAGCTCGAGCAGCCGGTCACCTTCAGCCTCGGCGACATCGTGCCGGGGCTCGGCTGAGTCAGACGGATACGGCCACCTTGGCGTTGCGCTTCTCGGCCATCTTGGCTTCGCGTTCGAGGCGGCGCTGTTTGGCGGTCTCGAACTTCTCGCAGGTCTCCTCGAGTTCCTCGACGAGCACGCCGAGGTCGTCGCGCATGCGGGCGGCCTCGCCGCTGAAGTCCTCACGCTCGAAGATGCGCCACTTCTTGAGCACCGGCATCACCACGTCGTCGAGGTGGATCCGCGGGTCGTAGACGCCGCCGACGGCGATGACGACGGCCTTGCGGCGGAAATCGGGAACGGTGTAGCCGGGCATCTTGAAGTTGCGCAGCACGTGGTGCAGCGAGTGCATGGCCTGGTCGGGCGCGATGTCGAAGCCCGCCTCGGACACGTCGCGGTAGAAGATCATGTGCAGGTTCTCGTCGGCGGAGATCCGCTGCAGCAGCTGGTCGGCGATCGGGTCGTTGCAGGCCTTGCCGGTGTTGCGGTGCGAGACGCGGGTCGCGAGTTCCTGGAACGACACGTAGATGACCGAGTCGAACAGGCTTCCGGCGAACAACGCCGCCTCGCCCTGACCGTTCTGGCCGGGAGAGAAACCGCGGGTCATCTGCTCGACGCGCAGTTCCTCGAGTTCGACCGGGTCGACCGCGCGGGTCACCGTCAGGTAGTCCCGCAGCGCGATGCCGTGCCGGTTCTCCTCGGCCGTCCAGCGGTTGACCCACTGCCCCCAGGCGCCGTCGAGGCCGAAGTTCATCGCGATCTCGCGGTGGTACGACGGCAGGTTGTCCTCGGTGAGGAGGTTCTGCACCATCGCCGTCCTGGCGACCTCGGACAGCTGCGACTGTTCGGGATCCCAGTCCTGGCCGCCGAGGGCGTAGAAGTTCTTGCCGTCCGACCACGGGATGAAGTCGTGTGGATTCCAGTCCTTGCGCATCCGCAGATGCCGGTTGAGATTCGCCTCCACGACCGGTTCGAGTTCGGTCAGCAGCTGCACTTGGGTCAGGTCCTTCGCCACGGCGTCCCCTAAATGTATGTGTCCACGGCGGTCACAGTAAGCGTACGGGTTCCGGCGTCCGGTACCGAATCGACGCGCTGAGCGGGCTAGATTGCGCTTGTGACCCGATCTCCCGCGGGCCGGTTCGCGCCGAGCCCGTCGGCCGATCTGCACATCGGCAACCTGCGCACCGCCGTGCTCGCCTGGCTCTTCGCCCGGTCCACCGGCCGACGCTTCCTCATGCGGGTCGAGGACCTCGACTACCGCACAGACTCCGACATCGCCGCCCGGCAACTCGACGACCTGACCGCACTCGGACTGACCTGGGACGGGCCCGCCGAATACCAGTCCGCGCACCGCGACCGGTACGACAGCGTCATCGACGGTCTGGCCGCCGACCGCATGGTCTACGAGTGCTATTGCAGCAGGAGGGATATCGCGCAGGCACCCCGCGCGCCGCACGCACCGCAGGGCGCGTATCCGGGTATCTGCCGCGATCTCACCGACGCGCAACGCGCCGCGCGCCGACGCGAGACGGGCCGGCCGCCCGCACTGCGGTTGCGCACCGACGTCCTCACCTACACCGTCACCGACCTGCTGCACGGTGAGCACACCGGCATCGTCGACGACTTCGTGGTGCGCCGCGGGGACGGGGTGCCCGCCTACAACCTCGCGGTGGTGGTCGACGACGCGGCGGCCGGTGTCGACCAGGTGGTGCGCGGCGACGACCTGCTCAGTTCCTCACCCCGCCAGGCCTACCTCGCCCGCCTGCTCGGGTTCGCGGAGCCGACGTACGCCCACGTCCCGCTGGTGCTCAACGAAGACGGCGCCCGGCTGGCCAAGCGCGACGGCGCCGTGACACTCGCCGAGATCGGGGTGGGGCGCGCCTTCGCCCGCATCACCGCCTCACTCGGCTGGCCGGCCCACACCCTCGACGAACTCCTCGACCGGTTCGACCCGGCCCGGCTTCCCCGCCATCCGTGGATATACATCCCGGACTGAGCAGAACCCTCCTGTCGCCGCGGCGGGCTTGTTAGCGTCCGCCGGTGAGGTTTCTTCGGCACTCCTGCTGTTGCTCGCCGTCCTGGCCGCGGCATCGTGCGCATCGGCCGGGGACAGCAGCGACGAACCGATCAAGTCGGCGGGGGTGCTGCGCGTCGGCACCGAGGGGGTGTACGCCCCGTTCAGCTACCACGACGCCGCCGGTCAGCTCGTCGGCTACGACGTCGACGTGGCACGGGCAGTGGCCGACAGAATCGGTGTGCCGGTCGAGTTCGTCGAGACGCCGTGGGACTCCATGTTCGCCGCACTCGAGGCCGGCCGCTTCGACGTGGTCGCCAACGAGGTCACCATCAACGCCGAACGCCAGGCCAAATACGACCTGTCGCAGCCGTATTCGGTGGGTGAGGGCGTGATCGTCACCCGCGCCGACGAGGATTCCATCACCACGCTCGACGACCTGGCGGGCAAGGTCGCCGCCGAGAACGCCACCAGCAACTGGTCGGAGGTGGCGCGCAAAGCCGGCGCCCGGGTCGAGGCCGTCGAGGGTTTCACCCAGGCCATCACGCTGCTCAACCAGGGCCGGGTGGACGTCGTCGTCAACGACAGCATCGCGGTGTACGCCTACCTGGCCGAGACCGGCGACACCTCGGTCAAGATCGCCGGCACCGTCGGGGAGAAGAGCGAACAGGGCTTCGCGGCGCGCAAGGACAGCGGGCTGCTCCCCGAACTCAACCGCGCTCTCGACGAGTTGCGCGCCGACGGCACGCTCGCGTCGATATCGCAGAAGTACCTCAACGCCAACGCCTCCGGCGCACCCGAACGGGCCGACGCCGCGGCGCCGCGGTCGACGTGGCAGCTGATCGGTGACAATCTGTGGCCGCTGGCGCGGGCGGCGCTGACGATGACGATTCCGCTGACCATGATCAGTTTCGCGATCGGCCTGGTGATCGCGCTCGGAGTGGCGCTGGCCCGGCTGTCGTCCAATGTGGTGCTGAGCAACGTCGCCCGCTTCTACATCTCGGTGATCCGCGGTACGCCGCTGCTGGTGCAGTTGTTCATCGTGTTCTTCGCGCTGCCCGAGTTCGGGGTGCGGATCGACCCGTTCCCGGCCGCGGTGATCGCGTTCTCGCTCAACGTCGGTGGCTACGCCGCCGAGATCATCCGCTCGGCGATCCTGTCCATCCCGAAGGGGCAGTGGGAGGCCGCGGAGACGATCGGCATGAACTACGCCACGTCGCTGCGCCGCATCGTGTTGCCACAGGCCGCCCGGGTGGCCGTGCCGCCGCTGTCGAACACGCTCATCTCGCTGGTCAAGGACACGTCACTGGCGTCGACCATCCTGGTCACCGAGCTGTTGCGGCAGGCGCAGATCGTCGCCGCCCCGACGTTCGAGTTCTTCGCGCTGTACGGCACGGCCGCGGTGTATTACTGGGTGATCTGTCTGGTGTTGTCGTTCGGCCAGGGCCGCATCGAACGCCGGCTGGAAAGGTACGTGGCGAGATGACCGAGGACCGGGTGGTCGCCGAGGGATTGCACAAGGCCTTCGGCGACAACGAAGTACTCAAAGGGGTGTCGTTCCGGGTACCTGCGGGGTCGGTGACGACGATCATCGGACCGTCGGGGTCGGGGAAGACGACGCTGCTGCGGGCGCTCAACGCACTCGACGTGCCCGATGCCGGAACGGTTTGCATCGGTGACGTCAGCGTCGACTTCGGCAAGCCGGTGCGCAAGGACGAGTTGCGCCGCTACCGGATGCAGAGCGGGTTCGTCTTCCAGTCCCACAATCTCTTCCCCCACAAGACGGTGCTGCAGAACGTGACCGAGGGTCCGATCGTCGTGCAGAAGCGCCCGAAGGAGGAGGCCGAGGCGGCCGCGGCCGACCTGCTCGCCCAGGTGGGTCTGGCCGAGAAACGCGACCAGTACCCGTACCAGCTCTCGGGCGGACAGCAGCAGCGGGTCGGGATCGCACGAGCGTTGGCCCTGCGGCCCAAGGTGGTTCTCTTCGACGAGCCGACCTCGGCCCTGGACCCCGAGCTCGTCGGCGAAGTGCTCTCGGTCATCAAGGATCTGGCCGTCGAGGGGTGGACGCTGGTCGTGGTCACCCACGAGATCCAGTTCGCGCGGCAGGTGTCGCATCAGGTGCTGTTCACCGACCGCGGCGTCATCCTCGAACAGGGTCCGCCCGAGGCGGTGATCGGCGACCCGAAGGAGGAGCGCACGCGTCAGTTCCTGCAGCGCATCCTCAACCCGCTGTAGCGCTGAGTTCTCGGACACCCCACGGTGATCCGTAGGCCGTCAGCAGTTTCAGGAACGGCACCGCATCGAACGCCTCCGGGCCGAGCACGCCGGCGCCACTCCATGTGCCGCTCGCCAGGAGTTCCAATGCCACAACGGGATTGACGGCCGTCTGCCAGACGACACACTGGTGGCCGTATTCGGTCATGGACCACTCGTTGTCGACGACGTGGTACAGGTACGTCGAGCGCGGAGCGCCGTCCTTGCCGATGCCGGTCACCCAGAGACCCGCGCAGGTCTTGCCCTTCATCCTCGGACCCAGGGTGGCCGGGTTCGGCAGGCACGCGGCCACCACGTCGCGCGGTGACACCTCGACACCTCCCACCCGCACCTTGTCGGTGCGGTCCAGGCCCAGTTTGTGCAGCGTCTTGAGCACGTCGATGAACTCGGCGCCGAGGCCGTATTTGAACGTCGCCCGTTTGCATTTCACCCAGCGCGGCATCAGCAGCACCTCTTCGTGCTCGACGTTGACGCACTCGACCGGACCGATGCCGTCGGGGAAGTCGAAGACCTCCGGCTCGCTGAACGGTTCGGTGACGAACCAGCCGCGGCCGTCCTCCCAGATGACCGGCGGGTTGAGGCATTCCTCGATCGTGGTCCAGATGGAGAACGACGGCGCGAAGTCATAACCCTCGACCGTGAGGTTCGACCCGTCGCGGGTGCCGAGTTCGTCGATGTCGGAGAACAGGTGGTCGGCGGCGTAGCGGGCGAACACGTCGGACAGGCCCGGTTCGACGCCGATGCCGACGAGCGCCAGCCGGCCCGCATCGCGCCACCGATCCTCGACGGCGAACTGCTCGTCGCCCAGTTTCACCCCGGTCAGCTCGTAGGGCTGATCGGGGTGACGGCGCGACAGGCTCATCGCCATGTCGAGGTAGTCGGCGCCGCCGGCGAGCGCCCCGGTGAAGATCGGCATCACGAACCGCGGGTCGACGGCGTTCATGACGTGGGTGATCGCATGCTCGCCGACCAGCGCCGCGACCGCGTCCGCCGACGTCGCGTCGACCTGCGCCGGGGTGAACCGCGGGTCACCCACCGCCTCGGCAGCCTGGCGCGCGCGGGCCTCGTCGTAGTCGCAGACGACGATCTGCTCGAAGAAGTCGCGGCGCGCGGCGATCGCGCAGAAGGCCGACCCGACGCCGCCGGCACCCACCAACAGAATTCGCATAGCTAGAACCTAGCCGCCGACTCCGACGAAATGGTCGGCTTTACGCGTACTTTTCCGCTGATTCGTTCGTTTAGGCGCTAAATGGCGACGGAAAGCGTGTCCATACCGCGCAGCGTGAGGTTCGGTTTGTAGACCGGTTCGGCCGCCAAACGGGCGTCGGGGAACCGGGCCGTCACCGCCGACAGCGCGACCGCCGCCTCCAACCGGGCCAGCGGGGCACCGAGGCAGAAGTGCGGCCCCTTGCCGAACCCGAGGTGCCGGATGTGGGCACGGTCCGGGTCGAACGAGTCGGCCTGCTCGAAGGTCTCGGGATCGCGGTGCGCGGCGGCCAGCAGGAGCAGCATGCTGTCGCCCCTGGGCACCGTGACGCCGCCGACGGTCATGTCCTCGGCGGCGATTCGGCCGACGAGTTGCACGGGCGGGTCGTAGCGCAACGTCTCCTCGGCCACCGCCGACACCCGCTGCGGATCCGCGGCCAGCGCGCTCCACTGACCGGGATGGCGCAGCATCGCCAGGATCGCGTTGGCGATCAGGTTCACCGTCGTCTCGTGTCCGGCCACCAGCAGCAGGTTGCAGGTGGCGACGATCTCGTCCTCGGTGAGCTGGTCGCCGGCCTCCTCGGCGGCGATCAGCCCCGAGATCAGGTCGTCACGCGGTTCGACCCGGCGCTTTCCGATCAGCTCCCGCAGGTAGCCGCGGAGCCACTGTCCCGCCTCAAGCCGCTGCTCGAATCCCTGCGCCGCCTGACCGGTGACGGTGACGAACGGGTCGAGGGACTGGGCCAGCAACGCCGACGCGCGGCTGAACTGCGGCTCGTCCTCGAGCGGCACCCCGAGCAGGCGACAGATCACCGCGACCGGCAGCGGATACGCCAGATCGGCGACGACGTCGAACTCACCCTTGTCCGCCACCGCGCCGAGCAGCGCATCGACCAGCGACACGATCTCCGGTTCCAGCGCCTTGACCACCCTCGGCACGAACGCCGAACTGACCAGCCGGCGCAGCCGCGTGTGGTCGGGCGGGTCCAGGAACAGGAACCCGGGCGCTCCGAACGGCCGGGCGACCGCGCCCGCGGCGATCTCCCGTTGCGCGACGGTGGACTTGAGCCGGTCACTGGCCGAGGCGGGATGCCGCAACACCTCGTCGCAGTCGGCGAAGGACGAGAACACCACCAGGTTCGCCGAGGGCAGGACCAGCGGTCCGCCTGCCCGCAGATCGGCGTACAGCGGATAGGGATCGGCGCGGTTGGCGGGGTCGAGCAGCCGGCCGAGCAGCGTCTGGGGATCCGCGGTGGTCATGGTCGCCATTGTCCGCGTCACGATCGGTAGTAGCGACCCAACACGTGCTCGCGGAGTTCGTCGAAGTCTCCGGCCACGATCGAGGCCCGGATCCGGTCGACGAGGCGGATGACGAAGCGTTCGTTGTGGATCGTGCACAGCGTCGACGCGAGCATCTCCTTGGCCTTGAACAGGTGGTGGATGTAGGCGCGGGTGTAGTGGGCGCAGGTGTAGCAGTCGCATTCGCCGTCGATCGGCGTGAAGTCGCGGCGGTAGCGCGACCCGGTGATGTTGTAGCGACCGGTCGCCGAGTACACCGCGGCGTTGCGGGCCACTCGTGACGGCGACACACAGTCGAACGTGTCGGCGCCGGCCTCGACCGCGGCGAACAGATCGTCGGGTTCGCTGATGCCGAGCAGGTGGCGGGGTTTGTCGTCGGGCAGTTCGTCGGTGACCCATTCGACGATGGTGGCGAGGTTCTGCTTCTCCAGCGCCCCGCCGATGCCGTACCCGTCGAAACCCTGCCCCTCGGCATCGACGATCTCGGTCAGTCCGCGGGCGGCCTGCCTGCGCAGATCCTCGTACTGCGCGCCCTGCACCACCCCGAACAGCGCCTGCGCCGGCTTCTCCGCCCGCAGCGCCGACTGCTTCCTGTGCTCGGCCAGGCATCGCACGGCCCACTCGTGGGTGCGCTGCACCGACTGTTCCTGGTAACCGCGTGTGTTGACCAGCGTGGTCAGCTCGTCGAACGCGAAGATGATGTCCGCGCCGATCTGGTGCTGGATGCCGATCGACACCTCGGGGGTGAATCGGTGACGCGAGCCGTCCAGATGCGAGCGGAACGTGACACCGTCGTCGTCGACGTGCGCGAGCCGCTCCTTGCCCTCGGCGATGATGTCGTCGGTCTGCACACGCGCGGTGTCCATCGCGAGCACCTTTTTGAAACCCACGCCCAGCGACATCACCTGGAACCCGCCGCTGTCGGTGAACGTGGGACCGGGCCAGTTCATGAACGCGCCCAGCCCGCCGGCGGCGTCGACGATGTCGGGCCCGGGCTGCAGGTACAGGTGGTAGGCGTTGGCGAGGACCGCTTGGGCGCCGAGCTGACTCATCGTCTCCGGCAGCACCGCCTTCACGGTGGCCTGGGTCCCGACCGCGATGAACGCCGGCGTCCTGATGTCTCCGTGCGGGGTGTGGATCACGCCGGCCCGGCCCCGTCGTCCGGGAAGTTCCGTCTCGACGTCGAAGAACCCCTGCTGCACGCAGGTATTCAACACCGATCAGTGCCGGGCCAGGAAATCCACGATCGCCGTCGCCAACTCCTCGCCGGCGTCCTCCTGCAGGAAGTGTCCCGCCTCGCGAATGGTGGGGTGGTCGACGCCCGCGGCGCCGCGCATCTCGCGGGCGAAGATCGGCGCCATCGCGCCGGTGATCGGGTCGCTGTCGCTGAACGCGACGAGCATCGGGGTCTCGCTTCGCGTCAGTGTCGCCCACGCGGACCGGTTCGCCGCCGACGCCGGGTCGTCGGGGGTGGTCGGCACCAGTCCGGGCATCGCCCGAGGACCCGCGCAATACGAATCGTCCGGGAACGGGGCGTCGTATCCGGCGCGCACCTCGTCGGACATCGGCCTGTGGCACCCGCCGGCGACGAAGCGGCCCACGTCCACACTCGGCGCCGACTGCATCGCCTCGCGGAACCGCCACCAGATGTCGGGCATCGGGATGTCACCCGTCGGCAGGCCGGTGTTGGCCACCACGATCCGCGCGAAGCGGTCGGGCTGCTCGGCGGCCAGCCGCAGCCCGATCAGCCCGCCCCAGTCCTGGCCCACCAGAGTGACCCGCCGCAGGTCGAGCACGTCGAACGCCAGGGTGCGCATCCACTCGACGTGCCGGGCATAGGTGTGGTCCTCGACGCGTGTGGGTTTGTCGGAACGCCCGAAGCCGACGAGGTCGGGGCACACCACCCGGAACCCGGCCCGTGCCAGCACCGGCATCATCTTGCGGTACAGGAACGACCACGACGGCTCCCCGTGCAGCATCAGGACCGGTTCGCCGTCGGCCGGTCCGTCCTGCACCCAGGACACCCGCAGACGCCCACCGTCACCGTCGTCGATGTCGGAATAGTCTGGTGGATAAGGGAATTCGGGCAGGTTCCGGAAACGGTCCTCCGGGGTGCGCAGCGTCTGCATGGCGGCGAACCTACTCGCGTCCGCAAGCGGATTTTCCCGAATATCATGATCGCCGGCGTGAGCGCACCGATACTGCTCGGGACGGCTCCGCCACTGAGGACGGGCCGCGAAGACTGAAGGAGATCGATGGTGAAACGTGGGTTCCTGGTGAGCGTGGGCGGCGCGGCGATCGTGATCGCGGGACTGGCGGGCTGTTCCTCGGACAGCGGTTCCTCCGAGTCCACGACATCCGCGGAGTCGAGCGACACCGCCGCAGCGAGCGCTTCGGCACAGGCCACCTCGGCCCCCGGCGGCGCGAAGGTCGTGATCGACGGACAGGAACAGAACATCCAGGGCACCGTCGCCTGCACCTCCATGGGCGGCAACCTCAACATCGCGATCGGTCAGGCCACGACCGGGATCGGTGCGGTGGTCACCGAGGCCGATCCGCCTGCGGTGCAGTCGGTCGGCCTGGGCAACTTCAACGGCGTCACGCTCGGTTTCCAGCAGGGCACCGGTCAGGGCAACGCCGAGGTCGAGAAGGACGACAAGACCTACAACATCAAGGGCAACGCGACCGGCGTCGACATGGCCAACCCGCTGCAGCCGGTGACCAAACCGTTCGAGATCGAGGTCACCTGCCCGTAGTAGTTGCGTTTGCACAGTGACGGCGGCTGCCCTGCGGGGTGGCCGCCGTCTTTGTTGCTGCGGTAACGGTTTCGGGGCGCGGGTCGATTTGCTGTGAGGTAGCCTTCGAGGTCGGCGACTTCTCCGCCACCCTTCCCAGAAAGCACGGTCTTGGCCAAACATCGCAGGACGCGGCGTTCCGCTGCCGCCCCCGTCTTCGTCGCCGGCGCCACCGCCGCGATCTCCACCGCGTTGGCTCTGGGTCACGCCACCAACGCGACCGCCGCCACGATTCCCACCGCCGACACCGTGATCGGCGTCGGCGGCTGGCGGAACCCGACCAGCGACCGGATCCCGAACAAGTTCGAGGGCGCGCTGGTGCCGCCGGGCCAGACGTTCGTCGGGGTTCACTACCCGGCCCAGCTCCCGGTGGATCCGAGCGTGGAGGCCGGCCAGCAACCGCTCGACGATGCGGTGGACGCGGCCGAGGGATCTGTGCTGATCGTCGGCTACTCGGAGGGCTCCCTGGTCGCCGAGCGGTACAAGCGCACGCTGACTGCCGCCGAGGCCCAGAACGTCGATTTCCTGTTCATCGCCGCCCCGTTCGTCCCCAACGGCGGTGTCTACTCGCGCTTCCCCGGCCTGCGGCTTCCCGGCTTCACCAGCACCGGCGCGGCCGCACCGTCGCCGGCCGACGAGACGTTCGTGACGCTCGAGTACGACCTCATCGGTGACTTCCCCGCCTACGCGAACCCGCTGTCGCTGGCCAACGCCGTCGCAGGCCTGATCTACGTCCACGGCGACCAGGGACCCGACAACGTCGACCTGGAAACCGCCCCGCAGTCGGTGAAGGTGGTGACCAGCGAGGCGGGCGGCACCGACACCTACGTCCTCATCCGCGCCGAACACCTGCCCCTGCTGCGGCCGATCCGCGATCTGGCGGCGGCCACCGGGACCACGGGCGTGGTCGAACCGTTCGTCGGCGCCGTCGAACCCACGCTGCGCCTGCTCGTCGACATGGGCTACACCGACCGCGACTACCGCACCGTCGGGGTGGACGACGGCACCGATTACCAGGACGCCGACCGGGCCACGCGGTTCTCCGTGTTCACCCCGCCCGACCGGATCGTCGAGACCGCGTCCGCGCTGCCCGACGCGCTGCGCGACGGCGCCGAGAACTTCGTCGACGCCCTGCCGTCGGCGCCCGCCACCACGCGTGTGGCGAAAAAGAAGCAGAAGCAGATCGCCGACGACCTCCGCGACGACGACACCCCCGTGCAGCGCAACAGCATCGGCGGCGACACGGAAGAAGAACCCGATTCCGGGTCACGCGACGACGAGGCCGCGGAGACCGAACCCGCCGAGGACGACCAGGGTCAGGACCCCGACCGCGACGCGCAGGACACCCCGGCCGACGCGGCATAGAGATGCACCAGCCCGGAGGCCACCGCGAACCGCGGACCGTGCACCCCGTCGATGTCGGCCCTGCCGACCACCACCCGCGCCGTCCGTAGCGACTCCCCCACCGTGCGCAGCAGTTCGTCGTCGAGTGCGCCGCCGCCGGCGAGCACCAGCGCGCTCGGCGGGTGGTCGAACGTGGCCAGACACCGCGCGATGTTCGCCGCGACGGTCTCCTGTTTGATCGCCAACCGCAGACTGCGCCACTCCTCGGCCGCCAACCGGTGCGAGAACGGCACCAGACCCGCGCTGCCCCGGGTGCACAACCGGCCGATCGCGTCGGCGGGCGCCGGACTGTCCAGGAACACCCGGCGGCCGTCCTCCTCATGGGCGACGTGCGGACCCTCCACCCGTAGCGCCGGGGTCCGCTTGACCCGCTCGGCCAGCGCGCGGGGGATGCCGAGCACCCGGGCCACCGCCGTGGTGATCGTCTCGCCGGCACCGGCCGCCGTGACCGTGCGGCCCTGACCGATCAGATCCACTGTGCCGCCGCCGATGTCGCACACCACCGCCCCGGGTGGCAGTCCCGGCGTGGTGTGCGCGCCCCGCGCGGCCGCCGCCGGTTCGCCGGCCATGGTCCTCGCGGGGCGGCCGGTCAGCCCGGAAAGCGTTGCGGCGGCGTCGGTCACCGGCTCGGCGGCGAGCAGCGCGACGACGGTGCCGCGTGCGTCGGCCACGCCGCGGCGCAACCAGGCCCCGTTGTCGATCGCCGCGAGGTCGGTGAAGAACGCGTCGTCGACCGCGATGCCGTGTTCCGCGGCGGGCATCGCGCGCAACCGGACCTCGACCGCGCTGCCCGGCGGCTCGAGACGCAGGACGGCGTGCGCCGCCGCGGGCGCGTAGCGGACGATCTCGCCGCCCGTGCGGCAGTCGACGTAGTCGTCGTCGACCGCGGGCGGAGCGGGGGGTTCGGTGCGCGCGGTGACGGCGATCGCCGGGGCGTCGGCCAGCTCGCGGGTGAACTCGGCGACGTCGAACAGGCGGTCATGGCCCAGGTGCAGCGCTGCCGACAGCGCAATCGGATCGGCCAGCGCGCGGTAGGCCCGGCCCTCGGCGACCACCTCGACACCCACCAGCGCACCCCGGCGCAGGCCGTCGAGGTCGACCTCGTCCACCACCGGGACGTCGATCGGGATGCGGTTGCGGATGAGCACCGCGTCGTCCTGGGCGACCAGCACACCGGCGATGTCCCAGCCGCGCGCCACCCCGTCGCTGACCGCCTGCGCGGCGTCCTCGAAATCCGTTGTCGCCGACACTGACACGATCACCGGGCCGGGATGCACCGGTCCGGACAGGTCGGCCAGCGGCAGGTGGGCGCCGACGCCGTGGCCCGTGCCCGCGGGCGTGCTGGCATCCGGTCGGCGCAGACTGCGCACCGGCGCCCGCGGCGACACCGCGGGCGGGAGCGGCGCGGTCGCAGTGTCCACCGGCCGGATCGCCGCGAGCACCACCTCGTCGACGCGCACCCCGGCGTCGACCTCCAGTCGGTGCAGCAACGCCGCGGCGCCTTCGAGGGACTCCGCCGAACCCTTGCGGCCGCGGGTCGGCGCCTGCCCGTGGGACAGTGGCTCCACCACGCCGCCGCCGACTCGGGCGAGCACGATCTCGGTGGTGTGATTGCCGACGTCGCACCCGGCCACCACGACCGAACGCCCGCTCACCGCAACAGACCTCGCCTGGCGTAGACCTCGGCGGCCTGGCGCACGAATTCGGCGCACCGGGATGCCCCGCGGTTGTCCAGCGAGACGCGCAGCGCCTCGAGTTCGGCCGCCGTCGACCGGTACGGGCGCAGCGCCTCGTAGAGACCCATCACCGCCTCGTCGTCGATGACCGCCAATTCCGCTGCGCGCAGGAAGTTCTCGGCCAGCTGCGGATTGCCGTTCTCCTCCGCGACGACGGCCTGGTACGCGAGCGTGGTGGGGTCCATCCGCAGATCGGACAACGTCAGCTTGCCGTCGACGGCGGCCGCCACCGTGAAGTCGTCGCTCATACTCGTCTGGCCTCCACGGTGATCGGCGCCTGCCCCGGTTCGCAGGCCTGGCGTTCCAGCGCCACCAGCGCCACCGCGCGGGCGTGGTAGCGGGCGGAGATGGATTCGTCGGTGCCGCCGGCGAGGATCGGCAGCGGCGCCATCCCCTTGGCGTGCCTGGCGGCGTTGCGGCCCAGCTCCCGGTACATCTTCGCGGTCAGCAGCGGGGCGACGCTGAACAGTTCGAGGTTCGCCAGCGGTGCCAGGTCCCGTCGGTGGATGAGCGCGGTTCCCTTACCCTGCAGCCCGATTCCGATGCCGGAGCCGGACAGCCGGGCGGCGGTCAGCCCGATCAACCCCACGTCGATGGTGGAGCAGATGCGCACCAGCCGCGGCACACAGCCCTCCTCCTCGAGTCCGGCGGAGAGCTGACGCAGCACCTCGCCGACCGTCAGACCGCACAGCGTCAGCCACACCGACCGGCCGAGCGCCGGGGACAGCCCGATGCACACCTCCCGCGGATCGCTGCCCTGGCGGGCCGGTTCGACGTCGGTGAACGTGAGGTGTCCGGCGTGCTCGGCCTGGTCGGCGGTGAGCTCGGCGGCGGTGCGGGCCTGGCGGATGCCGTCGATCTCGGCGCGGCGTTCCTCGGTGAGCGTGTATCCGGTGCCGGGTCCGGCGTAGTCGTTCGGATCGGTGATCTTGGACAGCACCCGGAACCGGTCGTCGAAGATCGCCGAGGTCTGCAGCTGGTCACCGCGCAGGCGTTCGCGGGTCAGCCGCATGATCGCCTCGGCCTCGTCGGTGTAGCCGGTGCGGTGCAGCGCGGCGACGACGTCGAACACGGTGAGCTGGCGGGCCTCGATCGCGGTCGCCGCCTCCGCCACGGCCTTCGGGTCGCCGGCGGGCAGGTCGCGTGAGTCGTTGGCGACCACGACGGCGTCGATGCGGTCGTCGTCGAAGTCGGCGAGCCCGAGGTCGCGGTACACGGCCTGCACCGCTTCGGCGGCGCGGCGGCGCACCCGTGCCAGGTGCTCGGGCGACACGGTGCGCAGACCACCGTCGGCGCCCCAGTCCCGCTGCAGCACCAGGAAGTCGTCCATGTCGTCGGCGTTGAAGTTCGACAGCGCGAAGGCGTTGTCGTAGCGCGGGATCGACCCGAAGCCCGAGAAGATGAAATCCGCGCCGGCCAGCAGCACCGGTAGCGTGTGCGCGCTGCGGCGGATGTCGGATTCGCTGATCAGGTTGTCGTTGCCCGCGCACGACTCGAGGTCACGCATCATGACCATCAGGTTCTCGGCGAGCAGTTCCTTCATACCCTCGGGCACCGACGCCACCACGCCGACGCCGTCGATGCCACCGTTCTGCACGCCCTGGGATCCCAGCGCCCGCGCCAGCGACACGCACCGGGACTCGAGGTAGAGGATCGAGCACTTCTCGGCCGCGCCCATCAGCACCTCGGCCCCGCCGCCGCTGGTCACCCGCATCTTGAGCCCGCGCGAGGCGTAGGCGGAGGTCAGGATGGCCTTGGAGAACGGGGTGTCGTCACCGTCGACGAAGACCTGCTCGGTGCCGTAGATCGAGATGGTCTCGGCGTAGCTGGTCAACCCGCGCAGGCCGAGCCGCAGTTCGAGGGCCTCCTCGATCGAGCACTGCGCCATCGCCCCGGCCACGCCGACCTGCGAACCGATGAGCAGCGCAACGGCATTCGACGGGGCGTCGCCGAGCACCGGCACCGTCGTCTCCACCTCGCGGAACCCGTAGGCCACCGCGCTGGCCGCATCGGCGGCGATCAGCAGCGGATCGTCGAGCTGATTGGTGACGTGCGCCTGGTTGCTCGGAGTGCGCCGGGCCCGCATCTTGTGCATCGCCATCTGCATCTCGACCGGTGTCATCACCGCCATGACGCGGGCGAGCTTGGCGGGGGTGATCCCGCCGACCAGGCGCACCACCTCGGCACGCGGCACGTTGACGTCGACCGCCATGCGGGCCAGCACCGCATCGTCGAGCGCCATCGCCTCCTCGGCGACCGCGAGGTCGATGCCGTAGCGGGCGATGAACTCGTCGATCACGTCGAAGTCCGCGGCCGGGGTGCCGTCGAGTTCGAGCACGCGCCCGTCACGCACCACCAGCGACGGTTCCGGGTCGTGCGGGCTGCGCATGGCGACCAGGCCCAGCGCCGGATCGGTGACGCTGAATCCGTCGAGGTTGACCGCCTTGGCGTCGAGGATCCGCATCCGACCCTGGGCCAGGTCGTTGATTTCCGTCACAGCGACGATCCTGCCGTCTCGGCGCGCGACACGCGACGCCCATTACTGGTCGGCGTTTCTGGCCCTTTTCGCGGACTGTCACGATGGGGTCGTGAAGCGGCTCGTCCTCGCGCTGGTGTGCGCACTCGTCCTCACCCTCACGGCCTGCTCGTCGCCGAGCCCCGCGGACCCGTTCCGCGCCTTCACCCACGCCCTCGGCCGACGCGACGCCAAGGCGGCCGCCCAGCAGACCGACGACCCGGCCGCCGCCGAACAGGTGATCGCCGCCATGTTCGCGGGGATGGGCGCCGACGCCGGTGTGCGCGTCGAGGCGGCGCCCGTCGACGGTGAGGACACCACCGAGACGCTGAGCTATCGATGGACCCTCGCCCCCGGCCGCGAATTCGGATATCAGGCGACCGGCACCGCCGAGCAGAGCGGCGACGAGTGGCGGCTGGACTGGTCGCCCGCGCTGCTGCACCCCGATCTCCGGCCCGGGATGGCCTTCCAGTACAGCGAGGACAGCGAGTTGCAGACGCCGGTGCTCGACCGCACCGGCCAACCGCTGATGACGTGGCAGACCGTCGGACTGGTCAATCTGGACCGCGCCCAACGGGATTCGGCTCCCGCACTGGCGGCGCTGCTCGCCCCGATCGAACCGACCGTCACACCCGCGTCGATTCTGGCGCAGTTCGACGGCAACGACGACCCGGCCGTCACCGTGATCCGGTTGCGGGAGGCCGATCTCACGCCGATCGCCGAGCAGCTGCGCGCCGTGCCCGGCGTCGCGATCGTCGAACAGGGCGACCTGCTGACCGCGGACCGGGCGCTGTCCTCGCCGGCGATGGCCGGACTGCCGACGGTGTGGCACGACCGCATCACCCGGGCCGCAGGCTGGTCGGTGTACCTGGTAGACGCCGAGGGGGCGGCGGCACAACGGTTGACCGCCACCCCGCCCGCACCGACCGACCCCGTCCGCACCTCACTGGACATGCGGCTGCAGCTGCTGGCCCAGGCCGCCGTCGCCGCCGAGCCGCGACCCACGATGCTCGTCGCGATCTCGCCATCGGATGGTGGCATCCTCGCGGCCGCGCAGAACGAGGCGGCCGACGCGCAGGGCGCCATCGCGTTCACCGGGCTGTATCCGCCCGGGTCGACGTTCAAGACGATCACCACCGCCGCCGCCCTGGAGGCCGGCCTGGCGACCCCGCAGACACCGGTGCAATGTCCGGGCCGGCTCACGATCGAGAACCGCACGATCCCCAACGACGACGAGTTCGACCTCGGCACGGTGCCGTTGACCACGGCGTTCGCGCGGTCCTGCAACACGTCGATGGCCGCGCTGGCCGACCGGTTGCCCGCCGACGCGTTGTCCACCACCGCGCGCGCGTTCGGGATCGGCGTCGACTACGTCATCCCGGGTCTGACCACCGTCACCGGCCGCGTACCCGCCGCGGACACCGCCGCCCAGCGGGTGGAGAACGGGATCGGCCAGGGCACGGTCACGGTGAGCCCGTTCGGGCTCGCGCTCGCCGAGGCCAGCCTCGCGCACGGCGCCACGGTCACCCCCACGCTCGTCCTCGGCGAGAAGACCACCGCGGACACCCCGGCCGAACCGCTGCCCGCCGACGTCGTGGACGCGCTGCGGACGATGATGCGCGCGACGGTCACCGAGGGCACCGCGAGCGCGCTGTCCGACATCGCCGACCTCGGCGGCAAGACCGGCACCGCGGAGTTCGGCGACAACACCCACTCGCACGGGTGGTTCGCGGGGATCGCGGGTGACATCGCGTTCGCGACGCTGGTGGTCGGCGGGGATTCGTCGGCGCCGGCGATCACGGTCTCGGGCAACTTCCTGCGGCCGGCGGGCTGAATCGGGCAAGCTGAGCCCATGAAACTGGTGGCTGTCCTGGCCGTGGCCGGCGGTGTGCTCGCCGCGCCCCTCGTCACGGCCTCGCCGGCCGCGGCGATCCCCTGCAACAGCGTGGACTGCGTGCCGTACGTGGACCGCAACATCGATCCGAGCGACGAGTGCGTCTCCGGTGGCAGTCGCTACCTGTTCGGGCTCGACGCGTCGGGCAACAACTATCTGTGCAACGCGCAGCGCGCGTGGGTGCCGCAGCCGCCACTGGTGGGCGTGCGCACCCAGGGCGCACCGTGTGACGGGAGCACCGGTGTCGCGCAGTCCCCCGACGGGCTGGTGCTGACGTGTCAGGACGGCTGGGAACCCGACTTCACCGCGTTCTACTACTAGCCGAGGCCGCCCGGGTCGTCGGGGACGTCGACCGCATGTCGCCGCAGCGCGTCGATCGGCACCACGTCGAGCGTGCGTTCGTGGGTGGCGGCCAACACCACCGGCGCTGCGTATCCGTCGTGATGCGCGCGCAGCCAGTTGGCCGCCGTCACGCACCAGCGGTCGCCGGGATTCAGTCCGGGGAACCGGTATTCGGGCCGCGGGGTGGACAGGTCGTTGCCGATCGAGCGCTGGTGGTCGAGGAACTCCGCGGTGACGACGGCGCAGATCGTGTGGGCGCCGAGGTCTTCGGGTCCGGTCGAACAGCAGCCGTCGCGGTAGAAACCGGTCAGCGGATCGGTGCCGCATTCCTGCAGCGGGCCGCCGAGCACATTGCGTTCGGACACCCGGTCAGTATCGCGCTTCGCGGCCGATAACCGGGGCGGCCCGCCATCGGCTTTCGCGGATGGCGGGCCGACAGGTGCTCAGCGGGCCTGCGTCAGGGCCGGCTTCTGCGCCTCGAAGACCTGGAGGGTGGGGATGCGCTGCGGCCGCACGCCGTCGGCCTTGGCCCCGCTGACGGTGATCGTCCCGCCGGTGCAGGTGACGGTCTTGCCGTCGACGATGACGGACTGGCCGTCGTCGATCGGGATGTCGTAGCCGTCCTTGTCGGTGTAGTGGCAGCCGGTGTTGCCCGTGGTGTTGCCCGGTGGAAGCGCGTGGGCGGTGGCCGGGGCGAGGGCGAACAGGGCGGCGGCGCCGAGGAGCGCGGCGGCGTAGTTGCGGCGGGAGAGTTTGCCGGCGGTGGCGGTGATCATGGTGATTCCTCTCGGTGGGCGGTACCGGAAATCCTGCCGACCAGGCCGCGACTGCGTAATCGCCCGCAAGCCAGAATCACCCGGCGGGAAGGAAGGGTTTACTGTCCGCCGGGTAAGCATGCGAAGAACAAAGCTCCCGACCAGCGTGAGCCGGCGGGAGCTTTATGGCGGTGGCGGAGGGATTTGAACCCTCGGACGGGGGTTACCCGTCACACGCTTTCGAGGCGTGCTCCTTAGGCCGCTCGGACACGCCACCGTGTGGCAGCTTACCGAACCGGCCGCGCAGCCCCTAATCGCCGGCCGGTGCAGAGATTCAGCGCTGCCGGGCGAAGAACGCCTCCAGCGGCCGGGCGCACTCACCGGCCAGCACCCCGCCGCGCACCTCCGGCCGGTGGTTGAGCCTGCGGTCGCGCACGACGTCCCACAGCGATCCGACCGCGCCGGTCTTGGGTTCCCACGCCCCGAACACCACCCGCGCGACCCGCGCCAGCACCAGGGCGCCCGCGCACATCGTGCACGGTTCGACGGTGACCGCCAGCGTCGTGCCCTCGAGCCGCCACCCGTCGCCGAGCTCCGCGGCCGCCGCCCGCAGCGCCAGCACCTCCGCGTGCGCGGTCGGATCCCCCAGCGCTTCGCGCGCGTTCGCGGCTCGGGCCAGTTCGGCGCCGTCGGGTCCGAACACCACCGCGCCGATCGGCACGTCCCTGGGCCCGGCGAGCGCCGCGGCGTCCAGCGCGGCGCGGATCAGGAGCTCGTCGGAGCTCACCGATTGAGTTTGTCGAGCACCGCGGACAGCTCGTCGGCGAACCCCATCTCACGGGCGATGCGGCCGAGCTGCTCGTCGGCGTACAGGTCGGTCTCGTCGAGGATGACGCTGAGCACCGCCTCGGGCAGTCCCATGTCGGAGAGCAGACCGAGGTCGCCCTCCTCGAACGGGTCGACGTCGTCGAGGTCGTCGGCTTCGATGTCCGCGTCGAGCTGTTCGAGCACCTCGGCGGCGATGTCGTAGTCCAGCGCCGCAGTGGCGTCCGACAGGAGCAACCGCGTGCCCGACGGGGCGGGGCGGACGATCACGAAGAACTCGTCGTCGATGTCGAGCAGACCGAACACCGCTCCCGCACTGCGGATTTCGCACAACTCCTTCTCGGCGACCGAGAGGCTGTTGAGGGAGGCCCGTCGCATGGGCGCGCACCGCCACTTGCCGTCCTCGCGGACGACGGCCACCCCGAACCCGTCGGGCGTGCCCTGCGCCGGCGCACTCTGTGCTCCCATGTCGCGTTACGGTAGTCGCCCACCAGCGCTTTTGACCAGGCGTGGTCACCACCGCAGGCGCCGTGTGCCAACCTGGAACGGTGACGAATCCACCCGTGTGCGTACTGGGCCTGGGCCTGATCGGCGGCTCGGTGATGCGCGCGGCCGCGGCCGCCGGACGCGAGGTGTTCGGCTACAACCGGTCCGTCGAGGGGGTGCAGGGTGCGCGCTTCGACGGCTTCGACGCCAGCGAACACCTCGACGAGGTACTCGGCCGCGCCGCGGAGACGTCGGCGCTGATCGTGCTCGCCGTGCCGGTACCCGCCCTCGGGCTGATGCTGGGCCACATCCGCGACAGCGCGCCGCACTGCCCCCTCACCGATGTCACCAGCGTCAAAGGCACTGTGCTGGAACAGGTCCGAAGCTTCGGACTGCAGGACCGCTTCGTCGGCGGGCACCCGATGGCCGGCACCGCCCACTCCGGCTGGGCGGCGGGCGACGCCGCGTTGTTCGTCGGTGCGCCGTGGGTGATCAGCGTCGACGACCACGTCGACCCCGACGTGTGGGCGCACGTGATGACGCTCGCGCTGGACTGCCGCGCGGTGGTGGTGCCTGCCCGTTCGGACGAACACGACGCCGCCGCCGCCGCCATCTCGCACCTGCCGCATCTGCTCGCCGAGGCGCTGGCCGTCACCGCCGGGGAGATGCCGCTGGCGTTCGCGCTGGCGGCCGGATCGTTCCGCGACGGCACCCGGGTCGCCGGGACCGCACCCGATCTGGTGCGCGCCATGTGCGAGGCGAACTCACCGCAGCTCGTCCCGGCCCTGGACCGCAGCATCGACCTGCTCACCGCCGCGCGCGAGGCGCTGGCGCGGCACGGGTCGGTGGCCGAACTGGTCGAATCGGGTCACGCCGCCCGCATGCGCTACGACAGCTTCAGCCGACCCGAGATCATCACCACCGTGATCGGCGCCGAGGACTGGCGCGACGAACTGGCCGCCGCCGGGCGCGCGGGCGGGGTGATCAGATCCGCGCTGCCAACCCGGGATAGTCGACGATGAACCCGTCGGCGTCGACGGTGATCGTGGTGTCGGCGACCGGTGACTGCAGCTTGATGCCGCCGGGGCCCGGCCCGCCGCTGTAGCTGATCGACGCCTGCTCCACGGAGAACTCCGGCAGCCGCACGTACACCACCGGGACGGTGATCGAGTCGCTGTGCTCGTGGAGGCCGGCGCGGCGGATCGGCAGCGTGTTGAAGAACGGGCTGAGCACCACGTCGACGTCCAGTGCACCGTCGAACGCGGCCCGTTTCATCTGGTTCTGTTGGTCCCGGACCAACCACATGTTCTCTTCGTCGCGGGCGAACGACACCTGGCGCTCCCGCTCGGCCAGCGTGACCGTCATGGCCAACCGCTTCGTCGCCCCGTGCTCGTCGGTCACCAGGTCGTAGGAGGCGGAGAACGCCGGGTGCGCATCGCAGGCGGCGGCGACGATCCGTCCGTAGGCCTTGATGCGCTTGCCCGACAACTGCACCCGGACGGATTCCATCCGGGCGACGTCGTGCGCCTGCCACGTCAGGACCTCGCGCCAGGGGTTCTTCAGGTCAGAGCGGTCGGCTTCACTCACCCTTCTACCGTAGGCGACGCGCCCGCCGGTTCGTAGCCCGCCGCCGAAGTCGGCCGCGAACCGCCGTGACTTCGTGACTCCAGGGCCACCTCGTCGCCCAGGAACGGCTGCGGCATCCGGGCCGCCCGGCGCCACCGCCCGGTGCCCGGCACCGACAGCCACACCGCGAACGCGAGCAACCCGTCGAGAATCAGCGCCAACGCCGTCACCATCAGCGCGCCGACGAGCGCCAGGTAGAACTCCCGGACCTTGATGCCGTCGATCAGGTAGCGGCCCAGTCCGCCGAGGCTCGCGTACGCGGCGACGGTGGCGGTGGCCACGATCTGCAGTGTGGCCGTCCGCAGCCCGCCGAGGATCAGCGGCAGGGCGTTCGGCACCTCGACCCGCAGCAGCACCCGCCGCTCGGTCATCCCCATCGAGCGCGCCGCGTCGACCACCGCCGGGTCGACGTTGGCGATCCCGGCGTAGGTCCCCGCCAGCAGCGGCGGAATGCCCAGCAGCATCAGCGCCACGGTCGGGCCGACCAGGCCCAGTCCCCACAGCAGCACGCCGAGCAGCAGCACGCCCAGGGTGGGCAGCGCGCGCAGCGCGTTCACCCCCGTCACGACCAGGAACGTGCCCTTGCCGGTGTGGCCGATGATCATGCCCAGCGGGACGGCGATCAGCGCGGAGAAGACGACCGCGATGACGGTGTATTCGAGGTGTTCGACGATGCGGGCGCCCAGCCCGGCGGGGCCCGCCCAGTTGGCGGCGGTGAAGATGAACGACAGTGCCTCGGACAGGAAGTTCACGCGGCCGCCCCCGCCTTCCGCCGGGCCGGCCGGGCGGCTCCGGACGCTCTCGTCCACGGCGTCAGCGCCCTGCCGATCAGCATGATCAGGGTGTCGATCACGACGGCCAGCACGAAGATCGCGATGATGCCGGCGACGATCTGGTCGCTCTTGTTGGCCTGGTACCCCTCGGTGAACCAGGTGCCGAGCCCGCCGACGCCGATCACCGAACCGACCGACACCATCGAGATGTTGGTGACCGCGACCACGCGCAGGCTGGCGATCAGCACGGGAACAGCAAGGGGCAGTTCGACTTTGAGCATCCGCGTGAGCGGTCGGTACCCGACTGCGGTGGCGGCGTCGAGCACGGCGGGCGACACCGCGTCGAGCGCCTCGGGCACCGCGCGCACCAGCAGGGCGACGGTGTAGAGCGTCAGCGCGACGATCACGTTGGCCTCGTCGAGGATGCGGGTCGGGATGACCAGTGGCAGCACCACGAACAGCGCGAGCGACGGGATAGTGAAGATGATGCTCGCGGTGACCGTGGTCAACCGTCGGAGCGCCGTGGTGCGCTGCACCAGCGCGCCGAGAGGCACGGCGATCACCAGCCCGAGCACGATCGGGATCAGCGACAGCCGCAGGTGGATCACCGTGAGCGCCCACAGGTCGTCGAGGTGGGTCAGCAGGTAGCGCACGGCGTCAGGCCTCCTGCCGTTGCCGCTCGAGCGCGGCGAGCACGTCGTCGGCCCGCACCCCGCCGATCACCTGGCCGGCCTCGTCGACGGCGACGCCGAGACCCGACGGCGAGGACAGCGCGGCGTCGAGCGCCAGCCGCAGCGTGCCGTCCGGCCGGAACAGCGAACCGCCGGCGATCGTGCTGTCGTAGAGCGAACTCCCCTCGCGGTGCAGCGCGACACCGTCGGCGTTGATCCAGGCGTACGGCGTCCCGTCGGGCCGGGTGACCAGCGCCCAGTCCCCCGGCCCCAATCGCAGTGCGTCGATCTCGGATTCGCGGACGTGACGGATGTCGTGCAGCGGCAGGCCGGCCGCACCGGTGGCGGGGTAGAACTGCAGCCCGCGGTAACCGCGGTCGGCCCCGACGAATCCGGCCACCGCATCGTCGGCCGGATTGGACAGCAGCCGAGCCGGGGCGTCGTACTGCAGCAGCACCCCGCCGCGGCCGAAGACGGCCACCTTGTCACCGAGTTTGATGGCCTCGTCGATGTCGTGGGTGACGAAGACGATCGTCTTGCGCAGCTCGTTCTGCAGCCGCACGATCTCGGTCTGCAGTTCCTCGCGGACCACCGGGTCGACGGCACTGAACGGTTCGTCCATCAGCAGGATCGGCGGGTCGGCGGCCAGTGCGCGGGCGACCCCGACGCGCTGCTGTTGACCGCCGGACAGCTGAGCCGGATACCGGTCGCCCAACGCGGGATCGAGGCCGACGCGTTCCATCACCGCCAGCGCGGCCTTGCGTGCGCTGCGGCGGGATTCGCCGCGCAGCACCGGCACCGTCGCGACGTTGTCGACCACCCGCAGGTGCGGCATCAGCCCGGCGCTCTGAATGACGTATCCGATACCCAGGCGGAGTTTGACGGCGTCGACCCGGGTGACGTCGTTCCCGTCGACGGTCAGCGTGCCCGAGGTGGGCTCGATCATCCGGTTGATCATCCGCATCGAGGTGGTCTTGCCGCAGCCCGAGGGACCGACGAACACCGTCAGCGTGCCCTCGGGCACCTCGAGGCTGAGGTCGTCGACCGCGACGGTGCCGTCCGGGTACCGCTTCGTGACGTTGGAGAACGTGATCACAGGTCGCCTACTTCCGCAGGGGTTGGTTGAACCCGTTGTCGGCCACCCACTTCTGCGCGGCCTCGTCGGGGTCGACACCGCGGTTGCCCTCGACCGCGGAGTTCAGTTCGATGAGGCCCTCGGTGGTCAGCTTCGCGCTCACCGCGTCGAGGACGGATTTGAGGTCGTCGGACTTCTTCTGCGAAGCGACCAGAGGCACGACGTTGGCCGCCAGGAAGTTGTTCTTCGGATCCTCCAGCACCACCAGGTTGTTCTGCTCGATGGCCGGTGAGGTGCTGAAGATGTTCGCGGCGGTGACCGTCCCGTCGGTGAGGGCGCGCACCGTCGCCGGACCGCCGCCGTCGCTGATCGCGATGAAGTTCGAGGGCGCGATGTCCAGGCCGTACTTCGCCTTGAGCCCGGGCAGACCCTCGGTCCGGTTGAGGAACTCCGACGGGCCGCCGAACTTCACCTCCGGCGAATGGACGGCGAGGTCGGCGATCGTCTTGAGGTTCCACCGCTGCGCAGTCTCGGCCGACACCGCGACGGTGTCCTTGTCCTCGGCGGGTGAGGGATACAGGATCGACAGGTCGCCGGGCAGCGCGCGCAGCAACCCGAGCACGACGGCGTCCGGGGTGGTCACGTCGGTCTCTTCGTCGAAGTACTGCAACAGGTTTCCGGTGTATTCGGGAATCAGATCGATCGAGTGGTCCTGCACGGCCGGGATGTACGTCTCGCGGCTGCCGATGCCGAACTGTCTGCTGATCTGGAAACCGTTGGCCTCCAACGCCTGTGCGTAGATCTCGGCGATGATCTTGGATTCGGTGAAGTCGGCCGACCCGACGGTGATCGTCTTGAGGTCACCGGAGATCTCCCCGCCGCCGAGCGGGTTGGAACTGCCGCAGGCGGCCAGTGCCAACGTCGCCGAGGCCAGCAGTGCCACCCATCGGATGACACCCCGTCTGCGTCTGCGCGTGCTCGCCATTCGGAAGTCCTCTCGGCGGGTTGGCTCGTGCGGTGGGCTCCTGCGGACACTAGCGGGATGCGGCGGGACGCGCCGTCCTTTGCCTCACCGCGATGCGTGCGCGCGGGGGTTTCGCAAACCGCCCCAGCGGGCAATGATGAGCTATGAGCACCGATCCGTACGGACCGTCAGCGGGGCGTGAGCCGGAGCCCTACGACGCGCCGAACCCCGGCCCCCCGGTCCCGGGCGACTACAACGTCGCGGATCGCACACCGCCCGAGGTGAAGAAGGTCCACTTCACCCGCGCCGCCGCCGTCTGGACGTCGGTGATCGTCGGGTTGCTCATCCTCATCGTGTTGCTGATCTTCATCGCCCAGAACACCGAATCGGTGGAACTCGCCTTCCTGGGCTGGCATTGGAGCCTGCCGGTGGGTGTGGCGATCCTGTTGGCCGCGGTGTGCGGCGGCCTGATCGCCTCCCTCGCCGGGGCCGCACGGCTCTTCCAGCTGCGGCGCGCGGCGAAGAAGAACTACAAGGCGGCGATGCGGTGATGCCGGAGCGCTAGTCGAGCGCGTCCAGTCCCGCCGCGATCAGCGGGCCGACGGCCTCGCCCACGTTGTCCCCGATACCACCCATCCGGGCGCGGAACGCGATGCCCGCGGCGATGATCGCCAGCTTGAAGTACGCCAACGCCATGTAGAAGTCCCAGTGCGCGAGTTGCTGACCCGACACCGTCGCGTAGCGCTGCGCCATCTCGTCACCGGTCGGCAGCAATTCCGAGGTCCACGCCGCATCGGTGTGCACGTAGTTGAACATCGGGTTGCGGTACACACACATCAGCGCCGCATCGCTGAGCGGATCGCCCAGCGTGGACATCTCCCAGTCCAGCACCGCCCGCACCGTCGTGGCGTCCGTCGCGTCGAGGATCGTGTTGTCGATGCGGTAGTCGCCGTGCACGATCGACGCGCGGCTCTCGGCGGGCACCCGTTCGCCGAGCGCGGCGTGCAGCCGGTGCACGTCGGCGTCGCGCGGATCGTCGTCGAGACGCACATGCCCCCACTGCGACCCCCACCGCTTGACCTGACGTCCGAGGTACCCGTTGGGCTTGCCGAAATCACCGAGGCCGACAGCGGCCGGATCGACCGCGTGCAGTTCGGCCAGCACCCGGATCAGCTCGTCGACGCAGGAGTGCAGCGTCGCGACGTCACCGAGCGCCTGCAGTTCGTCGGCGGTGCGTACCACGCGACCCTCGACGTGTTCGACCATCTGGAACGGGGCACCGAGGACGGAGTCGTCGTTGCGCATCGTGACCGCGCGGGCCACCGGGACGGCGGTGTCGGCGAGCGCGGCCACCACGCGGTACTCGCGGGCCATGTCGTGCGCCGACGGGGTCAGGCCGTGCAGCGGCGGGCGGCGCAGCACCCACTTCGACGCGTCGTCGGACACCAGGAATGTCAGGTTGGAGCGGCCGCCCGCGATCAGTTCGGCCCGAAGCTCGCCGCTGCGGGCGATGCCTTCGGCACGCAGATGGCGGTCGAGTGCGCCGAGGTCGAGCCCGTCGAGGGTGGAAGACGTCATGGCGAAATGTCTACCACCGCAGGTTTCGGGGCAGCAGGTCCCATACGTGCTCGGTCCCGTTGACCGATGCCACCGCCAGCTGCCCGGCCCGTGACGACCACAGCAGCCGGGTCACCGAGGCGTAGTCGACGTTGAACGAGAGCAGTTTCTCGGTGCGCAGCACGCGGTGCAGCAGCGCGTTGATCACCCCGCCGTGGCTGAACACCGCGACGGTGTCCTCCCGCCGGGCGCCGGCCACGAGGTCGTCCACGGCGGCGAAGATGCGCGCGGTGAACGCGTCCTCGTCGACCCCGCTGGGCAGCCTGCCGCTCATCAGACGCTCGAGCTCCTGCGGGTTTTCCTTCGCGATCTGCTCGATCGGGATGTAGTGCGGCAGGTCGCGGTCGTATTCGGCGAGGCGCTCGTCGACCTCGACCGCGAGGCCCAGCGCGTCGGCCACGGGCTGCGCGGTCTGCACCGCGCGCCGTTGCGGGCTGCTCACCAATCGCGCGACCCGGAACCGGGCCAGCGCGTCGGGCAGCCGTTTGGCCTGTTCGAATCCTTCTTCGGAGAGGTCCGGGTCGGACCCCTGACCGGGTTCGCTACGCAACGGCAGCGCATGTCTGACCAAAAGCAATTGCACCGTGACACCATATGGGCCCATGGGTTATGCCGACGATCTGTTCGATCTGACCGACCGGGTGGTGGTGGTGACCGGCGGCAGCCGCGGCCTGGGCCGCGAGATCGCGTTCGGTGCGGCCCGGTGCGGAGCCGACGTGGTGATCGCGAGCCGCTCGCTCGAGACGTGTGAGGCGACCGCCGCGGAGATCACCGCCTCGACGGGCCGGGAGGCCATGGCCCATGCGGTGCACGTCGGCCGCTGGGATCAGCTCGACGGCCTCGTCGACGCGGTGTACGAGCGGTTCGGGAAGCTCGACGTGCTGGTCAACAATGCCGGGATGTCGCCGCTGTACGACTCGTTGGGCAGCGTCACCGAGAAGCTGTTCGACGCGGTGGTGAACCTGAACCTCAAGGGCCCGTTCCGGTTGTCGGTGCTGGCCGGTGAGCGCATGGTCGCCGATGGTGGCGGGTCGATCATCAACGTCAGCACGCACGGCTCCCTGCGGCCGCACCCGTCGTTCATCCCCTACGCGGCGTCCAAGGCCGGCCTGAACGCGATGACCGAGGCCCTGGCGCAGGCCTACGGACCCACCGTGCGGGTCAACACGCTGATGCCCGGGCCGTTCCTCACCGACATCAGCAAGGCGTGGACGTTCACCGGCGGTGAGTCCAACCCGTTCGGTCACTCCGCGCTGCAGCGGGCCGGCCAACCGGGCGAGATCGTCGGCGCCGCGTTGTTCCTCATGTCGGACGCGTCGAGCTTCACGACGGGTTCGATCCTGCGCGCCGACGGCGGCATCCCCTGAGTCGCGGCGTGACGGATCAGGGCGTGACGATGTCGAATCCCGGATCGGGCCGGTCCAGGACGCCCACGATGTTCGCCAGCGCCGCCTCGTCGCCGTCGATTTCGACGCCGGGCGATGCGGTGTCGCCCGCGGCGTAGGCGAGCAGCCGCAGCTTGTTCGACAGCCGGATGGTGGCCTGCGCACTGTCCCGGTCCGCGGACGTCTTGCGGTGCACCAGAACACCGTTGCGCAGTGTCAGCCGGTGGTTGTCGCCGGTGTCGGCGAACGTCACGTCGACCGCCACGTCGAGGTCCCACGCCCGCGGACCGTCCACGTTGATCGCCAGAGCGTCGAACATCTGCTCGGGGGTGAGCTGCGCGAGCACCGTCGGCGACGTCGCCTGGGTGGGGGTCCCGAAGTTGCCCTCGCGCAGTTCGGTCGTACCGGACAGGAAGAAGTTGCGCCAGACGGCGTTCTCCGCCCCGTATGCGAGTTGCTCCAGTGTGTCGGCGTACAGATCACGCGCGTCGGCGTGGTGTTCGTCGGTGAAGATGGCATGATCGAGCAACGTTGCCGCCCAACGGAAGTCACCGTCATCGAAGGCGGCCCGGGCCAGCTCGACCACCCGGTCCAACCCGCCCATCGCCGCGACGTAGCGCGGCCCGGCGGCCGCGGGCGGGTGCTGCCACAGCCGGCCGGGGTTGCCGTCGAACCAGCCCATGTAGCGCTGGTAGACCGCCTTGACGTTGTGGCTGACCGAACCGTAGTAACCATGTGCGTGCCAGGCCTTCTCGAGCGCGGGAGGCAGTGCGAAGGTCTCGGCGATCTCGATGCCCGTGTGGCCCTGGTTGAGCAGGCGCAAGGTCTGGTCGTGCAGGTACGCGTACAGATCCCGTTGCAGGGACAGGAACTCCACGATGCGTTCGCGTCCCCAGGTCGGCCAGTGGTGGGAGGCGAACACCACATCGGCGCGGTCGGCGAACGCGTCGATGGCCTCGGTGAGGTAACCGGCCCAGCCGTGCGGGTCGCGCACCAGCGCGCCGCGCAGCGTCAGCAGATTGTGCAGGTTGTGGGTGGCGTTCTCCGCCATACACAGCGCACGGAACTTCGGGAAATAGAAGTGCATCTCGGCGGGAGCCTCGGTGCCGGGCGCCATCTGGAACTCGATCTCGACGCCGTCGACGGTATGGGTCTCACCGGTCGTGCGGATGTCGACGGTCGGCACGATCAGCGCGACCTCACCGGTCGACGGCGCCTGGCCGAGCCCGCAGCCGACCTGGCCGCGTACGCCGCGCTGCAGCACGGTGCCGTACATGTAGGCCGCCCGGCGGGCCATCGCGGTGCCGGCGTAGACGTTCTCCTGCACCGCGTGTTCGGTGAAGTGCTCCGGCGCGATGATCACGACGGCGCCGGCGTCGACCTCGGCCTGGCTGGTCACGCCGAGCACACCGCCGAAGTGGTCGACGTGGCTGTGGGTGTAGATGACCGCCCGGACCGCGCGCTCGCCGCGGTGCGCGCGGTACAGCGCCAGCGCGGCGGCGGCGGTCTCCGTGCACACCAGCGGATCGATGACGATGACGCCCGTGTCCCCTTCGACGAACGTGATGTTCGACAGATCGAGCCCGCGCACCTGATAGATACCCGCCCGGTCATCTCCCGTCGCTCCGCTCGCCCCGACCACCTCGTACAGACCCTGTTTGGCGGCGAGCCGGGACTGCCGCCACAGGCTGGGGTGCACCGACGCCGGCGCCTCGTCCCCGCCGAGGAAGGCGTAGGCGTCGTTGTCCCACACCACCCGCCCGTCGGCGGCGGTCACCACGCACGGTTCGAGTGCGGCGAGGAAGCCGCGGTCGGCGTCGTCGAAATCCCTTCTGTCGGCAAATGGCAGCGTACTCAGGTGATCCCTGTGCGCCGCGTCGATGGCCGCGCTCGGTGGCTTCGAATCCATGCCGACGACCCTGCCACCAGCAGCGCTCCGGCGGGTGAGGACGCGCCTACTCCGTCTTCTTCTCCCGCCATTCGCGTTCGAACGGCAGCCGCCACGCGTTGGGTGCGATCAGCTGGTGAATGGCGTTGGGGCCCCAGGTGCCGGGTTGATAGACCTTCACCGGCGGCGGGTCCTCGAGCAACGGAGCCGAACGCTCCCACAGTGATTCGATGCCCGCGGCCGTCGTGAACAGGGTGTGGTCACCGCGCATCGCGTCGAGGATCAAGCGTTCGTAGGCCTCGAGCACGTCGCCGACGCGCCCGGTCTCCTGGGTCGAGAACTGCATGGACAGTTTGTCGAGTTTCATCCCCGGGCCCGGCCGTTTGCCGTAGAACGACAGCGACACCTTGGAGTTGTCGGCGAGGTCGAACGTGAGATGGTCCGGGCCCTGGGACCCGACGCCCGAGCCGGGCGGGAACATCGAACGCGGCGCCTCTTTGAACGCGATCGAGATGATCCGCTGCCCCTCGGCCATCCGCTTGCCGGTGCGCAGATAGATCGGCACCCCGGCCCAGCGCCAGTTGTCGATGCCGACCTGCATCGCGATGAACGTCTCGGTCTCCGAATCCGGTGCGACACCCTCCTCCCGTCGGTAGCCGACGTACTGACCGCGAATCACCTTCTTCGGGTCCACCGGCAGCATCGACCGGAAGACCTTGTTCTTCTCCTCGCTGATCGCCCTGGGCTCCAGCGCGGTGGGCGGCTCCATCACGACGAAGGCCATCACCTGCAGCAGGTGGGTCACCACCATGTCCTTGAAGGCGCCGGTGCTCTCGTAGAAGTTGGCCCGCTGGTCGAGGCCGAGCTTCTCCGGGATGTCGATCTGAATGTGGTCGATGAAGTTGCGGTTCCAGATCGGTTCGAACAGCCCGTTGGCGAACCGGAACGCCAGGATGTTCTGTGCGGCCTCCTTGCCGAGGAAATGGTCGATGCGGAAGATCTGCGCCTCGTCGAAGGTCTCGTGCACGAAGGCGTTCAGTTCGCATGCGCTGGCCAGGTCGGTGCCGAACGGTTTCTCCATCACCACGCGCGAGCGGTCGACGAGGTCGGATTCTCTGAGCATCGTGATGACGGCCGTGGCCGCCTTGGGCGGCACCGACAGGTAGTGCAGCCGCCGCGTGTCGGGGCCGAGTTCGGCTTCGGCCGCCTTCACCGCCGAGGAGAGCGCCTCGGGCCCGGCGCTCTGCGGCACGTAGGAGATCCGGCAGGCGAAACCCTCCCACTCCTCGTCGGAGAGCGTGTGATTGCCGAACGCGTCGACGGCCTCGCGGGCCAGCGCCCGGAACTCGTCACCGCTGAGCTCCTCGAGCGATGTGGCGACCACGCGGATCTTGGGCGCCAGCGCGGACTGCACGAGGTACGCCATGCCGGGCAGCAGTTTGCGTTTCGCCAGATCGCCGGTCGCGCCGAACAACACGATGACGTGGGGGTCGAGCTTCTCCTCGTCGACGCGGTGCGGATGCGCGCCCGGCGCGGGATAGGCGATGGACTGCGGGGTGTCGGGGGCCACCTTGGCGATGATGTCACCATGCACACCGCCGTGCAGCGGCTTCTCAGTCCTGCCGACCGGCCAGCCAGCGCTCGGCGCGCCGGCGCGACGCCCGCGACAGCCACGCGTCCTGGATCAACTCGGTCAGTTCCTCGAGCCCGATCCGGCCGATGTCCTTGCCGCGCACCAGAACCGAGAGGTGACCGTCGAACCGGTCGGTGGTGAAGAACGGTGAGTGGGGGTCCTGGACCAGGGCCAGCTTGTCCGCGTCGGATTCCACCCAGATCATGATGACGTCGGGATAGCGCTCGCCGGTGCCGGGATCCGCGGCGTCCGGCTGCGGCGTGCGGAAGAACACGAACGACTTCCCGCCGACCTGGTAGATCGCGTTGCCCTTCGGCCCCTCGATGCGTGTCGTGTGCGGCATCGCGGCCGCGACCTCGTGGACGTCGGAGACCCGGGCGGGACGGTCAGCCACGCGGGCTCACGGGGGCGATGTTGTGCAGAGCGACATCGGTCAGCGTCCCGTCGGCGACCGTCGCCGTCATGTACGTGCAGTACGGCTGGCGGCGCCGATCCGTCGGCGAACCCGGGTTGAGCAGCCGCAGGCCCGTCGTCGCGGTGGTGTCCCACGGGATGTGGCTGTGCCCGAACACGAGCACGTCGGTGTCCGGGTACAGCTTGGCCATGCGCGCGTCCCGCCCACCGGACGCCCCGGTCTCGTGCACGACCGTGAACCGCACCCCGCCCAGCGTGACGTCCGCGCGTTCGGGCAGGCGGCGGCGCAACTCCGCGCCGTCGTTGTTGCCCCAGCACGCCACCAACCGCTGGGAGCGCTCCTCGAGCACGTCGAGCAGACCCGGCTCGACCCAGTCGCCGGCGTGGATGACGACGTCGACGTGCGCCACCTCGTCCCACACCGCCGCGGGCAGGTCGCGGGCCCGTTTGGGCACGTGGGTGTCGGCGATGAGGAGCAGCCGCATCGGTCTACTCCTGCACCGGCGCCTGCAGCAGTTCGGCCATCCTCGGGATGACGGTCTGCAGCGCCTTGAACGGACGCAGCATCACCTTGAACGACGTGATCTCGTCGGCGTCGTTCCAGTCGATCATGTCGATGCCGTTGACGTGGACGCCGTCGAGGTCGGCGACGAACTCCAGCACCGCCGAACGGTCGGCATACCACTGGTTGACGTAGCGGAACCCGTTCCCGCCGAACACCTTTGCCGCCGCGTTCAGATAGGCGGCGGTCTTGTCCCGCCCCTCCTGCGGCGTGAACACCGCGGGTGAGTAGAAGACCGCGTCCCGGGCCAGAAGCGGCGTCACATCGCCGTGATCACCGTCGATGAGGTCGAGCCAGCGCTGGATCACCGTGGGTGTCGTCATACCGTGCGAGATTACGCGGAGTTTGGCAGGCCCACGTGGGGGTACTCACGCCTCTCGTCGGGCCATTACGTTCAGCAGGAGTTACCCCTATGAGAGTTCGTCCCCTCGGTCGCATCCTCGGCGCGGTGGCCGTGACCACCTGGGCCGCGTTGGTGGGCGTGGCCGCCCCGCCGGCGTCCGCCCAGGCGTGTCCGGACGTCGAGATCGTCTTCGCCCGCGGCAGCGGTGAGGCGCCGGGTGTCGGCGGCGTCGGACAGTCGTTCGTCGACGCCGTGCGCGCGCAGGCCGGTCCACGAACCGTCAACGTGTATTCGGTGAACTACGCGGCGTCGAACAACTTCGACGCCCGCGACGACCTGGCCAGGACCGTCGTCGAAGGGATCCGCGACGCCGGGAGCCGCGTCCAGACCATTGCCACGACGTGCCCGGACACCGACATCGTGCTGGGCGGTTTCTCACAGGGAGCCGTGGTCGCCGGGTTCGTGACCTCCTCGACGGTGCCCGATGCCGTCCCGGCCGCGTATCGCAACGCCGTTCCCCAGCCGCTCGCGGCGGAGGTCGCCGAGCACGTCTCGGCGGTCACCCTGTTCGGGCTGCCGTCTCCGCAGTGGCTCGGTACGTTCGGCGCCCCGCCGGTCGTCATCGGCCCGCTCTACGAGCCGAAGACGCTGCAGCTGTGCGCGGAGGGCGACACCATCTGCAACGGTGCCCCGGGCGGGCAGCCGAGCATCGCGCACGCGCTCTACGGGATCAACGGGATGACGCAGCAGGCCGCGACCTACGCGGTCGAGCGGCTGTGACCGCAGTACCGGCACTCAACAGCCCGATCGGCGTCAGCGTATGAACGCGCGGTGCACGACGCGGTGGAGCCGTCCCGGACCGTCCATCAGCGTCTGGCATGCGGTCTCGGGGGCTTCGGATTGCGGGCACACGAGGAGTCGGACGACGTCGAGGTGTTTGACCGTGGGTGAGCGGTTCTCGAGGCACGTCCTGGCGATCAGATGCGTGTCGGCTATCCGGTCGAGCGTGAGCGTCAAGGTCATGTAGGCGGTTCGCTCCGCGGCACTCTGCCGGCGGTGGGTGTAGATCGACAACGCAAGCGCCGACACCGCTGCGATGGCGGCGATCATGTTCGCGACGTCGATCTGCATCATCCCCCCGATACGGAAAAGCGCGACTCCCGGGCATGATGCGTGCCGCGGGAGTCGTTGTCGCTCGTCGAGTGCGCCCGAAGGGATTCGAACCCCTAACCTTCTGATCCGTAGTCAGATGCTCTATCCGTTGAGCTACGGGCGCTTGCCTGTTCAGTTGTGTCGTGGCTGACGAGTCAGCCGCGGCGGAGGCGAGAGGATTTGAACCTCCGGTCCCCTGTAAGGGGGACAACTCATTAGCAGTGAGTCCCATTCGGCCGCTCTGGCACGCCTCCTGACGTTACCGCCGGTCGCACAGCCTACACATCCGTCGGCCGTGGAAGCAAAGCGGTCGATCCACCCCCCTATGCTGGTCAGGTGACCGCCCGCCTCCGCCCCGAATTGGCCGACATCCCGGCCTACACACCGGGTAAGACGGTTCCGGGTGCCATCAAGATCGCCAGCAACGAGACCGTGCACGGTCCGCTGCCGAGCGTGCGCGCCGCGATCGAGAAGGCAACGGACCAGATCAACCGCTACCCCGACAACGGCTATCTCGACCTGCGGGAGCACCTGGCCAAGCACCTCGACGGCGGATCCTTCGCCCCTGAGCAGATCTCCGTCGGCTGCGGTTCGGTCAGCCTGTGCCAGCAACTGATCCAGATCACCACCTCGGTCGGCGACGAGGTGATCTTCGCCTGGCGCAGCTTCGAGATCTACCCGCTGCAGGTGCGTACGGCCGGGGCCACCCCGGTGCAGGTCCCGCTGCGCGACCACACCCACGACCTCGACGCGATGGTCGCCGCGATCACCGACCGCACCCGGCTGATCTTCGTCTGCAACCCCAACAACCCGACCAGCACGGTCGTCGATCCCGCGGCGCTGGCCGAGTTCGTCGCCGCCGTCCCGCCGCACATCCTCATCGTGCTCGACGAGGCCTACGTCGAATACATTCGCGACGGCATGGCGCCGGACAGTTTCGGGTTGGTCCGGTCCCACCCGAATGTCGTGGTGCTGCGGACCTTTTCGAAGGCGTACGGGCTGGCCGGACTGCGGATCGGATACGCGGTCGCCGACGCCGACATCGTCACCGCGCTCGGCAAGGTGTACGTGCCGTTCTCCGCGACCAGCCTCTCCCAGGCCGCCGCGATCGCCTCGATCGACGCCGCCGACGAACTGCTCGCCCGCACCGACGAGCTCGTCGCCGAACGCGACCGCGTCACGAGCACCCTGCGCGACGCCGGGTTCACGCTGCCGCCGTCGCAGGCGAACTTCGTGTGGCTGCCGCTGGCCGAGCGCACCCTCGACTTCATCGAGAAGGCCGCGCAGAACCGGCTCGTGGTGCGCCCCTACGGTGAGGACGGGGTCCGGGTGACCGTCGCCGCGCCCCACGAGAACGACGCCTTCCTCGAATTCGCCCTCAAGTGGATGGGACAGCCATGACCTCGACGCGCACGACCCGCGAGACCTTCGACGAACTCAAGGGGCGGACCGGCACCCTCGGCGACGCCGAACTCGACGAGTTCTGGAGCACCCTGGAACCCGTCGACATCGACTTCATGATCGGCGAGTGGAAGGGCGGCGAGTTCCACACCGGACACAAGGCCAACGGGTTCATGGAGCGGCTCAACTGGTTCGGCAAGACGTTCCATTCGGCCACCGACGCCAAACCCCTGGTGTGCCTGGACACCGAGGGCAACAGGTTCTCCAACACCGAGGCGATGAAGGGCGAGGCCAGCCTCTGGATGGAGCAGTTCCGCGGTGAGGTGACCGCCTCGATGGTCTACGACGGCGCACCCGTGCATGACCACTTCAAGAAGGTCGACGACAACGCCGTCATGGGCATCATGAACGGCAAGGGCGCCCTCGACTCCAGCTCGGGGGCCGACCGTCACCTGTACTTCTACCTCGAACGGGTCTAGACCTCGGCGCGACGGCCGGTGAACGCCAGCAGGCGCTGCAGGGGCGGGGCGTCGTCGGGCACCTCGACCGGTTCGTCGAAGCCCGCCCGCACCCGGCCCTCCGGGGTGATGATCTTCTCCGCCATGCCGAGCACGTACTCGCACAACGAATCGGGCGCAGGCACGGTGTGCCCGATCGCCGTCGCGTAATCCCAAGCGTGCACCAGGAATTCGAGCGACAGGATGCCGACCAGGACGGTGCCCGGCATCGTGTTGCCGCCGACGTCGACGCCGCCGTCGACGCCGCGGCGGTGCCACGCGTCGAGCGCAGGCCGCGCCGCGAGGATCACCTGCCGCTCGACCGAATCCGACGGATCGCGTTGCGGGATCTCCGCGCCCGCCGCGCCGCCGAGGATCGTGATCGACCGCAGCAGGTGCTCGGTGAGCCCGGCCACGTCGAACTCGCGGCACGGCGTCTGCTTGCCCAGGTCGTCGGCCGCGATCGGGCGGACCACCTGGTGCAGCACGCCGAGACTGAGCTCGGCACTGCGCAGTTCGTCGGTCGGCGGTGAATCCGGGCCCTGCGGCAGGTCACTACGCATGGCGTTCACGTTACGTGGCCGGTGACCTATCGTGGCCCAGATGGGCACGCACGCGAGGACTCTGACGGTTGCGGCACTGCTGTGCGCGGGTGTGCTCGCCGGCTGCACACAGACGGTGACCGGGACCGTCGCCCAGACCACCGAACCCGGGCCGCCGATCCCCGACGCGACGACGGTCACCTGCAAGGAGTACCTCGGACTCGAAGAGGACGCCCAGCTGGCCATCGTCGGCGAGCTGGTCGCCGAGGGCAGCGGCCGGCTGAGCGATCAGCGGGCGGTCGTCGCCAAAACCCTGGCCGACGCGATCTGCGAGGTGCTGCCTTCGGCCAAGCTCAGCGACATCCTCATCGGGCGCTAGCCTCGAACACCATGGGCGATACATACGAGTCGGTGACCGTCGACGTCGACGGCCACGTCGCGCAGGTGACGTTGATCGGTCCCGGCAAGGGCAATGCGATGGGGCCGGCGTTCTGGGCCGAACTGCCAGAGGTGTTCACCTCGCTGGACGCGGACCCCGATGTGCGCGCCATCGTGCTCACCGGCTCGGGCCGCAACTTCAGCTACGGCCTCGACCTCGCCGCCATGGGTGGCACGCTGCCCGGCCTCGACGCCGGCGCCCGATCGCGCGCCGACTTCCACAAAACGCTGCAGACGATGCAGGGCGCGATCAGCGCTGTGGCCGACTGCCGTACCCCGACGATCGCGTCGGTGCACGGCTGGTGCATCGGCGGCGGTGTCGACCTGATCAGCGCCGTGGACATCCGGTACGCGAGTGCCGACGCGAAGTTCTCGGTCCGCGAGGTGAAGCTGGCGATCGTCGCCGACGTCGGCTCGCTGGCGCGGTTGCCGCTGATCCTGACCGACGGGCACCTTCGCGAACTCGCGCTGACGGGCAAGGACATCGACGCTGCACGCGCCGAGAAGATCGGTCTGGTCAACGACGTGTACGACGATCCGGAGGCGTCGCTGGCGGCCGCGCGCGCGACCGCCGAGGAGATCGCCGCGAACCCGCCGCTGACCGTCCACGGCGTCAAGGACGTTCTCGACCAGCAGCGCATCGCCCGGGTGTCGGAGAGTCTGCGCTACGTCGCGGCGTGGAACTCGGCGTTCCTGCCGTCGAAGGATCTCGGCGAAGCGGTGACCGCGATGTTCCAGAAGCGGCCGCCGAACTTCACCGGCGAATAGCACCCATGAGCGGTGGCGGAGGGATTTGAACCCCCGGACGGTGTTAGCCGTCTCTCGCTTTCAAGGCGAGTGCATTAGGCCGCTCTGCCACGCCACCGCGCAACAGCGTAGTGGGTGCTAGACGCGGCCGAGCCTGGCGGGCGCCGAGCCGGCGCGCATGGCGGCGCTCACCCGGCGGCAATTCTCCCCCATGGCCGCGATCTGCGGTCGGGACAGCCTGCCCAGGAAATGGGTCCGCACGCCTTCCGAGTACGTAATCATCGCCTCGCGGACCTGGGTGCGCCCGTCGTCGGTGATCGAGGCCAGCACGCCGCGACCGTCGTCCGGGCTCGCCCCCCGCCGCACCAGACCCTGCATCTCCAGACGGCGGATCTGACGGGTCACCCGGCTGGGCAGCGACATCAGTTTCTCCGCGAGATCACCCATGCGGGCGGACCCTGTCGGGGACTTGTCCAGCATGTCGAGCAGGCGGACGTCGTTCAGCGTCAAATGGTGCTGTTCGACCAACGTCTTGTTCAGCGTGGCGTAGAGCCTCAGCGCGGCGTCCAGGAAATTTTGCCAGGACCGTTGTTCTGCGATGTCGAGGCCCGGCATGTCGCTCGCCGTACGCCCCCCTATCATCCCCTCCATCCGCCCATGGTAAAGCACGAAGCGGTGTCCGGGAAGCGAACTGTACCCAAGAGTAGGGTTGAGATGATGCATGCGATTGTCGCCGAGTCCCCAGGAAAGCTGAATTGGACGGAAGTACCGGAACGCGCACTTCAATCGGGTGAGGTTCGAATCGAGGTCGTTGCCGCCGGAATCAACCGGGCCGACCTGTTGCAGGCCGCAGGCAAGTATCCGCCCCCGAAGGGCGCCAGCGACATCATGGGCCTCGAGGTCTCCGGCGTCATCACCGACATCGCCGACGGGGTGACCGGCTGGTCCGTCGGGCAACCGGTCTGCGCTTTGCTGGTAGGCGGCGGGTACGCCGAGAACGTCACGGTCCCGGCGGGCCAGGTGATGCCGGTGCCCGAATCGGTCGAACTCGCCCATGCAGCCGCACTGCCGGAAGTGGCGTGCACCGTGTGGTCCAACGTCGTGATGACCGCCGCACTCGCCGCCGGCGAGGTGCTGCTGGTCCACGGCGGCGCCAGCGGGATCGGCACTCATGCCATCCAGGTGGCCAACGCGCTCGGCTGCCGGGTCGCCGTCACCGCGGGGAAGGCGAACAAGCTCGACCTCTGCCGGGAACTGGGCGCCGAGGTGGCCGTCAACTACCGCGACGAGGACTTCGTCGAGCGGCTCCGCGCCGAGACCGACGGGGCGGGCGCCGACGTGATTCTCGACATCATGGGCGCGGCGTACCTCGACCGGAACATCGACGCCCTGGCCGCGGGCGGACGGCTGGTCATCATCGGCATGCAGGGCGGCGTCAAGGCAGAACTCAACATCGGCAAGCTGCTCGCCAAACGCGCGAGCGTGACCGCGACCGCGTTGCGCTCACGCCCCGTCACCGGGCCGGGCAGCAAGAGCGACATCGTCGCGCAGGTGGTGGCCAACGTGTGGCCGATGGTCGCCGACGGCCGGGTGCGCCCGATCATCGGCGCGGAGTTCCCGGTGCACGAGGCCCAGGCCGCGCAGGAACTGCTCGACTCCGGTGAGGTGTCGGGCAAGGTCCTGCTCCGCGTCAGGGACTGACGGTCGGGGCGGCCCTCAGCCCAGCGACGCGAGCGCGCGCACCAGCTGATCCACCTCGGCGGTGGTGGTGTAGTGCGCGAGGCCGATGGTGACGGCACCGCCGATGTCGTCGACCCCGATGACGTCGAGCACCCGGGAGTTCGCGTTCGCGATGGCCAGCACGCCGTTGTCGGCGAGCCGCTGCACCACCTTCTCGGCAGGCACATCGCGGACGGCGAAACTCAGCGTCGGGATGCGGACCTCGGGTTGCCCGATCACCATCACCAGCGGCAGCGAGCGCAGCGACATCAACAGGTAGTCGAACAGCCGGCTCATGTACGAGGTGGCGGACTGCATCGACAGCGACAGCCGCTCGCGGCGGGTGCCGGTGGCGTTCTCGTCGAGGCCGGCCAGGTACTCGATGCTGGCCACCACCCCGGCGAGCATGCCGAACTGGTGCACCCCGACCTCCAGGCGCGCCGGTCCCGTCGCGTACGGGTCCAGCGACACCGAGCCGAACTGTTCGATGATCGACGGGTCGCGGAAGACCAGCGCGCCGATCGGCGGGCCACCCCACGCCACCGCGTTGAGCGCGACGACGTCGGCGTCGATCTCGTCGAGGTCGATCAGCCGGTACGGGGCCGCCGCGGAGTGGTCGACGACCACCAGGCCGCCGACCTCGTGCACCAGCTTGGTGACCGCCCGCAGGTCGGTCACCGTGCCGATGGTCGAGGACGCCGAGGCGATCGCCACCATGCGCGTCGGCCCGGTGATCAGCCCCTCCCACTGCCACGCGGGCAGTTCGCCGGTCTCGATGTCGACCTCGGCCCACTTGATCTTGGCGCCGTAGCGGTTGGCCGCCCGCAGCCAGGGCGCGATGTTCGCCTCGTCGTCGAGTCGGGTGACGACCACCTCGTATCCCAGCCCCACCCGGGTCGACGCGGCGTCGGCCAGCGAGGCCAGCAGGAGCGCGCGGTCGGCGCCGAGCACCACACCGCGCGGATCACCGTTCACCAGGTCGGCGACCGCCTGGCGGGCCGCATGCAGCACCGCGGCACTGCGCCGCGCCGACGGATGCGGGCCGACGGTGGTCGACATCGACCCCCGGAACGCGGTGGAGACCGTCGTGGCCACCGCGTCGGGCACCAACATCCCGTGCTGGGCGTCGAAGTGCACCCATCCGTCGCCCAATGAGGGGTGCAACCCACGCACCCGGGCGACGTCGTATGCCATTCCTGCCACCTTAGAGCGTTCGTGAATTCCACAAACCGACACGATTTCCCGGCGGCGTCCGACCGCGCGCATGCCGTCGCCGCACCGGATCGGAACACCTGCCGAGCCATACTAGTCCAGGACCCTTCGAGAGTTGAGTGCTAATCCCCCCGCCGTTGCTGAGGTGGCCCCAGCGTCGGCGCCCGGGGCCTTCCTGCCGTTGGACCCACCGACCTCGCGGCGATGAACGTGTCGGCGACCGCCATCTCGCAGCGTCTGCTGAGGGTTTGCCGACAGCGGCGCCCGCCGACGCGTGCGATACCTCCACCGGCCCTCCCGGCGGTGGCGTGGGCACTGACCGACCGGGCGGTGGCGTGCGGGAGTCACGCAGACAACGGACTAGTGTCACACCGATAGAACAGCCTGTAGAGGGAATGCGACTCAGATGACGCTGAACAACGACGACGACAACATCGAGATCATCGGCGGCGACCCCGGCGGCGGTGACACCGCGGACGGCGACGGCAAGTCGCTGTCCGACCTGGTCGAACAGCCGGCCAAGGTGATGCGGATCGGCACCATGATCAAGCAGCTCCTCGAGGAGGTGCGGGCCGCTCCCCTCGACGACGCGAGCCGCAACAGGCTGCGCGAGATCCACCACACGAGCATCCAGGAACTCGAAGAGGGCCTGGCGCCGGAGCTCCGCGAGGAGCTCGAGCGGCTGACGCTGCCCTTCACCGAGGACAGCGTCCCGTCGGACGCCGAGTTGCGCATCGCCCAGGCACAGCTGGTCGGCTGGCTCGAGGGGCTCTTCCACGGCATCCAGACCGCGCTGTTCGCCCAGCAGATGGCTGCCCGGGCCCAGCTCGAACAGATGCGCCAGGGTGCGTTGCCTCCCGGCATCGCGGTGCAGGGCCAGCGTGGCGGACCCGCGCACCCCGGCACCGGGCAGTACCTCTAGGGCTGCGGTGGCGGTTCCTCGCATCGAGACCCGTGACGCGTGGGTCGAGTTCCCGATCTTCGACGCCAAGACCCGGTCGTTGAAGAAGGCGTTCCTCGGTAAGGCCGGCGGCGCCATCGGACGCAACGCGTCGAACGTCGTCGTCATCGAGGCCCTGCGCGACATCACCATGTCGCTGGAGCTCGGAGACCGGGTCGGTCTGGTCGGGCACAACGGCGCAGGGAAATCGACGCTGCTGCGCCTGCTGTCGGGCATCTACGAACCCACCCGGGGTTCGGCCACCGTGACGGGCCGGGTGGCCCCGGTGTTCGACCTCGGCGTCGGGATGGACCCCGAGATCTCCGGGTACGAGAACATCATCATCCGCGGCCTGTTCCTCGGGCAGACCCGCAAGCAGATGCTGGCCAAGATCGACGAGATCGCGGAGTTCACCGAGCTCGGCGACTACCTGTCGATGCCGCTGCGCACGTATTCCACCGGTATGCGCGTGCGGCTGGCGATGGGCGTCGTCACCAGCATCGACCCCGAGATCCTGCTGCTCGACGAGGGCATCGGCGCGGTGGACGCCGAGTTCCTCAAGAAGGCCCAGTCGCGGCTGCAGAGCCTGGTGGAGCGCTCCGGAATCCTGGTGTTCGCCAGCCACTCCAACGAGTTCCTCGCGCGGCTGTGCAAGACCGCGATGTGGATCGACCACGGCACGGTCAAGATGACCGGCGGCATCGAGGACGTCGTGCGTGCGTACGAGGGTGACGACGCGGCACGGCATGTGCGGGAGGTGCTGGAGGAACACCGCGGCGACTGGCCGGCATCGGTCACCGATGAGTGACGCGGTTTACGCAGTCGTCGTCACCCACCGACGTCCGGAGTCGCTGGCCAAATCGCTCGACGCGCTGTGCGCGCAGACGCGACGGCCCGACGGGCTGATCGTGGTGGACAACGACGACGATTCATTCGTCCGCGATCTGGTTGCGGCGCAACCGGTTCCGTCGACGTATCTGGGATCGCGCCGAAACCTCGGGGGCGCCGGCGGTTTCGCGCTCGGCATCTTGCACGCGCTGGCCCAGGGCGCGGACTGGGTGTGGCTTGCCGACGACGACGGACGGCCGCTGGACCCCTCGGTGCTGCAGACGCTCCTGGACTGCGCCGAGCGTCACGGATTGGCCGAGGTGTCGCCGATGGTGTGCGACATCGCCGACCCCACCCGGTTGGCGTTCCCGCTGCGCCGAGGACTGGTGTGGCGGCGACATGTCTCGGAACTGGGCGACGCCGAGTTGCTGCCGGGCTACGCGTCGCTGTTCAACGGTGCACTGTTCCGCGCCTCGACCATCGAGGCCGTCGGCGTCCCCGACCTGCGACTGTTCGTCCGCGGCGACGAGGTCGAGGTGCACCGCCGTCTCGTGCGGTCCGGTCTGCCGTTCGGCACCTGCCTGCGCGCCACGTACGTCCACCCGTACGGCAGTGACGAATTCAAGCCCATCCTCGGTGGCCGCATGCACACGCAGTATCCCGACGATGCGACCAAACGGTTCTTCACCTATCGCAACCGTGGATACCTGTTGTCCCAGCCGGGACTTCGCAAGCTGCTCCCGCAGGAGTGGGTGCGGTTCGGCTGGTACTTCCTGGTGTCCCGGCGCGACCCCGCCGGGCTGCGGGAATGGATTCGGTTGCGCCGTCTTGGTCGCGAGGAGAGGTTCGGGAGGCCGGGCACATGAGTTTCGATGAGGCGTCAGCGCAGTCGAAGACGATGGCGCGCGCCTGGGGTGACCTTCGCGACGGGTTCGGCAAACGCGAACTGTGGCTGCACCTCGGATGGCAGGACATCAAACAGCGCTACCGGCGTTCGGTGCTGGGCCCGTTCTGGATCACCATCGCCACCGGCGCCACCGCGGTCGCGATGGGATTGCTGTACTCGAAGCTGTTCAAACTCGAGCTGTCCGAACACCTTCCGTACGTGACGATGGGCCTGATCGTCTGGAACCTCATCAACGCGTCGATCCTCGAGGGCGCCGAGGTGTTCATCGCCAACGAGGGACTGATCAAACAGCTGCCGACGCCGCTGTCGGTACACGTCTACCGGCTGGTGTGGCGGCAGATGATCCTGTTCGGCCACAACATCATCATCTTCGTGATCATCGCGATCATTTATCCGAAGCCGTGGCACTGGACCGATCTCGCGGTGGTCCCGGCGCTGCTGCTGATCATGCTGAACTGCGTGTGGGTGTCGCTGTGCTTCGGGATTCTCGCGACCCGCTACCGCGACATCGGCCCGCTGCTCAACAGCGTCGTCCAGCTGCTGTTCTTCATGACGCCGATCATCTGGAACGAGGCGACGCTGCAGCAGCAGGGCGCCGGGTCCTACGCCAGAATCGTCGAGCTCAACCCGCTGCTGCACTATCTCGACATCGTGCGGGCGCCGTTGCTGGGGGCGGACCAGGAGCTGCGGCACTGGATCGTGGTGCTGGTGTTGACCGTGATCGGGTGGGCGATGGCGGCGTTGGCGATGAAGCAGTATCGGGCGCGGGTGCCGTACTGGGTTTAGAGCTCGAGCGCAGCAGCGGCGCTCGTTGCGGGATCGCCACCGGCCGGCGCACGCGCTACGAACTGCGAAGTCCCGTCTCAACACGCCTACCGACTGCGTGTCATCGCAAAAAGCGGAAACGCCGATGCGTCTCCCAAGGGGCCATTGCCTGCCAATTTCTTGGTTCTGCGATGCGCTGAACTGCGTGAATACCGAGACGGTCAACTACTTCGGATCAAGAATTGATCTTGAATGTATTTGCAAGTTTCAAAAGATAGCTCAACGAATCAAGCAAATTTGCTTCCCGTCAGAACCTTTTCAGTTACGTTCTCAAGCACATTATTTACGTAGCCGTAAGGAGATCGTGATGGAACTGAGACTTCGTCCGTACGCGACTGCCGGGGTCGCGCTCGTGGGCGCGAGCGCGATCGCGATGGCACCGGTGGCGCCGCCGCTGCCGGACATCAAGATCTCCAGCCCGTCGGTCAACCTGTCCGCCGTCATCGACCCGATCACGCCGTGGGTGGACGTGTTCGAGAACGCGGAGGCGAACCTCGCGGGCCTCATCGAGGACTGGGCCGAGGCGCCGTTCCCGGTGCTGCAGCAGGTCATCGTCAACCAGCTCCGCTACTTCAGCGAGCTCCCCGACTTCGAGCTGATCGCCGGCCAGATCGCCGAAAACCTCGAGGCGGCGGCGGGCGTTTTCTACGAGCGTGACCTGACGACGCTCGATCCGCTGCACCAACTGGCGTTCACCCTCCTTCCCGCGATCGTGCCGGCACTCGCTGACCTGGGACCGATCCTCGATTTCACGACGACATCATTCAGTGGTGTGCTGCTCGGCCTGGTAGGCCCGATCATCGGTCCGGTGCTGGCGCTCGCCGCGAGCGGAAGCGCGATCTTCGCCGAACTCACCGGCGAGACCCCGGATATCGGTGCGGCGTTCAACACCTTGATCAACACCCCGGCCGCCGTGGTCGACGCGTTCCTCAACGGCGGACAGACGCTCGACCTGACCCCCGTGCTGTCGGCGTTGGGGCCGGCTCTGGGCCTCGAGTTGCCGCCCGGCACCGAGATCGGCCTGACCTTCGGCGGTCTGCTCAGCCCCGGGGGATCGATCTTCAACGCGCTCGACATCGGCCTCGGTCCCATCTCGATCCCCGGCCAGGGTCCCGGCGCCATCGGATCCCTCATCGACCTCTCCCAGGCCATCGCGCGGGCACTCGGGTGGGACGGCACCGGCAATCCGCTTCACGAGGAGGACACACCGCCGCCCGCGCCGCTCGATGTACCGGAGTCCACTCTGCGACTCGTGGATGACACCGAGCTCCTCAACGCGGCGACCACGACGGTCACGGTGTCGGCGACGGACACCGACGCAGGCAAGACCGCCGACGTGACATCGTCGACCGACGGTGCGGCCGTCGTCGATACGACCGTCGGCAGCGGGACACCCACCGAAACCGAGCAGCCGGGCGACGGCACCCTGACCCCGGTGGTCCTTGACGAGGGTGCCGGAGAAATACCGGCCGACAAGCCCGCCAAAAAGCGGGTCAACCCCGGAGCCAAGATCGCAGGCGCCCTCAAGTCGGCGGGCGATCAGCTGAATTCGGCGGTCAACGACCTCGGCAAGAAGCTCACCAAGCGTCCGTCGAAGAAGGCTCCCGCCGCCGACAACGAGAAGGCTCCGGCTGCGGACAACGACACCTCGACCGAGAAGGCTCCGGCAGCCAGCGAATAACCCTCCACCCACGCGATCGGTCCCTGCCATTCGGCAGGGACCGGTTGCGTTCGCGCGGGGCCCGGCACTTCCAGCGCTCATCCGGCGTTATGCGGATATGAGCATCCCGCCATACCAGCCGCCGACCTCTTCGTCCTCGCCCGGACCGGGCCACACCCTGGTCTGCCCGAAGTGCAAGGGCGTCATGCGAACCTACGAGCGCAACGGAATTCACCTCGAGCAGTGCGACACCTGCCGCGGCATCTTCCTCGACCTCGGCGAACTCGAAGCGCTCACCGAGATGGAGAACCGGTTCATGCAGGCCGCCCCGCCACCTCCGCCTCCACCGGCCGGCTACGGATCCGGCTACGGATCGGGTTACGGCGGCTACGGCCCCGGCTGGGGTCACCGCGGTAACAAGCACTACCGCAAGCAGGGGTTCGGTCGGCTGTTCTTCTCCAGCTAGACCATCCGGGCACAGGCGTCCGCCAGCAGCTCGTCGCCGGGATCATGCACGGCCGCGGCGATCACCGCCGCCCTGGCGAACGGGTCGAGCACCGGCCACGGATCGGGCGGTGCATCGGCCACCGCCGCCCCGCCGGTCTGCCGGTACGCGTCGAGGAAGGCCGACCAGTCCTCGTCGGGGATGTGCCCGGCCGCCCAGTATCCCGCCGGCCGAGCCAGATCCCAGGCCGGATCGCCCACCCCGAGGTCGTCGACGTCGAGGAGCACCCACGGCTGTCCGGCTGCGCGTCGGCCGAGTTGGCCGAGGTGGAAGTCGCCGTGCACGAATGTGCGGGGGCGCTCCGGTGACCCGGCTCGCCACGCTGCGGGCGGCAGTTCGGTGAGCGCCCTCCGCGCCGGTTCCGCGGCGGAGTCCGCCGATCGCAGTGCCTCGACGACGCGCCGCATCCTGGCAGGCCAGCCGTGCGGCAGCCGGGCCGTGACCGGCTGGGCGTGCAGCCGGGCCAGCAGCGCCCCGGCCTCGGCCCACGGCAGCTGATCCGGTTCCGGCGCAACGGTTTCCACGCGAGGCCACCGGGTCCGCAGCCGTGTCCCCACCTGCTCCGGCGCCACCGTCACCGGGGCCAGCAGAATGCCCCGCAACGCGTCGGCCACCCGCAGCTGCGTTCGCAACGCCCGCGGGTCGGTCCCGGACCGGTGCAGCTTGGCCACGACGTCACCGTCGAAGGCGATCTCCGCACCGGACCGGGTCTGCACACCTGCGACGGTATTCGTCTCAGCGGCGCGGGACCGGCTGGGGCGCGGCGAGGTTGATCCGGTTCCAGGCGTTGATCGTCACCGTCATCGCGATCACCTGCGCAAGCTCACGGTCGGTGAACACCTCGGCCGCACGCCGATACACCTCGTCGGAGACGGCCCCCCGCCCCGCGACCTCGGTGATGGCCTCGGCCAGCGCCAAAGCGGCGCGCTCACGCTCGGTGAACAGGTCGCCGGCCTCCTCCCAGGCGGCGACCAACGCCAGGCGCTGGTCGGTCTCACCGCCCTTGCGGGCGTCGTGGGTGTGCATGTCGAGGCAGAACGCACAGCGGTTGATCTGCGACGCACGGATCTTGATCAACTCGCCGATGGCGGGATCCAGGTCCTTCGAAGCGGCCTCCGAGAGCGTCATCATGGCGCTGTAGAGCTCCGGCGCGGCTTTGAACATCGTGATGCGGGTGGTGGTCCCGGCTTCCAGTGTCTGTGTCATACCTCGAACGCTAATCCCGAAAAGACCACGGAGATGGTTCAATTCAGGCATGACTTCGTGGGCCAATCCGGGGACGCGCGACCTGCACCTCGACCTGCGCGAGGTCATCCGTCCCGGCGCTCGGGGAGTGCGTGAACTGCTGGTCAACGCCCTTCGTGAGGCCGTGCGGTCGGGCCGGCTGACCCCGGGCACCATGCTGCCGCCATCGCGCACTCTGGCCCAGGACCTCGGCGTCGCCCGCAACACCGTCGCCGAGTCGTACGCCGAGCTCGTCGCCGAGGGCTGGCTCGCCTCTCGGCAGGGCGCCGGCACCTGGGTGGTGAACGCCGGGGCGCGCCGCCCGCCCGCCCGGCCGCGGGGATCACGCACGACCGCGCGACACAACCTGATGCCCGGCTCCCCCGACGTGTCGGAGTTCCCGCGCAGCGCCTGGCTCGCCTCGACCCGCCGCGCGCTGGCCGCGGCGCCCAGCGAGGCGTTGTGGATGGGCGATCCGCGCGGCAGACCGGAACTCCGCGAGGCGCTCGCCGACTACCTCGGACGGGTGCGTGGTGTCCGGACCTCACCGGAGACCATCGTGGTGTGCGCGGGCGTCCGGCACGCGGTGGAACTGCTCACCCGCGTCCTCAGCGCCCAGCGCCCGATCGCCGTCGAGGCCTACGGCCTGTTCATCTTCCGCGATGCGATCAGCGCGCTCGGTTCCTCGACGGTGCCCATCGGCCTCGACGACCACGGCGCGGTGGTCGACGACCTCGCCCGCCACGACGTGCCCGCGGTCCTGCTCACCCCCGCCCACCACAACCCCCACGGGATGCCGCTGCACCCCACCCGCCGCACCGCCGCCGTCGACTGGGCGCAGCGCCGCGGCACCTACGTCCTCGAAGACGACTACGACGGCGAGTTCCGTTACGACCGGCAACCGGTCGGCGCGATGCAGAGCCTGGACCCCGAACGGGTGGTGTACCTCGGATCGGCCAGCAAGAGCCTGGCGCCTGCGCTGCGGCTGGGGTGGATGGCGCTGCCCGACGTCCTGGTCGAACCCGTCGTCGCCGCTTCCGGGGGCCACCAGTTCTTCGTCGACGCACTCGCCCAGCTGACCATGGCGGACTTCATCACCAACGGTCACTACGACCGCCACATCCGCCGGATGCGCATGCGGTACCGGCGCAGGCGCGACCGCCTCGTCGAGGCCCTCGCCCCGTTCGACGTCGAAATCCGCGGTCTGGCAGCCGGACTCAACCTTCTCCTCACCCTGCCCGACGGCGCCGAGCAGGAGGTGCTGCAACGCGCCGGCCACGCGGGGCTCGCGCTGGTGGGGCTGTCCGCAATGCGGCACCCGGCGGCCGGGCCGGACGTCGCCGACCCCGACGGCGTCATCATCGGCTTCGGCGCACCGGCCGAACACGCCTTCGCCGCGGCGGTCGACGCGCTGTGCGGCGTGCTGGAGGCGACGCTGCGCTGAGCGCGCAGGAGCATAAGCTGCCGGGGTGGCCGAGCCCCCCATGTCGCCCCAGCTGTCGCTGACCACGCAGGTGTGGCGGTTTCTGCTCACCGGCGGCTTCGCCGCGATCGTCGACTTCGGCCTCTACGTGCTGTTGCTCGAGGCCGGGCTGCACGTCAACGTCGCCAAGACGCTCAGCTTCATCGCCGGCACCACCACCGCCTACCTGATCAACCGGCGCTGGACCTTCCAGGCCCCGCCGAGCCGCGCCCGGTTCCTCGCGGTGTGCGCGCTCTACGCGACGACCTACGCCGCGCAGGTGGGCCTCAACTACGTCTTCTACATGGCCTGGGAGGACAAGCCGTGGCGGGTGCCGGTGGCCTTCGTCATCGCGCAGGGTGCCGCGACGGTGATCAACTTCGTCGTGCAGCGCACGGTGATCTTCCGCCTGCGGTAGGACCGCGTCAGTCGTAGCGGACCGATTCGTCGAGCGCCGCGCCGCCCACGGCGTCCTGCTGGTCGTAGACGTCGGCGGCGGCATTCAGTTTGTCCCCGAGATCGGTCAGATCGGTGCGCAACCGTTCGGCCTGGGTCTCGAGGATGTCGATGAACGCCGCGAAGCCCGGCTTGCCGGCCGTCTTCCACGCCGACTCCTGACCGGCGATGCCGGCGGCCACCCCGGCCCGGCTCGACGACGCCTCCTCGGCGACCACGTGCATCTGCGCGGCCGACAGGCGCACCGCCGCGGTCTCGACGTGGACGTTCTGACCGCTCACGGGGCGCCTGCCGCGGGTCTGCGGCACGCGATGCTGCCGGTGAGCAGCGACGCCTCCTTCGACCCGAACACCAGCGTCCGACCGTCGTCGCTGCTCAGGCGCACGTCGTGGTTGCGGCTGGAGTCGGCCATCGCGGTCACCGTGGACAGTCCGGCGTCGGCGGCCAACCGCTGCACCGCGGGAAACACCAGGTTCCACTGCGCATCGGACATCGACAGCGGCGACGTCCACTTGGCGAGGTACAGCGCCGTTCCCTTCTGCCCGCTCTCCTGCTGGGTGCAGTTGTCGCGGGACTCCTCGTAGGACTGCGTCCACGGTGCGCTCTCGGGAACGAGCCGCGCGACCTCCGCGCGCACACTGTCGACCAGTTCGGTCATCTGCGTCCGGGTCTGCTCGATATCCGGAAGCTGTGCGATGTCGATCTTCGGAACCTCCTGGCTCGCCATCGGGGACTCGTCCCCGCTTCCGCCGCCGCATGCGGCCACCATCAGCACCGCCAGCGGGGCCACCGTCCAGCGCAGTCTGCGAGCCGTCATCGGATCAGCCTTTCGTCTCCGTTGGCAAGGGGCACGTCGGCCAGGCCCCCCGCGATGATCGCCAGGTTGTACGCCGGGGTCCGCAGCACCTGGGTCCCGTCGGCCTGCGGAACGGAACGGGGATAGTCCGCGTGCGAGGCCGCGCCGTCCCGGGAGACCCCGTCGGGGGTGACGGCGGCACCGGAGGACAACTGTTCCATCGGCAGCGTCAGCGGGTTCGGGCCGAGGGCGCCGAAATCGCCCAGCGCCGGTACCGGGACGCCCAGCACCGCCGGATCCCCGGAGATCGGATCGCCGGGGGCGGACATGACGTAGGCGCGCCCGTCGGGCAGGAACAGGTCCGCTTCGTCCCGGATCGGCACCGCCGCCTCGTACGGCACGTTGCCGCGCCACTCGGTGGTCGTCTGGTCGGTGAACCCGAGACCGGGAGATCCGTAGAACGCGGCATTGTCGACGACCCCGGTCTCCCCGAGTTCGTGCAGCGCCTGAGCGGTGGTCAGGGATCCGTAGGAATGGCCGAACGCCGACAGGTTCACCTCCGAGCCGTGCACGTTGGTGGCGTTGACGCCGCGGTAGAAGTCGGCCAGGTCCGGCGCGGCCTCGTTCGCCCGGCGTTCGAAGCCCGCCTCGACGACCGAGATGTCGTCCTTGGCGGGCGGCTCGTAGCCCAGCCAGGCGATCGTCGACACCGGCTCGCCGCCCTTGCCCGCCAGACCGAGCTGGTTCTGGATCTCGCTGCGCAGGGCGGACGCCTCACTGACCATGTCCGGCAGACTGGTCGGCGTCGTGCCCACCCCGGGTGTGGTGACCGCGACATGCCTGGCGTCGTCGGGGTTGCCGACCGCGATCGCCGCGCGCGGTTCGCGACCCTCGGGGAACTCCAGCAGCATCAGGTACTTGTTCGGATCGTCCTTGCCCCCGGTGGACACCGCATCCTTCGTCGCCCTGAGGTCGTCGAGGCGCGCCCGGCGCTCGGCGACCATCCGGTGGTACTCCTGCACATGGCCGTACGCCCCGCGGTCGAGCGCCACGCCCTTGTCCTTCAGGTACTCCTGAAGCGTCGGGATCGCGTCGACGTCGCGCTGCGCGTCGGCGAGTTCCCGGTCGAGTGCGGCCTTGTTCACCTCACTGCGGACCGCCACCGGCACCCCGTCGCGGTTGCCGATCCAGTCCGGGTGCTCGGCGATCACCTTGCGTTGCTCCTCGTCGCTGAGCGCGTTCCACCAGGCGTTGACGTCCTGCGGGGTGGCGCCGTCGCCTTCCGGTGGATAGGGCGCCGACAGGCCCGATTGATCGCGTCCGACCTCCTGGGCGGTGGCGAAGTCGGTTGCTCCGCGGGCGGTGATGTCGCCGGCCTGCAGGTGCCCGAACACCTCGGCGCAGTCGGCGTCGATGTCCTCGGCCTGGTGGATGAGCGCCTTGGCGCGGGTTTCGATGTCCTGCGCGACGGCCGCGAGTTCCTGCTGGACCTCGGGTGGCCCGGTGACCGTCACGTCGCCGTTGTCGGCGAGGAGGAGGAAACCGCCCTGCGCGGCCACGTCGGCGCGCACCGCCGCCAACTCCGTCTGCAGTGTCGTCACCGCCGCGCCGGTCTCCTCGGCCAACTGGGCGACCGCGCCGATCACCGCGGCGTCGTCGAGCACCCGGCCCCTGGTGTCGTGGATCTTGCCACGGGCGGCGTCGGCCGCCGGCGAGTCCCAACCCGGCAACCGGGAGATCAGCTCGAGGTCGGACGCGACCCCTTCGATGGTGGTGAGCTCGTCGCCGAGTTCGAACGCGATGGAATGCAGCGCACCGACATTCCACGAGTCGATGTCACTCAGCAGCATTCCCGCCCCCGCCTACAGTTTGCTCAACGCTACCGCGGCGTCACGCCGGCCCCGCTCACCTTTTCCGGGCTCGACGGAGCCGGACGGCCGGGGCGGTACCCTCGTCACGATGTTGCAGACCACGACCCGGCGGCTCACCGGATGGGCCCGCACCGCGCCCACCGTGGCCGAGGTGCTGTCGACGCCCGACCCCGAAGAGATCGCCAAGGCGGTCGCGCGGGTCGCCGACGATCCGCAGCGCGGCGTCATCGCCCGCGGGCTGGGCCGCTCCTACGGCGACAACGCGCAGAACGGCGGCGGTCTGGTCGTCGACATGACCGCCCTGAACCGCATCCACACCATCAACGTCGACACCGCGCTCGTCGACGTCGACGCCGGGGTCAATCTCGACCAGTTGATGCGCGCGGCGCTGCCGCTGGGCCTGTGGGTTCCGGTGCTGCCCGGCACCCGCCAGGTCACCGTCGGCGGTGCGATCGCCTGCGACATCCACGGAAAGAACCACCACAGCGCGGGCAGCTTCGGCAACCACGTCCGCTCGATGGACCTGCTCACCGCCGACGGCACCGTGCGCACCCTCAAACCCCGCGGCAAGGACGCCGACCTGTTCTGGGCGACCGTCGGCGGCAACGGGCTGACCGGGATCATCCTGCGCGCGACCATCGCGATGACACCCACCGAGACCGCGTACTTCATCGCCGACGGCGACCCCAACGCCGACCTCGACGAGACCATCGCCATCCACAGCGACGGCAGCGAGGCCGACTACACCTACTCCAGCGCCTGGTTCGACGCGATCAGCCCGCCACCCAAGCTCGGTCGCGCCGCCATCTCCCGCGGTTCGCTGGCCACCCTCGACCAGCTGCCCCAAAAGCTGCGCCGCAATCCGCTGAAATTCGATGCGCCGCAACTGCTCACGTTCCCCGACATCTTCCCCAACGGGTTGGCCAACAAGTGGACGTTCGGCCCGATCGGCGAACTGTGGTACCGCAAGTCGGGCACCTACCGCGGCAAGATCCAGAACCTGACGCAGTTCTACCACCCGCTCGACATGTTCGGAGAGTGGAACCGCGCCTACGGCAGCAACGGATTCCTGCAGTACCAGTTCGTGGTCCCCACCGAGGCGGTCGACGAGTTCAAGGCCATCCTCGTCGACATCCAGCGCTCCGGGCACTACTCGTTCCTCAACGTGTTCAAGCTGTTCGGTCCGGGAAACAAAGCGCCGCTGAGCTTCCCGATCCCCGGCTGGAACGTCTGCGTCGACTTCCCGATCAAACCCGGACTCGGTGACTTCGTCAGCGGGCTCGACCACCGGGTGCTGCAGTTCGGCGGACGGCTCTACACCGCCAAGGACTCCCGCACCACCGCGGAAACCTTCCACGCCATGTACCCGCGCATCGACGAGTGGATCGCCGTGCGCCGCCGCGTCGACCCCGACGGGGTGTTCGCCTCCGACATGGCCCGACGTTTGGAGCTGCTCTAGATGGTGCGCGCATGGTGATCGATGCCGTCGGCAACCCCCAGACCATCCTGCTGCTCGGCGGGACCTCCGAGATCGGGTTGGCGATCTGCGAGCGCTACCTGCGCGACGCGCCCGCCCGGATCGTGCTCGCCGCCCTGCCCGACGATCCGGGCCGCGACGCCGCGGCCGCTCAGATGCGTAGCGCGGGAGCGAAATCGGTCGAGGTGATCGACTTCGACGCCGTCGACACCAAGAGCCACCCGGACGTCATCGACAAAGCCACCGCCGGCGGATCCCGCGACATCGATGTGGCGATCGTCGCGTTCGGACTGCTCGGTGACGCCGAGGAACTCTGGCAGAACCAGCGCAAGGCGGTGCAGATCGCCGAGATCAACTACACCGCAGCTGTTTCGGTCGGGGTGCTGCTCGGCGAACAGATGCGAGCGCAGGGCTTCGGCCAGATCATCGCGATGAGTTCGGCGGCCGGTGAACGTGTGCGGCGGTCCAACTTCGTCTACGGCTCGACCAAGGCCGGGCTGGACGGGTTCTACCTCGGCCTCGGGGAAGCCCTGCGCGAGTACGGGGTTCGCGTGCTAGTGATCCGCCCCGGCCAGGTGCGCACGCGGATGAGCGCCCACGTCAAGGAAGCGCCACTGACCGTCGACAAGGAGTACGTCGCCGAACTGGCGGTCACCGCGTCGGCCAAGGGCAAGGACCTCGTCTGGGCGCCCGGCGCCTTCCGCTACGTGATGATGGTGCTGCGCCACATCCCGCGGCCCATCTTCCGCAAGCTGCCCATCTAACCCGGTGGGCACCAACTCGCTGGCCGCCCCGATCACGACCGCCGGCCGGATGGTGGTGGCGGCGCTGATCGCCGCGGCCGTCGCGGTCGTGTCGCTCACGGCGATCGCGCGGGTCGAGTGGCCGGCGTACAACTCGTCGAACCAACTGCACGCACTGACCACCGTCGGCCAGTTCGGCTCTCTGGCAGGGTTGTTCGCCGCGGGCTGGCTGCACCGGCGCGGACGGCGCCTGGCGGCGCACGCGGCGTCGACGGTGTTCCTGTCGGCGTTCGCCGTCGTGACGCTCGCGATGCCGCTGGGGGCGACCAGGCTCTATCTGTTCGGCATCTCGGTGGATCAGCAGTTCCGCACCGAATACCTCACCCGCTTCGCCGACACCGCCGCGCTGCACGACATGACCTACTACGGGTTGCCGCCGTTCTACCCGCCCGGGTGGTTCTGGCTCGGCGGCCGGCTCGCCGCGCTGACCGGCACGCCGGCGTGGGAGATGTTCAAACCGTGGGCGATCATCTCGATCGCCGTCGCCGTCGCCCTCGCATTCGTGTTGTGGGCGGCCATGATCCGGTTCGGGTACGCGCTGCTCGTCGCCACCGCCACCACCGCGGTGATGCTGGCCTACTCGCCGGCCGAACCGTACGCCGCGATCATCGCCGTGCTGCTGCCGCCGGTGTTCGTGCTCGCCTGGTCCGGGCTGCGGGCCGGCACCAGGCCCGGCGGCGGCTGGGCGGCGATCGTCGGGGTCGGGCTGTTCCTCGGCGTGGCCGCACTGTTCTACACGCTGCTGTTGGCCTACGCGGCGTTCACGCTGGTGATCATGGCGGCCGTCGTCGCCGTCGCCCGCCGGAGCGCCGAACCGCTGCTGCGCCTGCTGGTCATCGCGGTGATCTCCGGCGCGATCGCGCTGATCGGGTGGGCGCCGTACCTGCTGGCCGCGCTGCGCGGCACCCCCGCCGACACCGGGACCGCGCAGCACTATCTGCCCGCCGACGGCGCGCAGCTGTCGTTCCCGATGCTGAGCTTCACGCTGCTCGGCGCGCTCTGCCTGGTCGGCACCGTGTGGCTGGTGGTGCGCGCCCGCACCTCCACCAGGGCGGGGGCGCTGGCCATCGCGGTCCTCGCGGTCTACGCCTGGTCACTGCTGTCGATGCTGACCACGCTGGCGGGCACCACGTTGCTCTCGTTCCGCCTGCAGCCGACGCTGGTGGTGCTGCTGTCGGCCGCCGGCGTCTTCGGATTCGTGGAGGCGGCGCGGGGCCTGGCCGACAGCTTCTCCAGCCGTCGTGTGCTGGTGGCCGCCGGTGCGATCGGCGCCATCGGCGCGCTGACGTTCAGCCAGGACATCCCCGACACGCTGCGGCCCGACATCGCCGTCGCCTACACCGACACCGACGGCTACGGGCAGCGCGCCGACCGTAGGCCGCCCGGCGCCGAACGCTACTACCGCGAGGTGGACGCGGCGATCCTCGACGCCACCGGCCGTCCCCGCAACGAGACGATCGTGCTGACCGCGGACTACAGCTTCCTGTCCTACTACCCCTACTACGGGTTCCAGGGTCTGACGTCGCACTACGCGAATCCGCTGGCCCAGTTCGACCAGCGCGCCGAGGCCATTAAGGGATGGCAGACCCTGGGCGATGCCGACCGGTTCATCACGGCCCTCGACGAACTGCCGTGGGATCCGCCGACGGTGTTCCTGATGCGCCGCGGATCAGAGAACACCTACACCCTGCGGCTGGCCTCCGACGTCTACCCCAACCAGCCGAATGTGCGGCGGTACCAGGTCAAGCTCGACGCGGCGCTGTTCGACGACCCGCGCTTCGAGGTTTCCGAGATCGGTCCGTTCGTGCTGGCGATCAGACAACCGGCCGATGGCTGACACCCAGCCCAGGCCGTTAACATCTACGCCCGTGAACTCTGGGGTTGCGGTCGGGAGCAACCACCGGACGGCGCGCCTCATCGCCATCGTCGCGGGACTGCTCGGCGCGGCGATGGCGCTGGCCACCCCGCTGCTGCCGGTGAAGCAGACCACCGCCGAGCTGAACTGGCCGCAGGACGGCGTGCTGCGCAGTGTGGACGCCCCGCTGATCGGTTATGTCGCCACCGATCTGACCATCACGGTGCCGTGCCAGGCGGCCGCCGGGCTCGCCGGACCGGCCAACACCGGCCGGACCGTGTTGCTGTCCACGGTCCCCAAACAGGCACCCAAGGCCATCGACCGGGGCCTGCTGATCGAGCGGGTCAACAACGACCTGCTGGTCATCGTCCGCAACACACCCGTGGTCTCGGCGCCGCTGACCGAGGTGCTCAGCCCGGAGTGCGAGCAGTTGGTGTTCACCGCCCACGCCGACAAGGTGACCGGCGAATTCGTCGGGCTCGTCCAGGGCCCCGACGACGTGCAACCGGGCGAGGAGCCCGGCGGCCCGTTGCGGGGCGAACGCAGCGGCTACGACTTCCGGCCGCAGATCGTCGGTGTCTTCACCGACCTGTCCGGACCGGCGCCGCCCGGCCTGGAGTTCTCGGCCACCGTCGACTCCCGCTACAGCAGCACCCCGACCCTGCTCAAACTGCTGGTGATGTTCGCAGGCGTCGCGCTGACCGTCATCGCACTCGGCGCGCTGCACGTCCTCGACACCGACGACGGAATGCGCCACCGCCGTTTCCTGCCGTCGCGCTGGTGGTCGATGACACCGCTCGACGGGCTGGTGACCGCCGTGCTGGTGTGGTGGCACTTCGTCGGCGCCAACACCGCCGACGACGGCTACATCCTGACCATGGCCCGGGTGTCCGAGCACGCCGGCTACATGGCCAATTACTACCGCTGGTTCGGCACCCCCGAGGCCCCGTTCGGCTGGTACTACGACCTGCTCGCGCTGTGGGCGCAGGTCAGCACCGCCAGCGTGTGGATGCGGCTGCCGACGCTGCTGATGGCCCTGGCCTGCTGGTGGGTCATCAGCCGCGAGGTGATCCCCCGCCTCGGGCATGCCGTGAAGGCCAACCGGGCGGCGGCCTGGACCGCCGCGGGCATGTTCCTGGCGTTCTGGCTGCCGCTCAACAACGGCCTGCGCCCCGAGCCGATCATCGCGCTGGGCATCCTGCTGACCTGGTGCTCGGTGGAGCGCGGCGTGGCCACCAGCCGGCTGCTGCCCGTCGCGATCGCCATCATCATCGGCGCGCTCACCCTGTTCTCCGGGCCGACCGGTATCGCCGCGGTCGGTGCGCTGCTGGTGGCCGTCGGACCGTTGAAGACGATCGTCGCCCGGCACACCTCACGGTTCGGGTACCTCGCGTTGCTGGCACCGGTCCTGGCCGCGGGCACCGTCACCGCGATCCTCATCTTCCGGGACCAGACGCTGGTCGGCGAGCTGCAGGCCAGCAGCTTCAAGAGCGCCGTCGGGCCGAGCCTGAGCTGGTTCGACGAACACATCCGCTATTCGCGGCTGTTCACCACCAGCCCCGACGGATCGGTGGCGCGGCGCTTCGCGGTGCTGACGCTGCTGCTCGCGCTGACGGTGTCGGTGGCGATGACGCTGCGCAAGGGCCGCATCCCGGGCACCGCCGCGGGCCCCAGCCGCCGGATCATCGGCATCACGATCATCTCGTTCCTGGCGATGATGTTCACGCCCACCAAGTGGACCCACCACTTCGGGGTGTTCGCCGGACTCGCGGGTTCGCTGGGCGCGCTGGCGGCCGTGGCGGTGCTGGCCGTGGCGATGCGCTCGCGACGCAACCGGGCCATGTTCGCGGCCACGGTGCTGTTCGTCGCCGCGCTGTCGTTCGCCACGGTCAACGGCTGGTGGTACGTCTCGAACTTCGGTGTGCCGTGGTCGAATTCGTTCCCGGAGTACAAGTTCGGCTTCACCACGATCCTGCTCGGGCTGTCGGTGGTCACGCTGCTGCTGGCGGCGTGGTTCCACTTCTCGGGCCGTGACACCTCCCCCGGCGACGACGGCCGCTGGCGCTGGCGCCGCATCGCGCAGTCCCCGCTGGCGATCGCCGCCTGGCTGGTGGTCCTGTTCGAGGTGGTGTCGCTGACGCTGGCGATGGTCAGCCAGTACCCGGCGTGGACGGTCGGCCGGTCCAATCTCGATGCGTTGACCGGGAAGACGTGCGGGCTCGCCAACGACGTCATGGTCGAACAGGACCCGAACGAGGGGCTCCTCGCTCCCCTCGGCAGTCCGGCGGGCGCCGCGCTGGGGGCGGCCTCCGCGCAGGCGTTCAGTCCCAACGGCATCCCGTCCGACGTGTCCGCGGACGCGGTGATGAACCAGACAGGGGCGACGAACTTCGCCGACACCGACGGCGACACCGAGACCGGCGGCGAGGCCGGCACCGAGGGCGGCACCACCGCGCGCGCGGGTATCAACGGCTCGCGCGCCCGGCTGCCGTTCAACCTCGACCCGGCCCGCACCCCCGTGCTGGGCAGCTGGCGCAGCGGCACGCAGGCGCCGGCCGATCTGCGGTCCGCGTGGTACCGGCTGCCCGACCGCGACGAAGCCGGACCGCTGCTCGTTGTGTCGGCGGCGGGTCGCTTCGACCCGGGCGACGTGGTGGTGCAGTGGGCCAGCGACGAGGGCGGCGCGAACCCGGAGCCGGGCGGCGCGGTCGGGTTCGCCGACGTCGGGGCATCGCCGGCGTGGCGCAACCTGCGGGTGCCGCTGGCGGCCGTCCCCGCCGACGCCACCCGGGTGCGCCTCGTCGCCACCGACGACGACCTGAGCCCGGACCACTGGATCGCGCTGACCCCGCCCCGCATCCCCGAGTTGCGGTCACTGCAGGACGTGGTGGGTTCCGAGGATCCGGTGCTGCTCGACTGGCTGGTCGGGCTGGCCTTCCCCTGCCAGCGGCCGTTCGAGCACCGCAACGGCGTCGTCGAGGTGCCCAAGTGGCGGATCATGCCGGACCGGTTCGGCGCGGAGGCCAACTCCCCGGTGATGGACTACCTCGGCGGCGGCCCGCTGGGCATCACCGAACTGCTGCTCCGCCCGACGACGCTGCCGACCTATCTGCAGGACGACTGGTCGCGCGACTGGGGTGCGCTGCAGCAGCTCACGCCGTTCTACCGGGACGCCGTGCCGGCCCGGCTGGATCTCGGTTCGACAACGCGTAGCGGCCTGTGGAGCCCGGCGCCGCTGCGCCACTAGGTGCGTCGCCTACCATCGACGCTCGTGCCCGCACACCGCTTCGTCCGCCTGATCGCCGTCGTCGCGGGCTTGGCGGGCATCGTGCTGTGCGCGTTGGCCCCGCTGCTGCCGGTCAGGCAGACCACCGCCACGATTCTGTGGCCCCAGGCCCCCGCTGAGGACGGGTTCGTCGGCAACCTGACCGCCCCGCTGGTGTCCGGCGCCCCGCTCGCGCTCGACGTGACCATCCCCTGTCAGGCCATCGCCACCATGCCCGCCGACGGCGGCCTGGTGTTCTCCACGATCCCGCCCGGGGGCATCGCCGCGGGCCGCAACGGGCTGTTCGTCCGCGCCAACGCCGACGCCGTGGTGGTGGCGTTCCGCGACACCGTGGCGGCCGTCGCCCCACGGAGCGCGATCGCCGCCGGCGCCTGCAGTGAACTGCGCATCTGGGCCAACGTGGGCGCGGTGGGCGCGGACTTCGTCGGCATCCCCGGTGCGGCGGGCACGCTGTCGCTCGACAAGCGGCCGCAGGTCGCCGGGGTGTTCACCGAACTCGAGGTGGCCTCGCAGCCCGGTCTGAGCGCCCGCATCGACGTCGACACCCGGTTCATCACGAGCCCCACGCCGCTCAAGCTGGCGGTGATGACGCTGGGCGTGCTGTGTGTGATCGCCTCGATGATCGCGCTGGCCGTCCTCGACCGGCGCGTCGGACGTGGTGTTCCGCGCTCCTGGCGCACGCTGCGGAGGGTCGGCCTGTCGACGTGGCTGGCCGACGTCGGGGTGATCGGGGCGCTGCTGATCTGGCATGTGGTCGGGGCGCAGTCGTCCGACGACGGCTACAACCTGACGATCGCGCGCGTCGCCGACGAAGCCGGCTACACCGCCAACTACTTCCGCTACTTCGGCGCCTCGGAGGCACCGTTCGACTGGTATCAGAGCGTTCTCGCGCAGTTGGCGTCGGTCAGCACGGCCGGCGTGTGGATGCGCATCCCCGCCACGGCCGCCGCGATCGCGACGTGGTTGATCATCAGCCGCTGCGTGATGCCGCGGCTCGGCAGGCGTCTGGCCGCCAACCGGGTCGCGGTGTGGACCGCGGGCGCGGTGTTCCTGGCGGCCTGGCTGCCGTTCAACAACGGTCTGCGGCCCGAACCGCTGATCGCGTTCGCGGTGATCGCGGTGTGGATGCTCGTCGAGCGCGCGATCGGAACGCGGCAGCTGTGGCCCGCCGCGGCCGCCGTCGTCGTCGCGATGTTCTCCGTGACGCTGGCGCCGCAGGGTCTGGTCGCCCTCGCGCCGCTGCTGGTGGGTGCGCGCGCGATCGCCCACATCGTCTCGGCCCGCCGTGCTGTCGACGGGCTGCTGCCCTCGCTCGCCCCGCTGGTGGCCGCGGCCTCGCTGCTGTTCGTCGTCGTCTTCCGGGATCAGACGCTGGCGACCGTCGCCGAGTCGGTGCGCATCAAGTACGTGGTCGGCCCGACGCTGCCGTGGTACCAGGAGTTCCTGCGGTACTACTTCCTGACGGTCGAGGAGAGCGTGGACGGCTCCCTGAGCCGCCGCTTCTCGGTGTTGATCCTGTTGCTGTGTCTGTTCGGCCTCATCGTGCTGCTGCTGCGCCGCGGACGGCTGCCCGGCACCTTCGGGGGTCCGGTGTGGCGGCTGACCGGGACGACGGCCGTCGGGCTGCTGCTGCTGACGTTGACGCCGACGAAATGGGCGGTGCAGTTCGGCGCGTTCGCCGGGCTGGCCGGTGCGCTCGGCGGGATCACCGCGTTCGCGTTCGCCCGGGTGGGCGTCAACAGTCGACGGAACCTGGCGCTGTACGTCACCGCACTGCTGTTCGTGCTCGCGTGGGCGACGTCGGGGATCAACGGCTGGTTCTACGTCGCGAACTACGGGGTGCCCTGGTTCGACAAGCAACCGGTGATCGTCGGCTACCCCGTCACCACGATCTTCCTGGTGCTCGCGATCGCCGGCGGCATCCTCGCCGGCTGGCTGCACTTCCGCATCGACTACGCCGGCCACACCGAGGTCGCCGACACCGGACGCAACCGGGCGCTGGCGTCGACCCCGCTGCTCGTGGTGGCCGTCATCATGGTGGTGCTCGAACTGGGGTCGATGGTCAAGGCCACCGTCGGCCGCTATCCCGTCTACACCATCGGCGCGGCCAACGCGGCGGCCCTGCGCTCGGGCCTGTCCGACACGAGCTGCGCGATGGCCGACGAGGTGCTCGTGGAGGCCGACACGAACGCCGGCATGCTGCAACCGGTTCCCGGTCAGCGCTTCGGCGAGTACGGCCCACTCGGCGGTGAGGACCCGGTCGGCTTCACCCCCAACGGCGTCAGCGACACCCTCGAACCGGCCGAACCCGTGGCGGCCAACCCGGGCACGGTGAACTCAGACGGACCCGTCGACAAACCGAACATCGGTGTCGGATACGCGGCGGGCACCGGCGGCGGTTACGGGCCCGAGGGCGTCAACGGTTCGCGGGTGTTCCTGCCGTTCGGCCTCGACCCCGACCGCACCCCGGTGATGGGGAGCTTCGACGAGCCCGGCTCGGATCAGGCCGGAGTTGCCGCGCAGGCCACCTCGGCGTGGTACCAGCTGCCACCGCGGACCCCCGACCGGCCACTGGTGACCGTCGCGGCCGCCGGGGCGATCTGGTACTACGAGGAGGACGGGTCCTTCAACTACGGGCAGTCACTGAAACTGCAGTGGGGTGTGCACCGGCCCGACGGCTCCTACCAGGCGCTCGACGAGGTCCAGCCGATCGACATCGTCCAGCAGAAGGCGTGGCGCAACCTGCGCTTCCCGCTCACCTGGGCGCCGCCGGAGGCCAACGTGGCCCGCATCGTCGCCGACGACCCGAACCTGTCGGAGGATCAGTGGTTCGCGTTCACGCCGCCGCGGGTTCCGGTGCTGCAGACCGCCGGTGAGTTCCTCGGCTCGCAGACACCGGTGCTGATGGACATCGCGACCGCGGCGAACTTCCCGTGTCAGCGGCCGTTCGCCGAACACCTCGGGGTGGCCGAACTGCCGGAGTACCGGATCCTGCCGAACTTCAAACAGGTGGTCACCTCGTCGAACCAGTGGCAGTCCGCCGAGGACGGTGGGCCGTTCCTGTTCATCCAGGCCCTGCTGCGGACGGCGACGATCCCGACCTACCTGAGCAACGACTGGTACCGGGACTGGGGTTCGATCGAACGCTACATCCGGCTCGTGCCGCGCGACGACGCTCCCAATGCCGTGATCGAGGAGGGGTCGAAGCGAGTGTTCGGGTGGAGCCGCGGCGGACCGGTGAGGGCACTGCCGTGAACGGCACATCAGCAACAGCCGTGAACGGCACATCAGCAAAAGCCGTGAACGGCGCATCAGGCCGGGACGTGAAGCTCGCGCGCTGGGTCGCCACGATCGCCGGGCTCCTCGGCTTCGTCATGGCCGTCGCCACCCCGCTGCTGCCCGTCACCCAGACCACGGCGACCCTGAACTGGCCACAGCAGGGACAGTTCGCGAACGTCACCGCGCCGCTGCTCTCCCAGGCGCCGGTGAGCCTGACCGCCTCGGTGCCGTGCGAGGTGGTCCGGACGCTGCCCGCCGAGGGTGGGTTGGTGTTCGGCACCGCCCCCGCCGAGGGCCGTGACGCGGCACTCAACGCCATGCTGGTCAACGTCACCCGCACCCGCGTCGACGTCATCGTCCGCAACGTCGTGGTCGCCAGCGTGAACCGGGCCCGGGTCACCGGGACCCCGGGGTGTGAACGCATCGACATCACCTCCTCGGAGGACGGCACGTTCGCCGACTTCGTCGGTCTGCGCCGAGCCGACGGCTCACCGCAGCGCACCGGCTACGCCGACCCGAACCTGCGGCCCGCCATCGTCGGCGTGTTCACCGACCTCACCGGACCCGCACCACCGGGGATGTCGCTCTCGGCGACCATCGACACCCGGTTCACCACTCAGCCGACCGCGCTCAAGCTGACCGCGATCCTGCTGGCGATCATCTCGACCGTCATCGCGCTGCTGGCGCTGTGGCGGCTGGACCGCCTCGACGGTCGCCGGATGCACCACCTGATCCCCACGCGATGGCGCACGGTGACCGCCGTCGACGGCGTCGTGCTCGGTGGCTTCGCGATCTGGTACGTCATCGGCGCGAACTCCTCCGACGACGGCTACATCCTGCAGATGGCGCGAGTCGCCGACCACGCCGGCTACATGTCGAACTACTTCCGCTGGTTCGGCAGCCCCGAGGATCCGTTCGGCTGGTACTACAACCTGCTGGCACTGATGACCCACGTCAGCACCGCCAGTATCTGGATGCGGCTGCCCGACCTCATCTGCGCGGTCGTCTGCTGGCTGCTGCTCTCACGCGAGGTGCTGCCCCGCCTCGGGCCCGCCGTGATCGCCAGTCGCCCCGCCCTGTGGGCAGCCGGGTTCGTCCTGCTGGGCGCGTGGATGCCGTTCAACAACGGGCTGCGCCCCGAAGGTCAGATCGCCACCGGCGCGCTCATCACCTACGTGCTGATCGAACGGGCGGTCACGTCGGGCCGACTCACCCCCGCTGCGCTGGCCGTGACCACCGCCGCGTTCACGCTCGGCATCCAGCCGACCGGGCTGATCGCCGTGGCCGCGCTGGTGGCCGGTGGCCGCCCGATCCTGCGAATCCTGATGCGGCGCAGGCAGACCGTGGGCATCTGGCCGCTGCTCGCGCCGCTGCTCGCCGCGGGCACCGTGGTGCTGGCAGTGGTGTTCGCCGACCAGACGTTGTCGACGGTGCTGGAAGCCACCAGGATCCGCACCGCGATCGGCCCCAGCCAGGAGTGGTACACCGAGAATCTGCGGTACTACTACCTGATCCTGCCGACCGTGGACGGCGCGATCGCCCGGCGGGTGGCCTTCCTGTTCACCGCGCTGTGCCTGTTCTCGTCGCTGTTCATCATGTTGCGGCGCAAACGGATACCCGGTGTCGCGCGCGGACCGGCCTGGCGGCTGATGGGCATCATCTTCGCCACCATCTTCTTCCTGATGTTCACCCCCACCAAGTGGATCCACCACTTCGGCCTGTTCGCCGCGGTGGGCGGCGCGATGGCGGCATTGGCGACGGTACTGGTCTCGCCGGTGGTGTTGCGGTCGGCGCGCAACCGGATGGCGTTCCTGGCGGGGCTGCTCTTCGTGCTGGCGCTGTGCTTCGCGTCCACGAACGGCTGGTGGTACGTCTCGAATTTCGGCGCACCCTTCAACACGTCGGTGCCCGCGCTCGGCGGTGTGACGGTCAGCGCGGTGTTCTTCGTGCTGTGCGGCGTCGCGGCCGTGTGGGCGTTCCTGCTGCACGTCGGTGACAAGCGGCGGTCCCGCGTGGTCGACGTGCTCACCGCGGCACCGATTCCCGTGGCCGCCGGGTTCATGGTCCTGGTCATGGTGGCGTCCATGGCGATCGGCGTGGTGCGCCAGTACCCGACCTACTCCAACGGGTGGGCCAACATCCGCGCGTTCGCCGGCGGCTGCGGCCTGGCCGACGACGTGCTCGTCGAACCCGATTCGAACGCGGGGTTCCTGCGGGCGCTGCCGGGTGAATACGGGTCGCTGGGACCGCTCGGCGGCACCGGGCCGGTGGGCTTCTCCCCCAACGGCGTTCCGGACCGCATCATCGCCGAGGCGATCCGGCTGAACAATCCGCAGCCCGGCACCGACTACGACTGGAACCAGCCCGAGCAGCTGTCCGAGCCCGGGGTGAACGGCTCGACGGTGCCGTTGCCCTACGGCCTGGACCCCACCCGGATCCCGGTCGCAGGCACGTATTCGACTGGCGTGCAACAGGAAAGCCGGCTGGCGTCCGCATGGTACGAACTGCCCGCACCCGACGACGCCCACCCCCTCGTCGTGATCACCGCAGCGGGCACGATCGCCGGAAGCAGTGTCGCAGAGGGATTCACCTCCGGACAGACCGTCGCGCTGGAGTACGCCCGCCGCGGCCCCGACGGTGCGCCGGTGCCCGCCGGTCGCGTCGACCCGTACGACATCGGGCCGACACCGTCGTGGCGCAATCTGCGCTATCCGCGGGCGCAGATCCCGGGTGACGCGGTGGCCGTCCGTGTGATCGCCGAGGATCTGAATCTCGGTCAGGGCGACTGGATCGCGGTGACGCCGCCACGCGTGCCCGAGGTTCGGTCGGTGCAGGAGTACGTGGGCTCCGAGCAGCCGGTGCTGATGGACTGGGCGGTCGGGTTGGCGTTCCCGTGCCAGCAGCCGATGCTGCACGCCAACGGGGTCACCGAGGTCCCCAAATTCCGCATTTCACCGGACTACTACGCCAAGCTGCAGAGCACCGACACCTGGCAGGACGGCCTCAACGGCGGTCTGCTGGGCATCACCGACCTGCTGCTGCGGGCGTCGGTGATGTCGACGTACCTCTCCCAGGACTGGGGTCAGGACTGGGGGTCGCTGCGCAGGTTCGACACCATCGTCGACGCCGAACCGGCGCAGATCGATCTGGGCACCGCGACACACAGCGGGCTGTGGAAGCCGGGCGAGATCCGCATCCAGCCGTAGCGCTGCTTGTCGGACCCCTCTGCTTGTATGGGGTCATGCCTTCGGTCGCGACTTCCTATGGCGTGGATACGCGTTCGGCGGATCGTCTCGATGCGTTGTTCGAGGAGATCGGCGAGCTGATGGGTCAGCGCAACGCCATCGATGGGCGCCTGGTGGAGATCGCCGCCGAGATCGAACACGACGAACTGGCGGGCATGACCGGTGCGCGCTCGATCGCGGCGTTGATGGCCTGGAAGACCGGGTCCTCGCCGCGCAACGGCAAGACCATCGCCGCCATCGCCCACCGCATCACCGAATTCCCCCACTGCGTGCAGGCCCTACGGGAGGGCCGACTGTCGTTGGATCAGGTCGGGGTGATCGCCGAAAGCGCCGGACCCGGATCCGACGAGCACGACGCCCATTTGGCCGCCAACGCCTCGGTCACCCAACTGCGCACCGCCATCAAACTCGAACCCAAACCCGCACCCGAACCCGAGCTCGAAAACGAGCCCAAACCCGCGGCTGAGCCGCCGCAGGCGTCGATCACCACGACCTCAGATGAGCAGCACACCTACTGGCGCATCACCCTGCCCCACGCCGAATCAGCGAAAGTCGACGCCGCCCTGACGTTCCGGCGCGAAGGCATGGTCGCCCAGTGGGACCGCGACCACGCCGACACCCCGTCCGGGCAGCGGCCCCCAGCCCCGACGACGGTGGATGCGTTCCTCGACATCATCGACACCGCCTGGGACGCCGACGCCGCCCGGCGCCCCCACAGCGCGCACACCACCGTCGTCGTGCACCTCGACATCAAAGACCGCATCGCCGCCCTCCACCTCGGCCC